>NZ_JAPQES010000009.1 GCF_026735165.1 Clostridium ganghwense | reverse complement strand
GCTAGTAAGACCCCTGGAAGACTACCAGGTTGATAGGTTGGAGGTGTAAGTGCAGTAATGCATTCAGCTGACCAATACTAATAGGTCGAGGGCTTGATCAATAATTAAATTCACTGTGCAATTTTGAAAGAATAATTCAAACATTCTTTTGAAATTGTCAACAACAAATTATCAACCAGCAAATTGTATCCGGTGATTATGGCTTGAAGGTAACACCCGTTCCCATACCGAACACGAAGGTTAAGCTTCAAAGCGCCGATGGTACTGCACTGGAGACGGTGTGGAAGAGTAGGTCGTCGCCGGGTAAAAATGGATCTTTAGCTCAGCTGGTTAGAGCAACCGGCTCATAACCGGTAGGTCCGGGGTTCGAGTCCCTGAAGGTCCACCATATGGGGGTATAGCTCAGTTGGGAGAGCACCTGCCTTGCACGCAGGGGGTCAAGAGTTCGAATCTCTTTATCTCCACCATGAAAACAGTCTTATAAAAGGCTGTTTTTTTATTTTTTGATAATTTGAAATAATATATATAGTATAATATTATTTGAGAATCAAAAGAAAGGAATGATTAATATAAAATGGCTCTATATAGAATAAAACAATTTTATTGGGCTATAACTTCTGAAATAAATCTTCAAGATAGAGAATTTTTAAAACAATACCTTAATAAAAATGAATTACTATTATTTTATAAATTAGTTGTTTATGATCAAAAACATTCTATAAAAACTGCACAAGATGTAAAAGAAATTTGCTTTAAAAATAATATATGTAATGATAACTTAATTAAAGCAGCTTTATTACATGATGTTGGAAAAATAATCAATGGATTAAATTTATTTGAAAAATCAATTATTGTTATATTGGATAAAGTATTTAAAGATAAAATTAGAAAGTATGAAAATTTAAAACTAGTTGATAGTTATTATAATCATGGAGAAAAAGGATATCATATTTTAAAGGAACATGGCTATGATGAAAGATTTTTGTATTTAGTAAAAAATCATCACAATAATGATATAATAGGAGATAAAGAACTAAATATATTAAAACAATGTGATAGCAATAATTAATATAATTTTAAAATACATATATAGGTGGTGATAGAGTGGGGGCAAAAGAAAGAAGACAGTATATTGAAAATTTATTAATAAATTCTGAAACTCCTAAGAAAGGGCAGGATATCGCTGAAAAGCTTCATGTAACGAGGCAAGTTATAGTTAAAGATATAGCTATATTAAGAGCACAGGGATTAAATATAATTGCTACTCCAGAAGGATATTTGATGCCTAAAGTAGAAGAAAAGAATATATGTAAAATTTTACCTTTATCTCATAATAGAGAAGATATAGGAGATGAATTAGAGTGTATTGTTAAGTATGGAGGAATAGTAAAAGATGTAATTGTTGAACATCCCTTATATGGTGAAATTAAAGCAATGCTTATGATAAAGACCTTATATGATATTCAAAGTTTTGTAAAGAAAGTAAAGGAATATAATGCCAAACCACTTTTAGCACTTACAAGGGGTATACATTTGCATACTATAGAAGTGGATGAAGAAGAAAATATGAATAAAATAATAAAAGAGTTAAAAGACAAAGGATACCTTATTGAAGAGTATTAAGTTTAAGTATGAAATAATAAAAACTATAAGTCAAATGAAATTTTCATAAAAGATAATTAAAGGATGGATAAATGTATGGATATAAAAGAACAAGTTGCTCTTTTAAAATGTACTGACTATGATGTAGAACTTATAGAAAAAACAATTAGGCAAGGCTTTAAATTATTGGGAGGGGATGCTTTTTTAAGAGATTTAATACCAAAAGGTAGTAAAGTACTTTTAAAACCTAATATGCTGAGTATAGAGGGAAAAGAATCCCCTGTAATTACAAATTATAGAGTATTTGAAGCTGTAATTAGGATAATAAAGGATTACTCTAATAATATAATTTTTGGGGATTCCCCTGGCTTTGGAGACTCAACAAAGGCTGCAGAAAAATCAGGACTTATGGAAGTTGCGAGAAAATATGGAGTGAAATTTGATGGATTTAAGGAAGGTATTCATGTAAAGCTTGATGATTCTATTCTTTGTAAGTCATGGAATGTAGCAAAGGCAGCATATGAAGCAGATGTAGTTATAACTTTACCTAAGCTTAAAACTCATGCTATGGCTTATTTTACGGCAGCAGTAAAAAATCAATTTGGATGTATACCAGGAACACAAAAGGCTACTTGGCATACTAGAATGCCCAATGCTAATAATTTTTGTAAGATGTTATTAGATTTAAATACTTTAGTACACACAGATTTTGCTATATTAGATGGTATTATTGCAATGGAAGGTAATGGTCCTAAAAATGGCAGTTCTAAAAAAATGAATACAATTGTGATGGGCAAAAGTGTTACAGCAGTAGATTCCGTTGCTGCAAGACTTATTGGATATGATAATCCATTAGATACTCCTGTTTTAAAGGAAGCTTATGATAATAAGTGGGGTGCTGTTCTTCCAGAAGAAATAGAAGTGTTAGGAGAGTCTATAGAAAATATGAAAGCAGATGATTTTAAGCTTTGTAGAAAAGGTGGAAATTTTTATTTCATAAGTCCAGCTGTTACTAATTTTTTAAGAGGAATGATAGCTCCAAATCCAAGTTTAATAGTAGATAAATGTATTAGTTGTTCAAGATGCAGAGAAGTTTGTCCAGAAACCCCAAAAGTGATAACAATGATAAATAAAAATAATAAATTAATACCTAAATGGGATATGAGTAGATGTATAAGATGTTTTTGCTGCCAGGAATTATGTCCTGTAGGAGCTATAGATACAAAGTATTCCACTTTAGGGAAAATACTAAGAATGGATAAGAGGTGAAGTGATGAAAAAAAGAAGTTTCATTGGAACTGCAATTTTTATTTTAGTTTTGGTAGCAGTATTTTTAAATCAAATTGTTAATTTTATAATAAATGTTAAGTGGTTTAGTGAAGTTGGTTATTTATCCATATACTTTACAAAAATAACTGCTACTTTAAAATTAATGATACCGATTTTCATAATTTGTTTTGCTGCTATATGGTTTTATTATAAGAGCATTAAAAAAAGTATTATTAGGTGGAAGACGGTAGTAGAGGTAGATTCATTAAAAGAAAAAAGAGAGCGAAAAACATTAATAGTATTAGATACGTTAATATCATTGTTTATATCTTTTTCTTTTGCATCAACTTATTGGTATAGAATATTACAATTTACTAATGCAACTACATTTAATGTTAAAGATCCTATTTTCAATAAAGATATATCATTTTTTATATTTAAGTTGCCGTTAATTCAATCAATTTATGAGGCTGTTATATCGCTTTTGATATTTTTAGTAGTAATAACAGTCTTTATGTATTTTGCTATGAATGCAAAAGATAGACTTACTTTAGGTAGACAAGGAGATAAGAGATTTTCTAAAATTACTGATTTTAAAAGTGGGATTACTAAGTTTGCAGGAAAACAGTTAGCTGTTGTTGGAGCACTAGTTTTACTTTGTATATCTCTTGGATATTCAATTAAAGCCTGGAACTTAGTTTATTCTCCAAGAGGAGTTGTTTTTGGAGCTAGTTATACAGATACGTATGTTACACTTAGATTCTATAAAATAATAGTAGTTGTTGCCTTAATTTCTGCTGTTGTAGTATTTGTAAGTGTTTTGAAATCTAAAGTTAAGCCAATAATAATATCTGTAGTATTAATTGCTGTATTAATAGTTTCAGAAGGGATAGTTTCAGGATTATGGCAGAATTTCGTTGTAAAATCAAATGAAAAAAGATTGGAAACTCCTTTTATAGAGAATAATATTAAGTATACAAAACAAGCTTTTGATATTGATGGTATTGAGCAAAAATCATATCCATTAAAAAATAACTTAACCAAACAATCTATACAAGAAAATAGAGCTACTGTTGATAATATCAAAATAAATTCTGTTGCTCCAGCTTTAGAATTTTATAATCAAGTTGAAAGTAAGAAAAATTACTATGAATTTAATGATATGGATATAGACAGATATAGTATTAATGGTAAGTACACTCAAGTATTTATATCACCAAGAGAAGTGGATTATCAGAAGCTTAAGGATAAAGCTAATACATGGCAAAGTAAGCATTTAATTTATACTCATGGATATGGAGTAGTAATGAGTAAGGTTAACTCTGTTACAAGTGAAGGTAAGCCAGATTTTATAATAAAAGACATGCCTATTAAAAATACTTCTGGTATAAAAATTGATAATCCAAGAATTTATTTTGGAGAAAAAACAAACGAGTATGCTGTTGTAAATACTAATTTAAAAGAATTGGATTATGCAAAAGAAACTGGAGAGAATGCTGGTAGTAATTACGATGGTAAAGCGGGAATAAAAATGAATCTTTTAAATAGAATATTACTCTCTATAAATAAAAGAGACATGAATTTCTTGTTATCAAGAGATATAACTAATGAGAGTAAAATTTTAATACACAGAAATGTACTAGAAAGAGTTAAAAAAATAGCACCATTTTTAATATATGATAGTGATCCATATGTAGTAGTTAATAATGGCAGATTATATTGGATAATAGATGCATACACAGCATCGGATAGATATCCTTTTTCAGAACCTATAAATGGTGTTAATTATATAAGAAATTCAGTAAAGGTAATAGTAGATGCTGTTGATGGTACTACAGATTTTTATATAATTGATAAAAGTGAGCCTGTTATTAATAGTTATTCTAAGATTTTCCCTAAACTTTTTAAAGATATTAAGGAGGTACCAGAAGGATTTAAGGAACATTTTAGATATCCAGAAGACTACTTTATTACTCAGTGTAAAGTTATGGAGAAATATCACGTTAACAATGCAGATTCTTTCTTTGGAAGCACAAATATATGGGATATAGCTAGAAATCAAAAGAAAGTTGAAGGACAAGATACCTTAAATGAAGCAGCATATGTTATTATGAAATTACCTGGTGAAGCGAATGAAGAAATGGTTCTAATTCAATACTTTAACCAGTATCAAAGAGAAAATATGATAGCTTTATTTGGTGCTAGAATGGATAAAGACAATTATGGTAAATTAGCTTTATATAAATTCCCGACAGGTACAGGAACAGTAAACAGTCCGATATTATTCAAACAGAAAATAAATCAAGATACTACAATATCTAAGGAGTTGTCTCTTTGGAATAAGGAAGGTTCACAAGTACAATTTGGAGATACTATGATTATTCCAATAGATAATTCATTATTGTATATTGAACCACTGTATTTAAGAGCTCAAGGAGAGAGAAGTATACCTGAAATGAAGAGAGTAGTAGTTTCTTATGGCGATAAAATGGTCTTAGCTCAAAATATTGAAGAGGCACTTAAGCAGTTATTTAATTATGAGGATAAAAAAGATACTGTAGATATTATTGAAGACGATAGTACTGTAAGTGAAAGTAGTGTTCTTATAAAAGAAGCTAAAGAATTATATAATAAAGCTTTAGAAGCACAAAAAAATGGTGATTGGGCTAAATATGGAGAATATATACAAAGCCTAGGAAAAAGATTAAATAGTTTAAAATAATAAAAAATTAATAAAAAACAAAGGAAGATATCTTCCTTTGTTTTTTATTATCTTTTATACAATATTTTCTAAAAAACAAAGGGAATAATAGAAATATGTCGAATATTTTATTGTACAGGATTTATAGAGGTGATAAAATTTATGGAAAACAAAAGCTGTATATGCATAAATACTGAAAAGCTTAGTGTTAAAAAATTTCCAGAAATTATTAGAAAATATATTTTAGAAGGCTTAGATGAAGAAGAAAAAATTGTGATTTTGACTGATACTATATACTACAAAGAATTAGAAAATATATTTGGAAATTTAGTTAAAAACATAAATTCAGACAATATATTAATAAAGATATATGATTCTAATAATATTAATTATGAATATTTTTTATCTATGTTAAAAGATTTGTCAGATATAAAAGGAAAATATAGAATTTTATGGTATCTAAAGAACATTATAGAGAAAATATATTTATTACAAGATTTAGATTATTATATAAAAAAAGTTCAAGAATATTGTCAGGATAAAGATATAAGAAATATTGTATACATAAATAATATAAAATGTGATATAAATATTTTAAATAGTTTTTGTAAAGAATTTGATAATCTAGTAGTTTGCGATAGAGGTAAAGAGCTTGTTTTTAATGGAAGTGATGAAGTTGAAAAAGCTACATATATTCTTCAATCATATGCAGAACTTAAAAATAAACTTATTGAAAATGAGAAGTTTAGAGCTGTAGGGGAACTGGCATCTGGTATTGCTCATGATATAAATAATATATTAACGCCTGTAATAGGTGCGGTTCAACTATTAAGGGATAAATATAGTCATGATAAAACTATATTAAAACAATTAAATATTATAGAAATGTGTGCATATGATGGTAGCAATATAACTAATAAAGTAAAAAAATTAACAAAGAGTTATAATCATACAGATGAAGTAGAGATATTCCATGTAAATGAAGCAATTATGGATGCAGTTGAGTTAACTCAAAATAAATGGTTAACACAAAGTATAGTAAATGGAGTGAAAATAAATGTAAGTACAAAATTAGAATCACAGGCTAAAGTTAAAGGATATTCTACAGAGCTTAGAGAAGTTTTTATAAATATAATAACTAATGCAATTGATGCGATGCCACAAGGAGGAAAGATAGAAATATTAAATAGGGATGTTGAAGATTATGTGGTCATAGAGATAAGAGATAATGGTATTGGTATGAACAAGGAAATACAAAAAAATATATTTGAACCATTTTTCACCACTAAGGGAGAAAGAGGATCTGGACTTGGACTTAGTATTTCATATAAAATAATACAATATTTTAAAGGCGTTATGGAAATTGAAAGTAAGGAGCATGTTGGAACATCCTTCAAAATAAACCTGCCTATTTGTAAAAATGACGAAAATATTAATTATAGAAATTATATTAATGAAGAAGAATATATTCATTTTTCAGGAAATGTTTTGGTGATAGATGATAATGAAAATATTAGAAATGTAGTTGCAGAGATGATTAAGTCTGTAGCTAAGTGTAAAGTTAAGAAAATCTATCTAGATAGCATTGATGAAATAGAAGAAGAATTAAAGAAAAGAGAATATAATATTATAATATCAGATTTTTCTATGCCAAATGTAAATGGTGTAGAAATATCAGAGAGAGTAAAAAAAATAAATAATGATGTTTATTTTTGCCTTATGACAGGATGGACTGGAGAGTTAAGTGAAGAAACTAAGGAAAATATTGACATTATTTTAAATAAACCTATAAATAGGAAAAAGATAAAAGAATTATTATTATTATATGAAAAGAGAAAATTTAATAAATAAATAAGGTATTTAGATTTAATCTAAATACCTTATTTTTATAAAAATCTGAATATATTTGTGCATTTATACAAAAAAAGCTTATAATATAATATGAGGAAAAACTTAATAATTAATTACCAATAATTATTAAAGTTAAGTGATTTATAAGGTAGTATAAGTTACATAGGAGGAATATTATGGATTATGACGTTCTTATATTAGGCGGGGGATTAATAGGTTGTGCTGTAGCTTATGAACTATCAAAGTACAGCTTGAATATTGCTCTTATAGAGAAGGATTATGATATAGTAGATGATGTTGCTTTAGTTAATTCAGCTATAATATATGATGGAGTACAGTGTGATAATAATATTATGTCAAAGCTAGAAGTTATGGGAAATGAAATAATAAATAATTTATCTTCAAAATTTAATATTCCATGTAAAAAGCAAGCATCTTTATTAATAGCTAAAAATGAAGAAGAAGAAAAAATACTAGAAGATATGTATAATAGGGCAATTAAAAGAGGGATTTCTAATATAGCTCTATTAGATGGAAAATATGCTTATGAATTAGAGCCTAATTTGAATGTTAAAGTAAATAAAGTTCTATATTCTCAAAACACAGGAGTAATTTGTCCATATGAAGTAGGTATAGCATATGGAGAAATAGCTTTTGATAATGGAGTAGCTTTCAAGCTTGAAGAAAAAGTAGAAGACATAAAGAAGATTAATAGGGGATATAAGGTTGAAACTAATAAAAATAAATTTACATGCAGAATGGTTATAAATACTACTCCTGAGGATTATAATATTGATGGATTTAAAGAAAATATATGTGAAAGAGTAGGGGAGATTAAGTATTTTATAATAGAGAAGAGCTTTAAAGGGCATTTTTCAAATATGGTTTTTAGTTATAATAAGGATGAAAGTATATACATGTGTCCTACTGTTCAAGGAAATTATATAGCTGCTATAAAGACTAAAGAAAATCTAAACTATGAAGAGGGTTATAAAAAAATAAATTCTTTAATTGATGGATTAAGACCTCAGGATATTAATTCTTTTTATGAAGAGCCTTTTTATGATGACACTATAGTAATAGATGATAGTTTAGTGCATAAGGGATATATAAAAGTTACTGGTAAAAATTATGCTGAAGTTACTATGACACCTTCAATCGGAAAAATAATTTGTGAAACTGTAGTAAGTAATTTGAACTGTAAATTAAAAAGTGACTTTAATGACAAGAGAAGAGAAATATATAAATTTAGTGAGTTATCAAATGAAGAAAGACAAAAGATTATTAGTTTAGATAAAAGATATGGCAAAATAGTCTGTACATGTAGTATGGTAACAGAAGGAGAAATAGTAGATGCAATAAGAAGACCTTTAGGGGCACGTACTGTTGAAGGAATAAGAAGAAGAACTGGGGCAGGTTCTGGAAGTTGCAGAGGTGCACATTGTATGAATAAGATAGTATCTATTTTAGCAAGGGAAACTAATAAAAATTTAACTGATATAGTTAAGGATTCTAAGAATTCAAAAATTCTATTAAATAGAATAAAAGAATTTGATGATATGTAAATTAGAGTTTAGATGGGGGCCGGTGTTATGAAAAATTCTAAAGAAATTTTCACGACTATTGTAAGAATAAAGGGGTCAGAACAGAAGGTAGTTCCTGTAAAAAGCAATAAACCGATTGATAAAAGTTTACTTATCGAATGTTCTAAAGCTTTAAGTAGAATACATATAGGGGCTCCAATAAAAATAGGAGATGTAATATGTAGGAATATATTAAATACAGGAGTAGATATAATTTGTGCCAAAAATATATTTTAGATAAAATAATTTATTGACAATTTCTAATATTATAATTATAATTAATTAAAAATTGATATTTAAACCTTTGAAGAGAAAAGTAACTTAATGGTTGGTTTAAGAGAGTCGATGGTTGGTGAAAATCGATACCAGTTATTTTGTGAATCCATCTCCGAGGGATTGTGATGAGCAATACGGCAAAAGTCGTTAAATTTACAAGTGGATTTATAGTAATATAAGTCAACTAGGGTGGCAACGCGGAGTCTTTTCGTCCCTATTTTAATAGGGGAGATAAGGCTTTTTTTTATTGAAAAAAATTCAAAATAAAATTAATTTTTATAGAAATAAGGAGGAAATACATATGTTAGATTTAAAAAGAATTAGAAATAATCCAGAAGAAATTAAAGAATTAATGAAAGGTAGAGGAGAAGATTTCGACTCAAAATCAATAGATGAGATTATAGCTCTTGATGAAAGAAGAAGAGAAATATTAGTTGAAGTTGAACAATTAAAAAGTAAAAGAAATAGTGAATCAAGTCAAATAGGAAAGCTTAAAAAAGAAGGAAAAGATGTAAGTGGTGTAATGGCTGAAATGAAGAAGCTTTCTGATCAGATAAAAGAGCATGATTCAGAACTTAGTGAAGTAGATGAAAAAATTAAATATATATTATTAAGAATACCTAATATTCCAAATCCAGCAGTTCCAGATGGAGAAACTGATGAAGATAATGTTGAAATAAGAAAATGGGGAGAACCAAGAAACTTTGAGTTTGAAGCAAAAGCACACTGGGATGTAGGAGTAGACTTAAATATACTTGATTTTGAAAGAGCTGGAAAGATTACAGGTTCAAGATTTACTGTATATAGAGGATTGGGAGCAAGACTTGAAAGAGCTGTTATAAATTATTTCTTAGATAAGCATACAATTGACCATGGTTATACAGAAATACTTCCACCATATATGGTAAATAGAGATAGTATGATAGGAACAGGTCAATTACCTAAATTTGAAGAAGATGCATTCAAAGTAGAAAATAATGGATATTTCTTAATACCAACAGCAGAAGTTCCTGTAACTAATCTTTATAAAAATGAAATATTCAGTGGAGATGAGCTTCCAGTAAAACATGCTGCATATAGTGCATGTTTTAGAGCAGAAGCTGGTTCAGCAGGAAGAGATACTAGAGGACTTGTACGTCAACACCAATTTAACAAAGTAGAGCTTGTTAAATTTGCTAAACCAGAACAATCTTATGAAGAGCTTGAAAAGTTAACTAATGATGCAGAAGAAGTATTAAAGGGGTTAGGTCTTCCATATAGAGTAGTTAGAATTTGTAAAGGTGATTTAGGATTCACAGCAGCACTTAAATATGATATAGAAGTTTGGATGCCAAGTTACAATAGATATGTTGAAATATCAAGCTGTAGTAATTTTGAAGATTTCCAAGCAAGACGTGCTAATATAAGATATAAAGAGAATGCAAAAGCTAAACCAGAATTTATTCACACATTAAATGGTTCAGGGGTAGCAATAGGAAGAACTGTAGCAGCCATACTTGAAAACTTCCAAAATGAAGATGGAACAGTAACAATTCCAGAAGCTTTAAGACCATACATGGCAGGAAAAACAGAAATAAAATAGTGCCTAGAAAAGGTATTTTTCAACCTGAATTATAGGAAGAAAAAATTTGAAAATTTAACATAAAAAATACAGAAAAAATATAGAAAAAAAAGTGGACATTGTGACGATAAATTGATATAATAATTATCGTCACAACATGGAGAGATGGTCGAGTTGGTTTAAGGCACCGGTCTTGAAAACCGGCGTGCGTGAGAGCGCACCTAGGGTTCGAATCCCTATCTCTCCGCCATTTAAAATTAATAATTTAAAAAATGTTGACAAATTTTAATTAACATGATAGAATGTTAAAGTAATTTATGGAGAGATGGTCGAGTTGGTTTAAGGCACCGGTCTTGAAAACCGGCGTGCGTGAGAGCGCACCTAGGGTTCGAATCCCTATCTCTCCGCCATTTAAAATTAAATAATTTTAAAAAAATGTTGACAGATTTAAGTTAACATGATAGAATGTTAAAGTAACTTATGGAGAGATGGTCGAGTTGGTTTAAGGCACCGGTCTTGAAAACCGGCGTACGTGAGAGCGTACCTAGGGTTCGAATCCCTATCTCTCCGCCATTTAAAATTATTATTTTAAAAGTAGGACATATGGAGAAATACTCAAGTGGCCGAAGAGGCGCCCCTGCTAAGGGCGTAGGTCGGGTAACCGGCGCGAGGGTTCAAATCCCTCTTTCTCCGCCATAACACTCAATGTATATTGAGTGTTTTTTAATGATGTCTAAGAGATGTCTAATCCTGGTTACATAGGAGTTATAGCGAGTTGGCCTAACCTGCAGTAATGGTTTACTATTGATTTTTTATAATTCCTATGTTAATATAGATTTATTGAAATTATAATATGCGTCGGTAGCTCAGTTGGATAGAGTAGCTGGCTACGAACCAGTTGGTCGGGAGTTCGAATCTTCTCCGACGCACCAGAAAAAACCCTGTAATCTTAATGATTACAGGGTTTTATTGTTATATACATTATTAAAATAGAGAATAATATTAATATATTTAATGCTACATATAATAAATAAGAAGGTGAATATATGAAAATAACAGTAATAGGTTATAGAGGTTCATTTCCAGGAAAAAATGAAGCTACATCTGGTTATTTAGTTCAAAGTGGTGATAAAAATCTACTAATAGATTGTGGCTCAGCAGTACTTTCACAGCTCTCTAATTATATAGATTTAAATATGATAGATGCTGTGATTTTATCACATTATCACGCAGATCATATTTCAGATATATATTGTTTACAATATCAGACAGCAGCTGCATATAAATTAGGGATGAGAAAAAAGCCCTTAGAGATATATGCACATAATTTAGATAAAAAATTCAATAATTTAACATATAAAAATTTTTGTATTGCACACCCAATAGATCCAGATGCTAAACTTAGTTTTGGAGATTTAAATATTGCATTCCAATGGATGAATCATGGTGCACCTTGTTTAGGTATGAGATTAGAAGAAAAGGGAAGAGTATTTGCATATAGTGCAGATACTGAATGGTGTGAGCGTGTTCTTGAAATATCACAAAATGCAGACATATTTTTGTGTGAATGTAGTCTATTCAATAGGCAAACAGGACAGCTAAAAGGACACCTATCAGCTGGGGAAGTTGGAAAAATTGCCGTAAATTCAAATGTAAAAAAATTAGTATTAACTCATTTACCTCAATATGGGGATCTCAATGAATTGGTTAAAGAAGCTAAAGAACAATTTAGTGGAGAAGTAATTAAAGCTAGAGTAGGATTGGTCTTAGAATTATAATCTAAGACCAATTTTTTCACCCATGCATACTTTTGTTTCAAAACCTGTATTGGTTTGCTCTATTATATCGCTATCTATTTTAATTTTATCCTTCTCGAAAAATAAAATTGTTGTTGAACCACCAAATTTAAAATACCCTTTTTCGTCGCCTTTTTTAACTTTTTTACAAGGTGCATAAGTTTGTATTATTGAACCTACACAAGTGGCTCCAACATCTACAAATATCACATCACCAAAGTTCTCAGAGTGAAAAATACTGTATTCTCGTTTATTCTCACAGAATAATTTAGGAATTTTTTCTAAAGCTATAGGATTTACAGAGTAATAACTTCCATTTATTTTTATAGTTTCATCACAGATACCATTATCTATAAAATGAAATCTATGATAATCTGTTGGACAAAGCCTTAAAATAATACAAGAACCTTTTGAATATTTTTCAGCTAATTCTAAGTTTTGTAGTAAATCTGTTAGCTTATATGTGAAGCCTTTTACTTGTATTAATTTATTAATATCTATATTTTCATATGCTAGAACTCTTCCATCTCCAGGAGAGATAAGTACGCTTTTATCATAGTTTATAGGTCTAGCTTCTGTTACAAGCTCTCTTGTAAAAAAATCATTAAAGCATTTATAGTTAGATTTTAATTTTTTAAATTCTTTTTCATCTATATCAAAATTATCTATGAATTTTTGGATTTTTCCTTTACTGAATCCTGTATCACAATACCATCCATAATATTTGGAAAAGAATTTTTTCTTTATCAAAAGCTCTAAAAGCTTCATACCTATTGGAGAAGAATATGTCCATTTTAAATATTTATCTCCTGCTACTTTTTCAATTTCATAGCTATTTGCTTCTCTATTAAAGTATTTAATCATATTACAACCTCACATAAATTAGATTTTATTAAGTATATTTTATTTTAATATGAAGATAAAAACAAATGTTTTTTCTTGTTCTTTTGGAATGAAAATAGAATAATTGAGAAAAACTGTAATTCAAAGTATAATGAGATATAAGAAAATTGTACTAGCTGTTGGAAAGCAATATTAAAATCGTGGAGTGATATATATGAATAAAACAAAAAATACAATATTTACAGCTGCTATAAAGGTTTTTTCTACTAATGGATATAATGGAGCTACTATGGATGATATTGCATTGAAAGCAGGAGTGGCTAAAGGAACATTATATTATCACTTTAAAAGCAAAGAAGAAATTTTTAAATATATAGTTAGAGAAGGTATGAATGAAATAAAAGAAAATATTCAAGAAGCTGTTGATAGAGAGCAAGATTGTATATTAAGATTAAAAACTTTATGTAAGGTTCAGATAGATTTAGTATGTGAAAATAGAGATTTTTTTAAAGTTATAATGAGTCAGCTTTGGGGAACGGAGTTAAGACAATTAGAACTTCGTAAAGTTGTTCAAGATTACATTCTACTATTAGAAGGTTATTTAAAGGTTGGAATTGAAAAAGAAGTTCTTGAAAAAGGAAATCCTTCTCTTATGGCATATACTTATTTTGGAGCTTTATGTTCTACTATAGTTTATCAACTTATAAATGAAGATAAAAATGAGACTGTTAATTTTGATGAGATAATACATAATTTAACTGATTATTTGTTAAAAGGAATGGTAAATGCAAAATGAGATGTAATAAATACATCTCATTTTTTATATTTTTCCTGAACGAATCAAGGATATTAGAAGCCAAAATCCCATAACAGCTGCAATTCCATAGCCTATAAGTCCTATTATAGATATATCTTGATATTTAGGACCTATATTTGTATTTAAAATCAAAGATGAGCTAATTATCATTGAGGATATTACAAGAGCAAGTATCATTCTATTAGCTATTCTATTTAGTTGGTTTACATTTTTACTTAAATCTTTATGCTCTAGTTGAATTTTAGCTCTACCTTGCATTATACTGTCACTTAATTCTATTATTTTAGTTGGCAGTCGAGTGGAGTCTTTTGCAAATAAAATAAGTCTAATTAAGGCATCATCCATATCTATAGTATCAAAGATAGAAAATTTATTATTAGATTTAACATAAGGTATAATTATATCTAATATTTGAAGGTCTGGAGCTAGTTTTGTTAGCACACCTTCTATAATTACCATACCACGCATTAATAAAGTAAAATCCTTTGGTAGTCTAATATTATTATGCTTAGCTGTATCAAATATGTCTTGAAGCATAACAGATACTCGGATATTATTTAATGATGTTGAAAGATAACTATCCATTAAGTAATCAATGTCTTCAAAAAGCTTATTTCTATTTACATATCCTTTTTTTATGCCAATAGCCATAATTACAGAAATAAGCTTGTTTATATCTCTATATGCTATAGCAAGCAGCATATCATTTAAGGCATCTTTAAAAGAATTAGAAAGATTACCTACTATACCAAAATCTATATAACATATTTTACTATCTTGTATTAGTAGATTTCCAGGATGGGGGTCTCCGTGAAAAAAGCCATCTTCAAATACTTGCTTAAAAAAAGATAAAGCTAACTTTTTACCCACATCATATGGTTCATAACCTTCATCAATCAATTTTTTCATATTATCTATTTTAAAACCATTTATTTTTTCCATAGTTATAATCTTTTTAGTAGATAAACTATGTACAATGTATGGGGCATATACAGGAACAATATCTTCATTTAAAAGTCTGAATTTATCAATATTTTTTGCCTCATTTTTAAAATCTAGTTCTAGTTCTGTAGCTATTTTAAGTTCTTCTAAAGCTTCCTTAGGATCAATAAGGGCATCTATAAATCCAGCCTTAGTTAGCTTTGAGATTTTATGTAATATAGATATATCAAGAGCCATTTTTTCTTCAATTTCAGGTCTTTGAATTTTAACTATTACTTCTTTACCATTTTTCAAAATTGCTTTATGTACTTGAGCCATTGATGCAGATGCAAGAGGTAGTTTATCAAAGCTTTTAAAAACTTCATTAAGAGGTTTCTTAAACTCACTATAAAAAACCTTGTTTATATTATAGAAAGATTCACTTTGAACGTTATCTTGTAATTTTGATAATTCGTCTATATATTCTGGAGGAAGTATATCTGGTCTTGTACTTAATATTTGACCGATTTTTACGAAAGTAGGACCTAATTCCTCAAAAGCTTTTCTTAAATTTACTGGTGCTTTATTATCATTTTTAATCTTGCTATCTACAATATATCCAAAGCCGTAATAGGCAAGTGTTTTTACTATTTCTCTAAATCTTTGTACTGAGTTTTTAGACATACTATACCTCACTTCAGTATTAAGATAAAAGCCCTAAACTTTTGTTAGGGCTTCTAAAGTTATTCAGCGCTTTGTTCTAGTTTAGCAAGTCTTTCTTTTATTTCTTGGATTTCAGTTTTGGTTGCAAAGTTCATTTCAGATAAAAGTTCTTTCATTTCTTCTTTAGTTAGAGGTTTTACTTTGTCAGCAGTTTCTTTTGTTTTATCCTTTAGAGTTCTTTTTAATTCTTGAGATAATTCTTTACCTTCATCAATAGTTAGTTTTCCTTTAGCAACCATATCATCGACTAATTTTGTAGCTTTTTCATAAGTATAGGCAGCTGATCCTATACCAGCTAAAATGATATTTTTTATTTCATCTACCATAATATTATACCCCCTAATTTTAAACAGCTTTCAAAATTATATTATAGATATAGTATACTCTTTTATTTATATTTCATGAGTGAACTTTTGTAAAATTAATAAAAATTTTATAAAAATAACCAAATATATAATGTAGAGGTTGACATTATTAAAAAACTGCAATAAAATATTAGAGTAAAAGTTAATATGCACTCGTAGCTCAGTAGGATAGAGCGTCCCCCTCCTAAGGGGAAGGCCGGGGGTTCGATTCCTCTCGGGTGCACCATACATTAAATATTAAAAATACTCATCTAAGAGAAATTCTTGGATGAGTATTTTTGTGGTGGAGATTGTTATACAAATATACTTATTTTATATTAATTTACAATATTTACAAACAAAATATAATATATTATAATATAGTACAGTATAGGAGTAGTTCGTCTGAAGGGTGTGAAAATTATGATGTCAAATGAAGTGTTTTTTTTACAAAGGAATATTGAACAAAAAAGAGGAGTGTTAAATTCACTAATTACAAAAACTGAAAATTTATTTAAAGAAGATGATATAGTAAGGTTAAGTCAAGAATTAGACGAGCTTATAATTCAATATTATAAGTTTTGATTTTGTTAAGAAATTATAGAAATTAAAGTTATGAGGATTTTAGTATATAAAAAATTATAAGCAAACAATATAATTTTTTAATAAGAAGTTATACTAATATTAATGAGTAGAGATGAAGTTTATAGTAATTTAATCGATATAAAATAAGTGCATATAAAATGCAAATATAGATATGATATAAGTTAATAATACAGAAAGGAATATTAAAATGGGATATAATGTATTAGATGTAATCGATAAACTTATTATGATTAAACAAAAAGTAAAAGGAATTTATATAAATATTTCGTATATGGATATAGAAGAACAAGCAATTAAGTTAGTAGCAACTGCACTTGCACAAGTGCAAGAAAAGCATATTAAATATTATGAAGAGTTAAGGAACAAAATTGGAGAAAATACTGAAGAAATTGATTTTGTAATATATGATAAAATTTCATTTTTAATCGATGAATATAAAAACAGAGTTGATATTTTTGAAGTAAAGCCTAAAGATATCAAAGAAATTTTAAATTTAGCATTTGATTTTGAAAATAAGAATGGTGCTTTGATAATAGATATTCAGGGTAGGTTAGTAAAAAAAGAGTCAGATGTAGAAACTAAAACATATAGAATTTTATCAGAAATACTACAAAAAGAGCAAAGTTATATTAAAGAGTTAAAATCTATTTTAGAATATGGAATGAAAAATAATAATATAGTATAAAAGTATGCCTTTGTAATATATTGATATTATAAAGGTTATTATTATGCCATAAGACGATGAAAATTATAAAGTAAGAGGTAATGAAAATGAATAAAATATTTATGAAAAAGGCATTAGAAGAGGCAAAAACAGCTGAATACCTTAATGAAGTACCTGTAGGTGCAGTAATAGTTAGAGAAGGAAAAATCATAGCTAGTGCTCATAATTTAAGAGAAACATTAAAGGACTCAACAGCCCATGCAGAAGTAATTGCTATAAAAAAAGCATCAGAAATTTTAAATAATTGGAGATTGAATGAGTGTGAGATGTATGTAACTTTGGAACCATGCCCTATGTGTGCGGGTGCTATTCTTCAGTCACGTATAAGAAAACTTTATATAGGTACTTTTGATCCTGTAGCTGGTTCCTGTGGTTCTAATATTAATGTAGTACAGAATGAGGCATTGAACAGTTTTATAGAAGTTAACTGGATGTATGATGAAAGATGCAGTGATATTATTATAGATTTTTTCAAAAGAAGAAGGAATAAATAGTTAAAACATGTAAAAACTATAAATTATGATATAATAATATTGTAGGTTTAAGGTATTATGGAGAAATGTCCGAGTGATTTAAGGTGCTTGACTCGAAATCAAGTGAACGGTGTATGTCGTTCCGAGGGTTTGAATCCCTCTTTCTCCGCCATAATAAAGGGTTTCAGCTTGATTTGAGTTGAAACTTTTTTAGTGTTTTTTATTTTTTAAGAGGGGAGATGTTACTTTATGAATGAAATTGAATCATTAATTCCTCATAGATTTCCATTTCTGTTTGTTGATGAGATTCTTTCTGCAGAAAAAGATGAAATTGTAGGTATTAAAACTTTTGATGATTCTTTTAGCTTTTTTCAAGAGGGTTTTTCAAAACAAAAAATAGTATCTAATGTGATACTTGTTGAGTCAATGGGGCAATGTGGAGGTGCAGGTATAAAGAAATTAGGCATAGGTGGAGATGCATTGTATGGATTTGCGGTTATACAAAATGTTCAATTTTTTAGTAATGTTGAATTCGGACAAACAGTTAAAATGGTAATCAAGAATCTTAAAATATCAAATAAGGCGATAAAGCAATCTGGAACTGCCTTTTGTAACGACAAAGTAGTTGCAGAAGCAACTTGGATGTGTGCAAGACTTTCATAGAAAACTCTTAAATAAAATATCATATTAAAAGTGACTGTTGAAATTATAATTGAATCTATTACAAAAAATAGATAAAATTAATTAAAAGGAGTTGAATATAATGCCGCAAATAAAAGTTAGAGGAATGAAGGTTGAAAATGTTTGCAAAATAAGCAAAGAATTAATTGATGAACTAGAAAAAATAATAGGATGTCCTAGAGATTATCTTACAATTGAACATATGAATTCAATTTTTATTATGGATGGTGAAAAAGTAGAAGGATATCCATTTATAGAAGTTGCTTGGTTTGATAGAGGGCAAGAAATACAGGATGAGGTTGCTAAAGTAATAACTAAATATGTTCAAAGTCAAGGATATGAAGGTGTAGATATTATGTTTACCGTATTTGAAAAACATAGATATTATGAGAACGGGGAGCATTTTTAATAAAAAAGTTCATGCTAAAAGCGTGAACTTTTTTATTAGAAAATAATAGGGAGATCCCCTAAACATCATTAGAAATACATGGATTAAATTGTATTAAACCTTAACATATCTTAAAAAGATATACATTTTTAGATTATTGTAACGATAATTATAAGTAAGAGTAGCTTTTATATTAATAAATTATTATATATAATGGAAAATGAATGTGCAAAAAGGGATTTAAGGACAGTTAGGGGTTGAAAAAGTTGAAAAGAAGGTTTAGTATATTAGCAATTTTGCTAGTTAGTAATTTAACGCTTAGTGCGTGTAGTATTAAGAATCCATTTAAAAAGAATAATTCTGAAACATCAGCTAAGTCTACTGAAGAACAGACAAAAAAAGATGGACAAAAGGTAAGTATAGTTGATGATTTTGCAGAAAAGAAAAAACAGATTGAAAATAAATTTATGAACAAGAGAAAGTCTCTTGAAAATGATAGGGATACTAAAAGTAAAAAGTATTTAGCTGCAATTGATAGTGAAATAAGTAAAAATGATACTGCCCAAAAAAAAGTATATGATGATAAAGTAAGCAATGCATTTGTAGACTATACTGCTAATTTAACTATAGAAGCAGGAGCAAAGAAGAGTTTAATAGATGATGAATATGAAAATGAGAAGAAAAAAATTGAAGATGAATATGATGCTGAAGTTGAAAGAAATACAATAGTACCACAAAATAATTTAACATCTAATTCTCCAGAGAAAAATAAAGCAGAAAAAATATTTAAAGCAAAAAAGAGTAAGGCAGAAAAAGAAAAAAATTTAAATAATAAAAGTGATGCTAGGCTTACTGATAAAATTATAAGCCAGGCAAATTTAAAAAGCACTTATGATAATATATGGAAAAAATACAATGAAAAACTGAAAGTTGCTAGAACTGAAAGAGATAATAATAAGACAGCCTTTAAAGAAAAAGTAAAAAAAGATTATGATGAGAAATTCAATAAGCTTAGCGAAGAAGGTATAATGACAGATACAATTTGGCTTAACTTAATATTAGAAGAAGATAAAAAAATTACAGACTATAGTAATGAACAAGATCTGCAATATAATAATACTGTAGATACAATAATTAAGTGGAGAGATAGTACGCTTTCTAATTTACTTAAATAATATACTTTTTATGAAAATTTTAGATAAATTGATTTATTATTAATTATATAGAACATACTATAATAGTAGTTAATCAATTCTAGCAATAAATATCTTTATAACTATTGAAATATATATAAATAGATAGTATAATAGTCTATGCTGATTGAAATTAAATAATGAGTTATGGAGAGATGTCTGAGTGGTTGAAGGAGCACGCCTGGAACGCGTGTGTAGGGGAAACTCTACCGAGGGTTCGAATCCCTCTTTCTCCGCCAAGAGTCGTGCTAGACGGGAAGTTAGCGGTGTCCTGCACCTGCAATCCGCTATAGCAGGGTTGAATTCCCCGTCGAGGCTTTAAGATGTGAGGTCTGGCCTATATAAGTGGCGTTGATAATTGGGCCCCACGCAACGGAAACTCATGAACCCCGTCAGATCCGGAAGGAAGCAGCGGTAAGTGAGACCTTTCGTGTGCCGTGGGTAAACCTGATTTGAGTTAACTGTATAGGTAACGCTCATATCTTACTGTCGACATGGGGTGCACGATTTTATAATGTCAGTAATAAGACGCTTTTATAGCGTCTTTTTTGTATATAAAAAAACATTCATAATTATGGTATAATAATTATTACACAATTAATAATTAATAAATATAGAAGATTAAAATTCAGAGTGGAAATTGGGGAAAAGATAAGAGGTGTTTTAATTGGCATATACTGCTTTATATAGAGAATGGAGACCTAAAATTTTTGACGAGGTGGTAGGGCAAGGACATGTTACTATAACTCTAAAAAATCAAATAAAAAATAACAGAATAGCTCATGCTTACCTTTTATGCGGAACAAGAGGAACAGGGAAAACATCTACAGCAAAGATTTTTTCGAAAGCAGTGAATTGTCTTAATCTTCAAGATGGAGAGCCGTGTAATGAATGTGAAATGTGTAAAAAGATAAATGCAGGGCTTGCTATAGATGTATCAGAGATGGATGCTGCATCTCATAATAAAGTAGATGATATTAGAGAACTTATAGATGAAGTTAAATATCCACCAAGAGAAGGAAAACATAAAGTTTATATAATGGACGAGGCACACATGCTTACTCAAGGGGCTGTTAATGCCTTTTTAAAAACTTTAGAGGAACCCCCTGAAAAAGTAATTTTCATTTTAGCAACTACAGATCCACAAAAGTTACCTATAACTATTTTATCAAGATGTCAAAGATTTGACTTTAAAAGAATAAAAAGTGACGATATTTTTGAAAGATTAGTTAAAATAACTAAGGAGCAAGGAAATCTATCTGATAATAAAAGTCTAGAGCTTATTGCAAGAATGTCAGATGGAGCTATGAGAGATGCTTTAAGTATATTAGATCAAGCAATATCCATGGGTAATGGGAATGTGGAATATGAGCAGGTTATAAATATGCTGGGGCTTGTTACAAATGAAAATTTATTAAAGCTTACAGATAAAATTATAGATAAGAATGTAGAAGAAGCGATAAAAATAATTGATAATATAGTTTATGGTGGTAAGGATATAAATTTATTTATAAAAGATATGATACATCATATGAGAAATCTTATGATGGTAAAGGTTAGCCAAAATCCAGAAGAAGTCTTGGATATGTCAGAAGAAAATATAGAATTTATAAAAAGTCAAGGTAGCAAGATAAGAATCGAAGAAATAATGAGATGTATAAGAATACTTCAAGAGGCGGAAGAACAGTCTAAGTGGAGTAAGCAAGGAAGGATATATTTAGAGCTTGCTGTAATAAAAATGTGTAAAATAGAATATGATACATCTAAAGAAATAATATTAGCTAGACTTAATAAGCTTGAGAATATGATTAAAGAAGGTAAGATAGAAATAAAAAATCAAAATACCAATAATCAAAACTATAAACAATCAGCAAAGGTTATAAAGAGTCAAATTACTAAAACTCCTGATAATAAAATACATACTGAGAGTGCTATAGAGTTAAATACAGATTCAAAGTTGGTAGTTGAAGATGTGAAAAAGTCTTGGAAGGATATTTTAGAGATATTAAAAGGAAGAAGACTTATGGTGTTATATGCATCTTTAGTTACCGGGAATATAGAATCTTGTAAAGATGGAGTAGTAGAAATCAAATATGATGATCAATATGCATTTAATATAAAAAGACTTCAAAAAGATGAAAACAGAAAAATAATAGAAGATATTTTTTCTGAGGCACTAAAAGAGAAAATTAGAATAAAATATACTGTAGATAAAAAACAAGAGGTTTCAAAGTCTCGTGAAGAAATTCTTAAAGAGACTTTTGGAGAAGAATTAGTAGAAATAATTGATGAATAAAATTGTAGATGGTAAAATATTAAAAGACTAAGAAATAGGAAACCAAATAATAAAATAGTAAATTACAATTAGGAGGTAAAATTATGGCAAAAGGTGGATTCCCAGGAATGGGCGGAATGAATATGAATAATTTAATGAAACAAGCACAAAAAATGCAACAACAAATGGAAAAAATGCAAGCTGAATTAGAAGAAAAAGAATTTACATCAACAGCTGGTGGTGGAGTTGTTAAGGTTACAGTTAATGGTAAAAAACAAATTGTTGATATAGAAATAGATCCTGAAGCAGTAGATCCAGATGATGTTGAAATGCTTCAAGATTTAATTCTAAGTGCATGCAACCAAGCTTTACAAACAGCAGATGTAGAAACTGCGAGTGAAATGAAAAAACTTACAGGTGGACTTAACTTACCTGGAATGTTTTAATTATTGAGGTGACAGATTTGGACTTTTATCCTGTAGCTATAGAAAAATTGATAGAAGAGTTTGCGAAATTGCCAGGAATTGGATATAAGACAGCTCAAAGACTTACTTTACATGTACTAAATTTGCCAAGTGAAGAGGTTAATGAATTTGCAGAAGCTTTAATTAAGGCGAGAGGTACAATACGATATTGTTCAGTATGCGGTAATTTTACTGATAGTAACCCTTGTGCAATATGTTCTAATCCAAGTAGAGATCAAAGTACTATATGTGTAGTTGAACAACCAAAGGATATTATGTCCGTAGAAAAGATAAGAGAATATAATGGTGTTTATCACGTATTACATGGAGTAATATCACCTATGTCTGGTAAAGGACCTGAAGATATAAAGCTAAAAGAGTTAGTGCGAAGAATAAATGGAGATGTTAAAGAAGTAATAGTTGCAACTAACCCTAATGTAGAGGGTGAAGCTACAGCTATGTATATATCAAAAATATTAAAACCTCTTGGTGTTAAGGTAACTAGGATTGCTCATGGAGTACCTGTTGGAGGCGATTTAGAGTATGCTGATGAAGTAACTCTATCTAAAGCTATAGAAGGAAGAGTAGAACTTTAATTATATAAAATGAATAAAAGCTTCTGATTTGTATCAAGATTAAAGATACGAAGCAGGAGCTTTTATTTGCATATAAATAGTAGTTTTATTAATAGAATATATTATAAAATATGAATATAAATGGAGGGATAGTATGGAGTATATTGCCTATTTTATAGGAGCTATAATCTTACTATTTTTAATGGCAAAGCTTTTAGCGTGGCCATTAAAAATTTTGTTTAAGCTTTTAATAAATGGAGTTTTAGGAGCAGTTTTATTATTAGTATTTAATTTTTTAGGTAGTTATTTAGGCTTTAGCATAGGAATAAATGCATGGACAGCATTAATTGCTGGATTTTTTGGAGTACCAGGAGTAATATTCTTAATTATCTTTAAATTATTATTATAAATTAATAGATTTCGACATGAGAAGTATTTTATGTAAAATTGTGTTTTATCTTGACAGTGTTATTGTTAATCTGTTACAATTTATTTGTATAGCTGTTATAGTTGAAAGACGCTGAAAATGGAATATAATAATGTTCTGTTGTACTAAAATAACAGAATATTATTATATAACATTAAACGTTTTCACATAACTGTTATACAATAGTATATAAATATTTGTTTATATATATTAATTAAGCTAAATTTTGTTACGAAGATGAAGGGAGGAAAAATCAATGGATAAAAAATTAGTTGAAATTCGTTGGCATGGTCGTGGTGGACAAGGTGCTAAGACTGCATCACTACTACTTGCTGAAGTTGCTTTTAATACTGGAATGCATATTCAAGGTTTCCCAGAATATGGTCCAGAAAGAATGGGTGCTCCAATAACTGCTTATAATAGAATAGCTGATTTTGAATTAAGAGTACACAGCAACATATATGAACCAGACTTTGTTGTTGTTGTTGATGAAACTTTATTAAAATCTGTACCTTGTACAGCAGGTGTAAAAAAAGACGGGGCTATAATAATCAACACTAAAAAGACTCCAGAAGAAATAAGACCTGAATTAAATGGATATGAAGGAAAAGTTTACACAATAGATGCAAAAGGTATTTCAGAAGAAATATTAGGTGCAAACTTCCCTAATACTCCAATGCTTGCAGCAGTAGTTAAAGTAAGTGGAGTTTTAGAAGTAGACCAATTCATAACAGATATGGAAAATTCATTCAGCCACAAATTTGCTAACAAACCACATGTTATTCCAAAGAACATGGAAGCTCTTAAGAGATCTCTTCAGGAGGTGAAAGGAATTGAGTAAAAGAATGAATGTAAGTCCAGAAACTAAATGGCATGAACTACCAATCGGTGGTGAAGTTCTTGATGCAGGTAATGCTGCAGATTTCAAAACTGGTGACTGGAGATCAATGAAACCAGTTTGGCATGAAGATAAATGTAAACACTGCATGTTCTGTTGGGCTGTATGTCCTGACATGTCAATCGAAGTAAAAGATGGCAAAATGGTAGGAATAGATTATGATTTTTGTAAAGGTTGCGGAGTTTGTACAGCTCAATGTAAATTTGGTGCATTAGACTTCGTAATAGAAGAATAGGAAAGGAGGAAGTAAAATGGCTAAAGCTGAACAAATAAGAAAAAGTTTAAGTGGTAATGAAGCTGTTGCTACTGCTATGATGCAAATCAATCCAGATGTAATGGCTGCATTCCCTATAACACCATCAACAGAGGTACCACAATATTTTTCATCATTTAAAGCAAACGGATTATGTACAAGTGAATTTGTACCAGTAGAATCAGAACATAGTGCTATAAGTGCTTGTATTGGAGCGTCTGGAGCAGGAGCAAGAGTTTTCACTGCAACTTCTGCAAATGGATTAGCTCTTATGCACGAAATGTTATATATCGCTGCAGGTGATAGATTACCAATGGTTATTGCTGTAGTTAACAGAGCGTTATCAGCTCCAATTAACATACATAATGATCACTCAGACTCAATGGGTTCAAGAGACTGTGGATTTATCCAAGTTTATGCTGAAAACGTTCAAGAAGCATATGATAACTTCATTCAAAGTGTAATAGTAACTGAACGTCCAGAAGTTATGACTCCAGCTATGGTTTGTTATGATGGATTCATTACATCTCACGCTGTAGAAAACTTATACATGATGAAAAACGAAGATGTTCAAGGATTTGTTGGAGAAAACAAGAGAAGCGGAGACGGTCTTCTTGGAAAAGAAAACAAATTAATAGGTGCATTAGCTCTTCAAAACTTCTATATTGAAATGAAAAGACAACAAATGGAAGGTTTAAGCAATGCTAAGAAAGCATACTTAGAAGTAGCTAAAGACTTCGAAGCATTAACAGGAAGAAAATACGGATTATTCGAAGAATATAAATTAGAAGATGCTGAATATGCTATAATTATTATAGGATCATCAGCTGGAACAGCTAAGAGATGCGTTGATAACTTAAGAGAACAAGGCGTTAAAGCTGGAGTTCTTAAAATAAGATTATTCAGACCATTCCCAGGTGAAGAAATAGCTGAAGCTCTTAAAAATGTTAAAGCTATCGCTATAATGGATAAGGCTGAAGGAATGTCAGGAAATGGTGGACCATTATTTACTGACGTTGTAAGTTCTTTATACGGAAGAGTAGATAACAAAGTAATAATGAGCTTCATCTACGGATTAGGTGGAAGAGACGTTAAAGTTAGCAGTATAGAAAAAGTATATGATGCTTTACAAAACGCTGCTAAAACTGGCGAATATGAAAGATACAATTACTTAGAAGTAAGAGAATAGGAGGTGCTGTAAATGGCAACATTAAAGGAATTAACTAGTGTTGAAGAGAGAATAACTGGTGGACATAGAATGTGTGCTGGTTGTGGTGCTCCAATGGTAGTAAAATGGATTATGAAAGCTATAAAAGAAGGAGATCAAGCTGTAGTATCTAATGCTACAGGATGTCTTGAAGTTTCATTTGGAGTTTATCCATATAGTGCATGGAAAGATTCTTACATTCATACAGCTTTTGAATGTGCATCTGCTACAGGTAGTGGTGCAGAAGCTGCATACAAAGCATTAAAAGCAAGAGGTAAAGTTGCAGATAACTATAAATTCATAACATTTGGTGGAGACGGTGGTACTTATGATATCGGATTCCAATCTCTATCAGGAGCTATGGAAAGAGGACATGACATGCTTTATGTTTGTTACGACAACGGAGCATACATGAACACTGGTATCCAAAGATCATCTGCAAGTCCTGCTGGAGCTGATACAACTACAACTCCTCAAGGATCACAATCTTTAGGAAAAGAACAATACAGAAAAGACTTAACTAAAATAATGGTAGGACATCACTTACCATATGTAGCTCAAACTGTTCCTGTAATGCCTGGAACTAAATACATGATGGATTTATACAATAAAGCAGATAGAGCTATAAATGAATTTAAAGGCGCTACGTTCATGAACGTATTAACTCCTTGTCCAAGAGGATGGAGATGTGATACAGCTACTGAACTTGATTTAGTTAAATTAGCTGTTGATACTTGCTGGTGGCCTTTATATGAAGTAGTTAATGGACAATATAAATTAAGCTACAAACCAAAAGAAAAATTAGCTATAGAAGAATGGTTAAAACCACAAGGAAGATTCAAACACCTATTCAAATCAGAAGAAGGAAAAGCTAAAATTGCTGAAATCCAAGCTGAAGTTGATAGAAGATGGAATGAATTATTATTCCTTTGCGGAGAAGAAGCTTAATATAAAGAACAATATAAATAAAAAACCATTGATGATTAATTTATCGATGGTTTTTTATTTGATTTTTTTAGAATTTGAATATTTTTATTTATTATAGAAATCATAATAGGTAGAAATAGATATATTAGAAAATCTATAAGGGATTCATGCAATATAAAAATAGAGTGTACTAATATATTTTTATATTTATGTAGGGGAAAGTGGCATAACTATAATGATGTTTTTTCATAATTTAAATAAGTTTGAAAAAGTCTGGGATTAAGATAGTGTCGTTATAGATACATAAAATATAGTGTTAACACAAAGAATATATAATATTAAACATTATATTTAGATGAATATTTTTAAAATGTATTATATACTTAACCAGGTGTATCAATATGAGAAATATTAAGAAATCAATAGAAAATAAGATGAATATTAATTTAATTTGATAATATGCAGTATTTTATATACTTTTTGCGGAATATTTATGATAATATATTTCATGTCGTCAGGACAGGCAAACAACAAATGAAAATATTAAAAAACATTTAAAAAGTTGTTGACAAATCTGATGAAAAATGTTACACTGAATAAGTCGTCGAAAGATGACGAAAGATTGGTCTTTGAAAATTAAACAGAAGTAAGGAAACACAGTCAGTCAATAAATTTGAGTAAAGATTAAACTTTTAAATTGAGAGTTTGATCCTGGCTCAGGACGAACGCTGGCGGCGTGCCTAACACA
>NZ_JAPQES010000008.1 GCF_026735165.1 Clostridium ganghwense | reverse complement strand
GCCGCCAGCGTTCGTCCTGAGCCAGGATCAAACTCTCAATTTAAAAGTTTAATCTTTACTCAAATTTATTGACTGACTGTGTTTCCTTACTTCTGTTTAATTTTCAAAGACCAATTTCTTTCTCGCCACCTTGCGACAACTCGCTTAGTATATCACATCAACTCGTCCTTGTCAACAACTTTTTTAAATTTCTTTAAATTCATATTTCGTCGTTAATCTTCCGCCCTCTTGCGGCGACGAAGAATATCTTATCATAAATCTCAAACCAATTATGCTTAATAAATCAGATCTGATTAAATTATCTTTTGCTTTCTACGTGTTTTTTAATTTTTCTATATTATCATTATATTGATACACCTGGAAAAGTATATATTGCATATCCCTTTTACAATCATATTTTAACTACTTCAAATTGGCTTTTTAGTAAACTCTATTGCAAATCGTCTTGTATCTTTATCCCCTATAAGCTGAATTTTAATATTTGGTATCTAAATATGCTATTGAATATGTTCTTTCTGCCAACACATGACTTTTAACAAAGATATTAAATTTATAATTCCAAAAATAGAATAGAGAAAATAATCTAAACCATACATTTTTTATACCACCTTAATTCATACTTACTTCAACGATTGTAAAAATAACTTTAAATCTTTTTTTGTTGATTCGGATAAATTACACCATCTTATTCCTTGAATTGCACCTTCTAAAGAACATAACATGTTATAACAAGCACTACTATCAATCATTTTTATTCTTATAAATGCCTCTTTACTCCCACTGTCTATTAATTCTTCCTGTGACTGAATTCCAACATCTATAAGTTTATTTTCTAATACACTTCCAATATTAAGCATCTTACTAAGTTTAGTCACTGAAACCACTCCCCTCTTAAATTAATTTAATAAAACTTTTCAAACCAAGTTATACATCTTTTCTTATAATCATTTAATAAGTACTAAAGACTTTTTGCCATATAGTATTCATGTATATGTTGTCCATCTACAATTAAAGATTTCTCTTTTACTCCTTCTATTTTAAATCCCATTTTCTTATATAATTTCACTGCCTTTTCATTATACACCATTACTGTTAGTTCTAATCTTGTTATATTACTATCTAAAGTCCATTTTTCTAACTCATAAAACAATTTAGCTCCAATCCTTCTTCCTGTATAATCTTCTAATAATCCTATGACTATATAAGCACTATGCTTTATTCTATTATCAAATCCTCTATCTGCTGATAAAAGTCCCACTATGTTATCAGCTTCATATACTAATAATAATGATATTAAGATAACAATAAACCCAAAATTTGCTTTGACTTCTATAACTTTATTTAAAGATTTTATGCTATATATTTACTTAGAAATTTTCACTAACATCTTATATAACTACGAGGTAAAGATTTAGATAATTCCTCTCTAATCCTCTACCCCGTAGTTATAACCCTTATGGTCATATATTTTATTATTTTCTGTTATCTTTATGTTTTATATTATTTATCGAAATATGGTCAACACTTCCATCAACACCTGTATTATGATTTGTTCTACCAAATGTCTTAATTAGATTTTCCGTTAAATTTACTAGATCATCCTTCATAATTATATTGTCTAGGCTTGATAAAATATCTTGTTTATCTTTTGCTTCTATAGTTGTTTTTTGTTCAATATTATCTTTTAATTGCTTTATTTGTTTATTCTTTACGTCTATTATTCTCTCATATTTTTCCTCCATTTCAGTCCAATTTCTATTAAGTAAATTTATAAATGAAGCCATTTCATCTGAACTACCAGCTATACGATTAAATAATAGAAGATTTAAAGCTAATACCTCTGGAATTTCATTATGAGAATACCTCAACTGGTGATCGATTTCACCATAACCTTCCTCAAATATTGTTCTTACTTGAATTTCTGCTATAACTTTTTGATTTGTTGGGAAAAACTCTATCAAATAATGTACGGAGCGATATCCTGATTTTCTAGAGTGAATTTCAATATTTAATTCTTCAAATCTTTGGGTATCATCGCCTTCTCTAACATTAGCCGTTATTTCAATAACCCTCCAAGTCTTCAAAATAAAATTATGTATGTCTTCCCAATCCTCTTTAAAAATGTGTATTGCTCTAACTCCTATCAAATCAGTTATTTCTTCTTTATAATTCTCAACAGAGAACTGAAATTCTCCTCCATACTTTTCTTTTCTGCTAGATGTCTTTCTAATAATCTTTTCAATTAAGCGTTCAGGATCTTTTACCCTAGACTTTACTGAATGTATTTTTTTATGTGTTCTAAGCGTATCTGCTATAAAATCAGCTTGAGTTTCATAACTATTTTTATATGTATTAAAATCAAGGTATATGTTATTTAAAACATTCCAGTCTATTTCATTTTTTATAATATCATCTTCTATAAGATGATATTTGTTAAAAAACTCTTCTCTTTTAAGGTTCATATTATCCCCCTCCTAGTATAATAAAATATTTTTAAATAGAATACATAGTTGAATTTTATTCTACAATCTTTGTATATGCCCATACTTCTGCTTTAAAATCTATTTCTTTTATAAACTTATCTTTTCCATTGCAATATCCATTAATATCATTAGGAAATTCTAAAGCTAATTCTTGTTTTAATTTAGAATATTTTTCTGCTTCTTTAGGATGAACCGTCATATAATCTCTAAAATTTAAGTGCCTTTTAATTTCTGGATTTCCAACTTGAAAAATATGTACGTGATGAGTTCTATTATATATTCCTTTTAAGAAAAATCTTCTCCCTATAATTCCGTATTCCCCCATGACTTCATATCCAATACTTTTCATAGCATTATTATATTTATCAACATTTTTGATATTATTTATTTCAATTAATATGTCAATTACAGACTTTGCACTCATTCTTGGTATGGAAGTGCTTCCTATATGGTGAATTTTGACTATATCATTTTCCATTATTTTTAATATATTTTCTGATTCTGTTTTAAATTCATCAATCCATTTTGAATTATAAGGTATAACTTTAATAACTCTTATTTTACTTTCATTATTTGTCATATTAAAAACCCCTTTTAAAATAAATATTTATACTTATTCTAGTGATATATTTATAAAAATACTTCTACTTTATTGATTAGGAATACTTTTATAAATATATCATACTATTTAATATAAATATACTTAGGAGTTGAAGTTATGTTAAATGATGATTTTTACACCTTTCGTGGATATATGAGAAAAGCTTCTCATTTGCTAACTCCTTCAATGGAAGATTATATAGAAATGATATATAGGCTTTCTCTTGAAAGCGGATTTACAAGAGTTAATGAATTATCAAAAGCATTAAATGTGCAGCCTCCTTCAGCTACAAAAATGTCTCAAAAATTTTCTGAAATGAATCTTATAAATTATGAAAAATATGGTGTTATAATTCTTACCGAAGAAGGGAAAAAAGTAGGAAAGTTTTTGCTTGATAGGCACAATACCCTAGAAAAATTTTTAAATTTAATTGCTCCAACAAATGATGTTTTAGAACAAACTGAAAAATTAGAACATATAATTAGCAGTGAAACCTTGGAATATATAATTGCTTTTGTTAAGTTTATTGATGATAATCCACAACTCATTAATGATTTTAGAAACTATGTCGAAATGAGAAAAAATTATAAAACAGTATAACTTTGCTTTATAAAAAGGCTGACTATTAAGTCGCCTTTTTTGTTGTTAAATTTAAATTAAGTTATCCTAATTTAAATTCACACATGTATACAAGCTAGCATAACATGAAATTAGCCTAAGATAACTAAGTTAAACGGAACTAATTTTCTGATAAAAAATTGGAGGGATTGTTATGGAAAAACTTAGTAATGTAAGCGTAGGTGATTTGGTAAAAGTTAATGATATAATCGCTCAAGGATTTCTTAGAGAAAGAATGTTAGCATTAGGGCTTACAAAAGGCTCTTATATTGAAGTAGTTCGCAGAGGTCCTTCTGGTGATCCTACTGTATATAACATAAGAGGAGCAATGATTGCATTAAGAGAAGAAGAAGCATCTTTAGTTTATGTTTGTGAAAGTAGTAAATAGCAAGAGATAATTAAGGAGGGTATTATGGGACTTACTTACAAATCTACTGGACAAAATATTTTGTCAGAAATATATACTGTAGAGAAAAAAGTAGGACAATATGTTATAGGATTAGCTGGAAATCCTAATACAGGAAAAAGTACTGTTTTTAATTCATTAACAGGACTTCATCAACATACTGGAAACTGGCCAGGTAAAACCGTTACCAATGCAAGAGGAAAATTTAAATATAAAACCCAAGAATTTATATTAGTAGATTTACCTGGCACTTATTCTCTTTTTGCTTCTTCTGTAGAAGAATTCATCGCAAGAGATTACATTTGTTTTGGAAATCCCGATACAGTTATTGTTGTAACCGATGCTACTTGTCTTGAAAGAAATCTTAATCTTGTATATCAAGTAATGGAGATTACGAACAATGTAATTTTATGTATTAATCTTATTGATGAAGCTAAAAAGAAAAATATAACTATTGATGCAAAAGGAATTGAAAAGGAATTAGGTATACCAGTAGTTCTAACTGCTGCAAGAAGTGGTATAGGTATTGAAGAACTAAAAGAAACTGTTTATAAAGTTGCATCTCAACATATTAAACCAAAACCTAACAGAGTTATTTATCAAGATTATATAGAAGAAATGGTTAATGCTATACATCCTCAAGTACAAGATAAAGTAAACAATATTAATACAAGGTGGCTTTCTTTAAGACTAATTGATGGAAATGAATCTATATTGAATTCAGTGCTTAATCAAATAGATTCAAAAGATTCTCAGGAATTAATAGAAAGTTCCAATAAAGTACGAATAGATAGAGATAAAAATAAAATAAGACATGATATAATGCAGCAAATTTATAAAAAAGCTGAGTACATCAGAGATAAATATATAATTCATAATAAAAATAAACATGATAGAGACAGAATTATTGATAATTATATTACATCAAAAATTTTTGGAATTCCTATTATGCTTTTAATTTTAGCTTTATTATTCTGGCTTACTCTTACTGGTGCTAACTATCCTTCTCAGTTACTTGCCGATTTACTATTTAGCTTTGAAGATATCTTGACAAAATGGTTTAACCATCTTAATGCTCCAGCATGGCTTCACGGTATATTTATCCTTGGACTTTACAGAACATTAGCATGGGTTGTTTCAGTTATGCTTCCTCCAATGGCAATTTTCTTCCCTCTCTTCACGTTACTTGAAGATTTAGGTTACTTACCAAGAGTTGCTTTTAATCTTGATCATCTTTTTAAAAAAGCTTGTGCTCATGGTAAACAGTGCCTTACTATGTGTATGGGTATAGGATGTAATGCTGCAGGAATTGTAGGATGCAGAATTATTGATTCACCAAGAGAAAGACTCATTGCTATATTAACAAACAATTTTGTTCCATGTAACGGCAGATTCCCAACATTGCTTGCAATTTCATCAGTATTTTTAGTAGCAAATTCCAAAAGTAAATTCGCTAGTTTTGCACCTGCATTAGCTGTTACAGCTATGGTAATCATAGGAGTTATAATTACTTTGCTGGTTTCTTATGTGCTTTCTAAAACTTTGTTAAAAGGCATTCCTTCAAGTTTCACCTTAGAACTACCACCTTATAGGAAACCACAAGTTGGAAGAGTTTTATATACTTCTTTTATTGATAGAACTATATTTGTACTTGGAAGAGCTGTACTCGTTGCAGCACCAGCAGGAGCTATTACCTGGATTTTAGGAAACATATATATTGGAAATTTAAGTATTCTAGACCATACAGCTGCTTTTTTACAACCAGTAGCTAATTTAATTGGATTAGATGGATATATTCTAATGGCATTTATACTAGGGCTGCCTGCTAATGAAATCGTACTTCCTGTTCTTCTTATGGCATATCTTTCCAAAGGAGCTTTGATTGATTTTGAAAGTATAGAATCTTTAAAACAAATTCTTTTAAATCATGGCTGGACTTACCTTACTGCTTTAAATGTAATGCTATTTAGTCTGCTTCATTGGCCTTGTGCTACTACCTTGATTACTATAAAGAAAGAGACTGGAAGTTTAAAATGGACTGTACTAGCCGCTGTTATTCCAACTGGTATTGCTTTTATTGTATGTTTTATTACAACAACTATAGTAAGAATTTTATAAAAGTAATAAGGAAGTTCATGCTTAAAAAAATACAAAAGTTCAAAATATCTACAATACCTTTGCTTATATTAAAAATAGTAGCCATAAAATTATATAAATATTATGGCTACTATTTATTTACAATATTTAAATTTTAAAATGTACTTCTTTATATTTTAGGAGATGTAATTTCATTGAATTAAATTATTTAAAAATAGTTCTAATTTACATAGCTCTACCAGGTATTACAGCATCTAATATTCCAATAACTATTGATGCTAATACTGCACCTACTATAGATACCGTCATATTAGGAACTATAAATTGTGTTACATATATTATTAAAGCAGCAATAACAAATCCTTTTATTCCTTTTCCAAAAGGTGATGCATCAACTCCCATAACCCTCTCTACTAAATAATCTATTATAGTTATTACAACTGCTGCTAACACAATTGGCCATATTCCTACAATATTAAAACCTGGTGTTAAAAATGATGTTATTGCTAATATAATAGCAACTAGTGCAAATCGTACTATATACCCAAACACACCAGAAGTACTACGTTCTGTATTCTTATCATCCATAGTTTAAGCACTCCTTTAAAATAAAATTTTAACCTATACACATATAGTTTGCACATAAAGTATAAAAATATTTATTAATTATTACGTTACTTAACTCAACAAATCCAGTAGAACTTTAAATTACTCTACTGGATTTATATTAACATCTTTAAATTTTTATGTAATATTTCCTATTAATGTATTTTCATTTCAAACTTCTCCATTTTTAGCAAAATAAAAAGCCCATAATAAGAATTACTAAGAATACTAAATATACAATACTCATTATAACTGTATCCTTCTACATTATTATACTAACGTAAGATATATCTTCTACCGCTCCATCTTATTCCATTTTTCTATTCAGTTCTGCCGCCAACCCACCTTTTACCTCTTCAATCATTATTCTACTTCTATGCTTTTTAGTTTGCATATAAAGTACAACTACATATGCACAATAAATAGTTACTAAAACTATCCCTGATATTCTACTATAGCTACCTGAATAAGTAAAATAAATCAAAGCTCCTACCAATAGAGAATAGAACACCATGTCTCTTAAAATATCATTTCTATCAGCTTTAATTACTTCATTTCCTTTGTAAGGAGTATAGATAACATTGGTATTATGAGTATATTAAAAATACCTGAACCTGCTATTATAGGTACACCTACATTATAAAAATTACTTTTTAAATAAGTAATATAAAATACGTGCAAACGGTTGCCTAATTTTTATAAAAATTAGGCAACCGTCTCCAATTTCCTTATTAAGAATTCAATATTTATCACCACTTTTTCTTATTTAATACTTCCCGCAGTAATAGATTTAATAATATGTTTTTGAGCACAGAAGTAGAAAATAATTACAGGAATTATAGCTAAAATCAATCCTGCTAAAGCAAGGTGCCATTGTTTTGTATATTCACCAAAGAAGAAGAATGTTCTTAATGGTATAGTCTGAGTACCTGGTCTGTTTATAACTAATGATGGTAATAAGAAGTCATTCCATATCCATACAGTGTTTAATATAGCTACTGTTATTGATATTGGTTTTAATAATGGGAAGATTATATACCAGAAAGTTTGAAATTTGCTACAGCCATCTATCATTGCGGCTTCATCTAATTCTTTTGGGATACTCTTTAAAAAACCATGATACAGGAATACAGATAGAGAAGTACCAAATCCAAGATACATAAAAATTAATCCACCTATATTCAACAAATTAAGTTTTCCCATTACTCTAACTAGTGGTAACATAACTGCTTGAAATGGAATTAACATTGAAGAAATAAACAAGAAGAAAATAAATCCACTTATTTTAGTTTTTGTTCTTTCAAGCATCCATGCTGCCATAGATGCAAATAGTATTATAACGATAACACTACCTATAGTTATCAACAGTGAATTTGTAAGAGCGTTAAAAAAATCTAATCTCTCAAAAGCTGATTTAAAGTTATCGAAAGTCCAACTAGCTGGTAATGCTAATGTACTTTGAAATAATTCTTTTTTTGTTTTAAATGCATTTACAATTATAATATAGAATGGAGATAAGTATAATAGCCCTGCAAAAATACTTACTAAGGTTACTAATACTGTACCAACACTAAATTTACCCTTGATTTTCATTAAGCTTCCACCTCACTCTTTTTAGAAAAATATACTTGAGTTATAGTAATACCACCAACTATTAGGAAGAAAACAACTGCTTTTGCTTGAGCAACACCCATTAAGTTAAATTTGAATGCAGTATTATAAATGTTCATAGCTAACATCTGAGTAGAATTAGCTGGTCCTCCAGCTGTTAATGATAAGTTTTGGTCATATAGTTTAAATGAATTTGATAATGTTAAAAATAAACTTACTGTAAATGCTGGTCTAACTAAAGGTAATACTATGTGTTTAATCTTCTGCCATGAATTAGCACCATCAATTTGTGCTGCCTCAAGTAATTCTGGTGAAATATTTTGCAGTGAAGAAATATAAATAACCATTATATATCCTGCCATCTGCCAAGCCATTAATATTATAAGACCATAAAAACCTGTTTTCCCATCAGATAACCAACCTAATAACCAGTTTTGACCTGTATAAGTACCTATTGCTGAAAATACCTGTGTGAAAACAAATTGCCAAATAAATCCTAAGATAAGTCCGCCAATTAAGTTTGGCATAAAAAATATTGTTCTAAGCATATTACTTAATTTTGATTTTCTTGTAGCAATTATAGCTAGTAGAAATCCTAAAACATTCAATACTATAACTGACAATACCGTAAATTTAAATGTAAACCAAAAGGATTGTCCAAAACTTGGATCGTTAAAAGCTGTAATATAATTTTGGATTCCAACCCAACTAACATCTGATTTAATACCATTCCAATCTGTAAAAGAATAATAAACTCCAAGTAATAGAGGTATAAGTTGAACTAAAGAAAATGCAATGAGAACTGGTCCTACAAATAGCCAAAATGATAAATTATTTTTTTTCATTAACCCTCTCTCCTTTTTTATGTATCTTATCTTTAATTAGTCAAAATCCTGGAATAGTTTAAGGAAACTCTTCCAGGATTATTTATTTTTCTATGGAAATTTAGTGAAAAAGTTTCAGTTTTAAGTTAAATTATTTTCTAGCCTCAGACCAAGTGTTTTTAGCATTTTCAACTAATTTGTCCCAAGTTATATCACCAGCGATATATTTTTGTATATCAGTACCTAACTTATCCATTCCCCAACCAGTTGGATATCCCATGAATACCCATGGCATTGTGTTACCTTCATTAGAATGTTTTAATACTTCTTTAGCTAGAGGATCAGTTGGTTGTAAGTTATCTCCTTCATATCCTTTGAATGCTGGTATAAATTTAAAGTCTTTTATAATCATTTCTTTACCTTTATCTGAAGTATATAACCAATTTAAGAAATCCTTAGCAGCTTTTTTAGTAGCATCGTCTTTAGTACTATTAATAGCCCAATACATTGGTACTCCAACTGGAATTGCACCTTCTTTAACACCATCTAAAGGCATTGGAAGAATTCCAACATTAGCAGCTAGGTCTTTATCTATTCCTTCTATTGAACCATAAGCCCAGTTACCTTGTTGAATTATTGCAACTTTTCCTAAACCAAATTTTTGTTCAACTTGAGTTGCATAGTCAACACTATTAATTGACTTATTTGATCCAGCTGGTTTATAACCATATTTGATTTGTAAATCTAAAAGTTTCTTTAATCCTGCATTATGTTTAAAATCAATTTTTTTAGCATTAAATGTATCAACAACATTTTTAAATTCATTTGCAAATGCAACATTTGATAAATGTAAACCTGTTACCCAAGTTTCTTTACCAGGTAGTGCAAATACTGCTTCTAAACCTAAGTCTTTTTTCTTTGAGTCTAATGTTTGAACTGCTTTTTCTAAATCTGCATATGTTTTTATAGCATTTGGATCTATACCTGCTTTTTTGAATAATTCTTTATTGTAAATAAATCCATAACCTTCTTGGTTGAATGGCATACCAAATAATTTTCCATCTAGTTTAACTGCTTCTAATGTTCCATCGAAGGCTTGAGAAACCCATGGTTGATCTGATAAATCTTCAAGTTTTTCCTTCCAATCAAGAGCATCTTGAGTACCACCTATATTGTATAGTGTTGGTTCTTGACCAGATGCAAATTTTGATTTTAATGCTGCACCGTAATCATCTCCGCCACCAACTGTTTGTAGGTTGATAGTAACATTTTTGTGGTCATTCATATACTCTTTTGTAGCTTTTTCAAGAGCATCTTTAGCTTCAACCTTAAATTGAAAAATATCAACAGTTACTTTTTGTTCTCCTGAGTCTTTTGCAGTATCACCGCCAGTTTTTCCACAGCCAGCCATAATACCACCTGTTAAAGCTAAAGCACAAGCTAAAGCTAAAAGTTTTTTAATATTTTTCATAAAATCCCCCTCCATATTCATTATATATATTTTTAAATTTAAATCGGGAAAACGTTTGCACAAGTTAATTGTAATACTTTTTAGAAAATTTGTCAATTAACATTTAGTAATTTTATAAGATATATTATGTATTTTTTATTTCTTAATATATATACTTATATATTGTGTACAATATACGCATATTATACATACCTTAGAAGGATTTAATTTCACATATCCATCGTCTATAAAAACTTCTATGCAATGACCTGCGAAATTTTTATCCAATATATTCCTTTTACAACAATTATACCATAGTTATTTAAATTAATGTAGTATGTAATATTACGTATTTTATACCTTTATTTTTCATTCCAATCTATGTTATAGTAACATTATTATCATTAGTTTTAGAATTCTTTAGTAAAATCAGTTTTAAATTTAATATAATATCTAAAAAGGTGGAGATTTAATTGAATACATTAAAAATAAGAAATGTTTTACCAGAGGATTTAGATTGTGTTACTCAAATAGAGGCTACTTGTTTTCCAGCTGCTGAAGCAGCTCCAAGAAACGTATTTAAGGAGAGATTTTCAGTTTTCCCTGAAGGCTTTTTTGTAGCTGAATTAAATAATGAAATTATAGGATTTATTAATGGAGGAGTAACAAATGAAAACCATATAGAAGATGAATTTTTTGAAACTATGAATCTTCATATACCTAATGGAGATAATATAGTAATCTTTGGTCTTGATGTACATCCTAAATATCAAAGAAGAGGGTACGCTAAAGAGTTAATGAAGCATTTCATTGAAGCAGCAACAAAAGATGGTAGAAAAAATGTATTGCTTACATGCAAAGATCATTTAATAGAATATTATAAACAATTCGGTTATGTCAATGAAGGTGTATCTGAATCTGAACACGGCGGAGCTAAATGGTATGATATGTATCTTGAATTAAAATAGTACAACTCTTCATTCTTCTATTTATTCAAAAGGTAACCCCCACGACATTAATGTCGTGGGGGTTAATGATGAAACGGACTTTGTTTTGTTATGCAAACTCATCCAACTATAATCAGCCTCTTATGTGATTCGTGTTCCTCAGACCAGAATTTTGCCATCCGACTTCCTTCAGATTCCACCTCACAATGGACACCCTTGTCATTGGCTAACGCCTATATCACCTTCAGCGCTAGGGACTTTCACCCTATAGATTACGCCCATGCTGGGTGCACATAACATAAAGAGTCTTAAACCTTAAGGTTTAGGACTCTTTATTAAATAATTATTTTTTTGCTAAATCTGCTGCATTTGCACCAGCTATTCTACCATATGTTGTTATATCCGCTACAGCGTTTCCACCTAGTCTGTTTGCACCGTGTACTCCACCTGTAACTTCTCCTGCTGCAAATAATCCTTCAATAACTTTTCCAGATTTATTAATTACTTGAGCTTTAGTATTGATTTTTAATCCACCCATAGTATGGTGTACAGCTGGACCAACCTCAACAGCATAGAATGGAGCTTTGTTAAGTTGAGTTTTCATATTTGGTCTTTTGAAATCTTTATCATTTTTAGATTCAACATAAGTATTATATGTGTTTATAGTTTTTTCTAATTCAGCAGCATCTACACTGATTTTTTCAGCTAATTCTTTTACTGAAGATGCTTCTGTTAATAAACCAAGTTTAGCATATTTTTCTATCGCACTTAAGCTTTCTCTTACATTTTGATCGAACACTAAGAATGCAGTTTTTCCTTCTTGCTCTAACTCAGCTTTAGAAACAACATCTCTTGTTTGTAATTCATTAATAAATCTTTTAGCTTGTCTATTAACTAAAATTGCACCATTACCTCTAACTGCTTCTGTTATCATTTTGTTTTTCTCAGGTACTACAGTTGGATGTGTTTGTATTTCAGTAATATCAACTAACTCTACATTTAATGGTTCAACTAAATCTAAAGCATCCCCTGTAGCTCCTGGTCCATTAGTAGTCCCAAATCCTTTTAATTCCGGTTTGTATTTTACAACTTTTTCTTGATTAGCTCCAAAACCACCTGTTGTAATAACTACAGCTTTTGCTTTTATATCGTATTTAGCTCCACCAGCTACTTGAACTTTTACACCTGTAACTTTATTACCCTCAACTAATAATTCTACAGCTTTTGTTTCTGTTCTTATTTCAACTCCAAGTTCTTTAGCTTTTTTGTGTAACACTTCAACTAAGTGTGCACCTACACCTGCTCCTCCTGTAGGTCTGTGAGTTCTATTAACACTAGCACCACCCATTCTTCCTACATCACTTAAGTCAGCTCCTCTTTCAGTTAACCATTCAACTGTTTTAGCAGCATTTTCAGTTAATATTTTTACTAATTCAGGATTGTTTTTATTTTTTCCACCCTTCATAGTATCTTCATAGAATAATTCAATACTATCTTTAATTCCTTTTGCTTCTTGGAATTTTGTTCCTGCAGCATTTAGTCCACCAGTTGCAAAGTTAGTATTTCCTCCAACAACTGCATTTTTTTCTATTAATATAACATTAGCACCTTTTTCTTTTGCTTCAATAGCTGTTGTAAGTCCAGCTCCACCAGCCCCTATAATTACAACATCTGTTGATGTGTTTTCAGCTTTTACTGAAGCTTTAGTAGTTTTTTTAGGCGCCAATTCAATTCCTGATTTTTTAACAGCATCTGCTACTGCAGATATTATTGCTGAACTTGTTATTGTAGCTCCTGAAATTGCATCTACTTCAGCACTATTTGCTGCAATAATAGTATCAATAACCTTTGTAAATGTATCTTTAGTAAATTCTGATTCATGATTCTCAATAACATCGATTTTCTTGATTTCTTTGTTTTCAATAGTAACTTCAACTTTGATTGTACCATTTTTACCTTTTGCTTGTCCCTCAAAAGTACCAGAACCTGATGACGTTTTCTTAGAAGCTCCACATCCAGCTAATGACATAATCATAATACCAACTAATAAAAATATTCCTAGTTTTCTTAAGTACTTCATATTTACCTCCTCTATTGCATCTTTTGTTTGTAGAATGTTTAACTATCTTTATAAAAAGTATATTAAATTTATATTAACAATTCAATGTTAAGTAAATTTATTTCATTTTGTTCATATCGTAAATGAAAATCCACTACTCATCATGATCATAATTCAAAAAAATATGGGTAAATTTTTCTATTCAATTAATAAAAAGTAACAAGTTAATATAGAAATTGTAAATGTTATACTCTAAATATTAGCAAATAAAAAAATGTCTCAAATTATAGAAAATACTTTCCATTTTGAGACAATTCTATTTTAATCTTCCTTTTTTAATCTTCCTTTAATTTATACTTATTTAAAGGTCTTCCTACTTTTCCATATTCCATCTCAAGTATTACCTTCCCTTGTTTTTCTAAATAATCCAAATATCTTCTAGCAGTAATTCTTGAAACGCCTACTATACTTGAAACTTCTTGAGCTGTAATATTTTTTCCCTCTACATTTTTTATGCATTCAATAATTTTTTCGTAAGTATGCTGACTAAACCCTTTAATATCTTTAATATCCATATTATCATCATCATTAAGAGGAGTATTTTTATCATTAAGCGTAATTTTATCTATTATTTCTTGCTCTACATTATCTATATTCTTAAATTCATCTTTTCTATTTCTATATTTCAATAGTGCCTCCTTGAACCTCTTAAAAGCAAAAGGCTTTACAAGATAATCTACTACCCCATAACGGAAAGCTTCTTCCACCGTTTCCATACTTTTGTCTGCCGTAATTAATATTACATCACATTTAATATTCTTTATTCTAATCCACTTTAATAAATCAAGCCCCCGACCTTGGGGGAAAAATACATCTAATAGAATTAAATCCGGTCTACTTGCTAATATTACTTTTTTTGCTTTATCAATAGTATTGACACTATTATGTAAAACATATCCCTCAACTTTATTTAGAAACTTCTCATTTATTTCTTTAACCATTGGATCATCTTCTACTATGAGCACTTTAATCATATTCACTACTCCTTTCCATCGGTATATGAATACTCCAAATAGTACCATTATCCTGAAAAAGTTTTATTTTACCATCAGCTTGATCCACTATTTGCTTAATAATCCAAAGTCCGAATCCTCTGTTACCCCGTTTTGTAGTAACTCCTTTATCAAATATTTTGTCTCTAATTTCTTTATTAATACCTCTTCCATTATCTTGTACCCAAATTTTCAATTCTTTTTCATCAGAATTTATCCTTACTAATATTTCTCCCTCTTCCATTTTCACTAATTCATCTATAGCATTTTCAATTAAATTACCTATGATGGAACAAATTTCTCCCTCTGTTATGCCTTCTGGCAAATCATTTAAATATGATTTTGAATCTATCTTTAAAAATATTTTTGCCTCTGATGCTTTATAATATTTAGCTAATAAGATTCCAGCAATATGAGAATTTTTAATTTTATTATCTAAAAGTCCTACAATTTCTTGTTTCTTTTCACATATATCTGATATATAATTTACTGCTTTATCATATTCTTCTAATTGAATTAATCCCGAAATTGTATGAAGTTTATTCATAAACTCATGATTTTGAGCTCTAAGTTCATTGGTCATTTTCTTTATACTCTTCAATTCTTGTGACATGTGTTTAACTTTAGTTAAGTCTTGAAAAGTAGAAGCAACACCTATAACTTCATTTTTATGATTTTTTAATAAAGTATGACTGCATAATAATGTTTTATCTGAAGAAATTTTTACTTCTCTATCATAAACACTATGTCCAGTTCTTAAAACCTTCATAATTCGTTCCGCATAAACAGAACTAAAATTGTCTATATTTTTTCCTCTGTCCTCATTACTAAACCCAAATATCTTTTTAGCAGTTTTATTGAAAAATATTATTTCACCCTTTTCATTAACAGCTAATATACCATTTTTTAAGCTTTGTAAAACAGTCTCTCTTTGTCCTAATAACAAAGCAATTTCTTTAGGTTCTATTCCAAAAATTGTTTTCTTAATATTATAAGATAAAATTGCAGCACCTAAAATTCCAAATAATAATCCTATTACTAAAGTTAATTTAAAATTAAACATATGGGGTGCAATCTCTTTGTTTACAGTATTGTTTAAAAGTCCTACTAACACTGCTCCAACTTGCTTTTCTTTATAATAAATAGGTGCAAATGCTCTTATTGCTGAAATCAATACATTCCTATCAGCAGACACATAAGGTTGTCCAGTTTCGAGAACCCACTCTTCTCCTCCACTTCTATACACTTTACCTAAAGCATTTTCATAAGGATATGAATATTTTATTCCTTCCATATCCATAACTATAATATATTGAAATCTAGTCTTTTTTCTGAAACTTTCTACTGTTTCTTGAATAACTTTATAATCTTTAGTTGTAGCCAAAGTTTTCTTAATAACGTCCATAGAAGCTACTGTTTGAGCCAAATCCATGGCATTATTTCCCATTTGAGTTTCAACAGTTTTCTCAACTTGTTTCAGCGTCAAACTTCCAACACCTACTATCATTATACTTAAAATAATAGTTATAAATAAAGTTATTTTATATTGTAGTTTCACAAAAATATCATCTCCTGTATTTTAATTAAAAACATGACATTTCAAACTTTTTTTGAAATGCCATTCACTTTAACCGTCAATTATCTTTTTTTTATTTTAGCTTTTTCCAGTGCATTTTTAACAGCATCAAGAAGTCCGTGACTTGTGAAAGATGCCCCCGCCACAGCATTTACATCTACACTATTATATTTTATAATTCTCTCTGGAATCGTGTCATACACTATATCACACAATTCTGGAGTTTCTTGCTGTTCAATTATTTTGATTTTCTTAATTTTATATTTATTAGTAATAACTTCAACTTTTATTTCTCCATGGTGTCCTTGTCCTCTTCCTGTATATGTTCCTTCTTTGTATAAAAGTTTTTTTTGATTAAATAGCATCAATGCAAATACTATAAATACATAAAATATAATCAATACTATTTTCTTCATTATTTACTCCTCCATAAAATACAATTTTGATTTCGTTAAGAGGCTTTGTTTTGCCAAGGACAAATAATAGTTTCCAAAATATCAATAATAATAAACATTACTAGTCCAATAATACTTAATATTACAATTCCAGAATACATTTGAACATAATTAACTCTCATCCACGAATCCATAATAAAATAACCCATTCCATACTTTGTTCCAAAATTCTCTGTAAAAAACAATATGGATATAGCCGTTCCTATGCTAATTCTTATTGATGTAAGAATTGTTGAATAAATGCCTGGAAATATAATTTCTAATATAATTTGAAACTTTGTTGCACCTAAAGAATACATAGGATAATAAATTTCTTCAGGTATATTTTTAACTGCATCTCTAACATTCACAACCATAGGAAAAAATGTAATCAAAAATATCATAATAATTTTAGTAAATTCTCCCAAGCCAAATATCAACATTACTATAGGTAATAATGCTATTTTAGGTACAGGATAATTAAAATATAGTATTGGTGATAATATTGAATCTGCTCTTTCATAAACTGCCATGATAATTGCCAAAGGTACTCCTAAAATCAAAGTAAATAATATTCCAAGCACAACTCTTTTTAAACTATATAATAAATGTAATACCATTTCTGCTGAAAAATTTTTCACAGTATATTTCATAATATTAAAAGGAGTTGGAAATATAGGTTTATTTATGATAAACGCTAAACTTTGCCATAATATAAGAATTAATAAAATAGCATATAAAAAATTAATCTTCTTATATTCATCTAGTCTCATCTTTCTTTTCTCCTTTTAAAATTTTTCTAATTTCCAAGTTCAAAGTTTCAAATTCATTATTAAACTCAAAATGTTCTTTTCCAAACAAATCATTTTTTATAATTTTTTTTATTCTCCCTGGATATGAAGACATTACTACAATTTTTTGTCCTAAATAAATTGCTTCTTTCACATCATGAGTAACTAATATTGTTGTAACCTTATGCTCATTCCATATATCTAAAAACAATCTTTGAGCATCTTCTCTTGTAAACACATCCAATGCTGAAAATGGTTCATCCATAAGCAATAAATTAGGTTTTAGTAAAAAAGCTCTAGCTATAGATACACGCTGCCTTTCTCCTCCACTTAATGCAGATGGATAAGACTTTATATGTTTTTCTATATTTAATTTTTTCAAAAGTTCTTTATAAAATTCCATATCTATATTTTTTTTACCATCCTTCATCCTAGATGATAAAAGAATATTTTCTTCAACCGTTTTCCATGTAATCAAACCATAGTTTTGAGGTATTAGTCCTATTCTATTAATTTGGGGATTAACCTGAACTCCATCAATACAAGCTTTTCCCTCATAATTTTTTATTATTCCAGCAAAAACTTTTAGTATTGTGGATTTCCCTGCCCCAGAAGGACCAATAACAGTACATATTTCACCTTTATCAATATTTAGGTTTATATTTTCCACAGCCTTAATTATTTTATTTTTACTTTTATAGCAAACTGTTAAATTATTCATTTTAATCATATAACCACACCTATATAAATCAAATTCTACCTCGCCAGTGGTAGTATAGTTCATTTTCAATCCCTAAACCTTCTAAAATTCTTCCTACTGTACCATTTACTATATCATCAATAGTTTTAGGTTTTTGATAAAAAGCTGGAATAGGAGGGATGATGACTACATTTAGTTCACTTAATACAAGCATATTTTTTAAATGAATAGAGTTAAAAGGAGTTTCCCTTGGAACCAATACCAATTTTCTTTTTTCCTTTAACATTACATCTGCTGCTCTTATAAGTAAACTGTCAGAAATGCCACAACTTAATTTAGCTATTGTCCCCATAGAACATGGTACAATAATCATTCCATCCGTCTTAAAAGAACCACTTGCTACAGGCGAAAACATATCATTTATTTTGCAAAGCTTCACTTTATTATTTTTAGCATTTAAATTTTGAATCCATTTATTAAAATCATATCCTATTTCATACTCTAGAACTTTCTTGCCATTATCCGTTATAATTAAGTAAATTTCATAATCTCTTTTCACTAATTCTTCTACTAGACGAACTCCATAAATACTTCCACTTGCTCCTGTTATACCAACTACATATCTTTCCAAATAATCACTCCCAGACTTATTAAATGCATTTCTTATAACTGAAAAAACATATTAAATATCCTACTTTGCTAAAATCATATCTACAATAGTAAAAAATAAAATTAAAGGACTAATAATTTGATTTATGCTGTAAGATGCCACTTTCATTTTTTCTCTATTAGATGGAGTTATAATGTAATGCTCTATTGCTAACAGTACGGACGCACCAAATATTCCCAAAAGATAAATCCACGTTAAATTCATAATATAATATAGAGCTATCAATAATATTATCATTACAAAGTGAAATATTTTAGCTATAATAAGAGCTCCTTTTAGTCCAAATCTTGCTGGAATAGAAAACAATCCATTTTCTATATCGAATTTTATATCTTGTGTTCCATAAATTATATCAAATCCTGCAACCCATAATGCCACAACTGTCCCTAAAACAAATGGTGGAAATGCAAATTGCCCTGTAACTGCAATCCACGCTCCTACAGGAGCTCCCGCACAAGCAATACCTAGTACAATATGGCAAATCCATGTAAATCTCTTAGTGTATGAATAAATAAAAAATAAAAATAATGCTACAGGTGTCAATCTTAAACATAAAGGATTTAGTTTATACGCTGCAAAAATAAACATTGCAAAGCAAACTATGACTATTCCCCATACTTCATAATTACTAACTATTTTCCTTGGCATATGACGATTTGCAGTCCTTGGATTTTTCTTATCTATATCTTTATCCACCCATCTATTTAATGCATTAGCTCCATTTCTTGCTCCAGTTAATGCAACTAAAATCCAAAAAATTATTTCAAAAGATGGTATTCCTTTAGCTGCCCAAATCATTCCTATAAGCGCAAAAGGGAGTGAAAATAGAGTATGTGAAAACATAACCAATTCGCCATAAGTTTTAATTTTTCTTAATACCTTAGTATTATTCAATGCCATATTTTTTCCACCTGCTATCAACTAACTCCTTAATTTCTCTTGTCATCTCTATATCATCTGGCCATGGTCTAGTATGCCCTTCCGATTCCCATTTTTTTGTTGCATCAATGCCTAATCTATTTCCATAAAAAGCCGTATTAGAAGCATGGTCTAAAGCATCTAAAGGTCCTTCTGATATTACTAAATCTCTTTTGGCATCAATATTATTGAATACTTTCCAAGCAACTGTAGATACATCATGAGGGTTTACATTTTCATCAACAACAATAATCATTTTTGTATACATCATCTGTCCCATTCCCCAAAGAGCACTCATAACTTTATGAGCATGTTTAGGATAAGATTTTTTAATTGAAACTATAACACAATTATGAAAAACTCCTTCTAAAGGGAAATTCATATCTATAATTTCTGGACACTGAATTTTTAATAATGGAAGAAAAATTCTTTCTGTAGCTTTTCCCAAATAACAATCTTCCATAGGAGGTTTACCTACAATTGTTGTAGGGTATATTGGAGATTTCTTTCTTGTAATTTTTTCTATATGGAAAACTGGATACATGTCTGCTAATGAATAATATCCTGTATGATCTCCAAAAGGTCCTTCTAATCTCATTTCATCCAAATCTACATATCCTTCTAAAATAAATTCCGCATTAGCTGGTACATATATATCATTGGTTATACATTTTACTAATTCTACAGGGGATTTTCTTAAAAAACCTGCAAAAATCATTTCATCAATCATCTTTGGAAGTGGAGCCGTTGCAGAATATATCACAGCAGGATCACACCCTAACGCTACTGATACAGGCATTTTTTTGCCCAGTTTCCTATACTTTTCATATATTTCTCTTCCATCTTTGTGAAGATGCCAATGCATTCCAGTAGTTTTTTTATCATAAACTTGTAATCTGTACATTCCCATATTCTGTTGATTTGTTTCTGGGTCCTTTGTAATTACCAAAGGAAGCGTTATATATCTTCCTCCATCCTCCGGCCAACACTTTAAAATTGGAAGCTTATCTAAATCTGGTTCTTCAATAACTTCTTGACAAGATGCCTTTTTAACTTTTTTAGGAAAAACCCTTGCTAATCTGGCTAGCTTTGGTACCGACTTTATTTTATTCATAAGAGTAGCATAACTTGCTACATCCATGAATTCCATAATTATATTCGCTATTTCATCTAACTCCTCAACTTCCAGAGCCATATTTAATCTTTCATAAGTTCCAAAAGAATTTATAAGCACAGGATATGGTGAATTTTTTACTTTTTTAAACAAAAGTGCTTTACCATACTTTTTCGAAACTCTATCTGTAATTTCTGTTATTTCTAAATCACTATCTACTTCAACCTCTATTTCATGTAAAAGATTATTTTTTCTTAAAGTAGTCATAAAATCCTGTAAATCTTTATAAGCCACTTAATCAACTCCTTAAAATACAGCTTAATAATTTCTATGAATTAGTTTTTCTACAATCTGCTTAAGTATGTCTTTACTTTCGCAATCTGGTAACTTATCAATATTTTCAAAAGCTCTTTTCGTATATCTATCTGCTACTTTTTTTGTTTTTTCTATTCCACCATACTTTTTAATCAAGCTAATAATTTTTTTTACATCATCATCATCAAAGCTTTCTTTCTCTAATATATTAGCTATTTCTCTATTTTTGTCTTCCTCTAATGCAAATATAATAGGTAAAGTATAGTACCCTTGTTTTAAATCCATTTGAGCACTCTTTCCTAACTTTTCTGTATCTCCAGTATAGTCTAGTAAATCATCAATAACTTGAAATGCCATTCCAATATTATAACCAATTCGTCCAAATAGTCTTACTATACTTTCATTACATCCTGCTTCTTCTGCACCTATTGAAAAACTTAATACAAATAAGGCTGCAGTTTTTGCTGAAATAATTCTTATATATTTCCTTATATCAACTTTTCTAATATATCTAAAATGGTATTGTCTAATTTCGCCCATACAAATATTCCTAATAGCTTTAGATATCTTTCTCATTTTATCCATTTTATAATCATACTTTGAAATCATATTAACAGATTGACACAATAGAAAATCGCCAACATACACTGCATATTCTTTTCCATATTTTGATTGTATCGTTTCAACTCCTCTTCGCATCTCTGAATCATCAATTATATCATCATGAACTAAAGTTGCTAAATGAAGCATTTCTATTGTAGCAGCTAGATTATACATTTTTTTTTCATCATATTCTCCAAATTTTGCTGCTAGCAAAAGAAAAGCAGGTCTCAGCATTTTCCCTCCTTGTTCAACAAATGGAGCAATTGACTCTTCAAAATGTTTTTCTGAAGTCTTAATATTCTTTTTAATAATACTTTTAACAGTAGTTAATTCCTCTAAAACTTGAGGATAATCTATCCAAAAATTACTCATCTTATCACCTTTGCTTATTTATTCTAATTAAAATGTTTCAACTTTTTTATAAAACCTAATAAATACTTAACACATACACCTACAACGAATCCTGTGCCTACTCCACTTATCATTAATAAAGGTAAATAATACATTATTTTTGCATTTTGTATTATAACCATAGCTACAAGTAGCTGTCCTAAATTATGAAAAACAGCTCCAACTAAACTGACTCCTATAATACTTATTTTTTCACGACTTATTAAAATTAAGGTATACATTACAAAAAAACTTAATATAGCACCAGCTACACTGTATAAAAAGCTAGAAAAAGATCCTAAAATAAAGGACGTCATTATTGTCCTTAATATGATAATGAAAAAGGCTTCTCTAAAAGAAAAAATATATATAGATGTCAATGTAATTATATTTGCAAGTCCCAATTTTGCCCCAGGCACACTAAAATTTAAAGGAATCATTTTTTCAATTATACTGAGTACTATAGCTTGAGCAACTAACAATGCAATAAAAATAATTTTTTGAGTTTTTGTTATATTATGAACTCGTTTAATTTGATATTGCATCAACTTTTCCCTCCATGTTACCTTTTATTTCTACAACTACTTGATGTGGAAGACAAACTATAGTTTCACTTACTTCTTTTTTGAAACCTGTTTGAACACATATCTTGTCAAGGCAATCGGCATCTATCATTTCTACTCCATTATCGTGAATTTTTATCATATTTTTTCCATGCTCATTTTCAATTTCAATAACTTGTTCATTCTTCAAAATTGGAACCTTCTTATATAATTTCCCCTCTACATATATTTCAGCATATAATTGACTGCTGTTTTGCTTTATAAAATTACTTCTGTATTTATTAATCCCTAAAAAAGTTCCAGCTATTATTAAAATAAATATGGCTATAATAAAATCTGATTTTTTCATTAAATCACCTTTTCATAAATTCTTAAAATTTAACTATATTTAAATTATCAGTCAATAACTAAATATTTATTATAATCAACATACTCAAATGTCCTTTTAAAGAATTCTTTAAAAGGACATTAATAATATTGTGCTATTAAAAGTAAATGTATTAATTTAATATATTTTATATCCAATTCTATTAATCAGTATATAAATAAGATTTCCTTACAACCCCTAGTTTATTCCAGTATTTTTTTAATACCGGAAACACATAATAATCTAAACCAAAAGTACTTCCTGAGCCACCTATTAAAGCTATACCTGCACTTATATACCATAACATTTCATATGGAGCCATACCTGAAGTCCAAACCATTGTACCCATCGCAATTGATGTGATTGATGCAATTGCTGTAAACAATCCAGCTATTAATAATAAACCTACTACTACTTCTCCAATAACCATACATGCTTGGAAAACCTCTGCTAGAACTGTAAATCCTCCATCAGATGTGTAGAAGAAAGTATCCATAGACCACTTAACCATATTATCTATAAATTCTGGTACAGGTAATGCCTGTATAGCTTGTTCTGCCGCTTTTGTAGCCGTTTCAGCAGTAGCAGATGCTCCACTGGTAGCTGCTGATGGTGGTGCCGGTATCAAAAATACATTAGAAGGATTTTCTAATATTTTTGGTAGTTTGTGTAGTCCTTGTTCTAACCATTTATAACCAACAAATACTCTAAGAATTACTAACCAGAAATTTGGAGATGCTTTGGCAAAATGCCCTCCAACAAAACTTCTTTTATCTTTAACATGGAAAAATTCATGTAAAAGATAAGACCAACATTTATTAAATCCAGCTACTTGGAAGAAATATACTAAGTTTATTAGATGTTTTACAAACATTGCCGCGAATCCAGATAATCCAAAGAACTTACCTGGTTTTCCTATATGAGCTACCCCATAACGTCCCCCTATACATACCATTGCTCCATGGAAAGCTGGTTTATAGGATTTTTTTTCTCCACCTTTAATATCTGTGTATATGTTATGTGCAATTATTGGAGCAGAGTGTTCTGCATTTTCTACCATTTGAGGAACTGGTCTTTCTTCACCTTCTGGTATATAAAATATATTGTCACCAACAACATAAACATTCTCATGACTTAAAGATTGCAACTTGTCATTAGTCACTATTCTTTTTCTACCTTTTTGCTCTAGTTCCATATTTCCAACTATATCTGAGCCTTCAACTCCTGCTGCCCAAACCACAGTTTTTGTTTTTATATTCTTTCCTTCTCCCATTTCAACAGAATCTTTTGTAACTTTAGTAATACCTGATCCAGTTATTATTTCAACTCCTAATTTTTCAAGTCTTTTTTCAGCCTTTTTAATTAGCTTGTCCGGGAAAATTGGTAAAATTTTAGGCATAGCATCTACTACATATAGCTTTACTTCTTCTGGATCTACGTAAAATTCTTTACATAATCTTTCTTTCCACTCAGCTAGTTCACCAATCATTTCTATACCTGTAAAGCCACCACCAACTACAACAAAAGTCAGCATATTTTTTCTTTTTTCTTTGTTAGGTTCCTTTACTGCTTTTCTGAACATATTAAGAATATGTTCTTTCAAATTGACAGCATCTTCATAAGACCACAATTGATGACTGTGTTCTTCTGCTCCTGGTATACCAAAGAAAGTTGGCTTACATCCAGTACCTATAACTAAATAATCATATTCATAAGAATTATTTTTTGATTTAACAACCTGTTTTTTGAAATCCATATCAGTAATTTCATCAAGCACAACATCTACTTTTCTTTTTGCAAATATCTTCTTTAAATCAATTCTTATAGAATCTTCTGGAGCTCTATTAGCTGCTACTTCATGAAGTTCCGTTAACAAAGTATGGTACGGTTTTTTATCAATAAGAGTAATTTCTACATCACTATCTTTTTTAAATTTCTTAGCGAGTTTTTTAGCCGCCAATACTCCCCCGTATCCTCCTCCAATAATCACTATTTTTTTCTTGCTACTCATCATTTACCTCCTAATTATTTTTTTGGATAAAATAAATAATTTCTTGCATATTTGAGTTTTTCTCTTTATGCATTTAGCTCCACCTTATACCGCCACTTAATTTCAAATTAAAATTTAATTCAATTTAATATGCCTAATAATTTAAACTTTTCTAGTTAAAATTTTATCATATTAACGCTAAAAATCTATGTTTACAGCAGTTTTGGTCATAAAAAAACTTTTTTAATAACTTTTGTTCATGATTTTAACAATATTTTTTTTATTATAATTAGTTTTCTTTACTTTGGAATTATTTGATGTTATAATTTCAAAAGTCATATAAAAAAATGTAATAAAAACTCACCTAACCACTTAAACCATTTAATTCAAATATATAAACTTTCATTTTAAAAATAAAAACTAAGATAAATGCTATATTGTTATAAACCATATTAATTATCAAAGTAATTCTTAATTAATATAGTTTGTCATTAAAATATCATTCATCTTAGCTTAACATCCATTCTATTCTTTAAAAATTCAAATATATACTAATAATAAATCTTTTCTGTATAATATTTTTCCAATATAATATTTCCAATTTTTAAAAATAAATATTTAAGTTTATTATCATAAATTTAAAATAAAATTACTGTGGTTAGTTAAAAATAATATTGATTATAAATCCAAAATATACATTAGGAGTTAGTAATGCGTTTAAAGAATAAGAAATATTCAATTATGGTACTATCAATTTTAGTTTCTTTAATTTTTGCATATAAATTTTTATTTGCTGATTCATCTAAAAATATAAAAACAAATTTACCAAAATCTAAATCTGGATTTTTTTTAGGAACACATGTTGAAATAAGTTTATATGATAATAGCTCTGATGAAATTTTTGATGAATGCTTTAATATACTAAAAGATGTTGAAGACAAAATGAGTATTAATATTGATACAAGTGAGGTTTCAAATATTAATAAAAACGCTGGAAAATCCCCAGTAAAAGTTTCATCTCAAACTTTCTCTGTAATAAAAAGAGGATTATATTATTCTTCTCTCTCCAAAGGACATTTTGATATAAGTATAGGTTCTTTGGTAAAACTTTGGGAAATAGGTTCAGAAAACGCCAAAGTACCTTCTAAAGAAGAAATAGAAAAAAGTAAGAGCACAATAAATTACAAAAATATTTTATTAGATGAAAAAGCACAAACTGTAAAACTTGCAAATAAAGATATGTTCATTGATTTAGGTGGAATTGCCAAAGGCTATGCTGCTGATGTACTGGCAAACGTCCTAAAATCAAAAAAAATTGAAAGTGCAATTATAAATTTAGGAGGAAATGTATATGCCCTTGGCTCTAAACCCAATGGTAAAACATGGAATATAGGAATTCAAAACCCATTTGAGCCTCGTGGAAAACATCTTGGAATACTTAATATAAATAATAAATCCATTGTTACATCAGGAGTTTATGAACGATTTTTAGAAAAAAACGGTAAGAGATATCACCATATTTTAAGCCCCTTTACTGGATATCCAGTAGAAAATTCATTAGTAAGCATTACAATAATTGCCGACAACTCTATAGATGCTGATGGACTCTCCACAACTGTTTTTTCACTTGGATTAGATGCTGGAAGAGAACTTGTTGAATCTCTAGATGGTATAGATGCCATTTTTGTAACAAATAAAAAAGAAGTTTATACAACTTCTAGTTTGAAAAATAATTTTTCACTTTTAAACAATGATTTTAAAATCATTCATAAATAATTTAGGAGGTTTATACTATGAAAAAAAAGGTTTCACTATTAATACTACTTATGTTTATTTTAAATATAGCTTTAGTAGGTTGTACAAATAAAACGACCCAAGAACAAAAAGCAAAAGAAACACCAAAAGAAAAACAGACTGTAAATATAGGCTTACTACCTTCTGCAGATGCTATACCGTTTATCATAGCAAAACATAATGGATATTTTAAAGAAGAAGGTGTTACTGTCAACCTTGAACACTTTAAAAGTGCAATGGATAGAGATTCTGCTTTTCAGACAGGTAATATAGATGGTGCTATGGCTGATATGCTTTCTGTAATTTTTTCAAACGATAATGGTTTTAATGTTAAAATGACTTCAAAAACTAATGGAAGTTTCAAACTAATAGCTAACAAAGATGCAAATATCAAAAATGTTAGTGATGCAAAAGGAAAAACTATTGGAATTTCTAAAAATACAGTAATCGAGTATATAACTGATAAAATAATGGAAAAAGCAAACATCTCTGAAAATGAATATGAAAAAGTAGCTGTACCTAAAATGCCAACTAGACTAGAAATGCTTCACAATAACAAATTAGCTACTGCTACTCTTCCAGAACCTTTAGCAAGCGATGCCATTAATAAAGGTGGTATTCTTTTAAGCAGTTCCGAGGACTTAGGAATTTATCCTGGAATAATGGTATTTTCTCAAAAAGCAATAGATGCAAAGAAAGATGAAATTAAAGCAGTATATAGAGCTTATAATAGAGCAATTGAATATTTACAAAAAGAAAGTAAAGATAAATATATTGATATGGTAATTAAAGAAGGTGGATTACCAGCATCTCTTAAAACAGCTTCACAGCTACCAGAATACACTAAAGCTGTTATGCCATCAGAAAAAGATTTTACAGCTGTTTTAGATTGGTTAAAATCTAAAAAACTTACTTCTAAAGATTTTAAATTTGAAGATTTATCTGATAGCAGTTTAATTGAATAAATAAAATAAAATAAACTAAACTAAACAAATCAGATATTTTAATAAATAAAATATCTGATTTGTATTATTAATATAATTATTTTAATCATATTTAAATATAATGCTCTATTTTAAATTGTTGAATTATTATAACTAAAAATTATAATTTTTAATTTTATATTTCTTCTTTAACCTTTGCTCTCTATCACGAAGAGCATAATAATAAAAATTTTATAGAAAAAGGTGTATTTATATGAGTAGATTTTTCAATAACAAAAAAATAGAATTACTTGTACCAACAGGTACTTTTGAAATATTTAAAAAAGTAATACATAGTAAAGCTGATGCCGTTTATTTAGGTGGTAAAATATTAAATATGCGTATGCACAGAAAAAATTATAACTTTAAAAATGAAGAAATTAAAGAAGCTATTTCAATAGCTCATTCTATGAATAAAAAAGTATATATTACCCTAAATAATATGTTAAATCCCGATGAAGTAACACAGGCAAAAGATTTTCTTTTGTTTCTTAACCAAGTAAAACCTGATGCAATAATTGTTCAAGACTTTAGTATAGTTGAATTAATTAGAGAAATGAACTTGAATATTCCTATACACTCTAGTGTTATGATGAATGTACATAATAAAGCTACTGTACAAAGACTAAGAGAATTGGGAATATCAAGAGTTGTTGTCTCTAGAGAACTAAGCTTAGAAACTGTAAAAGCATTGTCTGAATCAACAGATATGGAATTTGAATATTTTACTCACGGAGATATGTGTATTGCTCATGGTGCACAGTGTTTATATAGTGGTATGACTTTTGGCAAAAGTAGTAATAGAGGACTTTGTATGAAACCCTGCCGCTGGAACTTTGGAGTAAAAAAAGATGGTTTAGTTTATCCAACAGAATACCCTATGGCAGTTAAAGATATGTATATGTATGAACATATTCCTGAAATGATTGATGCAGGTATAGTTTCTTTTAAAATTGAGGGTAGAATGAGAGATGCTGATTATTTAATTAATCTAATTAATTACTACGGTGATGCTATTGACAGATATATTGATGATCCTATCTGCTATGATAGAAAAAAAGAGGCTCAAAATATTTATAATCATCGTAAAAGAGACTTATCTACAGGATATGCCTTTGGAAAACCTGGACTTTCTAATATAAACAGGCGTTACGAAGGTACAGGTAAATTTTATAGCCACGGTAAGGTTTTTAGTAATCCCATTGAAGAAATCGAACTTGATAACGAAAGAATAGGCAAAATCAAAGAAACATTACATCAAAGTCATTCTTCATGTGAAAAAGCTATTCTCAGTGTAAAGGTTAATTCCTATGAACAAGCAAAAACAGCTCTAGAAGAAGAAGTTGACACTCTTTATCTTTCTGGAGAAGTTTTTGAACCTAATAAGCCTTTTAGTAAGAAGGAAATTCTTAATTTAACTAAAAATAAGAAAAATACAAAAATATATCTTGGACTTCCGAGAATGATGTATGAAGAAGATTTTTCTAAATACAATCATTTACTTAATGAAAACAACTTAGGTTTAGATGGTTTATTGGTAACTAATTTAGGAGCCATCCATAAATTTAAAGACTTAGGACTTGATCTGATTAGTGATTATTGTTTAAATATTTATAATCAAAAGGCAGCTAGTTTCTACAAAAAGGAAGGCTTATCTATTGGTACTCTTTCAATAGAATCTCCATTAATAGATGCAGTAGAAACCATTAAAAAATCTCCTCTTTCTATAGAATTAATTGTTCATGGTTCTCCTGTAGTAATGTATTTAGAACATGATTTATATGAAAACACTAAAGTTTTAAAACCTATTAAAAATGAAAATAACCGTTACGTTGATAATAATATATTAGTGTTAGTAGATGATAAAGACTTTGAACATCCAATTTATCGTGATAATGCTGGAAGAAATCATATGATGCTTTATAAAGATTTATGTTACCTTCCATTTTTAAAGGAACTCAATAATATTGGAGTAAGTCGCTTTAGAATTGAAGGCTGTCATTATGACTTGGAAACTTTAACAAAAATTATACGTATTTACAAAAAAGCTATAAATGATTTAACTAAATGTGATGAATTATTTAAATCTTTAAAGCCTACACATGCTGGCTTCACTCTAGGAGCTTTTCACTTTAACTAAGGAGGTATTAAAATGAATAATTATATAGGACCTCAAGAAATAATTAAAAAGAAAAACGATTTTTTATATCCCTGCACACATCATTTTTATAAAAATCCTCCTCAAATAGTAAGAGGAGAAATGCAATACCTTTTCGATTCTGAAGGTAAAAAATACTTAGATTGTTTTGCAGGAGTTTCAGTAATGAACTGCGGACACTGCAATCCTGAAATACTAAATGCAGCAATTAAGCAAATGAAAACTCTCCAACACACTACAACTATTTATTTAACTGAACCTATAGTTAACTTAGCAGAAAAATTAGCTAATATATTACCAGGCGACTTAAAACATTCATTCTTCTGCTGTACAGGTTCAGAAGCAAATGAAGGTGCTCTTTTACTTGCAAGACTATATACAGGTAAAAAGAATTTTATAGCACTAGAAAATGGACTTCATGGTCGTACTTATCTAACAATGAGTACAACTGCAATTCCAATGTGGAGGGCCGATCCAAATTTAGATACTTCAGTTACTTTTGTTCCTAATACACATGCTAAAAATAAAGCACTTCATGAAGCAGCTGAAGAATCTCTAAATGCAGTAGAACAACTTATTAAAACAAAAGGTGCTGAAAATTTTGCAGCATTTATAGCTGAACCTATCCAAGGAAACGGAGGTATCATAACTCCACCAAAATGGTATTTTAAAAAACTAAAAGAATTATTACAAAAACATAATATACTTTTAATTATCGATGAAATTCAGACTGGTTTTGCAAGAACAGGTAAAATGTTTGCAATAGAAAATTATGATGTTGTCCCTGACATTATAACAGTTGCAAAAGCCTTAGGAAATGGAATGCCTATTGCAGCATTTTGTACAAATGACAAAATAGCAGCATCATTTACAAAACCATCTGCATCTACTTTAGGAGGAAATCCAGTTTCATCTGCTACAGCAATAGCTGTGCTTGATTATATAGAAAAAAATAATTTAAAGGAAAGAGCTGAAAAATTAGGTGCAAAATTAAAAGAAGGATTATTAAACCTAAAAAACAAATACCCTATCGTAAAAAATGTTAGAGGTATAGGCCTTATGTTAGGAGCTGAGCTATTAAAAGAAAATGGTGACCCTGCTAGTGAAGAAGTAGACTTCATATTAGAACAATTAAAAGATAAAGGTGTACTTTTAGGTAAAAATGGCTTAGAAAGAAATGTATTAGCTTTTCAACCTCCTCTTGTTATCACTGAATACGATGTAGACTTTTTATTAGAAAAATTAGATAAAGTATTAAGTCTTCTTTAATTAATGTAGTATGTAATATTACATGTTTTATACCTTATTTTTCATTCCAATATATGTTATAGTAATATTATTGTCATTAGTTTTAAATTTAATGTAATATCTAAAAAGTTGGAGATTTAATTGTATAAATTAAAAATAAGAAATGTTTCACTAGAGGATTTAGATTGTGCTACTCGAATAGAGGCTACTTGTTTTCCAGCTGCTGAAGCAGCTTCAAGGAACGTATTTAAGGAGAGATTTTCAGTTTTCCCTGAAGGCTTTTTTGTAGCTGAATTAAATAATGAAATTATAGGATTTATTAATGGAGGAGTAACAAATGAAGACCATATAGAAGATGAATTTTTTGAAACTATGAATCTTCATATACCTAATGGAGATAATATAGTAATCTTTGGCCTTGATGTACATCCTAAATATCAAAGAAGAGGGTACGCTAAAGAATTAATGAATCATTTCATTGAAGCAGCAAAAAAGGCTGGTAGAAAAAATGTATTGCTTACATGCAAAGAGCATTTAATAGACTATTATAAACAATTCGGTTATGTCAATGAAGGTGTATCTGAATCTCAACACGGCGGAGCTAAATGGTATGATATGTATCTTAAATTAAAATAGCATAACTCTTCATTCTTTTATTTATTCAAAAGGTAACCCCCACAACATTAATGTCGTGGGGGTTACTGATTATCTAACCTGTACCTATAAATTTATAATATTCCCTAAAACAATACATTACATTATATTGTCATCTCTAAATTATGCTTATTTAGTTCAATATTTTGTTTATATAATACAAAATTTCTTCATACTTAACTGAAATTTTTCTCTTTGAATATAACTTAATTTCTTTTAACCAATTCCCTTATTAGTAATTCCTCTATATGCTCAATTTCAGAGTTATCTCTTGTGTTTTGCGCTGACAAATCTTTAGACAAAGGAAAACCACATCTAAATTTATGAACTAAATCATCGTCTTTACTAATAAATAATGTAAGAGAACTATCCCAAGCAACAATTTCAATACTAGCAAGTGGATGCTGAATACTTACATTATCTACCCAAAATCCCTCGTATCCATCCACAAATGGCAAATCATATTTTAGAACTTCTTCAAGAGTATTCTTTTTAGAAAACCCTGAAAATACCCCCCAAATGAATTGAATATCCTCTTTATGAATAACCTCTGTAAGCTGTTTACCCGAAATCCAAACATATTCTTGTGAAAATAATTTATCCAACTTGCTGTTTTGAGGATAACAAACACAATCTGTAATTAGCCAATTATATTTTATCTGTTCATCTCCTATTGCTTTGAAAACCTTAGGAAGATAAGTATAGTATTTTTCACCTTTATCTAATATTGCACTTTTCAAACTCTCACCTCACCTTCATGTGGCATGTATTCATAATTTTCTCCAACAAAGTCCATATTTGACTCTCCTATTATATATATCATAAATGTGAAATATAATATACCATATTGTACCTTACTTTACTTATAATAATCAACTTGAATAATTTATGGTATTGATATATATAATTTTAATGAGGTGAGATTATGAAAGGAATAGTGCCATGTAATGAAGAGGAAAAAAATATAATGATTTTAGCTTTATATAGTTACTTAAACTATTATAGGAATAGATTAAATAAAGTAGATGATCAATTATATATTGAAACTATACAAAATAAGATTAAAATCACCAAAAATATGATAAAAAAATTAGGAGCCTAGTGGCTCCTTAATTTAGTGTGATTTATTGTTTAAACTAAAATCAGTATAAGAGATAACTAAGACATAAATGTATAAAAATATTACAAATGTATAAAATTGAAACACTTATAATGTTAAGATCATATGAGAATAAATAGTTTTCACTTGTTAATTGTAAGTATTTTATATATTCACAATGTATTATCCTCTCAGTATGTATCATATAGCGTAGGTAGTATTTAAATAAATAATGGAATATAAATTGCTACCATGTAATATATAGCATTAAGCTAAATATTTAAATAATACTATAATATTAAGGAGAGGATTTTTTTGAAGATTAAGAAACTAGTTATGTTGTTTGTTCCTATTATGATTGTGATGTTATTTCCAAACATCGTTAAAGCTATACCTACTATTACTGTAGAACAAACATTTACTGACATTAATACAACAAAGTTCTGGGCTAAAGTTGAAAGAATAAGACTTAATGAACCTAATATAGTTCAAGAAAAATTTATTTCAGATAATGAACATAAAAAGTCTAATATAATAACTGAATTTGGAAATACGGAATGTCCTAATTCTCAATTGTTCTTACTTCATTATGCAGAAGGTTGGGATACAGGTAGTAATCCAATTCCAATTTTATTTGTCCATGGAGCAGGTAAGAATGGAGATTATGCAGCAGATCCAATTGGTGATGGGTCTATAGAAGGTATAATGCAATATTTAAAAAGTAATGGATTTAAAGTCTTTTCTATAACTTTTGCACATCCACATGGAGATAATTTTTTCCAGAGAGAAATTCTTGCAGCTGCTATTTCTAGAATAAAAGAAGTTACAGGATCAGAAAAAGTAGATTTAATTGCTCATAGTAAAGGAAATATCAGTTCTCGTATGTATGTATCAAATGTAAAACGAGATTGGGGAATAGATTTTAGAGATGATGTAAGAAGGTACATTCAACTTGGAGCACCAAATGGTGGTATAGATTACAGCTTCCGAAACACATGGGCCGCATGGGGAATTATGGCTACTGGAGAACATGGACCTGTGCCTTACACAAGTATGTTAATTTACGGTCTGTGGTGTAATACAAAATACCATAGTCTTTATAATGAAGATGAAGGCGGCGGTGCATATACAGGTCAAGTTCAAATGCTTGCAAAATGGGTTGATAAATATCCTTTAGATGCTTTGGAACAAGATTGGTATACAACATACTATGGTGGGCAAGGATTCTGTAGCTATTCATATGGAATTGATCATGCAATACAAGAAGGAGAAAACTTAATCGACACTCTAAAAAATTCTCCAGTTGCATCATCAGTTGAAATTGCTACACTCGCTGGTAATGTAAATGTAATTAATGGAGTTACAATGGAAAATGATGGTCCTAGTGATGGAATCGTTTTTGTTGAAAGTGCTACAATGACAGAACCTATGACTGCTACAGGGGCTACTTTACTTGAAAAGAAAGTAATAAGTTTAAATCATGTTCAGCTTGCATATGATACTGCTGCAAAATCATGGATAAAAACTCAACTTACTAGATAAATAATAGGATAAAAAAGAGCCTGAGGGCTCTTTTTTAGGTTGCTAAATAGCTATTATTATAAGTTTTTAATTTGTTCAAGCAACATTTTTGCAGCTTTTTCTGGACCTTTCTTTTCCATACCAGGTACTCCCAATCTAGTTTTTAATTGTCCAACTCTTACTTTTGAGTTAAAAAACTTATTAAAATATTCTTTTAAAAGTACATCTGTGTCTTCTTTCTTTTGCATAGGACCAAAGGGATTTGCAAAATATGTTTTTACTAAACCTTTTTCAGTAGTTGTTCCTTTCGCCATTCTAGCTCCACTTTTAAATACATTAAGTGAATCTTCTACATTCTCAAAGAATTCTAATTCTGGGCCTTCTTCTTCATAATTATTTGCATATAAAAATAAGTCTATTGGATAACCTGCAATTATTTCTTTATAACTTGCTACTGGAATTACAAGTCTTGCATTAACTTTATCTGGATTCATAAATATACTTCTATCTATCTGCTTAAATGCATATCCTGTGTCTAAATCATCTAGTCTAACAAAAGCACCTATTTCTGTACCGTATCCTTTAGGCTTATTGTCACCATCTAATTTTACTACACCCATATCATCAAAAATTATAGTCATATCACTTATATAATCATCAGCAAGTTTTCTAAAAGCTTCTAAACTTTCTGATTTTCCTGCTCCACTGTCTCCCATTATTATTACATTTGCAGTTTTATCATTTTTGGTTATTACATGAACCATAGCACCATGTATTGGAAGATAACCTTTTTTAATCATTATTAAATTGTGTAAAGTTAAAGTCATTTTTTTCATATATCCAAAATAATCTATAGCTTCATTATAATTTATATATCCAAGCATAATATCATTTTCTTTATCATCATAAAATACTGTTTTCATTTCACTACTATTATCTCTAGCTCCAAATACATAAATCATATCTGGTTTTTTACCTTTATATTCTTCTTCACTTGCTAGTTCAAATAAGTTACATAGTGTAACTCCATGTGCCATAAAATCTCTATGGAAATATATATATGCTAAAAGTGAACCAACTTTTGCTGGATAACAAAACCAGTGATCTACATCTATAGAACACCCTCCATTTAAAGGATTTTCAAAACATTCAGTAAACATACCATCTCTTGTATTCTTTTTAGGATAAGTAATAAAAGGTGGATCTAATAATATGGATTCTATAAATGGAACTTTCTTTAATAATTCGTATTCTTTAGGCATTTTCCATGTTGAGTCAGTTAAAATAAGTCCGGCATTTCCTCCTACTGGAAGTTGTCTATAAACTTTTGGTGCTACTCCTAATACATTTTCTTCTATTTTTCTATAAGTTTTTAATATAAGATTAGAAAATCTGTTATTTGCATCTATAAAACTTACATTTTGATATCCTTCTCTTATTTTTTTATTTTGAACTATAGTATATCTTTCTAACTTTCTCCAAAAATTATATAAATCTTCTATAAATAATATAAATTTATCTTTGTCTTCTAAAAGCTTTTTATATTTAGATTCTAATTTTATTATTTCTTCTGATTTTAAAACTAGAAGTAACTTCAAAACATTAACTGTATCACCAAAAATACTTTCTTTATTTCCCTCTAAAGAATTTTTTATATATTTATATATATTGCCTTCTCTTTTTTCTATCGTTCTTAAATAACTTTCCAAAATTCTTTTAAACCCGTAACTATTAAACACCGCCTCTGAACTATCACAATATTTAGCTGTAAAATTTATCATAGCTTTTCCGGTACTAAGCGAAAATTCTTTTTTCATAAATAATCCCTCCAAACTTATAGTAGTAATTAATCTTCCGGCACTAAGTATTTTGTTTATATAATCACTATATCATATTTTGCATCAAAATAAACGAATATTTTTTAAAGCTTCTTGTTTTTAGCTTCGTTTTTACTAGAATACACGAATTTTTTCGATAATTTATTATTTATAGTACGTTTTGAAGATTTTTCTCAAAAATAGACTAATAAAACTATACATTCAAAAGTTTACATTCATTTGTTGCAGAATATTTTTCTATTATGTCTTAATAGCTTGAATAATTTTCAGTTTTTTATATCATCATTTAAGAATATTGTGCCTTGAATATATTATTACTTATATACCACTTCAAATTCCTCACATACTACTAACATTTCTTGCGAAAATTCCATTTCTTGCTCTTTTAATTCTGTTGTAAAAAAATCTATATGTGCTTTTTGCCAATATTTTAAAGACTTATCCCCCTCACCTTCTATTTCTGCAAATTCTTCATTTACATCTTTAAAAGGAAGTACATCCACTTTTTTAATTCTTATGATACATTGGGCTATTCCATTCCAATCAGTAATAATACTATAATTATCTTCCGTAGGTAGTTCTTCATTTTCTAATTCATACCAATAATAAAGAGATGTTGTTCCTCTTTTGATTCCTTCTCTAACTAATTTTGCTAAATCATTGGCACTTTTTTCATTATCGCAAAAATACCATGAAGTATAATTTTTATTAGTATTACCATCATTCTCACCTATAGACGTTAAATAATTTTTCCACATTTTTTGTACTGATTTATGTTCTTGTTCCATCTTTTAAACTCTCCTTTGTATAGGTAAATTGTAATTATTTTTTCATATATTGACCTATATTGGCTTTATCATCAATTACCCCTTCAATAATAGGATCTTTACTAACAATAATTGTTGTAATTCCTGGTCCATGTCCAGCCTTTACACAATCACTATGAACAACAACGCCTATACTTACAGCTCCTTTTAAGTATCCTCTTCCATAAGTATTATCACAATCCTCTAATAATACTAAATCTCCAAAATTTAATTTATCTAGACCTAGTCTTTTTATTTCTTTAGTATCAGCAGTCATTATATCATAGTCGCCTGTATATGCACTTGATGAGCCAATCCCTGACCCCATAAGATATGGTGGAACCTTAGCAACAACTGGAACCTGTAGCCTACCATCCTTTTCTGTAATACCTAGCTTTTCAAATAAATCTGGATCTATATTCATAAGATGTACATCGTCATAGCCTTCTAATTTTAGACCTTGTCCATATGCTTTAATCATTATCTTATCATCTATAGCTAAATTTTCTAAATCTTTTTCTTCAAAACAAATCAAAACATGTTCTATTCCGCCATGCATACCAGTTACATATCCCTTTGCACCTTTTGCATCTCCGGAAACAACCTTTGCCTCATTACCTATACATGCAAATGTCATTAATGCTGCATTTTCTGTTGTAATTTCTAATAGATACACCTGGTTCAACATGATCTCCTGCCCATCCAAAAGCTGAATCTCCAATTTTTACATTATAAGAAATACCTCCTGTAGCTGGAAGAATCATTGGTGTACCTTCATGAGTTATTCTATATCCTCCACCTAATGGATGATGTACCTTACCTTGAACAGACCATTTAACAACCTTTTCTTTATTTGTTTTTAACATATATATTACCTCCTTTTCTTATGTATTACTATAAATCTAACATATGTTCATTTCCTATACTTTTACCAGTTTATTTCTAATCCTACTCCAACTTCTTTCAATGGCAAAACTTTATGTATTTCTGCTCTAACAGCAAATGAAGTACAATGGCAAGGATATAATTCCTTTAAGTTATTCTGTTTTAGATAATCGATAGTTTTGTTAACTTGTTCAGTTACTTCAAATAAATGAAATCCTCCTATAATTCCTAATACTCTATTATCCTTACATACTTTTTTTGCATATTCTATTATATTGCATATCCCACTATGAGAACATCCTGTAATAATATAAATTCCATTTTCATTTTTATATACAAGTGCTGTATCATCCATTACATAATCATCAACTAAAGTTTCACCAACAATTTGTTTACCAATAGGTCTTCTATTTTCGAAGTCATTTATTTGAGGTATTTCCCCTAAAAAAGTTATATTTTTGCTAACTTTAATAGGCTCTTTCGAAAGAATTAGATTGCACTTTTCTTTTAGTTCTTCTTGCAAAATAGGAGAACAAATTTTTAAATTGTCTATTACTTTTTCTTTAAATGCATCTGGATGAGCAATAATAGAAATATTATTTTTATGATTTTGTTCAAAATAGTATTTTAATCCTCTTGTGTGGTCATCATGACCATGTGAAATAACAATAGTACTTATATTTTCTAAATCTATACCTAATGCTGTTGAGTTTCTCAAAAATAAATCGGAATACCCTACGTCCAATAATAAGCTAATATCCTCATCTTCAATATAATATGAAACAGCAGGTTCACCACAATAATATTGGTCAATGTATGTATTATTATCTACTAAAACTCTTAGTTTCACCTTTTTACCTCCTTTCCTTAATATAAATAATTTTAACTTTATCTTACAATTTTGTTACAACTCATTTTATCATATTTCCTATGCACTTTCTTATGTTGTAACTTAATTACAATACATCAGAAACATCACATAGAAATAAAAAATTAAGAGATGCTTAGGCATCTCTTTTTATTGTTTATTGACAATAACATTATTTTTCTTATTTCCTATTTGATTTATCATTCTTTCAGCAGATGAAGCGTAGTTGGATTTTGGATAATTATCTTTTATTTTCTGGAAATATACAAGAGCATTAGTATTATCATTAGTTTCTTTATAGCATACTCCTATCTGATAAGTAATCCATGGCATAATATCTAAGTTTGAATCAATTTCAGAAGCTATTTTTAGTTTTGGCAGTGCTTCCTTATACTTTGCTTGCTTATATAGTCTATTTCCCTGATTATATATAGTCCATAAGGCATTTGTTTTTATATTTGCCCATAGTTTATCAAATTTTATTTTTGTTTCATCATCAAAATTCATGTTCTTCATATTTATTAGAGTACCAGCAGCTTTTTCGTAATTACCATCCTTAAAAGATTTTTCAACCTCATTTAGCATTGTTAAAATATCATATTTATTCTTATAATTGTCTAGTTCTAATTTTGTATCTTCTAATTTTTTTTGCATATTTTCATAATCCTCATGGGATATAGTATTTTTTTCAGATAAAATCTTATTTTCCTCAGAATTTTTATCTGTTTTTTTCTCAGAATCAACTACTTTATTGGTAGCCTGAGTTTTTTTCCAAACAGTTTGAAGATTTGATGGCCCCCCATAGCTTACAATAAAACCTACCATAACAATGATTAAAATTGATAATCCTATAATAATCTTACCTCTTAAATATTGAGTTAGAATAAACTGATTCTTTTTATTATTTGAACCAGCTTTAACTCTTTTAATAGCATCCATAGTTTTATACATAGTTCTTTCAATTATTAAATTTTTTAAATATTCCTTTGCTAAGTCACTGTATATTTCATATTTCGCCAGTTTTTTAAAAGTTTTTTCTGCTCTTCTATATGCTTTCTTATTAACATAACATAATCCCAAAAGCCTTACTGCTTCAGAAAAGCTTCGGTTATATGATAAAGCCTTTTTTAAATCCTTTATAGCTAAATCTAAATTGTTTGCTTTTACCTCTGCAATAGATTTATTATATAGAATAATAGATTTTATAATATTATCATTAATTCTATATTGATTTAATTCCATATCCTTTAAATTGATTGGTCGTATCTTTTTTATTTCCAAATCAAAATCAAACAAGTAATTTCCTCCTTAAAATTCTGCATATACCACGTAGTTAGTAATACTATAAGTTAATACTCGTAAAATTAAAACATTATATCTATACTTAAATTTTAATTAAAGTGTATATATGATTTATAGTAACAAATTGTGACATATAATTCAATAAAAAGTGATAATGGTAAAACTAAAAGCAAATAACTCTAAATACATCATAAAGGATTTCGCTATAATATCTTTTGGGTACATCTATTGGTTTGATTCTTCTTTTTTCATCTATTTCATCATAAACATAAGATCCTCTTTCTATGGTTCCAGCTTTATAGAATTCAACCTTTGCAACAGCTACTTCTTCATATCCTAAACCATACACACCTAGGTATTCATCTAGACTTATTTCTGCTCCTATTTTTAAGTCTGTGTTTTCTTTATAAAACTCATAATAGCCTCCACCATCTGTTACAGAGCCTTTATACCATCCTCTTTTACTGATTCTATTTACAAAGGTAATATCATTAATCTTTTTATTTTTAAAGTCTTCTATGAATTTTATTGTTTCATCTTCACAAACAAATACCTTTCTATCTATTTGAGGGAAAAGTTGTTCTATTTTGTTATCTTCAAAGATTTCTTTCCATGCAGTTTTTTCTTCTTTACTTAGTTCTAATGGATGAACGATGGATATTTTTTTATCTTTGTCTAGTTCTACGGGTTCATCATTCACATCATATATTTCATCATCATATATAAAGGTTTTTACTAATACATTTCCTTCGTATTGTCCCCAAAGAAGTTTTTTCCCAAGTCTATACATTATAGGATTCTTCATGAAAAGTTCTTTCCACTCATCCATACTCCACATTCTAAAGTCACTTAAAGCTTCTTCCATTCTATCTATCTGAGTTTTTACTGCGGTTTTTAACTCTTTCTTTAAAATCTTAAAGTCATCTTTCGCCTTTTGTACCATAACCTCATCATCATTTTTATTGGCTTTTGGTAAACTCTTCATTATTTTTCCATCTTCTTTTTCTATTTCAAACTGCAGCTGATTATTTATATATACTTTGAATATTCTACTTCCATAAGCATATTCTTTATAATGATTATCTGTAAATCCTAAAGTTGGTACAATCTTATCTTGAAGCTGTCCTATAGAACATCCTAATTCTTTTGCTACTAGATCAAATGCTTCCTGTGCACTTGTCTTTACACTCTTATATTTAAATTTTCTTCCTATAACATCAACTGATATTAAAGCTTCACTACTTCCATTGAGGGCTAATGCTTTAACTACATAAGACGCCATTTTTTGCTTAGAATTAGATGATAATTCTGCTATTAATTTATTCAATCTATGAATCATATTATAATCCCCATGAATTGAAGATAATAGACACATCCATTTTTCTTTTGGTTTACATCCATCTTCAATCCAATCATTAAGAATTTCATTTGCAAAATCGTTTAAATCCTTTTCATTCATATACTCTCCAATTAAAAGAGCATCTTTATTTATTTTTAATTCATCACTTTCCATATAACTTTTCACAAAATATTTAATCACATGCTCGTCTATATATTCTTCTTTATCTTTCCATCTTATTTTAGTGAACTGTTCTATAGATATTTTGATTCTTTTTGATTTATCCTGTTTTAAAAGTTCATCTACATATAATAAAATATCAAAATGTCCATTTTCGTCTATATAAAGTTTTTTAATATCTATTTCTAAGCCTTCTATTAAAAGATCTTTTATTTTAGGCTCTGTCTCTTTATCAAATACTTCATTTAATATTTGTTTTACTTCCTCTTCTTCTTTGAAGTTTAGGAGAATCTCAACAATGGCCATTCTAGTTGTTTTCTTCTTAAGCTTTGTATATTTTTTTATTTCATCCATAACTTCTTGTAATCTTTCATAAGAAAGCTCAGAAAGTTCTTCTATGACCGTTTCTCTCACTATCTTGGAATTATCCTTTAAATACTCAAGGGTATTTTTTATAGACTCTTTATTTAAATTATCATTATATATACTTTTTATTGCAAATGCTCTTGCCTCTGCAAAAGCATTTTTTATATTTCCTAAAACATCTATTTCTTTTTTCATTAAATATATAAGTGCTTTTTTAAACCATTCACTAGCCCTTGAATATACTCCTTTTTCTGCCATATAACAAACTATATGTTCATGTTTTACATTTGCCTCTAATAAAATATCAATAAAATCTTCTATAGTTCCTCTTCCTATTTCTTCTACATAGTCATATATGCTATTCCATATACAAACACTTTCATCTATTTCAAATAGTAATTTTAATGTTCTTCCACTATAACTTTGTGGTAAATTCCAAATATAATCATTTATATAGAAATCCACTTCTATTTCTTCATTTTCTATTTCTTCATTTTCTATATATTCCTCTACATCTTCAAAAGGAATTTCCCCCATTATATATTTTTTAAAATCTCTTTTGATCTCTCTTCCTCTACTACTGCATTTAAGTTTACTATTCAATTTACCAAAGAAACTACTGCATGATCTTTCTACAAAATACTTGTCCCCTGTAACCTTATATAATAAATAACATGCATCATTTTTTTCTTCTTTTTCTAAATAGGTTAACCAATTCTTTAACAAGTCTATATTTTCTTTGTTTTCTTCTAATGTTTCCTTCAATATGTCTTTTTGTAATACTCCATATCTTTTATGTTGATACGAATAGTATAGCTTCCATATACAAATATCTTCTTGACTTATTTTATATTTTTCTTCTAAGTCACGAATAAATTTTATATATTCATCCTTATCTTTAAAATTATATTTTTTTCGATTATATATTTTTGAAATTTCCTCTATAGTAAAAACAGGTGATATATTTGTCAATAAATCAATTACCATTCTGCTCACTTTGCTTAATTCAACAATCATTGCTGCTCCTTGAATTAATACAGTTAGTTTACTACTTTTACATATATTATACTTTCGAATATTCTTTTTTATATTATCGTCTTTTAAGTTTTCCTTAATATTTTCAATAATCTCTTCTAATCTTATATCTTCTTTACATAAAAATTTTTTTACTAAATTTATCGTCTCATTAGGAGTTTTATATGTTTCAAAAACTTCTATCACTCGCCTTGGTAAATGCTCTTCAATCTCCTTTATTTCTTCAGAAAACAAATCACCTTTATGATTATTTTCATATTCTTTTCTAATTTTCTTACAACTTGAAAGTATTCCATACTCCATCATCTTATGTACTCCTCCTTGCTTATATAATTGTTGTTTGAATTTTGATTTTTTAGTAAGAAAATCTATGATACTTTATATCACTAAAATCTCCTTTTTCAAGATCCACTTTTCTGATGAAGAAGTAGATACTTCCATCCTCTTGAATATTTCCAACTCCTTCAAGTTCCGAATTGTAAAGGGAAAGCAAACATACCCATTCATTTTCAAAGCTTACCTCTCCGTACTCATTTAGTATGGTTTCGCCCCTTTCCAAGCGTTCTGTATCATCTGGACATAAAAGATCCTCGTCAATTTTTCTAGGATCTCCCCAATCAGGGAAATAAGGATATCCGCCGATTTTATTACTTAACCTTTCTTGTTCATATTGAAAAGTCATTTCATACCTTCCGTCGCAGTCTTTAAACATTTCATTCAAAATATCCTCAATTTCCTCCTCTAACAAATAATCCTCATCTGAAGGGGTGTCATCAATTTTTTTGTAAGTTACTTTATATTCAGACTTCAGAACAGCATGGCAATCGTCATTTGATATTTCTGGTAAATCCTCTTGAAGCATACTTTCATCTCTTATTATTTCACTGAAATATCGAGTAGTATGTTGACAAGTTTCTTCTTTAATATAAAACTGTAATAATCCCTTCTCTGGATATCCTTGTAACTTAGGAATTTCTTCAAAATTAATTTGCGCCAATAGCATCATGCCTTCTTCAGGATATTCTTCTCCTAATGGTAAATAGGGTTTCCCTCCCAGTTTTGTAGACCATCTAGGTACAGCTTCTTCAGATAATTGAAGCTGTAATGCTTCCTTTGAATATTTTTTTAATCTTCTTTTAAGTATTTCCACAGGTGTATTCCTTATCATTTCCTCAAACTTCTTTTCAGCTCTATGGATTTTTTCTTTAAATGGACTAATCTCTTCATCATCTCTCCATTTGATTGTATCTAGTGCTGTTTTAACTACATGAACAGATGAATCCTCCAACATTTTTACCAAAGAGTTAAGCTGACTTTCTAAAAGCCCTGTTTGATATATTGCAAAAATCTTCTCCCTATCACCTGCTGAAAGTAAATTTCCCAGCACATCTTTTCCTTCTTTAGCATAGCGATATAATCTTTGGGCCAATTCATCTTTAGGCTGTTTGGATGGTTTGTCCAATTCTTCTTTTGTATAAGAACACAAAAATTCATAGATAACTGATTGTGATACACCAACACTTTCCAACCTTTCAGTAAAATCATAAATATCTCTATCAGGTTTTCTACGTTGAAATAAACCTGGTTTTATATCGTATTTGAATTCACTATAAAAATCTTTCATTCTATTTATATCACAAAGTGCAGTAAATACTTTTAACCCTCTTAAAGCATACTCTTTAGAGCCAACACCACAAATGTAACCAATTTCACAGTTTTCCAATGATGGTTTGAATTTTTTATTTACATCTTCTTCTATTTCTTCAAAATCAAATTCACCTTTCATATATGCAACCATTTTTTCTACGGTCTTTTTATCTTTAGAGTTAATCATATTCACTCTTATAAATCGCACATATTCATCCATAAATATTTCATCCATGACTTTTACAGACTGTTCTTTATGATATCTTTCTACCAAAATTCTATGTATGGCCATCTGCTTTCTTATATCAATATATTCTAGTGCTTCATAATTATCAGCATCATCTTCTATATTCCCTTCACCAACCTTTTCGAGAATATTTTCATATATAGCTTTCCCTTCATCATGGCATGTGTAATGACTTTGTCCATAAAGCAGCATCCAACCTGTTATATAAGTCTTTTGCACTTTTATACTATTTAAATCATCTATAAATTCATCAAATCTTCTCTTTAGAAATTTACAACTATCTTTCACTCTGTACAATTTAGAGATTATGCTTAATGTTTTCAAAGGTGCCAGTTTGGTAAAAAACTGCATAAATCTCATACCCATTTTAGCAATTGCAGCATTCTCACACTTAGCACATAAAAATCCCGTTTGAACTATATTGTGAACATGACTAGAGTCATCAAAATACAGATAAGCCTTCTGTTTTCTGCTTATACGTCCTCCATATGCTAGCTTAAATTTTCTTTGCAACTTATCAAATGGATCTTCGTCAGAAACAGCATTCATATAGTATTTAAATACTTTTATATCTTCTTTTTGTAAACCAGATTCATATTTTAAGTCTATTGCAACCTCATTAACAAATCTATCCAACAAATACTCACTAAAATAATCAAATCCTTCTTTGCATTCTTTTTCAAATTCCTTGTCTTCAGACAATATATAGGCTGCACACAAAGTGAATCCACTATTTTTCTTTTTGTAATTTTTGAATTTCTCCGTACAACCTACTCTATCTTTCACAAATGTTCTCAATATATTTTTAAGGGGTTCCCTATAGCTTTCATTCCCATAATCACTATTTTTCAATACAGTCTTCATAAATCGTTCAGGAATATTAACATTGTTCATGCTATAAAATTTCTCCTTTTTCTCTTATTTATTCTATTTCTTTATTCAAAAGTTCAAAGCCACCATGGATTAGTTCATTTTTCACTCATCAGCATCTTAGTCGTCAAATTCTTCAGTATATTTATCCAGAGATGGTTTAACCTTCTCATATAAATCTGCTGCTTCATTATCAAGTCTATCATATATAAAGAATTCATCAGATAAAGGTTCATCATAGTCTAATCCAAAAATATTTTTATAATAAGAATCAACAACTTCATCTATTGTACACTCATCTGGATCAAATATAGGGGGCTCCGTCTTGAATCGGTCAACCAATTCTGTTTTAAAATAATCATAATCATCTACATTTTCTTTAAAATAATCTTTTAAAAATCCTTCCCCAAATATATTCTCTCTAGCAAGGCTATTATCACAATATACAAAAGCTTTAATAATATCTCTAGTAACGCCTCTTTCCTTTACTAGTCTCGGTAAATATTCATATATTACATAACTTGCATGCTCATCATCCCAATATGGAATTATATAACTTCCAATTAAGTACGTATATTCTGGATAAGTTTTTGCAATACAGTAAAACATATCAATACCAAACACAGTGCAATCATCCACCCATAATGACCAAGTGTCATTTTCCTTTTTAGAATAATCTACAACCAACTTAGCCACTTCCAGAACTTTTTCTTTTAAGTTTTTATATGTACAAGCGTTACTGAAAAATATAGCTTCTGAATAATATATTTCATCTCCAAATTCAAGTATTCTGTCTTTAGACACCTCACCTAATTCTGACATTTGCATTATTTCATTTAGTATTTCATAAGAACTACTATCCTTTATATCAAGGGGTTTAACCTTTCCATTTTCTTCTTTGACAAATTCTACATCAAATACTTCCTCATCATTTAAAACTTCGCCACTTTCTAATACTTTCTTGTACTGTTCTAATGCACTAGAAATTGATTCTTCCGAATTCATATCAACTATAATCTGTTTATATTTTTTAAATTGTTCCATTTTATTGTCACGCTCCTAGCTATTATTTTTAATTTCTCTTCTCATTAATTTCCTTTAAAACACCTTCGTACTCATTATTCCAGTATTCTGGCAGCTTTTCATCATAATCACTACCTAAAATATCTGTATATAATTCTTTTATGCGATTTCCCCCATATTCTGTCGTAAGAGATTCTTCATTTACATATTTCTTTATTGTTAATTCTTTAAAGTAAATATAATCATCAGGATTCTTTTCAAAATGCTCTTTTATATATCCCCATTCTGGAAACATGTTGCCTCTAGCATAGGAATTATCTGAAACTACAAAAGCTTTTATAAACTCTTTTCTCATTCCATAGTATTTAAAAAGCTTTTTAAAGTAATCTTCAATAACTACTGGTGCATGTTCATCATCCCAATCAGGTATAATATACTCAGCAATAAGATATAGATAATTTGGATCTTTTTTTGCTAAAAAATAAAGTGCATCTATTCCAGCAAGATATTCATCATCAACCCATAATGACCATGTATCATTTTCTTTTTTTGAATATTTTGCAATCATTTCACAAGCCTTTACAACTTTCTCCTTTAAATTTGGATAGCTACATGTACTGCTAAAAAATAAAGATTCACTAAAATATATTGGATGATCATAATAATCCTTCATCGGAAATCTCTTTTATGTCTGCTTTATTTACTTTTTTAAGTATAATAGGCATTTTTCCATTTTCAATATAATCCCATACTCTTATTCCTTTATCAATTCCTTTTTCAATAAAATCTTTAAAAATAAAATAATGCTTCATTGTAATATAGCCTCCTTTTCTACTATATTTTCTACCAATTTTAATCCTATTAGGTATTTTATAAATTAATAATCTAATTTTACCAAACATTTGTTCGTATCACAACATAATCAAGGAAAATTTTTCCTTCTTATAACCATCTCTTTTTTTAGTAGTACGCAGTGTACTACTACATATAATTACTGTACATTAAATAATTCATATTGTCAAAAATATTATCTATTCCCCTATAATTCCTTCATTTTTCATACACAGATTTTGAGATATTATAGCTTCCTATTAACACTAATATTTTCATTTATAATCCGTTCTTTACTTTCTTAAATATATTTTTAATTTAACATTATGGAACATTAGATAATGTTAAATACAAAAAATCTTCTTACCCTAAGATAAGAAGATTTCAAGCGAATTGTTTTAATACCACCAATATTACTATATTTTCTTTTTATTTTAATTTATATCTTATTTTTTTTATTATCGTATCATCAGAAATACTAAACATATTATCTATAAGCTCAGCTCTGAAATTTCCAGTACCCTTAACATTTTGAGAAAGTTCACCACATATCCCCATAAGAACTATTGCAAGAACAGTGCCCTCTAATATATTCCCAGAAGAAATATAGCTTGCTATAAGCGCAGTAAGCATGCAGCCTGTCCCAGTTATCATTGAAAGCATTTCACAACCATTTGTTATTAAATATGTATGAGTGCCATTTGTTATTATATCTACCACTCCTGTTGCTGCAATAACAGAACCCGTTTGCAGTGACAACGTCTTTAACATTTCTATACTTTCATCAGAATTTTTCTCTGTTACAATATCACATTCTCCAACATCAATTCCTTTTGAATTGTTTTTTATACCACAGATTGCTTTTATTTCAGACATATTGCCCTTAATGACACTTGGATGACACTCTGAAATAAATTTTTTTGCATAATTTAGGCGAAGTTTACTGCATCCCACACCTACAAGATCAATTACTTGTGGAATTTTATTTTCAAAGGCTACTTTACCTGAAATCAACATAGATTTCATTCTGTTGTCAGTTATATTTCCAAGGTTAACCCCCAGTGATTTAGAAACAGCAGTAATTTCAGAAACCTCTAATGGATGTTCAGCCATAATGGGTTTTGCACCAATAGCAAGAACCATATTCGCACAATCATTTATTGAAATAGGATTTGTAATACAGTGGATAAGGGGTTTTTTTAATTTAACATTCTGTTTTATTTGCAATAGGTTGTTTATTGTAAGCTCTTGGTTTGTCATAAATTTTTGCCCCCAAACTTCTCTGAATTTTTGCAAGCATACCTGTCTTGCTTAATGCTGTTAAAAAAACAAATGCAATTGTTCCTCCAATAAGTGTTCCCATAATAAATGAAGGAACATAGAACATCCATGTAAGCCCTGTTCTACCCCAAATAACTGTCATAATAGGATATGAAAGTATAGCTCCTATAATACCAGTTCCTATGACCTCACCTATAATCGCACAAATCAAATTCCCCTTAGATACTCTGTATAAAACACCAGACAAAGTGGCTCCAAAAACTGCTCCAGTTAAAGCTAAAGGTGGAATTCCCATAAAGAACATCCTTATCACACCAATTAGTGTAGCACAAAGCAATGAATACCATGGTCCAAGAATAACAGAACATACGATGTTAATAAAGTGCGCCATAGGACACATTCCTTCAATACGAAGAATTGGTGAAATTACAACCCCCATTGCCACCAGCATTGCTAGCATAAGTTTTTTTAATAGTTTTGAGTTTTTTTCCATAATAAAATACCTCCCTAATAATATTTATTTTCCCAATATGTCATATAGGAAATAAATACCATTATAGAGGTAGAACTTTAGCGCAACCAAATAGCAATTCCCTATATGACATAAGCCATACTGGTCGGTCGAAGCTCAAAAGCTTCCTCTCACCTTGAAACACAAGTTCCCTCGCTATTTAGTTGTATTTTTGCCATAAAAGCGTAGGGCGCTCCCCCTTCGCTTATCGAAGATACACTCCTTGAGGCATAAAAAAATGGAATACACCGAATAAGGCGCATCCCATTTGTACTCATAAAATATATAAGCAAATAGTATAAATTAAATATTTCCCTACGCCGGCATTATCCGAATCAAGTTATGGGTCGAAGCATAAACTTCCTCTCAGCCTGCAGCACAAGCTCCCCTTTTTTAGAATTATATCATATAATGTTCTTAAATTCAACATAACCTGGAAATACATCATAGCAAAAATTTATATGTCAGAACTTTTTCTTATTTATATATAATTCTTAAATTTTTTTACTTCATTTAATACTTTTTCAAATAAAAACGGTTGAATCAATGGATAAGTTAAATTTTTAGGTAGAGTTTTAAAGAACTCTACTTCTCCTATTTCAGAATTTGGCAACTTCTCAAGAGTTTGTACCTCTGCATAAAATAGTTGCCCAAAAGTTTCACCTTCATCTCCCTTTACTGAATAAACACATATAGGTTTTAAAGTAAAATCTTTTGCCCCAGTTTCTTCAAATAATTCTCTTGAGGCAGTATCATTAATATCCTCATTATTTTCTCTATGCCCTCCAGGTATTTCCCAAGTATCTCTTTTTTTATGTTTAACAAATATCCACTGTTCTTTGTATTTTGCCATTATTACAGCAAATAGAAGTTTATTATCTTGTATTTTTCCTAATTCATGAAAATTTACCTTCAACATCTTTTCCCTTCTTTCGATTCTCAATATTTTGCTATTATATCTTAATTATTTCTTTTAATATTAGATTTTCATATCGTTATTTAAGAATATAGTTCATTACTTTTCATCTAATTTTTTTCAAGCTGATTTAGTTTCATTTCCATTTCTTTAAGATGCAAATTTAACATATCAATTTTACCTTCAACTCTCTTAATGTCTTTAGATATACCAAAGGTAACTCTATAAATTAAATATCCTATTCCCAATATTATTAATAATGTTTCTGCCATAAACTCTCCCTTTTCTGTATAATTTTTATGTGTAATAATATACTAACAATATTAATTTAAAGTATGTGTCCATTAAACGCTACTTAATGATTTAATGTAACATCTTCTTATGTACCTTATAAGCATTTATGAAAGATAAGATACTTGTAATCCCAGTTAAAATGTAATACACTCCAAAAGGTTTGGCTTCATATATTGAAAAAATAATACCTAATCCAAAACATATCCCAGCAAAAATCCATGTGTTTCTTTGTAGTTTTAATTTCATTAATACACTCCCTAGTTTTATTTCAATGTAAACTCTTCTATTTTAATAACATTTTCTCCCTAAAAATTAATACAAACAATATAAAGTTAGTTGTCTTTAATATATCTTTTTTCACTTATTACTTGGGATAAATACTTAATAATTCTCTTTTTGCTTTTTCATATTTTTTTAATCTATCATAATCTTTTGTAGTTGGATTAGATATTCTGGTAATATCGCTATTATCTTCTATATCAGCTAGCTTAACTTTTTTACCTATAGCATTTTGTTTGCAACGACTTACAAACTCCATATAGGTTTCATTCTCTCTTCTTGTAACAGAATTTATTGCATTTACTATTTCTTCTGAAAAACCTTCTTTTCTAAGATATTCAAATGTTATATCGGTATCTTCAACAGTGTCATGCAATACTGCCACAATTCTTGAAATATCATCGTTCATTTTAGTCATAACTCTTAACGGATGTAATATATATGGGTGTCCACCTTTGTCTGTTACTCCTTCATGAGCTTTAGTTGCTATAATTATTGCCTTGCTTAATAAATTCATTTTTACACCTCATTCTTATTTCACAATCTGTAAATGTTACGAATTAATGATAGTTTGATCTATTATTTTTATTAATTTTAGTCGGTTTTAACTTGTAAAAAACAAAGAAAATAGCCATTGAAACTACTAAAGTTAATACTGTATTTATCCATTGAGTTTTAAGGTCCTTAGCCCAAAAATTCGTTCCTATATTCAAATAAGCATTTTCAATAGCATGAAACAGAATGCAAATTAATATACTTAGTGTCTTTATATATAAAATTGATAATATAAAGGTTAAGGAAATTACAAAAAATAAAAATAGTATATAATTTGACCCATATTGAGGTGTCCATATTTCATTAATCCATAGTGGCATAATAACGATAAACTAATCCACGATGTCCATGTTATTTTGTATCGTGATTTTAAAATATTATGTTTTAGTTATTAATATCTATTTATCTAATAATCTTCCCATTATAACTGTATTATAATAGGTTCCATCTTTATGAATACGGTCCTTTATTAATAATCCTTCTGCTACAAATCCATATCTTTTATATAATTGAATTGCTTTTGTATTTGTTTGTACCACAGTTAATGAAATCTTTTCAATTTCAACAGTATCTGCCCACCTCAGAATATTTTCTAGTAGTACTTTACCAATTCCATGACCCCAGTATTCCTTTGATATACATATTCCAAATTCTGCTTTATGCCTAAATCTACTTAGTTTACTTCCTTCACAACGAGTAAATCCAACAATTTCACCTTCTACTTCTGCAACTAAGAATATAGTTTTTTCTGCTATTGAATCTTCATAAATAAGTTTTTCAAAATCTTCTGGTGTTAATAAACCTTCACCAGATTCCCTATCAAGATTTTCTGTTTCCCCATCAATTTTAACTCTTAATTTAGATAATTCAATTGCATCATATTTTGTTGGACAACGAAGTATCCATGTTAGACTTTTACCTTCTATTCTTTTATTTTCAATAATCATACATTACCTCCAGCAGTATTATTAAAATAAGGACGTACTTTAAGAAGAATGTGTATTAATAATAGCAAAGATTATGCTCATTTTTCGAGTGTATATATTTCTTTTTCGACTGGTATATACTCAATAAAACATTTGCCTCATTTTCCTCTTATATAAATAATCTTTGTTACACATAATTCTACTTTTGTGTCTTAACTACTTCTAGGATTATTAATCTTCTAAATCATCATTTAAAAATATTATATAAAATGTAATACATTCTACTGTGCTATAGATAAATCTAGCTTTTTATTTTCAACACATACAATTGACATAGTTTTAACTCCTAATGAACTTGAAACTGGTTCACATTTTGCCATAAACAAATGAAATATATTTTTTTTATCTATTTCACTTAAGCTTTCATAATTACCTTGACCTTTTGCAATCACAACATCAGCACCATAAAACTTCTCTCTGAACTCGTCACTTACTCGTTCAATAACAGTTCCCAGAGAACCATCTCCATTTTCAATGGTATCAGCAACTTCTTGCATTCCCACCATTTGTGCATCATCAAAAGTGACATCATTAACAATTATTTTTCCTCTGACACCAAAATATACCTTAACATTTGGAAACTCATTTTTTATATATTTAATAAACAGTTTGTCCAAACAAATCTCACCACAATTATCTCCTAAATACATGACACTTTTTGCAATTTTTAAACTTTCATATAGATTCTTACTATGATCTATAGTAAGATTAAGTTCTTGAATATTCATTATTTTTTTCTTAAGCATGTCTAAATCGAATTTATGCTTAGCTGCAAAATCAATTAAATTACCCGCTATGGCAATTTTTAGTGCCGTGTTAAATTTATTATCTGAGTTTCGAATAAGATTCTCAATTTCTTCAATCATCTTTAGGACTTCTATATTATAATATTTTTTTATATCACTATATGGATTATCATTTTCAATATATTTTAGTATGATGTTCCATGTTCCTCCTATGACTTCAGGATTGCATTTGGAGTAGTCGGCGTTACTTAAGTATTCAAGCACTTCCCTCATCATTTCTTCTTTTTTGTTTCTCTCCATCTCTAATAAATCCATTATCTTTATCGCTTGATTAATATTACACGTAATACAATTCAAATCTAATTTCATAGATATACCTCTCCATTCTTATTCATCAATCTGTATCCGTTTTTTTAAATATTTTCATATTTTTTACACACAATATAAACTTAAGTTTCCTATTCTATAATTTTCATTGATACCAATACGATATAAAATCTTACAATTTTGTCTTAACACATTATATATTCTTACGACGCATTTTCTTTAAATGATGTCATAATTATAAATCACAATATACCATATTATACATTGGTTTCCTTATAACAATCAACTTGAATAATTAATAGCATTAGTGTCTATAAATTGAATTATATGCACCCAATAAAAGTTTCGCTCATATTGTTGTAATAAGGTGATTAGTTATTCTAAAGAAACCTTCTTTATGTTTACAGTTTTTCAATTTCTTTAATTAGTTCTTCTACTAAATTTTCTTCTTTAACCTTTTTTATTACTTCGCCTTTTTTAAATATTAAACCTTCACCATTGCCTCCTGCAATGCCAATATCCGCTTCTCTAGCTTCTCCGGGACCATTAACTACACATCCCATTGTAGCTACCTTAATATTCTTTTGACACTTTGATAATCTTTTTTCTACTTCTTCAGCTATTTTTATAAGATTTATTTGTGTTCTACCACATGTAGGGCAGGATACAAATTTAACGCCTTCTTCTATATAACCTAAAGATTTAAGAATTTCACGCCCCACCTTAACTTCATCCAATACATCCCCAGTAAGTGAAACTCTTATAGTATCCCCAATACCCTCTGATAAAAGAGTTCCTATACCGATGCTAGATTTTATAGTTCCACTCCATAAAGTTCCTGCTTCTGTAACACCTAGATGAAGTGGATAATTTACTTTTTCAGAAATTAATCTGCAACTTTTTATCATATGCATCACATCAGAAGATTTTATAGAAATACATATATCATAAAAGTTTAAACTTTCTAATATTCTTACATGTTTTAAAGCACTTTCAACCAATGCTTCTGGGCAAACTTTTGTATACTTTTCTAAAATATCCTTTTCTAAAGAACCCGAATTTACTCCAATTCTAATAGATATACCTCTATTTTTTGCAGCTTCTACGACCATTTTTATTCTATCTAAGTTTCCAATATTACCTGGGTTTATCCTTAATGCATCAACTCCACTTTCTATAGATTTAAGTGCTAATTTATAATCAAAATGTACATCTGCTACTAGAGGAATATGAATTTGTTTTATTATATTCTTCAAAGCCTCTGCCGATGCTATATCAGGTACAGCACACCTTATAATATTACAACCTGCTTTTTCTAAGTCAAGAATTTGATTTACAGTAGCATCTACATCTCTAGTATCTGTATTAGTCATAGACTGCACAGAAATTTTTGAATCTCCACCTACATACATGTTTCCTACCTTTATTTTTTTTGTAATTTTCCTACTCATTATCTAATCTCCTTTTATTTTTTATATTTCTTTGAACTTATGTATAGTATAGTAAAGGATATTCAATTTTAAAAACGAATTATATTAATAATAACAATCGAAATAATAGATGGAGGTATTTATGAATATTGAAGCAATTGAAACCTTTGTACTTCTTGCAGAAAACGGAAATTTTACTAAAACTGCTGAAATGCAATATTTAGTTCAATCAACAATTTCAAACAGAATAAATGAACTTGAAAAATACGTGGGAAAAAATTTATTTATAAGAAATAATAAAAATGTAAGACTTACACCATCAGGAGAGGCTTTTCTACCATATGCTAAAAGAATGCTTATGTTAAAAAAAGATGGAATAATAAAAGCTAGATCTATAGGAATATATGAGGATAGATTAGCATTGGGATTAGTAGATTCTATATATAAGGGTATTATATCGCCAATAATAAAAGAATATTTTTTAACTTTTCCTAATATTGCGATAAAACTTAAAGTTAATCATTCAGAAGAAATTATTAAACTATTAGGTGATGGTATATTAGATATTGGATTTGTTTATACAAAATCGAAATTAAGTAAATTTGAAGTTATTGATTTTTTAGAAGATGAGATAATCCTAGTGACAAGTCCTAAAAATAAAATAATACTTGAAGCAGAAATTTCTTACGTAGATTTAATGCAATTACCTTTACTTTATGCAGATTTAGGAGAAGATTTTTTCAAATGGTTAAGTAAACTTTTTGGAGATAGCCCATTACTAAGACTCTCAGTTGATGAAACTTCTTATGTAATTGATTTTGTTAAAGAAGGATTTGGCTATGCATTTGTTACAAAATCCTCTGTTAATAATGAACTGGAATCTGGAGAATTAATACACATAAAAATAAAAGATTCAATAATACCCACAAGACAAATATATATGTTAATTAATAAAAGTAAAAAAGATTCTATTGCAATAAAAAATTGGTTAGAAATGATATTGTAATGGAGTTAAATGGACGATTGGATTTTAAGTATGTATTAAAATAGGAGCACTTGCTCCTATTTTATTGGTTTTAAAAAAAATATCTTTTTTTTCTTCACTAATTTGTAACTTTCTCTACTCCCTCGTCATTCTTTTCCACATACATTTTATTATTTTATTTATAGTAAATCCAAATAATCTTTTTACTGTACTAATCTTTACATCATAATAATAAGTTGAATCTAACCATCCTTTGCTCTCCCAATATTTATAGTCTAGTTTTGAAGTGTATGTTTTACTTCTTAAACAATTAAACATATATATTTCATAAAATCCTGGGGAAAGTAGCTTATCACTTTTTATTGCTTCGTAAAAATCTTTAGCAAAGTTTCTAATACTTTTACTGTTCTTATCAAAATGCTTTTGCTTAAATAGTTTATTATCCTTTCCTTTAAAAAACATAGGAGAAACAATTTCAATTGAACCTATTAAATTACATCCCCATCCGCAGGCTGTCATTTTAAGATATTTTGTTACTTCCTTTTGTCCTCCGCCTTGTGTTGTAACAATAGTAAGGGCTGGTTTTGAAACAAGTTGTGGTCTATGAAATAGATAAGAAAGTCTCTCTATCACTCGTTTAAAAGAGCCTGTTATTTGACATGCATATACTGGTGATGCAAATATGATACCATCTGCTTTTATGATCTTTTCTTTTAATTTTTTTAAATCATCTTTTATGGGGCAATAATCTTCTCCTTTGTGAAAGCACAAGCTGCACCCTCTACAATCTTCAATATTAAGATTTTTTAAATATACATATTCAAACTCTATGTTACTTTCTTCTTTCATTTCATCTTCTATCAATTTACATACATTATATGAATCTTTTTTTCGTGGGCTTCCCATCAACACTAATATTTTCATTTATAATTCTCCCCTTACTTTCTTAAATATATTTTTAATCCACACCTATCCAACATTGGATATCAAAGTTTTGAAATTAACCTACCTAGATTATAAAAACTAGATAGGCTTACCCATAACTTCTCCTATATTCTCTACTTTAGAAAAATCTACTGCTTTAATAAAATCTGATATTTGTTTACTTAAATCCATGCAAAAATCCATTTCTTCAAGTAAAGCTTCATGCCATTTAATTTGATAGTCTAAACTTGATATCATCATTTCAAAACAAACAACTTCTACTTTTAAAGTATCTTTATTTACTTTTATATTTTGCCACTTTTCAGTTTCTTTTTTCTTTTCTTTAAGTAACTTAATATGTTTTTCTACATGTGCTATAATTTCTTTTTTTTCAATACCATTCAATATAGGATGTATAATAAACTTATCTGATCCTATATCATAAATCTTCTTATCTAATTCTTCTTTTAAGCATTCCTCTAATTCTTGTTTACCTTTGTCAGTTATTTTATAAACCTTTCTTCCTTTAGCTTTAACTTCTTCTTTTTTCAAAAGCTCTATTAATCCTTGTTTTTCAAGCTTACCTAGTGCATAATATATAGACCCTGACTGAATTTTAGTCCAACTATCCATATGGTTTCCTTGAATAAACTTTTGAATCTCATAACCATGAGTAGGCTTTATACTTAAATAATATAAAATGAATGCTTTAATCATTTATTTAAACCTCCATATTATCTAATATTGTACATTAACATAATATATCCAACATTGGATAATGTCAATATTATTTCATAACTTAATGTTAAATACAAAAATCTCCTTACCGTTATATAGTTTTATTTGAAAAAATTTCTTACTTTTTCTTTAAAAGATTTATTCATGCAATCTTTTTCACACATTTCCAACACTTGCTTTGCAATATTGCTATTTCCACCACCACAATCACCATTTACATTTTCTGTACCTGTTATTGCAACCATCACTTTCGTTTCATAATCATCAATCTCTGTCAATTTAATATAATATGGAACATATCCCCCACCATGATTTATAAATGATACGAAGTTTACTCCCCCATAAGGTGAGGTAACGCCAAAATAAATTTTAACTCTGTTCCCTTCTACAGTTCTCAAATCTTCTATATGCTCAATTTCCCACCCAAGACCTATAAAATTGGATTTTAGTTGTTTTTCAATATATGCTAAGGGTTGAGCCATAGTAGTTTCCATGATTTTAGCTATCTTCATTTGTATTCACCACTCTTAAATTTTTATCTTGGTTATATTCTAGCATGATTATCCTAATTATTCATTAATAACCACTATATTTACAGCCCTTTATCATTTATATTCTGTTTGATAGACTTCTTTTTATCTCTAATAAATAGTTGCCCTTTATAATCAAAAAATATATTATTTGTATAATCAAGAAACTACCCATTACAAGAAATGCTGCCGTACTTACCTCCATTCCAAAAGCATTTTTTAATGCTTTTAGTGCAAAAAAGGAATGTATTACTGCCACAATATAAGGTAATAAAAATAACACTCCTATCTCAATAGTAGACACCTTTTTTATTTCTTTAAAAGTCAATCCTATTTTATTCAACTGTCCATACTTCACCTTATCTTCTGCAACATCCATATAGTATTTGTTATATAAGAAACTTCCTGTAGTTACAAAGAAAATTATTCCTATAAATATAGTTAAGAACATAACCACTCCATATCCAATTTTATGTGATTCTAATATATCAGCTTTCATTAAAATAACATAATCTTCACTATACTTATCTTGCTTAAATTTTTCATTATAACTTTTACAAATGTCCAAAGTATCCTTATAATTGATTACATTAAATGCACAAAATGAAACAGTTGAACCTTTGATTTTCTTATATTCGTCATCCTTCAAAATATATAACTCATCATATAATGCAGGAATTATTCTTTCATCTAACCTTGAAACAACTTTTATATTAATATTATTTAATAAAATATTATCTTTCTTGTCACTAATTAAGGGTTTTCCCGCTATTGCCTCATTACTATTGAAGTCTATTGCTTTCTCTCCAAATGATCTAGCTAACCTATGATAGGTACTTTCATCAATTATATTTAATGCTATAGTATTTCTCCTATGTGATATGGTCTTGATCTCCCCTTCAACTTTAGTGTAATTATATTTTTCTTTCTTTAAAGAATCTTCTATAAAACCTAATCTTTCATAATCCTTTTTATTTGATGCATGAAAAAATGCTTGAGGAAAGTTTTTAGTAACCTCTACCTCCTTGTTTATCCAAAAAGCAGATACTCCTCCAATGGATGTAAATGCTACTGCTGAAGTTATTGTAATTAAAAAGAACATTCTTGTATTATCCTTTATCCTATATAAAAGGTTTGAAACCCATAATACAGTTATTTTATTCATATAAAATTCTCTATTCTTTTTTAAAAGCTTTATTATAAAAACACTTAATTGCGAGAATAGTAAATATGTTGCAATTATAACTACTGCTGTTACAGGTATAATTCTATAGGCTATATTATTCATAGTTGATGTGATAGAAAAATAATATCCTCCAATCAATAATCCTGCACATAATAGTGAAAGAATAGTTGAAGTTTTTGGCTCACTCTTTGGCTTTTGTGTTCCTTTAAGCAAAGTTAAAACCTCATCTTCTTTTATAATAGATGTAACAAAAATTGAAATTAAAATTCCCATTAGAACAAAAGATACTAAAGTTATTATCATGGCTTTAAGTGGAAAATAGAATAGCAAAGCATTATAGCCTAATAGCTTTCCACTAGCAACTAAAAATATTTTAGAAAAAACTAATCCTAATATAACTCCTGATACCCCCGAAACAGAACTAATTAATATATTTTCAATTCCAATCATCCTTTTAATTTGTTTGTCTGAAGCTCCCAAAATATACAATATACCAAATTCTTTAAATCTACTCTTTAAAAATACACTTACAGAATAAAATACAAAGAAACATAAAAATAAATATGCAATCACTATTGTTAACCTTATTCCCTCTTGTAAATACTCTGGAAATACAGCAATATTTAAGTTGGGATGTAATATCAGCATGGTAAAAGAAAATAATAATGCTGCGGATATAGTACTACTCAAGAAATATGCAAAATAAGCCCTAATATTTCTTATTACATTTCTAGTAGCAAATTCTCTGAAATCCATTAGTTTCCGCCTCCTAATAATGCAAGTACATCTATTATTTCTTGGTAGAACTGTTGTCTACTATCCCCTTTATAGATTTCATTGTATATAGAACCATCCTTTATAAAAAGTATTCTATTAGAATAGCTAGCAGCTAAAGGGTCATGTGTAACCATCATAGTAGTTACCTTCTCCTCTTTATTTATCTTCTCAAATAACTCCATCACTGTTTTTGATGCTTTTGAATCTAGATTACCAGTAGGTTCATCAGCTAAAAGCATGGAAGGATTATGTATTAATGCTCTTGCTATAGCTGCCCTTTGTGCTTGACCTCCTGATACCTCAAAAGTTCGATTCTCTAATAAGCTCTCTATTCCAAGAATTTTTGCTACTCTTTCTAATTTTTTCTCCTGTTCTTTAATTGATACACCATCCAAAGTTAATGGTAATACTATATTTTCTCCAATGGTTAATGTATCTAATAGGTTAAAATCTTGAAATACAAAGCCTAATTCTCTTCTTCTAAATAAAGCTAGTTCTTCTCCCTTAAGAATTAGCGGATTCTTATCCTTTATGATTATTTCTCCTGAAGTTGGTTTATCTACTGTAGAAATCATATTTAAAAGTGTAGTCTTCCCACTTCCTGAAGGTCCCATAATTCCTACGAACTCACCATCTTCTATGTTAAAGCTTATATTATCTAAAGCACTAAATATAATCTTCTTACCATATACCTTTTTCAAATTTCTAACCTTTAAAATCTCCATTTTAATCTTCCCCTCTATACAGTTAACTCTATAACCTTAGTAAATACTAACGCACCAAGTAAAGCACCTGCTAAAATTCTATATACTGCAAATATCTTCATAGGCTTCTTTTTTAAATAGCTAACAAACTTATCCATAACTATTATTGACACTATGAATGCAACAATAAAACCTAATATTAATGCAATCCATAAGGTTGGTGTCATTATAGAATAATCAAATTCAAACAAATCCTTTCCTGTTGATCCTATCATTGCTGGAATAGCTAAAAAGAATGAAAATTCTGCTGCTATTGGTGTTGATATACCTGCAATCCACCCCCCCATTATAGTAGATGCACTTCTTGACATCCCAGGCCATACAGCTAGAATCTGTAATAATCCTACCTTTAAAGCTTGAAGAAACGTTATACTATCTATATCCTTTACAGCATGTTCTTTCTTTCTAAACACATTTTCTATTATCCATAATAAAATACCACCTACTATAAATCCTACAATTACTGCCTCTGGTCTAAATAATGCTTTTATTCTATGATAAAATAGTACGCCTATAACTCCAATAGGAATGGATGCTGTTATAACGTTAACTCCAAATTTAAATCCATTCTTACCTTCTTTACCTCTAGTAAATATAAATTTAAAGAATTCGATTATACTCTCTTTAATCTTTTTCTAATAAAGAACTACTACTGCTAATATTGCTCCAAGTTGAATTACAACCTCAAACATCTTAGCAAATTCACCATTAAATTTAATTGCACTTCCAACTAATATCATATGCCCTGTAGAAGATACAGGAATAAATTCTGTAAGTCCCTCTACAACTGCTATTATAATAGCTTTTAATATAAATATTATATTCATGACCATACTCATCTCTCCTTCAAAACTAATACTTATGTATTTAGTTTAATGGATTCTATATCAATATACTATCTTCAAACCTTACAGAAGTATTACATATATGTCACACTTCTTCATAAAAAAAATAGGATATGCTATCCTACTTTTTTAACACTATTGAAATAGTTGTTCCATCTCCAACTTTCGAATCGATAAATACCTTATGATCTAAATTATCGCAAATTTTTTTAACCATATATAATCCCATTCCAGTGGATTCACCAAACTTACGTCCATTCTCTCCTGTAAAAAATGGGTCAAAAACTCTTTTAATATCTTTTTTTGGTATTCCTAACCCTTTATCAATTATACTTAGCTTAACAGTATTTTCTTCCTCATAAGCTCTTATAATCAATTCTTTTCCCTTATCTTTAGAGTATTTTACTCCATTAACAATAAGCTGTTCTAATATAAATTTCATCCATTTAGCATCACTATATACTTCTATTGAAGCATCTATTTCAACTTTTGGCATTATTCTATTTTTAATAAACATCTGCTTTTCTTCATTAACTTTACTCATAACTAACTTATATAATGGAACTTTTTCTACTATAAAGTCTTTTTGAAATGAATCAAGCCTAGCAAAATACATTGCCATATTTAATCCCTTATTTAATTTACTTATTTCTCCTTTCATGCTCTCAAAAGACTCTTCTCCTTCATATTCCTGAATCTGCAACTGTATTACTGATAAAGGTGTTTTCATTTGATGAACCCACTGATTTATAAAAGTTATGTGTTCATTATAAGTATTGTTACTTTTTAAAATTTCAGCTTCATACAAGTTATGCTCTTTCTTTAAAACATTAGAGATATTTTCTCCTAAAACTGAATTCCCTAATTCTATAAAGGATTCTTCTAAATTGTTTAACCCATTTTCTAAAAGCCTATATACCTCTTTATTTTTATAATATCTAAAAAATAAAAAACAACCTAAAATAAAGATATTAAATAATACTATATATATACATTCACTAATTTTCATAGTTCCTAAAAGAGCTAAATATCCTAACGTAAGAAGAACACTTATAAAGTATATAATCATATATCCTCTATTATCTTTTATAAATAACTTCATTTTTTCTTCTCCCTACCAAGTTTTATTTAACCTATATCCTACCCCTCGTACGGTTTCTATTCCATTATCTATTCCTAACTGCTGAAGTCTTTTCCTTATTCTACTTACATTAACATTCAATGTATTTTCTTCTACAAACTCAATATCATCCCATATCTTTTCTAAAAGAAAATCTCGATTTACAACCTTAGGGTATTTCTCCATAAGATATTCTAATAATATTCCTTCCTTCTTAGTTATAATTAACCTTTCATCTCTAAATTCTATTTCAGCTCTCTCTGGATAAAACTTTAATCCTTGAAGTTCAACTATTTTTTCATCAGCCTTTGGTGCATAATCTCCAAATGCTCTTCTTATATGACTTTTTATTTTTGCCATAATAACATCATAATAAAAAGGTTTAATTATATAATCATCTGCTCCATTTTCAAGTGCCATTACCTGATCCATTCCACTATCTCTAGCTGATATAAAAATTATAGGAATTTTTGATTGCTGTCTTATCTTTCTACACCAATAAAATCCGTCATATTTTGGTAAGTTAACATCTAGTAACACTACTTGAGGATTAAATTCATTAAACTCCCTCATTATATCCTCAAAATTTTCTGTTACTTTTACATCAAATCCATATTTATTAATATAATCTTTTAATAACATACTTATTGATAAATCATCTTCTACAATATATATTTTATACTCCATATTATTTTCTCCTTATTAATTATAAAATCATATTAATTATACCAATATTTTTATGTTTTTTTCATTACATTCATGTAAGTTGTTTGTATTATTAAGAATAATTTGCTATTATTCTCTTTTCTACTTATCAATATCCCCTAGTAATGATTTTTTTCTTTCTAAAAGTTAATTAAACTTGATAGTTTTACATTTACTGTTTTAGCGCAGTTCCCTTTTATATTTTTAAGGTAAGTCTTAAACTCTAATACATTCTTTCTATGCAGCTGCTTGAATTTCATATCAAAACTCTCATTGAACCATTTTAAAAATTCACTAACATGCAAAGCATAATTCTTAATACTATTAATGATATAATATTTCTAATAACTTACAAATAAAACCACGAAATTTTATGGAGGAGTATTATGAATAATAAAATTAAACAATTGGATGAAAAATATCAATTGCGCTTATTAACAAAACAACATATTCAAACATTATATAATTGGAATGTTAAAGAAAAACACTTTGAACACTATACTTGTCGTCCTTTAAAATTAAGTCAATCATTTGAAGAGTATGCTTTTAAAACATTAAAGTCACTCTCTGAAAGAAAAGAAAAAATCTACGTATTAGTAAAAAAAGGGAATTGTAATATTCCTTTAGGCAAAATAACATTATTTGATTTAAATCCAAGAAATCATAGTGCTGAATTTGGATATTATTTACCAAACAATAATAGATTACAAGGTTTAGGCAGTATTATGTTAGCCAGATTTATTCAAACCGCCTTCAATGATAATGAACTAAATTTAAATAAAGTATACGCAACCACATCTTCAAATAATCTTCCTTCAATAAAACTTTTAGAGAAATTTGGTTTCAAACTGGACGGAAGACTACGAGAACATTATTGGATTAATGAAAATAAGTATGACCAACTTATTTATTCAATGCTAAAATATGAATGGACCAAATAATAGTTATTAGGCGTAACTTCAAGAGTAGTCATACATTTATATCTATCCCCTCATCATATGTTATAAAATCAATATATACGTAAAAATCTCTTCTTAGAAGTTCTTGTAATTTATGTTACAGGAGTTTCTAAAATTTTCTAGGAGAAGAGAAGGTAAAATAAAAAAATTTAAGAGATGAACTTATAAGAAGGTATAGTAACAAACTTTTTCAGTAGCTTGAGCTCTGCAAATTCTCTCACTATACTCTTTTATAAAAATATAAATTAAAACTATACATTCAAAAGCAGTAATATAAAAAGAGCTTAACACTAAATCAGTGTCATCCCTTTAATATCAACGGTTATATATGTTTTTACGAATGTAATGTTTTATTCAAAAGTTTACATTCATTTATTGCACTATTCTCTGCTATGAATCATTTACGCAGCGGTTTCTATGCATGGTTTTATTTGATGTTTACTTCTTGCTACTATAAATTAAGGCTTTCTATGATTTATTGAACTACCATAGAAAGCCTTAATATTAACCACTATTTAATTTATAGACGCTTCATATTATTTTAACCAAATTCATGCCCTGGTATTCCATTATTAACGTAAGTTTTACCTTCCAATGGCTCAAATCCATATATCTCCATGTCTGTTGCAACAGGATATGCACCATGATAATCTGGAAATGTAAAATGAAGGGTATAATTATTTCCATAAAAAGAAGCTTCTGTTCCATATACTGTAAAAACTGCTGTATTCGTAAGGAAAATACCTTCTTTGTCTCCTGTTTCCGCATCTGATTGATAGACAGTAAAATCAAAAGAAGTATCCGTCACATTGGAAATGACAACTTCATAAAAGGTTTTCAAGATATTATCTCCAAAACAGCTGTCATCAAAATAGGTGCCTTCATATAATTTGACTTTACCGCTTACTTTAGCTGTTTCTGGAGAGAGATTATTTTTATAATTTTCATCTTCCCCTAATTTTTCAGTTGGATTTACTTCTTTAGAAGAATCTTTTGATATTTTTTTTTCTTCATCCTGTAATATTGAAGAGTTTTTTTTATTATCAGAATCAGTTGGAGGTGTATTAATAGAGCAACCAACTAATATATTTGAAAATAATAAGGATAAAATAACAAAAATAATTTCTTTCTTTAAAAATTTTACTTTCATTATATCCAAAATCCTTTCTTTAAAAGTTGTTGTTTTGTCATTAAAAATAGTAGAGACATAATATATCTACTTCTGTTTTGAACTATTTCAAAATGTACACTTTGTGAAATTACCTAAAATAAGCAATTTTATATGTCAAAACTATAATTAAAATCATTTTGATATGTTTCTAATTATCTGTAGATTATTTCAAATACTTTTTGCTAATCGCTTAATAAGTAAATTTTTAATAATTTAATGTAAATTTTATACATCAGTTATCTCGGTATTCCACCAACTACACTAAATTATATTTTAGTATAATAAAATTTCCGTAGCTGTAAGAGCTTTTGTATCTTAAACACTACTTCGTATTTTTTTCTGTTAAGACTTAACTGCTTGAATGAAATGTTATGTAAAGTTTATTAATCTTTTGTTTTATCAGTTATTTGTTTTAAAAGCAATTCTAGTTTCCATCTTTGCTTATCAATAGCCCAGTTACTTATCTTAAATGATTGTTCATCAGTTTTAATCAATACTGAATTTTTTTCTAATGATACTGATTGTACCAAATCATATGGGATAAGCTTCTTTCCAATAATAATATTTTTATTACCTATAATAACTGACTGGCTTTTAAATATTAAAGTCCATATTGGGTAAATCATGGTAAATACAAATACTGGAATAATATTGCCTGTGATAAAGTAATAACTCTCCGTTGCACTAAAAATAATGAATATTGAAAACTCAATTATAGTGTTAATTCTTTCAATAAATGATTTAAATAATATTTCTTCATATAATTTCATAGCTTGTCTTGGGAAAATATAAGAATACTCAATTCCGATGATTAGTGGAGTAAATATTATAATAATAGGAGTAACTTTATTTATTTCAGTAACTAAAATAAAAAATGGAATTAGCGAAACTATCGTGATAACATACGCAATTCTATAATAATGATCTGAATTATACTTCATACATATCCCCTTTTATTTATTTTAATTTCACTTAATTTTGCTTTTACATCTCAACTATTTCCTTGATTATTAGCTTTTTACACTGTCATTTAAGAAAATAGTGTATTAATTTAAAATCAATATGATATAAGTTTATACTTTTCTAATGAATTTATAGTTATTAATAAAGTTACTTAGGTAAGGTAACTCTTGATATTCAAAAAATTCTTTGTTTTTAACCATATATTTCAATTCATCCAGTGACACCCATTTTATTTCACTCACCTCTTCTAACTGTAATACAGCTGATAAAATACTAAATTCCTGTACAACTATATAGTTATCCATAATTAAATTTTCACTTATATTTCTATTTAATGGTTTTATATCTTTAGCTTGAATTACAATTCCAATCTCTTCATACGCCTCTCTTATACAAGCATTTAGACTAGTTTCCCCTACCCTTACACATCCACCGTGTGTTGCCCAAATATTTGGAGAAGAATTTTTTGACTCAGATCTTTTCTGAATTAATATCTGTAAATTACTATTAATAATCCAAATACTTGTAGCCAACTGGTATTGGTTCTCTTTCAAATGCTCTCCCCTTACAAAAACTTCTCCAGTTTTATTACAGTTAATATCATAAATATCACATAGTTCAGCCATTCTATCACTCTACCTTCTACATAATGTTCCTGTGTTAGTTACACAATAATTTACAAATTTATAATAACTCATTGTATCATATTTGTGATGCATTTTCTTTATATTGTTCATCAACAACGCATGTCTAATTATACCACTTTTAACCTTTATTATATAAAAATAGTATAATATCAATTAAATTATATATGTTAAACATATGTTTATTGAGAGCTACTTTTTTAATATTAGTGCCAGTAAACATTTCTTCTTTTAAGTACAATGATCTATTACCTGAATACTAGGAGAAGATGGATTTTATAAACTTTAACTTTATTTTGCTTTTAAAAGAATAAACTGTACATTTTTAATTTTAAATACAATAAAACAGCTGTACTTTACAGTTAAAGTAGCAGCTGTTTCCTATACAATAGCATATCATACTTCCAAATATTATGTAGGAGTCAAATATTATTCAAAACTTCATATTCAGTTACAACACATTATTTTGCTATTGTGTCTTAACTACTTCTAAGATTATTAATCTTTTAAATCATCATTTAAGAACATTATGAAAAAATTTATATATTAAAAGATCTAAAAATATTGTTCTTGTATTTTTAAATCTTTTAATGAAACCTCATAGCCATTATCAATAGGACTACAACAATATATACCACACTTAACCTTTTTTTCTGTACTATGAAGATGGCAAATTCTTAGCTGCCTCCACCCTCTATCTGCAACGTTAACTTCTATTTTATAGTCTTTATCTTCTCTAGTGATTCTAAATTTAGCTTCGTTAACTTGGAAATCAAGTTCTTCAGTAGACCAATCTGAATACCCTAAGTTAGTTACCACTCCTCCAAGTTTTGGTGGGTTTCCTAATTCATATTCTATAGAAGTCTTTAGCCAGTTATCTTCATCAATTCTTACTATTAAACCACATTGGTCAAACTGATGAATTGCATTAAATTTAACCTTAGTTGTCATAACAAAATCTTTTTCAGTTTCTATATATAGCATATGAGCATTATCATTTCTGAACCCATAATGAGTTCTTTGCCAGAAATCTGTTATTGCATCGGTTTCTACATAAACTTCATTTTTTCTAACTTCCCATATAGTAGGTTCATTTAACCACTGCATTTTTTTAACTGATGAAGGTTTATTTTTTAAATCTACAAATATTTCAGGTTCGTTTTCTAAAATTTCATCATTTTTAATAACTATGTCAACTTCTTTTTTAGGATTATCTATTGAAAAATGTTGTCTGTGAAGCCACATATAGAAATCTTCACATAAATTTTTTTTATCCATAGGAGCTCTGTTTATTGAAGTTGTAAATGTACAATCTATCCATACCTTAACATTAAAATTAATTTTAACAGTATTCTTAAATAATAGTAATCCTTCAACTATAACTATATCATTGCTTTTAAAACATTCATCAATTTGTTCTTTTACTTTATTAAAATTAAAAGCATTTTCATAATAATATTTAGATGGATTTTTATAATTAAAAGAAGCTTTAATTATGTTTTCATTTTCTACTAAAGAAATAACTTGCACTTTATAATTATCATTTTCTAATTTATTCTGAATTTCTTTAGCAAATGTAGTTTTACCACTTAAACTTATACCACTAATGCCAATAAGAATTTTATCTTTATTTTTAAGTTTTTCTCTTATTAAATTATACATTTTATTATCCCCTCTAACATCTATTGTTCTGCTTTTTATTATCGTCTAAATTTTGATATTTCTTCTTTACTCTATATGTAATTTAAGTTTTTCCTTGGTTTCTTTTCTTAGCCTAAGCGTTTTTTCTAGTTTCTTTCCAGCTCTTTTTACTTCCCCTAAAGCATCTTGATTTTGAAGTACATCTCCCTTTTTAAACAATTTCAAAATTTTAACTGTCTCTATTACTCTATATCCTAAGCCTTCAAGAGGTTTACTCATAGCTTCAGCAGTAAATCCCATATCTTTTTCATCATTTTGTTCACAGATAGATATAACTACAGCATATTTTCCCCCTAATACTTCATTGATACTTGACCAAACCGAACGGTCATCTTCTGCAAAAACTTGAAAACAATAACATCTTTCAATAAAAGCTTTCATATCTGCGGTTATATTATAAAAGTATGTAGGCGAACCTATAATAATAGCATCTGCCTCTAGTATACGTGGATATAATTTCTGCATATCATCCATTATTACGCATTTGTATGTGTCTTTGCATCCTTCACACCCAGTGCACCCTCTAATATTATAATCCCCAAGAAAAATCAACTCAGTTTCAATTTCTTTGCATTCAATTGCATCTAATGCTTGCTGCACCAAATATGCTGTATTACCATTTTTTCTTCTACTCCCTACTATCCCCAATACTTTCATTATACTACCTCCATAAAATATCATATTTAATACATGAATTCCTGTGAAAAAACAGGTATTATAATTTTATTAGTAAGTCATAACATAATAAGATTATGTTTTAATACATTTATACTTATTAATATAAAATTTATTTAGATTATTCAACAATAACCCACGTCCAATTATACCATATTAATACTTAAGTACATAAAAATAGTATACCTCTATTAATATATCTGGAACTATTACTAATTTTTGAATACTTTTTATTTGTTTAAAAATATTTCTAACAGCTATAGAAACTATTCTTAATAATACTTACACTTACTTTACCCATAATAAAAAGCAACTACCCGTTATCGATAGTTGCCCTCTATAATATCTAAATATTTATTTCAATATTTGCTTAACTTTCCTACAATTATGGTGATAACTTGGTGACTTTGTAAGAATTTTTTGAACCACAACCCTATACCATGTTATAGCAATGATTCAATGGTCCGCTTCCTTTACCAAGGTCTAACTTTGCTCTTAATGCACCAGTGATATATTCTTTACTGTTACGTATGCTTTCTTCAATATCATACCCTAATGCAAGGTTACTGGCAATAGCTGAAGATAAAGTACATCCAGTACCATGTGTGTTAGAGTTTTTAATTTTCTCCCCTTCGAACCAATGGATTACACCATTTGTAAACAATAAATCATTGGCATCGTCTTCAAGATGTCCACCTTTAATTAAGATATGTCCATCATAATTCTCAGCTATCTTTCTAGCTGCCTTTATCATATCTTCTGTACTCTTAATTTCAAATCCACAAAGAATTTCTGCTTCAAAAATGTTAGGAGTAATAACTGTTGCTAATTGTATTAATTCATTTAATAATTTATGTATAGCATCATCATTAAGCAACCTGCTTCCTGAAGTTGCAACCATAACAGGGTCAACAACAATATTTTGTGCCTTATGCTCCTTTAACTTTTGTGCAATTGCTTCGATAATTTCAATTGAAGAAACCATTCCTATCTTTACAGCATCAGGAAAAATATCTGTAAATACACAATCCATTTGATTTTTTACAAAATCTACTGAACAAGCTTCTATGCCATAAACACCTGTTGTGTTTTGAGCTGTTAGTGCAGTTATAACACTCATTCCATAACACTTGTGAGCTATTATTGTTTTTAAATCTGCTTGAATGCCTGCTCCACCGCTACAGTCAGAACCTGCTATAGTTAATACTTTTTTCATATCAACACCTCTAATTTCAATAAATTATTTATGTACTAATTATTTATGGTTATTATTTTTCTTAATCTACTTAATCATGTTTAAATATTCTTTCACAAATATCTTTTAGTTCGTAAGTTGCCTTAGCAATATTTTTCTGAGCAAGAATAGCTGAAATTACTGATACTCCATCAATTCCACTACCTTCTAGTGATAAAATATTCTCTTTATTAATTCCACCAATAGCAACTACTGGAATATCTACTGATTCACAAATATTTTTTAAAGTTTCAAAGGAAATGTTTTGAGCATCTTTTTTTGTATTAGTGGAAAAGATTGCACCAACGCCTAAATAATCTGCCCCAAGTTGTTCTGCAAGTATTGCCTCCTCAACTGTTCCTGCTGAAACTCCTAATATTTTATCTTTACCAATAATTTTTCTAGCTTCTTCTATAGGCATATCATCCTGTCCTATATGAACTCCATCAGCATCACTTTTTATGGCAATATCTATATTATCATTGATTACAAAAGGTACATCATAGCGACAAGCTAAATCCTTCATTTCTATAGCCAAATTTAAAAAGCTTTCATTATCTAAATTCTTTTCCCTCAACTGTAAAAAAGTTACCCCTTCAATTAAACTCTTCTCAACTTGAGAGATTAGACTCTGATCACCCAACCAACTACGGTCTGTTACAAGATAAAGTAGTAATGATTTATTATCTAATTTCAATCTTAGCACCTTCTTTCAATATCTGAAAATCCATTAAACTTACAGCATCAATCAAGTAAGTTCTAAAACTGCTAGTTCCTTCTGATCTTGCTACTATTTTTTCATATGCTTTTTCACCTGATAATCCCATCATGGTAATTGCTATTACTGCAGCACCAAAAATATCGTCTTTGTTTGAACCACAGTATGTAGCCATTACACTACCTGTCATACAGCCTGTACCTGTAATTTTTGACATTATTGCATGTCCATTACGTATTAAACATACTTTTTGACTATCTGTTACAATATCAATAGCCCCTGTGACAGCAATAACACAATTGAATTTTTTAGCAACTTTTTTTACAAATTCAATAGCTTCTTCAATATTCTGATCGTCAATAAGATCATCTTCTTGTACGTCTACTCCACCTGTATTTTTTGCATTTGTATATAAAGCTTTTATTTCAGACATATTTCCTTTAATAACAGAAAAATCTATTTCGTCAATCAAGGTTTCTACTGATTCATTCCTTAGCTTTGAAGCTCCTACACCCACTGGGTCTAGTACGACTGGTAAGCCTAATTCATTGGCTTTCTTTCCTGCTTTCACCATAGCTTCTACTGTTCTTATATTAAGTGTACCTACATTAATATATAAAGCATTACTGATAGATACGATGTCTTCTACTTCATTAATATCATCTGCCATAAGAGGTGATCCACCAGATGCTAAAACAATATTGGCACAGTCATTTACAGTTACATAATTTGTTATATTATGTACAAGTGGTGGATTTAATTTTAGATTTTCTAATAATTTTTCAAACATATTTATATCTCCTTTTCAATAGTCTTACAATCATCCGCAAATTTACATAATAAAAAAAGCGTGTCCCCTAAATTGGTAACGCGCTTAAAATATTTATAAATATTTTCCTACGCTGGCATTATCCAGATCAGGTTTAAGGGTTTTCATCGCATTAGATATCTTCTCAGCCTGATTGCACAAGCTCCCCTGTATATTAAATTACAACTAAATTATATATTTTTTTACAAAACTAGTCAAGCTTATATTCATTACAGAAATGTTCCATAAAGGATAAAAGATCTATTTATCTTTTGTAAATTTGAAAAATTCATCAACAAGATTTTGTGGAGAATAAGAGACAAAAACAAAATCTAGTTCTGTATTATTTATAAAATTTAACATATCGCCTTTATAATATCTCGGATCAAGTAAATATACATCTGAACATACTGATGAAAAGAATGCAGCTAGTGGAACTGCTAATGAATCTTTAATAAACAATACTTTTAGTCCATTTGGATTTTCTTTATTGTGAATATGTGCAAATGGCTGATTACCATATAGATAGGAAAAATACTTATCTGATATAATACCATATACATCATATTTTCTAATCGGATTTATTGCTACAAGTGATTCTTCAAATCTTCCAGTCAAAGTCCCGTTTGTAAAACTGTTTTCAAAATAAAAATCATAATTTGTTTTAAACTTCGGATAAATTAGTGAAAAATCATCAATCCCTGTATAATTCTTTCCTATTTTCCGTCCCATAGAACCAATAAAAGAATCCTTATATTCAACTATATTATAGTTATTAATGTTGGTATAAAAATTAGATTCATCTAGCTGTAAATTATATTTTTTATTCATATTCTTAACTACTTGTCCAAATCCCCAAAAAGCAGTTTTAATTTTCCAATGATGGTCGGTATTAAAAAACATATCAGCACCTTTTATTCCACTTTCTAAAATACCATCTCTTAGATCTATGCTGTCAATTTTCTCAGAATTTAACTCACTTAAAAATTGATCTGCAGTTTCATTATTATAATGATAAGGAATTCCTTTAGGGAATTTTGTATATCCTTTAATGTATTTATCTGGTGTCATCAAATATATAAGTTTAGTTTTAGAATTTTTTATCTCCTTATTAAGCTCCTTCAATTTTGTCGTAATATGGGCAGTTGGATTTGGCTTATTTGCAAAATAAGTAAAATGTAGCTTTCCTTCTGTATCTTTTACCACTTCAAAGTTAGACACTTCATTTTTACCCATAAGTTTTTGTATATATCCGTAAGATTCAACCAATTTAAATTTTCCATATATATTTTTATTAATTTCATATTCAATACCAGAAATATATTCTTTTAAAGATGAAACTTCTGTTTTTCTAACTGCTGATTTAAGAGACTTATAGCTTGTACATATATTTAAAAATGAAAATACAAATAAAAAAACCAGAAAAAATCCAGTTGTTATAAGTTTTTTAATAAACAGCCTATTCATAATTACAACTTTCCTCCTTAAAAGTTAAAGTAAATAAATGGATTGTAAGTGCCTTTTGTCAAATATGAAACACATATTAAGAATAATCCCATAATCACAAATGGATAACCAAATTCAAGAATTTCCCTTCCTCTTGCACCATCTACAATAAGTTTATTCATTCTCTTTGCCATTGGAGTTGAAAAAATAATTGCTGCTATTAAAAATACCATATATTCTTTTAAAAACATAAATGTGTAATCACTCCAAAAGCCATTTCCATAAAGTCCAAACATACTTGAAATAAATTTTCCTGCTTCAATAAGATTTGTAGAACGGAATAAAACCCACCCTAAATTGACAACAAATAAAGTATATACTCTACGAATCACCCTATGATTTATCATTTTATCAATAGCAAAAAACTTTTCTATTACAATAAAAACAAAGTTTAAAAGTCCCCATAGTATAAATGTCCATTCTGCTCCGTGCCATATACCTGTAAGTAGCCAAACTACAAATAAATTACGTATAACTTTATCTTTATTTTTTACCCGAGAACCTCCTAATGGAAAATAAACGTAATCTTTAAACCATGCTCCAAGAGACATGTGCCATCTGCGCCAAAACTCAGTAATGGATTTTGATATATATGGATAATTAAAGTTTTCTTCAAATTTAAATCCAAACATTAAACCAAGGCCAATCGCCATATCAGAATATCCGGAAAAATCAAAAAATATTTGTAGTGTATACGTAATAGATCCCAGCCATGCAAGACTAATGGGTATACTAGAACTTGTGTTCATTTGAAAAATACGGTCTGCTATAATTGCCATATTATTAGCAATTAGCACTTTCTTTCCAAGCCCTGTAATAAATCTACAGGTTCCTACCGAAAATTTTTGCCACGTTTCTCTTCTATTATCTATTTGTTCTGCAATTGTACTGTAACGTACAATTGGTCCTGCAATTAGCTGTGGAAAGAATGAAATGTATAAAGCAACATAAAAAGGATTCTTTTGTATCTTCCCATTTTTTCTATAAACATCTATTACATAAGACATTGCTTGAAATGTAAAAAATGAAATTCCTATTGGCAATGCTATATTAGGTATAGGTATTTGTAAATAAGTAATTTCATTAATTGTTCTAAGAGCAAAACCAAGATATTTAAAAACAAAAAGTAATCCTAAATTAACCGAACACATCAAAACAAGGATAAACTTTGCAATAGATTTTTTATCTCGATATTTGTCAACCAAAAGTGCAAATATATAATTACATAGAATAGATATAATCATAATTAGAACAAACCACGGCTCACCCCAAGCGTAAAAAAACAAACTTGCAAACAATAAAAAAATGTTTTTAAGTGTACTCGAGAATCTTAGAGTATAGTACAACAATAGAACTACTGGAAGAAAATAAAATAAAAAAACTACACTTGAAAAAAGCATAAAATACCTCCTTTCTTAGTTAACTATTCCTCATCCACCAGAGCATTTAAAAGCAGTTTATTCCACGAAAATGTTTTCGAATTATAAACACCAAATTCAGAACAAAACTCCCAATATCCCCAAGCAAAATCCATTTCTTCTGCGGCTTTTCTTATTTGTTTACTCCACAATACCCGGTCTTCTTCGGGAGCATTCTTATTCACACCAAATTCCCCTAAAAAAACTCTTATATTATTTTCATCAGACCATTTTTTCACAATAGAAAAACGTTCTTTAATATACTGAACCTCTGAATTTGTTCCTCTCCATGGGATATTTTTCAAATGTTCAAACCCGGGATGATATATATTCCCTTGAAATGTAAATTCATTTGGTTCATAAAAATGAAATGTTACCATAATATTTTTATCTTTGGGTAAGGTTAAATATTTCAAACTGTATAAAGAAGAAAATTCAGCCGAACCAATAATAATCAGTCTATCTTTATTAGTTTGACGAATTATCTTTATTGCTTCATTTAGATATTCATTCCATATATCAGGTTTTAGATTTTTAGTAGGTTCATTAAGTAGTTCAAAAATAAGTTTATCTGGATATTTTTGATATCTTTGTGAAAGCTGTTCCCATATCCTAAAAAAACAATCTCTATATCGAGTCGGTTCCTCCATTATTTCTACAAAATGATGTAGATCTAAAATAACCACCAGATCCTTGCTTAAAGCATAGTCAATATATCCATCTATTTCTTTCATGAACTCCTCTTCAAGTACATAATTAGGTTGATTTTTAGCATAATCAGAAAATCTTACTGGTATTCGAACACTATCAAATCCTGCCTCCTTAATTAAATCAAAGTATTCCTTTTTAATCTCTACATCCCATGAAATATTTTTAGGTGCATCTAAAGCATTACCTATATTCATGCACTTATAAAAAGGTAATGAATTTTTATTTTTAAAACAATAATTATTAAACATAAAATACGATGTAGAACCTATTAACAATAATATTATAACTTTCATTAACTGTTGTTTTCTTTTTTCCATTTCCTTCTCCATATAAAATAAAGTGTTAATATTGTAGTACTTATTAAAATAATTATGATCCTAAATAAAATGATCACATCCGTCCGGTTAAAAATATCTTGTGAACTAATTATCTTTTGGACTTCATAGGGTTTCGGTACTGCAAGACTGAAACCTTCCTTGTCTTTCAAATTCAATACGAGTGAATCTAATAAAACAACTTCAAATATTATACTAAAGTCATTATTAACTACAGCTTTTATATTAATTTTTTCAGCAGGAGCGTTTGTTAATACTATTAGTCTGCCATCTTCTGTAATTGATACCCCTTCAGTTTTTTCTTTCAAATAAAAAGAAACTTTGTTTTTATTTTGACTTTCTTGTCCACTATTAACTATTAAGTCATATTTGGCAATGGATTCTCCTATTATAGGTTTTGTTATATTCTTATCACCAATTATTTTCAAACTTGAAAACTCTTTTGGAACAGACAGATTATTATGAGAAATTAATTTGAAATCACCAATTTCTATTTTCTGAATAACATTTTCTTCAGTAGTAGTAGTAATTCCAAAAGAAATAACATTTTTTAAATCTTGTATAGTGGTTTTTAAATTTTCAAATGGAATACGAACTGATCCTGTAAAGTCATTATTCAATTCAATCAATCCATCTTGAGTATTGGCCAGTTTCATATCCATCTGATTCTCTTTTTGTAACAGCACAAATTCATCTGAACCTACTGTAAGATAGGTACCATCTTTTAGAATAACAAATAAATTGATTCTAACAGGTTTATTAGAAAAATTTTTTACATAAAAAGATACTTCTCCATAGGATGACCAATCCATTTTAGCTTTAACAGAAAGTTGAGATGTGTAATAACCTTTTTCTAAACCTGTCGTATTTGTATTTAACACTATATGCCCATTTTGCTTGACGGTTTCCCATTTAGTATCTCCACCATTAGCTTGCAATATTACGCTGTTAAATTGAAGTCCTAAATTGGAGTCTAAAGCATATACAGGCAAGGCAAAACATATCATCAACAGAATAGCTGCACAGAAGCTTAACATTGTTATATGTTTTTTTCTATCTAACATACTAACCTCCATTTTATAGATAAGACATTTCATCCAATTCATCTGAAACAGTATTATTCGTAACATTAACTTTTTTATTTTCTTCTATTAGTTTGTTAAAATTATCAATCCATTTTTGCAAAATACTTTCAAAATTTTTATCTTGTGCAAAGGATTTATAGTTTGTAATTTTATAAAGTTTATCTTGCCTCTTCCCCCCAAATGTAACCAACGTACACTTTAATATAATTCCATATTCTAATGGTATAATCAAATTTTCAGGTTCATCATGACCAGTATCAATTCTTATATATTCATAATTAAAATCCTTAAATCTAACTACTCCGTAATTTATAGCTTCAACTGATTCATCTAAGGCAAATCGTGACAATTTTCTATTTGATATTTTACCTTTTTCTGCTCTTTTAAATGTATTTATTCTAAGATCTTCAAATGTACTGACATCTTTATCTAATATTCTAGGTAAAGATGGAACCCTATCGTAAATAATCTGTAAAAGCTGTCTTTTTTCTGATTCCTTAATTTCAACAATTTTAAAAGAATATTTCCACAGCTCTTTTATATTAGAAACATGAACTATTTTAGCTTTAAACTGACTTGCGTATCTATCAGTCTTTAAACTTATTTCATTCTCTATTTTATAATCAATATATTTTGGGAAGTCCAGTATAACTGAAAATCCCTCTTCAGAAATATCATAAGTTAAACAATTAATATTAAAATTACTATTTGCTATTGTACAGCCTACCTTTGCCATACTGCGCTCATATTTTCTATAAACCTTTCTTCCTGTCATAAACAAAATAGACATTAAAATATTATAAAAATTTATTAGTAACCAAAATAAAACTACTATCATGCCAATTGAACCAGTAGTAAAAGTCCATCTTATACAATTAACGATGCCAATAGCAGATAAAATAGCAAAAAACACATGTGGTAATGCACGCATAAGTTGATATTTCCTATCATCTTCAACTTTATCTTTTCGTGTAACTGCAAATTTTCTTTGTGAAATACAAAATGTTTCTAAAATAACAGGGAAAAGTAATGATGGAAATAAGATGTTTTCATAAACGTTTGTCCATTTAGTATTACGGATATTACCTGATAATTTACTAATACATGTATTAGTAAGTAAATACATTGGCAACCAAAATATAAGAACTTCAAGCAATGTGCACTTTACAACAATAATATTGAAAACGGTAAATAAAATAGGAGCCATTATATAAATTAATCTTTTCACTGGGAAAAACCAGTATAAAACAGAAGCAATATAATTAAGCTTTTGTGATATAGTAAAACCTTTTTTGAAAATTATATTATTCTTTCGTCCAGTTTGAATACATCCTCTTGCCCATCTCTCTCTTTGCTTAATTAAGCTTTTTAAATCTGATGGTGATAGACCTGATGCATGAACATCATTTAAAGCATAACACTTATATCCTTTACTTTGAATTAACATACCTGTTGCAAAGTCTTCTGTTATAACTCCTGTACAAAATCCTCCAATTTCATCTAATGCTTGTCTTGAAATAATAGTGTTAGAGCCTCCATATATAACCGAATTACTTTTATTCCTCCCTACCTGGATATCGTGATAAAAATAGTCCTGCTCATTTGGAATTCTACTTTCTGAATACAAATTAAATTGAAATAAGTCTGGATTATAAAAACTCTGAGGAGTTTGTACAAATCCAACTTTCTCTTCTGTAAAAAAATAAGGAATACATGCAGTTAAAAAATCATGCATTGGAATCATATCTGCATCCATTGTGACAATAAGAGGAGATGAAGTATATGCCATTGCATTATTTAAATTTCCGGCTTTTGCATGTTTTCTTTCTGTTCTTGTTATATATCCTATATTCATTTTGTTACACAAATCTTTCATTGCTTGACGATTACCATCGTCGCACAAGTATATATGCACTTTGGATTTATGAGGATAATCCATATTTAAACAACCATTAATTGTTTTATATAATAATTCAACAGGCTCATTATATGTGGCTATAAATACATCCACATCAGGATACTGTTCATTTTCTATTTTAGGGCACTTAGGACATTGCACATTTGTCATATTGTAGAAGTGAATACCAGCTTCAAACATACCTATAATTTCTATAATTAAAAGATACATCCCAGACACAACTGCAATGATTCCATATTCAAAAGGAATTGTAAAAAAAATACGCCATCCTAAATATATCAAGGACACAATCACAGTACTAATAACTAAAATTTTGTTTTTTATGATATTGAGATTCAAAAGAATCACCGTCCTTATTAAAGTAATAACTAGTAATATTTTATCGATATTTTTTGCAAAAAGTTAAATAGAACTCTTCTAAAACATAATATAAACAATTCTCAGTTTGATTTAATTTGAAATCCCAGTATTTTTCTCAGTATTTTCGTCAATATTCGACATTATTGATTATACCACATACATATTAAAATTAATAATTAAAAAGGCTGTTGACAAAATATATTTATCAACAGCCTGACTATTTTTTTAGATTAAACAGTTATCCTATAATTATATTCATTTCAATATTTCCTTAACTCTGCCTACAATTCCACTCTCAAGCATCACTTTGATCCCATGATGATGACTAGGTGACTTTGTAAGAATTTTTTGAACCACACCTTCTGTTAATTTACCAGAACGCTGATCTTGTTTTTGAACAACTTTTACTTTTATACCTTGTTTTATATTTGCTCTTATAGTTCCATCCATAATATTCTCCTCTTTCTTTACTTGCAATATAATTTTATCACCGTCTTCAAATAAAATAATCTTTTTTTGTTAGTATACAGTTTCCTTTGAACTATATCTTATTAAATTGGGTCAATAGCTATATATACTATTTCCATTCATTAACTAACATACCATAAACAACATGATTAACATGATGATCATAAAGCCATTCAGCGTCTCTTATTAAACCTTCTTTAGTAAAACCAAATCTTTCTGGAATAGCTCTACTTTTATAGTTGTTTTCAGCACATCTAATTTCTACTCTATTCAATTTTAAATCGTTAAATGCATAGTCTATAAATACTCTACATGCTTTTGTCATGATCCCTTTACCTATATATCTTTTATCCAGCCAATACCCTATGCTTATTGATTTATTACACCAACTAATTCCATGGTATCCTATTACTCCAGCAAATTCTCCTCTATACCATATTCCTGCTTGAAATCCATCGTTTGCTGCGAACTGTTTCTTTGTCATCTCAATAAAATTTTTTGTGTCCTCAAATGTCTTAGTAGCATCTACCCAAGGTAACCATTCTCGTAAATGATTTCTACATGAATCAATTGATTTAAATATTTCTTCTGCATAATTATTTTCAAGTAACCTTAATTCAACATCTTTATCAATTAAATGCCTAAACATAATTTATCACCTTTTTTCATCTTATTTATTCCTCTAAATTTTTCATTACCCAAGCTAAATCATGATATAAATGTTACAATAACACTTAATATATTTCTATAGTAATTTGCAAACGAGTATTAATTACCATTTTAATACTCATTGTTTGAATAAGCAACAACTTTATTATCTACATATATGATAGAAAAAAATAAAAAAACAGTCTTATACAAGACTGTTTTCAATGGTGGAGATAAGGAGATTCGAACTCCTGACCCCCTGCGTGCAAGGCAGGTGCTCTCCCAGCTGAGCTATACCCCCATATTTTGTTTTAATTAATTTAAGTGGGGTGGACGAAGGGACTCGAACCCTCGACAACCAGAACCACAATCTGGCGCTCTACCAACTGAACTACGTCCACCATATGGTGCGTCTTAAGAGATTCGAACTCCTGGCCCACGCCTTAGAAGGGCGTTGCTCTATCCAGCTGAGCTAAAGACGCATATTTATTGGAGCGGGTAAGGGGAATCGAACCCCTGTGTTCAGCTTGGAAGGCTGACGTTCTACCATTGAACCATACCCGCATATATACAATTTGAAATTTTATGGTGCAGGTGAAGGGAGTCGAACCCCCATGCCAAAGGCGCTAGATCCTAAGTCTAGTGCGTCTGCCAATTCCGCCACACCTGCATATATAAAATTATAAATGGTGACTCCTAGGGGAATCGAACCCCTGTTACCACCGTGAAAGGGTGGTGTCTTGACCGCTTGACCAAGGAGCCAAATTTTTAAATGGTGCTGGCACCAGGACTTGAACCCGGAACCTACTGATTACAAGTCAGTTGCTCTACCAGTTGAGCCATGCCAGCTTATATGGCGACCTAGAAGGGACTCGAACCCTCGACCCCCGGCGTGACAGGCCGGTACTCTAACCAACTGAGCCACTAGGCCACATTTGTTTTATGGTGGGCACAACAGGGCTCGAACCTGTGACCCCCTGCTTGTAAGGCAGATGCTCTCCCAGCTGAGCTATGCGCCCATAAAACTTGGTGGCTTCAACTGGAATCGAACCAGTGACACGAGGATTTTCAGTCCTCTGCTCTACCAACTGAGCTATGAAGCCATATTACCCGGCGGCGACCTACTCTTCCACACCGTCTCCAGTGCAGTACCATCGGCGCTTTGAAGCTTAACCTTCGTGTTCGGTATGGGAACGGGTGTTACCTTCAAGCCATAACCACCAGATTTAATTTTTAAAATGGCTCCGCGAAAAGGATTCGAACCTTCAACCTATCGGTTAACAGCCGAGTGCTCCACCGTTGAGCTATCGCGGAACGTTTGAGAATTTGTTCTCTCAAAATTGCACAGTGAATTTAATTATTTGATCAAGCCCTCGACCTATTAGTATTGGTCAGCTGAATGCATTACTGCACTTACACCTCCAACCTATCAACCTGGTAGTCTTCCAGGGGTCTTACTAG
>NZ_JAPQES010000007.1 GCF_026735165.1 Clostridium ganghwense | reverse complement strand
AGCCCGTGAGGTAACCTTTTGGAGCCAGCGGTCGAAGGTGGGATTGATGATTGGGGTGAAGTCGTAACAAGGTAGCCGTAGGAGAACCTGCGGCTGGATCACCTCCTTTCTAGGGAGAAACGGAAGCAAAGCTTCCATTTGATGACTCTGTTACTTATTCTGTTTAATTTTGAGAGACTAAGTTCTTTTAAAAAGGACACTTGCTCAGCTAAGCTGAGGAGTACTATATTTCCAAAAAATCAAAGGAAACTCAGCTGAAAGCTGAGTAACCGACCATCACAAAATCAAATATTTTTGGATGTCTAGTCATCTGGTGGTTATGGCTTGAAGGTAACACCCGTTCCCATACCGAACACGAAGGTTAAGCTTCAAAGCGCCGATGGTACTGCACTGGAGACGGTGTGGAAGAGTAGGTCACCGCCGGGTAATATGATTCACTAGCTCAGTCGGTAGAGCACTTGACTTTTAATCAAGTTGTCCGGGGTTCGATTCCCCGGTGGATCACCAATAAATACGGCCTAGTGGCTCAGTTGGTTAGAGTACCGGCCTGTCACGCCGGGGGTCGAGGGTTCGAGTCCCTTCTAGGTCGCCATTTAAGCTGGCATGGCTCAACTGGTAGAGCAACTGACTTGTAATCAGTAGGTTCCGGGTTCAAGTCCTGGTGCCAGCACCATTTTTAAAATTTTGGCTCCTTGGTCAAGCGGTCAAGACACCACCCTTTCACGGTGGTAACAGGGGTTCGATTCCCCTAGGAGTCACCATTAATAAATTAATATATGCAGGTGTGGCGGAATTGGCAGACGCACTAGACTTAGGATCTAGCGCCTTTGGCATGGGGGTTCGACTCCCTTCACCTGCACCATATGGTGGACGTAGTTCAGTTGGTAGAGCGCCAGATTGTGGTTCTGGTTGTCGAGGGTTCGAGTCCCTTCGTCCACCCCACTAATATTGGGATGTCGCCAAGCGGTAAGGCATAGCACTTTGACTGCTACATGCGTAGGTTCGAATCCTGCCATCCCAGCCAAAAAAATAAAAATCTCTTCTTTAGAAGAGGTTTTTATTTTTTTATATATTTAATATTTTATATAAAGATATTAATAAAATATTAAATATATAATTAACTTATTTTTAAGTTTTTATTAGCGCTGCTTCAATAACTAAGTTATTGAGGCAGTTTTTTTAGTTAATAATAGTAGTTAACGTTGTAACTAAGTACTTGATATAGTATTGAATAAACTCCATATTTAAGGGGAATCTAATTGGAGAAAGGAGTGTAATATATGCAAAAAGGCAAAAAAGGAGATATAAATGGTCAAGAAGTAAACATTGGCACTAAGAGGACTAAAAGTAGTAACATTCAACATGAAAAAAATGATGTTAGATCAAAGAGAAATGATAAGTAAATCTTAGATAGATTACAGATAAATATATTAAGTTAAAAGGTGCTCTATAAATAATAATTGAGCACCTTTTAACTATTATTTTTTTATAAGCATAAAACAATTTCGTAAGGATAAGCTAATTTTGAGAAAGGAGTGTAGAATATGAGTGAGAAAGACTATAAAGATGAAGAGATAAGTACAATGCATAACATACATCATGAAATAGAGGCAATTAATGAAAAACATAATCCAATAAGCAATGAAGATGAATTTGCTGTAATAGGTAATAATACCGAATTGGGGGATATACATGAATTAGATACCAATATCGAGACCAACCCATTTCCATTTAGTCAAGAAAAGAGACCATTCTATAAAGAAGATAATAAGAGATAACATTTGGAGGAGATACAGTGATTAGTAATGAACCATATGATTTAATGAAAAGAATTAATACTGGATTTGATAATGAATTTAAAGAAAGATTTTGTAAAAATGAATTAGAAAATAGTAATGAAGATGTAGAAGACATAAAAGAACAGTTTATTGATGATTTTTGTAATTTCCACTAATTTCTTTTTGTAAGAAATTAATTGAGTCAATAGTATATTTTTCATAACCTAAAGTATGTATTAAATAATATTATAGGTAAAAAATAATATAGAAAATCATAGCCCAAAATAAAGAGAAGGCTATCTATGTACTATTTAATATAACAATAAAGAGGTGAAAAAATAATGGCTAAAAAGGGTACTGAAAAACGTTCAGGTTCTAAAGAAACAAATCAAAAACATCAAGTAAATAATCAGCGAGGAAAGACAACAAAATAAGGGTAAAATAAAAAAGAAGTGTTACGCTTCTTTTTTATTTTATATCCAGTATCAAATCACTTCTTTTAGAATAAGTAAAAGTATATGTCTGTCCAATTGTCACATGCTTTAATCGTCTATTATATGAATGATATTTATGGTCAACGTATATACAGTACCCATACTTTTCTTTTTTAATACTGTTTACAGTACCGAGGGAGATATGATAATCCTTATATACAAAATCAAATACTGGTTTACTTAACATATTAATTCCTGAAGTAACTATAAGAAGTGAAAGAATGCTTTTCAGTATAGCTGTGATAATTTTATTTTTTATTCCTAGTTTTTTACAATATTTCCAATCTTCTATTGTACATCCTAATATTATTGAAATTACTATTAGAAACAGTAAAAGGTAAAATTTATTAAGAATATCTACTAATAGTATAGCATCTTTTAAATGCATAATCTCAAAAGCTGCTACTATTCCAGCAAAATATAATAAAAATCCGCCTATAAATGTAAAAATAAATCTTTTATATAATATTCTATATACTACTATTTCAAATAAAACTTCAAATATGTTTCTTCTTTTATTCTGTTCTAGATTTATAGGATTATAATAATTATATTGTCTTTTCTTTTTTACTTTTTTCATTGGCAATTTTACTATTAGTTTTTGATTACATTTTGAACACCTTAAACTTCCATCTGTATATTTAGTTTTACATTTTGGACAGTACATAATCTTCCTCCTATAAGTAGTCTTTATGTGTTTAAAATACTTATGTAACAACATATTTATACAAAGTACAACATACCATATTATACCTTGAATTCCTTATTGCATCAACATATGATATAATTGGTACCAATACAAATGTATTATATATAGTATATTATGATGTAATTGCATGATATTGAGAATCGAAAGAAGGTAAAATATAACGAAGTAATAAATTTTGTAGATTAGACTTGAATGTTACTTAACGTAATCATTTATTATTAAATTACATATTATTAGGAGGTATTGAAAGATGACAAAACTTGAATATTTAGAAAAAGAAGATTTGGAAAAAATTATAGATTGGAATATTAATAGATCTCCTGATTATTTATTGCAATGGGCTGGACCTATGTATAATTATCCTTTAACAATCTCACAAGTTGAAGATTACTTTTTTAATGATGTAAAAAAAGATAATTCTAATATATTTGTTTATAAAATACGATTAGTTGATACAGATGAAATTATTGGAACTATTGAACTTCGCGAAATAGATAAAAGTAATAAAGTTGGTAGGGTTTGTAGATTCCTAATTGGAGAAGAAACGGTTAGAGGTAAGGGGATTGGAACACGGGTATTAAAAGAAGTATTAAGAATTGGATTTGAAGATTTAAAATTTGAAAAGATAAAACTTGAAGTATTTGATTTTAATTACAGTGCTATTAAATGCTATGAGAATGTAGGATTTGTAAAAGAAAGACTTTTAGAGAATGTAAGAAAATCATCAACTGGTTATTGGAATTTATATGAAATGGCTATTTCAAAAATTGAATGGCAAATAAATAATTAGTAAGTTAAGTCATATTTTTCTTATATGAAAATATCGAACAGATTCTGTTTTTTATTATGTATAAAGGTTTATCTCAGTATGATATAATAAAAAATAATAATAGGTAACTGACTTAATTATGGAGGAATTTATGTTTTTTATAGGAATATTAGGTATAGAAAATAAACAAAAGGAAATAAAATTTTTAAATAATATACCCTGCAGAAATTGTGATAAAGGATTAGGAGGAAAGGTTATAAAGAACTTCAATTTTTTTCACTTCTTTTTCATGCCTCTTTTTACGTGGAATGAAAAATATTATATAATGTGCAGTGGCTGCAATTCAGTATATGAAATTCCTCAGGATAAGGGGAAACGAATTGAAAAAGGAGAAAATATAGAAATTACTTATTGGGATTTAAGACCTATTGAAACTGGATATAAGAATGGTAATTATTCAGTAGGAAATAGATGTGCACATTGTGGGAAAGTTGTAGAACATAATTTTAAATATTGCCCTTATTGTGGATCAGAAATTAAGTAGAAATATTATGCATTGTCAATTTTAACTTAGTAGAGGTAAATTAAGTTCTATCCTTCTATAATTTTTATATATACTTTTCTGTTTCTAGGTCCATCAAATTCACAGAAATAAATTCCTTGCCATGTACCTGTAAGAAGGCTGCCATTTTCAATTATAACAGTTGCGCTAGAGCCCATGTATGAAGCTTTAAGATGTGCATGGGAATTTCCTTCAAAATGTTTATAATTACTTTTGGCTGGTATAAGCTTATCTAAAGTAACAATAATATCCCTTGTTACATCAGGATCTGCATTTTCATTTATTGTTATGCCACTAGTAGTATGAGGACAAAAAATCACAGCAATTCCATCCTTAACTCCACTTCCTATAACGGACTTTTCTACAAGATAGCTTATGTTTATAAATTGTTCTTCCTTTGTAGTTTCAATTTCATATTTAAAAGTATTACTCATAAGAAAACCTCCTTTATTTCACATTATTCTATAATTCCGTCTTAAAACATTATATGTTCTTGCGACGCATTTAATCTAAAATGCATAATTATTGACCTTATATAATTATATCAAATACTAATAATCATTTCAAAATAGTTGGTATAAACATATATCATTTGTTAGTGTAGCTAAATAGGAAATTAGGGGAGAACTATATAATAAAATAAAAAAAGTGCTTACAAGATTTTTTTAGCAATAAAATTGAAAAATGACAAACTGCATTAATATGTTTATTTGGAATTATTGTTTATGGTATTTTGCTTGTGAATAACCTGTTTTTTCACCACATAGTTAAGGGTGTTGTCCACATGCTTGTCCGTGAGAGAAATACCTTTGGTAAAGCAGTATTTAAATATGGATATCAGCACTTTTATATTTTCCATCCTCATATGTTTTAACTATTATCTCTTTTACAAGAGTTCTGATTGTATTTCTTAATTGATTTACCAGGATTATGTATAAAACTCCTTTGGTCTATTTAAATAATCAGCAAGTTTTATAGTACTATAGCTTTTATTAGCTACCATATCAAAAATCAATCTTACTAAATCAGCTTCACTCATATTAATTTCAGGAATAGTTTTATTGTTTATCTGAAGGTGTTTATTTTCATCTACATAATATCCATAGGCAACTATACCTTCAAGGCATTTTCCATCACGTACAGCTCTATTTGCACCATGCACATACGTTCTAAAATAGTTTCTCTTTCTAAGTCAGCTATACCAGCTAACATTGTAATTATGAATCTACCAGAAGGGGAGGAGGTATCAAAAGGTTCTGTCATGGATTTAATTTGAATACCATAGCTTTCTAGTTAAAATATACCGAATGTTTGTTTGCATGTCGACACTCAAATACAATTATTATATTACTCATACTTAGCATATGCTGTCATCTTACTTACTATTTTAAATAAATAATTCAAAAAATGAAAAGGTATTGGAGATCCTACTACATATACATTTTCTAGATTGTATATAATAATTATTACTCCCAATGCTATCATATATATTGAATTTGCAATTGAAAAATATAGCTGTAACTTAAAGAAACTTTTTTCCTTTATCACAATCATTCTTTCACTTCTATAATACCATATAACTTTATTTCTGGATAAAATGGAATACATTAAATAAATTAACCCTATAATAATTGGACATAGACCTAACCAGTTCAAATTATCCCTCATTTCCCTCATATCATAATACAATTTTCTAATAAATTACTTTTAGATAATTATATCATAGCATTACATATATTAGCTATTTGATATTTATTTACCTATGAATTGTAAAAGAGACTAGGGGAAAGACAAATAAAAAAGTGCTAAAAAATTAGCACTTTTAGTGTTAAGATTTAATACGCTGTTATTATATCGTAACTGGTTCTTTTAATATTAGTTTTTTATATCGTCATTTAAGAATAGTATGGACTAACTAAAAATTATGTTCATAATATTGGCAAATATCTATTACCAAAATCTTTTCTTGCTATCTTTGTATATTTCATAATGAATTCGGTTTTAGCTTCGGTGTACCCATCTCTATTATGCTTGTATTGCTCTTTTAGTCCTTGTTTTAATTTCCCATATTTTTCTGCAACTTCTTTATGAACTAAAAGATAATCCCTAAAATATAATTCATTCCAATCTCCAAAAAATCGAACATGGAGATGAAAAACTTTTTCAGCGAAACCATTTGAAGTATATCCTTTATTAAAGGACATGTTTAAGTCTGGTTTACATTCAAATGACATTAATGTCCAACCAGCATTACTTAACTTTGATTTTATTTGTTCTATATTGCAATTACAATCAACTTCCAACAAAATATCTACTGTTGGTTTAGAAATCAATCCTTCAACCGAGCTACTTCCGATATGATTAATTCGCTTAATGTCATTTCTTCCTAGGGCATTGACTATTTCACTTTTTTCAATTAAATACCATTCTTTATAAGAAGGATTATGTTCTTTTAAAATGATGGGGAACAATTCCCAAAGTTCTTCTAATGACATTTCAGACAATGTTTTTCCCATAGCAACCTCCTAAATAAAATATAAATTATTATTACTTCAAATTTTTTTACAATCATGTCACAATTTACTTTTGTACATTATATCATTTAATTTAGAAAAGGAGATAGTGGAGAGACAAATAAAAAAAGAGAGGCATATCTACCTCTCTTATAATATAAGTATTTATCTTATTGATATTAAATTTATAATCCAAAATACCGCTGCTCTGATTTTGACACCTATCTCTCGATAGGTGGGTGTTCTCATAAATGTTTTACTGTCCTTGCCACTCAAAGTTGGTCTTATAGGACTAATCTACATTTAGATATTGAACTCCCGCATAAATGATGTAGGTTCAAAATAAGAGCTCTACAAATATTCTAGATAATTAACTTGGTTATTTATATTTAAAATTTGTTGAAACAACTTTACCGGAAGACTATTATATAAAGATTATATATAAAATTCAATAACTTTTTAAAGGTAATAAAAGAAAGTTTTACAAGTAGCATTTGAAAGTAAATAATCTAAATAAAGAAAAGGGGAAGGGGATAATGTAAAAAGTGCTAACCTATATTAGCACTTTTAGTGTTCAGACGTAATATTTTGCTATTATGTCTTAACAACTTCTTTGATTATTAACGTTTTAAGCCTACATTTAAGAAGATTACATACTAACTAATTAAGTAAAAATTATGCTCATAACCTACAATAATAACAATTATACATATGTCTTTTTCTTAACTGGAACCCATATTTCACAGAAGCAATCTGCATTAGGTTCGTGGGAGTACAATTCAAAATCAGTATCGTCAATCATACTATACTCTGAACCTGGAAGAAACTCTGAAAAAATTTTTTCCCATGTTTCGGCTATACAATTTGGAGTTTCACCAATACACTTAAATACAGCCCATAAAGTAGGTTTTACCTCCCATATTTTATATCCCTCAGGTATATTACCATCATTAAATTCCATACCTATGCCATAATCAAAATGTGTACTTTCTTTTGATATAGGTGCACAAGCTCCATAAATATCATGCTTGCTAGAGTTTTGTTTTAGAACATCAAATGTGCCATTGTCACCACATTCTTTCCAAAAGTCCGGAATTTCAGTATTTCCCGCTTCTGAAATTGATTCATTTCGAAACTTTCTAATCTTAGCCAATAATTTAAATTCTTCTCGTTTCTCAATTCTATAGTCCATAACAGTACCACCTTCCAATTTTATTTTAATGAGAAGGCGATTAAAAGATTTTAATTTCATACCTGCACGCCTTGCCACATTTGGCGTAATGCCATGAAATCTAGTAAATGCCTTTGTAAAACTCTCGGGCGAATTATAACCATATTTTAAAGCAATATCAATTACCTTTGCATTAGATATAGAGATTTCTTGCCCCGCCATTGATAATCTTCTATTTCTAATATACTCATTTGCTGTAATGCCTGTTATTAAACTAAATGTTCTATGAAAATGATAGCTTGACACGTAGATATGCTTTGCAACATCTTCATAGGTAATGGGTTCTAATATGTGCTCTTCCATATAATCGATTGCTTTCTGCAAGTTTTGAATAAAATCTATTTTTCTCACCTCCATATACAAATTGTACTAAAATGTATCTGTTATTTCCTATCCTACCTTGCTTGGATTTGTCTAAATAAAATATAAATAATCTTTACTTCGTATAATTTTGCAACTTTGTTTTAACACATTATACCTTCTTATGTCACGCTTTCTTACGATTATATTTTAATGTATCTATGCTTGGTAATACACACTTTCTTTAAATTACGTAACTATTAATGTTTGTACAATTATACCAAAATAAACTATGATACCATAAACATATACTGGAAAAATATTTTCTTTAGGTATTGATAATTAGATAGCTTAAATAGGGGAGAACTATAGCTTAAAACATAAAAATAAAAAGTGCCTACAAGAGCACTTTTGAAGAAGAAAATATTTGGTTATGATTATGCTGCAGCTTTACCCAACACCTCTACGGATATTTTGCAGCAGGGGAGAGAAGTCCAGTTTAAATAAAGTATATAATGTGAAAAGTGCTAACCTATATTAGCACTTTTAGTGGTGAGTCTTAATATCTAAAGAAATAGAAACCTACTTTTCTATGTTTTTTATTATTTTGCTTCAATGTTTTTATTCTAAATTTATATATAAATCATTGCTTCTTAGAAGTTGCAATAAATATTATACCAAGAACTAAAAAAATTATCGCTGGTGGTATTGTGCTATTACTTTTTCCTATTATAAATATTAATGCTGATATAATTGCAAAAATAATTCCTATTATGAACTTAGTATTTAGCATATAAACCTCCTTTTAGATACGTTTTTCCTTTCTCATAATTTAAGCATATTTTAGAAGGATTATTCAGATGAAGTTTAGTTTGTCATATTAAACTACTACAACTTCACAATTTACTCTTGTACAGTATATTATCTAATTTTAAAAAAAGAGATAGGGGAGACAGATATGAAAAAAAGAGAGGCACCTCTACCTCTCTTATAATATAAGTATTTATCTTATTGATATTAAATTTATAGATCCAAAATACCGCTACTCTGATTTTGACACCTATCTCTCCATAGGTGGGTGTTCTCACAAATGCTTTGCTGTTCTTGCCACTCATAGTTGGTCTTATAGAACTAATCCACATTTAGATATTGAACTCCCGTATAAATGATGTAGGTTCAAAATAAGAGCTCTACAAATATTCCAGATAATTAACTTAGTTATTTATATTTGAAATTTGTTAATACAACTTTATCGGAAGACTATTATATAAAGATTATATAAAAAGTTCAATAACTTTTTAAAGGTAATATAAGAAAATTTTACAAGCAGTAGGTGAAAGTAAATAAAGAAAAGGGGGTGGGGATAATGTAAAAAGTGATAACCTATATTAGCACTTTGGGGGTTAAGACATAATATTTTGCGATTGTGTCTTAATTACTTCTAGGATTATTAATCTTTTAAATCATTATTTAAGAATATTATGTAATAAATTTGAGCTAGCTTACACTTATTTATTGTGCATGTCTTCAATTGCTGAAATAATAAAATACCCCATAGTAGCTATTGATAAAATGACTCCTAAATATCCTTCAAGCTCTATAGCTGCACCTAAATAAATCCCAATAGCACCTGCTATAAAGGTAATTATCAATGCTTTAATCGATTTTTTCATATTATCCTCCTATTTTTCCTATTATTTATTCAATTTAATGTAATTATTATTATTGAATTATAATATATTTTAAAATAATTTCTTATTCAACTTTTTTTACAATCTTGTCATAACTCATTGCATGTTCTTTGTTACTCACTTTATTTAAATTACGTAACTACTAATACTTATACAATTATACCAAAATAAACCAAAGTTTCACAAACATATACTGGAAGAATATTTTCTCTAGTTAATGACAAATAAATGGTTTAAATAGGGGAGAACTACAACTCAAAACATAAAGATAAAAAGTGCTTATAAGAGCACTTTTGAAGAAGAAAATATTTAGTTTTGATTAGATAAGTACCTATATACCTGTTTTGTAGAAGGGGAGAGAAGTCTATTTTAAGTAGAGGCATTAAAAATAAAATAGATAATTATATAAATTAAAAAAGATACAAATTAATCTGTATCTTTTTTAACATCTTTGAATATTTCGTCTAATATAGAAAATATATTTTCAGGGTTTAGATCTTCCGCGGATTTTATTATTCCACGATTTATTAATGAATCTAAAAATTCTTCAGCTAATTCCGTAGCTTCAAGTTCAGTTATATTTCTACTATAATTACTACCTAATAAAAAATTAGTTGATACATTAAAAAAGCTAGCTATTCTTTAATAATCTTCTGAAGTTTTAGGGTGACATTCACCTGATTTATACATTGACATAGTTGACTCACTATATCTTAATTTTTGACCTAATTCCTTTAAAGTCAATTCATTTTCTAATCTTAATTCTTTTAATCTATCTTTAAATAAAGTCATTAATATTCACCTCATTTTTATTTAATATTAGTCTTAGTGTTCTTATTTGAAGATTTATTGGTTAGAGCTGTATTATAGAGATTATTTTGATGCAAAACAACTTGTCCATTTATTTTTAAACTATATATACCTTTGCTTTTTAAGAAATCATTTATGCTATTATTCATTTTTATCCCCCTTTATGGCGAAGACGAACAAAATGCGAACATATGTTCTGTTAATAGTGTAATCCTTATGGGTAAATTTTTCAAGATAATGAAAAATATTTTTAAGATTTTACATAGAAAAAAGGATATGAGTATAATGGATATTTAATAAAATTTAAAATTCTGAGAAAGAGGGAAGGGGAGACTAATTTATTTTAAATAAGTACTATATGGTGAATTTTAATTAAAAAATAAAAAGTGCTAACGTTAAGTTAGCACTCTTAGTAATGAAATAATATGTTATTTTTTGTATTAATATTAATCATATTAAAATCCGCGTAAAAGTGTTTCTTCTATATCAAGTTCTTGAAACAGCCTCGATATAACTACGTCATAATCACGTAATCTAACTGTCTTTCTTATTTTCTTAGCATATTTATCACTCTCTGCAAACAAGTGTATCATATAAAACCAAAATTCTTTCATTTTAAATAATACATTTCTATCTCCAGAAAGGATTTTCTGATAGCCTGCATAAACTGTATCGTGAAATGCCTTCATTACCTGCTTATCTACGACATGATTATTGTTAATTTCTCCGATTAATGCTGGATTTGCAATAAGGCCTCGACCTAGCATTACTGCACCTAAACTTGGATACATTTCTACCAATTTCCTATAGTCTGACACATTAAAAATGTCACCATTATAGCAAACAGGATTTTTACTTAATGCTAATGCATCTTTAAATACCTCCATATTTGGCTTGTTCTTGTAAAAGTCCGTTTGTATTCTTGGATGAATGATAATCTCCTCAAGAGGATACTTGTTAAAGATTTCAATCAGCTCATAAAATTCATCTGGGGAATCCTTTCCAATTCTTGTCTTTATGGAAATCTTCGTTGATGCCTTTGAAAATATATCCTCTAAAAATTCATCCAGTTGTTCTCTTTGTGCAAGAAATCCTGAACCTTTATGTTTTGCAACAACTGTACCAGATGGACAGCCCAAGTTTAAATTGATCTCATTATAACCAAACTTAGTTAACTCGTTTACCGTACGAATGAAATGCTCAGCATTATTTGTAAGTATTTGAGGAACCACAGACAGTTCTTGATTGTGTTCGGGTAATATATCATTTAATTCTCTCGAAGTAAAGCCCTTGTTACTCTTTGGTGAGATAAAGGGTGTAAAATATTTGTCAATTTGTCCAAAAAAAGTTTGATATGCATTTCTATATATATATCCAGTAATACCTTCTAACGGTGCAAAATAGTATTTCATATTATAAAACTCCTCATCATAAGTAATTTCACATCTATTATATCCAACAAATATATTTTTGTATAGTCATCTAATTTTCTCTTAATCAATTGCATATAATGCTTATATTCTAAATTAAAAATAACAATATAGAACATCATTTACTTGTGGTACGGTTCTCCGCATCAGTAATAAATGCAATTTTCTTCATGCAGTTTTCATATCATCTACTTTCCTTTTACCCGATAAATCTTTATTTAATATAAAAAAAATACTATACTTAATAATGATAATATGTAAATATATAAAGAATAGATTGAGGGGTCATATATGAGAAAAAAAGATATACTTGAGTTAAGAAAACGTTTTAAGAAAAATCATTGTACCTTCACTAAAATGTGCGGTTGCTATGTTAATGGTGAAAAGAATATCCTATTAAATTTCAGAGAAAGCTTTTTGAATTTAGATGAGGATGAGTACTTTAAGTACTTAGAAATCACTAAAAAAGTACTATCTGGAACTATTGGCAATAATATTTTAGAACTTAACTTCCCGCTTAATGAGAATCTTGAAAACGAAAAACAACTTTTTCTTATGCAGCTTAAAAAAAGCGAATTAAAAGATGATGATTTGCTTCAAAAATTTTATGAATCTATTATAGATAGTTATGATTATGCTGGTAATTTTTTAATACTTGTTTTTCATGATGCTTATGATGTTATTACTAAAACAACCGATAATGCTAAATTAGATGAATCTGAACAAGTGTATGAGTATATTTTGTGTGCTATATGTCCTGTTTCACTTTCTGATCCTGGTCTTAGATACTTTGAAGAAGAAAAGAAAATAAAGGCGCGTATTAGAGATTGGGTGGTGGAGGCTCCAACTCTTGGCTTTGTATTCCCTGCTTTTATAGATCGTAGTTCAGATGTTAATTCTATTATGTACTATACTAAAAATAAAAAGAGCCCTCATCCTGAATTAATGGAAGAAGCTCTAGGCTGTTCTTCAAGACAAACCGCTGCTATACAAAAAGAAACTTTCCAAGCAATAGTCAAAGATTCTGTTAGTACTGATGAGAAAAAAGCTGATAAAATTTTTATGGAAATACAGGAAAACCTAGATACCATGATAGATGAGTACAATGCAATATATGATGATACAGATAGTGAGCCTATAACTTTAACAAAGAAAAATATACAAGAACTTTTAATAGAAAGTGGAGTTCCTGAAGAAGTTACTACTAAAATTGAAGAATCTTATGTAGAAAGCTTTGGTGAGGATCTTCCTTTAGCAGAAAATCTGATTGACTCGAAAATACTTAAGGCTAGTACTCAAAGGAAAAAGGAAGAAAGGCTTGAAAAACAAGTAGAAATTCTGCAGCATAAACTTGAACAAGTAAAGAAAGAAGCAGATGAGGATAAAGAAGCTGAAGATTCTAAAAAGCTTGATGATGAGGATAATATACCTTTAGAAGATAATTTGGAGGAAGCTCCATCTACTAGTTCAGAGGATGATAATCCTAACTATGATGTTATACTTCAGGTAAAGCCTGAAAAAATACATAAAATCAAAGCTCAAATGATTGATGGTCAAAAATGCATAGTTATTCCTATTAATGAAAATGAACAGGCTACAGTTAACGGCATGGACGATTTGATTTAGGTTATATAAATTAATAAGGAAAAATAGCAAATCTCAAAAATAAAGTTTGCTATTTTTCTTTACTCTTTCTTATTTATTAAAATTGTAGCTTATATAATGGCGTTAACTTTTCTGTATAAATTAATTCTAATTTTTAACCTTATTTATGGTACGGTTCTCCGTATAAATTCTAAGTGAGTTTTTTATTTTTGCTTGACTTATGAATGACAAAACGTAGATTATTGTACATTTCAAATTCAACTTTTATCTCATTCTTTTTTATATATTTCTATTCTTTATAACAAATAATAGGAGTTCCGTCTTCTATATTATCAAAAATTGTTTTAGCTAAATACAAAGGCACATTTACGCATCCATGACTTCCATTTCTCTTATATATATCTCTTCCAAAAGAATATCTCCAGTTTGCATCATGTATTCCGATGTTCCCAAAAAAAGGCATCCAATAAGCTACTTTAACTTCATAGTCTGGTCCTGTTAAATTTGCTCCTTTTTGTTTATAATTAAGCATATAAGTTCCAAGCATAGTAGAATGTCCTTTATTGGGGTTACCTGTTACTACAGCACCTTGAGTTACAAGCTTTCCATCTTTATAAAACCATAAATGCTGCCTTGTTATATTAATTTCTACATAAGTATTGCCTATTTCATCTTCATCCCTAGATAAAGCCTTTTGAGTATATATAGGTTCTTTTTCAAGTACGTTGCCAAGTTTTATATTTTCTAATAATGCTCTTATTTCAGCATCACGATTAATTTTCCATCCATAGAGTCCACCCTTAACTTCTACTATTTTACCCATGGAGGTTTTAAAATTTCTTGCAATTCCAACTGTATCGTATTTTTTACTCAATCCTTGCACATACCTCTTAACTGCAATTTCATTTATTACAATATTTAAATTTTCATCAACACTAAGCCATTCATTTATTATATTTCCATCTAACACTTCATTTTCACTTCCCAATATATAAGTAATTTTTGTTGATACATACTTATTTAGTAAATTCTTAGTTTCAAGAGTTTTATCAGAAATTAAAGTGTACTTTGGATTTTCGTAACAAAGCTTTTCATTTAAATCTAATTTTGTTTCTCCTTCTAATATACTCATTTCTATAGATTCATTTAATTTCTTGTTAATTATCTTATTTCCATATACTTCTTCAATCACCTCATATGATTTATCTGAATACTTAAAACTTACATTTTGGGGTTCTATAATATCTTTATTTAAACAGTTTAATTCATTTATTTTATTTTCTAAATGAGCTTTATTATAAACAAATAAATCATCTACATAATATTTTTGATCCTTAAATAAGGAGATTATCCATTTAAATGAATTTTTATTGTAATAAATAATAGAAATACTATTTTTTTCATTGTATTGCACTCCTATATCTCGTCCTATTATATCTTCTGCTTCTCCACTTCTTTCTATCAACTGCAGCTTATAATCTTTAATACGGCTTCTAATTATATCATCTGCATCATCATGTGCTTTTAATGAGACATCTACTCCATTTATTACTGTATTAAAAAAGAAATGATTAGTAAAGTATACTGAAATAAGTAAATATAATAGTAAAATTGAAGCTATTAGAATAATAATATTTCCTATATCATTACTTTTAAAAAGCTTTTTTATATTAATATTTTTCATACCGATTTATACCTTTCATCAAAAATACTTTTATTTAAACATAATAACTAATTTAAAATATGTTTGTATTTTTGATTTTAAAACTTAATTTATAGATAGTAATCTTAAATATACGTTGTTTTATTTTTCTATTTTCAATTAAACAAATAAATAAAAAACCTCAAAAAAGTTTGCAAAATTACTTTTTAGAGTAAAATATCTTCAAGCCATATATTCAATTTAACATTAATTATGATATAATAGGCGTAACGTATTGGGGGTGTTTTTATGAAGGTAATTGATACATTCAGCTCCAAATCAGCTTGCTCCTCGCAAAGACTACAACAAAGTCAGCTATGCTTTGTTTGGAGCCTAAGCTGTTAATTTAGCTGAAATGCGTACATGTTTTAGGCTCTGTAACACATAGCTTTTTAGTATTCTTTGCTTTAATACTATGATAAGAGTGGAGGAGTAAGGAAATGAAGTATACAAAAGCACAAGATGTGTTACCAGAGGAAATTGTTAAAATAATACAAAAATATGTAGACGGGGAATATCTTTATGTACCCAGAAAAAAGGAAAACCATAAGGCCTGGGGAGAAAAGAGTGGTATAAAGAATAGTCTTAAGGTAAGAAATAATGAGATTTATAAAAAATACATTGATGGGGTTACTATTAATGAACTAACTCAAGAATATTACCTGTCAGAAAAGAGTATAAGAAGAATAATACGTCAAGGAAAACTTCTATGCTCATAATCATTACAGAATTATTTATTAGATTGAATGCTTATTTTAAACTATGTTATGATTTCATTATGGCAATCCAATGAGAGTTATCATTTCTAATTTAAGACAAGATTCAGAAGTAAAATGATTATGAATATGGAGTATGTTTTAAATCAGGATGATTATTGTTACTTTCAGTTGGAGTAATAATAATCATCTTTTTGTTAGTGGGCTAATGGTAAAATAAAACTGTAAGTAAGGTCATATTTACTTACATGAATAATAAAAACAACATATGTTAAAAAAGAGGTGCTAGATTTTATGAATGCTTTTATAAAAAAATATCAGTATAATTATATAAAAAAATGTTTAAAGGATTTAAATAATGCTTTCAGAGGTTGTGTAGATATTAACATTATTGAAGCAACTAAAGCATATATAAACGAGAAAATATTATGTCTTTTTACAAATTTATCTGAGGAAGAAAAAGAGCTTCTTGATATTAGTAAAATAAATGATCACTTGCAAATTGATAATTATTTATCTGGATTGGATGAATATATATATGGAATGCAAAACATTACAAATGCGCAAATTAATAAATTATTTAAAAAGGAAAAGAAATTTAAATTACCAAACATAAATGCACAAGATTCAAAGAATGTGTATTTAGGTTGGATTGATGAATCTATTAGAAAATTATTTGTAGTTTACAATATGAATGATAAACTCATAGGTATGGCATGTAGAATTTCAAATCATAGTTCCAATAATACTCATGTGTGTGCGCTTTGCAATCATGTAGGTAACCAAAATGAAGTAGCCTTTGTTTCACCTATCTGTAAAACAGCTAATAGTAAGAATGGCAACTATAGGTCAATAGGCTTTGATATATGTTTAGATAGCGCGAAGTGTAATGAGCGAATTGTAGCTGTCGAAAAGCTTGAGAAAATTTTAAAGGATGTTAACAATATAAAGTAACCCCCATATCTAGATATTCTCCACAAGTGAAAAATCAAGAAATAAATTATAATTGAGATTTTTCAGCTTAAGCACTGGCTACAGACTTTACAGTCGTTAGCTGGTGTTTTTGTTATAAAAAATACTTGAAGTGACAATAATTCTTAATGATTTAAATTTATTAAGATAGGAGAATAAACAATATGGAAAAAGGAGAGTATGTACAAATTCTAGATCATTCAGAATGGCATGGAATGATAGGAATAATAGATGAAGTTATAAACTCTATACCGTATGTATTTTGTGTTCATATGCCGTATTATAGATATGCTATTACTTCTAAAATGAGAAGATATGTAAAAAAGATTGAATTTCAATAGACACAATAAACTAAGGTTATTTCAAGAAAGACAAGAGGAGAGAATTATGGGCAAATATCTTGAAGGAGAAGAAATTATCCATATAATAAAACATAGATTTTATAAAAGAGTAAAAGGTATAGTAAGGCAGATAAAGTATTAAGTGTATAGTACTTAATACTTTATCTTTATCTTATTATTTTTTCATTGATTGGATATTAGTTTTTATGAAAGTATTATTGCCGATGATATTTTTCCAAGCGGCTGATACGTCTAATGAACCAACAAAAATTCTATCATCAGTATCTAAATATTGACTAAGATTATCTCTGATTTCTACGGGAGAATCATTAGTTACTAAAAACCAACATGATTCAGTTATTTTAGTATTAGGATAACTTTCAATTGCAACGATTAAATCTTGATAGTCTTTTTTATCACCACAAAGATCGTAAGTAACAATTTTACACTTTGCCATTAACTACACCCCCTTTCACTACTATAGATTATTCAATAATAAATATAAAAATACTCCTATAATTCAAAATAAAGGAATATGAAATATCGTCTAATATAGAATTTTACATTAGAGAAGGGTTTAGAGTGTGAAGATTATTTAATTGGAATTTACTATGTTGAGATAGGAGTTATATAAAAGATTTTGCAGATGATGAGGATGCAAAAGGACATATAGAAGACAGACAATAACTCAAAATCTAAATAGTATGTAGATTCTAATGGAAAAGGACTCATAAAAGGATACAAGTAAGAGTACAGGGGGAAAATATATCATGTACCAGGAAGTACTTATTATGATAGAACAAAAATTGATGATGTGGAAAGATGAATACTTAGGAGTTATGTATACCACTAGTACGTGTAATTAATGCTAAGTGTAGAGTAAAAAAACAAAACAAGTGATTTAATAGTAAAAATGTTCCTGTTTAGGGATGAAATATAATATTTTGCAATTTTACCACAACTTAGTGCACCATATCCGCTGATTGCTGGTGCAAAAATTTGAATTAATTTCGAATCTTCTACTGCATATTCTTTAATTATTTTGTGATAATCTTCTGTAGGATTTACTCGTAAAAAGCCTGACTTCATTTCTATTTTTTCAAATTTGTACTCATACATTTTCACATCCTCCTTTTTCATTAGGACTGTCAAAAAAAGATTTACCAAATACATTTTCATCTTAACTATCACTTTTCTATTTCCTTAAGTAAAAGAATATCCCCATATTTAACGAGAGAGATTAATTTTTATATAGCTAATAATTTATTAACGTTAAACATTAGTTAAATCATTTAAAATAAATTAGTTTAACCAAGAGTTTAAGGTTAAACCAATTATTGAAAAGTTAAAGTGATGGTAGTAAAATAAAAGGAAAGGAGATGTTTATAATGGAAAATAATAAAGAAAAATCAGTATTATGGGGAGTTAAAGTACCAGAGAGTTTAAAAGAAAAAGCCAAGAAGGTTATGGGAGAATCTGATTTAAAAGGGGAGGAGTTTGTTAGAAAGCTTTTAAATCTATTTGAATTAGATAATATGAAAAAAGAGGATGATCTTGCTTCTAATGTTGATGAACTTCAGCATCATTTAAATAGGGTTGTAGAAATATATAAAGATACTATTCAGAAGGGGAGAGTTCAAAAAGAAAAGGTTGTTGAAGCAAATAAAGAAGTTTTTTCTATTAAAGATGCTGAAATAGAAACATATAAAGAAGAAATAGCTGTAATTAAAGAAGAATTAAAACAAGCAAATGATAAATTAAAATTAGAAATGGATTCTAAAAAAGAAGCTTTTGACAATCTGAATAAACTAGAAGAAGATTTTGCTACAACAAAAGAGTTGAATGCTAGTTACAAGAAACAAGTAGAATCTTTAGAAGTTCAAACTAAAGAACTTAAATATGTTAAAAAAGAAGATGATAAAAATATAAAAGAACTTGAAAAGAGTAGTGTGGAGTTAGAAAAATTAGTTGAAGCTCTTGAGGGTGAGATAAAGTTAAAAAGTAATGAAAATGAAAAATTAAAGGAACAACTTTCTGGCAAAGATGCTGAAATAATAAAGCTAAGAGAAGAGAAAGAAAAAGCTTTAGAAAGTATTGAAAAACAAGCTGAATTTAAAAAAGAAAAAGCCGTATTCTCAAAAGAAAGAGAAATGCAAAAGCTTATAGATGCTGTAAAAACAGAAGCTGTTAAAGTAAAAGAAGAATCTTTGAATAAAGAAAAAGAATTATTAAATAGAATAGAAGAGCTAAAAAAAGAAATTGAATCTTAAGAAGCAGTAACCAAAAGAGTATAGAGAGTTGAATAAGTCTAAAAGCAAGAGAGGTAGCTATAAAGAGCGCCTCTTTTTTAATAGTTATAAATAAATTATGGATAAAGGAAATGTTTATAAAATAAAAAAAAAGAATTTCAAGTAAAATGAAGTAAAATTTGTAAAGAAATAGGATTTAGTTTACATACTTATAATTATGTAAACTAAATTTAAAATGTAAACCTAACCCAAACTCTCGAAATACCCTAGAACATATAAATTAGCTTTGAAATATCACTAAATTTTTATTTAGAACAATTTTTTATAAGGATATAAAAACTTAGTAATCTTTCAAAACAAACTTATATATCAGAGTTTCTATAAAAAAGAGTAGAAAAGTATATAACGGATATGAAAGAGATTTATATGTATTAACTTTAGTATTTTAATAAAAAATAGAAACAAAAGAAACTAAAAGTTATTGCATAGAAGGGAGATAATAAGATGAAGTATGATAAAGATAAATTTATTGATATATTAAAAACACTAAAGGAAAATTTAACAAATGATGTAGAGTTTAGTGAAATTAGAGCATTGGAAACTAATCCATCAACTCAAGTAATTGGATTCAAGAGTAAAAATAATAAAAAGGAAGGAATGATAGTTGTTGGTGAAAATAATAATAGAATTGTTGTTGAAGTGATTGTTGATGAAGAAAAGGATAAAAGTAAAGGAACTCCAGTAGTGGAAATGAAAGAATTTAACATTGAGGCGATTAATGAACTAATAGAATGGTTGAAAAAGTACTGCAAATAGAAATTTATAAACAACATAAAGAAAAGAAAAATTTTAAAAAATAGGACGTGAAGATAAAAAAGTACCCTCTGAGAAGGGTACTTTTAAAAGATTAAATTTTGATGAATTTTAAAGTGTTCAGGATAAGAACGTGTCAGCTCTTACCTTAAGTATATCATATCAAGAGTTGTTTTCTCAATATGTAGTATATGTAAGAAACGTGAGTTTATCCTTAGAATATGAAAGGATGAACAGAAAGGTTATTCTAAAAGGAGATGGGGGACATGCAATAACATATCCCCAAATAGTACAGACAATAACACAGATTATAGATTTTTCTCGTATGATTCAACCATTCTTTTAACCATTTCTCCACCGACAGAACCGTTTTGCTTAGAAGTAAGTTCGCCGTTATATTCGCTTAATGGTACGTTTAATTCTTTAGCTACTTCTGCTTTGAATTTATTTAAACCAGGTTTTGCGTTAGGTACTAATTTTTGATAACTCATATATGTTACCTCCTTTATTAAGTTACATTCTTAGGTTGTGCAGTTTATAAGTAAATATGTTGGTGAATGAATGGCAAAAGAGGAAACTAATTTAGTTTGCATATTTAACATTATGTAAACTAAATTTAAAATGTAAACCTGAATCAAACTTTCGAAACATTTTAAAACATATAAATTCGCTTTGAAATATCACTAAATTTTTATTTAGAACAACTTTTTATAAGGATATAAAAAATTAGCAATCTTCCAAAACAAACTTATATATTATATCTTTTATAAAAAAATGAAAAGAAGTGAGAAGAAAGAGTATAAGAGAGAAAAGAGTGATTATAAGATATAGTGAAAGAGAATGTTTAAAAGTTTAATAAAAAATATATTTTTTTACAATCAAAAATGAATTATTTAAATAAAATGATAATGGGAGGAGGATATTATGAAAATATTTATAGATCCAGGACATGGAGGAATGGATAGTGGAGCTGTAGGCAATGGACTTTTAGAAAAGGATATAGCTCTTGATATATCTCTAAAACAGAAAATACTGTTTGAAAAGTTGGGTCATATAGTTAAAATATCTAGAACCACGGATAAGTATGTAGATTTATCTGTAAGAACTACAGAGGCAAATAATTGGGGTGCAGATATATTTATTTCAAATCATATAAATGCTGGAGGCGGAGTTGGCGAAGAAGTTTGGTGTTCTATTTATGGTGGCAAAGGAAGAGAATATGCTACTAAAGTAGAAAAAGAATTATCAACATTATTTAAAAGCAGAGGGGTTAAAACTAAGCGAGGCTCAGATGGAGATTATTTCTATGTTATAAGAGAAACTATTATGCCTGCGATTTTAAATGAAATTGGTTTTATAGATAATACCGAAGATGCAGCGAAATTAAAAAAAGAAGATATAAGACAGAGATGTGCTGAAGCTGTTGTTATGAGTATATGTGGCAAGTTACCAGAAGAACAATTTAAACCAATACCTTTAAGAACTAATTATAAAGTTGCAGCAATAAATATCGTAAGTGGAAAATTAAATATTGTTAAAACTTTTGAAAAGGATGCATATGTGACAGCTTCTAAAGAAGATGGAGAGTTTTATGGATTAGATATAAATGGTGTGATGGGTTGGATACCAAAAGAAAGTACCAGACTAAGATAGGATAATAGCAAAATTCAAAAATATTTGATTTTACCTTGAGCTTAAGCTCAGGGGTTTTTGTTTTATAATTATATGTAAACATGATATAATGAGTTCAGTGGTAGCTGTTGTTTTGATACCGCAATAAAGTCTAATTAGGCTTTATTTTTTTATTAAAATTAAAAAAAATAATTTAATGTTTAATAAAAATAGAGTGAAAAGTTAGTTTTAACAGCATAGAAAGAGGTGTATTTGAATGAGTAGTATTTTAGAGCAATATGCAATTAATACAGAGGATTCAAAAGTAATTGTGTTAAAAGATATAAAGATAAATATATTAGATAATAACTATACTTTGCACAAAGGAACTATCTATGATATGCATGGATATTATTATGTGATAGAAAATGATGAAACTGAATTATATTATACTATTAAAATTAATGGTAATGTTCCAATTTCAGTATCTGGAAGATATATATCGCAGTTGTGTTATATATGTATAGATGATTGGTCTATTAAAGATAAGGAATGTTTAGTAGGATTGTGCAATGAACCTGATAAAGATATTAGATTAGCTAGTATATTAGATATAGAAGAAGAAATTAATGAATCCTGTGTTAGTGAAGGAACACCTTATGAAGAGAGAGAAATGTACGCTTGGAATGGAGATAATGGTGGCATTATAGTAGCAAAAGAAGGAGTATATATTTGGAGTGAAGAAAGTAATAAGTATGTATGTTTTTGAGATTAAATTATGAGTTTAAAAATGTAAAAGTATAAAAGAGTCTTTCTAAGGAAAACATAACTTTAGAAAGGAGAATGGGAATGATTGATGTTTATGAATATGGAGATTTAAAAGTAGATATTGATAATTTGCATGATATATTAGTTAATAGACTTGGTGGAGGAGAATATAATACAGAAGATATTTTGGTAGCATATCGAGGTGCTTATGAGAATGATGTACAAACTGCATTAGGAGCATCTTGGGATGTTTATTTTGGAGAAATATTAAAACAATGTGAAGGTAGAACTGGTGGTAAAATAATAAAAGAAGTAAAACATAATGATAGAGATGATGAAGCTGCAACTTCATTATGGAAAGTATTCTCAACAGAATAAAACTTTTAAGTGGGGGAAATATAATGTTTGAAAGGAGAGGATATTATGCCAACAAAATCAGAAAGAAAGAAGAAAAATGATAATAAGACTACAGATCCTAAAAGTGCAAATCCCATTACTTTAGATGTTGATCCCAATATGAAGAAACCAGTAAGAGGATTACCTTAAATTTAAATATAAATTTAGTAAAAAGAGCTATTAGGCTCTTTTTTTAATATACTCATACATTTACATATATATAATTATTTGAAGTGAAATTCAAATGTAAACTCACATCATACTTTTAAATTAAGAATAAAACTTTTAGAAATGGTAAATCTACTTTTAAGAGAGGTAGGTGAGTTAATATGATTAGAAATGAATTTACTGAAGGTAACCACGAAGAAACAGTTGAAAAAGTAAGGAGTTATATGAAGCATGGAATGGGAAGACAGCAAATTAAGGAATTAACTAATCTAACAGACGAGCAAGTTGATAATATACAGAATAAAATTAAAAATAAAAGAGAAAAAGAATATAATGACTTGATATAAGAGCTACTGATTAAGTAAAATCCCGATGCAATTCGGGATTTTACTTTGTAATAACAGAAAGGAGAAAATATGAAAATAAAGTTATTTACACATAATGATTTAGATGGAGTTGGTTGTGGAATTTTATGTGAAGTAGCATATAAAGATAATATCAATATTGAATATTGCAATTATAGTGGTGCTGAGAATATTAATGTAAAAGTAAAAAACTTTATATTGTCTAATGAATATGAAGAATATGATATGATTTTTATTACTGACATTTCAGTTAACGAAGAGGTTGCTGAACTAATTAATGACAATATTGAGGCCAAACACATTCAGTTATTAGATCATCATAATACTGCAAAATGGTTAAATGATAAATATGAGTGGTCTAAGGTATTAGAATGTGTGGAGGATGGTATTAAACACTGCGGTACTATGATGTTTTATTATGAATTATTATGAATTATTATGAATTATTAGATAGAGGGATTAATTTTATTGATAATGTTTTTAATTTTGCTGAAATGGTTAGGAGATATGATACTTGGGAATGGAAAACAATATTTAAGGATAATAATTCTAAACAATTAAACGATTTATTAAGGATATATGGCAGAGATAAATTTATAGAAAAAATGGTGGTTAAACTAAATAATAACAAATACATATTTGATGAAAATGATAAGTTAGTATTAGAGTTAGAACAAGAAAAAATAAATCGATATATTGAGGATAAAAATACTAAAATCATACCAAAAGTTATTAAAGGGTTTAATATAGGAATAGTATTTGCAGAACAATATATCTCAGAATTGGGTAATAGATTAGCTGAATTAAACCCTCATTTAGATTTTATAGCTATGATAGATATGTCTACTGTAAATTATAGAGGGATAAAAGAAAATATTGATTTAGGACAATTTGCTAAATTATATGGTGGAGGTGGACACCCTAAAGCAAGCGGAAGTCAAATAAGTGATGAAATCAGGAATAAAATTATTGATTTAATATTTAATTAATAATAAAAAATGCAAATCTAAATCATACCATATAAGTATAGAATAAACCTTATATTTAAGGGAAATCTATTATGAGAAAGGAGTGCATATATTATTATGAATAAAGGAAATAAACGAGCAGTATATTTTGAGGGTAAAGAAATATCAAGAGAAGAGATTCAAGAGATAAAAAACAACCAAATTGAAAATATAGAAGAAAAAGAAGAAACTATAATGTCACCTACTATGATGAGAACAAATTCTAATGGAGATATCGAAGAAGTGAAAATAGAACCAGCTATGTATGAAATAGAAAATAAAAAATGAATATATGAAAGAGAAATGAAAAGTGATCTTTTTTATGAAAAATATAAGAATAATAAAGTGAATAAAATTCCTTCTCCTAAAATATATTAAATTATTAGGAGGAGGATAATATGAAAATAAGCTTCTTTTATAAACGTAAAGATGGATATATTATTAGTAATGAAACTAATTGTACTGAAGAAGCAGATAAAAATACAAAAACTATAAAAAAAATTGCAGAACATATAGAGAAACAATGTGAAGAATATAGAGATGAAATAGATTTTAGTGAAGATAATGAAGAATTGAAAAAACTTTTAAAGGCGTTTAAAGAAGAACTTAAAAATAGAGAGAAAATATGATTAACTAAAATTAAATTTGATATCAAAAAAGAGCCCAAAGAGTAGGCTCTTTTTTAGTTAGGTAATTCATTTAAACTCTTAATTTCATATCCTTGGTTCTTCCATTCTGTAATTACGCTATCTAATATTTCAGCATTAGTTTTTGAAACAGCATGCAGCAGGATAACAGCGCCATTATGAGTTCTGTCCATTATACGTTTTTTAGCAAATGTTGGGGAAGGTTGCTTATTACGCTGCCAGTCATTATAGGCAAAACTCCAAAATATAGTTTTATAACCATAGTTTTTTGTATAATGTAATGATAATTCGCTATATTTGCCCATAGGAGGTCTGAAATATTTAGGCATTTTTTTTTCGGTAACTTCTTCAAAAGCTTCTTCTACATCGATTAGCTCTTTATTAAATTTCTCTTGGTCTTTTATAGAAGCCATAGAGGGATGTCTTGCACTATGGTTACATACTAGATGACCTTCATCTACCATTCTTTTAATCAAATCAGGGTTTGATGTAATATATGGTTTGACAACGAAAAAGGCTGCATTAACATTATGTTTTTTTAGCACATCTAAAATATGTGCTGTATGCCCATTTTCATATCCTTCATCAAAAGTTAAATATAAAATTTTTTTAGAAGTATCTCCTAAATAATAGCAGTCATATTTGGAAACGAGATCTACAGTTTCTTTAGGAGACTCAGGTGGCATTCCATTACTACGATGTTTAAAATACCAATTATATTCCTTTGTATCAAAACCATTGTAGGCTTCATTAGTAAAAACATTTCTCAAATATTCTTTTAAAGGATTTCTTGAGTATTCTTTAAAAGTAGTATTGGATTGGGGCGTTTTGCTTGAAGCTATATTACACTTAGTTAAGTAATTATTATTTGCATTTTTACTTAGGCTATTACTTGATAGACAATTAACTGTAAGTAATGATAATAAAACAGTACTTATAAGCTTGATATTCACATAATCACCTCTATTTTTAATTTTTGTATTAATTTATTTAAAAATATTAAATAGATTAATACAGTAGAAACTTATTAAATACTATAAATAGTATGCTCAATGTATGGGTGATAAATGTAAATATAAATTAAGAACGTATAAAACATTGTACTTTGGGAAAATTTATTATGTTTTTTATTTATATGCAACATATAAGCCTTGAAATTTTGCTGCTAAGGTTTGCTCGTCATAACAAGATATATTAAGTTTTAATTTTGATTTTTTATGTTTACTATATGTTCTTGAAAAGTTTTTTATATTTTCTTGATCTTTATCTGACAAAACACATTCTGCAACAAAATCATTACTAATTGGAGCTAAATAATTTATACTACTTTTCTGAAGTACTATATGAGTATTTACATCAATTTCTTTAATGTGTATATATGTCATAGCCCAGCCACAAATAGTCAATAAACAATTTATACTTCCACCAAATGCTGTAGACATATGGTTTATATTTGGTTCTAACTTTGCTGATATTCTTACCTTAGATGGTGTAAATTCTAAAACATTAAAATCCATTGCTTTTGTAAGCGGTATTTGATTATGTAAAAACTGTTGAAATTCATATTCAGTCATTTTTTAACCTCCATTTATTTATGGATGTGTTTAGTATCCTAATAAATTTATTTTTCTTCGTTTTTAAATAGCCTTATTATATTATCTTTGTGTCTAATTATCATTAAGATAGCTGCTATTGTAGAAGCAACAATAATAGGTAAAGAAAATTTCATAACTACGCAGGCTATAGGTATAACTACACCCAAAGCAATAGATCTAATAGATACTATGTCTGTAAATAAACGTAAAACAAAATGAATTATTACTGCTAACAAGGTCGGAACTGGAGCAAGTATTAGAAATGTTCCTACTGTTGTGTTAACTCCTTTTCCACCTTTAAATCCAAGAAAAATAGTATAGTTATGTCCTAGTATTGCAGACATTGCAATAAGAGAAAGATAAACATCAGTTGAAACAGGTAAATTAACGGTACTTGCTATATTTATACCTATTGTTATAGGAATAATACCTTTTAAAATATCTATTATTTGTGTAATAGTTGATATTTTATTTCCTGCTATTCTCCTAACATTTGTAGACCCAATGTTACCACTGCCTTTAGTTCTAATGTCAATTCCACATAATCTCTTAACAATAAAATACCCGCTTGGAATTGAGCCACATAAATAAGAAAATAAAATAGTTAGTGCTAGAATTAAATAGTCCATAGTTAAACCTCCAATTTATCAATATGTAATAGAGTATATTATCTATATGAATTTTTTGCAACATTTTCACTAAACCATGTTAATTTACTTTAGATAATATTAAAGAAATTTAAAATAATAGATGTATTAAAGGGTGAAGTTTCCAATTTTATAACTATAGCATACTATGTACAAGATGTATTCTTGTATAAAATGGAGGGATAGTTTTGAAAAAGCTAAAACCAGAAAAATTATCTGTTGAATATCGCCAAGTGGTTACTCCAACACAACCTGTTATACCTAGACGTTATACCTTAACCCATTCCGATATTACAGGAGAACTTTTCCTAACTATAGGATCACAATATGCTTTTGACAAAATTGGTCCAACACGAGATGAAGTATTAGCAGAATGGAAATTAATCAATAATGAGTATATTCTTTATGTGTATGTATATGTGAATGGACAATTTGGAATGATTAATGCCTGTATACGTAATAAATTTTTTATTAAGGAATTACCATTAGCATTAGAAGCTATTTTTTATGGTGATAGGGCTTTTTTAAAAGTACATCCAGAATTATATAATTCACCAATCTGGATATATTTTGATTCAGTATATCCCCAATTTAATCGTATTGAATATTGGGGAGTTCCGTTTGATTATAAGTAACTATTAAAAAAGTGCTAAAATAGCACTTTTTTAATAGTTATGATTATTTTATTGGATATTGTCTTATTTAACATTAAACAATCTCAATCTATAAGCATTAATAGCTGTTTCTCCGAGTTTATCTATTAATTGATAGTTAGCATAAGCTCCAACTACTGCTCCAATACCTGGGATAAACTGCAACATTTTTGCTAAGTCAATATAATCCCTATACTCTTGTTGGAAAGTTCTCCAGTCAAAAGAATCCACATTTAGAGGTAACTGTTTAATATAGTTATCCCAATCTAAAACTTGCTTGTAAACTTCTACTCTGTTTTCTTGGCTTGAAAAAGCTAATTGAAAAACATACAAGATATATAGTCTTTCTTTATAGTTTCTTACATCAAAACCATATAAACTAGCTGTATCAAAGAGAAATTTTATTTTTAGGCTTAAAAGAATAGGAAAATCTGCTAACCCAACTAAAAGACCTCCAGCTCCAGTGCCAGCACCGCTAACAGCTGCAGCTTTCTTATAAAAATCTATCTTTTCTTTTACTAACCTTTCACGTTCCTCTAGGCATGTATTAGCTAGTGGTTTTCTTGTAATAAACTTAGAACCACTCAATACCCCCTTAACCATATTTTTAATTGCTTCCGTAATTACCTTTTGAGCTTTTTCAGGAATTAAGGTATTTACTTTATTTTGTAAGCCTTTGCTTATACGACTTGCAAAAGAAGGTTTCTTGCTCATTTTTCGTTGCCATACTCGCAGCTCTTGTACGGCTTTTTTTTCATAGTTATTCATTTTTACTCCTCACAAAATATTAAATTTATTATTCAAAATTAAATTTTAGTTAGCAATATAAAAGTATTACTTATAATATTTTATTATAAGTAATACTTGCACAATTATACCATAAAATGCCTAAAAAATATAAATAGTAATCATAAATACCTTGAACTATTATCATAAAATTAAATAAGATAATAGTATAGGAATTGCAAGGAGAGATAATTTTTAAATTAATTGGTCTAATTATTAAGATAGTAGGTACATTTGTTGGGGGAGTGATTGGTTTAGCTTTAATGATTTTAGGAGTAATTATAACTTTAACTATACTAGGATCACCAATAGGTATTCCAATAGCTATATTTGGATTTTTAATTATGATAAAAGCAATATTTTAAAGATAATCTATAAATAAATCAACCCTGGTATTATACCAGGGTTTTATAATAAATTTAAATATTAAATAGGTTTACATATAATTTCATTAATTTTTGTATCTAGTATATTATTAGCATGATTAGGTGTAATTATAACTGCAGTATCTGCACCTTGTGATGAGCCACCTATTGCTATAATTGGTTCACCATAAGGAATTAAACCTGCGTCCAAAGCCATAACTGAAATTTCTACGCAAACTTTAGTTCCTTGACCAAACATTTTTAAAGTATAAGCCATTATTTCTATAGGAGATATTCCACCAAATTTTTTACTAAACCCTCTTTCTGCACCACTTAAAACATGAGTGGTAGTTAAAACTTTCATACCTGAATCTGTAAGTTCTTTATGTACTGCTTTAGACATTTTATTTTTCCCAGGTTCCTTAGAGCCTGTTGCAAGAGTTACACATATAACATTCTTATCTCTAATATCTTTTAAAAACTTTGCAGTGGAACCACTACCAGAAGCTACCACAATATTTCTTATATTTCTTTCTTCAGCAACTTTAACTGCTAGTTCTAGAGTTCTTTCGGTATTAATTTTTCCTGATTCTTTAAAGTACATTAATTCACACTCCCCCATAATTTCACTATTATCAAATCAATTATAACACAAACAATTGAAAAAAGAGGTAGGAGGTAGAAGAAATGAATCAAAGCTATATTATATTGCTTATTATTTTATTTTTGAGTTTGTTCATAAAAAACGATTCACTGACAATTGCAAGTTCAATACTTATGGTGTACCAGTTGGTCCTTTAGTCTCATCTGGTATAACATTAGTTATATATAATTTATTTAAATTTCTAAAAGAATTATTTTTATGATATTAATTAAAGAACTTAAGAATAAATTTTAAAGAGGATATGTCCTAACATATCCTCAAGTAACATGAATTATAGATTTTTTTCGTATGATTCTACCATTCTTTTAACCATTTCGCCACCGACAGAACCATTTTGTTTAGAAGTAAGTTCACCGTTGTATTCACTTAAAGGTACGTTTAATTCTTTAGCTACTTCTGCTTTGAATTTATTTAAACCAGGTTTTGCGTTAGGTACTAATTTTTGATAACTCATATATATTACCTCCTTAATTAGGTTACATTCTTAGGATATACAATTTTAATAGGAATATGTTGGTGAAAGGATGGGAAAAGAGGAATCGTTTATTATATAAAAGTAAAAAATAAAAGTACAGTAGGAGTTTGGTATTAGAATAACAAGAATAGTAAAAAAGGTAGATTACGTAAGAAAAGTAGTACTAGTAAAATAAATTTAAGAAAAAATATCAACAAAGAATTTATAGAAATAGATCTATACAGCATTTAGGGGAGAGTGGCTATTGATTATTTTAAAGATAATGCAGAAAATAATTTACATATTAAATATTATGTAAATTAAAACCAAAATGTAAACTAAATTACACACTTTAAATATTATAAATACATATGAATTTTATTTAAAATATTACTAATTCTTTATTTTAAACAAATTTTTATAAATTAGCAACTCTTTTTATATAAATTTATATGTATTAATTGTAATGTTTTAACTAAAAATAAGCACAAATAAGTAATTAAATAAAACTTTTTTTATAAGGAAAAAATTAATTTTAGAAAGGAGCATTGTAAGTGGATAAAGAAACAAAAGAATTATTATTAGAAATTGAATCTGAAATAAAAAATATTGATAATAGATTAAAGCAAATAGAAATGAAAGCATCTAATGGTAATTATGTTTATTCAGAGCAAAATGAAAAATATAAAGGTAATGAATAATAAAATATTAGAGCCTAAGGGCTCTTTTTTCATGAAAACCAAATTAGAATTACAGAGAATATGAAAAAAATGAAAAAAATATGAATGAAACTTGCGAAATTCAATCCATATTTTGTAAAGTATATAAAAATTCCCGAGGGGTTATAAAATCGTGTGCAGGATTTAAATGATGTATATTTCAATTTGGTATCTTTTTTAATATCTTTGTGGTGTAACTGGATAGTATGGTTCTTAAATAAGAGATGAAAAATATGAATCATATTAATAAAATATAGAAAAATAAGTAGAAAATAATATAAAAAATGATAAAATTATAATAGAGGAAAATACATTAAGAAGGTGATAAATTGAAAAACAAATGCTTAATAAGCTTACTTTCTCTAACTTTAGCTTTTTCATTAATGGGTTGTAGTAGTGAAGTGCAGCAACCAGAAAACTCCAAAAAAAACACGATAACTCAATCTAAACCCGAAAATGAATCTACAATGAGTAAAAGTAAAGCCGTTATTAATGAGAAAGTTGTACAAGCTTCGAAAAATCCTGAAACAAAACAAATAATTACTGATGAAAAATCTGAACCCAAAAAGGAAGTAAAAAAAGAATCAGAAATTATTGAAGATGAAAAGAAAGAAATTGATGATATGAATAAATTTAATTTAAAAGATAGAGAATGGTTTTTTATGCCTAATAAAAAAGGGCTACAACCAGAAGAGCCACAGGAAGTATTAGATATAATAAAGGATAGGGATGCTTATTATGTTGGCAAAGCAGATGAAAAAGTATTATACCTAACTTTTGATGAAGGATATGAAAATGGATATAGTTCTAAAATATTAGATGTTTTAAAAAAGAATAATGTAAAGGCTGCTTTCTTTGTAACTGAACCATATATTAAAGAAAATAAAGATTTAGTCAAGAGAATGGTTGAGGAAGGACATATTGTTTGCAATCATTCAAAAAACCATACTTCTATGGCTAAATTAGCTAAATCTAATAAGTCAAAATTTGATAATGAAATATTATCTACTGAAAAAACTTTTGAAGAAGTCACAGGAAGCAAAATGGCTAAATTCTTTAGACCTCCTATGGGGGCATATAATGAACTTTCTTTGCACTATACACAGCAGCTGGGATATAAAACGATTTTCTGGAGTTCTGCTTATAGAGATTATGAACCAGAAGATCAACCTTCTCAAGAGTATGCTAAAAATTTAATACTACAAAGAACACATAATGGTTCTATTATACTGCTGCATGCAATATCAAAAACAAATACTGAAATTCTAGATTATTTAATACATGAGTGGAAGGATAGAGGATATAATTTTAGAATGCTAACAGAATTAGATTAATTTAGATAAAAATCTGCATTATGCAGATTTTTATTTTTAAAATAATAAAAGAGTTATAATTTATGTAAAAGTTAAATAATGTATAATTGTAATTGAACAATACAAATAGGGGGAGATTATATGAGAGGTAAATGGAAGTTATTAAGCGTATTTATTCTATTTTTTATAATAACTTTTAGTAAGGTGGTATATGCTGTAGGTGATGGAGAAGATCAAATAAAATCAATTCCTAAAAAAGTTAATGTGAATCCATACAAGGAATGGACAGTAACATGTAACGAGAAGCTTGACCGTAAAAGTGTCTATAATAACGTTAATGTATATGATGAATATTATGATAAAGTGGATACTTCAATAACAATTAGTAAAGATGGTACATCTTTTACAGTTCATCCACCTAAAGAAGGATATGAATACGATAGAGGTTACTATTTAGAAATAACAGCTTGTGTTGGAGGAATTAAATCAGCTTCGGGCAAATATTTAGATCAGGACACAGTTATGTATTTTAAAATTAAGGATAATCCAATTAAAAAATATAATCATGAATTGAATGAGAGAGGTAATACTTGTGGAAACATAAATAATGGAGGAGAATTTGTACAAAAAGGAGATTGGATTTATTATTGTGATTATGTAAATGGTTTATATAAAATGAAATCTAATGGAACAGAAAAATTTATGATAACTAACGATGTAGTAGATAATATAAATGTAATGGGGAATTGGATCTATTACAGAGATAATGGGCTATATAAAATAAAAACTGATGGAACAAATAAAACAGAATTAGATGATAATAATGTAGCAATCATAAATGTAGTAGGAGAGTGGATTTATTATATTAATATGAGTGATAGAGGTAAAATCTATAAAATGAAGATAGATGGAACTTCTAAAACTTCTCTAAGTCAATATGAATATGAGGCTTATAATCTTATTGTAGATGAAGGCTGGATGTATTTTAGTAATACTTTAAATGGATATAGTATATATAAGATGAAAACTGATGGAACTCAATTAGTTAAATTAAATAGTGATGAATCATATGACGTAAATGTAATAGATGATTGGATTTACTATTGCAATTTTTCGGATAATAAAAAGCTTTATAAAATGAGAGTAGATGGAACTGGAAAGATTGAACTAAGTGATAGTCAAGTGTGTAATGTTAATGTTTTGGGAAACAATGTTTATTTTATCAATGCTACAGGTATCAGAAAGGGAGGGGACTTATATAGAATTAGTATTGATGGAGAACAAGAAACTCAGTTAGATGATGCTATGATATATTCAGTTAATGTATTGAATGGCTGGATTTATTGCAGAGCTTATGACGGTAAGGACTTTAAAATAAAAATTGATGGAACACAAAGGCAAGTAATAAAATAACATCATATATTTATATATACTAAGTAAAGCTACTAAAAAAACTAAAGATAAAATCTTAAAAAGATTTTTATCTTTAGTTTTTTTATATATCATTAATTATATTAATTAGTTCTTTTTTGGTCTTACGAGTGTATATTCTAGTTGTATTTATATTGTGATGTCCTGCGATATCTGCTATGGTACTAATATCAATCCCTTTATCTGCTAAGTTTTTGCAATACAAATGTCTAAAATTGTGAGCATGTGCTTTGCTCTTTTTTATCTTTGCTTGACCTGCATAATATTTTATTGTATTATGTACGGTTTGTCTATTTATAGGACCTCGTATACCTGTAAATAATGTAGTACCTTTTTTAATTCTTACTTGTATATAACTATTCCAAATTTCTCTTAGCCTGTCTGGTATAAATACTTCTCTATGTTTTGAACCTTTTCCAATTATACCAATAGAATCTTTATTTATATCATGAATTGTAAGTTGCAACATTTCTGATACTCTCATTCCTGTATAATATAAGGTGTATATTATAGCGCTTGCTCTTATATCATCTTTTTTATATGCAGCTTTTATCATTCTTTCAACATCATGATTGCTTAACATATCGTCCAGGAAATTTTGAGCTTGGACTTTTTCTTGTTTTACATCAACGGCTATATTATTAAATTTAAAGAATTGATTAAGGGATACTAATTTTCTGTTTACAGTTTTAATATTTAAATTTTTATCATAAATCAAATGATTCTTGAAATTTTCTACATCTGTATTATGTAATCTATTTAATTCTTTTTTGTTTTGCTTTAAGTATTGAATGAATTGCTTAATATCTCTTAAATAACTATCAATGGTCTTATCGCTTTTATTATTTCTAGCAAGAAAAATGCTGAATTTAACTAAATATTCCCCCAAGTTTTGCAAACCTCCAGTGATTTTATATTATTTGTATTAAAATAGCTTCTAACCCTTGATATTACTATATCATACCGCTATATATTTTACAATACATAATATACATTATGTATTGTAAAAGCGTTGTAAAGTTTAAAGTGTATTTTATATAATGATACACATTATATAAAATACATAATTGATTATATAAAAATGTGAATTTTAAAATATTCATAATCACACAAAACTACATTTGTTACATTTTAAAAATTATTTTTTTATATAAATTTAAATGTGATATTAATTAACTTTAACAATACATTTATATATTTTAGCTTACTATTGTTTATTTTAAACTAAGAAAATAGGGGTGAAATATATATGTATGAAACAAATAGATGAAGACAATAAAAACACATGGTAGAATATGAAAACACATAATATTAAACTTGCAATATTCATTCCATATTATGTAAAACATATAAAAATTCCCGAGGGGTTATAATTTTACATGAAAGTTTAAGGTAGATTAAATTCAAATAAATAAGTAAATACAGTATTATGTTTTTCATATTTAACGAGAAGAATAAATTGAATATATTATATTAATACTACATATGTAGGGAGGTATTATTATGATTAAAGAAAGAGCAGAAGAAATAATTGATTCATTAGGCGTAATAAATGTAACATATAAAAACAATCCTATATGGATTAAATATATCGAAAGGGAGAATGAAACCGCTCATATAAAGAATTTGAAAACAAACGAGAGTATGGAAGTAGCTATTTCTGATTTAAACGAGGATTGATTTTTCATTTTGTAGTAGCATATAATAAATTCACATAATATTAGTTTAAGTCTCAAGCACAATGCCTGAGACTTAAACTAAGGTGACAAATATGGGACTGGATATTTAAATTATTGACATGTATTAGAATTTTATACATATAGATATCTAATTATTTTTTATTTATCATATTACTTTCAACAGAAGCAATCATTCTTTTTACCATCTCTCCTCCAACATTTCCACCTCTAGCCATTTTACTAGCTATTTTTGTTGGTACGTCTCCCATATACTCATGTTCTTCCGTTTGTTCTTCTAATCCCATATCTTTAGCAACTTCTATTTTGAATTTATTTAATTCTTCTTTTGATTTTGGTACAGCAGGTCTCTTTGACAAATGAATTCTCTCCTTTATTCATATTAATATACTCTGTAAACAATTTAAGAATGTAAAATAACTATATTAATGTATTATGCAAATAGGCATGTAGTTTAAAAACTACATGCCTATTTTGTTATTTATACTATATTTAAGTTAAGATTATAAATTTCTTTCGTATGCTTCTACCATTCTTTTAACCATTTCTCCACCAACACTGCCACATTGTTTTGAAGTAAGATCTCCATTGTAATCTGTAAAAGGAACACCAAGTTCATTAGCTACTTCCATTTTGAATTTATTCAAACCACTTCTAGCTTCTGGAACTAAATGTTTCATATATAATTCCTCCTTTATACTTCATATTTTACAGTGTGTTATGGCTTTAATTATTTTGTCACTATTATATTGTGAAAAATCAGCATTAAGTATGCTGATATATTAATGGATACCATGGTATTAAGTTTTAAAATATCCATCAAGGAAATAAAGATGCATAATTTTATTTGTAGTATAAAAGGTTTTGCAATGGAAAACCTAATAAAGAAAGAAGAAAAAATAATTGTGGTAGTTTTATTAGAAAGGGGTATGTAAATGACTGATCATCAACATGCAGGAAATACTAGGACTAGTAGCATAAGTTATAAAAATAGCCCTCATAAGCCTAAAGAACATAAATCTCATAAAAAAGTTTTATCAAAACTTGATAAAACGACAGAATAAGAGTTGAGATACTATTTTTGTAACTAAATAAATTTTTGATACAAAATAAAAGCAGTAGTAAAATAAGAGTTATTAATAATAAAATAATAAAGCATAACACTAATTCGAATGGTAATATGAAAGGAATGTAAAAAAAATATGCCTATTAATAAAAAACTTACTAATAAACAGGTAGCTGCTCAAGGAGTTAAGAGAACTGATAATGGAAGTAATGGTAATTTAAATGAATCTGATAGTAGATTAAAGCATAAAGTAAAAAAATAACTTTATTTAACTTAAGTTTTTTTAATAAAATGTATATAATGGATATGGTAAATAAAATAACTTTCAGCTATTTTAAAAGTAAAATAGTCGAAAGTTATTTTATTTATAGATATTTAATCATATGAGAATAAAATTCCCTTGACTGAATATAAATTTACCGAGGGAGGGAATAATATGAAATTAAGTTTTTTCTATAAGTGTAAAAACGGTAAAGTTATTGGTAAAGATGCTAAATACAACGAGGAATTAGAGGAAAATTTAAAGAATTTACAAAATTTATCTGAGCTTTTAGAGGAAAAAGAGATTGATGATAATGATAAAAATAAACTACTGAATAAAGATTTAGAAGAAATTATTAAGGAATTAAGAAAAAATAAATAGAATAATACTTGTAAAAAAAGAGTAGGAATGTTTAATTTCCCCACTCTTTTTTTACTTTAAAAACTATGAAATTTTATCTTCTAATATTTAAAGTTTCATACCCTTTAATTGTATAATTTTTATCATAAATAGAAAGTAGAACTTCTTTATCAGTTTCATTATTGATATCTATGTTATTGCTAGTAACATCAACTTTTAGTAAACTTCCTCTATACATAACTTTAAATGAATAACCTTCCCATTGATCAGGAATAAGTGGATTTAAAATCAACTTATCATTTTTAACTCTTAGTCCACCAAAACCTTGTACAAATGCCATCCAAGTTCCAGCCATGCTTGTTGTGTGACAGCCATCACAAGTATCATTGTTGTAGTTATCAAGGTCAAGTCTAGCTGTTCTAAGATACATTTCATATGCCTTTTCAACGTTTCCTATTTTGCTCGCTAAGATAGTATGGATACATGGTGATAAAGAAGATTCATGCACTGTTCTTGGTTCATAAAACTCAAAATTTCTTTTTACTGTATCTATATTATATCTGTCTTCTAAGAAGTATAGTCCTTGAAGTACGTCTGCTTGCTTAATAAAGCAAGAACGTAGAATTCTATCCCATGACCATTTTTGATTTAGAGGTAAGTGTTTTGAGTCTAAATCTTTAACTAAAACTTGTTCTTTATCCATATACCCATCTTGTTGTAAGAATACACCTAGATTTTTATCTTCTGGGTAATACATATTTTCAATAATATGTTGCCAATTCTCTAATTCTTCAGGTGATATATTTAATTTGTTTTCTAATTCATTAAATCTTTTAATATCATTTTCTTTAAGATAATTAATAACATCTATAGTATATTCTAAAGTCCATGTAGCTATTGTGTTCGTATACCAGTTATTATTAACGTTATTTTCATATTCATTTGGGCCTGTAACGCCTAACATAACATATTTATTTTTTCCTGTAGAGAAATTAACTCTTTGAGCCCAAAATCTTGAAATTCCTACAAGAACATCAAGGCCGTATTCACCAAGATAGCTTTTATCTCCGGTATAATTAACATAATTATATATTCCATAAGCTATAGCTCCATTTCTGTGAATTTCTTCAAAAGTAATTTCCCATTCATTATGACATTCTTCACCATTCATAGTAACCATAGGATATAGAGCGCTACCATTTGTAAAACCTAATTTCTCAGCGTTTTCTATTGCTTTATCTAATTGTTTATATCTATATAAAAGAAGGTTTTTGGAAACCTTTTCTTCAGCAGTACTTAAATAGAATGGAAGACAATATGCTTCGGTATCCCAGTAAGTACTTCCTCCATATTTTTCACCAGTAAATCCTTTTGGACCTATGTTAAGTCTTTCATCTTGACCAGTATAAGTTTGGTTTAATTGGAATATATTAAATCTAATTGCTTGTTGAGCTTCTACATCTCCTTTAATAATAATATCACTGTGTGTCCATTTTTCATCCCAAGCTTTAACTTGCTCCTCAAATAAAGTTTGGAAACCTGCATTTTGTGCTTGAAGAGATAAATCTTCTGTTACTTCTCTAAGTGTATCTATATCGTAATATCTCGAAGAAGTATTTGCTACATATTTATAGACTACTATTTCATCGTTTTTGCAGCAATCGATTTTTGCTGTATTTGAGATATACTTGTCTTTTTGGAAAGTGTCTATTGATGTATTTAATTTTTCACCATTTTTTGTTATGTCAAATCGCATATAAGAGCAAATATTAAAATCTAGTTTTTTGGTTTTCAACATAACATAACCTTCGTATGGTTTTACGCCTTTTAATACTTCTAGCCAAAATTTTTCATCGTAATTTGAGTCTTTATTAATTATATCACCATCTAAATAAGGTGTGATTTCTATGCAACCATCAAAATTGATAGGGGAGATTGAATATTTAATGGTTCCTATTTCATTACGCGCCATACTTATAAAACGTTTTGAATTTACTCTTATTTCTTTTCCGTTTTTTAATATAGCGTTAAAAGCTCTTTCTAAATATCCTTCTTTCATGTGCAAAATTCTAGTGAAATTTTTTACTTCACACTCACCAAGGTTAAGAGATTCACCATCAATTACTATGTTAATTCCAATCCAATTTGTTGAATTTAAAACTTTTGCAAAATATTCAGGATAGCCATTTTTCCACCAGCCTACTCTTGTTTTATCAGGGAAATATACTCCTGCAATATAACTTCCTTGTAATGAGTTTCCGCTATATTCTTCTTCAAAGTTGGCTCTTTGTCCCATAAATCCGTTTCCTAAACTAAATATACTTTCGGATATTTCATTATTTTCAGGATTAAAACCTTCTTCAATAATATTCCATTCATCTAATTTCAAGTATTGTTTCATTTTTAATTAGTACCTCCTTTTATATATTGTATATTAATTTAATGATAGCTATATGATTTGCACAAACGTTTGCATAAATTCTAAAAAATTAAAGTTAGAACTTATCTAACTACAATATTATCTATGTTCGTGCAAAAATTAATTTTATTATATTATAAGTATATCATAAATTATATAAAACGTTAACACTTGAATTTAAATAATATTAATTTTTATAAGTAGTGACTAATATAAAAACAATAAGGCTTAAAATAATTAAGCCTTATTGTTTTTAGTTTTATTGTTTGCTGGATTAATTTCAGTTACTAATCCTTCAGAAGCCATTTCATAACTAGTGGAATTGGGATTTAAAATATTTGCTCGATTATCATTATTTTTTTTTGTTGCTTTTTTAGGTTGAGTTTTTTTTCCCATATTTATCTCCCTTATATAATGATTATATTTATTCAAATATAATATTCCACTATATATAACTTCTTATTCGCTGAAATATAACAAAAATTTTTAGGAGATATAATACTAACTATTTGATTTAGTATTCCTCTTAGGTGGTTTAGGACCTAAATATTGATAGTAATAGCATTGAATTCTTCCATTATAGAGTTTTCTATTTTTATCAGATTTTTTATTAAAACATTTTTCAAACTCATCATATGAAGTGATTATAAAGTAAGACCAAGTATCTAATTTAGTAAATACTCTTCCCATATCTTTGTAAAGAACTTCCACTTCTTTAATTTCATTTAATCTTTCACCATATGGAGGATTACATACTATAGTTCCATAATGTTTATGTGAATTTAAAGAAGTAACAGGTTGAGTTTGAAAATGAATACAGTCATCAACTCCAGCTTTAATTGCATTTTGTCGTGCAATCGGAACTATTCTACTATCAATATCATATCCAAATATATTAAACTCTTTATCATATATTATTGCTTCATAAGCTTCTTTTCTTACTTTTTTCCATGTAAGGCTAGAAATAATAAACTCCCATTCTTCACAGGCAAATTTTCTATTGAGACCTGGAGCAATATTTCTAGCTATCAAAGCAGCTTCGATAGGAATAGTACCTGAACCGCAAAATGGATCAATAAAATTTCTATCATATCTCCATCCACTTAAAATTACCATAGCTGCTGCTAAAGTTTCTTTTAATGGAGCAGCACTACCCTTTTCTCTGTAACCACGCCTATGTAATGCATCACCACTAGTATCTAAAGAAATAGTGACCGTATCATTTAATATTGATACAAGGATAGGATATACGCTTCCACTTTCACTAAACCATTCAGTGTCATAGGTCTCCTTCAGCTTTTCTACAATGGATTTTTTTACAATAGATTGTATATCAGAAAGACTAAAAAGTTGAGATTTAACTGATTTAGCATTAACTATAAAATTAGCATCCTCTGGTAAATAATCAGCCCATTCAATTTTTTTTGCACCTTGAAATAAATCTTCAAAGCTAGTAGCTTTAAATTCTGCTAATTTAATAAAAACTCTATCAGCACATCTAAGCCAAAGATTGGACTTACATATGCACTCTTCATCTCCCCAATATGAAACTTTACCATTTTCAACTTTCAAATCTTTATATCCTAAGCGCTTTAATTCTTTTGCGACAATTGATTCTAAACCGAATGCCGCTGTGGCAATCAACTCGTATTTAGCCATTTGATTGTTCCGCCTTCCTTTATAGTTTTTTTTACCTATTTAATATATCATTAGATACCATAAAAAACAATAAAAGTACATTTTAAAGTAAATATGTTTTTAATGATTCATAAAATTTTAAATAAATAGTACAATAAATATATAGGGGGGATAATTATGAAAATAAAGGTATTGAAATGGTTCCTATTTGTAATTGGATTTAGTGGAATTGGATTTGCAATGGGGTATTTTTGGTTTAGTAAATTATTAGCAAGTAATTAATATATACTAAATAAAAATGTTAATAAACTAGTATAACTTTATTTTCTATATAAAATAGGAGAAGAATACTATGAAAAATTGTGTTTTATGTGGAAAACTAGGCGAAAAACATCATATAGTATATAAAAGTCAAGGAGGATTGGATATTCCTTTAAATTATATATATTTATGTTTTGAGCATCATAGAGGGATAAATGGTCCTCATAAAAACAGATATGTAGATAAAGAATACAAATTAAATCTTCAAGAAGAATTAATAAGATTACTAAAAAAAGATTATTATGATATAGAAGAATTAAAAAAAATACTAAATATCAATCCATACCAAGCTAAAATAGTACAAATAAATTTAAATAAATATAAATTAGGATATAAAAAAATAGAAGTTATTAAAAGAATTATGGGTGGAAAAATATATGTAAAAAAGTAATTAAATAATATTTATTGTGTAATTTAACTAAAAATATATGTTGAGTTTAAATTTATATAATTGATAAAAATTACAAATGTATATATAATTATTCCATAAATAAAATTATGTAGGTGATATAAATGAAAGAACGACTTCAAAAATATATGGCTTCTTGTGGTGTAGCTTCCAGAAGAAAATGTGAAAGTATTATATTAGAAGGAAAAGTTAAGGTTAATGATACTATAGTTCGTGAGCTTGGAGTAAAGGTTGATCTATTAAAAGATAAGGTATATGTAGATTCTAAATTAATTACTAAGGAAGAAAATAAAGTATATATAGCTTTAAATAAGCCAGAAGGATATGTTTCTACAGTTAAAGATGAAAAAGGTAGAAAAACTATTTTAGATTTAATAAATGTAAAAGAGAGGATATATCCAATAGGCAGGTTAGATTATGATACTTCTGGTATTATAATTCTTACTAATGACGGAGATATATATAATAAAATTATACATCCAAGACATGAAATCGATAAAGTATATATAGCTATTATTAAAGGAATTCCATCTAATGAAAAGATTAAAGAGTTTTGTAATGGTGTAGATATAGGAGGATATATCACAGCTAATGCTGATTTTAAAATAATAAAAAAATTTAAAAATAGCTGTGAAGTAAAGATAATAATTCATGAAGGTAAAAATAGACAAATCAGAAGAATGTGTGATAAAATTGGTCATCCTGTTATAGCATTAAAGCGACATTCTATAGGTAAATTAACTTTGGATAATTTACCTATAGGTCAATGGAGATATTTGAAAGAAGCTGAGGAGAATTATTTAAAAAATTTATAAATGATATTTGTATTTATTTAAGAAATAACTAATTTAAATAGATAGAGTTATAAGTGGAGTATTTTAAAATGAAACTTAACTTGCTAAAAATTTTAATTGGTGTTAAAATGAAATAAAAATTTCATTTTATTGCAAGACAAGAAAGGATTGAATAAACGATGGATGACAATAATCAGGATTTAATGAGAACAATACAAATGAAATTCCCTAGATTAAGTAAAGGTCAAAAATTGATAGCTGAATACATATTAAAGCACTATGATAAAGCTGCTTTTATGACTGCCGCAAAGCTCGGTACAAGCGTAGGCGTTAGTGAATCTACTGTAGTTAGATTTGCAAATGAATTAGGATTTAGTGGATATCCTAAGTTGCAAAAAGCCCTTCATGATTTAATAAAAAATAAATTAACCACTGTACAAAGAATAGAATTATCAAACAATCTTATAAACCAGGAAAATGCTTTGAAAGGCGTACTTAAAGCAGATATGGAAAATATAAGAGCTACTTTGGAAAAAATTAATCATAAAGATTTTGAGGAAATAGTAAATTGTATTTTTGAAGCTAAAAGAATTTATATTATTGGTCTTAGAAGTTCTACTGTTTTAGCAGAATTTTTAGGCTATTATTTAAATGTTATGTTAGATAATGTAAAGATTGTAAAACATGGAATCAGTGATGCTATTGACCAAATGATAAATATAACAGATGAAGATTTAGTAATTGGAATTGGATTTCCTCGTTATTCTGCAAGAACTATAGAAGCATTGTCATATGTTCAAAACAAGGGTACAAAAGTAGTTGCAATAACAGATAGCTTACTATCACCATTAGCTACTAGAGCTGAATATACACTTATTGCTCAAAGCAACATGGCTTCTTTTGTTGATTCATTAGTTGCACCACTTAGTGTAATAAATGCATTAATTGTTGCTGTTGGTTTGCGAGAAAAAGAAAAAATATCTAGTACTTATAAGGAATTAGAAGGTATTTGGGAAGAATATCAAGTATATTCACATAAAAAAGAGGATTTGTAATAAGAAAAAGTAAGAAATTATTACAATAATAATTTCTTACTTTATTTTTTTATTATATATCATTATATGCTTGAATAAAGTAATGTCTTATATTAAATTATAATAGTAAATATACTAAATATTATATAAGATATATTGTTAAAGAAAATGAGGTGAATAGATGAAAAAAGTTGTAGTTATAGGTGGAGGTCCTGCAGGTATGATGGCAGCAATTTTTGCTGCTAAAAAATACGAGGTAACTTTGATAGAAAAAAATAATAAACTAGGGAAAAAATTATTTATTACAGGCAAAGGTAGATGTAATATCACTAATAACAAAGATATAAGCGATTTTTTTGAATACATACCTGTTAATCCTAGTTTTTTATATAGTAGCTTATATTCCTTTACTAATGAAAATGTAATGAGTTTTTTTAAAAAGCTTGGAGTAGAACTAAAAGTTGAACGTGGTGATAGAGTATTTCCAAAATCTGATAAATCCTCTGATATTATAAAAGCTTTTGAAAATGAACTGAATAAAAAAAACATTAATATAATGCTTAATTCTCATGTGAAAAAAATAATAAGCAAGGATAAAAATATTATAAAAGTAGTTTTACAAGATAATACTGAAATTACAGGTGATTACTTTATTGTTACAACCGGAGGTAAGTCTTATCCTCAAACTGGTTCCACTGGAGAAGGATTATTATTTTCTAAGGAATTAGGTCACCATATAGTTACACCTAAACCAGCATTAGTTCCTATTGAGGTAAAGGAAAACTGGATAAAAGACCTTCAAGGACTTTCTTTAAAAAATGTTTCTTTTTTAATAAAGGATGAAAGAGGAAAAATTCTTTATGAAGAATTTGGAGAAATGTTATTTACACACTTTGGTATATCAGGTCCTATAGTATTAAGTGGAAGTAGAATTGTTAATACTAAATCTAACCTTAAGGCGGTTATAAATTTAAAACCAGCATTAACTCATGAAGAACTTGATAAAAGGATACAAAAAGATTTTAATAAGTATTGTAATAAAGATTTTAAAAATTCTCTTAATGATTTATTACCGCAAAAGCTTATAGGTAAAATTGTGGAATTAAGTGGAATAGATGAAAACAAGAAAGTTAACTCTATTACAAAGGAAGAAAGAAAAAAACTTATATATTTATTACAGAACTTTGAATTGGATATTAAAGGATTAAGACCTATTGCTGAAGCTATAGTGACAACTGGAGGAATAAATGTAAAAGAAGTAGATCCTTCTAATATGAAATCTAAAATAATAGATAATTTATATTTTGCCGGTGAAATACTTGATGTAGATGCATATACAGGAGGGTTTAATCTTCAAATAGCATTATCTACTGGTTATTTAGCTGGTATATCTATAGGTGAGCAATAAATATTATATTACAAATAAGAGGAATTTAATATTTTCCCTAGAATATATAATATAAATATTGCTGTGTTAGAAAGGCGGAATTAATTTTGAGAATAACGGTTGCAATTGACGGTCCAGCAGGAGCAGGTAAAAGTACAATAGCTAAAATGGTTGGTGAAAAATTCAATCTTATGTACATAAATACTGGTTCAATGTACCGTGCTGTTACATTAAAAGCTATGGAAAAAGATATTTCTTATACAGATGTAAATAATTTATGTGATTTAATAGATACTATGGAAATGCACTTTGAAAACGATGAATTAATATTAAATGGAAAAAATGTTAATGAAAAATTAACAATGCCTAATATTAGTTCTAATGTTTCTAATTATGCTTCCATAGCAGAAGTTAGAGAAAAGTTAGTTTATCTACAAAGACAAATTTCAAAAAAATATAATGTAATAATGGATGGTAGAGATATTGGAACAGTAGTATTAAAAGATGCTGCTTTTAAATTCTTTTTAACTGCTTCTCCAGAAGAAAGAGCTAGGAGAAGATATAAAGAATTAATAGCCAAAAAAATAGATGTAAATTATGAACATATTTTAGATGAAATTAAAAGAAGAGATTATATTGATTCAAATCGGGAAATTGATCCACTAACTAAAGCTAAAGATGCTATAGAAATTGACTCTACATCTATGACCATTAAAGAAGTTGTAGAAAAAATATGCACACATATAACTTTAAATCTGTGATACATATATAAATATTAAACTATATAATAAATAATGAGTAACTAAAGGTTGTGAATCTATGAAAAATGTAGTATTAGCTGATAAAGCTGGCTTTTGTTTTGGTGTAAAAAGAGCTGTAGATAAAGCATTAAGTTTTAAAGAGAAATATAATAAAAGAATATATACTTTAGGACCTTTAATTCATAATAAGGATGTAGTAGAATATTTAAAATCTAAGGAGATATATCCTATAGAACTTGATAAAGTAAATCAATTAGAAGAAGGAGATGTAGTTATTATTAGATCTCATGGTACTTCTTCTAAAGTAATCCAAATGTTACAAAATAAAAATTTAATAATTGCAGATGCAACATGTCCACATGTATCAAAGATTCATGAAAAAGTCAAAAAATATTACGAACTTGGATATGATATAATCATCGTTGGAGATTTAAATCATCCTGAGGTAATAGGAATTAATGGATGGTGTAGTGATTCAGCTTTAATAACTAAAGATGGCTCAAATATTGAAAATATAAATAATAAAGTATGTGTTGTTTCTCAAACTACAGAAAAGCAAGAAAATTGGCAAAAAGTAATTAATATTATAACTTCTAAGACTAGAGAATTTATAGCTATAAATACTATATGCAATGCTACACAGATACGGCAAAAATCTGCATCTGAACTTTCTAAAAAAGTTGATAGCATGATAGTTTTAGGAGGATATCATAGCTCAAATACAACAAAATTATTTGAAATTTGCAAACAAAATTGTAATAATACTATTCATGTTGAGAATGCAGGACAAATACCTGCTAAAATAATTAAAAATAGTGAAAACATAGGTGTTACAGCTGGTGCTTCGACACCTGATTGGATTATAAAGGAGGCAATTGCAAAGATGAGTGAAAACAAAGAGTATGAATTCAATGAACAACTAGCTTATATGGATCAAAATGACGTACAAATTGCAGTGGGCGATAAAGTAAAAGGGGAAATAATTTCTTTAAATGAAAAAGAAGCTTTTGTTAACATTGGATATAAAAAAGATGGGATTTTACCTCTTAAAGAAGTTTCAAAAGATGAAAACATTGTTCTAACAGATATCTTTAATGTTGGAAATGAAGTAGAAACTAAAATAATTAGTTTAAGAAATGATGATGGATACGTTGTTCTATCCAAAATAGAAATTGAAAGAGAAGAGGCTTATGCTGAACTAAAAGATGCCTTCAACAATAAAACAACATTAAAAATTGTAATTAATGAAACAGTTAAAGGCGGAGTAATTGGAAGATATAAAGGGGTTAGAGTATTTATTCCAGCCTCACATATTGAATTGTTCCATATAAATGATTTAAGTTCCTACATAGGAAAAACTTTAGATATAACTATTATTGAGTACAAAGTTCAAAGAAAAGGTACTAAAATAGTAGCATCAAGAAGACAATTATTAACTAATGAAAAAAAAGAAAGAGAATGTAAGGCTTGGCAATCTCTTGAAAAAGGTCAGACAATTGATGGAGAAGTAAAAAGATTAACTAACTTCGGGGCATTTGTTGACATAAATGGTATTGATGGTTTGTTACATGTTTCAGAAATTTCTTGGGGAAGAATTGCTAAACCTGAAGATGTACTTACAGTAGGAAGTAAAGTTAAAGTTTATATATTAGATTTAGATAAAGAAAATAAAAAATTATCTTTAAGCATGAAGAAATTAATTGCTAACCCTTGGAATAATGCTGAAGAAAAATATCCTATAGGAAATATTGTTCTTGGAAAAGTTGTTCGCTTTGCAGACTTTGGTGCATTTATCGAAATAGAACCTGGAGTAGATGGTTTAGTGCATATTTCAGAGATAAGTCATAAGAGAATAAACAAACCAAGTGATGTATTAAATATAGGAGATGAAGTTAAAGCTAAGATCTTGAATGTAAGTAATGGTGAAAAGAAAATTAGCTTAAGTATAAAAGAAGTGGAATAAAAGAATAATGAGGAATCAAAGGGTAAGGATTTAGTGTAGAATATTTCCTTACCCTTTCAACTTATTAAATTACGTCTTTACCATATATACTGTATTTTTAGTAATATTATTTTATTTTGAATAATATATAATTTAATAGTAGTGATATGGGGGGAAAGTTATGGTAAAGGGGCGTAGAAAAGTTACTTATTCTGAAAATTTTTCAAAAAATGAAAATGCAGTAATTAAAAGAGTATTAGATAGATACAACTTCAATATTATCAGTTGTAAAAAGGCACGAAGTGCATATAAAGTGCAAACCACAGATGGTAATATTTTTTTAAAGAGATTTAAGCATGGGAGAAATAAAGCTGAAAACGGAAGTGTTTTAGTTGAAGAATTAGCTAAAAATGATTTTCATAATACTGCTCAATTTATTAAGACAAAAAATGATAATTTATTTGTAAAGTATAGAAAGTTTTTTTTCTATGCAACAGAATGGATTAATGGTGATGAATGTGAGTTATCTCAAATAGATGAAGCTCACAATTGTGCAAAACTTCTCGCTGAATTTCATTTAGCGGCGTCTAAAATTGATACAAAAAAAATAAGAATTCAAAATAATTTAAAAAACTGGCCGCAAATATATAGAAATAAGCTATATGATTTACCTAAATACGAAAAAATAATTTCAAAAAAGAAGATTAAGAATGATTTTGATTTAACATATATGAATAATATAGAGAATTTTTACAATACAGGATTGATTACTCTTAGGATACTAAACGATTCTGAGTATTACCGATTATCTAAAAAAGCTGAAAAAGAACATACAATTTGTCATAATAGCTTTTATTATCAAAATATAATAAAGAAAGAAAATGAATATTATATAATAGATTTAGATAGTATTATTATTGACTTGCAAGTAAATGATTTGGGTAAATTTATAAGAAGACTTATGAGTAAGCGAGAGTATAAGTGGGATTTTGAAAAAGCTAAAAAGATTATAGAAGGATACAATTCAGTCAATAAATTAACTAAAGGTGAACTTAAAATAATGTTGGCGCTCATAATTTTTCCACATAAATTCTGGAAATTAGGTCGTAAAAGATATATTAAATACAAAAATTGGAGTGAGCAAAAATATTCTCATAAACTTAATAAAGTAATTCATAATGGTGAACTTCAACAGAAATTTTTAGAAGATTATCTTAAATTTTTAGATAGTTATACTTACGAATAAATTTCAAATTAAGACATAGTTAAAAGAAGGTAAAAATATGTACGAACTTGTTACATTAACAAAAAATAATATAAATGACTTTAATAAACTTAATGGTTTAAAAAGCAACTTTAATAAACTTAATAGAGATTTTTTTAAAGTATACCATAATCAAAATGGTTTTCAACAATTTTTACAAAAAAGAAAAGTTAAATTATTAAAGAAGAATTCAGATTATATAGGTTACATTTGGAGTGAAAATATAAGGGATACTATTTATAAAATAGAAGCTATAAATGTTATAAATGATATTCAATCATTAGAAATATATAGACTTTTGATAAACTCTATAAAATTGTATTCTAAAATATATTATGAATGCGAAAAGAATGAATATAATTTCACACTATTAAAAGATTTGGGGTTTAATAAAACTAGTGGAATGATAGAAATGACGCTTAATTTAGATAATTTTATTCTACCTCCGTCACATCAAAATATTACTTTTCAAAAACTGATTAAAGGTAAGGATGAAAAACTTCGCTGCAGCATTCAAAATAGAATTTTCGAACGTGAAGATAGAATTCCACTTGATATAGATGATATATATTATGATGAACTTCAAAGTTACTATTATGACGATGGTGCGATATTTATAAAAAATGGTAACACATATATAGGATATGGACAAATAATTATAAAAGAAAGTGTTCCTTATATAGTTAATTTTGGATTAGTGAAAGAATGGCAAAACAAAGGATATGGTAAACTATTATTGTCTCATTTGTTAAATATCTTACACAATAATAGTTATAAAATAGTTAAGATTAAAGTTGATCCTAACAATTATACTGCAATCAAATTATATAAATATTTTGGTTTTACTAAAGAAAAAGAAATTTATACATGGATTTTATGCAAGTAAACACTAAAAATTAAGGAGTATTGATTAATGCTCCTTAATTTATTTTTTCAACACTTATTCTAAAACATTTTCTTTTGGGATATATCCTGATTTTAAGTTCATTAAATTTTCGTTCTGTACCTTATTAAAATAACATCTGTCAGCTATACAATTAAATTGAATGCTAGTATCTTTTTCTTCTTCTCTTTCCTTTATATCGTACATAGAATCCCTCCTTATGATGAATATTATGTGTAAATTTAAATTAATTATTTATCCATTATATATATTTTACTAAAATACTTATATTTTACTTTAAGCCTCGTAAATGTGAAAAAGAATATAAAAATACTTTTAAAAATGCTATAAATTATATATAATAATTAATAGTTGCATAACTAAAGCCAAATTTAAAAAAAGGAGAAATTATTCATGGAAGTTTTAAATGATAAATATTATATAGATACATGGGGTTGTCAAATGAATGAAGAAGACTCAGAGAAAATATCTGGTCTTTTAAAAGGAATAGGATATACTAAAACAACAGTAAGAGAGGAAGCAGATATAATAATATTTAATACTTGTTGTGTTAGGGAAAATGCCGAGCAAAAAGTATATGGTCATTTAGGATCTTTAAAACGTTTAAAGAAATCAAATCCTAATTTAATTATTATAGTATGTGGATGTATGACACAACAAAAAGGAATGCCTAAAAAAATTATAGATAAGTTTCCATATGTAGATATTATTGTAGGTAGCTTCAACTCCTATAAATTACCTGAATATATAGATAGAGTTAAAAAAGATGGTAAATCAATAATAGAAATTTGGGATAAAGAAGAGGGTATAGTGGAAGGATTACCGATTGACAGAAAAAGTGATATGAAAGCTTTTGTCACAATAATGTACGGCTGTAATAATTTTTGTTCTTATTGTATAGTTCCATATGTAAGAGGAAGAGAAAGAAGCAGAAAACCTGAAGATATAATTAATGAAATTAAGAGTTTAGTTTCTAAAGGTTATAAAGAAATTACTTTACTTGGACAAAATGTTAACTCTTACGGAGTTGGATTAGAAACTAAAGTTACTTTTGGTGATCTTTTAAGAAAAGTAAATACTATAGAAGGTCTTGAAAGAATAAGATTTATGACTTCTCATCCAAAGGATGTTTCAGATGATTTAATAAAAGCTATGGCAGAATGTGAAAAAGTATGTGAACACGGTCATTTTGCACTTCAATCAGGTTCTACTAGGATATTAGACAAAATGAATAGAAAATATACTAGAGAAGACTATATAACTTTAGCTAAAAAACTTAGAAAAGCTATTCCTGATGTAGCAATTTCTACTGATATAATCATAGGATTTCCTGGAGAAACTGAAGAAGACTTTTTAGAAACTTTAAGCATAGTTAAAGAAGTAGAATTTGATTCAGCATTTACTTTTATATATTCAAAAAGAGAAGGAACTCCAGCAGCTAAATTTGAAGAGCAAGTTCCTGATGAAGTTAAACATGATAGATTTAATAGATTAGTAGAAGCTGTTAATGAAATAGTATCTAGAAAAAACAAAGAATATGATGGAAAAGTTGTAGAAGTATTGGTTGAAGGAACTAGCAAAAATGATGAAACTAGACTTACAGGTAGAACAAAAAATAATAGGTTAGTAAATTTTACAGGTAATCCTGATAGTATAGGTAAAATTGTTAATGTTAAAATAACAAAAGCCCAATCATTTTCATTGAATGGGGAAATGATATAAAAAGCTCTTTAAAGAGCTTTTTATATTATATTTAAAATAAGGAGGTATTTTTGTGGGATTAACTCCAATGATGCAGCAGTATTTAGAAGTTAAAGATAGAAATAAGGATTGTATAATATTTTTTAGATTAGGTGACTTCTATGAAATGTTTTTTGAAGATGCAGAAGTTGCAGCTAGAGAATTAGAGCTAGTATTAACAGGTAGGGATTGCGGCCTTGAAAAAAGAGCACCTATGTGCGGAATACCATATCATGCTGCTAATGCATATATAACTAGACTAGTAAATAAAGGTTATAAAATTGCTATTTGTGAGCAGTTAGAAGATCCTTCAAAGTGCAAAGGGTTGGTTAAAAGAGATATTGTGAAAATAATTACTCCAGGTACATATGCCGATTCTAGTTTTTTAGAAGACACTAAAAATAACTATATAATGAGTCTATATATAGAAAACGGTATGGTAGCGATGAGTTTTGCAGATATATCTACTGGAGAATTTCAATGTACATATTGTAAATATAATGTTTCTAATATATTAGATGAAATATCAAAATATATTCCAAAAGAAATTATTATACAAGAAAATGTAGATAATAAACTTTTAGATTCTATAAAAGAAAGATTTGAACTTTCCTTTACTATACGTTTAAAAGAATATTTTAATGATAATGCTTTAGAAAATTTAAAAAAACAATTTAATAATTTTAATGAGAAAAGCTTTAATGATGTTTTAATCAATAGCTGTAATGGACTATTAAATTATATATTAGAAACACAAAAGACAGTTCTTACTCATATAGATACAATTGAAAATTATCATATAGTAGATTATTTAAGTATGGATATAAATTCACGTAAAAACTTGGAACTTACAGAAACTTTAAGAGAGAAAACTAAAAAAGGTTCTCTTCTTTGGGTGGTAGACAAAACAAATACTGCTATGGGAGGAAGACTTCTTAGAAAATGGGTAGAACAGCCTCTTATTCATAAAGAACTTATCGATAAGAGACTAACTGCAGTAGAAGAAATAATGGATAAGGGCTATTTATATGAGGAATTAAAAGAACAATTAAGAGAAGTTTATGATATAGAAAGATTAGTCGGAAAAGTATCATCTAAAAGTGTTAATGCAAAAGAACTTTTATCTTTAAAAAATTCTATCGAGAAGCTTCCAAGAATAAAGGAAATTTTAAAGGAATTTAATAGCGCTCTTTTAGAAGAAATATTTAATAAATTAGATTGTCTTGAAGATGTATATAACCTATTAGATAGTTCAATATCATATAATCCCGCTTTATCCGTTAAAGAAGGTGGAATAATAAAAGATGGATATAATAGGGAAGTAGACGAATTAAGAGAGGCAAAAGCTTATGGAAAAGAATGGATTGCTAATCTTGAAAATAGAGAAAAAGAAGTAACAGGAATAAAATCTTTAAAAGTAAAATATAACAAAGTATTTGGATATTATATAGAAGTAACTAAATCTAATTTGAACCTTGTACCAGAAGGGAGATATATTAGAAAACAAACTCTTGCTAATTGCGAAAGATATATAACTCCAGAACTTAAAGAAGTAGAGGATAAAATTTTAGGTGCACAAGATAAGCTTATAACATTAGAATATGATTTATTTGTACAAATTAGAGATTCTATTGAAAATCATTTAGATAGAATGAAATTTAGTGCAAAACTTATATCAGAAGTTGATTGTTTATGTTCATTGGCTATTGTTGCTCTTGAAAATAACTACTGTAAGCCAGAAATAAAAGAAAATGGTGAACTATATATTGAAGAAGGAAGACACCCTGTTGTTGAAAAAATGATACCTAGAGAAAGTTTTGTTGCTAATGATACTATTATAAATAATATAGATAAACAGTTGATTTTAATTACAGGACCTAATATGGCAGGTAAATCTACTTACATGAGACAGGTCGCTTTAATAAATATACTTGCCCAAATAGGAAGTTTTGTTCCAGCAAAGAACGCTTCTATAGTAATATGTGATAAGATTTTTACAAGAATAGGGGCTTCTGATGACTTAGCTGGTGGAAAGAGTACCTTCATGGTAGAGATGTGGGAAGTGTCCAATATACTCAATAATGCAACCAATAGGAGCCTTATATTATTAGATGAGGTGGGACGTGGTACTAGTACTTATGATGGACTTAGTATTGCTTGGGCAGTTATTGAATACATATGCAATAATGATAAACTTAGATGTAAGACTTTATTTGCTACTCATTATCATGAATTAACATCTTTAGAAGGTAAAATTTGTGGAGTTAAAAATTATTCAATAGCTGTTAAAAAGCTTGAAGAAGATATAGTATTTTTACGTAAAATTGTTGAAGGAGGAGCAGATGAGTCTTATGGTATAGAGGTAGCAAAGCTTGCTGGAATACCAGAAGGGGTAATAAGTAGAGCTAGAGAAATTCTTATAAGTCTTGAAAATGAAAATACAGTTCCTTCTAATATAGTAGAAAGTAATAGTATTATAGAAGATTCAAAAGATAATTGTGATAAAAATGAGGGTTCAATTGTAAAAGAAACAGCAGTATCACAGATTGAAAAAACAGAAGCCGTTGATGATAACATAGCTCCTAATACAGAAATTAAACAAATAGACTTTACTGATATGGAAAAAGAGGCTTTGGTTAAAGAAATAGCTTCTATAGATATTTTAAATATGACACCAATGGACGGCTTTAATAAATTATATGATATAATTAAAAAAGCTAAAGTGTTGTAATTTATAGAAGGTGATTAAGTGAAAAGAATTAATTTATTAAACATTGAAACCTCCAATAAAATTGCTGCTGGAGAAGTAGTAGAAAGACCTTCTTCTGTAGTGAAGGAATTAATTGAAAACAGTATAGATGCAGAATCAAAAAATATAACTATAGAAATTCACGAGGGCGGAAAGAAACAGATAAAAGTTATAGATGATGGTCATGGAATTCATTCTGATGACATAGAAAAGGCATTTTTGCCTCATGGAACTAGTAAAATATTTTCTATAGAGGACATATATAAAATAAGTACTTTTGGATTTAGAGGAGAAGCACTACCAAGTATAGCATCTGTTTCTTCTGTTATATTAAAAAGTAGATGTAAAGATAGAGAGTTTGGTAAAGAGATTTCTATAACTGGTAATGATATAAATTATATAAAAGAAGTTGGATGTAATGTTGGAACATATATAGAAGTAAATGATATATTCTTCAATGTTCCTGCAAGACAAAAATTTTTAAAATCTACCCAAAGAGAATCAGCTTTAATATCTAATATAATAAATAGGTTAGCTTTAGCTAATCATGAAATATCATTTAAATACTATAATAACGATAAAAAATCTTTAATTACCTTTGCCTCTAAGGACGTTAAAAATGTTATTAGAACTATATATGGAAAAACAGTATTTGAAAATATAATTCCTTTTGAGCAACATTCTGATATTGCTTCTGTATATGGATATATAGGAAATGCTGAAATAAGTAGAGGAAGTAGAAATAATCAAAGTATTTTTGTTAATAAAAGACATATTAAAAGTGGGCTTATTACAACAGCAGTAGAAAATGCCTTTAAATCTTTTCTAACTGTAAATAAGTATCCTTTTTTCGTTTTATTTTTGGATATTTATCCTGAATTTATAGATGTTAATGTACATCCAACTAAATCAGAGATTAAATTTCAAGATGAAAGAGTTATTTATAAATTAGTTTTTAATACTGTACATGAAGCTATCGCTAAAAGTGTTAGAAATAATTTTGATATACCTTTAAATGATTTAGAAAAAAAAATTATTAATGAAGAAGAAAAGGACGTAATAGGTAAAAATAACATTACTCCTATACAACTACCTATAGATTTAAAAACAGTGCCTTCTCAAAGTGCTATTATAGTAGAAAAAGAAAATATAGATAATATAAGCTATAACAGTACCGATAATAAACTCATATCCAACAATGAAATTAAAAATGAGCACAGTATTGAATATGATATTAATAAAAATAAAGATGTAGAATTAAAAGAAGAAAGCGCTATAACTACCCCAATAAAAGTTTCAAACAATATTAATCCTAAATTTCCTTCTTTAAAAATAATAGGTCAATTTAATAATACCTACATTTTGGCAGAAGGAACTGGAGAATTTTATATGATAGATCAGCATGCTGCTCATGAAAAAGTATTGTATGAAAAATTCAGAAAACAAATAGAGAGTAATGAAGTGGTTTCTCAAATTCTCATTATACCAATTGTTATAGAATTAAGTCATGAAGATTTCTTATACTATATAGAAAACAAAGGGTTATTTGAGCAAACAGGTTTTATTATAGATATTTTTGGAGATAATACAATAAATATAAAAGAAGCTCCTATGCTTCTTGGAAAAATAGATGTGAAAAATTTCTTCCTTGAGATGTTAGATAATCTAAAGAATATGGGATCAGGCAAGATAGGTGAAGTTAAATCAAAAGCTATAGCTTCCTTAGCTTGCAAAGCTGCCATAAAAGCTAATCATCATTTATCTGATGCAGAAATGATAACATTAATTGAAACTTTAAGATATCTAGAAGAACCTTTTAATTGTCCTCATGGAAGACCTACAATAATAAAAATGACATTAAAAGATATAGAGAAGAAATTCAAAAGAATTCAGTAATATTACAATATGATAAGGAGTACGTTAATGAAAAAGGATTTATTTATTCTAGCAGGGCCTACAGCTGTTGGTAAAACTGCTATATCAATAGATTTGGCTAAAAAATTAAATGGAGAGATAATTTCAGCAGATTCTATGCAGATATATAAATATATGGACATAGGTTCTGCAAAGATTAAAGAAGATGAGAAGGAAGGAATTCTTCATTATGCAATAGACTTTGTTCATCCCTCAGAAGAGTTTAGTGTAGTAGATTTTAAAACAGAAGCTACTAAAGGTATAGAAGAAATAAACAGTAAAAACAAATTGCCAATGGTAGTAGGAGGTACTGGTTTTTATATTAATTCATTAATATTTAACTATGATTTTGCAAATACTCATAAAGATGAACAATATAGAGAATACCTAAGAGAATTAGCTAATGAAAAGGGAAATGAATATGTTCATTCTCTACTTAAAGATATTGATGAAGAATCTTATAATAAATTATATCCAAACGATTTAAAAAGAGTTACTAGAGCACTTGAAGTATATAAACTTACGAGAAAAACAATTAGTCAGTATAATTCAGAACAAGATATATATAATATACCTTATAATGTATATTACTTTGTCCTTACTATGGATAGAGCTAAATTATATGATAGAATCAATATGCGTGTTGATATGATGATTGAAGAAGGATTAATTGATGAAGTTATAAAATTAAAGAATATGGGATTAACTGCAGATATGCAATCAATGAAGGGGATAGGGTATAAAGAAATACTTTATTATTTAGATGGTAAACTTACACTTGATGAAGCAGTTGAAATGATTAAGAAAGGTAGTAGAAACTATGCTAAGCGTCAGCTTACATGGTTTAGAAAAGATAAGAGAGTCATTTGGATTGATAAAGACAATTATAAAGATGATAAGGAAGTAGCTCAAGCTATTTTTGATAAATTTAAAGAGCTTAGGCAATAATTTGTTAGGTATAAAATCTATAAAATTTAAAGGAATTTGTTTCTTTTTATAGAATATATATATAATTGGAGGGAAATGTTATGGCTATGAATAAATCATTAAATAATTTGCAAGATTTATTTTTGAACAATGCTAGAAAAAAAAGTTTACCTGTTACAATATATTTAACAAATGGATTTCATCTTAAAGGTAATGTTAAAGGATTTGATAATTTTACAGTAATACTTGATAATGAAGGTAAGCAAATGATGATATACAAACATGCAATATCTACTATTGTTCCTGTAAAACCAATTTTATTTGTGCAAGATGATAATAATTAAAAAATAGGCAAATAATTGCCTATTTTTTTTATATGTGATAAGATAATTATTAGTTTTTAATTTGTAAAATTATCGGAGGTTTATACATATGATCAAACAAATGAAAGAGCAATTAACTAATAAATACGGTATTAATGATGCAGTATTAAAACTTTATGATAAAGCTTTAAATGATGTTGAAGGTAGATTTAAAGCTTTAGATGAAATAAGAGAATTTAATCAATTAAAAGTTTTAAATGCTATGCAAGAAGAAAGAATAAGTGAGTCTCATTTTACTAATTCAAGTGGATATGGTTATGGAGATATGGGGAGAGACTCTCTAGATAAGGTTTATGCTAGAATTTTTAATTGTGAAAGTGCGATTGTTAGACCACATTTTGTTAATGGTACTCATGCATTAGGATCAGCTTTATTTGGAAATTTAAGACCAAATGACACTATGGTATGTGTATGTGGGAAACCTTATGATACTCTACACAGCGTAATTGGTATAGATGGTGGAGAAAGAATAGGATCTTTAAGGGAATTTGGAGTACATTATAATCAAGTTGAACTTAAAGAAAATGGGAAACCAGATTTAGAAACAATTAAAAAGGTTTTGGAAGAAGATGAAACTATAAAACTTGTTCATATACAAAGATCTACAGGATATGGATGGAGAAACTCATTATCTATTTCTGATATAAAAGAAATAATAGATTGTACCAAATCTGTAAGAAAAAATATTATTTGTTTTGTAGATAACTGTTATGGTGAGTTCATTGATATTTTAGAACCAACAGACATAGGAGCTGATTTAGTTGCAGGTTCTCTTATAAAAAATATAGGAGGAGGAATAACCCCAACGGGTGGTTATATAGCTGGAACCAAGGAATGTGTTGAACAAGCATCATATAGATTAACAGTTCCAGGTATAGGTGGAGAATGTGGTTCTACATTTGGAGTTATGAGATCCATGTATCAAGGATTATTTTTGGCTCCGCACGTTGCTATGGAGGCTTTAAAAGGGGCTATTCTATGTTCTAGAATAATGGAACTTGCTGGATTTGAAGTACTGCCAAAATATGATGAAGATAGAAGTGATATAATCCAAGCGATAAAATTTAATGATAAAGAAAAATTGATTCAGTTCTGTAAGGGAATACAAATGGGTTCTCCTATAGATTCTTTTGCATCTTGTGAACCTTGGGATATGCCTGGATATGCTGATCAAGTTATAATGGCAGCTGGTGCTTTTATCCAAGGATCATCAATTGAATTATCTGCTGATGCCCCTATAAGAGAGCCATATATTGCATATCTGCAAGGTGGACTTACTTTTGATCATGCTAAAATAGGTACTTTGATCGCTTTGAGTAAAATTCTGAATTAAGTATGATTATATAGAAAAACTAGTAGATGAGAACCCATCTACTAGTTTTTAATATTTTCTAAATAACCCTATTAATTTGCCAATAATATTACATGTATCAACTATTATTGGCGACATTGTTTTATTTTCAGGCTGTAATCTAATATAGTCTTCTTCTTTAAAAAACCTTTTTATAGTAGCTTCATTATCAATCAAAGCAACAACTATATCTCCATTTTCTGCGTAATTAGTTTTTTCTAGTATAGCTAAATCTCCATCCATAATTCCAGCATCAATCATACTTTCTCCTGAAATATTTAACATAAATAATTCTTTGTTGCTTGGGATAAAACTCAACGGAATAGGGAAGGTGTCTTCAATATTTTCAACAGCTAAGATGGGTTCTCCAGCTGTTACTTTTCCTACGATAGGAATACTAACCATTTCTTTTTTTATCGGAGGATCTTTTAAAATTTCTATAGTTCTAGGTTTAGTAGAATCACGTCTTATCATACCTTTTTTTTCTAATCTTGCAAGATGACCATGCACCGTAGATGTGGAACTTAATCCCACTCCTTTACAGATTTCTCTAACTGAAGGAGGATATCCTTTTTCTCTTATATGTGTTTTTATAAATTCATATATTTCAGTTTGCTTATCACTCTTGTTTCCATTCATTATATACACCCCTTATCCTTTATTCTGAATTATATCATATATTTCCAAAAACATCAAACTTATGTTCTTACAAGTTTGATTAAAATAAAAACTTTTGGTATAATACTTTTGAAGTATTATCAAAGGAGAAGAGAAATATGTCTAAATTTTGTATTTTACAAGCTAATAAACTTTGTAATGACTGTGGTGATTGTAATAAATGCGATTTGAATTCTTCTAAAAAATGTAATAATTGCGGGAAGTGCTTGCAATTAGAAGGATATGATATGAAGGCTATAAACATAGAGGAAATAGTAGAAGATACTGATGAAATAGCTCATGATCATGATGATAATGTAACAAAAGGAGAGCTTATAGAGAAATTCGCTACATATAACGCAGAATTAAAAGAAGGGGATATAAAGGTAGAGTACATTGAGGATATAGATGGCCTTAATGAACTACTTCAAGATGAAGAGGGAACTAAAAAATTAATGGAAGAAGCTTTTCCAGGTTTCTTTATTTTTGATGCTAAAAACGAAGAATAAAAAAGCATTTTAAATGCTTTTTTATTCTTCACTTAAAGGATTTAAACTTACAGCTTGTCTTAAAGTTTCATCATCAACATGAGTGTAGATTTGAGTTGTTGATACATTTTCATGTCCTAAGATTTTTTGTAGACTTCTTATATCTACATTACCATATTTATACATTAAAGTCGCGGCGGTATGCCTTAATTTATGAGGTGTATATTTCTGCTTATTAAGTCCTGCTTTTTCAATGTATTTTTTTACTAATAATTCAACACTCCTTTTGTTTATTCTTCTATATTTTTTACTTATAAATAGAGCATCCTTATCAGTTGGATTTATCTTATCATATTTTTGATTTCTAATGGGTAAATATTTTTCAATAGCTTTTAAACATGCATTGTTTAAATAAACAGTTCTTTCTTTATTTCCTTTTCCTATTATAGTTAAAGTGTCATCTTTAATTTTTGAAATATCAATGCTGCATAATTCAGAAAGTCTTAAACCACAATTCAGGAATAAAGTTACAATACAATGATCTCTTTCTTTATTTTCTCCATCGATAGAAGATAAAAGAGATTTACTTTCTTCCAGGGTTAGGTATACGGGATTTCTTTTGTTGATTTTAGGTGCTTCTAATTCAGCAGCTGGATTTTCATCTAAAATTTTTGCTTTCCCACACAAATATTTGAAGAAAGATTTAAGAGAAGCAACTTTTCTAGCTCTAGCATAATTTCCATTATTTCTATAATTTTCGGTAAAAGATATAAATGCATATAAATCTGAAAGTCTGATTTTTTTTATAAAGCTTTTGTCTATATCATCAATAGGTATATCTTCAAATTCTATATTTTCTTTAATAAATCCTTTGTATAATTTCAAAAACCTAAAGAACATAGATAAATCCCATCTATAACCATTAATGGTGTTTTGAGATTTACCTTTAATTGTTCCTAGATAATTTAAAAATTCATTTAAATATTCAGGTAAAGTAGGATCATAGATATTGTTCAACGTATAATTCATAATGCCCTCCTATTTTTATTATCTAACTTCGCTAAATATAAATTTAGCGAAGTTAGATATGTGATTTCATTATATATTTTACCTTCTTTTGGTATTATTTTAACTTTATACAAAAGTGAAAGTTACAATTATATTATAATAAAGATTCAACTAAAAATATACAATCAATTCTGTTAAAAATTTCGTTTTTAAAAATATGTTTATTCATGTAAATATACTTTTATTATTTTTTGAAAATTATAATTAGATATAAATTTAAATGCAATAAACCGATATGTTTATCACATATCGGTTTATACTTACAATTGATTTTTATACATTAATTGTTACATTTACATCTAATCCATCTTTGAAAGTTTCCAGAATAGGCATAATACAATTATTGATAAAATCTTCTACTTGCCCTGGAGCTCTTCCTATAAATTTCTTAGCATCAATAATGGATAGTATTTCTTCTGCACTCATAAGAAAAGAATCATTCTTTATTATTCTTTCGATTAAATCATTATTAAGTCCTTCTTCTTTTACCCTCTTTGCAGATTCCATAGACAATGTTCTAATCTTTTCATGTAACTCTTGTCTATCTCCTCCCCTTTTCACAGCTTCCATTAAAATATTTTCGGTAGCCATAAAAGGAAGTTCACTTTGAACATGAGAAGCTATAACTTTTTCGTATACTACCATATTACTTGATACATTAATATATAAATTCAGTACACCATCCAAAGCTAAAAATGCTTCTGAAACCGATAACCTTTTGTTGGCAGAATCATCTAAAGTTCTTTCAAACCACTGAGTTCCTGCAGTTATAGCTGGATTAAGTGAATTTACTATTATAAATCGACTTAAAGCACCCATTCTCTCTGATCTCATAGGATTTCTTTTATACGCCATCGCAGAAGAGCCTACTTGTTTTTTCCCAAAAGGTTCTTCCATTTCTTTCATGTTTTGAAGTATCCTCAAATCGTTACTGAATTTATAAGCGCTTTGAGCAATTTCTGAAAGGGTATTTAAAACTATAGAATCAACTTTTCTTGAATAAGTTTGACCAGTGACAGGATAGGTATTTTGAAATCCCATTTTATTCGCTACTAACACATCTAATTTTTTAACAAGTTGTTCATTATTATTAAATAGCTTCATAAAACTCGCTTGAGTTCCAGTAGTTCCTTTTACACCTCTTAATTTAAAACTATCAATAACAAAATTTATATTTTCTAAATCCAAAAGCAATTCTTGAATCCACAAAGTTGCTCTTTTCCCTACTGTAGTTAATTGAGCCGGCTGTAAATGTGTGAATCCTAACGTAGGTAAATCTTTATATTTTAAAGCGAATTTCGATAAGTTACTTATTACATTCACTATTTTTTTTCTTACTAACAAAAGTGCATCTCTCATTATTATAAGATCTGTATTATCACCTACAAAACAACTCGTAGCACCCAGGTGTATAATTCCTTTTGCTTTTTCACATTGAGTTCCATATGCATATACATGACTCATAACATCATGTCTTATCTCTTTTTCTTTTTGTTCTGCTATTTCATAATTTATATTTTCTATATTTTCTTTTAGTTCTTTTATTTGTTCTTCAGAAATGTTTAGACCTAATTCTTTTTCACTTTCTGCCAAGGCTACCCAAAGTTTACGCCAAGTTTTATATTTCATTTCATCAGAAAATAAATAAGACATTTCAGGTGATGCATATCTACTAGTTAAAGGTGTATTATAAGTATTTCGTACCATATCAAAGCCTCCGCATACATATATTTTTACTTAAAAACATTCTATTGTTCATATTATATCATATATTTTAAAATATAGTAACTATTTTGTTCGTGAATTTATTATTTTAAAATTCAGTCTATTTTTTTATGTAAGATAATATAATTTATTAATAAGAAATATCTACAATAACTTTAGGAGGTATATATGTATAAGTTAAGTTTAATAGACAAAATTTCTTTTTTTCTTATTATTGTAGGCGCAATCAACTGGGGACTTATAGGTTTATTTAATTTAAATTTAGTAAACTTACTTTTAGGTTTTATACCATTAGTTGAAAGAATTGTTTATATTCTAGTAGGATTAGCAGGTATTAATACCATTTTATTTATTAAAAAAAGTAAATTTTCTAAGTAAAATAAATAAAAGGCTTTATAGCCTTTTATTTATTCTTCAATCGCTTCGATTAACTTTGCAATTTCTTCAGCAGCTAATGTTTCATCATCACCTGAAGCTATAACTGTAACAGATGAATCTTTAGTAACTCCCAAAGAAAGAACTCCAATTAAACTCTTAATATTAGCTTTTTTATCCTTATATTCAAGGTATATATCAGATTTAAATGAAGATGCTTTCTTTACTAATAAAGTAGCAGGTCTTGCATGTAATCCAGTAGAACATTTTACCACAGCTTCTTTTTTAATCATATTATGTCACCCCTTAAATTTAAATTTTTTGCGCTACATTATATATTATAACATTTTTTTTGTATTTCTCAACTTATAAATGAAAATTTCTACATTTTTTTAGTTTAGTTTCAATGAAAATTTCTCAATTTTTTCCAAACCTTTTCTGATATTTTCCATTGAAGTTGCATAAGATAATCTTACATAATCATCCAAACCAAAAGCAGATCCTGGAATAACGGCTACTTTTTCTTCTTGTAAAAGTATTTCAGCGAACTTTAAGGAATCGTTAATGATTGTTTCGTTTAATTTTTTCCCATACAATTTTGAAACATCTAGCATAATATAAAATGCTCCATTAGCATTTAAACATGAAAGGTTTCTTATCTCATTTATTCTAGAAATCATAAAATCTCTTCTTGAACCAAATTCTTTTATCATAGAATTCATTTCTGTTTGATCTCCAGTTAATGCTTCTAATGCTGCATATTGCGCTATTGAATTAGGATTAGAAGTTGTATGACTTTGTATACTAGACATTAATTTTATTATTTCCTTATCAGCTGCAGCATATCCAATTCTCCATCCAGTCATTGCATATGACTTAGAAACTCCATTAATCACTACAGTTCTTTCATATGCGTCTTGTGATAGATTAGCTATACTAACATGTTCTTCATTTCCATATATTAGTTTTTCGTATATTTCATCAGCGATTATTATTAAATTATGTTTTTTAGCAAAATCAGCAATTAACTTTAATTCATCCCTCGTATATATTGTTCCTGTAGGATTATTAGGACTATTTAAAATAATAGCTCTAGTATTTGATGTAACCGCATTTTCTAGAACATCTTCTGAGTATTTATAACTATTTTCTTTTTTATTTTGTACAAATATAGGTACTCCATCAGCCAACTTTACAAGTTCTGGATAGCTTACCCAATAAGGTGTGGGAATTAAAACTTCATCTCCTCTATTTAATATAGCTTGAAAAACATTTGATAAACATTGTTTAGCTCCAGTAGAAATAATAATTTGCTCTGTTGAATAGAGTAAATTATTATCTGCCTTAAATTTATTTACTATAGCTTCTTTTAATTCATTTATTCCAGAAGCTGCAGTATACTTTGTCAATCCATTTTCTATTGCTTTTATAGCAGCTTTCTGTATATTGATAGGTGTATTGAAATCAGGTTCTCCAACTCCGAAACTTATAACGTCAATACCTTGTTTGGACATTTCTTTTGCTTTTGCCGTAATAGCTAAAGTTAAAGATGGTGAAATTTGCTTTGCTTTATTTGACAGTTTCATATAATATTCCTCCATTTATATATTTATATATAAAAATATACCATTTAATAATTCTTATGTAAATAAATATTGAAATTTAGTGTATATAAATATATTTCATTAAATTATTATAAAACGAAATCCCCTTATACAAATATAAAGGGATTTCGTTTTATATATAAATCTATTTTGCATATTCAATAGCCCGAGTCTCACGGATAATATTCACCTTGATTTGACCAGGATATTCTAATTCTTTTTCAATAGTTTTCACTATATTTCTTGACATTTCAATACATTCAGCATCATTAATTTCTTCTGGTTTAACCATAATTCTAACTTCTCTTCCAGCTTGTATAGCATATGACTTATCTACACCATCATAGGAATTCGCTATTTCTTCAAGTTTTTCTAATCTCTTAATATAAGCTTCTAAAGTTTCTCTTCTTGCGCCAGGTCTAGCTGCTGATATAGCGTCCGCAGCCTGAACTAATATTGCTTCGATAGAACCATATTCTACATCACCGTGATGAGCAGCAATAGCATTTACTATTACAGGAGATTCGCGATGCTTTTTAGCAATTTCAGAACCTATAAGAGCATGTGGTCCTTCAATCTCATGATCTACTGCTTTACCAATGTCATGAAGTAATCCTGCTCTCTTAGCTAATGTTGGATCTATACCTAATTCAGAAGCCATAAGACCGGCTAAGTAAGCAACTTCTATAGAATGTTTTAAAACGTTTTGACCATAACTTGTACGGTACTTTAGTCTTCCCAAAAGTCTTATTAATTCTTGATGAAGACCATGTACGCCAGTTTCAAACGTCGCTTGCTCACCTTCTTCTTTTATGTCATTTTCAACTTCTTTTTTAGCTTTTTCCACCATTTCTTCAATTCTTGCAGGATGGATTCTACCATCAATGATTAATTTTTCAAGAGCTATTCTAGCAACCTGTCTTCTTATAGGATCAAATCCGGATAAAATTACTGCTTCTGGAGTATCATCAATAATTAAATCAACTCCAGTTAGAGTTTCTAAGGTTCTTATATTTCTTCCTTCTCTACCAATGATTCTACCTTTCATTTCATCATTTGGTAGTGCAACCACATGTACAGTACTTTCTGCTACATGATCAGCGGCACATCTTTGAACAGCACAAGCTATTATTTCTCTAGCTTTTTTGTCTGCTTCTTCTTTTGCTTTATTTTCTATGTCCTTAATCATCATAGCAGTTTCATGTTTAATTTCTTTTCTTGTTTCTTCTAGTAATATTTGACGAGCCTCTTCAGACGTCAAACCGGATAATCTTTCAAGTTCTTGTCGTTGCTTTTCATAAAGCTCTTCTATGCTGGATTCTTTTTCTTTTATTTCTTGTTGTTTCTTATTAAGAGATTCTTCTTTCTTTTCAATAATATCACTTTTTTTGTCTAATAACTCTTCACGTTGAATGTTTCTTCTTTCTAATCTTTGAAGTTCATTACGTCTTTCTCTCGACTCTTTTTCAAAGTCATTTCTAAGCTTATGAACTTCTTCTTTAGCTTCCAAAATCGCTTCTTTTTTTACAGATTCAGCATTTTTTTCAGCCTCATCGATTATACTTTTAGCTTTAAGTTCTGCTTCTGAAATTTTTGCTTGTGATATATTTTTTCTAACATATATTATGACAAAAATAAAAACCAAAATTGCAATAGCTAAAAGCAATAAGTATATATAAAGAGTATTTTTCAAAACAACACCTCCTTGCTATCCTATTTTGAATTATGCACAAGTAAGCGTTAGCGAAGTTTAGAAAGGTGTTATATTTGTTTATATATCAATATTTTACACATGTTAAACCAGTATTTGTATTCATTTTATATTATTTTTAAATTTATGTCAAGTTTATGAAAAAGTTGCTAAAAAATTTTATGTTAACTATATTTTATAATATAAACAATTAGACACTCTTTATACTGTAAGATTTAAATAAATCAATAAAATGAGTGCCTAACAAGTAGTTTTTATTTTTTTTGTACTTCTGCTTTTTTATTATCATTAGAAATTTCTTCTACATTTCTTTGTGGTAAATTATGTTTAGTTCTTATTTGATTTTCTATTTCATATAAAATCTCTGTATTTTGTTTTAAAAATTGTTTTGCATTTTCTCTTCCTTGTCCTAAACGAGTATCTTTATACGAAAACCATGAACCACTTTTTTGTACTATTTCCTCTTCAACTCCAACATCTAAAACATTTCCTTCAAAAGAAATACCTGTACCATACATTATATCAAACTCAGCTTTTTTAAATGGAGGAGCTACTTTGTTTTTCACAATCTTAACTCTAGTTCTATTACCTAAGAATTCATCACCTTGCTTTATAGTCTCAATTCTTCTAACATCTAGTCTTACAGAAGAATAAAATTTTAATGCTCTACCACCAGGTGTTGTTTCAGGATTACCAAACATAACGCCTACTTTTTCTCTTAACTGATTTATAAATATCACTGAACATTTTGATTTATTAATAGCACCAGTAAGTTTTCTAAGAGCTTGAGACATTAGTCTTGCTTGAAGACCTACATGAGAGTCACCCATTTCACCTTCTATTTCAGCTTTAGGAACTAAGGCTGCAACTGAATCTACTACTATAACATCAATAGCCCCAGATCTAACTAAAGCTTCACAAATTTCTAAAGCTTGTTCTCCTGTATCTGGTTGAGAGACTATTAAGTTATCAATGTCTACACCTAGTGCTTTTGCATAAATTGGATCTAAAGCATGTTCTGCATCAATAAAAGCTGCTGTTCCACCAGATTTTTGCGCTTCTGCTACAACATGTAAAGCAACTGTTGTTTTACCAGAAGATTCTGGACCATATACTTCAATAATTCTTCCTTTTGGTATTCCACCTATGCCCATTGCAATATCTAAAGATAAACTACCAGTTGAAATAGCGTCAATATTAAGTACAGTATTTTCTCCTAATTTCATTACTGAACCTTTTCCAAATTGTTTTTCAATGTGGTTCATAGCTGCTTGTAAAGCTTTTAATTTTTCATTATCCATATTTATCCCCAAAGGGTTCACCATCCTTTCAATTTCGAACACTTGTTCTTGTTAAATTATATAATATTTTAGTAGTATGGTCAATACTATAGTATAAAAGTTCCTATACATTACAAACATAGGAACTTATTTCAAATTATAACCTAATTTTTAATTATTAATCAATTTTCTGTACTAAGTGCTTTTTTATTTTTGACAAAATAATCAACTCCAGATATTACAGTTATTATTACTGCAGCACCTAAAATTATATAAGTTATGTAAGTTATATAAGCAGGACTATAAACTAGTTTAATTAGAGCAAATACAATTGCAACCATTTGAGTTGCTGTTTTAAGTTTGCCCCACCAACTAGCAGCTATTACTATACCTTCTGATGCTGCAACAGCTCTAAGACCTGTAACAGCAAATTCTCTTGCTATAATTATCATAGCCATCCATGTAGGTACAATTTGATATTCAACTAAAGAAACTAAAGCAGATGTAACAAGTAATTTGTCCGCCAAAGGATCCATGAATTTCCCAAATTTAGTTATTTGATTTCTACTCCTTGCAATATGTCCATCTAGTTTATCAGTTAGTGAAGCTAATATAAAAACTACAATAGCCGTAACTGTACCTAAAGGGGTATTTAATGCCACAAAGATTAGAAAAACTGGTACTAATAGTATCCTTAACATTGTAAGTTTATTTGCAAGATTCATAGCATACAACTCCTATTAAATCGTATTCTAAGGCATCTGTAATTAATACTTCAACAGAATCCCCTATATTTAATATTTTATCACATTTGAAGAAAATTGCACCATCTATTTCCGGAGCCATTTCATAATTTCTTCCAACCCAACATCCATCTTCACATTCTTCAACAAGTACTTTATATTTTTTACCTATTTTTTGCTTGTTGTTTTCTTTAGAAATACGCTGTTGAATAAGCATTAATTCTTTTTCTCTACGTTGTTTAATATCTTCATCAATTTGTTCATTCATTTTTGCTGCCGGAGTTCCTTCTTCCTGAGAATACTTAAAAACTCCTAATTTATCAAATTTTATTGAAGATACAAAATCTTTTAATTCATTAAACTCTTTGTCTGTTTCACCTGGGAAGCCTACTATTATAGATGTACGCAAACTTAAATCTTTAATTTTATTTCTCATTTTGGAAATATTTTCAGTAATTAATTCTTTAGTGGTTCTTCTATTCATTCTTTTAAGTACAGAATTACTTATATGTTGAATAGGAATATCTAAATAATTACATACCTTGTCATTAATTGCTATTTCATCTATTAACTCATCTGTAATCTCTTCAGGATAACAGTACAATATTCTAATCCATTCTATACTGTTTATCTCAGATAAGCTTCTAATTAACTTTGGCAGTTTATACTCGCCATATAAATCCACGCCGTATCTTGTAGTGTCTTGAGCAACCAATATTATTTCTTTAGCACCATTTTCTGCTAACTCTTTAGCTTCTTGTATTATATTTTCCATATTTCTGCTTCTGTATTTCCCTCTTATTTTAGGTATTATGCAGTAGGTGCAGAAATTATCACATCCTTCAGCTATTCTTATATAAGCAGTATGCTTCGGTGTTGTAAGCACTCTTTGCCCTTCATTAATTATAGTATCACTGTAATGACAAGAAGTATTTTTTTCATTACTAGAAAAAAATTCATTAATATAACTATTTAATTTATTATAATCATTTACTCCAAGCATAATATCTATTTCTGGCATAAGTTCTTGCAGTTCAGTAGAATATCTTTGAGTAAGACAACCAGTTGCAATTAAAAGCTTACAATTTTCATTTTTGTACTTTGCCATATCTAATATTGTATCTATAGATTCTTGTTTTGAACTTTCAATAAATCCACAAGTATTTACAATAATAATATCCGCGTTTTGGGGATCACTTACAATTTCATTTTCATTAGTCAAGTTTCCTAAAATTAATTCTGAGTCAATTCTGTTTTTATCACAGCCTAAACTTATAAGTCCTATTTTGTATTTAGTCACTAGTTTTCCTCCTTAAAATATATAAACTATTTATTATCATAAAAATTATTGTAAAGCTTATATAGTATTTTAACAAGTAATTTTTCAAAAAAATTACTTGTTATCATCTAATTCATTTATATCTATTAAAATTTGTCTAGGTTTGCTTCCATTTCTTCCTGAAATAATTCCTTTCTCTTCCATTTGGTCAATAATTCTAGCAGCTCTATTATACCCAATTCTAAGTTTTCTTTGTAAGAGCGATGTGGATGCTTGTCCTGCTTCAATTACAATTTTTATAGCTTCATCTATAAGTTCATCATAATTAGAGTCTTTTTTTTCTACATTTGTATTTATTTCTTCCATTATCTTTTCTTCATACTTTACATCAGTTTTATGAGCTTTTATAAAGTCAACTACTTTTTCAACCTCTTCCTCTGAAATAAAAGCCCCTTGTATTCTTATAGGTTTAGATTCTCCAACAGGATAAAATAACATATCCCCTTTACCAAGTAATTTTTCAGCACCAGATGAATCTAATATAGTTCTCGAATCAATTTGACTTGAAACTGCAAAAGATATTCTTGATGGAATATTAGCTTTTATTACTCCAGTTATTACATCAACTGATGGCCTTTGAGTAGCAATAACTAAGTGCATTCCAGCTGCTCTTGCCATTTGAGCTAGTCTTCCTATATATTCTTCTACTTCTCCTGGACAAACCATCATAAGATCTGCAAGTTCATCTATTATAATTACTATCCATGGCAGCTTTTCTTCAATTTTATTTTTATTACATAAATCATTATAACTTTCAATATTTCTTACATTATTATCTGCAAATAATTTATAACGTCTAGTCATCTCATTTACAGCCCAATTTAATGCTCCAGCAGCTTTTTTAGGATTAGTAACTACTGGTATTAATAAATGCGGTATATCGTTATATATACTTAATTCTACAACTTTGGGGTCTACTAATAACAATTTTACATTATCAGGAGAATATTTATAAAGCAAACTTATAATTAAAGTATTTATACAAACACTTTTTCCAGATCCTGTTGCTCCAGCAATTAGCAAATGAGGCATTTTAGATAAATCTGCAACTATGCAATTTCCACCTATATCTTTACCTAGCGCAAATGCTACATTCTTATCAAAGTTTTGAAATTCAGAATCATCTATGACTTCTCTTAAGTATACAGGAGACACTGATTTATTTGGAACTTCTATCCCAACAGCACTCTTACCGGGTATAGGAGCTTCTATTCTTATTGTAGATGCAGCTAAACTTAAAGCTATATCATCAGATAAATGAGTAATCTTACTAACCTTTACTCCAGAACTAGGCTGTAATTCAAATCTTGTTACTGAAGGTCCTTTAGTAACCTGAAGAACTTTAGCTTCTACTCCAAAGCTGTTTAAAGTTTCTTCTAATTTTGATGCAATACTAATTAATTCTTTTTTATTATTTTTGTGATTACTTTCTATTGGATTATAGTTTAACAAATCTAAAGTTGGATATTTATACTCAACTTTTTCTTTTTCATGACTCTCAATCAACTTGCTGTTTAGTTCATCATTAATTTTTTCTACTGAGACCTCTTCTATTATATCTTTTTTCTTAGTTTTATTATCAATTTTAGGAGAAGATACATTATCTATTATTTTAGGTTCTTCAACAAATTCTGTAGATTTCATAAAATCTACAACTTTAAGTTTATCATTTAAATTTTTTATGAAAGATTGTTGAGACATATTATTATCTTCAACTATAATATCATCTTTTTCTTTGAAATTCTCTTTAAATGTATCTTTTGTATCTACTTTTCTAGAATAGTCAATTTTAAATTTGTTTATTATATCATTTAAAGATATTTGTGATATTAAAATAAAAGAGATAATATAAATAGCAGTGAAAATAATATAACATCCTATATTACCAAACAACTTATAAAGAGGTATATCTATTAAATAACTTATAATACCGCCATGAAGTATTTTGCCTTCTAAATATATTTTTCTTATACCAAACAATATATTTCCTTCTTCATAATATTCAGATATATATACCATTTGTATGAAAAGAAGAGAATTTATAAGAATCAATAATATTCCATAAAATCTTTTATTAAAACTTATTTTACCATTTCTCATAATAAAACTTATTCCAACGAAAATCAACAGTATAGGGAAAAAATATGACCCAATACCCATAAGTGAAATAAGAAGTTGTTTTACTGTTTGTCCAACTAATCCGCAAGCATTTGTTACAAATATGCTTAAAATCATTAATATACCTGTAGTAATAAAAATTATTCCTTTAATATCATTATTAAACTTAGGTTTATTTTCTATAACTTGTTTTCTTGGACTATTCTTTTTGCGTCTAGTTTTTTTTGTCATTAGCATCACCTCTATTTTTTAATTTCTACACTTTATATTATAATCCTTTTAGTATTATAAGGAAAACTAGCCAAAGAATAAAATCTTTTGGCTAGTTTGTATTCTTTTTACTATCAATCATTTCATCAAGCTTATTTACAGCGTCACTAAGCCCTCCAACTTGATCAATGAGACCATATTCAACCGCTTGATTCCCAATTAATATAGTTCCCATATCATTTAATAATTCATCACTCTGAACCATTAACTTTCTAAGTGTATCTTTATTTATTTTTGAAGTTCTCGAAATAAACTCAATTATGCGTTCTTGCATCTTGTTAAAATATTCAAAAGTTTGAGGGACTCCTATTATTAATCCATTCATTCTTATTGGATGAATAATCATGGTAGCTGACGGTGATATAAAAGAATAATCTGCACAAGTAGCAAGAGGCACACCTATTGAATGTCCACCACCTATAACTAAAGATACTGTTGGTTTACTTAAACTTCTAATCATTTCTGATATAGCTAAACCAGCTTCTACATCTCCTCCTACTGTATTAAGAATAATAAGTACTCCTTCTACAGATTTATTTGTCTCAATTGCTACTAATTGCGGAATTACATGTTCATATTTAGTAGCTTTAGACTGAGGTGGTAAAACAGAATGACCTTCTATTTGACCTATAATAGGTAGTATTTGAAATCTTTGTGTACTTTCAGGAACTTTAGTTGTTCCTATTTCTTTTATTGAATCAATTTTTTTATCTTGATTTTCTTTAATAGTTTTTTCATTCATAGTCATGCCTCCCTATTTAAGTTTAGTCTTTGCTTAAAAGGTAATGACTATACATTTTATTTGTTATCTAAAGTAAATTCTTTATGAAGAGCATTTATAGCGGCTTCAGTATAATGAGATTGTACTAAACACCATATAGTAGTATGTGAATCTGCTGTTTGTAATACTTCTATATTTTCTTTTATTAGTGCCTTTAAAATTTTTGCCATTATTCCTGGAATCCCACGCATTCTTGAACCAATAATAGCAAGTTTACTACAATTATCTATATACGAATACTCTAATTTCAAATGTTCCATTATATTATTAAATTCACACATGCTACTACTATTAATAGTAAATATTTTTTGATTAGGAAATACATTTATAAGATCTATACTTATCAAGTTTTCAGCAAGTACAGGGAAAAGATTGTGATAATTATCATTATCAATATTGTTTCCTAGTTCAACCTTTATTTGTACTCTATTATCCATATGTGTGATACCAGTTATGACATTCTTACTGTCAACTGCACCTATATTATCTATAACCGTACCAGTACATTCACTCATTGTATTTTTAATAACTAGAGGTATATTACCTTTCATAGCAATTTCTACAGCTCTTGGATGTATTACTTTAGCACCTTGACCTGCAAATTGGAATACTTCGTTATAGCTAATTTCCTTTATTAAAGTAGCACTTTGCACTATTCGTGGATCTGCTGTCATAATCCCATCCACATCAGTATAAATATCAACTTCTTCGGCTTTTAAAGCAACACCTAAAAGAGAGGCAGTTACATCACTTCCACCTCTTCCTAGTGTAGTTATAAATCCATCTTCACTAATTCCTTGAAATCCTGTTACAACAGGAATTTTATTATCATTTATTAATTTTAGTAACTTATCAGTTTTAACCTCTTTAACTGCAGCATTATTAAAATCATTATCGGTAATAATTCCTGCTTGGCCACCCATTAATGGTACTGCAGCTATATTATGAGAATATAATTCATTACAAAGAACAACAGAACTTATAATTTCACCACAACTCATCAAAAGATCTACACCTAATTTATTATTATCCTTATAATCTTTTGTTAAAAGAGAAAGTAATGAATCAGTTGCATATGGTTGTCCTATTCTACCCATTGCAGATACTACTACAACTGGTGAAAATCCTTTTTGTTTAGCTTCTATTATTTTTTTTATTACAGATACTCTTTTTTCATGGGTTGAAACAGATGTTCCACCAAATTTTTGCACTAAAATTTTCATGTTACTCCTCCAAGATACTCTATTTATTCGTTCTTTTTAATTCTGATTCGTCTACATCTACAATTATAGTTCTTGCACCTATTTTATTTACATATTCCCAGGGTATTTCTAAGAATTCATTACCACCAAAAAAATTAAAACGAGATTTATTATTATCAATTATTAAAAGTTTTAACATTCCATTTTCATCAATTATTATATCATTATTTGAAAGATAATTATATTTTTCTCCATTATTAATATTTATTATCTCATAATTTTCCATTTCACTATAGAATTTTATTTTATCATCCAAATTAATCACTCCCTTAATAGATATCATAATATATTATGATATCTATTAAAGGGTTATTACTACAATTCTATCTTTTTTGAATTTTCAAAAGCAGTTTTATCTATTTCCAGTACTTCTGTTATTAATTCTTTATTAAAATTTTCTCCCACAAAAGCTGAATTTTGTATTCCTAATTTGAAAGTATTTTTCATCACTTCTACCATTTTATATTTATTAACAGAATCAATTTTAGTTATCATGTCACTAGGCTTAATAATTTTATTTAGAAATAATGCAATTCTACCATTTCTAAACATTCTGCTGCTAGTGCTTTCTAAGCCTAAAATAAAGTTACCTTTTAATTGTTCTTTTAGTTTCAATAATTTTTCATTATTAATTTCTTGTTTAGAAAAATTATAAATTTCTTTCTTAATATAATTTAATGCATCTACAGCATAATTAGGATTTAAACTAGTATAAATATTAATCATACCACAATTAATAAAAGAAGATATATATGAATATATTGAATAACACATTCCTAAATCTTCTCTTATCTTTTGAAATAAAATTGATGATGCTCCTCCGCCTATAATTGTATTAAGAAGCATTAATGTATAAACATCATCACCTCCTACTTCTATTCCTTTTATCCCTAAGCTTATATGCAGCTGTTCTATATTTTTATTTTGGAACAAATTATCATTTACAATCTCAGGGACAGAATAATTGGTTATTTTTTTGTTGCTACTGTACCAATTTCCAAAAAAATTTTCTACTATTTTTTCTATGTTTTTAACATCAAATTTACCACATATTGATATAACAGAGTTTTCAGGTATATAGTAAGAATCAACGTATTCAATAAGCATCTCTCGAGTAAAAGATTGTACCGTATCTACAGTTCCAACAATGGGCATAGCAATTGAATCTTCTCTAAAAGCTGCTATTGCATGCAAATCAATCAGTACATCTTCAGGGCTATCATTACTCATTTTTATTTCTTCAATTATTACTTTCTTTTCTTTTTCAATATCTTCATGGGTAAAAGTACTATTGAATAACATGTCTGACAATAATTCTAAATCTAGTTCTAAATGAGTATCTAGTGTTTTTATATAAAAACAAGTAGACTCTTTTCCTGTGAAAGCATTAATTTGTCCACCAACATTTTCTACGGTTTCTACTATTTCTTTTGCATTTCTATTTTCAGTCCCTTTAAAAAACATATGTTCTATAAAATGAGATATACCATTATTAGTAGAGCTTTCATTTCTTGAACCATTTTCAACCCAAAGCCCAACTGTGACTGAATTAACATAATCAATATTTTCTATAATTACTCTCAATCCATTATTTAATTTGAATAAATTATACATATGGCCTCCTAGAGAAATTAATAAAATTTAATAAAATAAAAAGGCATCACTGCCCTTCTACTTTTCTTCTTTATTTTCTTTTGAATTATCTTCTTCTGAATCTTTAATAGCATCTTTTCTTGAAAGATTAATTCTTCCCATTGAATCAATATCTGTAACTTTAACTAAAATTTCATCACCAACTGATACAATATCCTCTACTTTATTAACTCGTTTAACATCTAATTTAGATATATGAACTAATCCCTCTTTGCCAGGTAATATTTGTACAAAAGCACCAAAGTTTGAGATCTTTGTAACTTTTCCTAAATAAATTTCTCCTGCAACTACTTCTCTTGAATAACTCTCTATTAATTCTAAAGCTCTTTTACCTGATGCATAATCTTCTGCGGTAACAAATACTGCTCCATCATCTTTGATATCAATTTTAACACCAGTTTCATCAATAATTTTATTGATAGTTTTTCCACCTGCTCCAATTACATCTTTTATTTTGTCAGGATTAATGTTCAATGTAAATACTTTAGGGGCATAAACAGATACTTCTTTTCTTGGTTCTGCAATACATTCGTTCATTACTTTTAATATGGATAGTCTAGCTTCTCTAGCATCATGTATTGCTTTTTTAATACACTTATTTGATAATCCTGATATCTTTGTATCAACTTGTATAGCCGTAATACCTTTTTCAGTTCCTGCGACTTTAAAATCCATATCACCAAAGAAATCTTCAAGTCCTTGAATATCTGTAAGTATTTCTTCGTGTTGCAAATCATCACTTGTAACTAACCCCATAGCTATTCCTGCTGCTGGTCTTATAATTGGAACACCTGCATCTAATAATGCAAGAGTACTACCACAAACACTAGCTTGAGAAGTTGAACCGTTAGAGCTTAAAACTTCTGAAACTATTCTTATAGCATAAGGAAATTTATCTTCACTTGGTATTAGTGGTTCTAAAGCTTTTTCAGCTAATGCACCGTGTCCAATTTCTCTTCTATTTGGTCCTCTTAATGGTCTAACTTCACCAACACTATAAGATGGGAAATTATAATGATGCATATATCTCTTTGATGTCGCTTCTTCAATACCATCTAATATCTGAACTTCACTTATAGATCCTAATGTTGCTACACTCATAACTTGTGTTAATCCTCGTGTAAAAACTCCACTACCATGAGTTCTTGGTAATATACCAACTTCAGATGCCAAAGATCTCACTTCTTCAAAACCTCTACCATCAGGTCTTCTTTTTTCATTTAGAATCATATTTCTAACCAATGACTTTTCAAGTTTATATATAACTTCATTAATATCTGCAGCATTATCTGGATATTTTTGTCCAAATTCTTCATTTACTTTTTCTCTAACTTCATCTTTAGCTGCATTTCTAGCATCTTTATCAGTTAAATACATAGATTCCTTTATCATATCAAAAGCAAATTCTTTAACTTCTTTTGCGATAGTTTCATCTACTTCATATAACTCAGCTTCTACTTTAGTTTTGCCATATTTTTTCATGACCTTTTCTTGGAATTCTGCTATTTTTTTGCATTCATCAAAACCAAACACTATAGCGTCATACATAACATCTTCTGGTATTTCCTGACCACCAGCTTCTATCATCATGACTCTATCTTTAGTAGCACACACTGTTAAATCTAAAGAACTTTCTTCTCTTTGTTTTGATGTAGGATTTATAACAAATTCTCCATCAATTAATCCAACAGCTACAGTTGCTACTGGAGTTGTGAAAGGTATACTAGATAAACATAAAGCTAAAGAAGCACCATTCATTGCTAATATATTTGGTAAGTTGTCTTGTTCAACAGATAAAACTGTACACACTACTTGAACATCATTTCTGTATCCTTTTGGGAATAAAGGTCTAAGAGGTCTATCTATAGCTCTTGCATTAAGTATAGCTTTATCAGAAGGTCTACCTTCTCTTTTTATAAAACCTCCTGGTATCTTTCCTACTGCATATAACCTTTCTTGATATTCTATGCTTAAAGGGAAGAAATCAATTCCTTCTCTTGGACTATCTGAAGCATTAGCATTAATTAATATTACAGTATCTCCATAGCTTATTTTTAAAGCACAATTAGAAAGCATTCCAAGTTTTCCAAATTCACCTTTTAATTTTCTTCCAGCTATTGTTGTTTCAAAAACTTGATTTACTTGATTCATTTTTATACCCTCCTTTCAATATAGCTACCTACTCTTATTATTACCTATAAAACTTAATTTAATATGTAATGTTTTTCTAAAACAATAGAGCGGTACTAGCCCGCTCTAAATTATTTTCTTAATCCTAATTTTTTGATTAATTCACGATATCTTTGAATATCTTGGTCTTTTACGTAATTTAAAAGTCCTCTTCTTTTACCAACCATCATAAGAAGTCCTCTTCTTGAATGGTGATCTTTCTTGTGCATTTTTAAATGCTCATTTAAATGATTGATTCTTTCTGTTAATAAAGCAACTTGAACTTCTGGAGAACCAGTATCTCCTTCGTGTGTTGCATATTGATTAATTATTTCTTGTTTTCTAGCCTTTTCCATGGTTAAACACCTCCATAAATTTGATCCCCTATATTCCAGGAATACCGCCGGCCAGTCAGCATTCATAGCATAAGGTTCGCAAGACCAATTATAACAAATAACTTACAAAATGTAAATTATTTTTTTGTTCTTTTGCATAATATTTATCTTTTGCTAATTGATCTGAAAGTTCTTTAAGAGAATTAAACCTCTTTTCATCTCGTATTCTTTTTAAAAAGAATAACTTTATACTTTGACCATATATATCTTTATTAAAATCAAGTATATGTGTTTCTATACTTAATTTATTATCTTTTACGGTTGGATTGTATCCTATATTAGTTATGCCTTTATATTCATTACCATTGTATTCAACAATAGTATAGTATACTCCCCCTCTTGGCAAAACAAATTTTTTGTTATAATCCAAATTAACTGTAGGAAAATGTAGTTTTCTACCAAGCTGCTTTCCCTTTATTACTTCACCTTCTAGCATAAAAGGTCTAGTTAAAAAATCATTTGCTCTTTCTATGTCACCTTCTGATATAAGATGTCTTATTTTTGAACTACTAATTATTTCTCCATTTAGTTCTACTGGTTTAATAATATATACTTCAAATCCGAACTTAGTGCTTAATTTTTCAAGTAATTCAACATCTCCTAAATTCTTATATCCAAACCTATAATTAAATCCAACAATAATACCTTGTGCATTATAGCATTCAATCATATTTAAAATAAAATCTTCAGGTGGTATTCTCATAAAATTTCCGTTGAAATCTGCATAATTAACAATATCTATACCTATATTTTTTAAAAGTTTTGACTTAGTATCATTATTAACAACTAGTTTTGGTACCATTTCTTTATTTATTATGGTAAGAGGGTGATTTTTAAATGTAAACACCATACTTTTACATTTGTTTTTTTTTGCAAGTTCAATGGTTTTATTTATAAGACTCATATGTCCTAAGTGTAAACCGTCAAAACTTCCTAAAGCAATATATGTTTTTTCTTTTAGTTTAATATTAAAATTATCTTCATATATAATCATATCCCTAACCTCTAAATAAGTAGTTTTTCTATTTTTAACCCTTCATTTGTTCTTCGCCCTAACCCTATAAATTTTTCATCTTTAGTATAAATACGGTATAATACATTTTTTTGTACACCTTCTATTAAATATCTATCTTTTATTCTAACACCATTAATTAATAATTTTTTCGCCTTATCGTTAACACTTATTTTTTTATAGTTTTTCAAGGCATATTCTACTGAAATTAAATTATCTGCAATGTTTATTTCATTTAAGTCTTTTAACAATATAGAGTTGTTTTTATTAAAATTTCCACTACAACTTCTTTCTAAATCCCACATAGCACCGCCACATTTAAGCTTTTGACCTATGTCATAACATAAACTTCTTATATATGTTCCTTTGGAACACTTTACTTCAAATATGATATCTGGAATTTTAATTTCCAAAATATCTATATTATATATTGTAATATTTCTTGATTGTCTTTCTATTTCTATTCCTTTACGAGCAAGCTCGTATAGTTTTTTACCATTCACTTTAATCGCTGAATACATTGGTGGTATTTGGGCAATTTCTCCAATAAAAGAATTAATAGTATTAATTATATCTTTTTCTGAAATATTCACATCATTTGTTTCTAATATTTTTCCTTCTTTATCATAGGTATCAGTTGTTATTCCTAGTTTCAAATGAGCTTTATAAATCTTATAATCCTTCATAATATAATCGACAATCTTTGTAGCTTTACCTATACAAATAGGCAGTACACCACAAGCTAGAGGATCTAAAGTACCTGTATGACCTACTTTTTTAGTCTTAGATATTTTTCTTATTTCTCTTACAACATCAAAAGATGTTATCCCTATTGGTTTATAGACATTTATTACTCCATCCATTATATCAACTCTTTTTCTATTTCTTTAATTATAATTTTTTTAATTTCTTTTAAAGATTTATCGCTTGAAAATCCTGAAGCCTTGATGTGTCCCCCCCCACCAAAGTTTTCGGCAATTTTCCTAACATCAATTATATTTTTAGATCGCAAACTTACCTTTACTCTATCATTAGATTCTTTTAATAAAACAGTAACTTCAACCGAATCTATCTTGGTTCCTAAAGAGATAATATCTGAAGTATCTCCATTACTAATATGAAATTCATCAAGCATTTCTTGTGTAAGCTCCATAATACATACTTTTCCATCAAGCATTAAGTACATTTTTTCGATTACTTTACCCTGAAGCTTTATTCTTGAATATTTCATATTTTCAAAAATATTTCTATGTATTTGTGAAAAATCTATTCCTGCATTGATTAAATGTCCTGCTATTTTATGAGTTAAATTAGTCGTATTAGAATGTCTAAATGAACCTGTATCTGTAAGTATAGAAGTATACATACACTTAGCAATATCTTTATCTATACATATATCCATTAAATTAAATATTTCATAGATAATTTCAGCCACTGCTGCTGCTTCTGTGTTAACATAATTTATATCACCATATAAATCGTTTGATAGGTGATGATCTATATTTATAAGTGTATAATTTCTATCAGATATTTCTAGATTAGAATTTATTCTATCAATATTTCCACAGTCTAAAACTATAACTGTATCTGTACCTTCTAAAATATGATCAATATTTTTATTTACTTCTTCTGAAAGGGGTAAATATTTAAATGTTTCAGGCAATCCTTCTTTAGACATAATATAAACTTCCTTATTTAATTTAAGAAGTCCCTGCATTAATGCAAGGGAACTTCCTAAAGAATCACCGTCAGGCGATATATGACAAGTTATGCCAATTTTTTTACTTTTATTGATGGCTTCAATAATATTATTTATCTGCATCATAATTATTTCCCTTTAAATTTGCAAGAAGATCATTTATGTGCATTCCATGTTCTATACTATTATCTAACTCTAAAATTAATTCAGGAGTGTATCTTAATTTAACTCTATGCCCAATTTCACGTCTCATAAATCCAACTGAACTTTTCAAAGCCTCAAAGCTCTGTTTTTCAGAATCTTCATTTCCAAATATACTAACAAAAACTTTTGCATATCTTAAATCATTAGTTACATCCACTTTAGTTACACTAACCATAGCTGTAAGTCTAGGATCACTTATTTCATCACGAATTATATTACTAAGTTCTTTCTTTATTTCTTCATTAATTCTACCTAGCCTATATTTGGCCATATAACTCTCTCCTTTATTTTTATATCTGTTTAGGTTTTATTTCTTCCATAATATATGCTTCTATTAAGTCGCCTTCTTTAATATCATTAAATTTCTCTATTGTTATTCCACATTCATATCCTGTTGCTACTTCTTTTGCATCATCCTTAAATCTCTTTAAAGATGAAATCTCTGATTCAAAAATTACTATACCATCTCTAATTACTCTAACTTCACTATTTCTTGTTATTTTTCCATTTAAAACATAACATCCTGCTACAGTTCCAACACTTGAAATTTTATATGTTAGTCTTACTTCTGCAGTACCTAAAATTACTTCTTTGTATTCAGGTTCTAACATACCAACCATTGCAGATTTTATATCATCTAAAGCATCATATATAACTCTATATGTTCTTATATTTACGCCTTCTTTTTCAGCAAGAGTAGAAGCATTGCTAGAAGGTCTTACATTAAACCCTATAATTAATGCATTTGATGCTGTTGCTAAAGTAACATCTGTTTCAGTAATAGCACCAACAGCTCCATGAATAACTCTTACTTTAACTTCTTCAGTAGATAATTTTTCTAAAGATTGTTTAACTGCTTCAACTGATCCTTGAACATCAGCTCTAACAATAACACCTAATTCTTTTACTTTTCCTTCTTTTATTTGGCTATATAAATCTTCTAATGATACTCTATTAGTAGCTTGTAGACGCTGTTCTCTCAATTTCGCTTTTCTGTTTTCAGCCATATTTCTAGCTGTTTTTTCATCTTTTACTACATTAAATCTATCTCCAGCATCAGGTACTTCTGATAATCCAAGTATCTCTACTGGTATTGATGGTCCAGCTGAATTTATCTTATTACCTTTGTCATCAAACATAGCTCTTATTCTACCATATGTGGAACCAACTATAATAGAATCTCCAGCTTTTAATGTACCATTCTGAACTAATAATGTAGCTACAGGACCTCTTCCTTTATCAAGTTTAGCTTCGATAACAGTACCCTTAGCTCTTCTATTAGGATCTGCTTTTAATTCTTCCATTTCAGCAGTTAAAAGAACCATTTCTAATAATGAATCTAAACCTTCTTCTGTGTGAGCTGATACTGGAACACAAATTACATCTCCACCCCAATCTTCTGGAATAAGATTATACTCTGTTAATTCTTGTTTTACTCTATCAATATTTGCTCCAACTTTATCAATTTTATTAATAGCTACAATCATTGGAACATTAGCCGCTTTACAGTGATTAATTGCTTCTTTAGTCTGAGGCATTATTCCATCATCAGCTGCAACAACTAGTATAACAATATCTGTTATTTGAGCTCCTCTTGCTCTCATAGTTGTAAACGCTGCATGTCCTGGTGTATCTAGGAATGATATTTTTTCTCCGTTAATTTCAACAGTATAAGCACCTATATGTTGAGTTATTCCACCAGCTTCTGTTGATGTAACTTTTGATTTCCTTATAGCATCCAAAATTGATGTTTTACCATGATCAACATGACCCATAACAGTTACAACAGGTGGTCTTTTTTCATTTCCATAATCTTCATCTTCATCTTCATCTTCTTTAATTGCAGCAGAAGTATCTTCTTTCTGTGAAACCATTGCGTCAAATTTTTCTGCTAATTTTTCTGCTGTATTAAAATCCAACTCTTGATTAATAGCAGCCATTACTCCCATAAACATTAATTGTTTTATTACTTCAGTTGTTGGTTTATGTAGTTTTTCTGCCAATTCCTTTACAGTAATAGTATCTTCTATTTCAATTATTATTTTTTTTTCACACTCTTCAGAATTTGATTGACTTGAAGTATTTGCTTCGTCTTTATTATTTTTCTTTTTCTTTTTCTTTATGTTAACGTTAACGGAATCACTAATTTCTTCCTCATATTCATCAACAATACTTTTTTTATTATCTTCATCATCATTGTCATCGAAAATTTCTTTTATAAGTTCAGCATCTTCTTCGTCTAACACGCTCATATGATTTTTAACCTTTATACTAAATTCATTTAATAATACATCTATTAATTCTTTACTTGTTACATTTAATTCTTTTGCTAATTCATAAACTCTTGTTTTAGCCAAACCATTCACCCCCAATTATTATTCAAGCACTGCAAAATTTTTGCAGTGTTTGTTTTATATACATTTGTACTATCGCATAGTTTTACACCTTCTGTTGTTCAGTTAAAATTTCTGATTTAAGCTTATCATAAATATTATCACTTATCTTTGAACTAAGATTTCTCTCAAGTCTTTTAGATTTAAAAGCAATTTCTAAGCATTCTACATTTTTGCATATATAAGCTCCTCTGCCAGGCTTTTTACCGGTTAAATCAACTGATATTTCATCTTCTTTATTTTTAACTATTCTCAATAATTCTTTCTTAGCTTTCATTTCTGAACATCCAGTACACATTCTCTTGGGTGTCTTTTTTATTTTCATAAATAAATTACCACCTTTCATCAGAATTATTCAGAAGCTTGTGATTCGCTTTTTATATCAATTTTCCAGCCAGTAAGTTTAGCTGCAAGCCTAACATTTTGACCTTCTTTCCCTATAGCTAATGATAATTGATTATCTTCAACAACTATTTTAGCAGATTTATTCTCCTCATCTATAACAACATCCAGTACTTTAGCAGGACTTAGAGCATTAGCTATATATGTTTCAGGTGATTTATCCCATTTTATTATGTCAATTTTTTCATTTTTCAATTCATTAACTATATTTTGTACTCTCATTCCTTTAGGTCCTACACATGCTCCTGTAGCGTCTACATTTTCATCATGTGAATAAACAGCAATTTTAGTTCTTGAACCTGCTTCTCTTGCAATACTCTTTATTTCAACTATGCCATTGTAAATTTCCGGAACTTCCAATTCGAATAATCTTTTTACTAATCCTGGATGAGTTCTTGAAACTACAATTTGCGGTCCTTTTGTTGTATTTTTAACTTCTACAATATATAACTTTAGTTTTGAATTAAAGTTATATGCTTCTCCAGGCATTTGTTCATTTGGACCAAGAACAGCTTCAATCTTTTCTAAATCAATGAATACATTTCCTTTATCTTTTCTTATAACTGTTCCAGTAATTATATCATATTCTTTTGCTACAAATTCATTATAAATTACTTTTCTTTCGGCTTCTTTTATTCTTTGAATAACTACTTGCTTAGCTGTTTGTGCAGCAATTCTTCCGAATTTTTTAGGAGTAACTTCTATGTCTACTATATCTCCTACTTCATATAATGGATCAATTCTCTTGGCTTCGTCTAATGACATTTCATTGATATTTGATGGCTCTTCTTCAACTTTTTTAGGTGTATATACATGTATTTCACCATTTTCTCTATCTATAGTAACCTTGACATTTTGTAAATTTCCGCCTACCTTAGCATAATTCTTTTTATACGCTGATACTAATGCATCTTCCACAGTATAAAATAATAAATCTTCGCTAATTCCCTTTTCTTTTACAATCTCCTTTAAGGCTTCAATAAACTCTGCATTCATTTTTAAAACCCTCCTCAAAACTCCCCTTTTAAAATAATTTTTTTAATTTTATCTCTAGGAATAGATAACTTACTATCTTCTATTTCTATTTCTATAAAATCATTACTAAAACTTAATAATTCACCTTGGTATTTTTTACTTCCTTCGAATAATTTAAAAAGCTTTATAGTTATCATATGATTTATATATTTGTTCAAATGTTTATCACTATATAGTATTCTTTCTACTCCTGGAGAAGATACTTCTAAATAATAACTATCTTCTATAGGATCTTTCTCATCTAGCATACTACTTACTTTTCTACTTACTTTTTCGCAATCTTCTAGAGAAATTCCTTCTTCTTTATCTATGTATAGCCTAAGATAATTTTCTCCTTGTTCTTTTACATATTCTATATGATATAACTCATAAGCTAATTGAGATACTATAGGCTCAATTAATTGAGAAAGTTCATCTAATAAAACATCTCTTTTCATAACTAGCCCTCCTTATTCTTAGTTTTTACAAATTATTTTTTAATAAACCAAATAAACAAATATTAATGAAAAACGCAACTATATGTTGCGTTTTTTCAAAATATAAAGAGTGGGTATTATATCCCACTCTTATGCTAAAATTTATCTGCAAAATAATTCTACTACATTTTAACACACTAATAAGCCTATTTCAAGTAATCTATAAAACATTTTGCTTGAACAAACCAAAAATGGTTATTTCTTAAAAGAGAGATAATTGATTAGTTTCTGGTAACCCCTTAAGACATCCATGTTCACTTAAAGCTTCAATAACTGTTTTAGAAACTTTAGCTCTCGTTCTTAAATCCTCTTTAGAAATGAATTCACCTTCTTCTCTAACTTTAGTAATACTTTTAGCAGCATTTGCTCCAACTCCTGCTAAAGCACTAAGAGGAGGTCTAATATAATTTCCTTCTATTGAAAATTTAGTAGCATGAGACTTATATACATCAACTTTCAAAAACTTTATGTCTCTTTTATACATTTCATATGAAAGTTCCAAAATAGTTAATAAACCTTTGTCCTTTTGACTAATACTATTTCCCATAGCATTAATTTCATCCATTTTTCTTTTTATAACTGATTCTCCTTGAACAATTAACTGAGCATCAAAATCATCTATTCCTCTAACAGTAAAGTAAGTTGTATAATAGGCCTCTGGATAATATACCTTATAATAAGCTATTCTAACTGCCATCGTTACATATGCAACAGCATGACCTTTAGGAAACATATATTTTATTCTTTTACACGATTCTATATACCAATCTGGAACCGTATGTTCTTTCATCAATTGCTCATGTTCTTCAGTAAGTCCTTTTCCCTTTCTTACCTTTTCCATTATAGTAAAAGCATCCTTAGGAGGTAATCCTTTATAAATTAAGTAAACCATAATATCATCTCTTGTGGAAATACAGTCTTTTAATGTGGTATATCCTTCGCTTATGAAATATTGTGCATTATTAAGCCACACATCAGTTCCATGTGACAAACCTGATATCCTAACAAGATCTGAAAATGTTTTTGGTTGTGTATCTACTAGCATTTGTCTAACGAATTTAGTTCCGAATTCAGGTAGCCCATAACTTCCTACCGGACATCCCAATTCTTCTTCTGTAACTCCTAATGCTTCTGGAGAAGTAAATAAACTTAAAACTTTCTCGTCACCAATTGGTATAGTAGTAGGATCTAGTCCTGTAATATCTTTAAGCATTCTTAATACAGTAGGATCATCATGACCAAGTATATCTAATTTAAGAAGTCTTCCACTTATTGAATGATAATCAAAATGGGTAGTAATAATATCTGAATTAGTATCATCAGCAGGATGTTGTATAGGACAAAAATTAAATATTTCATTGTCACTTGGTACAACCATAATTCCCCCTGGATGTTGTCCAGATGTTCTTTTAACCCCTGTACATCCTTTAGTTAATCTTTCAATTTCAGCTTGGGGAACCAATTTTTTTTTCTCATCTAAATATTTCTTTACAAATCCATAAGCTGTTTTATCAGCTATTGTTCCAATTGTTCCTGCCTTAAAAGTATGACCTTTACCAAAAAGAACTTCAGTATATTTGTGAATATCAGCTTGATTATCACCTGAAAAGTTTAAATCTATATCTGGCTCCTTATCTCCGTTAAATCCTAAGAATGTTTCAAAAGGAATATCATGTCCATCTCTATCATATTCAGTACCACACTTAGGACATTGTTTTGAAGGTAAATCTGCACCAGAAGCTACAGAACCGTCAGTAAAAAATTCACTGTTTTTACATTTAGGACATATATAGTGAGGTGGTAATCCATTAACCTCTGTTATATCACTCATAGTTGCAACTAAAGAAGAACCAACTGATCCTCTAGACCCTACTAGATATCCATCATCTATTGATTTGGCAACTAATTTGTGTGCTATTAAATATAATACTGCATATCCATTATTTATAATAGAATTTAACTCTTTGTCTAGTCTTTTTTGCACTATATCTGGTAGAGGATTGCCATATATTGCATGTGCCTTATTCATAGTCATATTTCTTATATCCTCATCCGCTCCTTCTATTTTGGGAGGAAAAGTTTCATCTGGTATAGGTTTGACATGTTCAATTTCATTTGCAATTTTTTTAGGATTATATATAACAACTTCTTTAGCTTTATCCATTCCTAAATATTCAAATTCCTTTATCATTTCATTAGTGGTTCTTAAATATAAAGGTGGCTGATTTTCTGCATCAGAAAATCCTTGACCTTTCATTAATATTTCTCTAAATATTGCATCCTCAGGATCTAAAAAATGCACATCACAAGTTGCAACTACAGGCAAATTATTTTTTTCTCCTAACTCACATATTTGTTTATTAATGTCTTTAAGCTGTTCTTTATCTTTAACCATACCCTTTTTTATCATAAATTCATTATTATCTATTGGTTGAATTTCTAAATAATCATAAAATTTAATCATGTCATTAAGTTCTTCTTCACTTTTTCCTTCAAAAACAGCTTTATAAATTTCACCCGCTTCACAAGCTGAACCAATTATTAGACCTTCTCTATATTCTTGAATTAAACTTTTAGGCATTCTTGGTCTTCTAAAGAAATAGTCTAAATTCGATGTGGAAATAAGCTTATATAAATTTTTTAATCCTACCTGATTTTTTACAAGTATTATTAAATGATAAGTAGGTGATTTTTTAATATCTTGATTTCCTAAAAATTCTTTATTTAAATCTTGTAAATTAATTATATTTTTCTCTTTTAATAAATTAAAGCAAATTAATAATATATCAGCTGTTGCTTTTGCATCATTAACTGCTCTATGATGGTTTTCCAATGAAACCCCTAAATGTTTAGCTATAACATTTAACTTGTATCTTTTTAATTCAGGAAATAAAAACTTTGCTAAAAGTACTGTATCCATAATTCCATAATTAAATTCTATATTTAAATCTTTACAATTTTTTCTTATAAAAGATGTATCAAAATTTGCATTGTGAGCTACAAGTATAGAATTCTTTGTGAACTCCATAAATTTTGGAAGAATTTTATCTATTGTTTCAGCCTCTTTAACCATATCATCTGTTATGCCTGTAAGTTCAGTAATTTTATACGGAATTCTTATTTCAGGATTAATAAATACACTGAAACTATCAATTATAGTACCATTTTTAATTTTAACAGCACCAATTTCTATGATTTTATCATAAACACTTGAGAAACCTGTTGTTTCAATATCAAAAACAACAAAAATATCATCTATTGCTTTATTATCAATATTAGTAGCAACTGGTACTCCATCATTTACAAGATATGCTTCGACACCGTATAAAACTTTAATATTATGTTTTTTAGCCGCATCCATAGCTTCTGGGAATGCCTGAACTACACCATGATCTGTTATTGCAATTGCAGGATGCCCCCATTTTGCTGCCCTCTTAATTAGATCAGAAGTAGAAGATAATCCATCCATGGCACTCATTTGAGTATGAACATGAAGTTCAACCCTTTTTTCTTCAGAAGTATCCATTTTTTCAATTTTAGATGTTTTTACTATATCTCTTCCCATAATAACAACTTCTCTAGCAAAGGAATCATGTACCGCTTCTCCTCTAACTTTACAATAAAGTCCCACTTGTAACTCTTCTATCAACCCCTCTGTCTCATTAGGTCTTGGGAAACATTTCACAGTTATAGAACTTGTATAGTCAGTTATATAAAAAGTAACTATTTTTCTACCAGATTTAGTTTCAATTATTTTTATATTAAATATATCTCCACATATAGTAACTACTCCAGAGGTTTCATTAATTGAGTCTATATCAGTAATTTCACCAATTGCATCTCTTCCCAAAATAGCATTAGGATTTTTACTATATTTCTTTTTAAAACCTTCTTTATTTTTAGTATAGGTAGGAGCATTAGAATTTTTTTTCGTTTCTTTTTTCTCAGATATATTTGAAGAAGTAGATTTTTGTTTTAGAACAGATTCTATCAATGATTTTTCTTCTATTTCTTTATTTTCAAAGTAATTTTTTTCTTCTAGTGTTGAATTATAGTTCAAACTTACTCTAGCTTTAATTCCAAATATATCATAAAGTGTATTTCGTGTAAGATGTTCAATACTTTTTGATTTTAACAGCTTACACATAAATTTATCACCAACTTCTATTTCTAAATAGTCGTCTTTAACTTTTTTAACCGCATCATTTAAAAACTGCTTACAAACTGGAACTTTAAGAGAAATATTATTTACTATATCTATCCAATGTTCTTTTATAATTTTTTCTAAAGTCAAATTAGATATATTTTTATAACAAACTAAATCAATATTATTGAAACAAGATAGTTTTTTTATAATAAGTTTTTTTATAATATTTTTTGTATCATCATTTATTTCATTGATAGATCTTAGCACAACCTTTAATCTATCACTTTTAGTCAAATATTGAACTCTTAATATTTGTATATCATTTTCTAAAATATTTTCATTAGTGTCTAATTCAGCTTTTAATATTTGAACTAAACTAGTATTCATTAAATTTCCTCCTAATATAATTAGCTAAGTAAATAATGTAGGCTATGATTTTTCATAGCCTACATTTTATTGATTTCATTTATTAATTCATCAATTAATTTATCTTCTTTCACTTTTTTTATAATTTCACCTTTTTTAAAGATTAATCCTTCTCCTACACCACCAGCTATACCTATATCAGCTTCTCTTGCTTCACCTGGTCCATTTACTACACATCCCATTATTGCTACCTTAAGATTTTTATTACATGCTGCTAATCGTTCTTCTGCTTCATTAGCTAGTTGTATTAAATTAATTTTAGTTCTACCACATGTAGGACAAGATATGAACTCAATTCCTTCTTTTAAATATCCTAAAGATTTTAAAATTTGTTTACCAACTCTAATTTCTTCTACAGGATCTCCTGTAAGAGATACTCTTATAGTATCTCCTATACCCTGAGAAAGAAGTGTACCTATACCTATACTTGACTTTATAGTACCTCTCCATACTGTCCCAGCTTCAGTAACACCAACATGAAGTGGATAATCAACCTTTGAAGAAATAATTTTATAACTTTCAATCATTTGCATCACATTTGAAGATTTTAAAGAAATGACTATATCATTAAATTTTACACTTTCAAGAATTTGCACATGTTTCAAGGCACTTTCCACTAGAGCTTCAGGACATATTTTACCATACTTACTTAATATTTCTTTCTCTAAAGAACCAGAATTAACCCCAATTCTAATTGGTATGTTTCTTTCCTTGGCAGCATTGGCTACCATTTTAACTCTCTCAATACTTCCTATATTTCCAGGATTTATTCTTAAAGCTGCAACTCCACTTTCTATAGAAAGTAAAGCTAATCTATAATCAAAATGTATATCTGCTACCACAGGAATATTAACAGAACTTATTATTTTTTTTAACGCTTTTGCTGCTTCCATATCTGGTACTGCACATCTTGTAATATCACATCCAGCTTTTTCAAACTCAGTAATTTGTTTAACTGTAGTTTCAATATCCCTTGTATCTGTGTTATTCATTGATTGAACACTTATTGGGGAATCTCCTCCCACATAGATACTTCCAACCTTAATTTTTTTTGTTTTTATTCTTTCCATAAAATTATCACCTGAAATCTTCTAAAGTTTTATAGGATATAAAACATCCTTAATGGTTATTATTATCATCAGTAGAAGTAATAACGCAAAACCTATTGTATTGATAATCCCAATTTTATCTTTATCCACTTCTTTTCTCGTTATTATTTGATATAGTGATACAAAAATCCAAAATCCATCTAGTGCAGGAAAAGGTAACAAGTTAAAAATTCCTAGTTGTACACTTATAAAAGCAGAAAAAGCAACTAAATTTATTAATCCTGCCTTTGATACTGCCCAAGTAATTCTTAAGATTGTGACAGGTCCCCCAATATCGTCTTTTGACGCTTTCCCTTTGAAAATCATCCCAAAAGATAAAATTGTTTGCTTAATTGTTGAAGCTGTTTGTTTAAAACCATATTGAATTGACTGAAAAGTACTTGGCTTTTCTACAACAGTAGAAGCAACTCCAACCATATAACCATTAGTTTTTGGGTTCTTCATAGGGATTAAAGTAATAGATTTTTTTTCTTCGTTTCTTAATATTGTTATTTTTAGTGGTGCTCCTTTTGACATTGCAACTTGAGTTATGAAATCATCCCAAGTAGATATATTAGAATTATTAGTTTCTAATATTTTATCTCCTGGTTTTAGTCCTGCTTGCATAGCTGGACTTTGTGGGACAACTTCACTTATAACTGGAATTAAGTACCCTTTCAATGAACTAACTCCAGCAAATAATATTATTGCTAAAATAAAGTTCATTATAGGACCAGCTGCAACAATACTTAATTTTTGTGCAGGAGATTTATTTGAAAAAGCCCTTTCATCTAAACTTTCTTCATCTTCTCCTAACATTTTTACATAACCGCCAATAGGAATTGCCCTAAAAGCATATAAGGTTTCCTTACCTTCAATGCCAAATATCTTTGGACCCATTCCAATAGAAAACTCTTCAACTTTTACACCATTAAATTTTGCTAAAGTAAAATGTCCTAATTCATGTATTATAACTAAGATACTAAAAGCTATAACAACTAAAAGTATATTCCATATTATATGCAACAATTGTTCCTCCTTTAAAAATTATATTTATCCTGAATAAATTTCCTAACTATTTTTTCAGTATTCAGTATTAATTCTAACTCTATATTATTTTCATTTTCAAATTTGTTCATGCATTCTTCTATTATATCTATTATTTTCAGATATTTTATTTTCTTTTGTAAAAATAATTCTACAGCTTCTTCATTTGCAGCATTTAGGATAGTAGGCATAATACCCCCTTCAATTCCCGCATCATAAGATAACTTGAAACCTCTGAAATTAATCATATCAGGTTTTTCAAATGTTAACTTATTAATTTTATAAAAGTCAAGTTTATTGATTAAACTTTTTTCTCGTTTAGGATAGTTAAGAGCATATTGTATAGGTAAAATCATATCTGCACTAGAAAGTTGTGCTATTATACTTCCATCTTTATATTCTACCATTGAATGAATTACACTTTCAGGATGTATTACAACTTCAATATCCTTATAATCTAAACCAAATAACCAATGTGCTTCTATAACTTCTAATCCTTTATTTAAAAGAGTTGATGAATCAATAGATATTTTTTTCCCCATATTCCAATTAGGATGTTTAATAGCTTGTTCTGGTGTAATATTAATTAAATCCTTCTTAGTTTTACCTCTAAAAGGTCCTCCAGAAGCAGTTAAAATAATTTTATTAACTGATTCTATACTATTTCCTTGAAGACATTGAAAAATAGCACTATGTTCTGAATCAACTGGCAAAATGTTGACTTTATGTTTTTGGGCTTCTTTCATTACTATCTCTCCACCAGTAACTAAAGTTTCTTTATTAGCTAAAGCTATGTCTTTACCCGCTTTTATTGCATTTAATGTTGGTACTAAACCAACCATTCCAACTATTGAAGTAACTACAATATCTACTTCCGGTAAAATAGATATTGTAGTTAATCCTTCAATACCTTCAAAAATATTAATATCTATATTTTGCATTTCACAATATTCTCTAACTTTTTCATATGTAAATTTATCAACTACAGCAACATATTTAGGTTTAAATTCTTTTATTGTATTTATTATTCTTTGATAATTTTTATTGGCTGAAAAAGCAATAAGCTTAAATTTTTCACTTTCTTTTTTTATAACCTCTAAGGTCTGAGTTCCAACTGAACCAGTGGCCCCCAAAATAGTTATGTATTTCACTACAGTCACTCCTATCTTAACAAATCTTTTCTTAAGTTGAAAATATTATTTCCTTAGTTGTAATAATGTAAAGTGGTGCCATAAATAATCCGATAAATCCAAAAACCTTAATTCCTATATATATAGCTAAAATCAAAATCAAAGGATGAATTTGAAATTTTTTACTAACAAATTTTGCTTCTAAAATTTGTCTTGTTACTTGCAATAGAATATATAGTATTATCAATCCACTAGCAATTATATTTCTTTTAATAATAAAATTATATATTATTAAAGGAATGAACACTAATATTGTACCTATATATGGAATTAAATCTAAAACACCACAAAGTGCAGATAAAAATATGGCATTATTAATCCTTAATATAACAAAGCCAATTAAGGTTTCTAAAGTTGTTATTAATACTAAAATTAATTCGATTTTAAATATATTATTTATATCATCTAACTTTATCCTAAGCCTAGAAATATTATTTTCTGGGAAAAGTTTTTCAATCGTATTTACTATAACATATTTATCTACTAAAATAAAGTAAACAGCAATATTGCTAATAAAATATGCAAATACACCATTTGTAGTATACATTGCTCCTTTTTTTATATATCCATTATTAGCAATATTGTAATAAAAATTTTTAACATCACTATTAAATTTAAACAAGTCAATTTTAAAGAATTCATTAAGATTATCAACAACACTTCTGAGCTGAATAATTATTTCAGAATAATTATTTAGTACCAATGTAGAAATCTTATTAAAAAGTATTCTACTTGTGTAAAAAGCAATAAAAAATAAAATAAGATTAATAAAAAGTATACTTAATACTGCATTTGTATTTTTATTGAAAACTTTATACTTACACAACAAATCATATATTGGCTTACAAGTAAATGTCATAAAAATGATAATAAAAAACGGTTTAAAATAATTTTTGATTATAAAAGTTAAAATAATAAAAATTACTAACATCATAATACAATGAATTAATTTATTATATGTATTTTTACTGTTTTCCACCCATTACATCCCCATAATTATTGTTATATAATAATATACTACAGTTGATGCAAAAAGTATGCTATCAAATCTATCTAAAATACCTCCATGACCAGGAATAAGATTACTAAAGTCTTTAACTCCTACATATCTTTTTATAGAAGATGCTACTAGGTCACCAAATTGACAGAACACACCGCAAAAAACGCCTATCAAACAAAAATTATATAAAGGAATCTCAACTCCTTGTTTCATAATCACTAGCCCATATATTCCACAGCCTATAGTACTACCTATGAGTCCTCCTATTGAACCTTCAATAGTTTTTTTGGGACTTACTTTAGGGCATAATTTATTTTTACCAAAATATTTACCAACATAATAAGCCGAAGTATCGCACAACCATGATGAAATAAATATTATCCATATTAAATATTGACCATATTCTTTTTGGTTAACTAATACAATAAAGCTAAAAAATATTGTAACATAGAAAAAACCAAATAAAGTAATAGATATATCAATAAAATTATATTTTTCATTAATTATTGGTATACACAGCATTAAAAGAATTGTAATGAATATACTCAAAAATAAAGCTTTATAATCCACTGAATTTTTACCTACAAATAGAATATAATATACAATACATAGCAGATAGGCTACTATACTTAATGGCTTAATATTTTTATTCTTCATAATTCTAAACAGTTCATACATTCCAAATAACGAAAGAGTCATAACAACATATTTTAAATATATCCCACCCATAAATAGTACAATTACTAGTGGTGATAAAAGTAATGCTCCAAAATATCTTTTATCCATAGTTTCACCTCTATTTTAATCCGCCGTAACGTCTATCTCTGTTTTGATAATCATAAATAGCTTTTTGTAAATCTGTTTTTTTAAAGTCAGGCCACTTTGTATCTGTATACCAGAACTCAGAATATGCACATTGCCATAATAAAAAGTTACTTAATCGTTGCTCTCCTGCTGTTCTAATAATTATATCTGGATCTGGTATATTCACTGTGTATAAATGCTTTGAAATAACTTTTTCATCAATTTCAGTATAGGTTAAATTTCCTTTTTTTATTTCATTTGAAATATTTTTTATTGCATGCAATATTTCATTTCTTCCACCGTAATTAAGTGCAAGATTTAAAGTCAGTCCATTGTTATTCTTGGTCATTTCATAAGCTTTGTTTAATTCCTCTTGACATATTTTAGGTAACTTTGATATATCTCCAATATGCTTAACTACAACTCCTTGTGAATTTAATTCAGTTACTTCTTTTTTTAAATACTCTACTAAAAGTTTCATTAATGCATTAACTTCATCTGCTGGTCTCTTCCAATTTTCTGTCGAAAAAGCATATACAGTTAAATATTTTATACCCAATCTAGTACTTTCTTTAACAATTTCTCTTATAGTTTCTACACCAGCTTTATGTCCTAATGTTCTTGGTAAATTCTTTTCTTTAGCCCATCTACCATTACCATCCATTATAATAGCAATATGTTTAGGGATACTTTGCATATCAAGAGTTATTTCATGGTTTTCTTTAGATTTTTTATTTTTAAAACCCAAAAAATTTTTCATTAGCTTTTCTCCATTTCAAATTTATTTATTAAAGCTTTAAAATACCTGCGATTACGCAGGTATTTTAAGTTTTAAATATAAAATTATACAGCCATAACTTCCTTTTCTTTACTAGCAACAATTTCATCTATATTTTTAATATAGTTGTTAGTAATTTTTTGCACATTTTCTTCTGCATCTATAGCCATATCTTCTGTAATTTCATTTTCTTTCTTTAAATTTTTAATTTTATCATTAGCATCTCTTCTAATAGATCTAATAGCTACTTTGGATTCTTCACCATTTTTTTTAACTTTTTTAACTATATTTTTTCTAGTTTCTTCAGTTAATTCAGGAATTAATAATCTTATTACTGAACCATCATTAGAAGGATTTAGACCTAAATCTGACTGTAAAATTGCTTTTTCAATATCTTTTATAGAATTTTTATCCCATGGTTGAATAAGTAAAACTCTTGGTTCTGGAGATGAAACATTTGCTAATTGATTAATAGGAGTTTCAGCTCCATAATACTCAACAGATATTCTATCAAGCATAGATGGATTAGCTTTCCCTGCTTTCATTGAAGCAAGGTCCTTTTTTAATACTAAAACAGTTTTATCCATTTTTTCTTCTGATTTTTTTAGAATTTCTTTTACCATAATAATGTTACCTCCATTTATTTTGATACAGTAGTACCAATTTTTTCACCTATTACTACTTTCTTTATATTGTTTGGAGTGTCAAGTCCAAAAACTATAATTGGAATATTGTTATCCATACATAATGATGTAGCTGTTGAATCCATAACTTGTAATCCTTTTTCTAATACCTCAATATATGTTAGTTGCTCAAACTTCTTTGCATCATCATATTTGTTAGGATCCTTATCATATACTCCATCTACTTTTTTAGCTAATAAAATTGCATCTGCTTCTATCTCCGCTGCTCTTAAAGCTGCTGTTGTATCAGTAGAAAAATACGGATTTCCAGTACCTGCTGCGAAAATAACTACTCTTTTCTTTTCAAGATGTCTCATTGCTCGTCTTCTAATGAATGGTTCAGCAACTTCTTTCATTTCAATGGCTGTTTGTACTCTAGTATTAACTCCTATATTTTCCAAAGAATCTTGTAGTGCTAATGCATTTATACATGTAGCCATCATTCCCATATAGTCTGCAGTAGTTCTATCCATATCTTCACCATTTCTACCACGCCAGATATTTCCTCCGCCTACAACAGCTCCTACTTCTATTCCCATATCTACTATTTCTTTTATTTCTTGAGCAATTCTTTTTGTAACAGTAAAATCAATACCAAATCCATTTTCTCCACTTAGTGCTTCTCCAGATAATTTAAGCATTATTCTCTTATATTTTGATGAACTCATATTATTATTATACCTCCAAAATACCAAAAATTACACTTTTTTTTGGTTTTTCATATTTTTACTTTAAAAAAAGAGAACACTAGGTGTTCTCTTTATTTACTTTTATTCATTATTTTTTTTCCATTTGTTTTTGAACTTCTTCAGCAAAGTTTTCTTCTTTCTTTTCTAGACCTTCTCCTCTTTCATATCTTACAAATTTAGAAAGTGTTATTGGAGATCCTACTTCTTTAGATTTTTCATCTAATAATTTCTTTATTGTATAATCAGAGTTTCTAACCCAAACTTGATCTATTAAGCAAACTTCTTTTAAATATTTTTTGATTCTACCTTCAACCATTTTTTCAACTATTTTTTCTGGTTTTCCTTCATTTAAAGCTTGAGCTTTATATATTTCTCTTTCTTTATTAAGAACTTCTTGATCAACACTGTTTTCATCTAAGAATAGTGGATTTGCAGCTGCAACTTGCATAGCTATATCTTTTGCAAGTGCTGTTAAAACATCACTTGCTTTTTCACAAGTAAGTGCTACTGCTACACCAATTTTTCCGCCAGCATGTATGTAGCTGTTTATAACTCCATTTTCGATTGTAAGCTTTTCAAATCTTCTTACATTCATATTTTCACCGATTTTTGCAATTAAAGCAGTTAAAGCATCTTTTACTGTAACGCTTTCATCTCCGATGAATTTTGCATCTACTAATTCTTCAACAGTATCTACATCTGTAGTAGCTATTTGTTTCGCTACATTATTTGTAAATTCAATAAAGCTTTCATTAACTGCAACGAAATCTGTTTCACAGTTAACTTCTAGTATTACAGCTGTCTTTTCATCTTCACTTATATAAGTTGTAACTAATCCTTCTGCTGCAATTCTTCCAGCCTTTTTAGCTGCAGATGCTAATCCTTTTTCTCTTAAAAATTCTACAGCTTTATCCATATCACCATTAGTTTGAGTTAAAGCTTTCTTGCAGTCCATCATTCCTGCACCAGTTTTTTCTCTTAATTCTTTAACCATTTTTGCAGTTACCATATGTATTCCTCCTATCAAGTTAATTTAAAAATTATTCAGCTAGTTGTTCACCTTGATTTCCTTCTATTATAGCATCAGCTACTTTTGAAGTTAATAATCTTACCGCTCTTATAGCATCATCATTTCCTGGTATTACAAAGTCAACTTCATCTGGATCACAGTTTGTATCAACAATTGCTACAACTGGTATTCCTAAAACTTTAGCTTCTGCTATAGCATTTTTTTCTTTTCTTGGATCTACTACAAACATAACACCTATCTTGTTTGCATCCATATTTTTAATTCCACCAAGATTCTTTTCTAACTTTTCTTTTTCATTTCTTAATTTTATAACTTCTTTTTTAGGAAGAACTTCAAATGTTCCGTCTTGTTCCATAGTTTCAAGATTTTCTAGTCTCTTTATTCTAGTTTTTATAGTTTTGAAATTTGTAAGCATTCCACCTAACCATCTATTGTTAACAAAGTGCATTCCTGCTCTTATACTTTCTTCTTGTATAGCTTCTTGAGCTTGTTTTTTAGTACCTACAAATAAAACTTCTTTTCCTTCTTCAACTACACTCTTAACGAAATCATAAGCTGCTTCTACTTTCTTTACAGTTTTTTGAAGGTCAATGATATAAATACCATTTCTTTCTGTAAATATGTATGGAGCCATTTTAGGATTCCATCTTCTTGTTTGATGTCCAAAATGAACACCTGCTTCTAATAATTGTTTCATTGAAATAACTGACATTAATATTACCTCCTATTGGTTTTTTCCTCCATTACCTTTTAACATGAAAAACCTTTATTTCTAAAGGCACCATTTCATAAATTAGGTAATGTGTGTTTTTCTTCCTTATGTAGTATAGCACATGAATTATAGCCCTTCAACAAAAATTATAAAAAACTTGTAATTTTTCATAAATAAATATAGAATAGGAAGACAAAATTCCTATTCTATATTTATTATTTCTATTTTATTTTTTTTAATTCATCTAATAATTTTTCATTTAAAATTTTTATATGCGTACCTTTCATACCTAAAGATCTTGATTCAATAACTCCAGCACTTTCAAATTTTCTTAAAGCATTTACTATTACAGATCTAGTAATGCCTACTTTATCTGCTATTTTTGAAGCAACTAATAACCCTTCATTACCATCTAATTCATTAAACACATGTTCTACCGCCTCAAGCTCTGAATACGATAGTGTACCAATAGCTAATTGAACTACAGCTTTTTTTCTCGCTTCTTCTTCCATTTCATCATTCTTAGATCTTAAAATTTCAAGTCCAACAATAGTAGCACTATATTCAGCTAAAACTAAATCTTCATCTGTAAATTCCCCTTCAAACCTTGTAATAAATAAAGTACCTAGCCTCTCTCTATTTCCAATTATAGGAACAATAGTTGAGAGTTTACCTTCCATTTCAGCTGGTTTAGTTTCATCAAAAGAAGATTTACCTTCATTCTCTAAATTAGCTAATGTTTCGTGAATATTTAATAATTTTGTGTTAAAATATTCTGGAAATTTCTTTTCATTTATAACCTTCTGTTTTACACTTTCACATTCCACACCATTATGAAATTTATGACCTAGTATTTTTGCTTTTCTACTTATTATGTAAACATTGCATGATAACACTTCACTTAGTGAAGCACAAATATCATCAAATACAACTGGTTCAGCCCCCGATTTTTGTAGTATCTTATTTAGCATTCGTATTTTATTTAATAATTCTGAAGCCATTTGTTCCTCTCCTTCTTTTAATACAGTTTAAAATAAGTAACTAGAATAAGTTTGAATTTTTATTTTTTTTAAAATATTTTGAATTATTCTAACCACTCTAAATATATTATCATAGTGTTTTCTATATTTCAACTGTGTTTTTATTAAATTCGACATATATTTTGTTTTTTTCACAATTGTAAAATTAATATTAAAAAATTATTAAAGTGGTTAGATATCTTTATTTTTCAATTTTATGCTTACATTCTTTATTAGAACATTCTATATAATCACCTTTTGCCTTGCTATGCTTTTTCATCATAAAGCTTCCGCATTCTGGACATTTTGTTTCCACAGGCTCAAACCAACTTACAAATTTGCACTCAGGGTAATTACTACATCCATAAAATTTTCTACCTTTTCTACTTTTTCTTAATAAAATTTTACCACCACACATTGGACAAGGAATATCTAATTCTTCTACTATAGGTTTTGTGTTTTTACATTCTGGATATCCAGGACATGCAAGGAAATCTCCAAATCGCCCATGCTTGATAACCATATTTCTTCCACACTTATCACACAGTATGTCTGTAACTTTATCCTCTATGGTTATCTTTGCAATTTCTTTTTCTGCTATTTCTATAGCTGCCTCTAATGGTGTGAAAAACTCTTTAACTATATCCTTCCAATTTTCTTTTCCTTCTTCAATACTATCTAATTTAGTTTCCATATCAGCAGTAAATTCAACATCTACAATTTGCTTGAAAAATTCACTAACAATATTGTTAACTATAAACCCTAATTCTGTTGGAATTAAAGTTTTCTTTTCACGTTCTACATAATTTCTGTCAAGTAAGGTTGAGACTATTGGTGCATAGGTACTAGGCCTTCCTATACCATTTTCTTCTAAAGTTTTTACTAGAGAAGCCTCTGAAAATCTTGCAGGTGGTTGAGTAAAATGTTGTATTCCTTCTACTTTAGTTTTGGTTAATTCTTCTCCTTCTACTAATTCAGGTATTTTAGAATTATCATCATCATCATCTGTTTCATATTTATATAGTTTCATAAATCCATCAAACTTGATACTAGAGCCACTTGCTTTTAAACCATATAATCCATTTTCTACTGTTATAGACATAGTATTCATTATGCATTCAGCCATTTGGCTGGCTACAAATCTTTTCCAAATAAGTTGATATACTTTATATTGCTCTGGTTTTAAACTTTCTTTTATTTTTTCAGGATAAAGTTCAACATAAGTTGGTCTGATTGCTTCATGAGCATCCTGTATATTTTTTTTACTTTTGAAGTCTCTAGTTTTCTTTGATATATAGTTTTCTCCAAAATTATTAATAATATAATCTCTTGTATTCTCTTGTGCTTCTTTAGATATTCTTACTGAATCTGTTCTCATATATGTTATTAAACCTACAGTTCCTACACCTTTAATATCAATTCCTTCATATAGTTGTTGAGCAACAGACATAGATTTTTTTGTTGAATAATTCAATTTTTTATATGAATCTTGTTGAAAAGTACTTGTTGTAAAAGGTGGTAATGGTTTTCGTGTTTTTTTAGACTTTTTAATTTCTTTTACAATATATTTGTTTTTGTTTAATTCATTAATAATTGTTTTACTTTCTTCTTCATTATCAATCTGTATTTTTTTATTATTTTTTGAAATTAATTTTACAGTGAAAGTTTTTTGTTTCTTATCCTTTTTTAATTGAGACTCTATTGTCCAATATTCCTTCGGTTGAAAACTCTTAACTTCTTCTTCTCTGTTACATATCATTTTAAGTGCTACTGATTGTACTCTACCGGCACTTAGTCCCCATTTTATTTTTCTCCAAAGAATTGGACTTATTTTATATCCTACCAATCGATCTAACACTCTTCTTGCCTGTTGTGCATCAACCACATTAAGATTTATTTCTCTTGGTTCTTTAATTGCAGCTTTTATAGCATCTTTAGTTATTTCATTAAACTCTATTCTGCATTTTTGCTCTTTATCTATTTTTAAGGTTTCTGCTAAGTGCCAGGAAATTGCTTCTCCTTCTCTATCTGGGTCAGTTGCGAGAAAAATTTTATCACTTTTTTTAGCTTCTTTTCTTAAAACCTTTAATAGTTCCCCCTTACCTCTAATAGTTATATATTTGGGAGTATAATTATTTTCTATATCAACACCTAATTGACTTTTAGGTAAATCTCTAACATGCCCCATTGATGCCTTTACAACATAATTCTTTCCTAAATATTTTCCAATTGTTTTTGCTTTAGCTGGAGACTCTACTATAACTAGCTTCTTACCCATATTATCCCCTCCATTAACTCTAGTCTATTGTAGTTAAGTATAATTATTAATGTATATTATTATAATATCTTTAAATTTTATTAATATTCCTTATATGCTAATATACATAATGCTTATTCAATTTTTCAGCTGCAATTCAAATAATACCTCATATAATTGTTTTATGTCAATCTTTGCTAACATTAAAACATAAATAATTATATTTTAACTTAAATTTTAATAGCTTGGATATAATTTAAAAGTTCAATTTAAAATTATATCATTAGTATATAATATTTACAAAGAAGTCCATAAAAAATTTATTTATATTGTAATATTAAAATAGCTATATCATATAAAAATAGCATAATTATTATCACATATATTTATTTACATTAAATGTAAATTATGTGATATATAACTATGCTAATGTTTCTTTATTACATTAAATTTCTTTCACATTTTTGACATAATAATTGCCACTTAGAGACACTATTTCCTCATTTAACTGAAGGTTTAATAATACTTCATATAGTTTTTTTATATCAATATTAGTTAATCTTGATATATCATCAATATGTATAGGATTAGTATTTATATATTTATATACTCTTTGTTCTATATTACTCATTTTCATTTGTTTAACTAAATTTTCTTTTATATTATTTATATGTAGTAATTCATATATATCTTCAATATTAGTTAATACATAAGCTCCATCTTTTATTAGATGATTAGTCCCCACACTTTGAGAAGAAAAAATATTTCCTGGCACAGCAATAACATCTTTTCCCTGTTCTAATGCTGCACTTGCTGTTATTAAAGAACCGCTTTTTTTACCAGCTTCAACCACAATTACAAGATCACTTAAACCACTTATAATTTTATTTCTAATTGGAAAATTATACGAATAAGGTTTAGTACCTGGAATAAATTGAGATATTATACAACCATTATGATGTAAAATTTCATTGTATAGTCTTAAATTATCTTTGGGATAAACTATATCTAATCCTGATCCTAAAACAGCACAAGTATATGAAATTTTCGCTATACACTTTTGATGTACAATTGAATCTATTCCTCTTGCCATACCACTTATAATATTTATATTATTTTTACATAAACTCTCACTTATTATATTACTTACATTTATCCCATAATTAGTACATTTCCTTGATCCAACTATTGATACATTATATTTTTGATTTAATTTTTCAATATTTCCTTTGTAAAATAGCATATACGGTGCATCATCATATATTTTTAATCTTTTAGGATATAATTGTTCCGTAATAACAACTGTATTAATTTCATTCTTTTCTATTTCATTTTTTATAAAATCAATTTTTTCTTTATTCCAAGCCTTTTTTAAGATTTTGAGAGTGTTTATGTCCAACTCATTACTTTTTTCATTAACTACACTTCGATACCAAAGATTCTGAATATTTTTAAAGTTTTCTAACAACTTTCTTTTTGTACGATAAGATAAATTAGCTATAGCAAACCATAGTTCATAATCATTCATAGCATTTCTCCTTTATTTTTATTAAATAATAGTCTGATCCATATATTTTCTATATTGCAATGCCTCAATTACATCCTCTTCCTCAATTTTTTCTCTAGAATTCAAGTCAGCTATACTTCTTGAAACCTTTAATATCCTACTATAACTCCTTGTACTTAAATTAAATTTCTCATAAATTTTCTCTATAATTCTATTTGTTTTAGAATTAAGTTTGCAATACTTATTAATAAGTCTTTCATTCATTTGTGCATTACAATAAATCCCCTCATTTATAAATCTTTCTTTCTGCATTTGTCTAGCTTTTTCAACCCTTAATCTTATCTCTTTAGAAGTTTCTTTTTTATTTTCGTTTTTAATTTGTGTATAGGATAAAGCATTTACAGGTGAAAATATATCTATCCTATCTAACAATGGACCTGAAATTTTATTAATATACCTTTTCCTTTCATAGTCACTACATGTACATTCCTTAGTTCCACTTTGCCAGAAACCACACGGACAAGCGTGTAGATAACAACCTTGACTATGTGGTAAAAAAACATGGTTATTTATCTGTAGAAAATTCACCCTCTACAACTGCTAAAAGAATATATGAAGCTAGAATAGAAAAAGGACTCTCCATAAAAAGACTTGCAAAGCTTTCCCAAATGGATAAAACTTATTTAAATAAGATAGAATTAGGCGGAAATGTACCTTCTAGTAAAATAATAAAAAAACTATCATTAGTATTAGAAAAACCTATATGGTATTTAGGAGCATATGACAAATTTCCTCAAAATACACTTGGAGAACGCATATATAAATGTAGACTTTTTTACGGATACACTCAAAAAGAGTTTGCAGCAGTATTAGGAGTACTTCCTGAGACAGTTCGCAACTGGGAAAAAGATATATCTACACCTATTAAAAAACATTCTAATATCTTAAAAATTTTTTTAAAAATTTTAAAAATATAACCTATATAATATGTAGAAACTATTTCAGTTTACTAGGGCTTTGTAATCATAAAAAACATATATTAGCAATCTAAAAAAGGAGCCATTAGGCTCCTTTAGTTCTATTCTTTATAATCAGTTCGTAATACTCTATTTTTGTGTATTAATTACTTCCTTAATTATTAGTTTTTTATAATGTAATTTAAGGAAATTATAAAATTATTCTTCTTTTTCAAAAACTAAATCGAAATTTTTAATTACACCATGTCCACTAAACCCTGAAGGAATAGCAGTAACAAATCTCCAACCTTCTGCACTATATTTATCAATTAATTCTCTATGATTTGCCTGTTTAAATATTCCTTGTGTATCTGATTCAACATAAATATATTTATACATATAATCTTATTCCCTCTATAAATCTCTTGAAACTTTACTGTATAGCCCCAGATAATCTTATTTATAATGTAATAATAACTAATCAGCAACCTAAAAAAAGGAGCCTAATAATATTATTGGAATTGCTTCGTAATATTTTGCTAGTATGTCTTAACTATTTCCTAAATGATAAATCTTATATTATTTTTGCTTTTCAAATATAAGTTCATAATATGGTGCTGACCCATATCCGCTGATTGCTGGTGCAAAAATTTGAATTAATCTCCAACCTTCTGCTGCATATTTTTCAATTATTTTGTGATAATCTTCTTCAGGCTTTACTCGTAAAAGGCCTGACTTCATTTCTATTTTTTCAAATTTGTACTCATACATTTCCACATCCTCCTTCTTCATTAGTATTATATTTGATAATAACATATTTACGACGCAATTACTTCACAATGTGAATTAACACAATTACATATTATACAATACACTTAAATTTATAATTTTAGTAACCTAAAAATATTATTGAACTTGCTTCGTAATATTTTGCTATTATGCCTTAACTGTTTCTTTTAATATTAGCTTTTTATATCGTCATTTAAGAAGATTATTCATTTGTAGTTGATATGATATATTTTATAAATTAAAATTTATGGTTAATTTTTTAATTTTGTTGTAACTTTTTCCACTTTCGTATTTTGGTTCTAAAGGATTTAAATGGTGCAACAGTATTTATATGAATCCACTTCCATATTGCCCAATTAGAAGGAGTTGATGATGACCACTTCCTTCCTCCTTGCTGAAATAATTCGATATCCGTATAATTATTTATCAATTGAATAATTCTCTGTTCAGTCTCTAAAAACATAGTACATAACTCTTTTAGAGTATATTTCTCATAATGTTTATAAAAACTTTCATATAATCCACCAAGATTATTCCATTTATATTCTGGAGTTGGGGTTACGACAGCATATCCTTCTTGTTCTTGATTTTCCCAGCTAAGAATAAGATTCATCCATCCTAATTGATAGGCAATCATTTGAGTAGGTGTTTTATCTACGCCATCAATTAACGTATTTTTATCTTTTTCATTAACATCAGTAAATTCTTGAATAAATAATTTTGAACGTTTAGAAATTTCTAAAATCAATTCCTCTCTGTTTTTATATTCCACCAACTTAATCCCTCATTTCAAATTCTTATTTAACATTCGTAATATCTTACAATTTCATCTTAAAATGTTATATATTCTTGCGACGTAATTTATTTATATTGTTTAACAATAATACTTGTACAAGTATACCATATTTAAAATTAGGATTCATATTATGTAAAAGTGAAGTGAGGATACCAGCCCCTACTTAATTGATTTTTAGATAGTTAATTAGCAATATAAAAAGGAGCCATCAGGCTCCTAACTCTTTTATCATATTTTCTGTAATTTTAATCTTATTTTGTATAGATTCAATATATAATTGATCATCTACTTCATTTAATCTATTCTTATAATAATTCAAGTAACTATATAAAGCTAAAATCATTATATCTTTTTCCTCTTCTGTACATGCCATTATTCCTTTCATAATCTCACCTCATTGAAATTATATACATTAATGTTATTAATTATACAAGTTGATTATTCTAAAAAAATCAAGGTATAATATTAGTCATGATTATGTCATTATTTAAAGATATTACGAAGTAAAGATTATTTATAGGATATTAAGTTCGAAGGAGGAAGGAAATGGAAGCTGTTATCTATATTTTAATTTTCATATTGTGTTATTTGATTTCAGGTATAATTCATGAATTAGGACATATTATTGTTGGTTTGGCTAACGGTTGGAAATTTTACTTATTGGTCATTGGACCATTAGGAATAAAGGCTGATGAGAATGGTAAGATTAAATTTTATTTTGAAAAACAAATTGCTATGTGGGGTGGGGTTGGCGGTACAGTGCCTAAAAGTGCTAACGTAGATAATATTAGGATATGGTCAAATGTTTTATTAGGTGGACCATTGGCTTCGATAGTTATGGGAGTTATTTTTCTGCCGCTAGGAATTATCACAAACAACATTGTTTTGATTCTATTAGGAGCAATGCCTTTAGGGATGGGAATTATGTGTGCTCTTCCAATTCCTTTAAAAACAGGTGTTGGCACATATTCTGATGGAGGAAGATGGAGTAGACTTCATAAAGGAGGACAAGAAGCCAATGAGGAAATTGCACTATTTAAATTAACAGAAAATAGAATTACAGGTGGTGATTTTTTAAACATTGATTTAAAAAGCATTGAGTCGCTTATAAAATCAAAAGAAATAGGAATTCAATATTATGGGTATTATTATAAATTTCAATATTACAAAGCAAGAGGCAATGAAGAAGAAATGAAATTAGCAATTCAAAAAATGGAAGATATTAAAAGTAAAGTATCTTCGATTGTTGTTATGGATTGCAAAATTGATTGATATACATTATTCTTATTTATTTTATTAAATAGAGAAATTAGTTAAGACACAATAAAAGAGAAGTGTGTAGCAAATATGGGATTCTGAGTTATTACACAATAGCAAAAGATTATGCATTTAAAAATAGGAGCACTAGCTCCTATTTTATTGGGAATTTTGAGAATAATGATATTTCCATTCTTTGACCTTTTGATAATCTAAATATTGATAAAGTACATCTTCTCTTTTGTTATCTTCTATAATTTTTTTAGTCCTATCTATATCAGAACTTACTATTGCAATTACAGGAAAATTATCAAATAGCTTCTTATATTCTTTACTTTTATAATACATTTCCCACTTTTTTATTTTATCTTCAAAGTGTTTGTCTCCTAGATCTAGTTCTACAAATATCCAAGTATTAGTTTTCATTAGAATATCTATTTTTAAAATGTACTTTCTATTTTGATATCTAAAATAATATTTATTATTAAACTTTATAAATGCATCTAATCTTTTTTCATGAAAATAAAAATCTGCTGCTGCTAGAGAATATTCAAGATTAATATTTAACTTCTTAGATTTATATCCTATAGTTTCATATCCTTTTTTATCTAAGGTAAAAACATTTTCTTTACTTGGAAGCTTATATAAGACTTTAATATATCCATTATCTTTTAGAAGTTTTAGACGTGAGTAACAATATTTTTTAGAGTTGTATAGTCTACAGATTCTCTGAGTATTTAGGATTTTTACGAAATATAAATCCTTTAGGAAATTCCAATCTCTTTCTGATAAAATCAAAATATGCCACCTACCCTTTTTATTTATATATAATATATATAAGGGCTTATCGTTTTCTAATCTTATGTATAGTATTGTTTTAAGCCATTTATAGGCTCTTTTGTATTTTGAAATTTCTATACTTATTCTATATGTATTCTACAGGTTATTCTATATCTTATTGCATAGGTAGGTTGCTTTTAAAGAATAGCTTTTTGTTGAACATTTACTTCTTTTTCTTTACTATCATTCATATTATTTATAAATTCTTCTTCGAAATTCATGGTCTTCTTAAAAATTTCATCCTGTACCTTTGCAACTGATCTACCAAAAATATTTTCTTTCTTATAATTTCTTTTAGCTGGCAGAGGTTTTAACATATCGGTCATAACACATATTTGTTCTTCTTTATATCTTAAATTTACAATAGCATTATGCCATTTAGTTTTTAGCATTTCATCTAATGTAAATGGATATAATTCTTCTAATAACTCTCTATAAGTTTCCTTGCTAGTGCTATATATAAAGTAGTTCGTACCTGCACTTTTAAGTAATGTTTTCATATTATTAAAATCACCAAATTCATGTGCTAATATAAATACTCCAAACCTCCATTTTCTCATTTCTCTAATAATGGAATGTAGTTCTGTAAATACTGTAGGAAATTGATGTGGTTCATCTAAGATTAATATACAAGGTTTTCTCTTCTCTTTAGGAATGTTACTGCGTGTTAATATAGCAAGCCATAGCTTAGATACTATATAAGTTACAAGTAAATCTGTAGTATCATCTAGTAAAGTATCTTTAGGAACTCTTACACCTACAAAATAACCTTCATCAGCCCACTTTCTAAAATTTATATTTAAATTAGCTTCTTGCAATAAACAATTTGCAGCAAACTCATTGTCTAGTAGCGCATCTAATCTATCCATAATGCCAGAAATATAACTCTGTTTAGTACCTGTTTCATTTTCATCATCATTTAGTTGTTGTAAGGTCCATCTTAATCTGCCTTCAATATTATTATCCTTAATTAAGTTATCTCTATATCTTCTATCTGTAAGACAAAGAATAACATCATATAAATTCGCAGTAGGATTTTTAAATACTGCTTTAGCTGCAGCTCCTAAAAATCTTTCCATTCTACTGCTTAATTTTTGATTTTCACTTTTAGCAAGTTTATTAAGAAAGTTCTTAAGTTGAGAAGCTAATTTAGTTTCTATAGTTTTATCTCCATTACTAACACATTCACTCCAGGACAATGAAATAGGATTATCTGTATCACCAAAATTAAGGTCTATTATTTTCTTAAAATCCTTTGGTAATCCATTTTCTATATTATCAATCATACTACCATCTGCTACATCTATAGCAAATACACTAACACCATTCTGAAGTAATTGAATAGCTGTATTTTCTCCACAAGTTGTTTTACCGCTACCCATCTTACCTATAGAAACCCAACATTGACATAGAGAATCTAAATCATCTAAAGGAAAATATAGTGGTATTTTTCTTCCTTTATATATAGTCCATCCTATCTGAATACCTTTTGAAGTAAATATAGGTGGTATATTAATTTCTCTAATATCTATGTTTTTAATCTTATATTCTTGTTGATAATACTTAGTTGGTAGCTGCATGAATTGAGCTAATTCTTTTGTACTGAAAGCATCTTCATTAAGTTTGTCTATAACTTTTCTTTCTTCTATAGCTTCAATTAACTTATGTTCTTTTACTTTTCTTTTAACTAATTTATTATCTCCTTGTAATGTATTAAAAGTTTTTTTGAATAAATTTAAAATTAGTTCACTTCTTTCACTATTAGTGGCTATTCTTATTGAGGTATCATAACAAAGAGAAGAAGATTTATCTTTAGTATTTTGAGATAAGCCATTTCTAAAAAGTACATTATTATCAAATTCATCAAGATTTAATCTTTTATATTCTTGATTAGTAAATACCAAACTAGCTAGATCTAATACTTCTGCGATACAACTATAAGCTAATTTAAGACTTCCTCTAATCATTTTTTCTTTATCTAACTTATATTTTGTTTTAATTCTATTTTCTGTATTAAATTCTTTAATTGATTCTTCAAAATCAGTAGAAGTAGATAGTTCGCAAGGCATTAAAATATATTGTATTAGTACTTTCTCATCATCTTTTAGCATTTTGGAAGTTTCTAAAAATGAGCTAAGAGGATATTCTGCTCTTGAATCTGTTTTTAAGCTTAAAAAACTATGTTGCTCCAATTCTAATTCAATTGCATCTTCAACATTTATCATATGATCTTCTTTAAGTAGATTGAGAATACCGTTAGATTTATCTATTTTATAATTATCATTTTTAAATTTAAAAGTAGCTTTAGGATAACAGACGTTCAATTCATTGGTTACTAACTCTTTTAATTCATCGGGAATTATATAATAAAAAGATATGTTTAATTTAGAGTTTTCTTTAGCAAATAGAATCTCATATGTTATTTGATTTTGAGAAATTATTTTCCTATCTCTGAAATTAATTCTACTAAATAGGTTTTTATGAGAATGTATATTAGTAAGCATACTTTCAAGTTTAGAATTACTAATATTTATATCAGGAGTAACTTCTATAATCATGCCCTTAAAGCCCTCCCCACTTCCGCTAATATCTTCATTAAACCTGGTACAAATTGAAGAACTAAGTAAGCTATTCCTGTTTCTTTTATTATTCTAACTCCCATTCTTTTGTTGAACATCATGATTATAGCTCCACCGCTCATAGATAATACAGCTAAAGGGTATCCTAGAGATTGCACTAAATCTAATAATGGATTTAGTGCAGCTATTACTTTATCGCCAACGGATGCATATGCTGTTCCATTTAGTACTAAAGTTATAGTTAATGTAGTCTCAGTAACCTTCACAATAGTTTTTATATGCTGCTGTTGTTTTGTATTCATCATTTTATAATTGAATATAGCCTCATTTATTCTATCTTGAACTAATATTCTTGGTTTAGAAAGATTTATACAAGTCAGCATTACTTATTCCCCCTCTTAATATCTTTAAATATTTGCTTCCACATTTTAACCGTTCCATAGACTGCTAAAAAGAAGAATATAACCTTTAAAAATTCTTTCATTACAAAATCCTCCTGAATAATATTTTATATTTAGGTTATACTATGAATAAATTTTTATACGGGAGTGAATTATTATGTCAGCTGGAGCATGGCTATTATTTTCAGCAGTATGTTTAGGTATATCTATGAGTTTATAATAATTTAGGATAAGTCTAGCTTTCATGCTTAGGCTTATTTTTTATATCTTTTTTAGGAATCCAACGCTTTAATTCATCCCCTTGTTCTGTTTCAACTACCCAAAATTCTTTACTCTCTAATTCCATTACTTTTTTAATTAATCTTGCTTTTACAGTGCCAACTAATTCCCCATCCCAAACTTGTAGTGGATACATTTCTTCAGCAACTTTTTCTTTCCAAAATGCATCCATCAAATCATACACTTCATTTACATGACCACACTCTAAAAGATTCTTAATTGTTTCAAATTCCTTAACAGTTAAAAAAGAAAACATTTTTTCAATAGCTCCTGCAGCGGTAGCAAAATCCTTTTTGCTTTGCTCTGCATACTTGCTTATATCTAAAACTTTATTAATATTCATTCAATACCCTCCATTTAACTTAATTATTGAAAAATTGCAACCACTAACAGAATAGGACCTATCTCAGCTTTAGTTTAAGAAATGTAAACATGATATGAAAGGATAATCTAAAAATCTAAAATATTAACTTCTTCTTTCTTTTCTTGTTTAGATATCTTCTTTTGACCGATTTCTGCTTTGAAAGCTTCTCTTAAAATTTGTTTTACTTCATAGCTTTTATCCTCCATAGACATAATTAACTGATAAAGTTCCAAATCTTTAGTAGTTTCTTTAAAACTTATACTTATTTTTCTAGCCACAATTGTTCACCTACCTTTTTAAATCCAATTACATTATCATAAACAGGATCATTACTTACTATTAAATTTTTAAGTCTATTTTGAAATGCTCTCCTTAAAGTTAAACTACCTCCTCCAGTAAGCAATACATAACCTTTTGAGATTTCAAAATTTAGTTGCAACTCTTTATATATAGAATTGAAATGTCTTTGTAAAATTGGTTTTATAAAACTCATATTTTGTTGCTCACCATATAAAAACAATCCATCTTTTAGGATGCTTTCACCTTCTTCTAATTTAAAACTTTCAGTGAATCTGCTATTAACTTCTGTAACTATATCTGTATAAATATTTAACATACCAACTGGAATCGTCTTGAAACCTTTTATTTTTTTATCTTTAAACAAGCATACATCTGTAGTTCTACCACCAATATCTACTATAGTAAGTGGTTTATTTCCTATAAGTTTCTTATTTTCTATAGATAAGTTATAGTAAGCACTAGCCCCTTCTGGAGCGATCTCTATATTGCTTATAATAATATCTCTTGATTTGCCATCTATAATTAATGTTTTCCCTCTATTCTCTTCTATTAGTTCCTTAAATTTTTCTTTATTTTGTTTGTATTGCTGAATTGGAAGCCCTAAAACAACTTGAAATATATTTTCTTTAGAACTTTTAGCAAGAGAAGTAAATAGAAGTGGTAATGTACTTCCTTTCATACTTTTATTCCAATCCGTACTAAACTCTCCTTCACCTACATAGAGCTTTCTACCTTCGTATATAACTTCATTTTCACCTGTGAAGTTTTCAACATCTGAAATTTTGCTCAAAAATGATACTCTCTCAGATGTTTTTACTCCATAGTTGCCTAAATCAATGCCAATTAACATGTATTCTTACTCCTTTCTGCTCTGTTAGTGCTCTTTATGTTATATCTTATGCAGAAACTTTCTGAAAGTTTCCTAAATTTAGGATAAAATACTAAAATATATTTTTAATCCTAAGATTAGTTTTATTTTGTATAAAAAAATAGCACCTAATCTTCCAGGTACCATATATCTTCTACCTTTCGATTAAGTGCTTTAGCTATAGTTAATAAAGTCTCTGCATTTCCTTGAACTTTATTCAGTTCTATTGTGTTATAAGTACTCTTTTTCATTCCCAGCATTTCTGCAAATTCCTTCTGTTTCATCATATACTCTCTCATCCTAATTTCTTTAAGTCTATTCTTTACCCCAAACACATCACCCCACATCACCAGTTTATGTAAGTATTCTATAAGTGGTATAAAATTCCTTTAAATATAAAGAATTAACCCCTGATGAAATTATCACAAAGAAATCTTTTGTTAGAATAGCTATATGTATAGTAGCTACATTATTGATATGTTCTATATTAATATTAATATCAATTAAATAAAGTATAAAATCTAAATATATGTCAATAATTAAGATAGCTGTTATCACATATTTATTGACAAGAATCACCTTAAAAAGCCCCAGACACTATGTCTAGGGCTTGAACTATTTATATATAAATAATTGTACATATTATATAAAACATAACTTTATCATAATTATTTGCTTTTCCATGTAGTTCCATCGGTAAAATGTACTTCTAATACTTTTATGTCCTTAATTTTAGTTGTTAAATCATATAAACTTAATGACCACATATATTCATCAAATTCAGCACTTTTTAATGATATATTTTGAGCAACACCATAAAAAGTATTACTATTATCTAAAAATTTATTTACTGGTTTATCAAATGCATCATAACATTTAAAAGATATTTTAAATGCATCTATTTCTTTATCTGAAAGATTTACAACAGTAATATTTGCAACTGGATCTCCTATACTATCTGCTACTATTACTGTTGTTTCGCCGATATACCTTTCATTTGGTTTAAAGAAGTATATACCTGTTTTAATAGGAATATAATTGTTTTCTTTTAACTCCTTCTTACGTTTTTCCTCAGCTTCTCTTAATTCTTTCTTGCGTTGTTCTTCCTCTCTATATTTTCTCCTATTTTCCTCATAGATTTTTTGATTAATAAACTCTTTTGACGATATTAAATTTTTAAAATAAGAATAGTTAGGATTATCTATCTTTGTTTCACTAAAATCATAATTTGAACAGACTTTAATGTTTTTTAGTGAACTTCCTAAATAAAGATATTTATCACTCCACATAGAATCAAAATATAGTTCTTTTTTTGTACTACTTGATCCTGGTTTTAATCTCATTGGCGAAACTGTTGATGTTATTATTTTATGTGTTTTTCTATCATAAAATATATTTTCTAATTCAATACTTAAACTTTCATCAAAGCAATTTTTTATAATTATATCTTCATTTCCAAAATCATTAGGAATTTTAAAATCTATCAAACTATTTTGCTTACATATATCTTTTTCACTTTCGCTAAATACCTCTTGCTTCCGCTTTCCATCATTTGTTATTTTATACACTTTATCATTAAATGCGTTTACATAGTATATCCATTCACCTTTGATATTAACTCCACTTATAGAATCATCACATAATTTTTCTTGTTTAGTTCCATTAATATTTTTCTTATAAAGTTTATAGTTATCTTCAGCATTTCCGTAATAAATATAACTATCTTTATACGCTATTAAGCTATCATCAGTTGGCTTTTCTTTTACAGTTATTAACTTTAATTTTTTACCATCATATTGTTTCTTTGAATTAGGTGATTTTACTAATATTTCAAGTATATAATCTCCTGCTGAAACTGGAGCCCAACTTACTTTTTTAGAATAGCCGGTAAAATTTCTCTTCCAAACATTTCTAGAAACATTATAATAATTTAATTTATATAGATACTTGTTATCTAATCCCTTGATATTATTTATCGTTATATTTTGACCAATAATAAATGTTTCTTGTTCCATACCTAGTTCTTTATTTAGCTTAAGTTCATTTTGTTTATTTAAACATTTTAAAGTTGTAATGCTATATGTATCATACTTATTATTTTTGCATTGTTTACCATATCTTTTTACCCAAACTGATAGCTTATATTCACCTTGGGTAAATTTTTTATCGGAGCAAAACTTATAAATTTTATCAGCATTAACTGGATTTGTATATCCTTTTGTTAATTCATCCCATTTATTTGTATTTATTTTATTAAGAAAAATTCTATACTGAACATCACACTTTTCACTTTCTTTATCAAATATAGTTCTTAAATAAAATGTTTCTGAATCTCCTTCAATTATAGGCAAATGATCTACTCCAACCAACTTACTTTGAGGTAATTCATTAGCTCTAGCTACAATAAAATTGCAACAAAATATTAACATGAAAAACATACAAAAACTTATCATTACTTTAAATCTTTTTTTAAATAAAATCATTTCTATCCCCCCTATGAATTTGTCTATTATTATTATACATTATTTAATTATATTGTAAATCTGAATAATTTTATCCTATTTATATGCTAGCAAACTCAAATTTTCCACTAAAAAACTCAGGCTAATTTATCCTTAGAATAATAGTTTATAATTAAAGTATAAAATCTAAATATGTGTCAATAATTAGAATAACAGTTCATATTTGTCACTAAGAATCACCTTAAAAAGCCCCAGGCGTAATGCCTGAGGCTAAATTTATGATAGTTAAATAAAAAGATTTGATTTCTTGATCTTTTATTTTTCTGTTAATTTCCCATTATTAATTGCTTCTACAATACTCTCTACAAATTTCTTATCTATATTCTCTTGTTCCTTTTGTTTTCTTCTTAGGTCTATATACTTTGGATTTAAAGCAACAACATTACCTTCTTTTTGTGGCTCACATTGCATTATCTCTAGTTCAAATTCTATTTCGTACTTTTTATCCATTTGCTCCTGCATATACTTAGAAATATTATTTTTAGTTAACCATTCTTCAAGTTCATCATATATTTTAATACCCTTCATTACATCAGGTTCAACATGAAGTTTTTCAGAAATTCCTACATACTCTTTATATTGTTCATCTGTAAAATTCTTTATATATTTAACTGTTTTCGTTCCTGCATCAACTACAATCCCTTCTTTAAAGCTATTGTCTGAGTTAAATATTTTAATACCTTTTTTTATGTCTAACTTGTTTTTATCCATTAACACACTTCCTTTTTTAATTCTGTCACGAATTTTATTGTCTAACTTTATACCTTCTATAACTATTATTTACATAATTATAACACATTGAAATTTAAAATATTTTTATAAAAAAGCCTTGGATATACTCCAAGGCTTCATTTGTATATTTAAATTTATTGTGGTGGGTGACATTTACTGCATGGTCCATAACTTGCTTTAGCTTTATCTAAACTAATAGGAATTTTGCTTTTTCGTAGATATTGGCAGCCATCCCTATGATACTTCTTACCTGTTTTAGTTACATAAACTGTTGTGCCTACATTTTTTGATGGTTTTGGTGTAGGTTTAGGAGTTGATTTAGTAACTGTTTTATTTGAAGTTGAGCTTTTTACTGTAGAACTACTACTATTCTTAGTTGAGGTTCCAGTTCCGTTGTAATTATAAGTACCTGGTTTTTTATCAAAAGTAATTTTAGTTCCATCAGATGTAGCTACTATAGTACCACTTTCATCAGTTCTATATACTGTAATGCCTTTAGTTTTCAGCTTATCCATCGTAGGCTTGTGTGGGTGTCCGTAATCATTTCCTTTACCTACGCTTACAATAGCATACTTAGGATTTACTTTAGCTAAGAAAGCATCTGTTGTTGATGAATGGCTACCATGATGTCCTACTTTTAAAACATCCGCACTAATATCTAATTGTTTTCTTAGAATTTCACCTTCTGATACATCTTCAGCATCTCCAGTAAATATAAATGAGTTATTACCAAATTTAAGCTTTATAACTATTGAATAGTTATTTACATCTTTATATTCTGTTCCATTTGGAGCTAGTATTGTACATACTGCATCTCCTACTTTAAAGTTATCTCCAACCTTAGGTACAGTCATTTTTTTACCTTTATTTTTTATAGCTGTTACTACATCTTTAAAAGTTTTAGTAGTACTTGTAGCTTTAGGCATATAGATTGTACCTATATCAAAAGTATTGATAACTACATCAAGTCCTCCGATATGATCCTCATGTGGATGCGTACCTATTACATAGTCTAACTTTGACACGCCTTGCTTTTTAAGATAATTCACTACTAAATTACTATCTGCATTGTTTCCAGCATCAATTAACATGTTATGTCCATTTTGTTGGATAAGTATTGAATCTGCTTGACCAACGTCTATATAGTGAACTTTAAGATTCCCTTGAACTTTCACATCTGCTTTTATAGTATTTGATACCGGTTTAGAAGTTGCTCCTTGATTAGTTTCTTTAGCAACTGCTACAGTTTTATTTTCTACATTTTCTTTTGAAGCTTCTTTTTTATTAGCTCCACAGCCTACTAAAGAAAACATAAAAATAAAAGCTATCATTAAATTTAAAAATCGCTTTTTTATGTTTGACATGTAGTCCCCCCCTATCTGATTTATCCACTACTATTATACATTATTTTACTTGTAAGTAAATTATTTATCTTAAGTTATCTCTTTAATTAACATAACAAGCTGAATATCCAATTATTTTTAACTTATTTCAATTGTATTTGAACTAAAATATTCCATTAATATGTGTATAATACTTTTTGTTTATGTTAAAACTTTTACATGTATATCAAAATAAATTTATATGGGGTGATTTATTGAAGACTTTTAATATAATTCCTTTATTAATAGTTTTAATAATAGTTTTAAAAATCATTAATAGTAGGTTAGATACTGAACAATCAAAACTAAGAAATGAATTTGCTAAAGAAAAATTAAAATATGGTTTAGCATCAAGATATTCTTTATCTCAACTTCCTAATAATCAATTTATAGATTTTTGTAATGAATTTTTAATAGAAAATGATTATAAAAATATAAAATTAATATCAGAAAAGCTTGAAGGTGGCATTACTTTTACTGCGGATAAAGGTAAAACTCTTAATATATATATTCATTGCTATAAAGCTATTAATGAAGAAAATTCAAATACTAATGATAATTATACTCATGTAGGTAGACCAGCACTTCAAAAATTTGTTGGAGCTATGGTTGAAGATAATATATATAATGCCCTTGTTATTACAAATGGCAACATATCCGGAGAAGCAAAGGAATATGTAGAAAATCTTCCCCAAATATATAATATGGAATTAATAGATGGAATTAATTTTTCAAAAGCTTGTTGGGATATCAGAAAAAATAATATAAGAAAAGAGTTTCTTCAAAATTCTTAGGAAATAAGGTGATTTAAATGAATTCTCCAATGGACATTTTAATAGGTTATTTTGTAAATTTAATGTTTATTGTTATTTTAGGGATAGCTTTAATAAAATTCATTATACTTTTTGCAAAATGCTTGCATAAAATTATTAACATGTTTATATATTACAGACAGGAAAAGAAACGTATTGATAATTTAAAACAGGGTATTTTAACTTTAGAAGATTTACATGATTTAAGCCCTAATGAATTTGAACATTGGTGTGCATCGTTTCTGGATAAACAAGGATATACTAACATTGAAGTAACACCTGTTGGACCTGATGGAGGAAAAGATATTATTTGTTACAGAGGTAATCTTAAATTTTATGTAGAATGCAAAAGATATGTTTATTCTAAAAAAGCAAAATATAAAGTTGATTTAGAAATAGCTCGTAAATTAGTAGGAGCTATGGAAGGTAATCAAGTTGTTGATGGAATGATAATTACCAGTGGTATTATTACTAATGAAGCTATCGAATATATAAATTCATTACCTGAATGTTTCGATATTAAATTATATGATGGAAAAGATTTATTAAAAGAATATGATAATTTTAGAAAGCTATCACCTGTAACTATAAAGACTTAAAAATAATAAAATCTAGTTTCACTTATATAACTAAAAAACCCCGGATTAATATCCGAGGTTTAATTATTTATATGCTCTTATTTTATTTAATCTTATATTATCTATATGCTGCTTTCTTAATCCAGCATCAGTTACATTATTAGTTTTAATTAATTTATAAATCTCTTGAACTTCATTAATGTTTAAAATTTCTTTATTAGCACTTGATAATTCATCCATTCTATTTAGTAATTCACTTACAAATAGTACATCTTTGTTATTTTTAAGATACTCACCTTGTAAAGTACATTTACCTGCAAATACAACTAAATTGTAAAAAGGTATTTTGCTATCTTTTATTAGCTTTTTCAATTCCTCAATATGTTTTTTATTTTGCTTTATAGGATTATAGACTGTATAGTATTTTCCTGTTTTCTTTATACTTTGTGTCCAATCATTTTTATCATCATAACCATAAATAAGATCTTTATAGTTTTTAGTTTCAATAACAATAATTCCAAAAGTTGATATCACTATATGATCAATTTGACTTGAAGTACCTTCATTCAATATCATTATATCATTAAGAAACTTATATTTATTTTTAGGTAATTTTTTTAGTGCTTTAATAACTTTCTTCTCTCCTATTACCCCTTTATTTTCCTTCCTAGTAAACCAAAGTAATACTGCTGCAATTAACGGCATTAATATTAAAGTTCCTACAGTAGATAAAAGAGTAAATACTATTTCCACTTTTCCTTTTTTATCACTAATATTCCAGGCATTATTTATTTCTCTTTTTAACTTTATAAATTCTCCTTCATGCTTCTTTATAATATAGATACATTTATTACTGCATTTATTATAGTAGTCAGCATATTGCTTATCTAGATAAACTTTAATAGTTTTATTTTCTCTGTTTACTTCTGCTATAGTTACTTTATTAGCTAAAAAATCCCCTTTCTTAAGGTAAAATAATTCCATAGTTTCTTCTTTATTAGATTTAAATCGTTCAAAATATATATTGACTAAATCACCTTTTTTTAGCTCTTTAAGTGAATTTGCTACTGAAATAGTAATCAATGAACTATTGCTTTGATTAATTTTGGGTGAAATATTCTTCTTATCGTAAACTATTTTGCCTACTGCTAAAATAGACATAAATATTGAACTAATTAAAATAAACCATAATATAAATCTAAATTTTTTTTTCATTTGCTTTTAACCTCTCCTAATAATAACTTAAATTACTCATATTATAAATACATATTAATTTTGAGTTTTTCACGTTTATATTTTCTTTTACTTATTGAACTGCTTCTGTTATACTCATTTAATAGTAAGTCTTCTTTGAGAACTTTTACCATTTCTTTATATCTACTACTCCTAATATTAAGTACTTTTAAAATACTCTTATTAATTACAAAACGAATTAAAATAACTATTGCTAGTGCAAATGTGATTATAATTAAGAAGTTTTTCCATAAAGTAATATTAATTATATTAGCATTCTTAAATTCTTCGTTAACAAACCAATTCCAAACGGGTATACTTAGAGCTCCTATTACTCCTATAAACCATAAGTTATCAACTTTATGTTCTTTAGCTTTATCATCTAACAAATCACATAAAACTTCTTTTTGTTTAAGTGTTTTAATACCTTGTTTTTTTAAATAACAAATAAATTTTTCACGTTTTTTTACATGTAAATAAGCAAATAAACTAATCTTATAATTATTTTTACTTTTAGACTTTCTTCTCCATTTCACCACTATTATTATAGCTATTATATAACTAAGTAAAGCTATCCAAAATAAAAATGATTCTTTGGTTAAAACTGATATTAAACCAAATATTAGATATATTCCAAGTAGTGTTACTAAACTCATTTGAACAATTTTATCTTGTTTGCTCATTAATCTAAAATTACTAAGTTCCTTATTATAATATTTATATATATTTTCAATCTCTAAATTGTTCAATACATCACCTCATTTTATATAAAAACTAATACATTTTAATAAAATAAAGAACTTAGGATATTGTACCTAAGTTCCAACATTCAATACTAGTAACCTCGTACTACTCCATTAATTGACCTAACAAGATAATAAGGTGCTGATACTAATCCTGTTAGTATCACTAAAAGCAGTATGAATGGACTTATGAATATAACTACTATTAATGGCACTATAATTCCAAAATTAGGTTTTAGTTTATTTAATATTCTCATTCCACATGGTATTCCCATTGCAATATAACACTCTGGCAGTGAATAAAGGGGTGGAAATGCTAAAAATTGAGTTTCTAATATAAACGTCCCTATTGCAAATAGTGTCATACTAATTAACATTTTCTTTGGATTAAACATTCTGTCCTCCTATTGATTATAAAAGAATATTTTAATTGCACTTTTTATATAACCATTGTTAAATTTTAAAAATTTAGTATTAATCTATCATTGTATAGTGTAAAACTAATAGTTTCTTTTTTTATTATAGGCATATTTACCAATAAAATCAATATTATATATATATCTTCATTTTTGCATAAAGAGACCAAGATAAAAAATGCCCTAAGCCTAAGTTTATGGGAAAATTACTTCTTTTTAGTTGTTTGTTTAACAAGCTGGTTGGACAACACTGTAACACCAGCTACTAAAATTCCTTGAATAACTGCTTGTACATTTATCTCTAGAATCAAAACAGACAACACTATAGATACCATAAGTATTATCCAAGGAATTACCCAATCAGGTATGTTAGGTATATTTTTTATTATAATACCTAATACATATAAAACTGGAATAAGTATTAAAGCTTGCTCAGTTACATATTTCATAAGATCTATGTTATTCATCTATACTCCTCCTAAATCAATTTAATATATTTTGCATATACACATCCAGTTGGATATATTGAATACCAGTTATTATATTGTTTATAAATTTTAACTTTATCACCTTTTTTAAGCTGTTTTAAAACTTTTGAATTAGTTGTATTTGATTCTCTTACGTTTAAAACACTTGCGGTAATTTCTCCATATCTACCCTTTAGGCTACTTTTAGATTGTTTAGGTACTGCAGTAATGCTTTTACCAGTAATACCTTTTACAACTGCTTCAGCTAACTGTTGTCTAAAACTTTCATTTTTTAATTTAGCTACATCTGAAACATTATCAATAAATCCAAATTCATTGAGTATTGCTGGCATTCTAGTATTTCTTATCACATACAAGTAATCACCATGTCTACCTCTTTTAGTTTTAATTCCCCTTGATTCAAATAACATTACTAATTGAGCTTCGACTTTAGATGCATAAACTCTTCCTGTACCACCATTAATAGAACACCAAACTTCTTCACCTTTTCCACCACCTGAATTTACATGATTTGAAATAAATATATCGGCTCCCCAGATATTTGCCATATAAACTCTTTTTGCTAAATTAACAAATACATCAGTACTTCTACTCAATCTTACTTCATGTCCAAGTGTCTCAAATAATTTCTTCTGCTTTAAAGATATATCTAAGACTAAATCTTTTTCTCTTAATCTATTTCCTACTGCTCCTGAATCATATCCACCATGTCCTGGATCTATAAATATTTTCATAAACTATTCCTCCTTTTTTCTTAACTGTTCTAAAGCTTTAATCATTTTTTTAGGAAGAGGTACCCCACACTTTCCTACATTTTCAAGAATACTAATTCCTTCATTGCCAATATAAAAATAGGCTACTATAGTACGGAACACCCAAGTTCCATTACTTAGCAACCTATCTAATAAAACAGCCACAATAAGTACTAATAAAATAGTTGATTTTCTCAATATTCCTTTAAAACCTATATGGCTGTTAAGTTTATCTTGAATTATTGCAGCAATAAGTCCTGTAATGTAATCAAGGCTCATAAATGCTACTAATACTATGAGGCATGTATCCCATATTCCAAAAATATAGGTAAAAAAACTGCCTATTACTACTATTACAGTATTAAATATCTCTCTTTCATTCATATTGCACCTCCTAAAATGAAGTATAATTCTTTTGATTCTTGCAAGTCATTTTATAACCCCTCGGTAATTTTTATATATTTTACAAAATATGGTTTGTATTTTGCAAGTTTCACATATTTGTATCTCGTTTTTAAATCATAAAAAATACACCTTTTTAGGTGTTATGTTAAATACATAATATTTTTCTATTAAGAAATAACTTTTTCAAACCTCATACTAAAACTGCTTTGAAAATTTGATATATTTCTAAATGTCTCTTTAAGAATATAATCTTGTCCAATTGTTAATACAACATCTTTATTGCTTAAAATTTCAGCATTTAAATTTGTACCTACAAATGAATCAAATTCAACTTTAACATTAATATCCGTTACATTTATTGATATAGATTTTTCTTTTCTTTCTCCTGTCCAACTAACATTTTCATAACAATTATTTACCTCATATTCTTTTTCGTTAACTCTTATTTTTAACATAAAACATTACCTACCTTTAATTTATTTTAATTTTTTATTGTATACTTAATATTTATATTATATTTGTAATAGTAGTAGTAACCACCTTTATAAATAGTTCCACTATAATTTTGTCTGTATTTTCTAGTATCAGAACTAGGTTTTGTTACTGTTCCACTATAAGTTACAGTATATGTGACTTTTTCTTCTAAGAAAATTTGTCCTATATATGGTTGATATGGTGGATTAAAAACTTCCGATTTATCCATAACAGTCGATTTATGAGTTAAGTTTCCACTATATCCATTTTCATTATACGAAATAGGAAAGCCACCACCCCTAGCCCAATCTATATGGTCAGTTTCCCAACGATTTCCATTCCATTTTTTATAAAAACGATCATACGTATGTTTTGTAGTTGCTACTGTTTTGCTATCACTTGGAGTATAACTTCCACTATATACATAACTACTTCCGCTTTTATATAATGTTCCACTATACCCATCATTTGAATAGCTTACACTTGAAGAAAAGCTATTTGATGATGATGTTCTATAATCTGTTGCAGATTTAGAATATTTAGTTGAACTATAACTACTGCGTATATAGTTACCAGCACTTACAGATACATTTACATTATCGCCTTCTGTTGTATAATTTACATTACCAGTATCTACAGTAATTTCATCAATACTTATTAAATTAGGAAAATTAAAAGTATATGAACGACTACTTGATGTACTTTCACTAAATGTATAATCTAATATTTTTTGTATTGTATATTTGATAAAGTCTATTATTTCAGAATCTATTTTACTTTTCACAAGCAACCTTTTAATTTCATTACCTACTTTATAGTAAATACTTTTTATTTGCTTAACTTTATTATTCATTTTAATAGGTATCAATTTTATCACCTACTCATATACAAAATATAAAGTATTTTCTTGTGCTGTTTCTACTGTAGGTATTATATTAGTTATTATTACTCTTTTTATATCTCCTTGTGACGTTAAATCAATCATTTGAGAAGTAACTTCTTTTAATTTATTATCGGTATTTGTTTTGAAATTTTCTAAATCTGTAGTATTAGCATTTATAAGATTAAGTAAATTACCAGAAATATCTTCACTTAATATATTTTTTATAGAATTGAACCATGTATTAAATTCATTTTCAAAGTTTTGTTTCATTGTTGCTATATCTTCTTGAGAAGTAGATGTTGTAGTATCATACCAAGCTGTAAAAGCTTGTTTTTTACTTCCTATGAAATTGTCTAAATCTGAATTATACTGCTGCATTTTTTTAGCAAACCATGCCTGGTACTGATTAAATAGTGTAGTAGTGTCCACCTGCTCCACAGTTCCATGTACTATTCCGCAAAGATCTTTATTAATCCTTAAATCCGTAATATCAGCTTGAGTTATAGAAATAGCTCCCTTGTTTAATTTTATATCTGCTAAAGCTATTTCGTATGCATCAGCATCTCTTTGTAGATTTTTAGCAACTGCATTAGTGGTAAAATCACCTTTTTTAATATACCCATATATTTTTCTTTCTACTGTATCCATTCTTAGTACAACTCTATCTATTCTGCTTAATACTCCATCAGCAGGATCTACAGATACTATATAATCATCTGTATTAATGTATATCGCACCATTTATCCAACCTTTACCTTGTTTAATAGTTACGGTCATATCGTCATTAGCCATTACTTGTAAGTTAGTTGAGGGATTAGGAAAAACTCCATTCCCTATAAATGAAGCAAAGTATTCTCTAAAATTCTCTGCTTTATATTTCCTATCTCCGTTTACACTATTAAAAATAAAGCTTTTTTCCACTATCTCACCACCTTTTTAGTTTCTCTTTTTATTGCTGTAATTAAATTAGGTATATTTATACCAAATGTTGCTTCAAGATTAAAATTTTCTTCATATATTTCTTTTAACTCAATAATTCTAGTATTCATAGTTATTCCTAATTTTCTGTCTTGTACTGTTACCATGTCTCCCAAATCATAATCTTCCTGAAAATTAAAAGAGCTATAAGGAATAATCTGTACCTCAAAGCTTTTTACTTTTTTAAATTCATTTAGTTTTTGTTGTCCTTGGATAGTAAGTTCTTCTACATTTTCTGCCTGTGAACAGTCAATAAAAATTTCAGTTCTATGTAGTCCACTAGCTTCACCAACTTGTTGAATTAACCTTTCATCTTCTTCACCTTTTCCACCACAATATCCAACATTTTTATAATCCAAGCTACTTTCTATGTAATGCCTATTCTTTATGTTGTCAAAATCCAAACTAAATATTACTGGTGGTAAAATATCCTGGTTAGCAGTTAAAGATTTTCCTTCAACTACATCAAATATCCATTTAGCATTATTTATATCTAATAATACTTCCCACCCTAACTCACTATATTCTCCTATATCGGTAAGTTTATCAGCTAAATTTTCAAACCTAGTACGCCATTTATCTTCCTTACCTCTTTTTAAGTCAGGAGCTATTACAACTTGAGAAATTTTTCTGGAAATGTCTGATGGATTTACAATATTATTATTTACAAACTGCTTCATTATAGTTTCTTGACTCCCTACTGCATTATCATAAGCTTGGTTACCTGTTGGTACTGTTATTCTTCTTTTCATAACCCCTTTAAGCGTTGGACCTTTAATGACAAGCGTTTCTGTAGCTTCTCCATTCTCATCTATACCATTTTCACGGTGCATTATAATGCCTACTTTATTAACTTTAGCACCGAGTAATATTAAGTTTCCTTCCTGAAGTTTATCTGTATTATTTTTATTTATATTAATATGAAGTTCAAACTCACCGACTTTAAAAAATCGTCTTATGAATATAAGTGATTCATAATCATCAATTTCGCCCAAAAGATTAAAGTCAGAACTTATTATTCTTATATGTTCATTCATTTTACACACCTAAATAAAGAGGTTTATGGTAAATAGCAACCTCTAGGTTATCTATACCTTTCTCTGCATCATATCGCAGCAAATTGTCTCCAACATTAAGCTGTAGGAACTCTGAATTTAAATCTATATAGTTAAAAACATTTTGACTTATTCCATTGCTCTTTACCATTTCAACTCTTTTATTTCCAAAGTCGGTACTGATAATAAGCTTATCCCCTGCTTGTAAAGTTCTTTTAACTTTTAAATATTTTCTAGTATAAACATCAAATAAACTTGGATTAACTACTGTAGCAAGAGCTGTGAATTCTATTCTCATTCCACATTTACTATCACCCTTGTTAAGAATATTTACTATTAAATTTGACTCTCTATGTCCCATTTCTATACCCTCCTCTGGAATTTCCAATTCAAATTCAAAATCTCCAGCCCAAAGAGCTACTTCTTTTTTGCATTCTTGTGTATCTGTCCAAAATGGATTAGGGCAATACAGTTGAATCAAAAAATCTTGTATCTCTGACACCTTATCCTTGAATGATATATTTTCCACAATACAGTTAATTTCATGCTCTCCTGCATTATTTATATACTTAAGTTTCCCTTTTATTTTAGGATTAAATATACTGCATAATTCTTGTCTTTTCCTATACATATTCTCTACATTTTCCCCAACTATAGAGCCTGTTATAGGTAAAACTCTTTCTTCTAATAACGTTCCATGATAACTCCTTCCATCTTGACTAGGAGCCTTTGATGTTAAAACTGTAGTTTGAGAACTTCCTGTTCCTTCTATCTTTTCAATAATAAAAGGACCAGAGTTTTTTAAAACTATACTCTGACCCCTTAAATTTGTAAATATTATTTTCTCCATATTATCACCTACGATCCAAAAACTAATCTTCTAAATGTAGATTCAGTTTTTCTCATTATTTCTGAAGGTCTCATAACATGAGGACTATTAAAAGTCACATGATTATTATTTACTACTGTAGAATGATTATTTGATATATGTGTACTTCCACGAAATGAATGTGATGAACTTGCAGCTTTTGCTGCGTTAGCTTCACTGATAGCTTTTAAAGCATTTTTTCTTGATTCACTAATAGAACTATTAATATCAGCTACCATCTCTCTTAGTGAGTCAATCTTAGGCTTAAATCCTTCAACTAAATTTTCACCTAATGTATTCCCTACTTCTTTATAAGTATCACCATACGCTTTGAGTAATTCTACTATTTCTTTTTGATTATTATCCATAATAAGTTTTTCAGCTTCAGCGTTAAGTTGAGCATCATCTAATTTTTTTTCATAAAAATCCTTGTTATCTCTGAGTTTTTTATATAATATAGCTTTTTCAAAATTATAAGTCTCGTTTATACTTTTAATTTGTAGTTTTTCAGTTTCTTGAAGTTGCTTCTTTTGCTTTGCAAAATATTCTTTACTATCTACTATCCTTCGTTTTAAATCTTCCTTTTTAGCTTCGTAAGTAGCTGATATTGAGTCTTTTTCCATTTTTTCTGAGCTATCAAGAAGCTTTTTTTGAACTCTATAATATTCTTTGCTATCATCAATTCTACGCTTTAAATTATCTTTTTTAGTCTCATATATATCACTTATACTTTGCTTTTGCTTAGATGCATCTTCTTTGATTATATCCATTTGTTTTTTTAGTGTATCTTTTGTATCTTCTATTTTATCATTGTGCAAACGCTCTTGTCTTTCTTGGATTAATTTATTTAATTCTTTCTGCATTTCAGCTTTATTAAACTCATTATGTTCAAAAGATATTTTATCCTTTAATCTATTTATCTTGATGAGATCTTCTTTATCTTTTTTGATTCTTTCTTCAACTTTAACTTGCTTATCTAATGCATTTATTTGGTCTTGTAATGCACTAATTTTTTTATTTGAAACTTCATCAATAGATCTAAGCTGATGTTCTTTCCAGTTATCCAACTTTTCAGATTCATATTTAAAAGCTTTTTCTGAATTTAGTTTACCATTTTCAAGTGCTTCTTTTTTAGTATTATAAGTATCTTCAATAGCTTCAAGAGTATCTTTTTTCCACTTATCTAACTCTTCTGACTCATGTTGAAAAGCTATCTCAGATTTATTTTCTTCTTCTTGAAGTATTTCCTTTTTCTTATCAAAAACTTCATTTATCTCTTCTAAGTTTTTGTTTTTAAGTTTTTCTAAGTTATCTAATTGCTTATTTAGAGATTCCTCTTGCTGACTTTCTTCTTCACTATATTTTTCTTTTAATGCATTTTTAATTTTATCAGCAAGGTTATTTATACTTTCAGCAACTTCTTTATTTATTTGTTTTTTAGCTTCTACAACTGCATTAGACATACTGATAAGTTCTATCTTAGCATCTTGAAAAGCTTTTTTAGCTTCAATAGCCTCATCAGAAGTTGAACCAAAACTTTCAGCTAACTCCTTATAACGTTTTTTCAATTCCCCTATCTTCTGTTCTTGAATAATAACTATAGCTTTTTGATTATCTAAATTCTTATTTAAATCTTTAGTGTCAATACTTAATCTTCTTATAGCTACATCATATTTATTAATTTTATCTTTAAATAAATTTTCAGAAGTTTTTATAGATTTCTTTACAGCTTCATTTCTTTCATTTAAAAGCTCAATACCTAACTCATGATATTTTTTTAAAGCAGTTTTAGAATTTTCAAGTGCTTTTACTTTAGCATTAGTTACTGATTTTACTGCAGCTATAGCTTTTTTATTATGTTCATTTTTCTTATTGCCTACAGCTTGTAAGTTAGCTGTTTCTTTTGCAGTACTTTCCTTAATGGCTTTTATTTTAGCATCTAAAATTATAATTCTGTTTTTATAATCTTTATCAAGTAATTCTTTTGATGTTTTAACTTCATCTTGATTAAGTTTATTTACATAATTAACATAGTCTTTATAAGCTTTTTTATTTTTATCTCCATAGTTTAACATTGAAGCATTATTGTTTTTAATAGTGCTTTCAGATACACTTACTCTTGGTTTTACAGCTATACTTTCTTTTGACTGTGCCATAGCTTCTTTAGCAATATTTTGAGCATTGGATTTATTAGAAAGAGCCTCTAGTAATTTTTTAGATTCATTATGATTAAATACTTTTTCTCCACCATTAAACCATCTATATTGTCTACTAGTTACTATTTCAAACCCATCTTCTGCAATTTCATGTAATCCTGGTGTTGCTGAATTTGTACCAGTTGCATATCCCTTACCTGCACCTGCAATTGAACCTGGACCATTATAAGTTCCTAAACCACTATCATTTTGTTTTTCAAAAAAACTATTTATCTTCTCAAAAAATCCAGTAACTTTAAAGGTAAAGTTTTTTACATCTGGTTTCCAATCATCCCACCATTTTTTTAATTTATCCCAACTTGTTAACATTTCACCTGACTTTGTGTCTACATCATCAGCTATAGTTTTATCCATTTCAAGTACTCTAGTTACTACACCTTCTTTAAGCATGTTAGCTTTTTCTATGCTTTGTGTTTTTTGTCTCTCAGCTTCTTTGATTAATTTATCAGCTTGTTCAGCTGTAATAGTTCCAGTTTCATCTCTCATTCTTATTATCTGCTTAACAGTTTCATCATATTGTTTATTGGCTTTATCTACTGCACTTATTCTTTGTTTTTCTGCATTCTTAATCACTTCACTAGCTTGCTCTGCTGTAATTCTACTACTATATCCTTTGAGTCTTTCCATTATTACTTTACTTTCAATTTCCTCTTCACTAAGACATTTAATGGCATTTTGTCTCATATTATTTTGATACATATTTATTTCTTTGACTTCATCTGCTTTAAGATTTCTGTTTTCTTTACTTGCCCTCTCAATGATTGCTTTAATTTTATCTTGAAATTCTTGCTGAGATGCCTTTCTGGCTTCATTATTTTGCTTTTCTTTTGCTAAAATCTCTGCTTCTTCATCCTTTGTCATAGCATTACTATTATTAAAGAAATTTTGTAAAGATGAAGTTCTTTTTTGATAATGTTTATCTATTCCCTTCTCTATTTGCTTATTCATATTTTTATAGATACTAATTAGTTCCTGAGAGTTTTCATTAGTTAAAATTGTTCTATTAGCATATATGTTTGTAAGACTTTCCGTAGCAGATTTATCTAACTCCATATAAGTTCCAACAGCCTTCTTAGTTTCATCACTTATTTTTATAGTAGTTTGCTCATAACTTTGTATAATTTGTCCATTTGCAGTTTTTGTTCTATGTGCTGCTTGTTGAGTTTTATTTGCAAAAAGATCAACGGCTGGAATTGCTTCTTTTGTCATATGCTTATATATTTTATGCCCACCATAAGCAACTGCTCCAGCAGCAGCTATCCATGGTGCGGCAGCAACTACAGCTGGACCAAAACTAGCTGTTAATCCTAAAATTCCTCCACTACCTGCAGCTCCTGTTGCTACACCTGCTGCTGTTCCAACTCCTTCAACTGCAGTAGCTACTGTTGTTGCCCCCTTAAATAATCCAAAGAAGGTACTTACTTTAGGTCCTAAGCTTAATAGTCCACCTATTCCTTTTATAACTCCACCAGTAACGCTTAGAAAAGGTCCGAGTACAGCAGTTGCTAATCCGATTTTAACTATCCAGTCTTGAGTTGTTGGACTAAGTTTTCCAAATTTATCAGCTAAATTTGATATTAGATTAATGCCTTTCTCTACTACTGGTAATAACTTTATACCTAGTCTAATACCTGCATTTTTTAATTTGTTCATTGCTTTTTCAAATTTTTCAGCTGTTGTTTCAGCCATTTGATCTGCAGCTTTTTGTGTACTACCTATTGAATTTTTAGAAGCTTCTAATCCGTTTTTAAAATCTTCCATACCATATTTACTTGTTAAACTTAAAACTGCTCCTAGTCCTTCTACACTGCCAAACAATTGTCCTAAAGCACCTGTAGTTTCTCCACCTGCTTTGGTTAATACTTTCAATTGTCCTTTAGCGTTTTTTAATTCTGCTTTCCAGTGTCTCATTTGTTCCTTGTTCTTTTTTTGCTCTTTAGTAGCATGATCTATTTGATAGTGATATTTAGCTATTTTATCTGCAGTTTCAATAAGTGCAGGATTTGTATTTTTAAGTTTTTCTCGTAAATCTTTTAAAAATCCACCAAACCCTTTAGATTTAATTGTTGCAGTACTAAAATCAATTCCTAGCGCTTGAGCCATTTTCCTTGCCTGTTGACTAGGTTTTATCAAATTACTAAGAGTTGCTTTTAATCCTGTCGTTGCTTCACCTGTTGATAATCCATTTTTAGTTAAAACTATCATACTGGCTGAAAGTTCATCTAAGCTCAATCCTGCATTAGATGCAATTGGGGTAAGTGAACCTAATGTTGAACTTAATTGTCCTACAGTAGTTACACCCATGTTTTGTATATTAATCATTTTATCAGCTATTATTTTAGTTGCATTTGCTTGACTAATACCTAACTTTTCAAATTCTTCTCTATAGATATTATAAGTAGACGTTAATAATTTAAGAGAATCATTCGCATCAGCAAAGCCACCCTTGCTAAGTTCGGAAGATGTTTTAACAACACTTGTAAGATCTTTTATTTTAACACTGGCAGATAGCGCGTTATACTCCATTTCTGCTAAATCTTTTGCTGTAACACCTGTTGCATCAGATAGATTTAATGTTTCTTTAGATAAATTCTTTATTTCTTCACTACTTAATTTTGCAATTGTATTTGCCTTTGTCATACCTTTTTCAAAATCCATAGCAGATTTAGCAGATACGGTTCCTACTGCAACAAGTGGAAGTGTAACTCCCATAGTCAATTTATTACCTATCTCTTGAAACTTACCACCAACTTTATCAAAAACCCTGTATCTATTATTAATTCTAGTGAATTCTCTTTCTAACAATTCCAGTCTTCCAGTAAAAGTTCTTGTTTCTCTTTCTGCTCTTCTCATTTCTTCTGTAAGCTGAGAATGTGATAATTTCAAATCCAAAACATGAGAGTTATATTGTTCAGCTTCTTTAGAGTTTTTACCACTTTGCTTTTCTATATCAGCTAAAGTCTTTTCTGACTTTTTAATTTCTTCATCTAAGACTTTTATTCTATCTTTATAACTTTCTATTTTTTTACTATTATCAAAAATACTTTTTCCTGTCTTATCATTAGCTCTTTCCCAAAGCTGATATGATTTTTCTATGTTAGATACAGCAGTATAAACTGATTTATCCATTATAGAACTAGATTGTTGAGTTCTTGTTTGTAATTTATAAAAACCCTTCATTGCTTTCGTCACAGAACTCTCAAACTTATCTAACCTTAAATCTAAACTCGAATATATACTTCCTAAATCTGTACTTATATTTCTCACCTCCTATTTTGAGGCATAAGAAAAGAACCACAAAAGTGATTCTTAATTCTCTAATTACTTCATAAGTAATTTTAATCCTGGGTTATCTTTCTTCGTGTTATTATCTATAAATCTAGGAGTTTCCTCATTCTCTATTCTAATTATAAATTCACTTATCGCTTCATCTAAACAATAAGCTACATAATCATCTTCAATTTTTATTATTTCACTTGGTCTCTTCTGGTACATCTTTACCATTGTCACTAGGCTTAGTATTTTCTGGCTTTTTACGAAACGGTTCCAATACTCTAGCTCCTTTTACTGCGTAGTTATAAATTATTATCTTTTGCTCATCAGTAAGTCCTATGGCTTCTTGAACTTCTTTAAAAGTAGGTTCTGCCATAGTAACCTCACAGAATAACTCTGATAATTCATTTATTGTTTTTAAACTATTTTCATCCTCTGGTACTGGTCCATTCCCTTTAAATAATTGCACTACAGTTCCCATAAGTGGATTAGGTATTTTCCCTTTACTTGCTAAATCTAAAAGGTTAACTCTTTGAAGCTTACAAGTAAAGACATCATCTCCGTCCCATCCTGGAAGATCTACCTCTATATATTTTTTAGCTTTTAATTCCTCTATTTTAGTTACTGCCATATTATCGACCTCCAAATTATTCAAATTAAAAAGAGAGCTTGTTTAAAGCCCTCTTATGCTGGTATTTCATCAACAAAATCAAGTGATTTCATTGTTAATTTAGCCTTAGTATTTTCTCTACACTTAATCTCAAATTCAGGAGCAAAGAAATCCTTCTTAAGTGACATTTTAAACGCCTTTCCTGTACACTTATTAAATGTTATCTTCGCATAATTTTTTATGTCGTCTCCCTCATAATTTGCCACATATATTTCAGTCATAAAAGGCTTCAAGGTACATCCTTCTGAAAGCATTGGTGTATCATAACCTATTATTTTTGTAGGATCTTCTTTATCATATCTAACATTTCCACCTTCTACTAATGCTGCTACTGCTATATCAAAGGTATTATTTTTTAGTTTTAATTTATATCCATAGATTAAATCTGGAGTATTTGCAGTTGCCAATATTCTTTCATCATCTCTAAGTGTTTTTTCTTTACCTTGAGATATTTCAGGATCAATATCAGCTTCACTATCACATTGAACATTAATTTTTTTAGCATCAGCTAATGGTAAACCAGTACTTTTATCTATTGGTGTCAAAATAACCTTTTTAATATTGTACAAAATCTCACCAGTTGTACCCATACTTAAACTACCTCCTTTGGTATTCTATATTTTATCCTTCTCATATAAGCTTTTTTATCACTATCGATTATTTCAGGAGTAATTTCTCCTGTATCTTCAAGCTTATTTTTAAGAGCTTGTTTAACTTCAAGTATCATATCATCAAGTATTGTTATGTCTCCTAAAGGAGCATATAAAAAAATATGAACAAACTGCCAACCACACTGACTGTTATTCATACTTGTTAATTGTCCATCAAATTTTAGAACTATATATGATTCTATACATTCACCTTTATGTTCTCCTATAGCATATGTGGGATAAACAGGATCTAATAAATTAAATAACTCTTGTCTATTCATTAAATCACTCCTACGGATTGTACTATCTTCTTCCAACCTTCATGGAATTGTGGAGTAAACTCTTGAATAGCTTTTTCAAGTATTGCATACTTACCTTCATTAGCTAATTCAAGATACACCCCATAATCTACTCCATGGCTAATAGTTATCATAAGTTCATTGGTGTGTTTCCATTTAACTGTAGCTTTTAAAAATAAACGTGCATGAGCTGTTCTATCTTCCCATGGTGCATTTTCTTTAGCCCATTTTTCCATTTCCATAGCTATGTTTTGAGCATCTAAAGCTAATGCTGCTTTAAGCCTTGGAGTAAACTCCTTAAGTTTTCTCATTGCTTCATCTAAACCATTCATATCTATTTTACAACCATCACTCATTTAACCACCTCTAAATCAGAGTTATAAACTCCTTCTACAAGCATTCCCGGATAAGTTACTCTGTACTTTATCTCATTGGCAATAAAATAATCTCCTTCTTTAATTTCAAAGCCTTCTGCTACAGCAAGCATTGTTAGACTTCTAATTCTATTTATTTTTCCTGATTCTTTTAAATTACCACTTAATGAATGTTTACTATCATCTATAAAAACATCAAGTTCAGCAACATCTACTGGTTTTTCTTTTCCACCTCTCATACCATTGCTTATTTTCTCTTTTCTAATAAGCTTTATATGAGTAGGTTTTATAGCTATTCCTCTTTTAACTTGCTGTTTTATTCTTTCTATATTTAAACTCATTGACCATCACTTCTTTTCATGCTTGTTATATAGTTATAAGTTTTCTTAGGTTTAAAACTTTTAGCAAGATTCAACCAATATTCTTTATTAGACTCTGTTTTCAATGGTCCTATATTTAAACCATCTTCTTGAGCTTTCATCATGCATCCTTTGTAAGTTGCTTTATTTACATCATTATCATTAGTTTCTAGTAAAATCTCTAGCTCCTTATAATCAAAATAAGGAAACTGTTTCTCTTGTAAATTAAATTTTAAAACTTCAATAGGTGTGGTAGCCATAACTATTCACCTTCTTTTTCATTACTTTCCCCACCCGTCTCATCATCTTCTCCTAGTTTTTCAGGTATATCTTCTAGTAGTACAATCAATCCCCTATCTACCATTGATTCAACATTATCAATTCTTATTTTTAATTCTTCACCTATTTTCTTTATTTCCTTATCATATTTAAGATTAACTAACGCCTTTGCTTTAATTTTTTTCTTAGCCATTTATATCATCCTTTCTAAAAAAATAAGGAGAGAAAAACTCTCCTATTTGTTAATTAATTATTATTTAACTCTTGCTATAAAAATCTCTTCTATTCTTTCAAAGCTTGGAAGAGTAATCTGAGATACTTTTGTCACTACAGTTACTGGATCTGTTTGTTTAACAGTTGTTATTGCAATTCCATCTCTTACAATAGCAACTTGAGCTGCATTCCCTGTCATTAAATCTGCTTCTTCTGGTGTTGTACCGTAATAAGTTCTTCCTAAGGTACCATCTGGAAGTAATGTAAATATATCTTCAGGGAAATAAGGTTGATTTGAGCCATCTTCAGCAATAAAATTACCACTTACTATTTCTACAACTATTCCAACTTTATCATTTAAATATTTTTTAATAATGACATCTGTTATTATTGTGCTGCCTGTTCTATCAATGTCTAATCTTGCTCCTTTGTTAGCTTTGAGATAATTAAAAGTTTTTCTTGTACATACTGCTCTTGATGGTCTTACTCCAGTATCTTCTTCAACCTTATCTTGCCATCTCATAATATCCTCTATTGGTGTAGAATTTTCTGTATCAGACCATACTGCAGTACCTGAAAGAGTTTCCATATGACCAACAGGAAAACCATAGTCAAAACTTATATCTCTATCTTGTGTAGATACAAGTATTTTACCTTCGCTTATTAGCTGCATTCTCATTCTTTCTGCTTGTATATCAGCACCATCTACAAGACATTTTGTATCGTTGTATATATTATCTAAGATCATATCTCTCCATTGAGTATTTTTTCCACTCATTGCAAGGAGCAAATCTTGTCTATCTCTTTCCTTAATAGCAACTGCTTCTTTAAAGAATGGCATTTCTTTTGTTTCTTCTTTTACATCTGCTCTTAAACTTCTTAGCTTTACAGATACATCAAAAGTACTTGGTCTTAATGCTACCGGCTTATTTTTTGCACCCTTGATTAAAGTAATATCAATTCCCATCTGCTTTTTACGTGGAAATAGAGCCTCTCCTATTTTATTTTCTTTTGGCATTCCTGTAACATACTGACTAACACTTTCTGCATTTATTACTTCCATTACATCAACTGGCATAAATGTCACCTTACCTTTCTAAACTTTTTATATTATAGTTATTTGTTTCATTGCTGCTAGAGCCTCTGCACTTGGAGCTGTAGGTAATTTCTTACCATTTATAATTCCATGTATTGTTACTGGAACTGTTTCATTACCTACAACAGTTGTAAAATCAACATTTTCATATACTAAACCATAAGCAGTTCCATCATTTACAATTTTGCCTGTTTTACTTAATATGGTTCCTGCCTTAAGTATTCTCTTACCATTTGAATCAACTGGTACATCATCATATTTCACCTTTAAAGGAACATTTACAAAATTATCTGGAATAGCAAGAATATTTTCATTTACCCCAAAAATTTGTCTTGAATATTGTCTACTCATTAATTTTCACCTCTCACTAGTTTATTTTGAAAAATTCATTTTCTATATTTTTTTGATTTTCAGCTTTCTGCTTTGCTAATCTTGCACCTATTGTTTCAGTTGGAGCATCTTTCTTATCCTGTCCACCAATTACACCTGTACCTCCCCCCTTATCTGATTTTTCATCTTCAAATAAGTAAGCATCAGATTCTTTTAATACTTTCATTTGATCATCAAGCCCTAAAATACTGTCACCATCAAGTTTGATTTTTTCCATATCTAATAGTGCTTTCAGAGCTCTTGTATTTTTAGGCTTATGACTTGTTAAAGCTTTTTCAAATTTAGTATCAAATTCTATTTGTTTTAGCTTTGATTCATATTTTTCTGTAGTTTGTTGATTTTCAGTTTTTAATTTCTCAATTTCACTTTCTAATTCTTTTACATCTTTTATATCTTTAAGCTTTTCTTTTAAATCATTTAATTGTGTATCTCTGTCTTTTATCTGCTGCTTATAATCTTTTATAGTTTGATTAGCAGAATCAATCTTTCCTTTTTCAACGTACTTAGATTCTTTCTTTGAATCAACTAAAATGACATTATCCTTATCTGCTTGAATTTTGTCATATGCCTTTTGTCCTTCTTCATCACCTAAGATTTTCTTTAAATATTCTAATAATCCCATAACTTAAACCTCCTTAAATTTTTACAAAATAAAAAGACGTACTTATACGCCTTATCATTTATCCTATCCATCTCCAATAGCCTCCAAAATAAAAAGCACCTACTATTTTTACTTAGTAAGTACCTATTTAATCATTACTATGATTAGGACAATTTATATCATTCATATTTTTTAACACCTCTATCATTTTTTCAACATCCTCTTTGAACTCTTCTTGTTTAAATGCAGTTCTTATATTTTTATTTTCTATATCCACATACGTTGCTCCATCAAAAGAATAATAATTTTCAAATTTACCATTCCACTTACTGATAGATAATTTAGCATTTTTTATAAAGCTTAGAGCTTCTTCTCTCGTCACATTATGATTTCTCTCATTATTTATATGATTATCATCAAAAGAAAATCTACTTAAATTAATATTTTTGGCTGGAATATTAATTTTCCCTTTAATTCTAATCCCCCTCAAATCATTTTTTATATTTAAATTATACTATAATTTTCCTATTTTAATGCAGCTAATTCACCAAAAACTTTAGATTACCTTCTTCCTATCCCAAATTCTTGACCATAATCTCCTATCCATTTATCTAGTTTAGCATTCTCTCCTCCATTTACCCATTCTATAAGTTCTTCTCTAGCTTGTTCTATAGGTATTGTTTCTTGAGTAAAATAACATAAACAGTTTGGATGCTGAATAGGACATTCATCAGGTTCAAATATCTTTCCTGCATACTCATCACATATATCAGTTCTTCCATGCATTCTTAAACTATGACTAGGACTTAAATTCCACTTAAACCCTTCACAAAACGGATTTTTCTTTGAACCTTGAATATAACTTTCTGTGTTAGAATGAGTTAAACTTGTCCTGGCCAAACGCTGGGATTGATAAGCTATGCTTTTATTTATTCCAGGTACTCTTGTATGTGTTATCATCTTCTTTTTAGGATTAATATACTGTTCTAATTGTTTTGCTAATTCTCCAGCACTTCTACGTTGAACAGTATTAACTTTTATAATTCTATTAAGGTCCTTACCATTTCTTTTAGTTATGTTCCAAATTCGTTTATCTAAAGTTAATCCATCTTTGTAATAATCACCACTTACAATAGTTTTGGCTACATCTACATTAAGCTGAGTAAACATTTTTCTAAATGTAGAACTTAAATCCTCATGTAGATCCATGGTTTCAAAATAACTCAATTGAACATTTGATGCTATTTCTACACTAGCTTTTATTCCTTCTTTAATTGATTTACTTAATTGTTGTTGAAGTTCTCTAGTGTACTGCTTAATAGTTTTCTGTAATTCTGACAACTGCCTTTGTTTTAAACTCCCTGCTTTACTTTTAGCAAGTCTTTCAGTTATTTCTTTAGCAGCCTCTTTATAAATATTAAGAACTTCCTTTTCTTGCTTTAAAGTAAGTTTCAAAAACTTTTTGCGTGATTCTAGTACAGTTTGTTGATATAAATTCATTATCCATCATCACCATTCAAATCATCTTGCACTGATTTTTGAAATTGGTCCTGCTCTGCTTCATTGATAGTTTTTATATCTTCAGCTATTTCCTTCATTGCCCCTTCTGCATCCTCATCATCTGCAAAATCTTTTATATAACTCCTATGACTTCTAACGTTATTTTGAACTTCCTCCATAGCAAGACGTTTCTGGTCCTCTTCATCTTCTGGAATAGGATAGTTCTTTTTAATAACTATGTTGTGTTGAAGCTTATCCCATTCATGATTCCAGTCATCATAACAGTTAAATTTGCCACAAGCTTCTACTATTAGTCTCAACATTGACCTTATAACCGGTTCCCAATCATGCCATTTTTCTGAACATCTAGCTATTAAATCATTGTACATATATTTTATAGACTTTGCAGATGGAACATTAGCAAGTTGTTCTGGTCTTGGTATTCCTAACTTCTCATACATTGAATTCTCAAGCCTTGTAAGATATTTATCTACAGGTTCTGCATTAGTAAAAGCACTTTCAACTTTTTTTAGATCAGCTTTCCTATTATCAATACTTCTTAAAGCTATTACAGAGTTAGGTGCTACTTTTGCATTATTTACTCCATCTTCTTCTGCATCAATAAATACATTCATACCAAACATGTTAAATCTAAGAGCATCACTAAAATCACTCAACTTACTGTTGTATTGGTTTTGAAGTGGTTTTAAATCTTTCAAATCACTTGCGCCTAATGAACTAGTTAAACTTTGCTCATTGACAATTACCCAACATGGTAGCTTGCTTAATCCAGTATCTTTAGTTACCGTTTCTATAGGTGTCTCTAAATCATTACCTTTAAATTTTTCAGTTTTTAAATAACATTTATCATTTTGAATGAAGTAAGTATATCTAAACCATATCTGCTTACTTACCTCTTCCTTAGCTGTAGCTGAATCTTGCTTGACCAGACTTATAGAAACAATTTGACTTATATCATTGGGATTAACCTCATAATTAAAATCATTCATATCATGATAAAAGAGCCTTACCGGTTGTCCTGGATTAGCTTCCATTCTCAACAAGACTCTCTTTGTTACTGTTGCTAGTCTAAAGGCTTTTAGTGTATTGCTCCAAAACTTATTTCCGTTTAATATACCATCTATATACTGCCTTAACTCTTCTGCTTTTTCCTTATCAGCTTTATCATAAGATTTAAATAATATATCTGGTTCCTTACCAAACATAAATCTAGCTTGTTTTGCTATTAGTGGCTTTACTTTATTATCAACTACTTGTGAAGGTACATAATCTAAATCATCAGTTACTATCCAATTTTGACCTAAAAGGTCCATATCACATATGGCAGCTTCTTTATCTTCATATTCACCTAAATAGAAAAAGTAATCTCTTCTTGCCTTTTTTCTTTCATTTAACTCTGAATTACTTAGCTTAAGCAGCTGCTGTTTTATATCCATTAGAATATTGCACCTCCTCTCCTTTTATTTTTATAGATATTGTTTTTAAGGCCCATACCTTTGTTGTAAACTTCTTTGTTGTATTCAACCTTATTATTTTTAGCAAGTGTTCTACAACCTTCGAGTGCATCTGGACCATCATCATGATCTGCCATAGGAAAGTAACTTAATTGCTCTAGTAAAAGCTTAAATCTTTTATTAAACTTTATATATTTGTTCTTAATATCTGGTTGAAGAGTTTGAATTCTCATTACCTTATCTGAAGTTTGTTGAATTTCTTTTATAGGTAAATACAATCCTGCTTTAGCACTTGCTTTTGTTAATTCTTCTTTTAGAAACCACTGAAACTGATTTGTCTCTGCACCAAATGATAAATAACCTCTGCCATAAGTATTTCTTAGCCATTTTTCTTTTTCTAATATATCCTCAATTATTTTACTTGGATGCCTTCTTTCTATATCGGCATCTATAACATACATATAACCAGTTTCATTATCTTTTGCTATTGTAATAATTGCAGAATAGTCACTAGTTTTGTTTTTACCTAATGAAGGATCTACAAAACCATAGAAAGTAAATTTTTCATCCTTAAAGCTAATAGCAGCTTCGTTATAAAAATCAATCCATTCTTCATTAAATAAGCAATCATCAGGATTGATAGGCTCATTCTGTTCTTCTGAATTAAAGGAAGCATCTCCCTCTGATACTTTCATAACCATCAAATCATAATAAGTAAGTTTATCTTCCCAAAGTACTTCTGTATCTTCTAGCATTTCCTTTTTATGAGCATAAAAAAAAGAATAAGCTTCATTTAACCTATTCTCATTACTTAAATCAGTAAATAGTCTTTCCCACTGCTGCCACAATTCTTGATGTAAAGCAAAAGATATTACTGCTTTATACTTTTTAGTTTTATATACTGGATTCCTTAATACTTTAGCAAGCAAACTATCATAATGAAGTAAAGTACCTATATAAACTATATCTGTATAATCATCACCAGCTTTTGATACAGCTTTATAAAACCAATTTTCTAGTTTCTTTCTTTGCTCTGGAGTTCTAACATTTTCATCATTCTCTATATCATCAAGAACTATTAAATCAGGTCTCCAGTTCTTATGCTTTCTACCTCTGACCTTTTTACCAGCTCCTAATGCTTCAACTTTTATATTTGTATTAGTTAAAAGCACATTAGACTTCCAAACCTTACCTGACAATTCTCCAAAATCAGTTTTAAATGCTTCGTTCTCTTCAAATTCTTCTCTAATATTAGTTAAAAAGCTTTCAGCCTGATCACTAGAATCTGAAATTATTAAGATATAATGCTTATACTGATAAACTATAGAATGTATAGTGTCTTTAAAAGTTAAGTTAGTACTTTTAGCATGTCCTCTTGGAGCTGCTACTGCAGTTTTAGTTCCAGCTTTATTTCTTATAACATTCTTATTCCAAAGAGTATCTAGTTCTCTATGAAATTCAGGAGTTTCTCTATTAAAGTAATGAGAAAAATAAGCTTTGCCAAAATACTCAAGATCTATTTCTGCTAACTCTTTTCTTAATCCATTTGGTCCTGATTTTTCTCTTCCTAATACATAATCACTAAATGGTTTCTTCCATGATTTTTTAAACTTCTTTTTAAATTTCTTTTTCAGATACTTCCAAAGCAGTCTTTCTTCTTCTCTAGTCATCATCTTCATCATCTTCCAAAATAGCTTTTAATTCATTTTCTGTAACCTTATTATGTTTTGGTTGCTCTTGAGTTTTTAATTTGCTTTTCTCAATCTCAAATTTATACTTAGCCATCTTATGCTTTTCTTCTTCAATTTTTCGCTTAAACTTATCAGGAAACAAATCAAAATACTTTTCAAGTTTTTCAAGTGCTTTCATTTTATCATGAAGCTTAATTTTAACTCCATTTTTACCTTGAGATACTTCTTCAATAATTGTTCCATCTACCATGTAACTATCTTTAAAATCTACATAGTTTACTAAAGCTTTTACTTCATTACCTTCCTCATCTTTATCTACTACAATTTCTTTCTTACCATATTCAACATAGTCAGTTATATCTGCAAAAGCTATTTCAACATACTTTCTAAGTACATCCATAGCATCTATAAATAACTCTTCTGTCATTTTGCCTTTAAGCTTTTTTATCTCCTCTTTCACCTTACGATTTCTTACTAACTCACTTCCTGTTACATGTGCTCTTTCTGGTGAATATCCAGCTTTAATAGCTGCCATAGTTTGATTAAATGATTTTAAATAGTAATGACAAAAAAGTCTTTGTTTATCAGTAAGTGAAGAGTTCATTAAAACTTCTTCCACATCCTGTTGCATTGGCTCTTGTACACTTTTTTCTATATTCTTTTTTTGTGTGCATACTTTTTCTTTTGTATGCACACCTTTTCTATTCCATTTATATCTTGTTTTCCATGACTTAACTGTATTTAAAGATACATTATATTTAGTTGCTATATCTTTATACTTCATTCCAGTTATATAGTCTTTTTCAGCTAATTTTTTTATATCTGGTGCTCTTATATCTGACATAGTTACATTGTCACCACCTCACCTATTGTTTGTTTTGGGTATAAAAAAGAACTCTTAACAGAGTTCTTTTTTTATCTAAATTAAATCAATTTTTATACTTTTTACTTTTCGATCATTCTTACCGTTATGTCTATCCTTAATCCACTCAAACACATTTGAATAAGAATAATTTATTATTTGTTCTTCTAAAACCTCACCATTATCATATTCTATTTCAATCTTGTATTCACTTGCACCTGTTTCGGAATCTGGTGAATTTATATACCCTGTTTGCATTAGTAACTCCCCCTTACATGTAAATAATTCTACACTTTAAGAGTTTTTCCCTTCTTTTATTTTACATTTTATAAATAATTTATATTTAAAATATAGACTCTGGATAATAAAATGAGATGCTAAACAAAATAAAAAAGAACTCATGTGAGCTCTTAATAATTATTCTTTAAATTTTTTCTTTTTATAGTTTCTTTTTTTAATAACCTATTTTCACAAATACTATTTAAATATTTTAATCTCTCTTCAATTGAAAGTTCCTCAAAATGCATAGTGTCCTCTAACGTATCAATTAATAAATCAACTAATTGATTTGAACAACTTTTACAAACACCTATAGGCATTTTGGCAGACCAACATCCTCCATTATTAATTTTATCACCACAAAAAACACATGTTGATAATTGTTCCCTGCAATCATGTGGAATTGCATCAACTTTCTTTATATCACTTATCTTAGACATATACTATTCCTCCTTTATGTAATATTTTCTATGCTAAAAGTAGATTTCCTACTTATTTTTAAGGAAATTATAAATTTCGCATAATTTTTATTAGTTTTACATTTTCATCTATTCTCATAATTAATTATGTATATTTTTTTATTTTATAACTGTTTTTTATTTTTGAATACTATTAATATTTGTATTTTAAAATTTTCATCTAATTCTCCATTTAGAGTTAAAGATGTAGAGTTGATTTCATAATCAGTTATTTTATCAACACTAATATTCGTATGATCTAATGTATCAATCTCTTTTTCTGGATTGCATCTTGTTATCATGATTGTTTTCTCTGAAAAATAAATATTAAAATATTCATAGTGTGTTTGAACTAAAACTTCATTATTGTTACTGATTATATTGACTTCACCTCTACATATGTACTTTTGGGATTTATCTATGATGTCTTTTAATTGCTTAAGCTTTTCAATATCTATTTTATTTATTAATTTTATGTCTTCTTTAAAACTTGTACTCATATTCTTCACCCCCTTAATAATAACTTCTATATTAAGGTATATTTTCCTCTTTTTTAGTAACTAGTTTAAATTTATTTACAGGGATAGATTGTACCTATCCCTGTAATATATTCTTTTGTACATATATCTAACCTTTGTATATGGACAATAGCTTTTGTAATGAATGCATGCATTATAATATTATGCTTACTTATTATTTAATAGAGCTAAAGATATACTTATACTTTTTCTATTTACAGTAATTTTTCAACCATTCTATTAATTCATTAAGAACTGTAATATTAAAATCTTCCATTTCTACTACTGGAGTTCCTTTACTTTTATCCTTTTCGTCATCAACAATTACTTCAATAACAATTTTATCATTATTTTCACCAACAACTATCATTCCAACCTTATTATTATTTTTACTGTTGAATCCAACTACCTGAGTTGATGGGTTAGTTTCCAAAGCGCTAATTTCACTAAAATCTATAGTACTTATTAAATTTTTCTGTAGTATTTTTAATATCTCAACAAATTTATCTTTATCGTATTTCATCTTATTACCTCCTTTCTATGCAATAACTTCTAGTTTCTCTTAATTTCTATTTTTTATCAAAATACTAAAATTAATAAATAAAAGATTGATTTAAGGTATTGCCAATCTTTTATAATTTGTTTAAAATAAAAAATTGGTTGTGTTTTAAAAAATCATATATGTTTTTGGTATTTCAAGAGTATGATTCAAGTTTACATTTAAATTTTACTTTACATAATTAAAACTATGTAAATATCTCTCTATTTGCATTAAAAAAGAGCTTTTATTAGCTCTCTCTTCTTAAACTTTTTTTATTTTTATGCTGTTTCTTTAACTATCATTTGTATATTTTTATATTTAGTATTACATATGTTTTTTATAGTTGTTTTTCTAGCATTATAATCTAAGGCTGCCATGATTAAACCTATATCCATTGTTTGAAGTTCACTTAATGATTTATTTATTTCAGTATCAAAATGTTCCCTTGTTTGTTTATCTTTAGTTTCTAATAATTGTTGCACCTTCTTAGCTGGATATCCTAGTGAAGCTCTATTTAACATATCTGATTCATTTGAATATATATATTTAGGGGTTTCTTTTCCTTCATGAGTTAAACTATATTGACTATCTAAAGCCTTACATAATTGTTTGAATCCTTCTTTTGAGGTTCTCTTACCATTGTCCAATATTCATAATTTCTTAGTGCTTTCTCCATTAATATAAAGTAACTTCTAACTAGCTTACCTTTTTCTTTAACTTTTTTACTTGAATTACCGTCTAAACCTGTAGACATAGCCACATGCTTTGCAGTTTCTAAAGTTAATTTTATTACTTGTTTTGGTCTACCATCTTTTATCCTAATCTGGCTAAAACCCCATTCTAAGCCATTCTTGAATACTTCTTTTATTCTTTTATTAGCCCATTTGCTAAATTGTCCATTTGGTTTATCTAATTGCTCCCAAAGATTTTCAACATCAATTACAAAACCATCTACTCCATCTTGTAATAATTCTGGAAATGTCTTTTGATACTTCATTATAAATTTTGCTTCATCTTCTGTAAAATTTAACTTCTCTATTAATTCCTTCTTTTGAAATACTCTTACTTTTGCATCATTAATTTTTACAGTTCGCATGTTATTCTTTCCCCCCATTATCTTAAATAAAAGGAGGGCAGGTATTTATCCTGTAAATTCCTTTTGTGTACAAGCCCTTATTTGTAATAATTCCCTTTTTGCCAAAGCATATTCATTAATTTTTATTTTTTTGTATAAAAAAGAACGTGTCTCCACGCCTTATTTGATTTGCTCATATATTTAACTTTTTCCTATGATCTCTTTTATCTTCCCCTTATATATTTTTGTCTCATTTTTTTATAAAAGCTCTGATATATAAGTTTGTTTTGGAAGATTATTAAGTTTTTATATCCTTATAAAAAATTGTTCTAAATAAAAATTTAGTGATATTTCAAAGCGAATTTATATGTTCTAGGTTATTTCGAGAGTTTGGTTCAGGTTTACATTTAAAATTTAGTTTACATAATTATAAGTATGTAAATAAATCCTATCCCTTGCTAAAATCTTACTTTACTTGCCTTAAAACTCCTCTTCTTCTTTTGTAAATACGTCCTTCTTCCATAATCTGCTTATAATCATTAAAAGAGAGGTGCTCTTTATAGCTACCTCTCCTACTTTGTTTTTTTATCTTATTCAACTCTCTATATGCTTCTGGTTGCTTCTCTTTAAGTATTTGTCCTATATTCACACCTCTCACTCCTTTAAATTTAAAATAAAAAAGAACCTATTGCTGAATCAGTTCCAAATTAACTGATCCTAGGTTCTCTAAATATGTATTATTAACTTTTAAGATATAAATATCTTTTTTTGCTTTTTATCTTGTATTTCTTTATCTACTTTTTCAATTATTTCATATATTTCTATTTTTCTATCTTGAATTTTTCTAAATTCTTGTAATGTTTTTTCGTAATCTTCAATAATAATTCCTTTATAATTATTTACATTTAAACTTCCCAACATATTAATTTCCATTTCCAAATCCCTTCTTCGAGAAAGTAATTCATTGTACTGTTTTTCAAAATAAGTTTTTCTTTTATTTAAGTCATCTTTGAATTCTTCTAATTTTTTTAAAGTATAATTACTATACACATAATTATTTTCATTTTTATATTGATATTGATTATATATAATTTTTTTAATTTCACTTTTATTAATATATTCTACATCCCCATTATATTTAATAAGTACTATAAAATCATCAACTACTTTGAAAATTTTACCTTTAGCAATTTCTTCATCGTTTTTGTTTATTAGATTAACCTTTTTTATATTAGCTATGTTACCTTGAAATGAAAAGAAAGCAACTATTGTAAATGTAACAAATGTAATACATAGAGCTAACCATAAATATTTCAGCAAATTTTCACCTGACGAACTTTTATACAAAATTATACCTAACATTCCTCCTGAGATTATTAGTAAGATATACATTTCATTCAAATTTATATTCTTTTTATTTTTTATCAAAATATTAATAATTTTTTCTGCTTTATTAGTTTTACGTAATACACTTTTAGTTCTTATGCATAATACTAATATATATATATAGCTTATTATTGGGATCACGTTAGATAAATTTATTGAAAATACATACTCTATAAAACAAACACATACCCACCCAATAAAGCAAGCTAATAACAATATTGTAATATATAGCATATATAATGTCTTTTTTGTTTTATTGCTAACACCAAAATTAAAGTTTTCATTAACTAATTCATTTTTTATACCTAATATTAAGTATATAGTAGTTACTAAAAAAATTCCTACAGGAAATATACTGTTTACAATATTGTAGACATCACTTAATTTATAGTTTGAATTTGAAGCAACCACATTAATTACACTATTTGCACTTAAAATAAACACTTTAAATCACCTCCACAAAACATATTTTATTCTACATTATTCCTTAAATTCCTTCAAAATGTAAAATAAAATAACACTAATTAACAAATTAAGATTTGTAACTAGTGTTCTGGAGATAATTATTGTATTGTATATTTTTAATTTTCTTTATTGGGTACAATAATATATTACTTAGAAGATTCTACCTTCTTAGAAATTTTTCATACTACTGTTGTAATATAAAGTTATACCTAAAATCCGTCATATATACGTCATTTTTCCTTCACGTTATTTATAATACGAATATAATTGCTTTAAGCTAATTTCTATATCACATTTCTGTAATCTTTCTTTTCTCTGGTTATATATTTCTTTTAAAAGTTGTTTCTTTTGTTCAAATGTTGAATGATGTAATTTCTTATGACATACTGGACAGAGACTTACAATATTAGCTTCAACATCTAAACTTACATCAAACTCATGTTGAAATTCCATTGGAATAAGATGATGTGCTTCAACATAATTCTTTTTAGTTCTATCACAAATAAAATATTTGTGACTACTATCTATTTCACAAGTATAATCAACATAAACTATAGCATTTTTAGCCTTTTTAGCAGATCTTGGCCATTTCTTATTATTACCAACTGTTTTAGCCTCAGGTTTTTTTTCGGATTTATCCTCAATTTCTACTTTTTCACCAATATCAATATTTTCAATTTGGTTTTGATATTCTATTTCCTCAATAGCTTGTAATTCTTTTACTGATACATTCATCGCTATTGTATCTTTTAATTCTTTTTTTAATTCGTTATATAAATTATCATCAATATTAACATACATAATAGATGACATACTTTTATTATCTAATACCTTTTGTCTTTTACCATCTTTAGCTTTACTATAAAGATATATATCTTCAGCAATATCCATATCTATTTTTGTTATTTTATAAAGCTCAATATATGCATAACTTCTTAGTTCACCTTCTATATACTCTTTTGCAGTACCTACTTTATGATGATAATATTCAGGTATGTATTCTACAATTGGATGATTACGTTCTACTTCAGCTCTTTTATAAGAATCAATATATTTTCCAACATACAATAATCCATTCTCTCTATCACAGAAAAAAACAAATGCATCTTCTCCTGATTTCATTTGTTCATGAATAATTTTTACTCTCTCATTCCATAATCCTTTCTTAGTAGGATTAGATGTAAAATGTCCCCAAACAACTTTTCTTTTTTCATTAAGGACATTTAAATGTTCTTGCATTGTTTTTCTTCCTTTAAATTCCCCACTGCCTTCTTCATGAAACTTAACAAATAAGTGTAAAGTATTGTTAATCATTGAATTTCCCCCTAGCTATAATTCATTATATTTTTTAGCATTTCCCTTACTTTTACTTACAGGATACTTTTCTTCATTCTTCTTTATCTTATCTAATATTGCTTCTTCTAAATTTATGTTAGTTTCATTGCATAAGAATAATAGGTACATTGCTACATCTGCTATTTCTTCTTGAACTTTTATCTTTTTTTCACTTTGCAGCAATTCTTTAATTTCCTCATTAGTTTTCCATTGAAAACATTCTAATAATTCTCCAGCCTCTATCCCCAAAGATATAGCTAAATCTTTTGGATTATGAAACTGCTTCCAATCTCTATTATCTCTAAATTGAATTATTTTTTTAGTTAATTCTTCAATAACATTTTCCATAATATTAATTCTCCTTGAAATGCACAATTTATATGACCTATATAAGTGTATTTATTATAACTTAAGTCTTATTATTTTATTCTACATTTTTCCTTAAATTCCTTCAAAATGCATAATAAAATAGCACCAACTAACAGCTATAAAGTCTGTTGCTAGTGCTTTTGGGATATTTAACATTTTACGTATTAATCTATTAATTCAAATTCACTAAAATTCCCAAACTATATCTTCTCCACTATACTCTTTCCCTTGTGGAACTGCTATATATACATCTATAGGTATATTAAGAAGAACAGCAAATAATACTAAGCCTTTAACTTGTCCTTTTCTTAGTTTATCTCTAGTATCTAGTCTTTTTACCTCTACAAGGCGCATTTCTTCAGGATCAGGTTTATATACTAACAAATCAGGTTCTTCAAAAGGATGTCTCTTTGGATCTCTAAATGGATAAAATACCTCAAATAATTTTCTAGCTTCCCAAAAACGTTCTTCACCAAAATATTTACGGATAATTTCTTCTCCTTCAGGATATTTCCCTAATTTGTTTCCTCCACAAATATTATACTGCTGATGAACACTATATCCCTGCGATTTTAAATAATTTCCAACTATAGATTCACCAAACCCATATGAACTTTCATCATGTTCTTCTTTCCATTGCTCAAGTTGTTGAGTTGAAAATTTAATTACTTTTGGTTTAATTGTAACAGTTAAACTCATTTTTTACTCCTTTCTATATATAAATACTTTTATTCAAATAATATGTTTTTACCTATATTATCAACCAATAGTAATATATTTTCACATTGCAAATAATATTCATCTCTCTAGCTATACATTCAACCATTTTTTTCCTTAAGCTTAAATGCTAAGTTTAAAAATACTTATTATTCTCCTATCTTAATAAATTTAAATCATTAAGAATTATTGTCACTTCAAGTATTTTTTATAACAAAAACACCAGCTAACAGCTATAAAGTCTGTTGCTAGTGCTTTTGGGGGATAATAAATATAAATCCTATTTATTTATGCTACCATTTTATCATTTTTTTCTTACATCTGTTATTCAAATTTAATGCACTTTTAATTCATCTTTCTAACTACTCTTCCCATTCAACTACATTTTCTATTAATCTTTGTCTTGATCTAGTAGCAGTAGATTGAGACATTCCTAATTCTTTTCCTACTTGCCAATCTTTTTTGCCTTCGCTATATTTTAGTTTTAGGAAATGTTTATCTTCTTCACTTAAATCATTTATGTTATCTTCGATTATTATATTATCTGCTTCTATATCTCTTAGTTCTTCTTCAAGTTGTGTAATTTCTTCAAATTTTCTAAATTGTTCTTTCAGTAGATTATCAGTTATTCTTATGGCTGTTCTTTCTGCATAACTTATCCCATCTGAACTTGTTTGAACTCTTTCTTCATATGTTATTGATCTTGACTCTTCAGGTATAGTAATGTTTATGTTTTTTAACCTTTTTTCTATATCATCAATTTGTTTATTTAATATTTCTATCTTATGATTTAAACTCCCTATCTTTTTATCTTTCCTAAAGTAGTTATATAGCTTCTTTTCAGTTTTTCTAAATATTTCTTTATCTATCATGCTGTTATTCCTCCTTGTCCATCCTTATTAAATCAGGCCTTTCTAATTTCTCATATTCTTTATCACTTATCTTCCTTGATGAAACTAATGCAACTATATCTATAGCAAATACTGATATTATTACAATTCCAAGTGCTATTGCTCCAGCTGTTATTTCTAACAAACATTACACCTCCTGATAACTTGTCCATCTACTATGATTTCTCCAGTATCCCAATTAATCTTTGCTGGTATCCATTTACCGTTCATCTTATATTTACAATCAAATAATTTGACTCTTTTATTTAACTTCATTGCTTTACTTACTAACCTTTCAAATTCTTTCTTATTGCCTGCCAAGTAGTCTATTATTGCTCTATTTGCTAACTTCGCTACCTCAGGACTCATTTATTTATTACCTCCCTATATATCTTCTTGACGTTTATATAATTTTTTATATTTGTTTGTTATTTTAAATTGCTACTTACTTTCTTTGTGGTAGCCTAAATATTCTAATATAAATTTTTCTCTTTTTTTACTGTAATAATGGTATTTAGGATACCATTCAAAGAAGTCTCTATCTTTTTTACTACAATTACAGCTTGTACAAGATGGTATTATATTGTTTATTGTGTATTCTCCACCTTTACTTAATGGTATGAAATGTTCTTGTGTTAGTGGTGCTTCTTTACCACAGTATGCACAGCGATTGTTGAAATATCGTTTTATTTGTTCCCATTGTTTATCATTTAAAGTGGCTAATAACTCTTTTTTTCTTGCTCTTCTTCGTTGTCCTCTAATTCTAATTTTTTCAGGATTATTTCTACACCATTCCCTGTGTATTTCATTAATCTTTTTTCTGTTGTTTTTGCGACGTCGTTTTTGAGTTTCATATACTTTATCTTTATTTTCTTTACAGTATTGTTTTGAATACTCAATTAATTTATCTCTATTTTTTTGATAATATTTTTTACTATATTCAGCATAACGTTCTTTATTGTTTTTATACTGTTGCTTTTTATAAGCACTATAACACTCTTTGTTTTCTTGATATTGTCGTCTTTTATGTTCATTTATTTTATTTTTATTGTTTTTATAGTATTCTTGCCAGCTTTTGGCTACTTCTTCCTTGTTTTGTACTTTGTATTTTTTGTTATATTCAGAAATTTTATCTTTGTTTTCTTTTCTATATTTTTTCATAACCTCTTTATTACATTCTTTGCATATATAGCTATATCCATCTTTGCTAGCCTTACGTTTATAGAACATATCTAATGATAATTTTTCACCACATTTAGTACATACTTTTGTTTCTATTTATATCATCTCCTTTTAAAAAAGAAGGAGAACTAGCCTTCTTTTTCTTACATATCTGTTTGATTTCTATATATACTCTGCAGAGCACTAATCTCTGCCTGTAAAGCTTGTGATTTATCTCTGCCAGCCTTATATTTGTATTCCGCCATATCCCTTTTAAACTTTAAATCAGATACATTAGCCCTTGCTACATCTCCAACTATACTTACTTGGACTTTTGCATCTCTTAACTTCATAATTTCTATTCCAAGAGCTTTTCTATATTGTTGTTCAGCTTCTGCATATTCTCTAGCAAGAGTGAAGAGTTTATCTCCACTCTTTTGAAGTCTTTTAGCTGCTGTATATATTTCTTGCCCTATATCTATCATGTCTAATGCCATTTACTCACCTTCTCTAAGCACACTTAATTATTTTTCTTACTGCATATCTTCCTATAGCTGTATGCTTATCTTCATAAACAATATTTAAAATGTAATCTCCTATGCCATAAATCCTAGTAATTTCTCCTTGAACTAATAACTTTTCTTTACCAATTGAAGCTACAACTATATCTCCAACTTTTACTCTTTTCTGCATTGCCTCAAGATCTTCCGGTAAACCTTCACTTTCAATATCCTCTTCATCATATAAAGCTTGTACATTGTTAAATTCCAATACCCACCCTTTTGGTATAATACTTATTACTTTATCTTCATACTCAACAAGGATGTTTTCGTCACCTTTACGTCTAATTTCTTTGATACCCTTATATTTGATTTTTAAAACTTTCAATTTTTCTTCCTGAAGCTCATTTGGTTTTAAATCTTCTCTGTAATATAAAACCTTATCCCATGGCATCACTGGTGATTTTTTATTAAAAGTAAATTCCTCTTTGCCACCTTTATTTACATAGATAGTTTTAAATACTTCGTTCTCTTTAAGTTCTATTCCGATACTCCCACCACAATATTGAATTATTCTGTTTAGTTTTAAATCTGCTTTGTATTTACCAATAATCCTTTGCTGATCTACTGTTATTTCTAAACCACTTTGCGTATTATTTTCTTTAATTTGTGTAACTTTTTTAACCTTTTCCGTAGCTTTTTTAACAGGTTGCGTAATTTCTATGTCCCAAACACTTAGTTGACCTGGAAGTTCAATTCTTTCTATAACTTTCCCCACTATTTTCACATCCTTTAAATGCAGGAGGTTTGTTTACTTTGCTTCTATCAAACCTCCCTAGTTGGTTTTATTTATATTTGCTTTTAGTAACTAATACATCATGCCTCCCATCATTCTTATAACAAGATCCACTCTTTCATATCCTTCTTCATGAAGCTTTAGAGTTTTAACTATCCTGTAAGTTCCTAACTCTGAAATTCCTAATAACTCACCAATCTCTTCTACTGTGTAATACGCTTTTGGAAATAAATCTAATAGTTTCTTCTGCAGCTCTTTCTTATACTTCAAATCTATTTCTCGATTTCTATGAGGACTGCTATTGCCTCTGTGATGTTCTATACACAAATATTTATGGTTAAGTTTAACTTCTTTCATATATGGGGCCTGACTTCTAAAAACTATATGATGCAATTCACTATATGGTCTTCCACATACGCTACATAATTTTAAGTTCACTATATTCAGCCTCCCTTTCTAACTCATGTAATCTATCTAAATCTCCTTCTGCTAACTCTAGCCTTGTTAATGAGTCATATACCTTTTCTCCAGTTGCATTATCAAATTCTTTTCTTGCTATCTCCAATTCTTTTTCAGCTTCTTGAATTTTATTTTTTATATCTCTTAATTCCATAACTTTCCCTCCATTTTTAACTTTCAGGTGGACAATTCCATAGCATGTCCACCTTTAAATATTGTATTATTGTTCTAATACCCTAATACACCTTAGGTATACAAATACCCAACTCATCCCTTAGTCTTACGCTATTAACTTATTGACTGCTTTTCGCAATATTCTGCATACTTGCACTTGACTTACCCCTATCTTCTTTCCTATCTCTGCTTGTTTTAAATCTTGCAGCTTATATCTTATACAGTTTTTCTCTTTTTCTGTGAGTTCTTTTATTCTTTCATTCATATCTAATATCTGGACTATAGAATCAAACTTTGCTTCATATCCTAATGTGTCTATTAACTTTATATCTCCCCTATCATTACTTCGATGTACAATTTTTTCTAAACTTATAGCTTGTACCGTATGTCTTTCATAGTCTCTGTTATGTTTAAGCAATCTCTTTTCAATTATAAAGTTTGCATAATATCCAAATCCTATTTTAGTTTCAGGATTATATTTGCTATAACTTTCCCATAAAGCCATTGATCCTACCTGATACAAATCTTCACTTTCAAATCTCCAAATCCATTTTTTAATATGCTTTTTTATTAACCTCTCATATCGGCTAAAAACCTCTTCAAAGCTTAGATTTTCTTTAATACCTTCATCAATGATAATTAACTTTTTTTCCATATTTCCCTCCTAGATTAGCACTGCTGCTCCACACTTAAAATCATTAAATTTAAAACTTTCTGTATAATTCTTTCCTTGTACTACTATCAAATGTTCTGTAATTACAATTACTCTACCTCTGAATATCTTAAACCCTTTATTTTTTCCTAGTTTGAATTTAACCTTTAACTTCATGCCTTCTTTAAACACTTTTCATTCCCCCTGCACTTAGATATGAACTCTTTCTTATCTATTCCTAACCTAATGCATGCCTCTTGTACTGCTGATGGAATAACTTCTTTATAAGGTTTTCCTGTTTTCTCTATTTCCTGATATGCTATTACTGCAGCTAATCCTGTAACTCTGTCTCTAATTTCTTTAAAACTTAGTTTTACTTCTAAACTTCTTTGAATCTCGTCTGAATGTTCCAACTGTGCTTTTGTCTTGTCTAATATCTGTTCAACTTCTTTATAAGGCTTGTCCAATAGTCTTGATATTTCTGAAACACGTCGTACCCTTTTATCTTCTGCTTGTTCTAATGCTTTTAATGCTTCAGCTCCCATTACTACATCCCCCTTATTTCTCTATATAATTTGAAACATGTTTTATAATCATGCTAATTGTTCCATCCCCATTTCTAACAATTTCAAATCTGCTGTTGTCTTTATATGCTTCCTCATTAATGTAAAGATCAATATCCTTGTCTATTTTCAATCTTATTCTCTTGAACTTCTTTTCAACCCATTCTCTATCTACAGCTATAGTCTCTGCTCCACTTTGTTCTTTAACAAATTCAACAAAATTTTGTTTAGTCTCAGTTTTATCTTTAAAGAGATCTTCTGCTACAGCCTTTACTTCAAATTTTTCTTCTTCGCTTAGCTTTTTCTTAATTGTACTTCTAACCATTTCTTGTGCTTCTGCATTTTCTTTTAGATTAGTTCTGGTCCATTTTTCTACTGCAGTAACAAAGTTTTTGGTCATATCTCTTTCATTCTCAATAACAGTACATCCAAGATAATTGGTTATAAAATAATTTGAAGCATATTCTTCACTATTTTTATTTTGGGTTTGCTTATCTATAACCATAAGATTAAAACTACTCTCCTCTTTCATAGGCTTTATAAAAGCACACTTTTGCAATTTCTGACCACTTCCAGGAAGTCCAGTAAATTGAGGTATAATATTTACACCAATTTTATTATTTATAAAATCTATAGTATGGACATAATTCTTTATATAATCCATTTTTAAAATTCCAAGTAGCGGACCATATTCTGTAGATATAGATACAACTATAAGATCACATGATGCTATACTCCCTTTACTTCTCATCAGTAAAAACATTTGTTGTGCAAGTTCTTTGGATGCTTCAAGTAAAGCACTTTCTCCATATAGAAACTGCTGAGAAATATCTTTTACAATGTTTTTCTCTTTATTGAATACTGCATACTTAAGTTCCTCATCTTTTAAGGATTTTTGTATATGTTTATTTAAGAATGTATACACCTCTTCATTTAGATCTAATTTATATTCATTCAAAATAGCTTCTTCTGAATTGTTATCCAAAATATGAACTATTGCTTCATTGATGGTAACCTCGTTTATATACTCCATTTATCTATTCTCCTTTAATTCCTCAAGACACTTCTTACAAATATTCTTGCCTTTGTAGTTCACAAGTTCACTAGCTTCTCCGCAGAATACACATGCTGCTTCATACTTTCTAAGAATTATGTCTTGTCCTTCTACAAATATCTCTAATCCTGTTTGATTTTCTTTTATATTCAAAGTCTTTCTTAATTCCTTTGGTAATACTATTCTTCCTAATTGATCTACCTTTCTTACTATTCCTGTTGCTTTCATTTGAAAATCCTCCTACTATTTTTATTTTTTGCTTGTATCTATTACTTACTTCCTCTTTTTCCACCCATTCGCCAACATATTTACGTAGGAACTGTACAACCTAAGGATATAACCTAATAAAGGAGGTAACATGTATGAGCTATCAAAAATTAGTACCTAACGCAAAACCTGGTTTAAATAAATTTAAAGCTGAAGTTGCTAGAGAGTTAAATGTGCCTCTAAGCGACTACAATGGAGACCTTACTTCAAAACAAAACGGTTCCGTTGGTGGCGAAATGGTTAAAAGAATGGTTGAATCATACGAAAAAAATCTATAATTTATATAATTGTCTGTACTATTTGGGGATATGTTCTTACATGTCCCCATCCCCTTTTAAAATGGGATATCCCCATCATCTATTGGAGTTATTTCTTCATCACGCCATTGTTGATTATCTTGGTTATACTGTCCACTTCTTTGTGGTCCATCTCCCCATTGAAGAAATTGAACTTCATCTGCCACTACTTCCGTAACATATCTTCTAGTACCATCTTGTGCTTCATAAGACCTTGTTTGAATCCTACCAGCAACTCCTATTAACTTTCCCTTAGTCACATAATTTGCTGTAGCCTCTGCTTGCTTATTCCACACGACTATAGGAATAAAGTCTGCTTCCTTCTGTCCATTACTAGAAAATCTTCTATCTACAGCCAATATAAAACTTGCTACAGCTTTTCCAGTACCAGGAGTAAATCTTAACTCCGGATCTTTTGTTAACCTACCTATCAAAACTACCCTATTCATAACTTTCTATCTCTCCTTTGCTTAAAAATCCTTTTATATTACGAACTAATCTAATCTTTTAGCAATTTCATAAATTACATTCACTGTTACACTGTTACCAGCTTGTTTATATAATTGTGAATCTGAATTAACTTTTTTTGCTTTTTGAAAATGTTCATCTGGAAATCCTTGAAGTCGCCAACATTCTAATGGAGTTAATCTTCTTATTTTTCCTTCAACATTGTAGATATCCCATGTATGTTTTTTATCTCTTGAATTTCTACCACTAGCTCTTACTGTTTTGGATATCATTATTCCATGTTGATCTTGAGCAGTTAATGTAAACATTGGTTCTCCGGCTTCCTTTATTCTTCTTCCATTTTGTCTTTTATTAATCCTATTAGGAGTTAATACAGGATTTACTAATATCTTTTGTCCTTCTCCCTTATTGGTTGTTATAGTAGGGCTTATCCCTTTACTGTCGTAAATATTTCCATTCATCCCTTTACCACTTGGATTTATATTACCTACTAAATACAACCCTGTTTTAGCTCCTCTACCACCTGCTTCACTTGCTAGAGTACAACTTAATCCATCACTAGCATATATTCTATTCCCTTGACTTCCTCCAATTAACTGCTTAAGAGTTTTTGAGTTACTTCCTCCGATAGGAAATATTTTTGGTCTACTTTCTCCTCTAAGATGTCCAATAATGAACACTCTTTTCCTGTTCTGTGGAACTCCGAAATTTTTAGAGTTGCACACCTGCCATTCTGCATTATACCCACATGCCCAAAGAGTTTGGAGGATTGTTCCAAAAGTCCTTCCTCCATTGTGTGAAAGCAGTCCTTTGACATTCTCAAGGAAAAGATATTTAGGTTTTCGTATTTTTGCCAACCGCATGATTTCAAAGAAAAGAGTTCCTCTTGTATCTTCGAAACCTCGTTGCTTTCCAGCAATTGAGAAAGCTTGACAAGGAAATCCTCCGCAGTATATGTCTGCTGCTGGAAGCTCTCCTGGTATAACATTTCTAATGTCATCTGCATACCATTCATCCTCCTTTACATCATGTATAGCCATATAGCTTTTATTTGCATATTTATCTATTTCACAATGGCCTACACATTCATGCCCTGCCATTTCCATACCTAATCTAAACCCACCTATGCCTGAAAATAAATCTAAAAACTTCATTTACTCCCCCCTATTGATGTTGCATAATATACTGATTTGACGTCTTATTTTCTCCTAAGAGCTACAGCTACTATTGCTACTAAAATTACTAAAAATAAAACTGTAACTAAATACTGTGTCCAAAACTGCATCCTATTCCTCCTTATGCTATTTGTTTTTTACTCCTACTTCTAACCCGATTCCCCTTGGTTCTTCCAACCTAATAGCTTTTTCTCTAACTCATCATAGTCATAAGCTCGCTGTTCATAGTTATTAAAAGTATCAACTTTTTCTGCAATCTTAGGTTTTGCTGCCTTTTGATTTAAGTATCCCTCGAATTTAGTACCAAATAGCGTTTCTGGTCTTAAGTACTTCTCCATATCTGTATTTAGCCATTCTGTACATTTGTTTTCTATAACCTTCTTAAAATCTTCTAGTGTAAACCCTTCTTCCCATCTAGCATGTATGAGTGTTTGAGTTTTTTTCGTTGTAGATTTATATTTAGTACCAGCTTTCTCATTCAAATAATTAATTATTTCTGAATACGGTATGTCTTGTTTAGAAGACTCAATATGTTTTATATCTTTATCTATATCTTTATCTATATCTATATCTTTATCTATATCTATATCTATTGCGTTACTTTTTGTTTTTGTAATGTTACATGTAACATTACAATTTATTTCTTTACCATTACACTCTGTTTCTTTCTCATTACCACTAATACAACTTTCTTCTTTTACTGGTAATTCTAAAGCTTTCTTTTTAGCTCTATACGCTGCTACTCTTTTTCTATTTTGTTCTTTTATTTTCTCCATACCCTGAATATTTTGGTGCTTTTCCCAGTTAGAAATACAAATTAACTGGTTATCATCAATATCAACCATTCCAAAGTTTTTAAATGTTTCTAATGCCATACGTACAGTGTTAAGTGGTCTGTTAAATAGTGTTGCAAGCATTTCAACTGTATATGGAATATTTTCAGATAGATATATATATCCATTGTTATTACATTTACCAGCTAAAACTAAAAGCTTAATCCAAATTATCAGTACTGTATCTTTTTCTGGCATTGCTTCTATTAATCTTATTTTTTCATCATCAAACATTGTTGTTGTTATCTTAATCCATTTTACTTCTGCCATTAATCTATCCTCCTTTGTAGATGAAGCAGTTACCTGCTCTTTTATATAACTTCCTTATCAAACACTATTTAATAGGCATCTGAATATCATTCAGATATCTTTTAAACTCTTTGATTTCTGTATTCAACTACTGTTAAACTCATGTACTAAAACCTTCCATCTTATTCCTAAAAGTTTTTACCTACAGCAACTAATCTCTTATTGCTCTTTAACTTTTTAGTTTTATCACTAGCAACTTTTACACTTAATTTTCTTTTCATTTTACTCCCCCATGTATAGTTTTCTGAAGTTTGTTATATACTAATATTGAAAAATTGCGTATGCCTATTGTATAATGAGGACAAGAGCTTTGCCGAGCTCTTATCCAATTTTAAAAGTCAATCAATTTGGAATGGGTGCTTTGCCGAGCACCTATTTTACTTTTTAGGAACTTCAACTCTTATAGAACTAGCAGCAAGTTCTGCATAAGTTTCTCCAAGTGTGATTTTTTCAAATAGCTCACAGCATGCTTGTTGCTCTATACTATTAACATTGTGAAATATAACTCTTGGATAATGTGCTGTGTCTGTAAGCTCTATCATTACAAATTTTTTATGTTCACTCACCCCCTCTTCATTCTCTAATCTTGCTGTATCATCATTTGTTATTGCTGTTATCTCTGCTCCTACTTCTGAATTGAATCTATGTTTTATCATTAACTCACACTCCTTTTCTAGAACGGTTCATCTCCAAGTTGTTCTATTGTCTCAGCTTCAACTTCTATAACTGTTTCTTCTTTCTTTAGCTCATATTTTTCTAATTTGTTAAGTAAATCATTAGCTTCTTCATATGTTAAATTGCTTAGGTTATATCCAAACTGTAATGTAAATTCTTTTAACTTACTTATATCAGCACCTTTGCCTTCTCCCTCTACAAGACCTTTTGTTTTTCCTAAACTGAATATATATTCTTTCTGCTCCTTTTGTGCTGGTTGAGGTATTGGCTCTACTTCATTAGCTTTTTTAATTTCTTCTTTTATACTTATTTTTTTTGTATCTAAGTGGTGATCTTCAACTCCTATTTCTTCTGGTGAATACATACCTTCAAAGTCTTCTGGAAATGCTTCTCTTAATGCTTGCACTAGAGCTACTTTTCTAATCATTGTTCCTGGTCTTTGTGTCCAGTTAGCGTTTAATGTACCATCTTTTTTCTTGCCTTCATATTCATTCAGATTAACTGATATTTCTACAGGATGCTCTTTATCTTTTCTATATGCCTTAGCCCATCCTCCTAAAAGTTCTTCTTCATCATGCATATAAAATGTGCCATTTCTAAACTCTATTACTTTGTTTAAATTAAGTACTATTACTCCTGCTTCATATCCATTAGATACCTTAGAGTTAGCAGCTCTCTTTGTAAATGTATCTTTTCCAGTTACTAGTGTAGCTGGTGAATTTCCATATTTAATTAAGTATGCTTCTCTTAAGAATGGATTAAGTTTTTGGTACTGACAAAGTTTTATAAACATCATAACTTCCTGATCTGTAACTTTATTTGCATCACCACTTACTAGATATTTCTTTACTATAATTGGTGAAAGTTTAATCTTTTCTCCATTTACCTCATAAGCTGCCTGACTCATTTCCATTAAATCATTTGAATCATTTCTCATTTTTTATTACCTCCTAAGCTATTTCTAATTTTTTACCTTCTGCTACTTTTGCTAATATTAGCTGTGTATCAGGTTTATTAAATGTAGTTATGCTTTCAGCATTATCAATGAATATTGGTAGTTTTAAATCCATAACATTCATTATCAAGTTACTTATTTCAAGTCCTGCTTTAATACGTTCTGCATTAGATAAAATATTAAATTCTCTACCTTCATAAAGTATCTTAAAATCATCTTTTAATTCTCCATCTTTAGTAAGTTTTTCAAATTGAAGAGTAACTTTATCTAAATATTTACCTATAAACTCACTTTGCTTTTTAAGCTTTATAGAATTAAATTGCTTAGCTCCATCTATTAAGAATTTAAGTTCACTTTTTCTTGCTTTATTTCTCTGTAACTCTTCTTTTGAATCTAGTATTTTTTGATTAATTTGTTCCTGCTGCTTAAGTAAGTTTTGTATATTAGCATTAAATATTTGAACATCTCTTTGTTCATCTTCTAAAATTTGAATTTTAGTTTTTAGAGCTTTCTTTTGTATTTCAACTACTTCATTCTTTTTCTTATTTTCTTCTTGAACTTTTGAAATTTGTTCCTTAATCTTAGCTATTTCATTTTGAATTTCTAGTCTATAGTTATTAACTTTCTCTGTATATTCATTTAATAGCTTTTCATTAGTCTCTTTAGCAGTTTGAATTTCTCCAGCCATTTTCTTACCTTTAGCTACAATAGCTTTAATTTTTTCAGTTAGTCTCTTTCTTTCAATTTCATTGATATCTATTTCATTACCACACTTGTCACAAGTAACTGTTTTAACTTCTAAGCTCTCATACTCTTTCTTTAGTTGCTTATAATCACTAAGTAGGTCCTGTCTAGTTCTTTCTAATCCTTTTACATCTTTCAACTCTGGCTTATCAAATGGAATTACATTAAGTGAACTCCTAAACTCTATTAATTTAGTTTCAAGCTCTTTTAATCCTAAATCTTCATTTTTTTCATTTTGCAATTCTTCAAGCTTTGTTTTTAACTTTATAAGTTCACTATCATCAAAGCTTTTTTCCTGTGGTATTTCTATCTTTGTTTGGCCATCAATTACACCTTCAAGATAGATATTGTCCTTTTCTAGCTCATCAAGATCTGATCTTTTATCCTGTAAGAATGTAACTGAGTTTCTAAAACCATTTTTAAGAAGTCTATCTTTTATAAAAGTCCCTAGTTCATTTAAAATCTCTTCCTTATCAACTTCCTTCATAACACCTGTAAGAAAATCTTTAGCAACCTTTGGTGTCATGCTTGAAAAATGAACTGGATTAAAAATTGTAAGGAATACGTCTTTTGCCATAAAAAACTCTCTAGCTAAATCAGCTGTAGAAACTTTCTTCTCATCTAAATAAAAGTCATTACAACGTCCTCTTTTCCTTCTAACTACTGTATGGACCTCTTCGTTAAATTCAATATCTAAGGCTACTTCTGTAAGTTTTGGCTTAGTGTTATTAATAAGTCTAGTTGTAGCTTTTTCATTACCGTTTAAGTCACATCCAGTTAATGCCCAGCAAATTGCCTCCCCTATCGTTGTCTTACCTTGAGCATTGTCTCCATTAATAACTGTGAAGTCTGATAAAGCAACTTCTTTTGTTTCTAAGTAGCTTTTAAAGCCTGTCATTGAAACTTTGTTGATTTTTAACTTATTCACTTTTCATTCCCCCTAAAAATTTGTTCTAACTTTTTATATGCTGCATAGAATATATTGATAAATCTATGCATTTTAAGCTTTTAAAAAAATAAGTATAAGTAACTCACTTTATATCTTTTGTTCTCCTACCTTGGTAAAGATTTTATAAATTTCAATGCTTCTATTTGAGCCTTTTTATCCTCTTCTGAGTTATAGTATTCTTTAGTTACTGTAGCTTGAAATCTTCCTGATTTAATCTCAAACTTTTCTACTGCTACTGGTTTACTGATGTTCTCCTCCTTTAACTATCAATGTTGAAACTCTTCTACATCTATTACATTTAATTTCAATTTTTAGACTGCCTTTAACTTCATACATAAAAAGTAATTTGTTGCACTGTGGGCATCTAAATTGATTCTTATCTTCTGCCAATTTTATTTCCCCCAATTCCTGTTCCATCTATCTTTTGTTTCACGAACCCTTAAATATTTAATTTTTATTTATAATTTTTAATGGTGCTAATAAAGCTCTTTCTTCTACTTTTCTTATTGCATCTTCTAGCAAACCTTTTGTAAATAATACTGTAACTTCCACCTCTTCAAATTCTGTTTCTACTAGCTTTAATATTTTTTCTATTGTTTCTTCTCTTTTGGCTTGTGTAACAGTAAGTTTTAGTTCACCCAAACTGTTACCTCCTTTTTCTATTTTTAAAGGATTTTAACTAATTTTGTAGAATATTATCATATAGAAAGGTGGTGATATCATGTTAATTTTTTTACAAAAATACAATGTAGTGCTTATGTTAATAGCGACTGGACTTTCTGCCCTAGCTACTGTAATTGTAGCAATTCTAAGCTACATAAATTTTAAAGAATTTAAAAATACTCGTATTGATGAAAGTAGAGCTTATATTGTCTTTTATATTGAAAAAACTTCAAACAATATAGTACATGAACTAATAATAAAAAACTTTGGTAAAACTGCTGGTAAATTAATCAAAATAAATATTGAACCTAAACTAGATTATAGTAAATGTGTTACTTCTCTTGATTTACCACTACTTACAGAATCTCAAAATATATATTTAGCTCCAAATCAATCTATTTCATCTGCTTTTGATTTTAGAAATTACCCTGATAAAAATTTCAAAATATCTTTAGAGTACGAAACTCTTGGCAAAGTATTTAAGGAATCCTATGATATTGATTATTCATATAGAAATACAATCGTAACTGCTTCACCATCAATCAAAAATACTGATGATGCTCTAAAAGCTATTGTTGAAAGTATCCAAGAATTAACTCAAAGACTTCGTTAAGTGATTTATTGATTTCTTCTATTGGATAATCAGTTTTATCAATGCTTATATTTACTTTTATGGCGTTTATACTATCTAGAAGGTTATTCTCTAATTTTGTTGATGGTACTACGCCATTTCCTATATCTTTATAGATATTTAGCTTTGTAGGATATGTTCTATTTTTCATCTTTTGACCTCCTTTCTCCAGTATTGAAATTTTCTGTGTAACAGTAAGTTTTAGTTCTTTCATACTGTTACGTCCTAAAGGATTTTTTACATTTTTGTCCAATAATACCACTTGAAAGGTGGTGAGTATTTATGAAAGAATACCGTTTAAGTATTGAAAGATTATCTCCTGAACAACAACTAAAAGAAATTGACTCTTTTAAAAGTTGTGGTTGGGATTATATAGGTACTTCCAAATTGGCTAATGCTCATGTTTTTGCAGTATTCCAATGGAATAAATCTTCCGACCCTATTCTTCCTGAGAGATACAGAAAATATAAATTTGAAAATCCTGTACATGCGGATAGCCTTCTTTAAATTCCTCTAAATATTCTGGAGTAAACATTGAAACAAACTTAGGATTTTCTTTCATACTTTCATAAAAACTTTTATCAGTAGTGATATAAAATCTTGATGTTTCTATTACTCCATAATCAAATGTAATTTTAGGTTGCTCTTGAGCTGGTACCTCAGGAGCAGAATTTTTATTAGTTGACATCTCTGGACCTCCTTTCTACAGTATTCAAATTTTCAAAGTACATAAAACATATCTAAGCTGATTTTTCTTCACTGCAAACTGAATATTTAACCATTACATCAATAAGCTCTGAAACAAAGTTCTTAGCATCTACTAAAGTATCATCTTTTAAAAGTGCTACTCTATTTATGGCAAATGTATATCTAGTCAATGTTGCTAATGAATTTTCTATACGACTTAAGTGAGGTCGCTTATATTGTTTAAGTCTTGGTTCCATTGATTTTTTTACTTTAGCCCAGTTACTTATGCCTTTACTATTTTCAAGTTCTTTCATGATTTCAGCTTTTATCTCACTTTTAAGTTTTTCTAGTTCTACTGGTGTCATTTTCTCCTCCTCCCTTAAAGTTGCTAACAAGTTTTAAATTCAAATGTATAAACTATAGTGAACAGATTTTCTTTAGTTTTTTTCCATTTAAATCGCCTTCTGTTCTTTATTGTGTACACTTTCTTCAAAAAAAATTTTTTCAATTGGTTCTCCTAAAACTTTAGATATCCTCACAGCTATATCACAAGACGGTATTTGCTTTCCATTTTCTATATTAGAAAGAAATGGTCTAGATATGCCTACTGACTTTGATAATGTTTCTTGTGAAATATTTTTTTTATTTCTAGTTTTAGCAATTATGTTTTTCATTAAGTACACCTCCTTAAGTTTTGTATTTGATTAATTACAATTTTATTGTAACTCTATTATTTGTTATTGTCAACTAAAAAATACATATTTTTCGAAAAAAAACGTAAACAATTGATTACATACTTGTTATAATAAATGTAAGGAGCTGATTACATGAAAACTTTAGGTCAACTTATAAGTAAATATAGAGAAACTTATAATTTATCACTAAGAGAATTTGCTAAGTTATGCGATGTAAGTCATTCTTATATTGATAAGCTTGAAAAAGGCGTAGACCCCTATTCAAAAAAGAAAGTTGAACCCACACTTGATACTATAGAAAAAATAGCCCAAGCGATGAATATGTCTTTAGAACATATTTTGTATAAAATCGGAAAAATAGATACTCATAAAAAAGAAAGATTCGAAAAAGCAGAATCTTTAAAAGACGAATTAAAAGAAATGATTATAAGACGTGGTATTGTAAATAATGAAGATGAAATAGATGCAAAACTCTTAGATTTAATTGAGCATTCAATAAAAACTTATGCTAAAAATACAGATAATGTAAAGAAGGAGGACAACTAATTTTGTCCATCCTTCTTTTTTTCTATTATCATTTCAGTAATTACATTTAGATCTATTTTATCTAAATTATCTATATTTTTATTAAAATATTCCTCAATAAGTATATCTTTATAAACTTGTCTACATTCTTCTGTATCTTTAAGAGTTTTAATTTTGTTCATCTATTCAACTCCCCTTTTGGCAATTTACCAGTGGCTAATTTTATATTACCACTTTTGGTTCGTTTTTACAAGAACATATGTTCGGTTTTTGTTCGTATTTTATTAAACAAATGAGATATATTACCAATATATGTTTATATATTCTAGGTATTTTTTGGTATAATTGTACAAGTATTGATAATTACACAATTAAATGTATTATGCATTAACAAACTTAATAGTTATCTATAGTGTAACTAATAGTTAAAATGTTGCTATATAAATATTTAGCTTTGTAATGATATTTTTATTCGCAAGAAAGAAGGAATTATTATGAAAACAGCTATAGACTTCTTAGTTGAATGGACAGAAAATATAAACTGGAAAAAGTATTTGTTAAATACTATATTAAAAACTAACGAGATTGATGTTGAAGTTACTACAAAAGAGATTATGGATATAATTAAAAATAATAAGGAAATTAGCTTGATTACTTCCCTATCTCAACACTCAGAACAAACACAATTATTCATAAAGGAAATTAAAAATCCTGTGAATATAAATGCTTTAGATCCTGAAGTAACATGTGAATTGGGAAAGAACTTAAATGTATTTTATGGAGAAAATGGAACAGGTAAATCATCTTATGTTAAGGTTTTTAGAAAGTTAGCAGATAATTATTATACAAATGCTAAGAATCTTAATATTATGTCAAATATATATACTACTGATGCAACTTCAGACAATCAGAATATTATAATATCCTATTCATATGGGAATATTGAAAAGTATGATTTGTGTGTAGATATCAATAGTAAACAAAATGATCTTTCAAGAATTAATGTATTTGATTCTAGTTCTGTTACTCCACTTTTAAATAATAATCTTACATTCAGTGTTTTACCTAAAGGATTAAATTATTTTTCTCAATTAACTAATTTATTAGATTCAATTAAGTTGAATCTTCAAGATATGATTAATAAACAAACAATTGAACAAAATAAAATATTTATCGATAGTTCTTTTTTATTAATTGCTGAAGATATAAAAACCATAACAAGTAGTGTATCAAATGTATCAAAACTTGAAGAATTTTTAAAAACTAAGTACCCATTATCAGAAGATATACAAAAGGAAATAGAAAAGATAGATATCAATATAAACGAGCTTCAAAGCAAAAATCCTGTTAGCATAATAAAGATTTTAAATACTCAAAAAACAAAACTTGAATCACTTAAGAATAAATTTGAATTGCTATCGTGTAAAGTAAGTACAAAAAATATTGATGCTATAAATGAAGTCGTAAAACAATATGATGAGTTACTAGAAAAAGAAAAGAACTACAATGAGAAATTTGCCAGTAAAGTGCACCATATAACAAATGTTAATAATGAATGGTCTAATTTTATTAATACAGCAAGACAATATTACAACTCAATAGAAATAGATTTGCCAAAAGAAAATGATAGATGTATTTTTTGTGGGCAATCTTTATCAAAAGAGCAGATTGATTTAATAAAAGTGTGTTTTGAACATATAAATTCCGAAACTAATGATGAAAAGAATCAAATAGAAAAAAAGATTCAATCATGTTATATAGATGAGATAGCACTAACTTTATCAAAGGAAGATGAACAATTATTCAATCAAGATAAAAAGGTTTTTGTTGAAAAAATAAAAAGCATTATTATCCTTATAGAAAAAAACAAGAAAATTTTCAAAGAAAGTCTTGATAATAAAAAAGAAGTACCCCAAAAATGTAGTATTAATTTTGAAAATATTATTGGAGAATTAGTAAATGAAATCAATGAAATTAATAGCAGACTTGATAATTTAGGAAAAACAAATGAAGAAACTACTGAAATTATAGATAATCTAAAAATTTCTAAAGATAAATTACTAAGGAAAAAGAAAATTTATGAAGCTAAAGAATTATTTTATAAATGGTATGGATATAAAGTAAATATAGATTTTTTGAATAATATAAAAAATAAATTTAAAACAACATCTTTGACTAAAAAATCAAAGGAAGCTTTTGAGGAAATCGTTGCTGAGGATTATACAAGTACATTTGATGAATATTGCAAATTTCTTGGAGTTCCGAATGTAAGCATTAAACTCAATCCTCATAAGGGGGAGACAAGAAGACGTAAGTATATAGTAAAAGAAAATACAAAGGTTACTGAAATTATGAGCGAAGGAGAACAAAAAGCTATTGCTTTAGCAGAATTTGTAACGGATTTAAAAATCAGAAAAAATTATTGTACAACACTATTTGATGACCCTGTAAGTTCTTTTGATTATAAAAGGGCTGAGAAGATTGCAAATCTTTTTTATGAAATATCAAAACAAAGGCAAGTTATTGTATTTACTCATAATATAATGTTTTATTATTATCTATATAATTGCTGTTGTAAAAATGAAAACAAAGAAAATAAATTCTTTAAGATTGATGAATTTGATAGAGATAATAAGGGGTTAATTTCCTTATCAACTGAAGGAAGACTTGAAACTTTGAAACAGATAACAAATAAGATAAAAAATGCTTCTCAGAGAATTAATAGTAAAGGTTGCTTAGGAGATGTACTTGAACAAAAACTAAAAGCAACTTATTCAGATATCAGAACATGGTGTGAGCTTATAGTTGAGGAAGGATTTCTAAAAAAGATTATAAGAAGATATGAACCGGATATTAGATTTACAATTGTACCTAAAATAACTAAAGAATTTGTACAATATTTACCTGATGTATCAAATTTATTTAATAAATCTTGCAGATATATGCTTGGACATAGTCAGCCGAATGAGACTCAAAATGTTAAGCCATCAAAAGAGGAATTTAACACAGATTTAGAGTTTGTTTTAAAGCTTTATGAAAAGTACAAGAACTAAGACATTTCAAGCTGTTTAAATTTTCAGGAACAAAATGCTACTAGAATGAAATATACTTTAGCTTCTCATTATCTATATTTGGTACAAGTTCTAATGTATAAAATCATCATATTTATTGAGGTTTAAGTGAATGATAACGTACAATAGCAAAACTTTATTATACCGTAATTAAGACTTAAATACGTATTTGAGTTGTAGTTAAAACTGTAATATATAAATTTTTTATTTTTCCATTAAGGGAGGACCGCAAATGATAATACCAATAATAAAATTATCAATACAAACAAGTGCTATTGATTGGATTAATGCAGTTTGTAGTATAATTACTGCAGCAGGTGTTATAGGAGGGGGTATATGGACTTATAATACATATTTAAAAACAAAAAATAAAGAAATGTATGAAAAAGTGTTATTAAGTGTTTATGCTCCTTTATATAAAATACTATATAGACAAGAATTTATTAGAGATAATATGCTTTTAAGAAAAGATTGCCCAAACAAGGATACGTCTACTACTGATTGTGCACCTATTTTAGATATAGAGACTTGTAAAAATGGTATAATTATTTCTCAAATAGGACGTTGTGAAATTATAGAAAAAACTAAAGAAATGAATTTAGCATACGCATCTCCAAAATTAATTGAATTATTGAGTGCTTATGAATTTGCTTGTAAATTTCAAGATAAACATAAAAGTGACTATCATATGTATATAGATGAATGTAAGAAAGATATAAATGATATAAATGAAAATACGAAACAAATAGCACATAGTTATGTTGCTTTTGATATTTCAATACATAATATTGAAAAAGATTTAATCCTTGAGATTATTAGAGGATTTAAACAGTATAAAAAAATGTTAGGTTTAGATAAAGATTGTTCAGTAGAAAATAATGAAATAAATAATAAATATAAAGTCGATTTTGATGAAATTAAGAAACAAATAGAAAGCGATTGCCAAAAATAGCGTTAAATATTAGATTAGTACAGAAATATAATGATTCTATTTTTTACTAGTTTCAACTAATCGCAAAATATATTTTTAGGATAGTGTTCAATAACTTAAAAATATTGATATTGCTACATTTGTATTTTGCAAAAATTTTACATCTTAAGGCACAAACAAGGTCAAAATACAAAATACAGGATTTTATGTTGCATATAAAAATTTAATGAGCATTATAAAATATAGAGTATGTTGTACCATTTAAACATAATAATCAGCTTCACATTATCCATATATTATGCGAAAAACTTGTTACATAATCAACTTACCTCTCAACACCAAAAGTGCTAATATAGATTAGCACTTTTTACATTATATACTTTATCTATTTTTTAAATAGACTTCTCTCCCCTGCTCCAAAATGGATGTAGAGGTGTTGGGTAAAGCTGCAGCATAATCATAACCAAATATTTTCTTCTTCAAAAGTGCTGTGTAGGCACTTTTTATTTTTATGTTTTGAGTTGTATTTCTCCCCTATTTAAGCTATCTATTTATGACTAACTAAAAAAATATTTTTCCAGTATATGTTTATCATATTGTGGTTTGTTTTGGTATAATATACAAGTGTTTGTAGTAATGTATTTTTATGAATGTTGAATTAAAGTTAAGATGTAAAAATATCTAATCTGTATTACAAAGTATATCAACATAATCTTATTTAACATAAAAGTCTAATAATGGGCATTTAAATAAATTAAATAGAAGGAATGATCTATCATGAAAATAAAATATACAGTTTTAGAAAACGGTCTTGATTTTGTGTTGTGCTCAATAAATAACTTGATGATTGCCACTGAAGATACAATAGATGAATATTCGAAAAAACGATTAATAAAATATTCTTTATTGCATTTATCATCTGGAATAGAGCTTATATTTAAATCCCGTCTTTTTAAAGAACACTGGACTTACGTTTTCGCTGATATGAATAAAGCCAAAAAGGAACTACTGATAAGTGGAGATTTTCATAGTGTAGATAATAACACATTATTCTCTCGGCTTGAAAATCTATGTAGCATTAAAGTTGAACAGCATGATGTTAAAATACTAAATAACCTTCGTAAACGAAGGAATCGTGCGGAACACTTCGACTTTAATGAACCAATTTTATCTGTAGAAAGTTTAATTCATAAGAGTATATCCATTTTAATTAAATTTCTTGTAGAGAATTATGATGTGAATGACTTTTGTGATGAAGAAACCACTTTATTCACTGAAATAAAGGATGCTATGAGAAAACTTACAAAACATTATGATGATGCAAAGGCAATAGCTCAAAAAATGTTAAATCAGACAGGATTAAGTGAGTATGCTGTCATCTGTCCAGAGTGTCAGGAAGTTTTTTTGCTTAGAGATGATAATGTCAAATGCTATTTCTGTGGATATGAAGACACTGGAGAATCAGCAGCTGACAACTATATTTTAAATATTATGGGTATAGATGGATATTCTACAGTAAAACATGGTGGTGAGTATCCCTTATACGAATGTTTACAATGTGGAAAAGATACGTTTGTGTTAGACTCAGAAAATGAAAGAGCATTTTGTTTTTCTTGTGATTTTGATTGTGATGTTAAAGAACTAAAATTTTGTAGTGATTGTGGCTCGCTTTTTTACGAGTCTGACGGAAAAGGTATAGGAATATGTCCAAATTGTATTGAGTATAAGCTTGGCAAAGATGATTAATAATCATAAAAAACACTAGGAAATTAATTGGATTTATAGAATGCTTTTGTAGTATATTAGACATAAAACATAGCTAACATTTTGAGTTATCTTACTTTATTTTGTCAAGGGGAGATATCATAGCAACAATTGAATAACTTGAACAAATATGTAACTGATAATATAACGTAATTTCCATTATCCATATACCTATTAGGCTAATAATGTATATTTGAATATAGATAGTATACTAATTAAGTATTGAACAAATTTATTAAGAGTTAGAATATGATACGGTGAGCCGTATCATAAAATTAAATATAGTTCTTGTTTTACTGTAGAATAAATAAAAAATAAGATATACATTTAACTATTATTGATATAACTGTTAACAATATGAAATATTAGTGGTATAATTCCATTATATATTGAAATAAGTTATTATTGAGATATTAAATTAGTTATACCGCAGGTGTCAGTTCGAATCTGGCTTCTCTCATTGATACAATTAATATACATTTAAGTAGTGATTGGTGGTTTGTAGGGGTGACAATTTCTACCCTATATTCTTATTTAATCACTGAATTTCTAAACAAATTAAATGAAATTGAAAGGATGATGTATATGAACGTGTTAATTTTTATCCTAGGGGCGGTCATGAGAGAATGGTGTAATGGATAGCATGGTTTTATAAATGACCCCTAGGTTTTCTAATATATTTGATTATTTATACTCTCAGAAATGAGAGTATTTTTTATTATCTAAAATCTTAATCTTTATGACTTTATTAATTATAACCAATGATAAAGAAATTTAGGAAAGAGTTTCTATAGAGTTAAATTGAAAGCTAGGAATTAATGAGAAACAACAAAACTGTTTCAGTTTTTTGTAAGGGTTCTGTCCCTAGACTGTTCTAATATAATAATTCAAAAATTAATTTTTATAGGTCTATTTAACTTCATATTACCCATATTATATGATAACTTGTTACACAAGATTAGAGTATTACATCTTAACGCCAAAAGTGCTAATATAGGTTAGCACTTTTTATATTATATACTTTATCTACTTTTTTAATATACCTCTCTCCCCTTCTATAAAATAGATGTAATGTGTAAAGCTCCAGTATAATCAAAAATAAATATCTTATTATTTTTTACAAGTGCTACTTTAGGCACTTTTTTATTTTACTTCTCCCCTATTTTTCCTCCCTGAATAACAGTAATAAATAAGATATATTCCCAGTATATGTTTGTGAGTTTATGTAATTATATGGTATAATTGTACAAGTATTACTTAATATATTCTTAGTATAAATTAAACAATTAACGCAAATATGACTTTTAAATATTCACAATACATAAATTAGAAGGTGATCCTATTGTTAACTAATAATGAATTTAATAGTTTAAAAAATATGAAAAAGGAAATACTTAAATGTAAACAGATTATAATACCAAAGCCAGGTAAGAAATTAATTTTAGATGTAATTTCCGTTAATAAAAAAGAGGATTTTAACATAAGTCTATATCGTAATAGAATTAATTTTGAAAAAATTACATATCAAAACTTACATAAAAGAACATCTACACCATTAATTAGAATTGACTTAGCTGGTCCACCACATTTTAATCCAGATGGTGAAAAAGTCCTTCCTCCTCACATTCATATTTACAAGGAAGGTTATGGTGATAAATGGGCTGAACCTTTAAACAATATATTTACAAACACAAATGACTTAGTTCAGCTATTATATGATTTTTTAAAATATTGTAATATAATCAACATACCCCAAAATATACTTTTTATACCTGTATTAACAAATCTTTAGGAGGTGATAACGTGAAGGATAAGTATATTTCAACTTTGATTAATGAATACGTAAATTGGTTAAAATCAAATATAACAGTTAAACAACTTGATGAATTTTTTGAAATAACGACCCCTTTTCTTGATAGACATAACGATTGCATACAATTATATGTAAAGAAAATTGATAAAATAAACTATTTACTTACTGATGATGGCTATACCTTAACAGATTTAGAAATGTGTGGATACTCCTTCTCTACCCCTAAAAGGAAAGAATTACTTAACACTTTATTGACTAGTTATGGAATTGAAAATAAAAACGGCTGTCTAATTACAAAAGCTACACATGAAAACTTTGCTATGAAAAAACATTTTTTTATCCAGGCAATAATTTCTATAAATGATTTATTTGTTACTTCAAAAAATAATGTTTCTAATTTATTTATAGAAGATGTAAACAATTTCTTAGAGCAATATGATATACGTTATATCGACAATGCAAAATTTACAGGTAAAAGTGGAATTGAACATAATTTTGATTTTATAATACCAAAATCAAAAAAACAACCAGATAGATATCTAAAAGTACTTAATTCCCCTAATAAATCAACTGCCGAAGCAGTTTTATTCTCTTGGACTGATATTTATGAAATTCGTAAAAACTCTAAAATGTATGTTTTCTTAAATGATATGGATAAAAAAATAAACTCTGATGTCATTACAGCTTTTGAAACTTACAATGTAACTCCAATTTACTGGTCAAAAAAACAAAAGTATATAAAAGAACTTTCTGCCTAAAACTTAACTTACCAACAATTATTTTACGTATTTTAGCTTTAATCATTTATAGATGTCATTACTATAAATAGTTTTTCAGTTATTTTCTAATAATTAAGTAAAAATACTAATATCCTATACTTATCAAGAAAGTACTAATAAATTAGTACTTTCTTGATTTTCTGCCCTCCCCTATTTCCAGCCCACTATTACATAATTTCATTCAATTTAACATATTTGTACATACTTATTAAATTTATAGTATAATATTTTATTTATAATATAGTTAATAAAGACGATTGCATATATCAACAACTGATTTTTTGCATAAAAACAAAAATATACTTTAGAATTTATGGGTTAAAAATCAGGAATATCCCCCTCTTTTTAGATAATATAGAACTTAGTAGTAATACCCTTTCTTTATAAAGATTAAAAGAGATCTCTAAATAATTTAAACACTACTATACACTATCTTTTGAATGAAGATTCAACACTTATTCTTGAACAAACTCTAAAAATGTCACAAATACAGAAAAAGCTATAAATATTATAATAAAATAAAGTATCCAGAATTAATGTTAAAAGGTGAGCTTTCGGATGATAATGATAAGATAATTTTAGTCAATGCTTTTAAAATGGTTATTAGAACTGTTAAACAAATAAGAGATAAAAGAAAGTAATATTAAGTAATATTATAAATAATCAGCCATCAAAAGTACTAATATATACTAGCACTTTTTACATATATACCTTTAAAATATACCTCTCTCCCATACTGCAAAGTATATTCAAAAACCTAATTTAATATGTTTTGTCAGATTTTTTTAGATAAATAGGTTTTTTACCTTTTATACTTACCAAATTTTCATTATACAAAATAGCTGCTATTGCACTGGCATGACGTGGTGTTAATGAACGTATATGGTTTTGGACATACTCGCCTAACCCTCCTTTAATTGGATTATCCATACTTGAACCTAATAGGTACCATTCTTCTGAGTCAATAAAAAAATTATTCAATATCTCTTGAATGTCAGTATCAGTAATTTCAAAATGTACTTTTCCCCACCTAATATCCCAAACTTCATTTGTTTTTTTATAAGTAATTACTTGTCCTCTTCCACTAATTGGCCTTATTTCACATTTATTTTCTAACATAACTTCACCTTCTATTTTAATTTATTTACAAATTTATATTTAGAACAATGATAACAGTATTATATCGTATGTACCCTATTATTTATTAAAGTCTTAGACTTAAAAATCGGTACTCCTTCTATATTATACCTATAATAATTTATATTTCCAATAACTGTTTGGATTTTATATACATAATTTGGTATAATTGTACAAGTATTGATTGTTACGTAATTTAAAGATATGATGTAATTAATTAGGGAGAAACTTTCAGTTTTTTAATACTATGAAAAAATCTAAAGATAATAGAAATGAGGGAATATAATGATAATAAAACCTGGAACGATAATTAAAGACGAAAGTAGCGAATATGTTATTGAAAAAATAATTGGTGAAGGAGGTTTTGGTTTCGTATACAAGGCAAAAAATATGACCAATGGATTAACTTATGCTATTAAAACTGTTTCAACTTCTTTTCAGGACGATAGCAAATTAGCAGCATTTGAAAATGAGATAAATATGGCTACTAAAATTACTTCGCCTAATGTTATAAATTATAAATTTACACATAATGGTACAACTTTTCCAGAATTGCCACCTTATATTATAATGGATTATGCAGATCAAGGAACGTTGACCGATATTTTAAAAAAACAAAAGCTTTCAGGAAAATTTTTTGATAATAATCAATTGCTGCAAATGTTTATCCAGTTATCAAACGGTATGTCAGCAATAAACGAAAAATTGGTTCATAGAGATATAAAACCTGATAACATTCTTGTTGATAGTTCTCAACTTAAAATAACTGATTTTGGATTATCTAAAGTTGCAGGTGAAAGGACAAGGACAATGTCTTTTAAAGGATATGGGACATTAAAGTATATTGCACCTGAAGCTTGGAATAATGACAAAAATACAATTCAAATGGATATATACGCTATGGGAATTGTATTCTATGAATTAGCTACATTGCAGCATCCATACAAAGTAGTGAATGACGGTGATGTAAGCCTTTGGAAAGAAGCACACCTATATTGTATACCAGATAATCCTAAAAATATTAATAAACATATTACCCCAAGCATTGGTTCACTAATAATGAAAATGCTTGAAAAATCAACCTCGAAACGATTTAATAATTGGGATGAAATAAAGCAGTATTTAGTTACTGACAAAACAGAAAAATCTAATATTGATGATATAATTGATAGTATGTTAAATACTCGATTACAAAAAGACACTACTTTTCAGAAAGAAAAGGCTGAAGAAGAACGTAAGAAAAAAGAAACTACTGATTTTTGCAAATTAGTGAAGTATCAGTACAATACATCTATTTTTGCACTTTTAAACAAATTTGTTGATAATTTTAATTCAAAATATCCTAATGGTAATATAAAACTAGAAGTAGGTAGTAATTATGATGAAAAGCTGATTAGAAATACTATAACACTTGTATCAGGAAAGGTATTAACAATAGAACTTGTTGCATTGTTAGAAAGAGATTTTGTTAGAACCCGAGAATATAATGATTTTGGAGAGATAATAACAAGAACTCAAGTTGAAATGCCAGTATTAAAAAATAGAAGAATATTTGCGTGGGGTAGACTTTATAGCAATGAACAAATAGGGTTTAATATTTTTTTATTAGAAAAAACTGGAGAAATATACGGGGAGTGGTTTTTAATGGAAAACACCAATAGTGGTTTTTCAAGAAGACGAAGACCTGAACCGTTTGGTTTTGAGCTTTCTGAACTAGAGAAAGAAATTCAGAATATTAATGTTATGAATAGGTATAATTCAAAAATATTTCCACTAGATATGAACAAATTTTATGAGTACATTTTTAGATATAACAGTTGATGAGCTATGTTAACTCAGTTACGATAAAAGGTTCATATAGAAAATAATACTTGAAAAGTGCTAATATAGATTAGCACTTTTTACATTATATACTTTATTTAAAATAGACTTCTCTCCCCTACTCTTTATTAAAATCTTAGACTTTATAATAACTCATTTGTTTTTCTGTAATATTCCTAAAATAATTTATATTTCCAATAATTGTTTAGATTTTTTTGGTATTATTTTGTATAATTGTACAAGTATTCATTATTAACACTTGTTTGCAATTAAAGCAATAATTAATATATTATAGCATCTTGTAAAATATACTATCTAAAATGTAACAAATATATTTATATTGATTTATGGAGGAATAAGAATGAACGAAGTAAGAATTACACGTTTTGAAGAATTACATAATTCTTTATCCAAATATAAAAAAGATAGCCGATGGTTATTTAGAGGACAAGCTGATATATCATGGAAATTAATACCTAAGGCTGGTCGTGCACCATATAACAAATGTTCAGATAAAGATTTTTTTATGGGTTGAAAAAGACGTGCTAAAGAATTTATAGGTACTGAAAAATATAATGATTGGGATTTACTTGCAATTGCACAACATCATGGTCTAGCTACACGACTTCTTGATTGGACATATAATCCTTTGGTTGCAGCATTTTTTGCTGTAGAAAAATATATTAATACAGAAGCTGTTATATATGCATATTTAGATCCTAAACATTTAATTACTGATTCTATTGGTCCATTTGATAATTATCACACTATCGGAAAATTCAAGCCTAATGGAGCAAGCAAAAGAATAATAAGGCAAAGTGGAATTTTTACTGTTCATTTTCCAGCTACACTTGAACTTGATAAAGACAAAGGTAAAAATTGTAAATTAGAAAAAATTATTATAGACAAAAAATATAGAAAAGAACTGCTATTTGATTTAAGTTTTTATGGAATTAATAAAGCATCAATGTTTCCAGATTTAGAGGGTCTTTGTAAACATGTAAACTGGCACATGGAAAATATAAATTATTGGACTAGCAAACAAATTGAAAATTTTGTTGCTGCAGATAGTGAAAATTAAATATTTCTTTTTTAAAAGTACTCTGCAGGCACTTTTTATCTTTATATTTTTAATTATAGTGCTCCCCAATTTGAATATTCCGATAGTATTAATAATTGAGATATATTCCCAATATATATTTATAGTATTTTGGATTATGTTGGTATAATTATATTGTATTTGTAGTTACGTATTTTTTCAAAATGCGACGTAAAAACGACATAAACTTAATTTTGAAAAATATAATATTGTGTTAAATTATTCGTTGAATTCAACATTTTTAATCATTTTTTATAGTGTATATTATATTAACTGCATTTTATTTCTATGTATTATGTATATGAAAATTTGTAATTATTTAGTATATATTAAATTATGGAGTTATTATAAACAGAAAACTATTTATTGCTTTTATTAAATTTATAAAGGAGGAATTAATGTGAGGCTAAAAAACACCATACATAAAAACAACTCAATTTGTCTTTTCATTGGGTTATTTAGTGGATTATTTATTTTCATTATATTTACCCTTTCGTCTTATCTGTTACTTATACATAATATATCTAACTACATTAGAGGCGAAATGGGAAAATATATTCTTATTTTCTGTATTATAATAGGAGGAATTCTATGCTTAAGCTTGTTATTGCTATATTCAATTTTAAATAGAGCCATTCAAATTCTTATAACTGAAAACTATAAGGAGAAAAAGAATATATTAAATAATTTAAAATCTACTGAACCCTCAATATTAAACAAAGAAGAATATAGTATTGGAGCTAGTAAATTAAAATCTAAAGATTTTAATTTTATTAACAATCATAAGACATCAAGTATTTTAAAGCTTTCAAAAAGGCTTTTATTAATTTTTTATTTTTTAGTGATTACTTGGTTTTTTATTATATTTATAATGATTTTGGGCACATTAAATAATCTTATGTTAAGGTTTTAAAGGGTGTTTATATGAATAAAAGGATCTTTTTAATCTTACTATTTACTATTTACTTGATATTTATATGCCCAATTACTGCACTTTCAAACGTTTATCCAAATGATTCCAAAATCACTTTTTTATTAGATAAAGGGGAGATTTCATCAGTAGTTATATCTATCAATGTTACGGATGCAAAAAAACCAATTATCATTCCCGTACCATTTCATTTAAAAGATGCTAAAGATTCATTAAATTCGTCTCTAGTTTCTATTTATAATGGAAATGCATATGGTTTAGTACTAGTCTTTCCTACAAAAGTTGAAAAGAACATGGAGATTTTATGCGATTACAAAAATAACGGGCTAGCTAAAGGAGTACACTTTTCTCAAAATACAGTTGGAAAAACCCTATTTGTTCCCTCACTTGATGAAAATTTGCTTCACAAAATTTCTTCAAGTTTTTCTTATTCAAATGTCATAGATTATGGAGAACAGATATATTTTAAAATTTTAGACGATTATATTGCTGATACAGAGGACAAAGGTGAAATATCTCATTCGCCACAAGCCTTACCTATGGCTCACTCTGGTAAGGACTATACTATTAAAATTGTTCCTCCTAAAACTGATAGTTCTAATAGTGATATTATTAACTTATTAATCATATTTTTATCTGCACTCCCTACGTTAATATTATCCGTAGCAACAGGAGCTAAGAATATGGGAAGGTATTTAGCTGCAAAAGCGTGTATATTTATTAGTTCAGTTTTCTTTATTATTGAAGTAATTCTTTTATATAATAAAGTTCTTAAACCATCATATTTTATAGTTAGCTTTATTCTTTTGACATTTACTTGGATTATATATATATTAATGAATAATGGTGATAAAATTTGGGACAAACTTGAAGAAACCGTTCATTCAAACCATGTAAGCAAGCAACATAAAAAATATCGTAAAAGCCTTTCCCATATAAATAGTAATCATGATGTAAAAGAATTTATACTTGACAATAATGCTTCAAAACTAACTATTTTAGTATTTAATGGTTTAGAAAAAAAACTTAATAATCTGACTCAACAAGAAAGAAATGAAATTCAAAATGCTATTGAAAACATACTATCAGGTGCTAATTCTAATTCAACTAATAATATTTCAATGTTAAGTGATAACCCTGAAATAACTATTATGAACGTATTTCCATTTTTCAATATAGTATATACTTCTCAATTTCCAATTGAAGGCAGTAAAAAGTTTATATTATTAGATATTGAAAACAAAATTTAATTTAGAGAAAAGGAGATTAACTCTCCTTTTCTTATAATATTACTAACTGTAGTGTATGTATATAATACTTATTTTTATAAAATATTATAAAAATATAGAACACTTTAAACAAATAATGCTAAGTTTTGAATTAAAGTAACTTTCCTATTCATTAATATAATTTTTTTCATCTATTTCATCAAAAAATAAAGTATTTATATCTAAGGTTGATTTCCTTTTTATACCTATTATCATAAAGGTTATCCTTGATGCATAACCTATGTGTCATATTATTACTTAAAGTTTTGTATTAAAACTATTTTTTTTCATCTTATTATCATATTATTACATTTTCAAAGAACATTTTTCATACATTTTATTTCAGTGATTACGCCGTTTAATCTACATTATGTGTTAATATAAATATTTCTTTTAAATCTTAACCTAGCATATACTAATGAAGCTTTGTACAAGCTGTTATTTTTCTCTGCACTAAATGCAGCTTTGCAATCCTTAGGTACTACTTTAGGGTTCTAAGCTATACTCCTTCCGTTCAAAAATAGTTATTCCTCTAAGGTTAATTGGGGGTACAAGCTTTTTTTAAACATTAGTTCCTAACTATAACTATTTTATATAGATTAGTTTCCTGTAAATAAGGTATTTCTGTAGTAAAACTAAAAAATGTCTTTCTAAAGTGCTATCTTACAAACAACAAATATAATAAAATTATTATCCTACATAACAATATTAAAAATATTATGACCCAATACTAAAAGTGCTAATATAGGTTAGCACTTTTTACATTATCCCCTCCCCCATTTTTCTATTTAGATAATTTATTTTCAGATACTACTTGTAAAACTTTCTTTTATTACCTTTAAAAAGTTATTGAATTATATATATAATCTTTATATAATAGTCTTCCGGTAAAGTTGTTTCAACAAATTTTAAATATAAATAACCAAGTTAATTATCTGGAATATTTGTAGCGCTCTTATTTTGAACCTACATCATTTATACGGGAGTTCAATATCTAAATGTGGATTAGTCCTATAAGACCAACTTTGAGTGGCAAGAACAGCAAAACATTTGTGAGAACACCCACCTATCGAGAGATAGGTGTCAAAATCAGAGCAGCGGTATTTTGGATCTATAAATTTAATTTAATATCAATAAGATAAGTACTTATATTATAAGCGAGGCAGACATGCCTCTCTTTTTTATTTGCCCCTATATTAGATTAATTAGATTTATTAAGTATTACATGATATAAATTGTATTAATGTAGTATTGTTTTATATTATAATAATACATTAACACCCTTTTAAATATATATATTGATAGTGAACATAATTTCATTAGATATATTTTATTTAAGTTTAGGGGGTTTGAACATGTATCGTTTACCATATAGCAATCAAAGTGAAGCTGCAAACTCATTTAAAAAATTTATGAGTGACAAAAACAAAAGATATACTGCTAGACCTTTGGATAGGTATCATCCTGCTACCACAAGGTGGTTATTAATACCAAGCACAAGTTGCCCTGCTTACAATTATGGTAAATATTCATTTTTGATAGAAGATAAAACAATGTTGATAGGCCTATACGTAGAAAAAGGTCTAGGACCAAAAGCATGTGGATTATATGATCCTAATCAAATCATCAATAGGAATTGGATATGGTATCAATTCTATGAAGATATGAAATCTGGAAAAATAGATGAGATTATTTCTGAAATTATCAAGAATAATCAACAATCAATCTACTTCTCAGTTGATGGTTATATAGATGATATTGCGAAATTAGAATATCATTATGTTGTATATGAAGACAGAATTGAAACTATTAAAAGTAGTAATAAGTTAGATAACCTTAACCAAATAACGAGAATATCTCAGATTCCTGAAAGTCTATCAACGTTGGAATACCTTGACTGGATGTGGTTAAATTTTTATATTGAAGTCCCATTTATAAAAAATGATGTAGATAATAATAATTTGAATACAATAAGTGAATATGATTTATATAAAAATGTATTAGAGCCATTAGAAAAATGGGTTAAATGACTTAACCTTTCAAGTAAATAAAACATATATCATACTATTAGATTATACAACACTAAAAGTACTAATTCTTTAGCACTTTTTTATATGTCTCTCCCCTATCTCTTCTATAATTCATAGGTAAATAAATATCAAATAGCTAATATATGTAATACTATGATATAATTATCTAAAAGTAATTTATTAGAAAATTGTATTATGATATGAGGGAAATGAGGGATAATTTGAACTGGTTAGGTCTATGTCCAATTATTATAGGGTTAATTTATTTAATGTATTCCATTTTATCCAGAAATAAAGTTATATGGTATCATAGAAGTGAAAAAATGATTGTGCTAAAAGAAGAAAGTTTCTTTAAGTTACAACTGTATTTTTCAATTGCAAATTCAATATATATGATAGCATTAGGAGTAATAATTATTATATATAATCTAGAAAATATATATGTCGTAGGCTCTCCAATACCTTTTCATTTTTTGAATTATTTATTTAAAATAGTAAGTAAGATGAAAGGATATGCTAAATATGAGTAATATAATAATTATATTTAAATATTGACACACAAACAAATGTTTGGTATATTCTAGTTAGAAACCCAATTTGAGGTTCAAAAAATCTATATATAGAGGTTCATGAAACCCATTTACAAGTCTAAAAGCTTGTAGTGGGTTTTTATTATTTTTTGAAACTAAGGAGGAATAAATAATATGAAGGTAGCAGTATACAATCGGGTGAGCACAGAAGAACAGGTTGGTAGAGACACGATTGAAAATCAAGTTATTTTTGCTAATAAATATTGTGATTTACATCAATTAGATATATACAAGTTTTATAAAGAAGAAGGTATTTCAGGTACTATTCCACTTGAACAAAGACCTGAAGGTAAACAATTAATTGAAGATGCTAAAAATAAAAATTTTGATACCTTATTGGTTTATAAATTAGATAGATTAGGTAGATCTGCCAGAGTTACTTTAAACTCAATATATGAGCTAGAAAGCTACGGAATACAAATTAAGAGTATGACAGAGCCTTTTGACACTTCTAATCCTAGTGGTCGCTTCATGATTACAATGCTTGCTGGAGTTGCTGACTTAGAAAGAGAAACTATTTTAGAACGTATGTGGCATGGTGCTAATCGTGCTGCTAGAGATGGAAGATGGCTTGGAGGTATAGTTCCCTATGGATATTATGTAGATAAAAATAAATACCCTCAGATAAACAATAAAACTATTCCTAATGTTAATATAAGCGAAGCTGATATAGTAAGATTAATTTTTGATATGGTCGCTAATAAAGGTTATAGTACTATAAAACTTGCAAATTACTTAAATACTATGAAAATGCCAACTCATTATAGTAAGGACCATAGAGGTAAAACAGCTAATATATGGAGACCTAATAATATAATAAGAATGATAAGAAATAAAACTTATATGGGTATACATGAATATGGGAAACGTTCTAAAAAACAACGTGAGTTAATAGAAAGAAAGGTTCCAGCTATAGTATCTGAGGATATTTGGAATAAAGCTCAACAAGTCTTGACCAATAATCAAATTGAATCTATGAAAAATGCTAAAAGAAGTTATCTTCTAAGAGGATTAATTAAATGTGGTGAGTGTGGCCTTACTTATCAAGGAGTTCGCTATGGATCTGATACAAAATTCTATTATATTTGTGGTGGTAAGACTGCTTATAGAGGACCTAAACAAGGTAAATGCTCTAGTAAAAACATACCTGCTTTATTTATTGAAGAAATGGTATGGAATGATACAGTTAATTTTATAAATAATCCTGGAGAAATTATTAAGGTTTTAGAGGAGAATATAAAAGATAACAAAGGAGAAATTAATAAGCTACAGCAAGAAAAGAAAACTCTATTAGCTCAAATGAACAATAAAGAAGCAGAAAAACAATCTATACTAGACTTATTCCGTAAAAATATTATAACTGCTAAAGATGTGGAAATCCAATTACAAAAGATAGATGAAGAAACTACAGCTACTCAAAAAATAATAACTGAAATTGATAAAAGTATTAATTCTACTATAAACTTAAAACAAAAATTTGATAGTGCTGAAACATTATTAAAAGACTTTCAAATAAAAATAAAAAAAGAACTGTCTTTTGAGGAAAAAAGAAATATTATTAGATCTTTAGTTAAAGAAATAATAATAAACACTAATGAAGTTAATGGAAGATTAAAAGCTAGCATATCCGTTAAATATTCTTTTTTCAATGTTGTTAACCACACGGACAAGGATTCATAGCACCAACAAGCATAAAATTAGCTGGATACGTAACACTTCCACTAAGTCTAGAAATTTTTATAACTCTGTCTTCTAAGGGCTGTCTTAAAACCTCTAAAACTTTCTTATTAAATTCTAATATCTCATCTAAAAATAGCACTCCATTATGAGCTAACGAAATTTCTCCAGGTATAAGTTTACTGCCGCCGCCCACTAAAGCTATAGAAGAACATGTATGATGAGGACTTCTAAAGGGTCTTTCTACAATCAAACCATTTGTTTTTTCTAAATTTCCAGAAATGCTATATATTTTTGTTACTTCTAAAGATTCTTCATAAGTCAATTTTGGTAATATTGTAGGAATTCTCTTTGCTATCATTGTCTTACCACATCCAGGCGATCCATGCAAAATTATATTATGTCCTCCAGATGCTGCTACTTCTACAGCTCTTTTACAACTTTCTTGTCCAATAACCTCACTGAAATCATTAAAAAAACAATTATTATTGTTGATTCCTTTGTTTTTAAAAGGCATTAAATCTCTATATTTAATAAAATAAATTACTTGTTTTAAATTTTCAAAAGGATAAATATTGGCTTTATTAATAACTGAACATTCTTCTGCATTATCAATAGGAACAATAAAGTCACTAATACCATTATTAACACCTTCAATCACAATAGGTAGTGACCCTTTAACCTTTTTTAGTTCTCCCAATAATGATAACTCTCCCATAAATATAAAATTTTCTATATCATTCATATTTACTTGTTGAGTTGCTGTTAAAATTCCTAATGCTATAGGTAAATCAAATAATGAACCTTCTTTCCTCAAATCCGCAGGAGCAAGATTAATAGTTATTCTTTTAATAGGAAATTCAAAACCTGAATTTATAATTGCTGCTCTTACTCTTTCTTTAGATTCTTTTACTGCGGTATCTGCTAAACCAACAATATTAAAAGCTGGTAAACCTGGAGATATATCAACTTCTACATTAACAATTGTTCCATTTATTCCAGTAAATGTTGCTGAATTTATTTTTATTGCCATCAAATCACCTCTAAATAAAATTATTACCACTTATTTTTTATGTAATCATATTTCGATATTTATTTTGTTTACTTTTATTTTAATTTACATAATTAAAACTATGTAAAGATATGTACCTCTATATTATTTATATTTCTATTGTACTTTTATGAATAAACAATTATTTTTTTGATAATAATTAAAATATTGAATTAATTATTATAGGAGTGTTTTCAATGGTTGGTTATAATAAAAAAATTGGTACACATGGAGAAAATTTAGCCCAATCTTATTTAGAAAAATTAGGCTATAAAATATTAGCAAACAATTTTAGATGTAAGGTAGGAGAAATAGATATTATTACTCTTTTTCCCAATACAAATTATATATGTTTTGTAGAAGTAAAAAGTAGGTTTACTAGTGTCTATGGTCGCCCTTGTGAATCTATTACGTATAAAAAAATACTTAATTTACGTCATACTGCTGAATTTTATATAATGAAAAATAAATTATATAATTATAATTTTAGATTTGATGTCATTGAAATCATATTTAACAATAATAATACTGATTACTTATTAGAACATATTAAAAATGCTTTTTAAAATCAACAAAAAATCAAAACTAATTATATAAATTATAAATAGTTTCTTGTATATTGTTTAACTTATCTAATCTATTCCACTAGTCAGAACCATATTTACATATATACCATTTCCCCCTATACTAGAGAATTCTTAGATAGATACTATCCAAGTTCTTCGTATCTTTCATTATCTTATTTCTTTTATCAAGACTCTACTTTCTCTTTTCATTCTTTTCAAGCTTTTTTTAATACTAGTACAACTTCAATAAAATTTTTCATATTACATTTATTCTAGTATTTTTATCTTTTATTAAATTACTAAATTTAATATATATGCATTTCTGGAAATTTAGAAAAAACAAATGGTTTGATTGTAGAAAGACCCTTTAGAAGTCCTCATCATACATGTTCTTCTATAGCTTTAGTGGGCGGCGGCAGTAAACTTATACCTGGAGAAATTTCGTTAGCTCATAATGGAGTGCTATTTTTAGATGATATATTAGAATTTAATAAGAAAGTTTTAGAGGTTTTAAGACAGCCCTTAGAAGACAGAGTTATAAAAATTTCTAGACTTAGTGGAAGTGTTACGTATCCAGCTAATTTTATGCTTGTTGGTGCTATGAATCCTTGTCCGTGTGGTTTCTGGCGAAGTGGAACTAAGGAATGTACATGTAGTGACTATGAAAGGAGTTTGTTTTCAAAATATACTTTAAGTTTACTTTTGATTATTATATTTATATACTTGATTTCAAATACATTTCATTAATTTTGTTTTCTTATTTTTTATAATTTAATTAGGGTTTACATTTAAAATTCAATTTACATAATTTAAAATATGTGAATTAAATTTTAAAATTATTTTTCCTGAATATAAGTTCCATCGTCATACCTCGCGCATCCTTTTTAAATAAAAGAGAACCTATTACTGAGTCAGTTCCAAAGTAACTGCTCTAGGTTCTCTAAATATGTCTTGTTAAATTTTAAGAACTATAATAAATTATATATGAAATTCATTGTGTAAAAGATTCACCAAGGAATTTTCACACTATTCTTAATACTATTATAATATAAAATTATATATAAAATCCATTAAATTTATCATTTTTCGTCATTTTTTTTGTAACTGTATTCTCTTTAGTTGTAATTTATATATTTTTTATTATTTTTTCTAATTCATTTAATATTGCTTCTTTTAAATCTATATTAGCATCATATATATTAATTTTGCATTGGAAACATTAATAGTATTGCCCATAATATTAATTATACTTAAGTTCTTTTAAAATGTATAATTAATATTCTTTAATTTATTAGCCACAGCTTAAAATATACTTATACTCCTAAATAAAATAAGGATACTACGCTAAGCAGTATCCTTTAAAAATAATAATTAATCTTTTGATTTTCCTAAAACATACATAACTACTTGATCATTAGTTTCTGATGAAAAAGTAGTTGTATACCTATCAATAAGTTGCCATCCTTGACTAAGAAATTCATTAACTTCATTTGTACTTGAAGTTTCAATTACTTTTGTGATATTAAATAACTCTTCAGAAACCATTTTTATACCACCCTTCACATATAATATTCCACAAAAGTACTTGGAATGTAACAGGGAAATTATGGGTTACGGATTATTCAGCAATTGGTAAAAAATAATTTTCTTCATTTTCTTTATTTACCTTAACCATATATTAGCAATATTTATTAACCGTTTTAAAACCTGATTTATTGTAAAATTTCTCTTTATCAGCTGTTGCTAGATAAAGAGTTCTTACTTGCATTTCTTTCTGATTTAATAGCTTTTCTATCATCTCATTTCCTATTCCTTTTCCTCTATAGTCTGGATGAACTAATACATCAATTATTGTTGCCCATCTAACTTCATCACTCAATCCCCCTTGACATTCCTATTAACTTGTCATTATCCCACACCGTTATAATACAAGAGGATTTTTTATAATTTTTTGCCAATCATCATATTTGTATGTAACTTTCCAAGTTGCATAATTAAAATAAAAATTCTTTACTTGAAATATATTAATTTCCTTTGAATTACAAAATCTAATTATAAGATAAATTTCTCCTTAATAATATGGTTCCATAAGTATATTCAACATTTTTTTAGGATTATTTATAACCTCTTTCATAATCATATAATTGTCTGTTTCTTCATATTTAATTACTTCAAACTCATCTTCTAAATGTAAAATAATTGCATGCATATGCCATTATAATTGGTGAAAATTACAAAAAATCATTCACCATATGAGTACTCATGTAATGACCATCCACCACATACCCCATTAGCCCCTAATTCATCAATTTTTCTGCAACATTATAAAAACTTTCTGTTCGTAAGAAAAAACCATCATCAGTTTTTTAATTTCTTTTATTACTTTAATATATTTAAACAAGCCTGAATGAGAATCTCTAGTTGAAAAATTAAAATTCTTTGTTCTCCAAAACCATAAGCAATTGCAAGTGCTTCTAAAATACTTAATTTACCTGATCCATTCTCACCTATAATAAACATAACTCTTGGATGAAAATTTAAAGTATGTAAATTACGGATTGCTGATAAAGAAAATGAAGATATTTTATCTCTACGTAATTCTATACTTCTTAAATATTGGTCAATTTTTGATAATTTCACAATCCTCCCCGTCATATATTTGGATCTGTTAAGTTATATGACATTGTTCTTCTCAACCCTATAAAATATAATAAGTTTGCTAACAACCAAATATCCCCCCAAGAAGTAGAGAAGAGCAATGAACAAAACAAATGTAAAATGCCCTCGTTGCCATTCCGATAAACTATATAAGTTCGGATTTGATAAGCAGGCTAATCAAAAATATCAATGTAAAAAATGTAACCACGTAATTGTTCAAGATCATAACCTCAATATAGATATGGCTTCTAGCACAGCTGTGTCAGGGTCTCTTTCTATTAAGGGAATGACATTCTCACTACATACCATCTTACCTGCTTTAACGTTGTATTTTTTAATAACTCATGACTAAGAGCAATTTAACAATTTCTGTTAGTTTCATACAATATAAAGATTTCACATGTTATTATAGCTATTGAACTAATAAATTTGCTCCTTACTTTAAAGCGAAAGCTGATAAGTTTAAGACTAGTTTAAATTTGCAATCTGATGAAACAGTTATTTTCATTAATGGTGAACGTTATTATTTATGACTAGCTATTGACTCCGAAACACGATTTGTTTTGGCCTTTCATCTAACAAAATCACGTAGTGAGGATTCAGTATTTACACTAATAAACCAAGTTAAACAAGTTGGAAATCCATAAAGCTTTATAACTCATAGACTACCTTCATATAATCAAACTGCAGTGAAGCTGTTGAATGAAAGCAATCATGTGCCTGTTACTCCTATGTCTAGTGACATAACTAATAACTTAATAGAATCTTTTAATAAAACATTCAAAACATGGTATAAAGCTAAAAAGGTTTTAATTCTTTTGAGAAAGCAAATAATCTAATATCCTTATTTATCTTTCACTACAACTTTATTAGACCTCATGGTTCACTAAATAAACTAACTTCTGGTGAAATAGCAGGGTTTCAAAGTGATAGCTTAAATAAATTCTCTTGGTTTGTAGCTACATAGTCTTTATTAATATCTTTGATTAACCTGCAAAAATCCGCTTTATTGCAGGTTTGTTTACCATACAATAAAATGTTCAAACTTATATGGTTTTCAAAGAACGAGTAATTCTACGAAATATTAAGCTTTTTTTCATATCAGCTTAACAGATTCATATATTTAATATTTTTTGCTTATCTTCTATATGAGATAATACTGTATAAATTATATTATATTTTTATTTAAGTAATTTAGGTTTACATTCTGTAGTTAGTTTACATAATTATAAATATGTAAACTAATTTTTATATATAGTTTATTCTTAAGCTATATATAAAGTAACAGGCTGTTGATATTTTATCAACAGCCTGAAAATTAACTAATAAAGTAGTTTTTTTATTTTAAAACATATTTAATATATTCTTTAAAAAGCTTTTTCTATGTATATGAGTAGGTCCATATTTTTTTATTGCTTTTATATGATTTTGTGTTCCATAACCCACATTTTTATCAAACTCATACTTAGAATATGTATCAGCATATTTCTTCATAAGATTATCTCTATATACTTTAGCTATAATAGAAGCACAAGCTATACTTGCACTTTTTGCATCTCCTTTAACTACAAATTCATTAGGATAAGCACAATTTTTTATTGCATATCCATCTGATAAAATTAAATTTGGTTTTATCTTTACACCTTCATAAGCTCTTTTTAATACTTCATTATTAGACCAAGCTATTCCCTTATTATCTATTTCATTATTGTCTATTTGAACTATAGAATAACTAATAGCTTTTTCTTTAATTATTTTATCAAGTTCTTCCCTTAACTTTAAAGATAATTTTTTTGAGTCATTGATATGCAATATTAAATCACTGTCACTTTCATAATTTAAATCTAAAACAACTGCTGCTGCTACTATTGGTCCTGCTAATGGACCTCTTCCAACTTCATCAACACCTACAATATATCCATTTTCTAAAAACTTTCTGTCAAAATTATATAGATTTTTTACTCTATTTATTTCTTTTTCTCTATTTATTATACTTTTACGTACATTTTCACTTAATTTTTGAACTGTTTTTCTATTATCTTTTTCCAGAAAATTTAAAATTGAATCATAATCACAATCATTATATTTTAATGCTGATGATATATATTTTTTTACGTCTGAAGATTTCATCTTACTAAAATCTAACTCTAACACTTTATCACGGCCTTTCAAGTGATATGGGTCCTAACTTACCACCTCTAAACTCATCTAGTATAAGAACAGCTACTCTATTATAATCAATATTTCCACCTGAAATTACAGCACCTCTTTTTCTTGCAATATTGTCCATGTTCTCTAATGCTTCATCACTTAAAGAACTTAACTTATATCTTTCCATTAATCTTTTAGGATAATTCTTTTGTACTCTTTCTATTAATCTAAGAGCTAAAGTTTCTATATCCATAATTTCATCTTTAATAGCTCCTGTAAAAGCTAAATTCAGTCCTACTTCCTCATCTTCGAACTTTGGCCATAACACTCCTGGAGTATCTAAAAGCTCTATACCCATCTTAGTCTTTATCCACTGTTTACTTCTTGTAACTCCTGGTTTATCTCCAACTTTTGCTCTATTATTTTTAGCCATTCTATTAATAAAAGAAGATTTTCCAACATTAGGTATACCCACAACCATTACTCTAGTAGTAATATTAACTAAACCTTTTGCTTTAAGTTTATCATGTTTATCTTTTAACAGTTCATCTAACAAAGGTTTAATACTATTCATTCCTTTACCACTAAGAGAATTTACAGTTGTAACCTTTACTAAATCGTTAGATAACGTTTGTATCCAATGTTTAGTTACTTCTTTCTCTGCTAAATCACTCTTATTTAAAAGAATTATTCTAGGTTTATCTTTACATATTTCATCAATATCCGGATTTTTACTCGATTTTATAATTCTTGCATCTCTTATTTCTATTATTGCATCAACAAATTTAAGATTTTCTTTAATTTCTCTTCTGGTTTTTGCCATATGTCCTGGAAACCAATTAATTGCCATATTACATAAAACCTCCTATGTGTAATTTTCATCATAATAATTATTATGATTATTTTATGCTTTAAATATAAATATATAAAAAAAAGGGACTTAACAGTCCCTATTTCTTATCTTATTAATTCTCTAACTTTTGCTGCCTTACCTACTCTATCTCTTAAGTAGTATAATTTAGCTCTTCTAACTTTACCTCTTCTTACAACCTTTATGTTTTCTACTAATGGAGAATTTATAGGGAAAGTTCTTTCAACACCAGTACCATAAGCTACTCTTCTTACAGTAAATGTTTCTCTTATTCCACCATTTTGTTTTTTAATTACAGTTCCTTCAAAAGCTTGGATTCTTTCCTTATTTCCTTCTTTGATTCTTACATCAATTCTAACTGTATCTCCAACATTGAATTCAGTTACATCTTTTTTAATTTGTTCAGCTTCTATAGCTTTTATTATATCTAACATGTGCATTCCCTCCTTATATTTTTTTGACGTTCTTAATCTATGTGTATATTAGACAGAGGACCGCCCGTACTAGCACGAAGCTTATTCTACCATAAAAATATATTTTTTTCAATACAAATTTGATATTTTGACAATAAATTCATTTAAATTTTTTTATCCTTTAATATCTTTTTATCCTCTACAGATAAATTTAATTTTTCAAACAAATCCCGTCTTCTTTCTCTTGTAATTAAAAGCGATTGTTTTCTTCTCCACTTTCGTATATTTTCATGATGTCCTGAAAGCAAAACCCCTGGTACCTTTTGTTCCTCAAAGCATTCGGGTCTTGTATATTGTGGATACTCTAAAACACCCTCATAAAAAGATTCTTCCATGAAACTTTCACTACAAGATAATACTCCTGGTACTAATCTACAAATACTATCAACAATAGGAATACAGGCCATTTCTCCACCAGTTAAAACGAAATCACCAAGAGAAATTTCCATATCTATATAATTATATATTCTCTCATCAATACCTTCATAATGTCCACATAAAAATATCATTTCTTTTTCTTTTGATAGTTCTTTAGCCATATCCTGATTAAACGTTTTACCTCTAGGACCTAAAAAAATAACTTTACCATTATTTTCTCTTTTCATTGCCCTTATTGAATCTACTATTGGTTGAGGTGTCATCACCATTCCAGCACCTCCACCATAAGGATAATCATCTACCTTTTTATGCCTATTTAGAGAATAGTCTCTTATATTGTGGGCTTTAATATTTAATATATTTTTTTCTACGGCTCTACCTAATATGCTGTGATTAAAAATCTCAAACATTTCTGGAAAAAGGGTTAAAATATCTATCCTCATTGCCATATATCCAGTGGTTTTATTACTATTTTTTTATTATTTGTGTCTATATTAAGTATAATGTCCTTAAGAGCTGGAATTAACACTTCATTTTCACCTTTTACCCAGTATACATCATTACTTCCTGTATAAATTATCTCATCTACGGTTCCTAATTTTTTGCCCGTTTCCTCATAAACTTCACAGCCTACAATATCTACTTCAAAATAAGTATCTTGATCAAGTTGTACTGCATCTTCTCTTTTAACTTTTATTAATTTATTTTTTAATTTTATAGCATCTTCAATAGAGTCTACTCCTTCAATTTTTACAATAACCTTTTTAGGTTGAAATTTACATCCTACTACCCTTATTTCTTCTCCATCAATATATGCCCTCTCTAAGCTTTTAAACCTATTAGCATCATCAGTAGTAGACTGTACTTTTACTTCTCCTTTAAGACCATGAGTATTTATTATTTTACCTACAGTTAAAAACTGTTCCATAAACTTCATACTCCTTTTATATTAATATATTTTAAAAGAGTTAGGAAACCCTAACTCTTTCTACATAAATTTATTATATGTAACTAAATTATTTCTACAACAACTCTTTTATTTTCTTTTATAGCTGCTGCTTTAACAACAGTTCTTATAGCTTTCGCTATTCTTCCCTGCTTACCTATTACTTTGCCCATATCATCTGGGGCTACTTTCAATTCAAGAATTATTGATTGTTCACCAACAATTTCATTAACACTAACCATTTCTGGGTCGTCAACTAATGCTTTAGCTATTACTTCTAGTAAATCTTTCATCTACTACACCCCCAGGTTACTATTTAGAAAGTTTTTCGTTTATTCCAGCTTTAGTGAAAAGCTTTTTAACTACATCTGTAGGTTGTGCACCATTCTTTACCCATTTAACAGCTTTTTCTTCATCTATTTTTATAGTTTTTGGTTCTGAAACTGGGTTGTAGTAACCTATTTCTTCGATGAATCTTCCATCTCTTGGAGATCTTGAATCAGCAACAACTACTCTATAAAACGGAGCTTTTTTAGCACCCATTCTTTTTAATCTGATTTTAACAGCCATTTATTTCACCTCCTTTAAAATATACATATCTATTTACATGAATGGAAATTTCCCAAACATACCTTTTTTAAAAGATTTCTGTTGACCTTTCATCTGTTTCATCATTTTCTTCATCATCTGAAAATCTTTTAATAACTTGTTAACTTGTTGAACTGTTGTACCTGAACCTTTAGCAATTCTTCTTTTTCTTGATGGTGAACTGCTTACTAAATCAGGATTTTTTCTTTCTTTAGCAGTCATTGAATTAATGATTGCTTCTATTTTTTTCATTTCCTTTTCACTTTGGCTAAGATCAATTCCTTCAAGTTGTTTAGTATTAACACCAGGCATCATTTCAAGAATTTTAGTCATAGGTCCCATTTTCTTTATTTGAGACATAGATTCTTTGAAATCCTCTAAATTAAATTCCAATTTCATCATTCTATTTCCAAGTTCTTTTGCTTTCTCTTCATCAATAGCTTCTTGAGCTTTCTCAATTAAAGATAAAACATCTCCCATGCCTAGTATTCTTGAAGCCATTCTATCTGGATGAAATACCTCAAGGTCATTCATTTTTTCTCCAAGACCAACAAACTTAATTGGCTTTCCAGTTACTTTCTTGATAGAAAGAGCAGCACCACCTCTTGTATCACCATCTAGTTTTGTAAGAACAACTCCAGTAATATCAAGCTTCTCATTAAAACTTTTTGCAACATTAACAGCATCCTGACCAGTCATTGAATCAACAACAAGTAATATTTCATTTGGATTTACGTTAGTTTTAATGCTTTCAAGCTCATCCATCAAGTTTTCATCTATATGAAGTCTTCCAGCTGTATCTATTATAACTACATTCAAATCATTATTTTGTGCATGTTCTATAGATGCTTTAGCAATATCAACAGGATTTACTTTATCTCCCATAGAAAATACTGGCACATCAATTTGCTTACCTACAACCTGAAGTTGTTTGATAGCAGCTGGTCTGTAAATATCACAAGCAACTAATAGAGGTTTTTTGTTTTTCTTTCTTAGCTGAAGAGCTAATTTCCCACCCATAGTAGTCTTACCAGCACCTTGAAGACCTGCTAACATAATAACTGTCATGCCTTTTTGTGAAAATTCAATCTTACTTTCTGTTGTTCCCATGAGTTCTTTCAATTCTTCATTAACTATTTTTATAACGTGCTGACCAGGGGTTAAACTTTGCATAACCTCTTTTCCTGAACACTTTTCACTTGTCTTTTTCACAAAGTCTTTTACAATTTTATAGTTAACATCAGCTTCAAGTAAAGCTAATTTCACTTCTCTCATGGCTTCTTTTATATCTTTTTCAGACAGCTTACCTTTGCCTTTTAGTTTTTTCAAAGTTTCTTGAAGTTTTGACGCTAATCCTTCAAATGCCATCTTAAACCTCCTAAATAAACTCACTAATATAAGCTTTCAATTCTTGCAAATCTACTTCTATCTGCTTATCTTCACTTTTTTCTTGGAGTCTATTAATTTTTTTTATAATGACTTCTTTTTTTTTCTTTATATTATTATTCTTTTCTATAAGTTTTAATTTATCTTCATATTCACTAAGTATCTTATTGCCACGTTTTATAATATCATATATTGCCTGTCTACTAGTATTTGTAAGTTCTGAAATTTCTGCTAAAGATAAATCTTGATTAAAATAAAGCTCCATAATATCCTTTTGTTTTTCAGTTAAAAGCTCTTTATAATAATCTAACAAAATAGAAGTTCTTATTCTATCTTCCATGTAATCACCAACTCACAAATAAGATAATATCAAAAACTTGTATTGGTGTCAAGTATTTTTACTTAACACCTTGTTTTTTTTTAGAAAAGTGCTTCTACAAAATCTTCAGCATTAAATTCTTGCAGATCCTCAATTCCCTCTCCTACACCTATAAGCTTTACAGGAATATTCAATTGATGTTTTATTGCTATAACAACTCCACCTTTGGCAGTTCCGTCAAGCTTTGTCAATATAATTCCATCAATAGGACAAACTTCTGTAAACTGCTTAGCTTGTTGAAGAGCATTTTGTCCTGTAGTAGCATCTAAAACTAATAATGTTTCCTTACTTGCTTCATTATATTCTCTATCAATTATTCTGTTTATTTTTTCAAGTTCATTCATCAAATTCTTTTTATTATGAAGTCTACCAGCTGTATCACAAATAAGAACATCTGCTTTTCTAGCTTTTGAAGCTTGTATTGCATCAAATACTACGGCTCCTGGATCTGACCCTTCTTGATGTCTTATTATATCTACACCAGCTCTATTACTCCATACCTCTAATTGATCTATTGCCGCCGCTCTAAAAGTATCTGCTGCAGCCATAACTACTTTATAACCATCCATTTTCAACTTTGATGATATTTTCCCTATAGAAGTTGTTTTACCAGCTCCATTAACACCTATAACCAATGTAACAAGAGGTGTGGTTTTAGGTTTTATACCGCCTTCATCTTTTCCTTCACAAAGCACTTCAACCAATACTTCTTTTAAGCAAGAATATACCTCTTTAGGATCTTTGATTTTCTTTTCTTTTACTTTAATCTTTACTCTTTCAATAATGTCTAGTGATGTATCTACTCCTATATCAGCCGTTATAAGGATTTCTTCTAATTCCTCATATAACTCCTCATCAATTTTTACAGCTAAATTTAATACTTCTGAAACCTTCTCTGTTAAATTATCCTTAGTTTTAGAAAGTCCACTCTTTAATTTTTCAAATAAATTCCCTAGCATATTTTCATCTCCTTTATATGTTTTAATTTGCTTTACTTAGATCCACTGAAACAATTTTAGATACTCCTTTTTCTTCCATTGTAACCCCATATAAAACATCTCCAGCTTCCATACTCCCTTTTCTATGGGTTATTATTATAAATTGAGTATTATTTGAGAATTTTTTCAAAAACTCTGAATATCTAGCTACATTAGAATCATCTAAAGCAGCTTCTATTTCATCTAAAATACAAAATGGAGTAGGCTTCATTTTTAGTATTGCAAATAACAATGCAATAGCCGACAATCCTTTTTCTCCTCCTGACATTAGATTTATATTTTGCAGCTTTTTACCAGGAGGTTGTACGTTTATTTCTATATTTGCACTTAATTCATCCCCATCCTCCAATATTAAATCTGCATTTCCTCCTTTAAATAATTCTTTAAATGTTTCATTAAAATTCTTTCTTAATTTAACAAAGTTTTCACGAAAAACTGCTTTCATTTTATCAGTCATTTCACTAACAACACTTTTCAGTTCCTCTTTAGCTTTAATTAAATCTTCTTTTTGAGCACTCATAAAATTATATTTTTCAATAAGTTCATCATATTCCTCAATGGCTCCCAAATTAACTACTCCTAAATTTGAAATTTGATTTTTATATATTGCTATATCCTTCTTGAATTCTTCAATATTTATATTATCTATTTTAAATTCTAGAGCTTCTGCATACGTTAATTCCATTTCTTCATTTAATTTTTTATATACTGCTTCTTTCTCAGCCTCATTTCTTGCTAAAGAAACTTGTATATTATTCTTTGCACGTTCATTTTTGTCACTTAATAAAACAAGCTTTTCTAAATTCTCAGTAAAACTTTTTATACTATCTTTTATCTTTAATCTTTTAATCTCACTTTCTTTAAATTTTTCATCTAAATCATTTATTATTTCATTAATCTCTTCAATCTTTTTTTCATTATTAGTTATTTTTTCTTTTGCAAAATCTACATTTTGCCTTGCTTCTTTATTTTCACTTTCTAAGTTATATATTTCTTTTTCTAATGATTGTATTTCGCCTTCTATTCTATTTAAATCATTATATCTATTTGATACATTCTCATCAATCTGAGCTTTTTTAATTTTTAATTCAGTAATATTTTCTCTCTTATTCTTAACGTTTTCTTTTTCAATCTCAAATTCTAATTCTAGAGAAGATATTTTTATATTGTTCTCTTTTTCCAGTAAAATTAATTCTTCAATTTTATTTTGCTTATTTGTCAAATTGCTAAGACTATTATTTAAAGTGTCTTCAATTAATACTATTTCATTCTTTGATACATTCAAATCTCTTTTTAACTTTTCATTATCATTATCAATAGCACTAATTTTACCATTTATCTTAGTCTTCTCTATATTTTCATAATGAATTTCATCTCTTAAGTTTAAACAAGTATCATCCATTTCTTTTATACTTATTTTTTGGGCATCAATCTTATCTGTTAACTCACGTATATTTTCATCATATTCCTTTAATTTTGAAGACAATCCTTCTATTTCTCTTTTTCTGCTAATTATGTTTGTATTCTTGTGGTATATGCTTCCTCCCGTTAGTGCTCCTCCAACATTTATAACTTCTCCCTCTAGAGTAACAATTTTAAATCTATACCCACTTTCTTTTGCAAGTAAAAGTGCACTATCCATATTCTCTGCAATTACTGTTCTCCCCAAAACATAGTCAATAGTATTTGCATATTTAACCTCATACTCTATAAGTTCACTAGCTATTCCTATATAGCCTTTAATGTTTTTTAGTTTTTCCGTCATGTGTATTTTTTTACCTTTTATAATATTTATAGGTAAAAATGTAGCTCTTCCTAACTTATTATGTTTTAAGTAGCCAATAAGTTTTGTGGCAATCTTTTCATTGTCAGTAATAATATTAGATATTGCTCCACCTAAAGCAACTTCAATAGCAGTTTCATATTTTTGTCCTACCTTTATTATTTCTCCTAATATGTATGCCTTATTTTTTGCTTCAGAAATTCTATCTTTATCTATATGTTGCATTAAATTTTTAACAGATTTATTATATCCTTCATATTGTTTCTCTAAATTTATAAGTGCATTACAATTAGCTTCTATCTTATTATACTCAATTGTAAATTCTTTAAGCTTACTTTCATCCTTTGCTTGCTTTCTATTTTCAACAGCTATAGCTTTTTTATACTGTTTTATTTGTTCTTCGTATTGATTTATTTTATTATCGATATTTAAAATTTCATTTTTTAGCATGTCTTTTGTAGAATAATTTATCTTAATTGAGTTAATATATGCTTCACTAGCCCCTCTACACTCTTCTAATTTATTCTTTAAGGTATTCATATCATTTTCTAAAATTACTAAATCATTTTTATTTTTTGTAATTTCACTTATCAATTGAACTTGATGTGCTTTAGAATTTTTTATTAATTTATCATTATTTTCAATATTGAAATTAATTTTACTTATTTCTTTTTCAAAATTTGATATATCAGTGTTTATAGAATTTTGTTCATTTTTAAGAGCTTTATTAGATACTTCTTGAGTATTTCTCTCATTTTTTAATCCTACTAATTTTTCATTAAACTGTTGTACACCCCTAGAAGTTCTTTCAATAGTACTTTCTAAATTACTAATTCTTTCATTTAGAAGATCAATTTCTGCTAATAAATTTTGAATCATCGTTTTACTATTATAATATCTTTTTCTTTCATCATTGTTTTCTAATTCAAATTTTTCTAATTCTTCATTTGCCTGTTGAAGCTTTTCTTTTATATTTCTTTTTTCTTCTAATAATTTTCTTAAATTAACATCATTTTCATCTATTTCATTTTGAAATGAAATAATTTTCTTTTCTATAATATCGATATTATAAATAGTTAAATTTACTTCTTTACTTTTTAACAACTTTGATAATTCAAGAAATTGCTTAGCCTTTTCATTTTCATTTTTTAAAGGCTCTAACCGTTCTTCATATGTACTGAAAATATCATTTATTCTTTGTATGTTTTGCTCTGTATTTTCAAGTTTTTTTTCCGCCTCTACTTTTCTTGTTTTAAACTTAACAATACCTGCTGCTTCTTCTAAAAGACTTCTTCTTTCTTCAGGCTTTCCACTCAAAACAGCTTCAATTTTACCTTGTCCTATGATTGAATATCCTTCTTTACCTATACCCGTATCCATAAAAAGTTCCTGAATATCTTTTAGCCTACATTTAGTATTATTTAAATAATATTCACTTTCTCCTGATCTAAAAAGCCTACGCATTATGGTTACATCAGTATATTCTATAGGAAGTTGCCCATCACTATTGTCTAAAATTAGAGTTACTTGTGCAAGACTAACAGGTTTTCTGTATTGTGTTCCTGCAAAAATAACATCTTGCATTTTTCCTCCTCTTAAATTTTTAACACTCTGTTCACCAAGCACCCACTTAACTGCATCAGAAATGTTGCTTTTACCACTTCCATTTGGACCTACTACCGCTGTAATTCCTCTCTTAAAAACTAATTCTGTTTTATCTGCAAAGGATTTAAAGCCTCTTATTTCAAGTGACTTCAAAAACATACTTATCTCTCCTATTTTAATTATAAATTTTACTAAAACTTAATTGTATATGTAGTCACATATTTATTTGATACAACTTTTACCTATATAATTTTATAGCATATGGCTTTAAATATCAATTATAAGTCAAAATAAAAAAAAACCGTGCAGAGCACGGTTTATTTTATCTAGGTTCTACTATAAATTTTATAGCCGTTCTTTCTTCACCATCTATAGATATTTGAGAAAATGCAGGAATAACCACTAAATCGATTCCATTTGGTGCAACAAATCCTCTGGTAATAGCTAATGCTTTAACTGCTTGATTTACTGCTCCTGCTCCTACTGCTTGAAGTTCAACACTTCCACATTCTCTAAGTACGGCCGCAAGTGCACCTGCTACTGATTTTGGTTGAGATTGAGCTGATACTTTTAATATTTCCATTTTAAATCCTCCCTACAAAATTTATTATTGTATATTTTTGCATATCTTATAGGGAATATATTCTATAAATTTTCCAAATATCCTTCTTTATACTTTTTTTTCAAATATTCTTCGAATGATATATTTTTACATGTATTATCAAATATTAACAATACATGTCCTCGTTTAATATCATTTTTTTGTAAAACTTTGATTTTTTTTGTTTTTATTTGAATCTTCATGTCATTAAAAAATTTTTTTCTATGTGCATATAATTTTGAGATATCCTTACTATTTATGTAAATTGTATATTCTTCACATTCATTATTTTTGATTTCTTCAAAAATTATATCATTATATATACTTCCCTCAACCAATTCTCTGAAAGCAGGATGAAACGGACCTGATACAATATCTTTCCCCAAATTTATTTCTTCTGTGGGTTGAAGACCAATTCTTATTACATTAATATCATTAGCTACAAACATAGAATATATAATCTTACTAATCTTCACTGCTTCTTCTAAAGTATAAGGACTATAATTACTACTATTATACATTTTTTCCATTGGAGTATCTTTAATTACTAGTGCTGGATATATTCTTGCAATATGTGGTTTTAGTTTAATAACCTTCTTAGCAGTTTCTATATCTTTTTCAAAATTATCTCCTGGAAGTCCTAACATAACTTGATGACCTAATATAAATCCCTTTTCTTTTATAAGCTTAGAAGCCCTAGCTACATCATTTTCATCATGCCCTCTACCAGCTTTTAAGAGAACTTCATTATCTAAAGATTGGATTCCTAATTCAATTATATCGGCAGAATAATTTCTTAGATTCTCTAGTATATCCTCATCAATATAATCTGGTCTTGTAGATAAATGTATATAATCAATATAACCTTTATCTTTATATTTTTTTGCAACAGCTAATAATTCTCTTTGCTTATTTATATCTATTGCTGTAAAAGTTCCTCCAAAAAATGAAACTTCTACAACAGCATTTTCTCTATTTATAGTTTTTAGATATTCTTCTATGATATTCTCTACAAATTCTGAAGTAACTTTATCCGCTTTCCCAGTAATACTATTTTGATTACAAAAAACACAATTATGAGGACATCCTTCATGTGGTACAAATATAGGGATTATATAATGAGATTTACTCATATTTATCCTCCAAATTTTGAAGCGCTTCCTTAGCAGCATTTTGTTCAGATTCCTTTTTGCTATATCCTTCTCCTACACCCTTAGCTACAGAATCAATCAACACTTCTGTAAAGAACTTCCTTCTATGAGGAGGTCCTTCATATCCAGTTAGATTATATTCTATGATATATTCTCCAAATTTTTGAATAGTTTCTTGTAATTTTGTTTTGTAATCAATTATTATCTCATTGCTATGAGCCTTTTCAATAATTTCTTTAAAATTTTCTATTATAAATGACTTAGCACTATCATATCCTTGATCCAGATAAATAGCAGCAATTATTGCTTCAACACAATCAGCTAATATGGATATTCTTGTCCTCCCTCCAGTCATTTCTTCGCCTTTGCTCATATTAATGTACTTTCCAATATCCCATTTCCTAGCCACATTATAAAGTGAATTACCACATACTATAAGCGCCCTCTTCTTAGTTAAAAATCCTTCTGGCATATCTTTGTATTTATTGAACAAAAGTTCTGAAATACACAATTGAAGTATAGAATCACCTAAAAATTCTAAACGTTCATTATGCTCTATACTTTTATTTTCATTAACACACGAACTATGCGTCAATGCAGTATTTAATAAATTAATATCTTTAAATTTAATATTTAGTTTATCTTCTAATTTCTTGAGGATATACTCTCTATTCTCTTTCATAAAAACAGCTCCTCTATTCTAATAGAAATTTGAAGTCCCGCTAATTACGGGACTTCAAATTATTCCTCAATATGAGAATTTATGTATTCTACTACATCACCAACTTTAGTTGCTTTTTCAGCATCTTCGTCTGGTATTTCAATATCGAACTCTTCTTCTAAAGCCATTATAAGTTCTACTACATCAAGTGAGTCAGCTCCCAAGTCGTCTGCAAATAATGAATCCATTGTAATTGTATTATCATCAAGACCAAGTTGGTCTGCTATAATATTCTTAACTTTATCAAAAACCATTTTTTTCACCTCCAATCAAAATTCTACAATATGATAATATTACATAACTTATATATCGTCAATAAGGTAATATTATTTTTATAGTATATTTTATACCATTTTCTCTTCAATATGTATTTTTATTTTACCAATAATATCATTTTCATAAAAAGTAACTGCCTGTCTTATTGCATTTTTAATAGCTTTACTGTCTGAACTTCCATGAGCTTTAATACATATTCCATCAACGCCAAGAAAAGCTGCCCCACCATATTCTTTATAGTCAAAATCCTTCTTAAACTTAGTGAAAACAGGTTTTAATAATGCTCCACCTAATTTTGTTCTAAATGAAGACATTATCTCATCCTTTAAAGTTGAAAATATAGTTTGAGCAACTCCTTCATACATTTTAAGTACAGTATTTCCTATAAATCCATCACAAACTAATACGTTTACATCACCTGTTGGAATTTCTCTAGGTTCTACATTTCCTACAAAATTAAAATCACATTCTTTTAAAAGTTTATGTGCCTCTTTTGTAAGTTCATTGCCTTTTTCTTCTTCTGCGCCTATATTTATAAGACCAATGGAAGGATTTCCAATCTTTAATATATTCTCAAAATATATTTCCCCCATTTTAGCAAACTGCACTAAATTATTAGGTTTTGATTCTGCATTTGCACCACAATCTATGACCATAAATGGTCCATTCTTACCTGGCATTACAGGTGCTAATGCTGGTCTATTAACACCTTTTATCCTTCCTACAACCAGTGTGGCTCCAGCTAAAAACGCTCCAGTACTTCCTGCTGATATAACAGCATCTGCCTCATCTTTTTTAACTAACTCTAATGCTCTATATATACTGGAATCTTTTTTTCTGCGTATAGCCATTACAGGGTGTTCATTATTACTAATTATCTCTTTAGCATCTAATATAGATATTTTTTCAGAATTATAACTATATTTACTCACTTCTCTCTTCAGTACTTCTTCTGGTCCCGTTATTATTATTTCTATATCATTATATTCCTTTATTGCGTCAATACACCCTTCAATTACTACATGAGGTGAATGGTCTCCTCCCATACCATCTATTGCTATCTTCATACTCCATCCCTCGCTTTATATATATTCACACCTATTTAATTTACCAATAATTCACTTTTATTAGATTATAATATAAATTTATTTAAATATAAAGAATTAATTGTCTTAAATATTTCAAATAGATAAAAAAATTTAAAAAAAGAAAGTCATACGACTTTCTTTTTTTCTTAATTTTCTTTTGAAACTATTTCTTTTCCATTGTAGTATCCACATTCTTTACAAACTCTGTGAGCAAGTTTCATTTCGTGGCATTGTGGACATTCAACCATCCCTGGTACACTTAGTTTAAATGTTTGAGCTCTTCTTGAATCTCTTCTAGCTTTTGATGTTTTACTCTTTGGATGTGCCATCTATTTTCACCTCCTTAGTTAGTTCGGGAAAAAATCTCTTAACTTTGCAAGTCTTGGATCAATATCATTCTTTTCACAATTACATGTAGAATGATTTAAATTTGTGCCACATACCGTACATAGTCCTAAGCACTCTTCACTGCAAAGTCTTTTCATCGGTAGTGACAAAATTATGTTAGTTTCAATGATTGGTGAAAAATCCACCTTATCATCATTTATAATGATAATCTCATCGTCTTTATTATCTTCAAATTTTGAAAAATTTTCATGAATTTGAATTTCTAAAGGGTAATTAAATTTTTCAAGACATCTAGAACATACAAGTTTTAATGTTGTTTTTATTGTTCCGTCAAAGTTAATTATGTCACCTGCTATAGTAAAAATGCCTTCTATGTTAATAGGCTCAACAAATTCAATTTCTTCTTGTTCAAAGGTAATATTTTCACCTTCAAAAGACATATTGATTTTTTTTTCTTTGATTTTTTTCCCAATCAAATCAGAAATACCAATTATCATAATTACACCTCTATTATTATAAATGGGCTAATAAAGCCTATGTAACCATAGAATCTATTAGCCACAACTTATTATATAAATATGAACATAAAAAGTCAAGCATTTTTATTATACTTTGTTATATTATGCTTTATTTTTCAACAATTTCTTTTGTATCTCTTGCAATCATTAATTCTTCGTTTGTTGGTATAATAAATACTTTAACATTAGAGTCATCAGCACTGATTAATCTTGCTTCTCCTCTTACGTTATTTCTTTCTTTATCAATTTTTGCACCTAAGAATTCTAATCCATTAACTATCTCTTCTCTTGTTCCTATTGCATTTTCTCCAAGTCCTGCTGTAAATACAATGCAATCTACTCCACCCATAACAGCAGTATAAGACCCTATGTATTGTATCACTTTGTACTTAAATACTTCTAATGCTAATTCAGCTCTTTTATTACCTTCAGTAGCAGCCCCTTCAATATCTCTAAAGTCACTACTTACTCCTGAGATTCCTAAAACACCTGATTTCTTGTTCATTATATTGTCTACTTCAGCTTCTGACATATTTAATTCTTTTATTAAAAATGTAGCTATAGCAGGATCTATATCTCCACATCTAGTTCCCATTGTTAAACCTGCAAGAGGAGTGAATCCCATACTTGTATCAATACATTTACCATTTTTAACAGCAGCTAAACTTGCTCCATTTCCTAAGTGACATGTAATAATTCTTAATTTTTCAATATTTTCTCCTAACATTTCAGCTGCAGCTCTAGCCACAAATTTGTGAGATGTTCCATGGAAACCATATCTTCTTATACTATGTTTTTCATACAATTCATATGGTAGTGAATATAAATAAGCTTTTTCTGGCATAGTTTGATGAAAAGCAGTATCAAAAACTGCAACCATAGGAGTATTTGGCATTAATTCTTTACATGCATTAATACCTATTATGTTTGGTGGGTTATGAAGCGGTGCAAGCTTCGCACATTCTTCTACAGTCTTCATAACATCTTCATCTATAAGTACTGATTCAGCATATTTTTCTCCACCATGAGCAACTCTGTGACCTACAGCAGAAATTTCAGCCATATCTTTTATAACGCCTTCGTTTTCATCAACTAAAGCTCCTAAAACAAGTTCTACAGCTTTTTTATGACCTTCCATTGGTTCTTCGATTACATATTTTCTTCCATTTGCCTTTTGTGTTAAAATAGAACCTTCTATCCCTATTCTTTCAACTAAACCTTTAGCTAAAACATTTTCATTAGACATATCTATAAGTTGATATTTTAAAGATGAACTTCCACAATTTATTACTAATACTTTCATATGCTAACCTCCAAATTTATGATTTTAACGTTTTATTAACAGTATGTATGGATTAAATTCCTTTTTGTGCTTGAACTGCAGTTATAGCTACAACATTTACTATATCATTTGCACTGCATCCTCTTGATAAATCGTTTATTGCTTTTGAAAATCCTTGACATACAGGTCCTATAGCTTCTGCTTTAGCAAATCTTTGAACCAATTTATATCCTATATTTCCTGTTTGTAAATCTGGGAAAACTAATACATTAGCTTTTCCAGCTACATTACTATTTGGAGCCTTTAATGCAGCAACACTTGGATCTATTGCAGCATCTAATTGCATTTCACCATCGATTTTTAAATCTGGTCTAAATTTCTTAGCTATTTCAGTTGCTTTTCTAACTTTTTCAACAAGTTCATGGTCTGCACTACCCATAGTTGAGAAAGATAACATTGCAACTCTAGGATCTATACCACATAATTTTTTTGCTGTTTCAGCTGTAGTTACAGCAATTGAAGCTAGCTGTTCTGCTGTCGGATTAGGATTTACTGCACAATCAGCAAATACTAACAATCCATTTTCACCATATTCACAGTTAGGTACCATCATAACAAAGAATCCAGAAACTATTGATGAACCTGGAGCTGTTTTTACTATTTGTAATCCTGGTCTTAACAAATCACCAGTTGTATGTATTGCACCTGAAACCATTCCATCTACATCACCCATTTGTAACATCATAGTTCCAAAATACAAAGGATCTTTAACTACTTTTAAAGCTTTTTCAAAAGTCATTCCTTTATGTTTTCTCATTCTATATAGTTCATCAGCATATTCTTCAAGCTTCGGAGCTGTTTCAGGATTAACTATTTCTATTCCTTCAATATTTGCTCCTAATTGTTTTGCTTTGCTTTTTATTATACCTTCATTACCTAATAAAACCAATTTTGCTAATGATTTTTCATTAATTTCTCCTGATGCAATAAGAGTTCTTTCTTCTTCTCCTTCTGGAAGAACTATAGTTTGCAAATCTGCTTTTGCAATGTCCCATATCTTTTCCATAAATCCCATGTTAATTTCTCCTTTCGTTTTAACCAACAATATTGTATAGTATACTGTATAATATACTCTATATAATACTATACACCTTTTCTTATATAATTTTCAACAAAAAAAACAATATTTTTTTAATCTGTATTATTATTTTTTTTAATCTGTATTATGTTGTGTACTATATATTATGCATTATCTTTTTATCTGTATTATATTGTATACTATATATTATCCCTTATTTTATAAAGTTATTTTATAAATTATAATTTATTTCCACATACTATTTGTATATTTATTTATCTATGATTTACTTATTATAAGGTGGTGATTTAATGAATATTACTGGAATAATAGCTGAATACAATCCTCTACATAATGGTCACATATACCACATAGAAGAATCGAGAAAAATTACTAATTGTGATGGTATTATTTGCGTAATGAGTGGAAATTATGTGCAAAGAGGACTTCCTGCAATAATTGATAAATGGAATAGAGCAGAGGCTGCTTTGAAAAATGGAGTTGATTTAGTTATTGAGCTTCCTACAGTTTATAGCTTATCCTCAGCAGAATTTTTTGCCTTTGGTTCTGTTAGCCTTTTAAATAATTTATGTTTTGGCAGCGAAAGCGGAAATGTAGATATTCAAAAAAAAATAGCAACTATACTTATTGAGGAACCAACTGAATTTAAATTAAAACTAAAGGAATATTTAGACAAAGGGTTATCCTATCCAGCTGCTCGCAGCAAATCACTTTCAAATTTATTCCAAGATAATTCCTCTATATCTAATATATTATCTTGTTCTAATAATATATTAGGTATAGAATATTGTAAAAGTTTACTAAGATTAAATAGTACTATTACGCCTTACACAGTCCACAGAAAAGGTTCAGCTTATAATAGTAGTATTATTACAGAAAATAACTTTTGTAGTGCCACAGCAATTAGAAAACATTTGAAAACAAAAGATAACATAGATATTTTGAAAGAAAAGGTACCTCATTATTCATTTGAAATAATAAAAACTATAAATAATAAAAACTCTTTAACCTTTGAAGATTCAATGTTAAAATTTTTAAAATTTAAAGCTTTTACATCATCTAATACTCTTGAAAACCTTCCTGATGTTTCTGAAGGTTTACATAATAAAATATTAAAATCCATATATGATGCTAATACTTATCAAGAATTAGTTTCTAACATTAAAAGCAAACGTTATGCAGAAACTCGCATTAATAGGATTTTATGTCAATATTTTATAGGATTCGATAGATATAATATTAAAACTTTAAGAAATTTATCTTGTCCTTATGCTAGAGTTTTAGGATTCAATAACACAGGAAGAGAAATTTTAAAGAAATTAAAAGTCACCTCTTCAATTCCTCTTTATACTAAATTGCCTAAAAATTTAAATGAAACATTGACATTAGACATACAGGCTACTAATGCTTATAGTTTAATGAATAGTTCTCTTGCACCTTATTCTGATTATTTAATTAGTCCTATTACTTTACTTTAATAGTAATATTGTACCTCCCCCTTAAAATATATTAATTATATGAAAAATTAATATATTTTAAGGGGATTTTAATATGAAAATACTTTTTTTATTAATATTATTTACAATTATATATTTAATTTTTAATTTATCTAAAAGCATCTCTAAAAATTTAGGTAAAAACATTCTTTTCACAATAATATGCAGTGTGCTTATTATTTATATAACCTTAAACCCTGAACTTTGTTTAGAATCAGCTTTAGATGGATCAAAATTATTTATAAAATCTGTTTTTGTATCCTTATTTCCATTTCTAGTATTAATTAATATAATGTTATCTTATAATGCCGTAAATATTTACTCTAAATTTTTTGGAAATATTTTATGTAAACCTCTTAGATTACCCAAAAATTGTTCCATTGTTTTAATCATTAGTATATTTTGTGGATATCCTTTAGGGGCAAAATATGCTTGTGATTTATATGAAAAAAATCTAATAGATTTCAGAACTTGCCAAAGACTTGTAAACATTGCCTCCAACCCAAGCCCTATATTTGTAATAGGAGCTGTTGGAACTTCAATGCTTAATAATTCTTCTTTAGGTTTTTTATTGCTACTTTCATGTTATTTATCTTGTTTCATCACTGGAATTTTTCTACCATCACACACACCTTCTCCTTATATAAAAAGCAGCACAAATAATTATATTTATAAAGAAAGAAATATTGGTAATGTATTAAAGGAAAGTATAGATAATGCTCTTAAATCCTCATTTTCAATTGGTGGATTTATTGTTTTCTTTTCTGTTATTAGTACAATAGTAAAAAACAATATCATATCTGATATTGTTTTTACAAAACTCTCTATGGTTTTAGGTATATGTATAGAAACATTACAAAGTTTTTTACTAGGACTACTTGAAATGACAAATGGATGCAGCCTAATTTCTTCTAATAATGGCCTTACCATTTTATGCAAACTAATACTTATAAGCTTCTTTTTAAGTTTTAGTGGTTTATCTATAATTGGTCAAGTGTATTCTATTGTTTATAAATTTAAAATTTCAATCAATAACTATATAAAAGTAAAATTAATCCAAGGAACAATATGCAGCTTATTAACTGTTGTTCTTTATAAAATAGATATAATTCATATATCAAGTACAGTCTTTAATATAAACATAGAAAATATTAACTTTATTAACCATACTAGTTTATTTATATTGTGCGTACTGATATTAATATCTCCATTCCTTATAACAAAATTTAATAAATTATTTAACCGTATCTCTTAATTCTTTAATATTTTGTCTTATAACATCAGTTGTATCTGTAATATTTGTTTCCATAGATTTTAGATATTCTTCAGTTTGATTTTTAACACTTAAAAGCATTTTTTCACCCATATTATTAATTTCTTTTTCTAAACCGCATAATATTTCATCTGCATATTCTTTTGCACCTAATCTAATTACTTTTGAATCTCTTTGAGCTGAAGTTAGAATTTCTTCAGCTTTTATTTTTGCTTCTTTTGTAATATTATGATTTTCAATCTCTTTTCTTAACATATTATAACTTTCTTTCTTTATTTGCTCAGCTTGTTTATGAGCATCACTTAAAATTCTTTCTTTTTCTTCACATATCCACTGTGCTTTTTTAAATTCATCGGGGAGATAATTTATAATTTGCTCTACAACATCTATTAATTCCCTTTTCTTAACCATCGTCTTCCCTAAAATTGGTACATTGTGTGATGTTTCAATTATTTCTTGAAGATACTCCAATAACTTCATAACCTCCATTTAATTCATCACCTTATTTCTCACTAATTTTCCCCATAATATCTGGTATAATTTCATCTGGAACTAATTCATCGATACAACCACCAAACGTAACAACTTGCTTAATTGAAGATGAACTTAAATAGGAATATTTAGCACTTGTCATCATAAAAACTGTTTCTACTTCTGGATCAAGTTTTTTATTCATAAGCGCCATTTGCAATTCATATTCAAAATCTGCGACAGCTCTTAAACCTTTAATAATTACTTGAGCCTCTCTTTGCTTCATATAATTAACCAGTAGACCATGAAAACTTTCTACTCTTACATTTTCTATATCTTTTATTACTTTTTTTATTAATTCTACTCTTTCTTCTATGGTAAAAAGTCCTTTTTTATCTGGATTGATTAAAACAGCTACAATAACTTCATCAAAAATTTTTGAAGCTCTTTTAATTATATCTAAATGTCCTTTAGTAATTGGATCAAAACTTCCGGGGAAAACTGCCCTTCTCATCTTATTCCTCCTTAAATGCATAAAAACACACAGTTGTATTACCGTATTTTCTATGATTAATAAGGACTATTTTTTCATTACCTTCATATATTTCCTCAGAAGAATCAATCTTTGTTACTATTAATCCATCTCTTTTTAGCAATCCTTCATGATAAACTATTTCCACAGCCGGTGGAATCATCTCTTTAGCATACGGAGGGTCAATAAAAATCAAATCAAATATTTTATTCTTTCTTGCAACTTCTCTTAGTGCATCATATGAATCCATGTTTAAACATCTGCAAATATCTTGAAATTTTAAATTTTCAACATTTTGTTTTAAACGACTAAATGTAGTAGGATGTTTATCCACCAAATAACATTCAGCTGCTCCCCTACTAGCTGCTTCTAACCCTAAGCTTCCTGTTCCTGAAAATACATCAATTACCACTGAATCTCTTACTCTATTTTGAATTATATTAAAAATGCTTTCTTTTATTCTATCGAGTGTAGGTCTTGTTTGCATACCATCAGGTGGCAAAATCTTTCTACCTTTTGCACTCCCTGCAATTATTCTCATTTTTATCCTCCTTCGTTACCACTTTTGTGCATCTTATTTCATATTTTAACATACATCTATTAATTATACAAAAATATTTTATGACTTTATTTTAATTAAAGCAAATATATCTAGAAGTTTGTTCTAGCTTCTTTAAAATTTCATTTTTTATTATCATATCTTCTTGTAAATTACTATTAATTATACGCTTAGCCTCAGTATTTGCTATTTTAAACAAATGAATATCTTGCACTAAGTTTGCTAATAAAAAACCATCTTCTCCATGTTGGCTAACACCAAAGATTTCTCCACTTCCTCTTAACTTTAAATCCTCTTCTGCAATATAAAAGCCATCATTACTTTTAGTCATTATTTCCATTCTTCTTCTAGTTATTTCACTTTTTGCATCAGCAATCAATATACAATAAGATTTCTTATCTCCTCTTCCAACTCTACCTCTTAATTGATGTAACTGTGAAAGGCCAAATCTTTCAGCATTCTCAATTATCATAAGAGTAGCATTAGGAACATTAACACCAACTTCTATTACAGTTGTTGCTACTAGTACTTTTATTTTCCCATTTTTAAACTTATTCATAACTTCTTCTTTATCTTTGGAAGCCATTTTTCCGTGAAGAATTCCTATTTCAATATCACTAAAAAATTCTTCCTTTAATTCTGAATATAGTTTTTCTACTGATGATATTTTTATTTTCTCATTTTCCTCTACGAAAGGACAAACTACATATACCTGTCTTCCTTTTTCAATTTCCTTCAGCGCAAAATTATAAACTCTTTTTCTCATAGTTTTATCTGCATAATAAGTATCTATTTTTTTCCTTCCTGGAGGAAGCTCATTTATGCAAGATATATCTAAATCACCATATAAAGTTAAAGCTAAAGTTCTTGGAATAGGTGTAGCAGTCATAACCAAAATATCAACTTTACTATCCTTATTAAATAATTTACTTCTTTGTCTTACACCAAATCTATGCTGTTCATCGGTTACAATCATTCCTAACTTTCTAAATACCACATCATCTTCTAATAGAGCATGAGTACCAACTATAATATCTATTTTTCCATCCTTTAAATCTTCTTTTATTCTTTTTTTATTTTTAATCGTTGTACTTCCGCATAACAATTCTATATTCACATTAAAATCTTTTAATATATTTTGTGCTTCTACATAATGCTGCATAGCAAGTATTTCAGTAGGTGCCATAAGTACTCCTTGATACCCATTTTGGATAACATTAAAAAGTGTAATAATAGAAACTATGGTTTTACCACTACCAACATCGCCTTGAACTAATCTGTTCATTGGAACATCTTTTTTTTCATCAATTAATATTTCTCTTACCACTCTACTTTGCGCATTAGTCAAATTGAATGGTAGTTTTTCTTTTAAATCTTTAAGTTCTTTTACTATTTTAAATGAAGTCCCTTCACTAATCCTTAAACTTTTTATCATCAATAACTTTAAAGAATATGTAAAAAGTTCTTGGAACTTTAATCTTTTTTTAGCCTCTTCCAATTCTTTTTTTCCTCTAGGCTTATGAATATTTCTAATAGCTTTATCTAGAGAACACAAATCATATGTATCTAAAATTTTATTAGGTAAATTATCTTCAATATTTATATTATCAAGTATCCAAAGATTTGTTTTAACAAAAAAATTATTATTTAGCTTGCCCTTCAATGAATACTTTGGACGGATTTCTCTTATCTCCCCTTTATTAAGCATAATTGGATTCATCAAATTTTTTTTGCTTTTTTGAATTTCCAACTTTCCTAATAAAATATATTCATTAGATAAATTAAACTTATTTTTTATATATGGTTGATTGAACCACTTAGCTTCAAAATTTTCTTTTCCATCATTAAAAACAATAGTTGTAATAATCATGTTTTTTCTTATATAAGCATCTTTCTTTATTTGCTTAACTTTAGCCTTAATAATTATTTTCTTATTTTCTTCTGCTTTAACAATACTATCACAATACTCATTATTTTCGTAATCTCTAGGAAAGTATAGTATAAAATCTAATATTGTAAATATGCCACACTGGTTCAGCACTTCTTTAGTCTTAGGACCTATTCCTTTTAAAACACTAATCTTATCATTAACATTCATCATTCTATTCTCCACTATTCTTTATAATAAAAAAAGCCCTTAGGCTTTTTTTTATTCAACAGATACTATAAAATAGTATAATGGCTGCTCACCACTGTAGCATTGAACATCAATATCAGGATACTTTTCCTCTAACTTTGTAGAAAACTCCTCAACTTTTTCTTCATCACAATCTTTTCCATAAAAAATTGTAATAAGTTCACTTTCTTCAGTTACCATATTAGATATAATATCATCGCAAATTTCATAAATATCTTTTCCAATTTCGCTTATCTTTCCTTCAATTAATCCAAGTATATTCCCTTCTTTAATAGCTTTTCCATCCATTTCAGTATCACGTACTGCATATGTTACAGAAGCAGTATTTACATTTTGTATAGCTGAATTCATTGTCTCAATATTTTCATCTACAGTACTTTCAGGATTAAAAACTGTTACAGCCGTTATTCCCTGTGGAATTGTCTTTGTTGGTATAACAATTACATTTTTTTCTGAAAGTTCAGCTGCTTGTTCAGCTGCCATAATAATATTTTTATTATTTGGTAATACAAATATATTTTCCGCATTAATATTATTTATACATTCCATTATATCTTGTGTACTTGGATTCATAGTTTGACCGCCTTCAATAACTGAATTAACCCCAAGATCACTAAAAATATTTTTAAGTCCATTTCCCATTGTAACGGATATAAAAGCATATTCCTCTTCTTCGAATATTACATCTTCATCTTTACTATAAGTTTCTTCTTCAGTAGTTGCATATTCTAGTTCAAGAATTTTTCTATGTTCCTCTCTCATATTATCAATTTTTATTTTTGATAATTCGCCTAATTTCACTGCTTCAGATAATACAAATCCTGGATCATTTGTATGAATATGAACCTTTATAATATCGTCTACTCCTATAACAATCATAGAATCCCCTATAGGTTCAAGTAACTTTTTAAAATCTGATGTCTTTTCCATTGCATTTTTTGTAGAAACAAAAAACTCTGTACAATATCCATACTTAATATCTTCAGCTTTTATACTAGCTTGAGCTAATTTATTTTTATTAATTTCATTATTCTTTACTTTAACTTCTTCTATTCTTGCTTCAATATTTTCACTTAATGCTTTGTACATTCCCTTTAAGATAATTAATAATCCCATACCACCTGCATCAACAACTTTTGCCTCTTTTAATGCTGGAAGCATATCAGGTGTTTTATTAAGAACACTTTCACTAAATGTACATACTTTATCTAATAAATTAACAATATCACTTTCCTTTGAATCAACAGCACTTTCCCCAGCAGCTCTAATTATAGTTAATATAGTACCTTCTGTAGGACGCATAACTGCTTTATATGCATGCTTAGATCCTTCTTGTATACTATTAGCAAGAGTTAAAGCATCTGCCTCGTCTTTTCCTTCCAAACCTTTTGCTATACCTCTAAAAATTTGAGAAAGTATAACCCCTGAATTCCCTCTAGCTCCCATTAGAGCCCCTCTAGCAATTCTTTTTGCTACTTCTGAAATAGAATTACTTTCTAAATTTTCAACCTCTGCTACTGCACTTCTAAAGGTCATAGACATGTTTGTTCCTGTATCACCATCTGGAACTGGAAAAACATTTAATGAATTTACAAATTCTTTTTTCTCCTCAAGGTTATTTGATGCATTTATTACCATATTGCGCAAATCATGTCCATCTATCTTAAAACGTTCCAATTTTAGTACCTCCTTAGACTCTTACCCCTTGAACATTTACAGTTATGCTTGCAACTTTTAGTCCAGTATAATTTTCTACATGATATTTTATTTTTTGTATTATGTTATTTGCAATAACTGATATTTTTGTTCCATACTCTACTATTATATATAGTTCTATAAATAATTTGTTATCCTTATTATGAATTCTTACTCCTCTATTTAAACTTTCAACCTTCAATAGCTCCCAAAGACCGTCCTTAGCATTTTTTGAAGCCATACCTACAACACCATAACATTCCATTGTTGATACCCCAACAATGTTGGCTAAAACTTCGTCAGAATAATTTATAGCACCATGTTCACTGGTTATTCCTAACATATATATTCCTCCTTAATTCTCATGCATAATATTTATTTTATAATATATGATTAATTTTATCAAGAAAATTAATCATATTAATACTTATTCTTACTATTTGCTTTATATTTTACTTGCCAAAAACATACTATATATGCTACAATATAAGTCGTTCTGTTATATAGAATATTTATCTTCAATTATAGGAGGTGTTATAAAATGTCAAAAGTATGTGAAATATGCGGAAAAGGCGTTATATCAGGTGTACAATACAGCCACTCTCATCGTCAATCAAAGAGAAGATGGGCTCCAAATATAAAAAGTGTTAAAGCTATAGTTGGTGGAACACCTAAAACTGTAAAGGTATGTACTAGATGCCTACGTTCTGGAAAAGTACAACGTGCTATATAGTTTTTGAAGCAAAAATAAAAAATGCAATTGTTAAATCAATTGCATTTTTTATTTTTTTGTTTTTTATTTTTTAGTAAAAACTTTTATTATTTTAGATAGAAACTTTGGAAGTTTAATAGCTATAATTTTCATAATAACCTCCTTAAAATATGGCTATTATATCTGCTTAAAATCAAGCTCTTATTTATTATATGTAACTATTTTATTTGCGTTACAAAAATAGCATATAGGAATAATTAATACCTATATGCTAAAGTTTAATCTCTAGAGTAAATTATCAATAAAATACCCTCATCAAAATTTATTTTAACTTCTTTATCTTGAAATTCATTTGATATAGTTAAAGCACTGCCAATTTCTAAATAATAATTATTTAACGGGTATTTAGCTCCACTAATAGTCAAATTTTCAACATTTTCAGAATATGCAGCTAGCGAAAATGTTTCTCCCTCACTTCCAAATATACTTAAAGATTTATCTGCTATTGTAATTGTATTATGTTCATCTTTAATATATGCTGTTACTTTTTTGCTTAAACATTTTAAAAGCATACCAAGATTACCTAAAAAATGATCTATCCTTGTTCCTGTGCATCCCAATAAAACTATTTCATCAACATTAAGTTCAAGTGCTTTATTGACAGCAATTTCTGTATCTGTATAATCCTTTTCAGGTGGATACTGTATTATATTAGTATGATTGTCTTTAAAATAATTTAAAACTTGAATATCTATTGAATCAAAATCTCCAATCAAAATATCAGGACATATATTATATTCATACAAATAATTTGCTCCACTATCTGCACATATCAAATATGAGGCTTCTTTTAACTCTTCATAAAGCAAATCATAAGAAGGGGGCATTCCCCCTGAAGCAATAACTATTTTCATATTTAAAATCTTTCTTTTAAATCTATAATATTTTTCTCAATATCACCATTTTTAAATACTGCTGAACCTGCTACAATTACATTGGCACCACAATCCACTATTTCGTTAACATTATCTACTCCAACCCCACCGTCAACTTCGATCAATAAATCTTTATTACATTTTTCAGCAAACATTTTCACTTCTCTTATCTTATCAGAACAATAATTTATATATTTTTGTCCTCCAAATCCTGGATTAACCGACATTATAAGCACCATATCAACTAAACTAATTAGATGCTTTATAGACTCTACAGGAGTAGCTGGATTTAATGAAATTCCTGCTTTTACCCCAAAACTCTTTATATAATTTATTGTTCTATCTAAATGCTTTTCTGCTTCATAATGAATTGTTATAATATCTGCCCCTGCATTAGCAAAATCTTCAATATATCTTGATGGTTCTTCAATCATTAAATGAACATCAAATGGAAGCTTAGTAATAGGTCTTATACTTTTAATAATTGGAAGCCCAAAAGAAATATTAGGCACAAACATACCATCCATTACATCAATATGTATTAGATCTGCCCCATATTTTTCTAGTTTTATTACCTCTTCTCCAAGTTTTTTAAAATCAGCTGATAATATAGACGGTGATAATTTTACCATTTGTTTTTTCCTCCCTTAATAATTTCTTCTAAAGTTCTAATATAAAATTCATATCTATTTACATTAATTTCATTATCTTCTACTGCCTTTTTTATCATGCACCCTGGTTCTTTATAGTGCATACACCCACTAAATTTACATCCATCTTCATATTCCCAAAATTCCGGAAAACAATTTTTAAATTCTTCCTTAGATTCAACATTTAAATTCAAAGTAGAAAAACCAGGAGTATCTACTACAAATCCTCCACACACTTCTACCAATTCACTGTGTCTAGTTGTATGTTTTCCTCTTTTTAGCTTTGTGCTTATTTCTCCAGTTTCCATAATATTTTTTCCCACAATATTATTCAAAATAGTAGACTTGCCTACTCCAGATGGACCGCAGAAAACTGTAACATTATTTTTTAATTTATTTTTTAAATTATCTAATCCAATTCCCTTCTTAGCATTTAAAAAAATATATTCATATCCTGCACTTTCAATCATTTTTACAACTTCTTCTTCTTCGTGATTTTCTAACAAATCAATTTTATTAAAGCATATTATAGCTTTTATTTTTTTTAACTCACACTGAATTAAGAATTTGTTCAAAAGATCTAGATTAATATTAGGATTTCTTAAAGCAAAAACAACAAAAGCTTGAGTAATATTACAAACTAAAGGTCGTATTAATTCATTTTTTCTTTCAAATATTTTTTCAATTGTTCCTTTGTCATTATTTGCTGTTATTTCAACTCTATCACCAACAATAGGTGACATTCCTTTATTTCTAAATTTTCCTCTTGCTTTACACTCAATAATTTTTTCTTCTACTTTAATATAATAAAATCCACCTATTCCTTTAATAATTGTACCTTCCATATTTCCTCCTAAATAAATGTTCTTATGGGTTTGGTTCACTTTTAAGGTTTATAGTTGTTCCTTCCAACACTTCTTTTCCTGGAACTTTGTCTTGATAAGTTATAATAAAATCATCATTTCCCTTAACATTTATGTTTAAGTTATACTCTTTAGCAATCTTTTTAGCTTCTTCTACTGTTTTATTTACAAAGTTCGGTACAATAACAAAGCCTTTATCACTATATACATAGTAACTTATATTAACTGAGGTATTTTCTTTTACTGTACTATTATGTTTAATGCTCTGTACCGATACTATTCCATCTAAACTTTCATCAGAAGTTTTAATTTTAGTAACCGAACCAAGTTTTAGTTTAGCTCTATCTAACATATCTGCAGCTTCATCAAAATTTTTATTAATCAAGTTTGGAACTTTAACGTATTTAACTTCTGGTCCCTTACTTACTACTAAATCAACACTATTATCATTTCCAACTTCAGTACCAGCCTCTGGAGATTGCTTACATACACGTCCTTTTTCTACATTACTATATTCATGTGATACTTTACCTAAATTTAAATTATAAGCTTTTAAATATCCTTTAGCCTCTTCAAATTCTATTTCAAATAAGTTAGGTATAGCAGACACTCTCGGTCCTGAACTTACTATAGCCCTTATTTCATCTTGCTCACTTTTATCTATCTCTGTTCCCGCAACCGGATAACATTTAATAACTACCCCTTTAGGTTTATCACTGCTTTCACTTGTAGTAACAAATCTTAATCCTAAAGCTTCAATTTCTTTTTGAGCTTTTTCCTTACTGAAATCTATAATATTGGGTACAGTAACTTTTCCTTTTTTAGCTACTTCACTACCTGTACTCAATTTCTTTTGAGAAACAACAAATGCAGATACAAATCCAATAATTACTATAGCTAAAGCGGCTAGACTTCCAACTATTATTTTTTTTGTTTTACCACTTATTTTCATTCCCTCATCTTCTAAATATTCATCTTCTTCATCCTGAGAAAATTTATCATTTATCTCTGCTGACTCATTTATAGGTTTCATAATTCGAGTATACTCATTCTCACTACCATCAACAACAATTTCCACATCTGGATTTTGTTTGATTTTTTCTAAGTCTAAAAGAATATCTTGAGCTTTTTGATATCTTTTATATTGTTCTTTTTCAATAGCTTTCAATATTAAAGTATTTAAACTTTCAGGAATATCAGGATTAATTTCTTTAGGAGGTATAACCGGTTCCTGTATATGCTTTAAAGCCACAGAAACTGGGCTTTCTGCATCATAGGGAACTCTACCTGTAACCATCTCATATATTATTATTCCTAAAGAATAAATATCAGTTTTGCAATCTACAAAACTTCCTTTCGCTTGTTCTGGAGAAAAATAATGAGCTGAACCAATAATCCTATCAGAATTAGTTATTGTTACAGAAGAAGTTGCCTTTGCTATACCAAAATCAGTAACTTTAATTATCCCTTCTCTTGTAACTAAAATATTATGCGGTTTAACGTCTCTATGAATAATATTATTATTATGTGCACATTCTAATGCTTTAGCTATCTGTATAGCAATCATAATCGCTTCATTGTATTTTAAAACTTTCTGCTCATTTATAATTTGCTTCAAAGTTTTACCATCTATATATTCCATTACTATATAATTTATACTATTTTCAGAACCTATATCATAAATTCCAACAATATTATTGTGAGATAGACTTGCCGCTGATGCTGCTTCTTGCTTAAACTTATCTACAAATTCTACATTATCGGAGTACTGATTCTTTAAAATTTTAACTGCAACAAATCTATTTAGCAAATGGCATTTAGCTTTATATACTTCTGCCATTCCCCCTTCTCCGATTTTTTCTAACAACTCATATCTATTTCCAAGCATAGCTCCTATCATTTTTTGCACTCTCCTCCAAATACAATAACTGAAATGTTATCTCTTCCGCCTTTGTTTTTTGCTGCTTCAATTAATACTCTGCACGCATCATTATTATCATTCTTTAATATTATATCATACATTTCTTTTTTGTTAACTTCATTTGTAAGTCCATCAGTACATAATATAAATTTCTGTATCTCATCTGTTTTTCTTGTAAAAATATCTATCTCCACAGTTTTTCTTGTGCCTAACGCTCTTGTTATTATATTTTTGTTTGGATGGGTTAATGCCTCTTGTTCAGTAATACTTCCATCATCAATCAATTCTTGTACTAAAGAATGATCCTTTGTTATCTTTTCAATTCTATTTTCAGTAACAGCATAGCAGCTACTATCTCCAACGTTTGCAATTACCACCTCTTTTTCCAACATAAAACAAGCTGTGATAGTTGTCCCCATTCCTTTTAAATTGTCATTTGCCTTAGATTTTTCATAAACAATTTCGTTAGCATAAGTAATAGCCTCTCTTAATACTTTGTCTATATCTTTTATCTCTTTTAGTTGTTTAATATAATTTATACAACTTTCAACTGCAACCTTACTAGCAACATCTCCAGCATTGTGTCCACCCATTCCGTCAGCAATTACATATAATTTAACTTTGTGATCTTCATAAAAACCTAAATAATCTTCATTAATTTCTCTAATATTTCCTTTATCAGATAAATATCCTACTGAGCAATTTTCTTGGCACATTCTATTAAAACCCATAAAAATATTCCCTCCATCACACATAACAATTACTACAAAAGCTTAAATTTTATTTCTTAATATAATTTCTCCTTAATTGACCACAGGCTGCATTAATATCTGAACCCATTTCTCTTCTTATTGTAGTTTCTATACCACATTTTGTCAAAACTTCTTTAAATCTATTTATATCATCTATTCTAGATTTTTTAAATTGATTTTCTTTTATTTCATTTATAGGTATTAAATTTACATGACAGCTAAAGTCCTTTAAAATTGAACATAATTCTTCTGCATTTTCTTTTTTATCATTTATTCCTTTTACTAGAGCATATTCAAAAGATATCCTTCTATTAGTTTTATTAAAATAATATCTACAAGATTTTATTAATTCCTCAACAGAATATTTATTGGCAATAGGCATCATGTTTCTTCTTATTTCATCATTTGGTGCATGAAGAGAAATTGCTAATGTTATTTGAAGTTTCTTATCTGCAAGTTCTTCTATTTTAGGAACTATACCACAAGTTGATAATGTTATGTGTCTTTGACCTATATTTAAAGTTTCTTCAGAATTAACTAGTTCTAGAAATGTTAGTACGTTTTCAAAATTGTCCAAAGGTTCGCCACTCCCCATTAAAACAACATTAGAAATTCTCTCTCCAATTTCATCCTGAGCTTTTAAAATTTGCGCTATTATTTCTCCAGAAGTTAAATTTCTTATCATTCCGTCTACAGTAGATGCACAAAATTTACATCCCATTCTACACCCTACTTGAGTTGATATACAAATAGAATTTCCATATTTATATCTCATTACCACAGACTCAATTATATTGTTATCCTTATACTTAAAAAGAAATTTTTTTGTATTATCTATTTCAGAGGTAAAAACTTCCACCACTTCTGGTATACCTATATAGAAAAATTCTTTTAATTTATGTATTGTTTTCTTTGATATATTAGTCATTTGTTCAAAATCAAATATTTCTTTTTTATATATCCAATCAAAAACCTGTTTCCCTCTAAATTTGCTTTCTCCGTTATCTTCCATCCATTTTTTTAAATCGCTTAAGTTTAAATCCAAAATATTCTTCATATAAACACCTACCACTGCCTTCTTAGTTTTGTAATAAAAAAGCCATCCATATATTTATTTGGTAAAATTGTTGTACATCCCTCTTGGCTGTATATAAAATTATCTAACTTTCCATAATATAAAGGTTCTATAGTATATTGAGGGTTATTTTTCAAAAACCATTTTATATTATCTTCATTTTCTTTTTTATTTAATGTGCATGTAGAGTAAAGTAAACTTCCTTTAGGTTTTACATACTTAGCAGCATTATTCATAATTTTTCTTTGAACATCTATTATTTCTTTTAATGCTTTTAAATCTTTCGTATATTTTATTTCAGGTTTTTTTCTTATTATCCCAAGCCCAGAACAAGGTACATCAATAAGTACACAATCTGCAGACGCCTTTAGTTTTTCATCAAATATACTAGCATCCATTTTTTCACATACTAAATTATTAATTCCTAATCTTTTTGCATTAGCTTTAACTAAAGATAACTTATTGCTGTGAATATCGAAAGCCTTTACTATTCCAGTATTGCCCATTATTTCTGATATATGTGTAGTTTTTCCTCCAGGAGCACTACATAAATCTAATACTTGAAAATCATCTTCAAGTTCCATAGAAGGTGCTACAAGCATAGCACTCTCATCCTGTACAGTTATTAACCCTTCTATAAATAAGGGATTAAATTCAACGCTTTTCCCTTTATTTATTACAATCGCTTCTGGACAAACATATCCTTCTTCTATATCATAACCTGCTTCATTCAATCTGTTATACGCTTCATCATAACTGCATTTAAGATTATTAACCCTTACTGTTACAGCTGGTTTTTCATTTAAACCTTTTAAAATTTTTTCAGCGGTATCTATTCCATATTGATTTATAAACAGATTGACAAGCCATTTATCAAAGGAATAGTTGAAGCATAAAGCCTCAACTATATTATCCTGATTGTAATAAATTTTATTTAGATTTCTCAAATAATTTCTTAGCACTCCATTGACTAATTTAGAAGCACCAATTGACTTTTTTTTCTTAGCCAGTTCAACTGCTTCATTTACCGCAGCAAAGTTTGGAACTTTATCCAAAAACTTAATTTGATATACAGCTGTTCTTAATATATTTAATACGTATGAATCTAATTTTTTTATTCCATTTTTCAAAAAACTATTAAGTATTACATCAATAGTATATTTATATTTTATTGTTCCATACACAATTTCAGTAATTAGTCCTTTGTCTTTATCATTTAATTTATGTTTATTTAATTCATTTCTTAAAACAATATTCGAATAGGAATTCTTAGTTAGTACCTGCTCCACTATATCAGCACATATTTTCCTGCTATTCTCCATTATAGTACTCCAATCTTTTCTTTATTTTATTCTTCTCTGCTCAAAATCAAAAGTCTTAAAAGCTGTGATACAGCCATTAATGCCGCTGCGACATAAGTCATAGCTGCAGCACTAAGTACTGATTTTGCTCCTTTAATTTCATCACCATATAATATTGCTCTCCCTGATAATATCTTTAGAGCTCTATTTGATGCATCAAACTCTACTGGTAAAGTAACTAATTGAAACAAAACAACAGCACCAAACAAAAGAACACCTATATTTAATAAGTAGGTTGAACGAAAAATAAAACCTAATAAAAATATTATCCATGACGCATTGGAACTAAAATTAACTACTGGCACTATAGCACTTCTTATTTGAAGTGGTGCATAATGTCTTTGATGCTGAATTGCATGACCAGTTTCATGTGCTGCAACTCCAATTGCTGCAATAGAAGTGCTTCCATATACATCTGGTGATAATCTCATCACTCTGTTTCTTGGATCATAATGATCTGTAAGTCTTCCTGAAATTTGTTCTACTGGTACATCATAAAGGCCTTCAGAATCCAAAAGCATTCTAGCAACTTGTGCTCCAGTATATCCATTAATACTTCTTACTCTAGAAAACTTATCAAAAGTAGATTTTACCTTCATTTGTGCCCAAGCTGATATTATAAGTGCAGGTATTAGAATAATAAATGTACTATCATAAAAAAACATTTATACTCCTCCTTACATTAAACTCACTTTAATTACACTAATTTAAAACAGTGCCTTTTTCTATATTATTCCCTCTAATATATTGTTCTACTTTTAGAACTTTTTTACCCGGGAATTGTATTTCTTTTATTAATAAACTTCCACTACTACAAGCAACCTTTATTCCTTCTTCTGAAACATTTATTATGGTTCCTGGAATACTATTACTCTCTTCTGCTAATATCTCAGCCTTATGAATTTTCATGGCTTTATCATCATAATGTGTATACGCTACTGGCCAAGGATTTAATCCTCTTATAAGATTGTTTATATCTACTGCATTCATATTCCAATCTATGTTACCAATTTTCTTATCAAGCATAGATGCATAGCAAGTCTCAGAGTCATTTTGTTTTATTCTTTCAATATCGCCTGCAATCATTTTATTTATTGTTTCTACAAGGAGTCCTGCTCCATCATTCATTAAAATGTCATGTAAATCTCCAGCTGTCATATTTTCTGTAATCTCAACTTCTTGTTTTAATAGCATATCTCCTGTATCTAATCCTACATCCATTAACATTGTAGTATTTCCACTTTTCTGTTCCCCTTTTATGATTGCCCAATTTATCGGTGCTGCTCCTCTATACTTAGGAAGTAGGGATGCATGTAAATTAATGCATGCATATTTAGGTATATCTATAACTTCTTTTGGAAGTATTTGTCCATACGCAACAACAATAATAAAGTCTGGTTCCATATTTCTTAATTCTTTTATAACCTCAGGTTCTTTTTTTAATCTAGTAGGTTGATAAACAGGAATATTATATTTTAGAGCAAGCTCCTTTACAGGTGACATAGCTACTTTTTTCCCTCTACCTTTTGGTTTGTCTGGCTGAGTGAAAACAGCTTTTACTCCAAACTCATCAATTAGTGTTTGGAGTGACGGAACAGAAAACTCTGGTGTACCCATAAATACAATATTCATTTTATTCCTCCTCACTTTCTTTAATAATCTTATCTATAAATAGAATTCCATTTAAATGATCTATTTCATGACAAAATGCTCTAGCAAGAAGTCCTTCTCCTTCCATTTCAAACTCCTCACCTTTTTCATTCCATGCTTTCACAGTAACGATTGAAGGTCTATCAACTTTTCCTTGAGACCTTGGAATACTTAAACATCCCTCTAAATCAATTTGGCTACCTTCTGCTTTTACTATTTCTGGATTTATTAATGTAATGGGACCATTGCCCACATCTATTACTACTACTCTTTTGAGTATACCTATTTGTGGTGCTGCTAATCCTACTCCATCGGCATGATACATTGTCTCTTTCATATCTTCTATTAAAGTTAAAATTCTATCATTGACTTCTGTAATTTCTCTACAATTCTTTCTTAGTATTTCATCGCCTTCAACTCTTATATTTCTTAATGCCATTTCAAAACCTCCAATATTTTTAAAATTAACCTTATTCGTCAAGTTATTTATTCTAATTTAATTTTACAATAAACTATTTGGATTTATATCAATACTTGCTCTTACTTCATTGTAAATACCTTTTAAATTATTATGTATAATATTTTTGATATTCAAAGCTAATGTATTTTCAAACTCTCCCTTTATAAGTATTTGCCACCTATAATTTTCTTTTACCTTGGACAAGATACAAGGACATGGTCCTAACATTTCTATTTTATCATTATTTTTCAACCTATTCTTTAATAATATGCCAATATTTTGTATACTTTTTATTAACAAATTTTCATTTTTACTGCTAAAATTAATAGATAAAATTTTAGAAAAAGGAGGATAATTCATGTTATATCTTATTCCTATTTCTTCCTTATAAAAATTATCAAAATCATTTAAAGAAGCATATCTTATGCTATAGTTATCAGAATTATATGTTTGAACAATAACCTTTCCTTCTTTTTTACCTCTACCTGCTCTTCCACCAACCTGTGTTATTAATTGAAAGGTTCTCTCACCAGAACGGAAATCGGGTAAATTCAATGATATATCTGCTGCTATAACACCTACCAATGTAACATTTTTAAAATCTAATCCTTTTGTAACCATCTGAGTTCCAATTAAAATATCAGCTTCTCCATTCTTAAAAGAATTATAAATAAATTCATGTGAATTTTTTTTTCTAGTAGTATCAAAATCCATCCTTAATACTCTAGCCGCTGGAAATATTTTATTAATTTCCTGTTCGATTTTTTCAGTTCCAACTCCAAAATGCTTAACATATCTACTTTTACATTGTGGACATATTTTACTAACAGGATATTTTTTACCACAATAATGGCAACTCAAATAATTACCATTACTATGATAAGTTAAAGATATATCACAGCTGTCACATTTAAATACATATCCACATTTTCTACAAGAAACAAAAGTAGAAAAACCTCTTCTATTTAAAAATAAAATAATTTGCTCATTATTTTCAAGTGCATTACTTATTCCATTATATAATTCTTCACTGAAAATAGACTTGTTATTTTTTAAAAGTTCTTCTCTCATGTCAACAATATTAATTTCAGGCATTACAGCTCCATCTGCTCTTTTGCTTAAAGTCAATAATTCTATTTCATCTTTCATACATCTATAATATGTTTCTATAGATGGTGTTGCAGAACCTAAAATCATTTTACAATTTTCAATCTCACATTTAAGTTCTCCTATTTCCCGTGCATTATATTTAGGATTACTATCCGATTTATAGCTTCCTTCATGTTCCTCATCTATTATAATCATTCCTAAATTATCAAAAGGTAAGAATATGGCTGATCTAGCTCCTATAGCAACTTTCACCTCTTTATTTTTAACTCTAAGCCATTCATCATATCTTTCCCCATCAGATAATCTACTATGGAATAAAGCAATATTCTTACCGAATCTCCCTTTAAATCTTTCTATCATCTGGGGTGTAAGAGATATCTCAGGTACTAACATTACGCATTCTTTGTTACTTTTCATCATATGATTTACCAAATTCATATAAATCTCTGTTTTACCACTGCCAGTTACACCATGAATTAAAAACATCGTTTTATCTGATTCTAATATACTGTCTACTGCTTTTTGTTGCTCTTTATTTAAATTTTTTTCTTCATACTTTGAATATTCCCTTAAATTATATCTATTAATTACAGTTTTATCACTTTTTAAAAAATTATGTTTCATCATAGTATTAATAGAAGATAGAGATACTCCAAATTTTTTACTTATTTCTGTTTTAGAATAAATCCCACTATTTTTTGCTACAATATCGTATATTAAACTATATGGTTCTTTTAAGAATTTACCTTCTAATTTCTTACCTAGAATTATAGTATCTTTAACCTTATTCTTAACTCCTTTTATTATCCCTGTAGGTAAAAAAACTTTTATACATTCTAAATACGTACATAAATATTTTTCCTTCATTCTTTTTATAAGTTCAACATCATTTCCCCTTATAACTGTAAATTCATCACAAATATTAATTATGGATTTTAAGCCTCTTATATTTTTACACTCTTCATATAACTCTATGACAAAACCATCAATACTTCTATTCCCTTTTCCAAAAGGAACTTTAACTCTATGACCTATTTTCAATTTAGATAATAATTTCTCTGGAATTTTATATGTAAAAATTCTATCTACTTGAACTGAATCGTTATTAACTATTATTCCTGCATATTGATACACTTATTTCACCCTTTATATAATTATAAGTTAACTTCTATAATTACAAGAAAAAAGCGCATTAGCGCTTTTTATTAATCAAATTAAATAATTCACATGCTACCTTTTTCTTACTCATTTTTTCTAAAGGTATATTACTGCCATCTCTGCATAAAATATTAACTCTATTTTCACTAGATGCAAATCCAGTTTCTTTAGAAGTTATATCATTTGCAACAATATAATCTAAGTTCTTTTTTTCTAACTTAGCTTTGGCATTTTGTATTAAATCATTACTTTCGGCTGCAAAGCCAACTAAAATTTGTTTTTTCTTCATTGAACCTAATTTTTTTAATATATCAGTATCTTTATCTAATTGAAGATAAAATTCATCTTCACTCTTCTTTATCTTCTTTTCAGAATAATTTTTAGGCTTATAATCAGCTACTGCTGCAGCCTTAATTACAATGTCTGCCCATTGGAAATTTTCTTCAACAGAATTTAACATTTGCTCATTTGTAGAAACATTTATAACTTTCATTCCAAAAGGTTTTTCGATACTAGAAGGACCTGAAATTAATGTTACATCAGCACCTCTATCTCTTGCCTCTTCAGCAATGGCATAACCCATTTTTCCACTTGATCTATTAGTTATGTATCTCACAGGATCTAAAGGAGCAATCGTTGGTCCAGCTGTAACTAAAACCTTTTTACCTTCTAAGTCTTTAATATCATGTAACATACTTATAGTTATATCACTAATTAACTTAGTATCTGCAAGTTTTCCAGCACCAACATCTCCACAAGCAAGTCTTCCACTTTCAGGCTCAATAAATTTATATCCATATTGTTTTAACTTCTTAATATTATCTTGAACTATTGGATTTAAAAACATATTAGTATTGGCTGCTGGCGCAAAAACAACTGGTGCTTTAGTTGCCATTATTGTTGTTGAAAGCATGTCATCTGCAATTCCACAAGCTACTTTACCTAATATATTAACTGTAGCAGGAACAATAAGCATTAAATCAGCTTTTTTAGCTAAAGATATATGCTGTATTTCCCAAGCTTTAGGTTCAGCAAACATATCAACCACAACCATATTTTGACTTAATGATTGAAATGAAATAGGATTAACAAACTTTGCAGCATGTTCAGTCATAATTACATGCACATCAATATCTGCTTTTTTCAATCTACTAATTACATCTAAAGCTTTATAAACTGCTATACCTCCTGTTACTCCTACAACTACTGTTTTCTTATTAGCCATTTTACTTTATTCCTTCCACTAACGATTCATAAGAAACTTTTCCTTCATTAATTTCATTTATTGCAACTGTAAGTGGTTTAAGCTCATCATACATTTCTACTAATGAAGCATCTCCATCAATTAATTGTCTTGCTCTTTTAGATGTTACAGTAACTAAAGAATATCTATTATCCACTTTAGTTAATAAATCAACAATCGATGGATTAATCATACAATTGTTCATGAATCAATCCCTCCTTCGATAAAATATTTTTTTGAATTCTTTCTACACTACATTTTTCAGCAGTTATTATACTTTGAATTTTTTCAACTGCTATATCCACTTCATCATTAACAACTGCATAATTATACTTTGAAACATAATTTATTTCTTTATATGCAGATTTAAATCTTGTCATTAATGATTCTTGTGTTTCACTACCTCTTTTAATTATTCTATTTTTCAATTCTTCCATAGATGGCGGAAGTATAAAAATAAATATTCCTTCTGGGTAAGCTTCTTTAACCTTTAATGCTCCTTGAATATCTATTTCTAATATTACATCTTTCCCTTCATCAAGCCTTTCTATAACCTTTGATTTAGGCGTACCATAATAATTACCATAAACCTCAGCATATTCAAGAAAGTCATTTTCATCTATTTTTTGCTTAAATTGTTCTCTAGTTGAAAAATAATAATTTTTCCCTTCAACTTCCCCTTCTCTTGGAGCTCTAGTTGTTGATGAAACTGATAACCAAAAATTATTTTTATTTAATAGTTCCTTGCATATTGTACCTTTACCTGCACCTGATGGTCCCGATATTACAACTAATAGACCTTTATTCGACTTATTTATATTCATTAATCATCAGCCTCTTCAATATTAACTTCACCTTTTGCTGTTAGCCTATGAGCTACTGTTTCAGGTTGAACAGCTGATAATATTACATGGTCACTATCTGTAATAATTACTGCTCTTGTTCTTCTACCATATGTAGCATCAATAAGCATCCCTCTATCTCTAGCTTCTTGTATTATCCTTTTGATTGGTGCAGATTCTGGACTTACAATTGCTACTAATCTATTTGCAGAAACTATATTTCCAAATCCAATATTTATTAACTTTATGCCCATATTGGCCCTCCCACTTTTATTCAATATTTTGTGTTTGTTCTCTGATTTTTTCTATATAATTTTTGATATTTATAACTAAATTTACAGTCTCTAGATCACTAGCTTTTGAACAGATAGTATTAGCTTCTCTGTTCATCTCTTGGATAATAAAATCAAGTTTTCTTCCAATTGGTTCTTCTTTTTTTAATGTTTCTTTTAATTGTTCAATATGGCTGTTAAGTCTTACAATCTCTTCATCTATTGCAGCCTTATCTGCAAATATTGCAACTTCTGCTGCAATTCTATTTTCATCAATACTAGAATTTTGCAAAAGTTCCTGCAATCTATTTTCAAGTCTTTGCTTATAGTCTTCCACTACAAGTGGCGCTCTTTTTTCCACTTCATTTACTAATTCATTAATAAATCTACATTTACATATAATGTCTTCACATAATTTTGTTCCTTCTTTTTCTCTCATGTTAACAAGCGCTTCTACTGCATTATTTAAAGGCTGTGATAAACTTTGCCATACTGCTTCTAAATCTTCTTCCTTTTTCTCTAAAGTTATAACCTCAGGAAATCTAGCAATAAGAGATACTGATATATTGTCAGCAACATCATATCTATCTCTAATCTTTTGCAAACAATTTACATAATTATCACTTAACTTTTCATTAAAATTAATTTCAGCATCTTCTTTCCCATATAAATTTTGAGAAATAAACACATCAACTTTTCCTCTACTAACTTTGTTTTTAATTGATTGTCGGACTTTATTCTCTAACGATACCAAACTTCTAGGCATTCTAACATTCAAATCAAAATACCTATGATTAACTGTTTTAATTTCAATAGTAAAACTGCGACCGGTACCTTCCTCTGAGATTGCCCTGCCAAAGCCTGTCATACTTTTTACCATTATTATCATCCTTTCGCAGTACATTGTCAATTTAAATTAATTATACATAAATGCTACTTAAAATTTCAAGTTTATTTTGTTTGCAATGCATATTAACTATAATACCATATTTTTTATAATATTCAAATACACTAATTATATACCTTTAAATTATTAAGTGATGAATAAATCTTTTCTTTATCAATTGTCAAAGATATTCTAAAATGTCCATGTCCTAAATTGCCAAAAGCATATCCAGGAGTTACAACTATTCCATATTTCAATAGCAGTTCTTCACAAAACTCATTTGTTGTATAATCTTTAGGCACTTTACACCATATATAAAAAGTACCTTCACCTTTATAGAATTTAATATTCTTTTGATTTAAAATATTTTCAGCAACTCTTCTTCTCTCATCATATATTTTCCTTATATCTTTTATATAGTTCCTTGGAAGACTAAGTGCTTCTATGGCAGCATACTGAATAGGTTTAAACTGACTTGAATCGAGATTGCTCTTTACTTTTGATAAGGCTTTTAAAACTTCCCTATTTCCTACAACATATCCAATTCTAAATCCCGTCATATTATACGTCTTAGATAAAGTTCCAAATTCAACATTTAACCTCTTTGTATCATATTGCAAAAGACTTATAGGTTTATTATTTCCATTAATTATTTCACTATAAGCAGCATCGTTACATAAAATTATATTATTTTTTCCACAGAATTTTATTAACTCAGAATAAAATTTTGCATTTGCAATAGCTCCTGTAGGATTATTAGGATAATTAACAATCATAAGCTTGCTGCTTTTCAAAATATCATCTGGAATATTACTAATATCTAATAAATAATTATTTTTATCTTTTAAAGGTACACTGTATGGTTTGCTGCCCCATAAATATGAACACTTTTCATAAACAGGATATCCAGGGTTAGGAGTTATTACGTAATCTCCTAAATCACAGACAGCAGGTATTATGTTACTTAACCCTTCCTTTGACCCTATAAGTATTAAAACTTCATCTGTCTTTAGATAAACCGAATAAACTTCTCTATAATAATTAATTATTTTTAATTTAAGTTCTTTTATACCTTCATAAGGTGGATATTTATTAAATTCTTTATATTCTAATGCCTTAATAAGTGCATTAATAATTTTAGAATTTGTTTTTAAATCTGGGTCACCAATACCTAAATCTGTAATATTTTCCCCATTAGATTTTAACTTTTCTTTGAGTTCATCAATCTTTTTAAAATGATACTCACTGATATTTTCCAACCTATTATTTATTTTCATTTAAAATTCCTCCATTCTGCAATTTTAATTTATTTTATTCAAAATTCAATATGCTTGTTACTTAAAACTGCATAATGGATAATTAATATGAATTTCATAACTAAAATTAAAAAGAGTCTAGATACTATCTAGACTCTTTTTTTAAACTTTTTTAAACTAAACCTAATTATTTTATTCCTGTAGCAATTAACTTAACTATAAACAATATTGCAAGTATATATATTATTGGAGACATTTTCTTCTTTTGGCTTTCCTCTTTTGTAAAAATGTTATTTACAAGATTTAAAACCGCATAAGATAATATTCCAATTGTTAAACCATCACCTATACTATAAGTTAACGGCATTAATGCTATTGTTAAAAATGCTGGTACTCCCTCTGTAAAATCTGTAAAATCAATCTTCACCACATTTTCCATCATGAAAAATCCTACTACTATAAGGGCTGGTGCTGTAGCACACCCAGGAATAGCAATAAATAATGGTGATAAAAACATTGCAACTAAAAATAATGCCCCTGTAACAACTGAAGCTAATCCAGTTCTTCCTCCCTCAGCAACTCCAGCAGAACTTTCTACATATGTTGTAACAGTAGATGTTCCCATAAGTGCTCCAAAGGTTGTACCAATCGAATCTACTAATAGTGCTTTTCCAGCATTCTTTACTTTTCCATGCTCATCTATCATACCAACTTTTGAAGCTACTCCTACCAAGGTTCCTACTGTATCAAAAAAATCTACAAATAAGAAGGTAAGAACTATCGTTATAAATGACCACATTTTTTGTGAATCTTTTAAGAATGAAAAATCTAACTTGAATGCTATAGGTTTAATAGACTCAAATTTAAAAATTCCTTCTGGTAAATATATACTATACACTTCAGCAGCTAATTTAGGATCCATAATTGCATATATCCATGCAGCAGCAGTACTTACTATTATCCCCCAAAGAAGTGCACCTTTTATATTTTTCTTAGATAAGACAACTATTACAATAATACCAAGCAAAGCTACTATAACTGTTGGTGCAGTAAAATTTCCTAACTTAACTAAAGTAGCCTCATCCTTTATAACTATTCCTGCATTTACAAACCCAATAAAAGCTATAAACAATCCAATACCTGCGGTTACTGATAGTTTCAAGGTAGTTGGTATTGCATTAACAACAGCTTCTCTTACATTTGTTATAGATAAAATAATAAATATAATTCCTTCAGCAAATACAGCTGTTAATGCTACTCTATAATCAACTCCCATACCTTTACATACACTAAAAGCGAAGAAAGCATTAAGTCCCATTCCAGATGCTAATGCAAAAGGTAGATTTGCATATACTCCCATTAATATTGTTGTAATACCTGCTGTTAGACATGTAGCAGTTAAAACTGCTCCCTTAGGCATTCCTGCAATTCCTAAAAAATTAGGATTTACTGCAATAATATATGCCATAGCTAAAAATGTTGTTATTCCTGCAATAATTTCTTTTCTTACATCTGTTCCATTTTCTTTTAATTTAAAAAAGTTTTCCATGCTATACCCTCCAAATGCAATATAAAGTAGTTCATATAATTTATGTATGTTAAATATAAATAACCACTTAGAATATGAGTATTCTAAGTGGTTATTTATTTACACCATAATTATGTAAATATATATTAACACTGGGAATACTCATAGTCTTCAATTTACGGTATCTGGTAGAAACTCCTAGACCTTATTACTAGGATTATATGAGCAGTGATATCTATATTCAACTTTCAACAAAATCATTTTATCAAATTTAGTCTTAATTGTCAACCCGTGACGAATCTTTTTAATTTTATTTGGATATATAATTCGTATTTTAATAATTCCCTTCTTCAAAAACTTTTTTTATTTGATTTAAATCCTTCCATTTTCCTAAAGACAGCATAAGTTTTATTCTAGCTTTTTGTCCTGGAAGTGTATCTCCAAATATTACTCCCATATTTCTTAATTGTTTACCACCGCCTACATATCCATAACTATCTAATACTCTACCCTGAAAGCATCTTGAAATTATAACTACAGCTATTCCTTTTTCTATTGCTCTTTTCACTCCATCAACCATTTGTGGTGGAATATTACCTCTTCCTAGCCCTTCTACAACTATTCCTTTAGCTCCCTTATCTATACAAAAATCTATAAAGCTTGAATCCATTCCAGCAGCACACTTAATTAAAAAAACTTTTTCTTCTATTTTATCTGTACATATATGAGTTTTAAATAAAGTGTTTCTATAAAAAATCGCTTCATTATTGTCAATAATTCCAATTGGCCCAAATTCAGGACTTTGAAAAGTATTTAACTTCATTGAATGAGCTTTTGTTACTTCGCTAGCACAATTTAACTCGTCATTTAAACAAACCATAACCCCTTTATTTCTTGCTTGTTCTGAAATAGCAGTACATATAGCGGCTGATAAATTTGCAGGTCCATCATAACCAAGTTCTGAACTATTTCTCATAGAACCTGTTACTATTACCGGCTTATCACTTTTTATTGTTAAATCCAATAAATATGCTGTTTCTTCTAAAGTATCAGTTCCATGAGTTACTACTACTCCAACTATATCCTCTCTCAATAAAATTTGTTGAATGTACTTTGATAATTCCATCATTTTTTTAGGTGTAATATGCGGTCCTGGTAAATTTGAAAATGTAAAACATTCAATTTCAGCATATCTTTCAATTCCAGTTACCATTGCCATTATTTCATTGCCACTTAGCGTTGGCACTGCTGCTTGTATTCTTGGATCTACCTTCATAGATATAGTTCCACCATTAAAAACAACTGCAACTTTTCTCATATTTTAAATACCTCCTATTAATATCTAATACACATTTTTCATATGGTCCCTTATTATTCTACAATAGATAAATAAAATATACATTACTAAAATTTTATATTTACAATATTTTTAACATTACCTTATACTATTTTAGTTTCAAAAGTTAGTATTTGTTATATTCTTAACTTTAATTGATAATTTTAATATAAGCTCAAATAAGCCGACAACACAGCAAAAGCTGTTTGTCGGCTAAAATATTGTTATAATATAATGCAAATCAGTCCTCCATTACCTTCATTAATAATCTTCTCCAATGTTTTTTGTATTTTTATTTGAACATCCTCTGGCATCTTATAAAGCTTATTACGTAATCCATCCTTAACTAAAACTTCTAGGGATTTTCCAAACATATTGCTTTCCCATATCTTAGACGGATCACTTTCAAACTGTTCTAAGAGAGATTTTACTAATTCTTCGCTTTCCCTTTCTGTACCCATTATTGGTGAAATTTCCGTTTGTATGTCTGCTCTAATCAAATGTAACGAAGGAGCACTAGCTTTCAACTTAACACCATATCTATTACCTTGTTTTACTATTTCTGGTTCTTCAAGTCTCATCTCACTTAATTGAGGAGAAACAAGCCCATATCCTCTTTCTCTTACATCTCTAAGAGCATCTTCAACTTTATCATATTCTACTTTTGCTTGACTTAAAGTCTTCATAATATTTAAAAGTTCACTTTCACTATTAACATTAGTGTCACAAACTTCACTTAATACCTTGTAGAACAATTCATGTTTAGGATTCAATTGTAGTCTAGCAGTTCCTTCTCCCATATTTATTTCCTCTAACTTGGAGCCCTGCAAAAATTCAATTTCACCGAACGTGTCTGCAAAATTCTTAACATCTCTAACCTTATATACACTTAAGCACATATCTTTAATTAACGTTGTAAAATCTTTTTTAAGCCAATGAGTTACATCTAACTTTTCGATCCATTCTGGCATATCTATATTAATTTCTTTAATAGGGAATTCCTTAAGTACTCTTTCAAAAACATTTGTAATATCTTCTTCTCTCATATTTAGTATATCCATCTCTTGAACAGGAACATCATATTTTTCTTCCATTCCCCTTTTAAGTTCTAACGTTTCTTTGGAATTTGGCTGCTTAGAATTTAAAATCATGATAAATGGTTTATTAATTGATTTTAATTCATTAACTACCCTTTCCTCTGCTTGCGTATATTCCTCGCGACTTAATCCGGTTATAGACCCATCAGTAGTTATGAGTAACCCTATAGTTGAATGCTCATTAATAACCTTTTTGGTTCCAATTTCAGCAGCTTCTTCAAATGGTATCTCATAGTCATACCAAGGCGTAGTTACCATCTTGGGTTGTTCTCCTTCAACATACCCCAAAGCTGATTTTACTATATACCCAACACAGTCTACCATTCTAACTTTAAACTTAGTTCCTCCATTCAATTCCACTTCTATAGCTTCATTTGGAACAAATTTGGGTTCAGTAGTATGGATAGACTTACCAGATGCACTCTGTGGAAGTTCATCCTGGGCTCTCTGTTTTTTATAAGTATTTTCTATGTTGGGTATAACCATAAGTTCCATAAATCTCTTTATAAATGTAGATTTTCCAGTTCTTACAGGCCCAACCACTCCAACGTATATGTCCCCTTGCGTCCTATCAGCAATATCTTTGTATATGTTAAAATTCTCCAAAGATTCATCCTCCCAGCACTTACTTATTTTTAACATTATATATATATTAATAAATATGAAAAATATTACAAAAAATTAAGTTAAGTCAGTTCATACTTAATATAAACTGACTTAACTTAATTTTCTATAGTCTTTTATTTAGTAAATTTCATCTTTTTTATTTCTTGACATCAACTCATATACCCCATACTTAGCATCCGTATCTTCAAAAAGAACTTTATATAGTATATCAGTAATAGGCATGGAAACTCCTAATTCTTCTTTTAGTTTATAAAAAGCTCTACATGCCTTAATACCTTCAACTACCATTCCAACTTCTTTGCATGCTTCTTCAACAGAATGTCCTTCACCAATTAATATTCCCGCTCTTCTATTCCTACTGTGCATACTAGTACAAGTAACAATTAAATCACCAATTCCTGTAAGACCTGAAAAAGTTTCTTGTCTTCCGCCCAGTTTTATACCAATTCTTATAATTTCACTCATTCCTCTTGTCATAAGAGCTGCCTTAGTGTTATCACCATATCCTATACCATCTGATACGCCTGCAGCTAAAGCTATTATATTTTTAACAGCACCACCTATTTCAACACCTATCAAATCCTCATTAGTATAAACTCTAAATTTATTTGTTATAAATAAATCTTGAATTTTTCTTGCAGCCTCCATATTTTTAGATGAAACAACAACTGTAGTTGGAATATCTAATGCTACTTCTTCCGCATGACTTGGTCCCGAAAGAATAACGATTGGATTATTAGGAATTTCTTCTTCTATAACCTCAGAGAGTCTTTTCGATGATCCTTCTTCAATACCTTTAGCTATACTTACTATTATAACCTCTTTATCTATTATATCCTTTATTCTAATACATATATCTCTAATTACATGAGATGGAACTGCTAACACAACTATTTTACTGTTACCTATAGAATCTTTCAAATCAGAAAAAGCTGTAATATTGGATGGCATAACAACATTGTGTATATATTTAATATTTTCTCTTTTTTCATTTATATCTCGTACAACGTCTTCATTTCTATCCCATATATTAGCATTATATCCTTTTTTCGCAAGCATAATGCTTAATGCTGTACCAAAACTACCTCCTCCTATAAAAGTAACATCTGCCATGTTATTCCTTCCTTTCTCTAAATCTAAATTTAATTCCTGTTCCATTAAAATCAAAACTTTCTCTTAACTGATTTTGAAGATATCTTTCATATGAAAAATGTAGCAATGCTGGATTGTTAACAAAAAACACAAATGTCGGAGGCTTTACTCCAACTTGAGTAACATAATAAATCTTCAATCTATTTAAACCTACAATTGGAGGCTCTTTCATCATTACAGCTTTACTTATCACCTCATTTAACACACCTGTTTTTATTCTTTTTGTATAGCTGCCATAACATTCTTTAGCCATACTTAAAACTTTATGTACCCTTTGCCCAGTCTTTGCTGAAATAAATAAGAAAGGAGCATAACTTAAAAATGATAGTTTGTGTCTTAATTCATTTTTAAATTTATTCATTGTCTTATCGTCTTTTTCTATTAGATCCCATTTATTAACAACTATCATTATAGCTTTATTCATTTCATGAGCATATCCTATTATCTTTTCATCTTGTTCTGCTACACCTTCAGTTGCATCTATCATAAGGATACATACATCTGCATTTTCTATAGCAGCAAGTGTTCTAACTGCACTATATCTTTCAATTTGTTCTTTAATTTTACTTTTTCTTCTAAGTCCAGCAGTATCTACTAAAATAAATTTTCCTTCTTCTCTTTCTATATAACTATCTACAGCATCTCTAGTTGTTCCCGGTATATTACTAACTATATGTTTTTCTTCTCCTAGAATTTTGTTTATTAAAGAAGATTTTCCTACATTAGGCCTTCCAACCATAGCTATTCTTACATATTCATCCTCTTCTTCTTCATAATCCTTTGAAGGAAATTTTTCAACAACTTCATCTAACATATCTCCTAGTCCTAATCCCTGAGATGCAGATATAGCTATTGGTTCTCCTATACCTAAATTATAAAATTCATAAATGCTATCTTCTAAAGCGTTTCTATCTATTTTATTTACTACTAATACAACCTGTTTTTGTGATTTACGAAGCATATGTGCTACCTCATTATCAGCATCAGTTAATCCTTGTTTTCCATCAACAATAAACATTATAACATCAGCCATTTCAATAGCCATTTCTGCCTGTCTTCTCATTTGTGCAACAATAATATCACTATTCTCCGGTTCTATTCCTCCTGTATCAATCATTGTAAATTTATGAGTTAGCCATTCAGCTTCTGCATAAATTCTGTCTCTAGTAACTCCTGGTGTATCCTCAACTATCGCTATTCTTTTACCTGCTAATTTATTAAACAAAGTGGATTTACCTACATTAGGTCTTCCAACTATTGCAACTATCGGTTTACCCATTCTTTTCTCCTCCTTATCATATATGTACTCATATATTTCATTAGATTATATTATCATTAATTTAATAATCTAGTCAAGATTTGACAAGCTATCTAAAAGTATATTTCTTAATATTAATTATTATAAATAAAAACAGCCCTTTTAATTTTAGGCTGTTAGTATCTTTTACTATTCATTTAAATCTACTTGTTCACCTGTTACAATGTATATAGTCCATTCACATATATTTGTTACATGATCTGCAATTCTCTCCAAGAACTTACATACAAATAAAAATTGAGTTGCCTGTTCAATCTTATTCTTATCCTGCGTCATAGCTGACATCAGTTCATTAAATACATTATTATATATCTCATCTATAATATCATCTCTTTTAGATATTTCATATGCACTATCTAAGTCTCTTTCAACATACGTATCCAATCCATCCTTGATCATGCCACTTACAATTTGACCCATTTTAGGTATATCAACGAGTTCTTTAATATATACTTGATTTTTTAATCTAATGGCAATCTTGGCGATATCTACTGCATGATCTGCCATTCTTTCTAAATCCGTAACAATATTTATACATGTAAATATAAATCTTAAGTCAGTAGCTATTGGCTGCTGCATGGCTATAAGCTTAATACTTTTATCTTCTATCTCACGCATCAATTTATCTACAATATCATCATTTTTTATAACTTCTTCTGCTAATTTCACATCTTGTTCTACTAAAGCTTTTATACATTTATGAATTTGCTTTTCAACAATACTACCCATTCTTAATAAATCATTGTGTAATTGATTTAATTCCATTTCAAAAACTTTTCTTGGAGACATAATGCACCTCTTTTCTTATTATTTTAATAAACATATAAATAGTATCAACCAAATCTACCAGTAATATAATCCTCTGTTCTCTTGTCTTTAGGTTTGTAAAAAATATCTTCTGTTTTTCCATATTCAACAATAATACCATTATAGAAAAAGGCTGTATTATCAGATATTCTTCCTGCTTGCTGCATATTATGAGTAACAATTACTACTGTATAATCTTTTTTTAGAACATCCATAAGCTCTTCTACTTTCAAAGTAGAAATTGGATCTAATGCCGATGTAGGCTCATCCATTAAAATGACTTCTGGTTCTACTGCAAGAGTTCTTGCAATACAAAGTCTTTGCTGCTGTCCCCCCGAAAGTCCAATAGCACTTTTTTTAAGTCTATCCTTTACTTCATCCCAAAGCGCTGCACCTTTTAAACTTTTTTCAACAATTTCATCCAATTTACTTTTGCTTTTTATTCCATGAATTTTAGGCCCATATGCTATATTATCATATATACTCATAGGAAATGGATTGGGTCTTTGAAACACCATACCAACTTTTTTTCTAAGTTCAATAACATCATAATTGGATTTATATATATTTTGTCCTTCATATATTACTTCACCATCAATTTTTACACTTTCAATTAAATCATTCATTCTATTTAAACATCGCAAAAAAGTAGATTTACCACACCCAGATGGACCTATTAATGCTGTAACAGCATTCTTATTTATAGGTAAATCAATATCTTTTAAAGCTTGTTTTGTTCCATAAAATAAATTTAATTTGTTAACTTGCATTATATTCATATAGTTTCCCCCTTATTTAGTTCCTGCATAATTTTCGTATATCTTTTTACCTATTATTCTAGCTACAATATTAAATAAAAGTACCATGATAATAAGCACTGCTGATGCACCATTAGCTATTTTTGTAGCATCTGGAACCATACCTTCCGAATTCAGCTGCCATATATACACAGCTAAAGTTTCAGCTGGTCTAAATAAATCAAATGCAGAACCATCACTAATCTTCACAAGAGGAGCACTCATTCCTGCTGTATATAAAAGTGCTGCTGCTTCACCAAATATTCTACCAGCAGCTAAAATTACTCCTGTTAATATTTGAGGTATTGCTGAAGGTAAAATTACTTTAACTATAGTTTGCCATTGAGTTGCACCCAATCCTAAACTTGCCTCTTTTACTTTTTTTGAAGCTTCAATTATTGCATTTTCACTTACTCTTGTCATTGCGGGTAAATTTAATATAGTTATAGCCATAGCACCTGCAAAAATAGAATACCCCCATCCAGTCATATTTACAAAGACCAAAAGTCCAAACAAGCCAACAACTATAGATGGCAGAGATGCCATTGTTTCTATACATAATCTTATAATATTTAATAATTTACCTTCTTTTGCATATTCAGCTAAATAAATACCAGCTCCAACTCCCAAAGGCACTGTTATAATCAACGATATAACAAGCATATAGAATGAATTGAAAAGGTGAAGTCCAATTCCTCCGCCTGCATCTATGGATGGTTTACCAAATATAAAATTAGGATCCAAACAATATCTTCCATGATAAAGTATATATCCAATAAGTCCCATAAGAAGAAATACTACCAATGCAGAAATTATATATAATACAGCAGTAGCAATCTTATCTGCTTTTTTTGCGTTCAATTATATTTCACCTCTTTTTCCAATAGATCTAATAATTAATATAAATATGAATGAAATAACTAAAAGTAATAATGCCAATGACCAAAGAGCATTATTCCATTGAGTCCCAAATATTGTATTAGCCATATCCATTGTAAGAATACCAGTAAGTGTAGTAGTAGTATCTAGTAATCCTCCTGGTATTTTAATAGAATTACCTATTACCATTTGTACAGCTAGCGCTTCACCAAAAGCCCTTGCCACTCCTAAAACAACACCAGTTAAGATACCGCTTTTACAAGCAGGTATAATAACTTTTACTATCGTTTGCCATCTTGTTGCTCCTAATCCATAAGAACCTTCTATATATTCCCTAGGAATAGTCTTAATAGCATCAGAGGAAATACTTGTAATCATAGGTAATATCATGATACTTAAAACTAAAATACCAGCTAATAAACTAAACCCAACTCCCCCAAAGCTTTTTTTAAGCATAGGAATTAATACTGTAATTCCTATCCATCCATATACCACAGAAGGAATTCCTACAAATAACTCCATAGCAGGTTGAAGTACTTTTTTTCCTAATTTAGGTGAAATCAAATTCATGAAAACTGCTAATGCTATACTAATAGGAGCACTGATAATTACCGCCCCAATAGCCACAAGTGCAGAGCCAACAATGAATATTAATGCACCAAATTGTGGTGTTTCACTATCTGGCCTCCAAGTAGTAGAAAATAAAAATTCTGTCAAAGAATACCCATCTTTAAAAAAAGTGCTTAAACCTTTAGAAGCTACAAAACCAATTATGGCTAACGTTAGTATGACTATTAAAAACCCACAAAAGGTTGCAAAACCTCTTCCAATATATTCATTTTTAAATTTCTGCCAATTTTTTTTCTTATTCATAGCATCATACTCCAAACTCATATTTTTTACGTGATTTGAGACCAGTTGTAAAACAACCAGTCTCTATATCTTTTATCTTACTTTAACAATTATTGTTTAACTTTTATATCACTAGCTGGTATATAACCTTTTTTCTCAATTATTGGTTTAACTTCATCTGAAACCATGTAATCAAGGAAAGTTTTTGTTAACCCTGTAGGTTCGCCTTTAGTGTACATATGTTCATAAGCCCAGAAAGGATATTTTCCTGATGTAATATTTTCTTTAGTTGCTTCTACTTCTTCAATTTTTATCAATTTCATACCATTTTTCGCTTTTTCATTTACAAAATAAGATAATGCTAAGTAAGAAATAGAACCTTCAGTAGCTTCAATTGCTTTTTGAACAGCTCCACTTGAATCTTGAGTTGTACCTATTCCATCCGCTTCTTGTTTACTATCCATTACTGTCTTTATAAATGTAGCTCTTGTACCAGAAGATTTTCCTCTATTAATAACTTCTATCTTAAGATCATCTCCACCAACTTCTTTCCAGTTAGTAATTTTACCTTCGAATATATCTTGAATTTGTGCTTTTGTTAATGAATCCACTTTTATATCTTTATTAGCAACAATTGCAAAACCTATAGCACAAACTTTATGGTCTACCAAATCTTTAGCTAATTCTGCTTTCTCACCTTTTAATTTCTCTTCAGCGTAAAGATCTGAATTCCCGATATTTACTGCACCTTGTGCAACTTGTGATAATCCAGTACCACTTCCCCCACCTTGTACATTTATTTGAGCTTTAGTATGTTTTTGCATAAACATATCTGCTGCTGCTTTAGCTAAAGGTTGAAGCGCTGATGAACCTGATGCTGTTATAGAACCACTTATTTCTCCAGTTTTTGCAGTTTCATTTCCTGAATTATTAGCAGCATTTTTACCACATCCTGCAAATAATCCTCCTACTAGAGTTATTGCCATAGCAGCAACGACTATTTTCAAAGATTTTCTTTTCATTTTGTAAAAACCCCCATTCAAGTTTTAAACTTCTAATTAACTTCTACAGGAACTATGATACATTAATAAAGTTAACCATATATTATGCAAATGTTAATTAAATTTAACATCAACTAGTATTATTAACAAAAAGAAAAAATGAGGTAGAATCTCTACCTCATTAATGGTATTTGAACTGTAAATTTAGTTCCTTTCCCTAATTCACTTTCTACAAATATTTCACCATCGAAACTAAGAACTATGTGTTTTACTATAGCAAGCCCAAGACCTGTTCCACCTCTAGACCTAGATCTAGCTTTATCCACTCTATAAAATCTTTCAAATAATCTTGGCATGTGGTCTTTAGATATACCAGGTCCTGTATCTTCAACCCATATAATACAATTATTATTTTCAACTTTAGTTCCAATATTAACTTTATCACCATTTTCAGAATATTTTATTGCATTATCCGTCAGATTTATAAGCATTTGTTTAAATCTATCTTTATCACCATAAATCGTTGGTAATGCTTCACTTATAATCCTTATTCCAATATTTTTTGTATTCGCTGTATGCTTCATAAGATTGCATACATCTTTTATTACAGGAGTTACATCAATAACCTCTTTCACTTTTGTCTCTCTTTGCTGTTCAATATCTGATAAAGTTAATATATCACCTATCAGCCTTGTTAATCTATCTACTTCATCATCAATTATACCTAAGAATTTCTCTCGAGTTTCAGTATCTCCTACATATCTTAATGTTTCGGCAAAGCCTTTTATAGACGTCAATGGTGTCTTTAATTCATGAGATACATTAGCAACAAATTGACTTCTCATATTTTCTAGTCTTTTAATATCAGTTATATCTTGTACAACTGCAACAGTACCAATATGCTCATTATCACTAATAATATCAGCCGTTTTTACTTTTAGATTTCTCTCTTCTGGCCAAAGAATTTTTATTTCTTTACATTCTTCATTATTCTCAAAAATATCTTGCAATTCATAATTACGAATGCAATTCATTAAATTTTGTCCAATAATTTCTTTTTCTACTCCAAATATTTTTTGAGCATAAGGGTTTATATTAATCACCCTATTACTTTTATCAACAGCTATAACTCCACTATCCATACTTTTTAATATAGCCTCTAACTTATTTTGTTTCTCAATAGAATCTCGTAATGTATATTGAAGTCTATCAGCCATATGATTAAAGGTGTTAGCAAGTTGTCCTATCTCATCTTTAGAATTTATACTTACTCTTCTACCAAATTCTCCCTTTGCAATCCTTGAAGTTATAAATTCCAAATCTTTTATAGGTTTAACTATAATATAAGATAATTTTGAAGAAAATATGACAGATATAGAAAATACTATCAATAAAACAATTGCATAATATTCTAAGTATTTACCTTCAAATCCTATAACAACTTCTGTAGGCATTGAACTTCTAATTACATATCCATCCCCAAAGGATGTGGCATAATACATCATTGTCTTTTTTAATGATTTACTAAGTCTAACACTATATCCTTCTCTATATTTTCTTGCCTCTACTATTTCCTTTCTCTCATTATGATTATCCATTTCTTCTGGCTGTGCATCTGAATCATAAAGTACAACACCATTTTTATCTATTAGAGTAACTCTAAAATTAGATTTATTAAAATTGTTAAAGTATATATTTTTATCAACAATTGCACCTGAATTTAATAAGTTTATAGCTAATTCATTGTTAACTTTTAAACTTTTTTTAATATTCTCTTCATGCTGGTAATTTACAATTGTCATATACAAAGCAGTTATCATGGCTAAACTTAAAATTATAGTACTTAATATGGATAACATAAGTTTACTCTTCATCTTCATATCATTCACCTGAATTAAACCTATATCCTATGCCTCTTATTGTTTCAATAAATTTGGGTTTTTTATCATCATCTTCAATTTTTTTTCTCAAATATCTTATATGAACATCAACAGTTCTTGTTTCGCCAATATATTCATATCCCCATACCTTATCTAATAAAAAATCTCTTGTCATAACTCTACCTTTATTTTTTATTAGAACTTCAAGCAGCTCAAACTCCTTTAATGTTAAATCAATTTTTTGATCATTTTTTAATACTTCATGTTTTTGAAAATCTATACTGACGTTTCCAAATTTAAACACATCTGCAATATATTGAATCCTAGTTCTTCTTAGTAATGCTTTTACCCTTGCTACTAATTCTCTTACTGAAAAAGGTTTAGTCAAATAATCATCTGCTCCTAGCTCCAAACCTAAAATTTTATCTAATTCTTCGCCTTTAGCAGTAATCATAATTATAGGTGTGTTAGATATAATACTATCTCTTCTAATTTCTTTGCATACATCATATCCGTCCATTCCTGGCAGCATAACATCTAATAAAATTAATTGTGGCAATTCTTTTTTTGCTAGTTTCAATGCTTCTAATCCATCACTAGCACATAAAGATTCATATCCATTATTTTCTAAATTAAATTTTATAAGTTCTTGTATATGCTCTTCATCATCTACAATTAAAATTTTTTCATTAGCCATTAATTTATACCTCCAATAAATTATTTTATAAAAATAAATGAAAACATTCTTCCACTTTCTTCTTTTTGTTTTCTATAGGAATATAATCGGTGTTTTGTTGAACAAAATGTACATATATCCAAAGTATTTATTTGGTTATCTCTTATACCTATACTATTCAACTGTCCTATAATACATTTTTGCAAACTTAAATTTCTACCTTCTGCTATATCTCTATTCTTATACAATTCTAGATTTTTAAACTTTGAAACCAATTCTTCACTAACTTCATAGCAGCACTGCATATTATGAGGACCAATATATACAACCAAATCCTCTATAGCAGTATTATACTCTTTAATCATTTTATTTATAGTTTCTATAGAAATATTTTCTATAGTTCCTCGCCATCCACTATGAACAGCTGCTGCAACTTTTTTCTTCTTGTCATAGACAATTACTGGTACACAGTCAGCAGTAAAAACTCCTATGGCTACTCCCTTTAAATCTGTTATTATAGCATCGCCATCATGTACTTTACTATCATATGTGTATACTAAATTACTATGAACTTGATTTAAATATCCTACCTCTTTTAAACCAAACCAACTTTTTAGCTTACTTATATTTTCTATTCCTTCCTCAGTATTCTTATTAAAATTCAAATTTTCTTTAGACGTAGAAAAATATATTTCCGCATCTTCTTCTAAAAATTTCAACAATTGAAAGTTATCTATATATGTATTCATAATTATTAATCTATACACTCCTTATCTACTTATTATTGTAACACCATTATAGAATATAATTAAATATATGAAAACATTTTAACTTATTTAATCTTTTTTTAACATAATAAAAATGCCCCTTCTTAAATCTCAGGGCATTTTTTTGTCAGACATTAAGTTTTTTATTTCTTCTATAAAAGTATTAATATCCTTAAATTGTCTATATACAGATGCAAACCTTACATATGAAACTTCATCGATTTTTTTCAATTTTTCCATTATCATTTCACCTATATATTCTGATTTTATTTCTGTAAGCATTTCATTACACATTTTTTTCTCAACTTCATCTGCTATAGCATCTATTTGAACTCTTGAAACAGGTCTTTTTTGACAAGCTTTTAATAATCCATTAATTATTTTTGACTTATCAAAATATTCCCTATTAGAATCTTTTTTTATAACTAATATAGGTATATCTTCTATCTTTTCATATGTAGTGTATCTTTTATTACATTTTAGGCATTCCCTTCTTCTTCTAATTGCCTTATGATCCTCTGTGGATCTTGAATCAACAACTTTACTCTCTTCAAAACCACAATAGGGACATTTCAATTTATCACGTCCTTTTTCTATACTATTTTACATTTAACATTATACCTTTTTTTCATATAAATTACCACTATTTATTATCTATATCAACGATATTTTCATCAACTAAGATTACATCAACACCAACTTTTACAATTTTATCCCATAAAATTTCAATATAATTATTTTTACTAAACAAAGATGTTTTTTCTGCAGGTATTATTATTGAAATTATACTATAATTATTGCAATCCATCTTTAAGTCTCTTATGTATCCAATTTTCGAACCTGTGTTTATATCTATAACCTCCATTAATTTTAAATTATTTATCGAATATAATGCCATTTTAAATCCCCCTCATATAATATTCTCTCTATTAATATATGTACAAGCCTTTTATTATATTATAATTACTTTTATTTGCATTTTATGAATAAGGCTCATTAAACTTTAAGTGATTTTTACTTTATGTTAAAATGAGTAATTCTAACTGGTCGCATTAAATTTGATATGTATAAAATAAAACTTCTAACTTCCTAAAGCTAAACGCATCAAGCATTTAGTATATTTAAAACTAAAAAACTAGTAAGTAAAATATATGGTATAAAAAATAGAGCCTTTCGGCTCTATACATACTTACGCATATGTTTTAATGCAGTTTTTTCAAGCCTTGAAACTTGTGCTTGAGAAATTCCTATCTCATCTGCTACCTCCATTTGAGTTCTTCCTTGAAAAAACCTCATATTTAATATTAATTTTTCTCTATCATTTAATCTTTTCATCGCTTCCTTAATAGAAATATTTTCAAGCCAACTTTCATCAACACTTTTACTATCACTAATTTGATCCATAACATATAAAGCATCTCCGCCATCATGATATATAGGCTCAAATAGTGATACAGGGTCTTGAATGGCATCTAGCGCAAATACAACTTCCTCTCTTGGAATATTAAGTTCTTTTGCAATTTGTGAAACAGTAGGTTCCTTATTTTGCTTATTTACAAGTTTATCTCTTACCTGTAAAGCTTTATATGCTATGTCTCTTAATGACCTGCTTACTCTTATTGAATTATTATCTCTTAAATATCTTCTAATTTCCCCTATAATCATAGGAACAGCATAAGTAGAAAATTTAACATTTTGACTTAAATCAAAATTATCAATAGCTTTTATTAATCCTATACAACCTACTTGGAACAAATCGTCTACATTTTCTCCTCTATTATTAAATCGTTGAATTACACTTAATACCAATCTCAAATTTCCTCTGATAAATTTTTCCCTAGAAACAGCGTCACCATCCTTCATCCTTAGTAATAATTCTTTCATTTCATTTTCTTTCAATATAGGTAATTTAGCAGTGTTTACCCCACAAATTTCCACTTTATTTATCATCATAAAAATCAGCTCCCTCAGAGTAGTCGCATTCTTATTATCTCCTGAGAAGCTAATTTTTATACTAAGGACAATCTATACCATTTTATTAATTTCTTTTTTTAATCTTTTGATTATCCTCTTCTCTAATCTGGAAATATAGGACTGAGATATACCAAGAATATCAGCAACCTGTTTTTGAGTTTTTTCACTATTACCACTTAATCCAAACCTTAATTTAATTATCTCTTTTTCCCGTTCACTTAGTTTTCTCATTGCAATGAATAATAGTTGTTTATCCACTTCATCCTCAATTAAATTATATACCATATCATTTTCAGTACCTAGAATATCTGACAAAAGCAACTTGTTTCCATCCCAATCTGTATTTAATGGTTCATAGAAAGAAATTTCAGCCTTAATTTTATTATTTCTTCTTAGATACATTAATATTTCATTTTCTATACACCTTGAAGCATAAGTAGCTAATTTTATTTTTTTTTCTGGATCAAACGTATTAACGGCTTTAATTAGTCCTATAGTTCCAACAGATATTAAATCCTCAACCAAAATACCTGAATTTTCAAATTTTCTTGCAATATATACTACTAATCTTAAATTTCTCTCTATCAATATTGTACGTACACTCTCATCTCCACCTATTATTCTAGCAACTAAATTTTCTTCTTCCTCCTTAGAAAGTGGCGGTGGCAGTGCATCATTTCCCCCTATAAAATATACTTTTTTAAAGAAAATTTTAAATTTAGATAATAACCTGTTTAACACTATACTTAACTTTAGCAAAAATTCACCCCTCCTCAAAGAATGCCTCTAGACAATAATGCATTATAATCATCTAAAGAACTCAACTGATTTTCACAAAATGCAACTATAACCTGATAGTTTTCAACTGTATTTTCTTTATAAACCCTTACTAATTGGGGTCTAAATCCTTCTAATTTTCCTGTAGATCCATTAACCACCTTATATGGAATTAAAAACTTTTCTTTGTCGCTGATTTTTATATCATTAAAGATATCTTTTTCAACAATCATAACTGGTAAATTTGTAATTGGTTCTCTAAGTTCGTTTCCCGTATCTAAAAATGCCTTAACCTTTTTTTCAACTTTATCTGTAACTATATCAACATCATAGATTAGTCTCATCACACTTTTTCTATCTTTAACATAAACAAGAATTCTATGTACAACTACATATATAATCATTAATGAAGAAAGTAATATTTTATAAGAAAACCCGTTAAATCTCATACTAATACTTACACTTTTGTTAAATTCAATAAATATACATAAACCTGCAAGAAGCATAGAATATAAAATAAATATAATAGTAGCTTTAATATTGAATAAAAAATCTTTTTTTCTGAACAGTATCAATATCATAATTACAGCAACTATAAACTTAATAGGAATAAAAGATAAATAATTAAATTTTGTATATATTGCAATCACAGCATATCCACTACCTACCATAGCCGCTAAAATATTATTCAGCATTTTGGTTCTAATCTTTAGAGTCTGAGTAGTAACATATAGCAAAAATAAATTTACTATAAAATTTTCTATAAGAAATATATCTAAGTAAACTATCAACTCCCTTCCCCCTTTGAAATAATTATATAACTATTCTTTTCAAAATTTTGTCATTTTCTATACCTGAAGATACTTTTATCATCTACATTTATTTCCAATTTACACCATTCACTTCTATTTTTATAAAAAAAAAAGTGCTATATAAGCACTTTTTTTATCTATGGTGTCTTCTTAAAAAAGCTGGAACTTCTAAATCAACCTGAGTATATTCTCTTTCTCTTTCTCTAGAAGTAGCAACTTCATCGAAAGAATTTTTAAACTCTTCCTTATTATCATATGTTTTTTCTTTTTCTTTCTCTATTTCTCTTTCTCTGGTACTTGATGTTAATTTTTGACCTTCTACCTTTTCTTCAAATCCTGTTGCAATAACAGTAATTCTAAGTTCATCTTTCAAATTTTCATCTATCACAGCACCAAAAATAATATTAGCATCTGGATCTGCTGCTTCTTGAACTATTTCAGCAGCTTCATTTATTTCAAGTAATCCTAGATCTCCTCCACCAGTAACATTTAATAGAACTCCTGTAGCCCCCATAATAGAAGTTTCCAAAAGTGGACTAGATATTGCCTGCTTTGCAGCTTCCTGTGCTCTATTGTCACCAGTTCCTTTTCCAACACCCATATGAGCTAATCCCTTGTCTAACATAATAGTTCTTACATCTGCAAAGTCTAAGTTTACAAGACCTGGAATAGTAATTAAATCTGATATACCTTGTACACCTTGTTTTAATACATCATCAGCAAATTTAAAAGCTTCAACTAGCGAAGTTTTCTTATCAACCATAGCTAATAATCTTTCATTAGGAATGGTAACCAAAGTATCTACAGTCTCTTTTAAATTTTTAATTCCCATTTCTGCATGAAGCATTCTTTTTCTTCCTTCAAAAGGGAAAGGTTTAGTTACAACTCCAACTGTTAAAATTCCCATTGATTTAGCAATTTCAGCAACAACTGGTGCAGCACCCGTTCCAGTTCCACCACCCATTCCTGCTGTAATAAATACCATATCAGCACCTTTTATAGCTTGAGATATTTCATCTTTGCTTTCTTCTGCAGCTTTTCTTCCTATTTCTGGATTAGCACCTGCTCCCAATCCTTTTGTTAATTTGTCACCTACTTGTATTTTTTGTGAAGCTTGAGAAACTGCTAATGCTTGTTTATCTGTATTTATACCTATAAACTCAACATTTTTAAGTCCTTCTTTAATCATTCTATTAACAGCATTGTTCCCGCCGCCACCACAACCTATTACTTTTATTTGAGCAAATTGTTGAACATCAACATCAAAATCTAGCACAATAATAACCTCCTTACTAAAAAAACTCTGTGAAAAATTCTTTTAGTTTTGACACGAAACTGTCTTCATTTTCTTTTTTATTAATATTAGTTTTTATCTTTGAATTACTACTTACTTCTTTTTTTGCTTCATCTGAATTCTTACTTATTCGTAAAGAACTAACAACATCTTTAATAATACCTACAACTGTAGCATATACTGGACTTGCAGCACCAATGTAATTTGGAAAACCAATCTTAACTGATTTTCCTAATATTTTAGAAGCATACTCATCAATACCTTTGAATAAAGCTAATCCACCCCCAACTATAACTACTCCAGAAATTTCATCATTATACTTACTTTGTTCTAGCTTGTCCTTAACATAATATAAGATTTCTTCAGTCCTTGCTTCAATTACATTCTGTAAATAACCAAGATCTGCTTCTATAGAATGATTGTATCCTGCATTAACAGCTATTTTTCTATTCTCTTCATCATATTTTTTACTTAACTCACCATATTTCGTTTTAAGCTTCTCAGCTTCTGCAAATGGAATTTTTAAGCATATTGATATATCATTTGTAATATTGTCCCCACCGAGTGGTACCATACTAGTATAACAAAGATTTTCCCTTTTATAAATAGAAATATCAGTTGTTTGCGCTCCAATATCAACAAAAGCAACTCCCATATTTATTTCTTCCTTATTTGAAGCAACTTGTGAAATTGCTTGTTGCTGAAGAACTTCTCCTGCAATACTAATACCTGCTCTATTTATACTTTTTCTAAGATTATTTACTACTGTACTCTGTGCCATTACTATTTGGGCATCTACCTCTAGTCTCGTTCCACTCATTCCTACAGGTTCAATTATGTGATCATATCCATCCACTATGTATTGATAAGGAACAACTCCAATAATTTCTTTATCTTGTGGTACAGATATTAATCTTGCAGCATCAAGTACTCTTAATACATCATTCTCTTTAATTTCTTTATCGTCCGCGGACACAGCCACAATTCCTTTATTCCAAACTAACTCACTGATTCCTGCTGGCAAAGTTATATAAACATCAGAAATACTTATGTCTACCATTCTCTCTAAATTTTTAATACATTCTTTAATTGACTGAGAGGTACTATCTATATCTACTACAACAGACTTTTTTAGTCCATTGCATTTTACAGCAGTAATTCCAATTATACGGATTTCTCCTTCAATATCTACTTTTCCAACAGCACCATATACATTCGATGATCCAATATCAAGCCCAACTATATATTCGTGCATCTGGTTTTCCCTCCCTTACAGAAATCCTCTAAAAATATATATTCAACAAAAGATTCATTTTCCCTTTAAATTTAAATAATTTTTTATATTTAATATGATTCTTTTTAAATATATTATCAAATAAAATACTGTTATGTAATTTTTACCCATGTATTTCTTGTAATACACATATAATTTTATCATAAATATTATTTATATACCATCTTTTATAACGAATTAAAACTACAAAATCACACATACTTAAAAATTAATCCTCTGTAATTTATTTCTTATAATTCAATCATTCTTTTTATCATATTTCTATCAATTGATGCCGTCAAAGCATTTTCATAAGATATTAATCCTCGTCTATATAAATCTACAAGGCTCATATCCATAGTTTTCATCCCATATTTACTTCCTGTTTGAATAGAAGATTGTATTTGATGAGTTTTTCCTTCTCTTATCAAATTCTGAATAGCAGAATTTAACACCATAATTTCCAATGCAGCAGCTCTACCTTTGCCATCAATTTTTGGTATTAATTGTTGTGAAATAATCCCTTCCAGTACAGCTGCCAGCTGAATTTTAATTTGTTGTTGTTGATATGGAGGAAAAACATCTATAATTCTATCAATTGTTTTTGCAGCTCCGATGGTATGTACAGTTGATAAAACCAAATGCCCTGTTTCAGCAGCAGTAATAGCTATTGATATAGTCTCAAGATCTCTCATTTCTCCTACAAGAACAACATCTGGATCTTCTCTTAAAGCAGCCCTTAAAGCAGCCTGATAGGATAATGTATCCTTTCCAATTTCTCTTTGATTAATTATAGATTTATTATGCTTATGCATATATTCAACCGGATCTTCTAAAGTTATAATATGTGCTGCTCTTGTTGCATTAATTTCATTAATCATTGCTGCAAGAGTTGTGCTTTTTCCACTACCTGTTGGTCCTGTAACAAGTATAAGTCCTCTTTGCTTATTGGTTAATTCTTTAACTACTGGCGGCATCTTTAATTCACTTAAATTAGGAATTCTTAGTGCCACTACCCTTATAGCAATAGCATGACTCCCTCTCTGTTTATATGCATTAACTCTAAATCTTCCTATTCCAGGTAAAGACAGTGATGTATCTATTTCTCCTCTATTTTCATATTCATCATACATATCTCCTAAAATTTCTTTTACGTATCTTTCAGTGTCAGTACTTGTTAGTTTTTTATCCCCTATACGTATAAGTTCTCCATTTACTCTTATTATCGGTGATATTCCAACAGTTAAGTGTAAATCCGAAGCATTTTCATTTACAGTTTTTTCCAACAGTTCATTTAATGTCATCAACTTGTTTTCCTCCTATATTTTTGTGATTAAGCTTTTGAAATTTCTACATAAATTATTATCTATTGCATTTTTATTTATTATTTATATTTTCGTAAACTATTTATAAATTTTAACACCTAAAATCATTTTATAATAAATAGTAAATTAAAACAATTTCAAATAGTTGGCATATAACGCCAACTATCTTGATAAATGTTTATTTTCTATTGGTGGAGTTAAATTCTTTATATAATTTTTTTAAAGCTCTTTTTTCAATCCTCGACACATAGGATCTGGATATTTCTAAAAGTTTCGCTATCTCTCTTTGCGTTCTAGGCTTTCCATCCGCAAGTCCATATCTCATTTTAATAATTATTTTTTCTCTTTCAGTTAAGCAGTCATTTATTTTATCATAAAGTTTTTTTATCTGTATCCTATTTTCAACAATTTCAATAACCGAATCATCACCGCTGCTTAAAACATCCATTAATGAAATTTCATTTCCTTCTTTGTCTACTCCAATAGGATCTTGAAGATAAACTTCACTCTTAATCTTTTTGGTATTTCTAATAAGCATCAATATCTCATTTTCAATACATCTAGCTGCATAAGTTGCAAGCCTTGTTCCTTTAGAACTATCAAAGGAATCTATCGCTTTAATAAGTCCAACTGTACCTATTGATATTAAATCATCAATATCCTTATGAGGATAAGAATATTTCTTTACAATATGAGCTACAAGTCTAAGATTTCTTTCTATAAGAATACTTTTAGATATAGCATCGCCTTCTTTAAGCTTTTTCAAATAATATTTCTCTTCTTTTTCATCTAAAGGCTGTGGAAATGAAGTTCCATTACTCACATAAGCGGTTAAAAAAGTCATATTTTCAATCATATTAAATAAACAATTAATAAAAAACACAAGGATATCCTCCTAATAGTGCTTATTATTATAATATGATTGACAATAAAAAATTTGCATGTACACCTAAAATTTCTTTAAGTAATTATAAGTTTCTTTTATAATTTCTTTAAAAATAGGTGCAGCTGTATTTCCTCCACTCTTATAATCACCAATATCCTTTACAAAAACAATCATTGAATAATATTCTTCATCTATCTTAAAAAATCCTGCAAACCATCCATCATAAAATTTATCTTTTCCTTCTTCACGCTCGGCAGTACCAGTTTTTCCTCCTATTTCTACACTATCAATATATGCTTTTTTCCCTGTACCATATGGTGCTGTAACTACTTTAATCATTTGTTTTTTTAGTATATTAGCCGTATTAATACTTAAAACTTTTTTTTCATCTGTAGTAAATTCTTCAATGACATTATTGTCTTCATCTACATATGCCTCAATTAAATATGGCTTAACATATATGCCGTTATTTATAACTGTATTAGGTATACTTATTGCTTCTATTGGAGTTATTCTTTGTTTTTGGCCAAAAGATGTTAATTCTACATCTCCAACTTCATTATCATTACCTTCAAAACATCCATGTGTTTCTTCATCAAAGTTAAGCACCTTATCCATTAATCCTTGATTCTTAGTAAACGATTTAATATTTTTAATTCCCACATCTATTCCAATTTGAGCATAAATATCATTGGAAGATTCAATCAAAGCTTCTTCACAATTCATGCTCTCTTTCCTTTCATGCCCCTTGTATCTCTTACTTAAATTAGGATTGAGATTATATATATGATTTAATGATATTTTCGCTGTATCTAATCCAGCTTCCTCTACTATAACTTTAAAAATAGATCCCGGAAAAAAACCATGGTTTGTTGAAATTCCAAGATTAATATTAGGTTTAAAATCATCTTTTTGAACCATAGCTCTTATTTTGCCTGTATGACTCTCCATTAAGACTACCCCAACTTGATTATAGGAATTATAAGGTTTTTTATTTAAAATCTGTTTTATAGTATCTTGTAGATACTTATCCAATGTTAATCTTACATTAACATTATTTTGAGGATGTGTTAAGTATTCATTATATATATTACCATTAACATCTTTCTTAAAAACATTATATACAAATTGGTTATCCTTAGTTCTTTCCTTTATTTTATGTTCTATAGATTCTTTACTCTTTTCTTCTTTTTCTCCTTTAGCATTAATTTTATATATGTTAGTTAGAAGATTTTCAACATTCCACCACCCATTCTTTCTATCCACATTAACATATTTATATGTATAAAAACCTTTTACTCCTTTAATTTTTCTCAATTTATTATAAGTTGTTTCGTCTATACGCCATTTAATTTTTTGGCTCTTATTTTTTAACTCTATATTCTCTATATCATATTCTTTATTATAATTTTTAAGAATTATATTAAGTGCATACAAATCGTCCTTTTTAGTATAGTAATCATTTAAAGTATAACTATATGGATCTATAACTGCATAATATTCATTAGAATAATTTAATAAATCTTTACCATCATGATCTAGAAGTAGGTAATTTAATTCGCTTATTTTTTCTTTATATTGATATTGATTCTCTGCCATAACTTTTAATTCTGCTGAATCAAAATATTGAAAAATTAGTATTTTTCCTACTAACAACATAAGTAGAGATAAAAATATCATAAAAATAATATATTCTCGTCTTTTATAAATTTTATCTTCCATAAAAAAACACCCCTTTAAGCTAAATTCTAACCTAAACCGAGGTGTTTTATTCCATATATTTCTTATTTGTCTTCTAATAATATTTGCTTCATTTTAGATACTAAAATATCTATAGCAACTTTATTTTGTCCGCCTTCTGGTACTATTATATCTGCATATCTTTTTGTTGGCTCAGTAAATTGAGTATGCATAGGTTTAACCACCTGCAAATATTGCTCAATAACAGACTCTACAGTTCTTCCTCTTTCATTTATATCTCTCAACATTCTTCTTATAATTCTAACATCATCATCTGTATCAACATAGATTTTAATATCTAATAGTTCTCTTATAGTAGGCTCTTGCAGTATAAGTATTCCTTCAACAATAATTATTTCTTTAGATTCAACCTTTACAGTTTCCTCTTTTCTATTATGTATTTTATAATCATATATAGGTTTATAAATAGTTTGTCCATCCAACAATTTTTCAAGATGCTCCACAAGTAGTGGAGTATCAAATGCATCTGGATGATCATAATTTGTTTTAACTCTTTCTTCAAAAGTTAAATAGCTTTGATCCTTGTAATATGCATCCTGTTCTATCATAGCAATACATTCTTCATTAAAACTTTCATAAAGCTTATTAGCTACAGTACTCTTTCCGGAACCTGTACCACCTGTAATTCCTACTAAAATTGGTCTCTTCATTCTTCTTATTTCTCCTTAGCTTTTATTAGTATATCTCTTTCTTTCAATTCAAGATTAGTTTTTACAGTAAATATCATTTGTGCTGAACGTGCAGCATCAATCTTTTTACCATTTTTATCTTTCATATCTTCCAAAGCTACTTCAAAGCTGTCTCCTTTTGCTCTTAAAATCTCTACTTTTTCTCCGTCAAACACTCTATTTCTTTGTTCTATTGTAGCTGTAGCGGTATCAGTATTATATTCCTTTACAATTCCTATTATGTCATAATTTCTTACATATGAAGATGAATCATAAGTTTGAATATTCTTATCTCCAAAGTAGAATCCAGTACAATACTGTCTATGACTTGGTTTCATTAAATATTCTAACCATTTTTCTTTAAATTTATATTCACTTGGATTTTCTAAATATGAATCTAATGCTTCTCTATATGCTTTAACTACAGAAGCAACATAATATGAACTTTTCATTCTTCCTTCTATCTTAAACGAATGAATACCAGCTTCAACTAATTCAGGTATATGTTCAATCATACACATATCCTTAGAGTTTAAAACATAAGTACCTCTTTCATCCTCGTATACTGGAAAATATTCACCCGGTCTCTTTTCCTCCATCAAATAATACTCATATCTACATGGTTGCGCACAAAGACCTCTATTAGAATCTCTTCCAGTCATATAATTTGATAATAAACATCTTCCAGAATAAGAAATACACATAGAACCATGTACAAATGCTTCTATTTCACATGTATCTGGTAACTTTCTTCTCATTTCTTTTATTTCTTCTAAAGATAATTCTCTAGCTAGTACTATTCTTTTTATTCCTATCTTATGCCAAAATAATGCCGCTTTCCAATTTACATTGTTAGCTTGAGTACTTAAATGGACTTCTAAATGTGGAACTACATCCCTTGCAGTACTTATAATTCCTGGATCGGAAGCTATTATAGCATCTACCCCCATATCATACAATTCTTTCAAATATTCCTCTAGTCCCTCTAAATCATCATTATGTGGAAATACATTAATTGTAACATAAACTTTTCTATTTCTATCATGAGCATATTTTAAACCTTCTTTTAATTTTTCATTATCAAAATTGTCTGCAAGAGCTCTTAAATTAAGCTTACTGCCACCTAAATATACAGCATCTGCACCAAAATCAATAGCTGTTTTTAATTTTTCTAAGTTCCCAGCAGGAGCTAATATTTCAGGTCTACTCATTAGTATTCCTCCTCGTAGTAACTGCGATACCATCACCCATAGGTATTACAGAAGTAATAAGTTCTTTATCTTTTGATACTAAATCTAAGTAACTTCTCATTCTTTTAACAATTGTAATTTTTCTTCTTTTTACTAATTCATCAGAAGCTACCATTCCTCTGAATAATACATTATCTGCTATAATAACACCATCTTTTTTCAATAACCTTAAACAGTGAGGTAAAAAATGATTATAGTGTCCCTTTCCAGCATCCATAAAAATCATATCATATTCATCTTCTAATTTTTCAAGGACTTCCAAACATTCCCCTTCAAGTATATTAATATTATTCTCAAATCCATACTTTTTTATATTCTCTTCAGCTATTTGAATCATTTTTTTATCTCTTTCAATTGTTGTTATTCTACTTATGCTTTTTGAAGATAAATACATAAGAATTGATGAATATCCTATTGCTGTACCTAATTCTAAAATCTTTTTAGGTTTTTGCATATTTATCATAAATTTTAAAAAATTAGCAACTTCTTTTTGAACTATTGGTACTCTATTTTCTTCTGCAAATTCTTCTAATTTTTTTAAAATCCCTTCTTCTTGTGGAATTAATTCCCTTATGTAATCAGTCATATAGTCATGTGCTATTCCGCTCATTAACTTTCCTCCAAACTTAAGCACTTACTCTATTATTACCAAAATTACTTAATCTGCTTTTTATATAAACTTTTAGCTTTTAAAAATTCTTTGTAATTATTAGTAAAATAATGCTTTTTTTTATCTTGTAGTACATAATAAATAAAATCTGTATTTTCTGGATTCAATGCTGCTTTAATACACGCTATACCTGGAGAGCATATTGGTCCAGGTGGAAGCCCTTTAATTGTATATGTATTATATGGTGATTCAACTTTTAAATCTTTTAAAGATAATCTTCTGTGGTCTTCAAGTGCATATAAAACAGTAGCATCTACTTGCAGTTTCATTCCTTTATTTAATCTATTATAAAATACAGAAGCAATCTTAGCTCTATCCTCGTCTACTCTAGCCTCTTTTTCTATTATTGATGCCACAGTAATCAACTCTTGTAAATTATCTATTTTTTTATTTTCCTCTTTTCCAATATCCTCTATCACTTTTTCAAATCTACTTAACATTATATCAAGTATTTTTTCACCGGTAATACCTTTTTCAAATTCATAAGTATCTGGAAATAAATATCCTTCTAAAGCGTACCTTACATCTTTTTCAGCTTTTATAAAAGAAGGAATAGTATATTCTTTGCAACTTTTAAGAAATTCATTCTTAGAAATTATACCGCTTTCATCCATTATATTAGCTATACGTTCAATATCATACCCTTCTGGAATTGTTATGCGCATTGAATTTTTTTCCATTTTACCTTCATTTAAAATCTCCACAAATTCTTTAATAGAAACATCATTAGAAATCAAATACTTACCAGGTTTAATATTAGTATCTAATTCTTTATTCTTTATATAGAACTTAATTAAATACTCATTTTTAATTACTCCTTTCGTATTTAAATCACTAATGACATTAAATAAAGAATCTCCTTTATGGACAAAAACTGGTATTTTACCAGTTTTTGCATTAAAGGGATGCTTTATATTATTAAGAAATTTAAATGATATTAAACCTATTACTGATAATACAACAATTACAGCTACGGCAAATACTTTCTTATTTTTCATGCATTCACCTCATAAAAAATTATTATTTTTTTCTTGAAGCTCTTTTTCTTTCTGTACTATCTAATATGCTCTTTCTCATTCTTATGTTTTCAGGAGTTACTTCAACATATTCATCTGAAGCAATAAATTCAATACACTGTTCAAGGCTCATTTGAACTGCTGGAACAAGTTTCAATGCTTCATCAGCACCTGAAGATCTCGTATTAGTTAATTGCTTTTTCTTACATACATTTACATCTATATCTTCTGCTCTTGAACATTCTCCAGCTACCATTCCCTCATAAACTTTAGTTCCTGGTGTAATAAATAATCTACCTCTTTCTTGAGCATTAAACAATCCATATGTTACTGCTTCTCCCATTTCAAAAGCTACAATAGACCCTCTTGTTCTCTCAGGTATGTCTCCTTTATAAGGTTCATAACTATCAAAAACGTGATTCATTATACCATTACCTTTTGTATCAGTCATAAATTCATTTCTAAATCCTATTAAACCTCTAGCTGGTATTTTAAATTCTAACCTTGTATATCCATTAACGGCTGAAGTCATATTTATCATTTCAGCTTTTCTAGGTCCTAATTTTTCCATAACCACTCCCATAAACTCTTCTGGGACATCAATCGTTAAGAATTCAATAGGCTCAAGTTTCACTCCATTTTCTTCATGGTATATAACAGATGGTTTTGAAACTTGGAATTCATACCCTTCTCTTCTCATAGTTTCAATTAATATTGAAAGATGTAATTCTCCTCTACCACTTACTTTAAAAGAATCTGCTGAATCCGTTTCTTCAATTTTCAAGCTTACATTAGTCTCTAATTCCTTAAACAATCTATCTCTCACTTGTCTAGATGTTACAAAGTCTCCTTCTTGTCCTGCAAAAGGTGAATTATTAACCATAAAATACATACTTAACGTAGGCTCATCAATTTCTACAAAAGGTAAAGCTTCTGGGCAAGATGTATCAGCTATAGTCTCTCCAATATTTATATCTGGTATACCTGCAACAGCGACTATATCACCAAGTTTTGCCACTTCCACTTCTTCTCTTTTTAGCCCACTGTAAACATATAGGTTTGAAATCTTAACATTCTTTTTAGAACCATCTCTTCCTAGTACACTTACTTGTTGATTCTTCTTAATTTCTCCTCTTTCAATCTTACCGATACCTATTCTTCCTACATACTCATTATAATCAATTGTTGTAACTAATAGTTGAAGAGGTTTATCTATATATCCTGTTGGAGCTTTTACATTCTTTATTACAGTATCAAATAATGGTATCATATTTTCATCTGCATCACTTAACTCTTTCTTAGCATATCCACCTTTTGCTGATGCATATACTATTGGAAAATCAAGTTGTTCATCGTCAGCTCCTAATTCAACAAATAAATCAAATACTTCATCAATAACCTCTTCTGATCTTGCATTAGGTTTATCTATCTTGTTGATTACAACTATAGGTTTTAATTTTAATTCTAATGCCTTTTTTAACACAAATTTAGTTTGAGGCATAGCCCCTTCATAGGAATCAACAACCAAAATAACACTATCAACCATTTTTAATACACGCTCAACCTCACCACCAAAGTCAGCATGTCCTGGAGTATCAACTATGTTTACTTTAACTCCATTATATGAAATAGAAGTATTCTTAGAAAGTATTGTTATACCTCTTTCTTTTTCCAAATCATTTGAATCCATAACTCTTTCTTCAACTTGCTCGTTATCTCTAAAAACATGACTTTGTTTTAACATAGCATCTACCAAAGTAGTTTTTCCGTGATCAACATGCGCAATAATTGCAATGTTTCTAATATCGTTTCTTGTAAATAATTCCATTTCGTTTCCTCCATATTTTTGCACTTTAGCACAAATTCTATAATTGTACAAATAAAAATTGGATACTTTATAGTACCCAATTTTACACTTATCATAATTATTCTAATATTATACGTTTAAAAAGTCAACATTTGTCAAAAACTTACTTTTCATTTCCTAAGGAAAGATTAATTCCTATTGAGTCATTCAATATTTTCATAATATCTTCCCATAGCATTCCAAATCTTGCTTCAGCTTGCAAATATTCATTAACAACAGGATTCATAGAAACAACCGAACCCATATTTTGTAATTTTTCCTTAGTTCCTTTTGATATTTCACCTTTTTTCAATTTGTTCAGAATAAGCCTGAAATTGAATTTTTCTAAAATCATCTAGCATTTTTTTATTTTTATCATTTGTTTCAATTTTTTTAGAAGCTTCTCTAAATTTTTTTACTTCATCACAATCTTTTAATACATTAGCAAGCTCATGCACCTTATCATAAACATTCACAGCAGTCCCCCCACTATTATCTATATTTCCATAATTATTGGAAGTATCATTGGTTTTCTCTTAGTCTTTTCATATAAGAACATTCTAAGAACTTCTTTTACCTTTGATTTTATGACTGCCCATTCAGTAATATGCTTTTCTTCACATGTTCTTAAGGCATTTCTAACTATTCTCTTAGCTTCATCCATTAAATCCTCTGATTCTCTTACATATACAAAGCCTCTAGAAATTATATCAGGTCCAGCTATTACCTTTCCATTTTCCTTTGCAATAGTAACTACTACTGTCAGAATTCCATCTTGTGATAAATGTCTTCTATCTCTTAAAACAATATTTCCTACATCTCCAACACCAAGTCCATCAACGAAAACCTGTCCTGATGGTACTGTACCACTTTTCTTTATATAGTCTCTTGTAACTTCAATTACGTCACCAGTATCAGCTATAACAACATTCTTCTCTGGTAGTCCTAACTTAATAGCTAAATCTCCATGTTGTTTTAACATTCTATATTCACCATGCACTGGCATAAAAAACTTTGGCTTTACAAGAGTATGAATCAATTTTAATTCTTCTTGGCAAGCATGCCCTGAAACATGGACATCAGCAAGTGCTTCATATATAACATTTGCACCTTGTTTAAATAATTGATTTATAACCTTAGAAACTAATTTTTCATTTCCAGGTATAGGAGTTGCTGAAATAACTACCATATCTCCTTGTACTATATTAACTTTTTTATGATCAGAGGATGCCATTCTTGAAAGAGCTGACATTGGCTCACCTTGACTTCCGGTCGTAATGATTATCACCTTATTATTGGGATATTTTTTGATATCATCTATCCCAATTAATGTTCCCTCTTCAAATTTTAGATATCCAAGTTCAGAAGCTACGCCTACAATATTCTCCATACTTCTTCCAGAAACTGCAACTTTTCTTCCAAATTTAGATGCTGCAGAAATTATTTGTTGAATTCTATGAATATTCGAAGCAAATGTTGCAACTATTATTCTACCTTCAGCCTTGGAAAATAAATTTTCAAAAGCTTCTCCTACCGTTTTTTCAGACATTGTGTAGCCTGGTCTTTCAACATTGGTACTATCTGCAAGCATAACTGTAACACCTTTTTTACCAAGTTCCGCAAATCTTGCCAAGTCTGCAACTTGACCATCTATAGGTGTATAATCTATTTTAAAATCACCTGTATGTAATATAACACCTAGTGGTGTATGAATAGCTATTGCAACCGAATCTGCAATACTGTGGCTAGTTCTAATAAACTCTATAGACATATTATCAAGTTTAATTATATCTCTAGGTTTTACTCTATTTAATTTACTAGAACTTAAAAGTCCACTTTCTTTTAATCTGTTTTCAACTATTCCTAAAGTTAATTTCGTTCCATATACAGGCACATTTAGTTCTTTTAAAACATATGGTAATGCCCCTATATGATCTTCGTGACCGTGAGTTAAAAATATACCTTTGATTTTCTCACTATTTTTAACCAAGTATCCGATCTCAGGTATAACCACATCTATACCCAACATTTCATCATCTGGAAAACTAAGTCCACAATCAATAACAACTATTTCATTTTTGTATTCAAAAGCTGTTAAATTTTTACCAACTTCATTTAATCCACCTAAAGGAATAATCTTTATTTTATCTTTTTCTCTTTTCAATACCCTACCCTCCTTCTTTCTATAAATATTTGCAATTGCAATTGATCTATTTTGACTTTTTTAAACATTCACTACAAATTCCAAAAAATTTAACACTATGATTTTCTATTTTAAATTTATATTCTTCTTCAACTTTTTTTTCTATAACATCAAGCAAATCATCTTCAACCTCTATAACGTTTCCACATTTATTGCATATTAAGTGATGATGCTGATGTATCTCATCTTCATTAATTAATTCATATCTGTTGCATCCATCATCAAGATTCAATTTGTAAATAGCGCCAATATCTTCTAATAATTGTATAGTTCTATATACTGTGGCTAATCCAATTTCTGGACACTCTATTTTTACAAGATCATATAATTCTTCAGCCGTAAGATGACTCCCTTTATTTTCCATAACTATATTCACTATAGCTCTTCTTTGTGGGGTCAATTTATAACCTTTCAACTTTAATTTCTCTTTTAATTTTTCAATTTGTGTTGGAGACACTTTAGACATTTTAATACCTCACTTCTTTAAAACATACTCATACATTTTTCCTCAAAGAATACATCTACATTAAGTTTAATATTATTTCGCTGTTTTGTCAATTGATAATCATTATTGAACAATCACTTTCTCCTTTTGGTCTAGATATATTCTTTCTATTATTGTTCTAAACTTAATGTTTCATAAGCTTCTGTAACCATTCTAAATTCATCATCATTTTCTATAGTTACAAATATATCTTCATTATTTTCATCTTTATCTATTCTAAAAGCTATAGCTTCCTCTTCATCACTTTCCATTGGTGTCACTATTACATAGCCTTTATCTTCTATATCAAATTTCATTATTAACTCAAACTCAACTTCATTATTGTTTTCATCTCTTAATATAATTGTATTAAACTCATTCTCCATTGTCCTATCTCCTTTTTCTATAAACTATCTAAATATCCTTGTAAAATATATACAGCAGCTAGCTTATCAACTATTTTTTTTCGTTTTGCTCTAGATAAATCGGCTTCAAGCATTGCCCTGTGTGCAGCTGCAGTAGTAAGTCTTTCATCCCACATTTTTATAGGTATTTGTATGTTTTGTTTTATTATTTCGCAAAATTCTACAACCTTTTCTCCTTGAGTTCCTATTGTGCCATTCATATTTTTAGGCAATCCACAAATTATGGATTCCACATTATATTCTTGACAAATTTTAGATAACTCTTTTATATCATATTCTTCATTTTTTCTTTGAATTGTAGTTATTCCTTGTGCCGTAAATCCCAATGGGTCACTAATTGCAACTCCAATTGTTTTATCTCCAACATCTAAACCTAATATTCTCATAAAGTTTCTCCTCATTTATATTATGCGTAATGTTAAAATAAAAATGCCCAAAAGGGCATTTTTATTTAATTGATAAATAGGCTTTTAGAACTTCTTCAAGAATCTCATCTCTCTCTAATTTTCTTACTAATGCTCTTGCTCCATTATGGTTAGTAATATAAGTAGGATCACCTGAAATTAAATATCCAACCAATTGATTAATAGGATTATATCCCTTTTCTTTTAATGAAGCATTTACTTGAGTTAAAATTATTCTTGTCAAATCCTCTTTATTGTTTTGAATATCAAATTGCATAGTATTTTCGTTAATTCCCATAACTGCCTCACCCCTTTTTTAAGTATGCAGTTTACAATTCAACCTTCTTTTAATCTTATTATAAACTAAATTTATTAAAAAGTATACTATTTTACTAAATCTTCCATAATTTTTTGTACTTGCTCTATCGCTTCACCAAGTTTTTCAGCATTTTTACCTCCTGCTTGCGCCATATCTGGTCTTCCACCGCCGCCACCGCCAGCGATTTTTGCAACTTCTTTAATAATTTTTCCACAATGAACTCCTTTAGATACTACATCTTTCGTAGCCATTGCTACAAATTGAACTTTTTCTCCACTTTTACTTCCAAGAACAACAAGACCGCTGCTCATTTTATTTTTTATCTTATCAGCTAAATCTCTTAAAGCCTCTCCATCAATGTCCTTTAATACCGTTGCAGTATATTTCACACCGTTTATTTCTTTAATATTATTTAATATTTCATCTTCTGAACCACTAGCAAGTTTAGCTTTAAGAGCAGATATTTCCTTATCTTTCTCTTTTAATTCATTTGATTGTTGTTCTAATTTATTAATAATTTCCTTTTCAGAACATTTAAGTGTTTCAGAAACCATTCTTAAAACTTCATTTTTCTTATCAATAAACCTTAATGCATTTTCACCTGTAACAGCTTCTATTCTTCTTATTCCTGCAGCAATTCCACTTTCAGATATAATTTTAAATAAACCTATCTTACCAGAATTATTAACATGTGTTCCACCACAAAGTTCTGTACTAAAACCACCGATATTTACAACTCTAACCCTATCTCCATATTTTTCATCAAATAAAGCTACAGCTCCTGATTCTCTAGCTTCTTCTAATGTCATAACTTTAGTATCTACTTCATAAACTTCCATAATTTTTTTATTTACAAGATTCTCAATTTCTATTAATTCCTCTGTAGTAACAGCTGTAAAATGAGTAAAGTCAAATCTTAATCTTTCATCATCAACATATGATCCAGATTGATGAACGTGGTCTCCAATCACCTGACGTAATGCTGCATGAATCATGTGTGTAGCACTATGATTCTTTTCAACTTTTTCTCTTCTAATCTTATCAACTTTAAGAGTTACGTCATCTTCTAAACTTATACTTCCTTTTTCTACTTCTACAAAATGAACTATTTTGCCACCAATATTCTTTTTACAATCTTCAACCTTTGCTGTAAAGCTATCAGTATAAATTATACCTTTATCTCCTACTTGCCCTCCCATTTCAGCATAGAAAGGCGTAGCTTCCATAACAATAATACCTTTTTCTCCTTCTTCAATAGAAGAAACAAACTCATCATTTTTGATTATCACTTTAACTTTAGAAGTCAATTCTAAATTATTATACCCATCAAATGTTGTTTCTATTTCTACTGGTATTGTGTCAAGAACTTTTACATCAGTTCCCATATAAGTATTTTCACCTCTAGCAGCTCTAGCTCTTTCTCTTTGTATCCTCATTTCTTCATTGAATCCATCTAAATCTACACATATTTCTTTTTCTTCTAAAATTTCTTGTGTTAATTCTACAGGAAATCCATAAGTATCATATAGCTTAAATACTTTATCTCCAGATAACACGTTCTCATTTTCTTTTTGAATTTTTTCTATATATCCTTTTAATATTTCCATTCCAGAACCAATAGTTTCACCAAATCTTTCTTCTTCTATTGCTATAACTTTTTTGATGTACTCTTGTTTATCTTTTAATTCTAGATAAGCTTCTCCTGAATTTTCTATTACAGTATCAACTATTTTATTTAAAAATGCTTCTTCCACTCCAAGAAGTCTCCCATGTCTTGCTGCTCTTCTAAGCAATCTTCTTAAAACATATCCTCTTCCTTCATTTGATGGAAGTATACCATCACTTATCATAAAAGCAACACTTCTAGTGTGGTCAGTAATTATTCTTAATGATACATCTTTAACTTGATCTTCTCCGTATTTTATACCTACTAATTCTCCACTTTTGTCTAGGATGCTTTTAATAGTATCCACCTCAAAAATCGTTTCAACCCCCTGCATAATAGTAGCCATTCTTTCAAGTCCCATACCAGTATCAATGTTAGGAAAATCTAACTTATTATAATTTCCTTCTTCATCTTTATCAAATTGTGTGAAAACAAGATTCCAAAATTCAACAGCTCTATCTGCATCTGATTTTTCAACAAAATCTTCTGCTGATACTATTTCCCCTTCATCTTTATAAAAATGTATTTCAGAACATGGTCCACAAGGTCCAACTCCATGTTCCCAGAAATTATCTTCCTTACCTAGTCTAAATATGTGTTTAGGGTTAACATCTGTCTTAGTAGTCCATAACTCATAAGCTTCATCATCATCTAAATATATAGTTACATATAATTTTTCTTTAGGTATACTTAAGACTTCTGTAACAAATTCCCAAGCCCAAGGAATAACTTCATTTTTAAAATAATCTCCAAAAGAAAAATTTCCAAGCATTTCAAAGAAAGTAGCATGTCTTGAAGTTTTCCCTACATTTTCAATATCACCTGTTCTTATACATTTTTGACAAGTAGCAATTCTCTTATTTGGTGGAGTTTGAAGACCAGTAAAATAAGGTTTTAGCGGTGCCATACCTGCATTTATCAATAATAAACTTTTATCATTTTTAGGAACCAATGAAAAACTATTTAATCTTAAATGTTCCTTACTTTCAAAAAATTTTAAATACGCTTCTCTAATCTGGTTTAATCCCATTTTTTCCATATATAATTCCTCCATATTAAATTATTTTTTGTAAAAACAAAAAACTCTCATTCCCTAAAATAAGGGACGAAAGTTTTTCCGCGGTACCACCCTAATTATATATAATAGTACATAGTTTTCGTAGAATATGCACACAATATATCTCTCAATAAATAAAGACTCCTAGATAGCTTCAATATTTGTTTTAAGAAGTTTTCACCAACCACTTCCTCTCTGAATAAAACATAATATTTACTCATTCTCGTCATTGCCCTACACTATTAATTTGTAAAATACGATATTTTGATTATAAGAAAAAATAGTATTTATGTCAATATTATAAGTTTAATATGGTAATATATATCAAAATAAATAATAATTTAGGTCTTCATAAATAACCTTTATTATAACACTTATAGGTACTGCTAAAACCATTCCTAAAAGCCCCCCAATTTTCTCTCCTAAAAGCAAAATTATTATAACTCCTATAGGATGTATACTTACACTTTCCCCTGTTACTTTTGGAGAAATGATATTCCCCTCTATTAGCTGAATTACATATAAACATCCTGCAGTATATAAAGCTGTTTTAGGCGATGTTAGAAATGCCATTATCACAGCAGGTACTGCACCTAAAATAGGTCCAAAATATGGTATAATATTGAAAATCCCATTTAATATAGAAAGTATAATAGGAAGTTTTACACCTGTAAGGATTAATGCTATAAAGGTAATTATACTTATCATTATACAAAGCATAAACTGACTAACAATATATCTACCTAAGATTTTATCTACATCTCTATTTATCTTCCTTATTATTCTTCTACTATTCAATGGACAAAATAATAATATTTTATTGAATAAATATTCACCATCACATAAAAAGTAATATGTGATTATTGGAATAACAATATATGACAATGCATTTTCACCAAATTCAGCTCCTAATTCTAATACTCTATTGAATAAATCAATAAATCCTTTATTAATCTTATTATTTATATTATTAATAAGTGTATATATTATTTTATTATCACCTAGAGGTTTAAACCTATGATAAAATTCACCAAAGTATTTACCAATTTCATCAATTGTATTACCAATATTTAAACTTTCTCTAAATATAGATGGTATTAAAAGTGTAAAAATCATTATCACTGTTACAAATAAACCTAATATCAATAGAATAGCTGAATGTTTTAGCTTCATTCCCCTTTCTAGCAATATCTTTTGAAGTGGTTTTAAACTATATGCTACAACAAATGAAATTAATAATAGAAAAACTATTTCTTTTAATATGGAGATTTTCAAAATGATGAAAATAATAAAAGTAATTATGCATATATATACTGCACTCTTTATTAATTTATTTTTAAAAATTTCATTTATTTTCATCTATTTTTACCAACCACATCATGAGGCATAGTTTTAAAATTCATTTTTTTATCTTCTCCATAATACAAAATATTTTTTTCTCCTAATATTAACTCCTTGATTAAAAATATTTTCTTTCCATTAATGAAATTACGTATTAACCCTTTTGAAACTACCACTCCATTAATTTTAAAGGTAATGTTATCAAAAACAATATCTTCCATGATTCCTATATCATTTCCAAATTTATCTATAACATCTATACCTTTTAAAGGAAAAAATTTAAGTTTTTCTTCCTTTCTGCTTCTTTTTATTATCATTTTATAATTAAAAGATATTATATCTTTTTTTGAAATACTAACACTTTTATGAAATAAGCTATAAGAAGATATACTAAATCCTGTAACAACTCCTTTATTAAAATCAATCAAAATGTCTTTTATAAATCCTATTTTTTTACCTTTTATATCTACTACTTCCATCATTAAAAAATCTTTACTTCTATACATATCATCACCATTTCAACATGACTATTTATGTCTAGTATTTCCACTTACACTAAACTTATTACAGTTTTAACTATATTTCTACGTAAAAAAAGACAAAATACAGTCTAATCTGTAATTTGCCTTTTTTTATTCTTTAAAATAATTCTTTTATTACTTTTTCTTTATTTAATCCTAAATTATTTCATCAATAGTTCCGCCACCTAAAAGTAGATCTTTTGAATAGAAAACTACACACTGACCTTTAGTAATAGCTCGCTGTTTATCCTCAAATTCTACTTTCACTCTGCCATCATTAAGCATATTTATAGTAGCTTTACTTTTAGAAGTAGAATATCGTATTTTAGCTTCTACCTCCATAGGATTTTCAAGCTTATCAAAAGGAATAAAATTTACATCCTTAGCAATTAAAGTAGTTTTAAATATTTCTTCCTCTTTTCCTATTACAACTTCGTTAGTTTCTGGACGTATATCAATTACGAATACAGGTTCTCCTAAAGCTAATCCTAATCCTTTTCTTTGACCAATAGTATAATAAATTATGCCTTTATGTTTACCTACAACTTTCCCATTTTCATCTACAAAATTTCCATTCTCAACATGTGTTGGTATCAATTTTTCAATGTATTTACCATGGTCATTATCTGGAATAAAGCATATTTCCATACTTTCTTTTTTATCATGAACTTCAAGTCCAATTTTCTTCGCTATTTCTCTTATCTTACTCTTAGAATATTCTCCACAGGGCATTAAAACATGTTTTAAAATTTCTTGGCTTAAACTATATAACATATAAGTTTGATCTTTTCTTTGATCTTCTGCAGCAACAAGTATATATCTTCCATTATGCTCTTCTATTCTTGCATAATGCCCTGTTGCTATATATTCAGCCCCAAGTTCCTTAGCCTTATCCAACATTATTCCAAACTTTATATGTTTATTACATACAGCACAAGGATTAGGAGTTCTTCCACTCAAATATTCATTAGCAAAATTATCAATTACATACTTTTTAAATTCATCTCTTAAATCTATAACATAATGAGGAATATTCAACTTCTCTGCAACTTTTTTGGCATCATCTGAAATATCAACTTCTGAACACAAACGTAATGTTACACCTATAACATCATATCCTTTTTGTTTTAACAGATATGCTGCAACAGAACTATCAACGCCTCCACTTAATCCAATTGCTACTTTTTTCTTCATCTAATCACCTGTTCTTCATTTGTTTGTGTTTATTCATGTCCATGTACATGCTCATGAATATGCTCTGAATGATGCTTCATTTGCCAAGGCTCAAGTCCTTTTTTTATTCTATAGTCATTTATTGCTTTATGAATAGCTTCTTCAGCAAGAACTGAGCAGTGCATTTTAACTGGTGGAAGTCCATCTAAAGCTTCTGCTACTGCTTTATTAGATAATCCCCAAGCTTCTTCTAAAGTCTTTCCTTTTATAAGTTCCGTAGCCATACTTGAAGAAGCTATAGCAGAACCACATCCAAAGGTTTTAAATTTAACATCTTTAATAACATTGTCTTCTACCTCTAAATATATTTTCATTATATCTCCACATTGTGGATTACCAACTTCTCCTACTCCACTTGGCTTTTCAATTTCTCCAACATTTCTAGGATTTCTAAAATGATCCATTACTTTTTCACTATACATAATTATCTTTCTCCTTTCTCAACAAGAAATTGTTCCCAATATGGTGACATTTCTCTTCTTCTTTTTATTATTTCTGGTAGTACTTCTATAACATAATCCACTTCTTCTTCTGTTGTTCCTTCTCCTAAACTCAATCTTAATGAACCATGAGCAACTCCATGTGATAATCCTATAGCTAGAAGCACATGTGATGCAGATAAATCTCCTGAAGCACAAGCACTTCCTGTTGAAGCATATATTCCTTTATCATCTAAATCCAATAATAAAGTTTCTCCTTCAATTCCAATGAAACTCATATTTACATTACCAGGAAGTCTTTTATCTCCAGTAGGTCCATTTAATTTTGTATGTGGTATTCTAACCATAAGTTCCTTTATAAGTTTATCTCTAAATCCTTCCAGTTTCTTATTTTCTTCATTCATGTTTTTAATAGCAAGTTCAATAGATTTTCCTATACCAACAATTCCCGGAACATTTTCAGTACTTGCTCTTTTGCTTCTTTCTTGACCACCGCCATGAATTAAGTTTTCTATCTTTACACCTCTTCTTATATAAAGAGCTCCTACACCTTTAGGCCCATAAAACTTATGTGCAGCCATAGATAATAAATCAATGTGCATATCCTTTACATCAATTGGTACATGCCCAACTGCTTGAACTGCATCGGTATGAAATAAAATCTTCTTTTCTCTGCATATTTCTCCAATTTCTTTTATTGGTTGTATAGCTCCTATTTCATTATTTGCAAACATAACTGAAACCAATATTGTTTTATCAGTAATAGCTTCTTGAAGCTGCTTAATATCTATTAATCCATATTCATCAACTGGTAAATAAGTAACTTCAAATCCATTTTTCTCTAAGAATTTACATGTATTTAAAACTGCATGATGTTCAATGTTAGTAGTAATTATGTGATTACCTTTATTTTTATGGGCAAAGGCAATTCCTTTAATAGCCCAGTTATCAGCTTCTGAACCACCTGCTGTAAAATAAATTTCATCTTTTTCAGCATTAATAGCTTTTGATACCTTTTCTCTAGCTGTAACTACAGCTTTTTTATTTCCATTAGATAAAGTATATAAAGATGATGGATTACCAAAGCTTTCAGTAAAATAAGGAAGCATTTCTTCTAATACTTCTGGCTTTGTGTATGTAGTTGCTGAATAATCCATATAAATTTTCTTTGTCATTTCTGTCACTCCTTATCTTTTAACATTTTATTATAATCATCTACCATATCTTGCAATGTAATCGATTGTGTTATGTCTTCTATACTCTTTTTTATTTTTCCCCAAAGAAGTCTTGTTGAACAACAATCTATATTGCTGTTACTGCATACTCCTTCATCAACACATGAAGATATTTCTATAGGCCCTTCTAAAACCGCAATGACATCTGCTGCTGTAATATCTTTAGGCTCTTTATTTAATACATAACCACCTTGTGCTCCTCTAATACTTTTTATCAGTTTTGCCTTTCTTAGTGGTGAAAAAAGCTGTTCTAAATAACTCTCTGAAATCCCCTGTCTCTCTGCTATACTTTTTATAGAAACTGGTACTTCTCCATAATGTATTGCTAAGTCTACCATAGCCCTAACACCATATCTACCCTTAGTTGATAATTTCATTTAATCACTCCTTTTGAATTCCGAGTGTTTTGCTAGGCTTTCTTTATTATATTATCAATTCCTACTATATTTGTCAACATTAATATTTTCGCTTAAAACATACTTTAATATTCATTTTTTAATGAATTTAAGTATCCTTTTATAGCTCGTTCCATCTTATTATCTCCGGGAATATAATAGTTTCTCCCAATCAATTCATCTGGTAGATATTGCTGTTCTACATAATTACCTTTATGATCATGTGGATATTTATATCCTGTTCGTTTAAGCTGTTTAGCTCCATAATAATGATTATCTCTTAAATGTATTGGAATTTCCCCTATATTTTTATTTTCTATATCTAAAAGAGCTTTTTTTATAGCTTTATACGATGAATTTGATTTAGGTGATGTAGCTAATAAAATTACTGCTTGTGCAATTGGTATTCTCGCCTCTGGTAAACCTAACTGCATTGCACTTTGAACTAATGAATATGTAATACTAGCTGCTTGTGGGTATGCAAGACCTATATCCTCTGATGCTATAACCAGAAGCCTTCTACATATAGATAAAAGCTGACCACCTTTTATAAGCATACTGGCATAAAATATAGCTGCATCAGGGTCACTCCCCCTTATACTTTTTTGAAGTGCACTTAATGCATCATAATAATTATCCCCATATTTATCAAAATTAAATGCTTTGCCCTGCATACTTTCTTTTACATCATTCATACTTATTTCCAGCTTATTTTCCTCATTAGGATTAGTAGAATATACTAAAAGTTCTAATGCATTTATAGCTCTTCTTAAGTCACCATTACACATTATTGCAATATATTTTAATACATCTTCTTCAGCCTTTATTTCTGTATTTTTAAACTCATCATTCAGCAATCTTAATCCTCTCATTAAAGCTTTTACTATATTTTCTTCTTTTAATGGTTTAAATTCAAAAATAGTAGCTCTACTTAAAATAGCATTATAAATATAATGATAAGGATTTTCGGTAGTGCTTGCTATTAAAGTTATCCTCCCATCTTCCATAAATTCTAATAAGGACTGCTGCTGTTTTTTATTAAAATTTTGTATCTCATCTAAATATAAAACGATTCCTTTAAAAGTCATTAAACTGTTCAAATCTTTAATAATCTCTTGTATGTCTTTTACAGATGCCGTCGTTGCATTTAATTTATATAGTTTTTTATCAGTAAATCTAGCTATTAAATTAGCTACAGTAGTCTTACCCACTCCCGGTGGTCCATAAAAAATCATATTAACCACTTTTCTATTTTTAATTAACTTATTTAATATTTTATCTTTGCCTAATATATGCTCTTGGCCAACTATCTCTTCAATATTATCAGGTCTAATTCTATCTGCTAATGGTTTCATTTGTAACCTCCAATACTTTTTATGCTTTAATTTAATAATTGAGTTTTAAATCAATAAGTTTCATCATAATAAAGCAAGTAAATAATAATAAGCCAGCAGTAATTGCTGACTTTTATTATTACTAATTAAATGTTTATATGATTTGGATTAAAATCTATACATAATATATATTTTTTATTATCCTCACTTTCAAATACTGATGATATTGTTGTACATAGATTTCCAGTAGCTAAGGATATATACGGCTCTGTTATATACTTATTAAGTCCCATATTTTTTAAAAAATAATAGTATTTTTTTAAAGAATGATTTGTTCCTTTCTCTGCTGGCTGAAATATAAGGGCTTTTTGCTGAAGCATATTTTTACAATAAGTAAAAGTATCACTTACTTGAATTCCTTTATTATTCAACACATAAATACATTCAAAAGCCTCATTATCACCAATAACACTTTGTAAAATATCATTAAATTCCTCTTCAATTCTATTTGATAATTCCTTTAACACATTATCCATTATAGCTTCATAACCCTTATGTTTTGACTTTTCTAAATTAATTTTATCTATCATATAATTCTCATATTGTTTAGCTACATCTTGAACTTTAACTCTTGCCTCACCAATAAAATCACTATCTATTGCATTGCAATTTCCAAAATATTTTCCTTGAATCATATCCGCCCCTAATTCTATTACACATAAAGTTTGTTGATAATTTTCTATACCATCACCAATTACTAGCGCACCAATGCTCTTGCATAAATTTACTAATGATTTAAAAATCTCTTGTTTATAATAATCATATTCTATATTTTCAGTTATAGCTCCACTTATTTTAATAATATCTGGTTCAACATAGGATATCTTATCTAAATTTGCAAATCCATATCCTATATCACTTAAAGCTACTAAAAATCCCTTATTTCTATAGTCATTAATAAACTTCTTTAAACTCTCCATATCTTTAACATTATCTTCTACAATTTCTAAAACAATATTTTTAGGATTAATATTAAACTCATTAACTAAATCCATAATAATTCCCGATCCTACAAATTTAGAAATTATAGAAGCATTGATATTAAGAAATAAAAGCATTTCCTTATTCTTTTCATATATCTTTGTAAAGTTTTCAACTGCTTTTTCTCTATATAGTCTATCTAAATCAATAACAACATTCTCTTCTTCTGCATATTTTATAAGAGTTTCCATAGAAATAACATTATTCCCATCAATGCATCCTTCACTAGAAACCTCAAATCCAATAATTGATTGCTTTATTACTGAAACTACTGGTTCAAAGCAAATTTCTAAGTTCTTATTTTTTATAATATTCTTAATTTCTATTTTACTATTCATGATAAGCCCGCCTTCCTTTTGTAGAACATATTTAATAATTATATTTAATCATATAAAATACATTATTAAAATAGATTTAAAATTATTATAACAAATTTATTATACTAAAATTCTTAAATTAATTTAAAATGTACTTCTTTTATAAATTATAATACTCATTTTATCTACATATTTCAATAGAAAGAACTTTTTATTGACATACTGTTATTTATCTCCTATACTTTGATTATCAAATATTTTGCAAATCAAAGTATTAATATCATATATAAAAAGGAGTAGATATCATGAAATTACCACCTTTAAAAATAGGTGAATTAACCGCTAAACTTCCTATTATTCAGGGAGGCATGGGAGTTGGTGTTTCTCTCTCTTCCTTAGCATCAGCAGTTGCAAATGCAGGCGGTATAGGGGTTATTTCCGGAGTCCAGATTGGTTATAAAGAAAAAGATTTTGAAGAAAATACTCTTAATGCAAATATAAGAGCTTTAAAAAAAGAAATAAAAAGAGCTAGAGAATTAAGTCCAAATGGAATTTTAGGAGTTAATATTATGGTGGCAGCAACTCACTATAAAGATTTAGTTTTAGCTGCTGTTAAAGAAAAAATTGATTTAATTATATGTGGTGCAGGACTTCCAACAGACTTACCTAAATTAGTAAAAGGTTCTACCACAAAAATAGCTCCAATTGTTTCTTCAGGCAAAGCTGCCTCAGTTATTACAAGGATGTGGAAGAAAAAATTCAATTATATTCCTGATTTAATTGTAGTTGAAGGATCAAATGCAGGTGGTCATTTAGGTTTTTCTGCAGAAGAATTAGAAAATTCTAAAGCAAAGGATTTACATTCTATTGTAAAAGAAGTATTATCCGTTGTTAAACCTCTAGAAGAAGAATACAATAAACCTATACCTGTAGTAGCTGGTGGTGGAATATATGATGGAAAAGACATTGCAGAACTTATAAAAATAGGTGCTGCTGGAGTTCAAATGGCTACTAGATTTGTGGCTACTGAAGAGTGCGATGCCCATATTAATTTCAAAAAAGCATATATTGATGCTGCTGAAGAGGATATTATTATAATAAAAAGTCCTGTTGGAATGCCTGGTAGAGCTATTAATAATTCGTTTATTAATTCTTTAAATGATAGTAAATCCTTAATTGAAAAATGTTATTCATGCATAAAACATTGTAATCCTTCACAAACCCCATATTGTATATCTAACGCATTGATTAACGCAGTTAATGGAGATGTAGATAATGGATTGATTTTTGCTGGTACTAATGCATATAAACTAGACAAAATTATAACTGTTAAAGAACTTATGACAGAATTAGCAAAAGAGGCTGAAGCTAATCTATAATTAAGTTAAACTTCAATAAAAAAGTGTGCAATAGCTTAATTAGCTATATGCACACTTTTTTATATATTTTAAATTCTTTCTTACTAAGTCATAGTTCGCTACATCTCCATGACCTGGAATTATGTAATCAGCCTGTATTTCTATATACTTATTTAAGGTTTTTTCATATATGTCAAAATTATTACAGGTTAGATAAGGTTGAGGATTTTCAATATTATCGCCTACAAATAAAACATTATCTTTTCTATCGAAACAAGAAGCTGAATTATTTGTATGTCCTGGCGAATAAAAAAATTCTATATCCTCATCTATGAAATCAAGTCTTTCTTTAAAAGTTAAATTTGGAATATATATTTTCACTTCTCCTTGACAATGCTCTTTATATTTATTAAGTTCATACAATGCATTTTTTTCTATGTCTTCCCTACAGATTTCATGTGATATAATTATAGAATTCTTGAAAAAACAATTTCCCCAAATATGATCCCAATCGGAATGAGAATTAAAAACTATTATAGGTTTTTCATCTAAATGTTTATTAATAAATTTTTTTATTTCTAGCATTGATTTAGGTCCCAAGTAAGTGTCACACAAAAATAAATAATCTTTACCATCAATTAAATATACATTAGTAGAGCAATCAAATTCTGTATCTACCAATTCAAAAAAAGTAAACATATATCCTCGTGAACCTACTCTTTTTATTTTCATCAACTTCCTCCTAATTCTATTTTTTGTTAGTAATATTACTTAAATGTATTCCTCTTTTAACTAGAGTATTTTTTAATTCTTCCTTTAATTCATCATCAATTTTATATGAAGAATTTATAAGCTGCACCCCTTTTCTTAGTAACTTATATATATCTGATCTTTTAACTATTCTTGATTTTTTTATTAAAGCTATATATTTTTTAGCATCTTCGTTAGTCAATTCTCCATGAATCCCATTTATAAATTTGTTTATATTACGTATAGAAATCATTTTCCATATTTCAAGGCATGTCCCCACTGCAACAATAAGTAGCGTTATTATAATAGTTGATATATTTACTTCTCCTTCTCCACTCTCTTCTTTTACTTTTGCTATTTTCACTACTTCCTTAGACGTACCATCATTCTTTATCCTAAATAATTTAGTTGAATCTAATTTAATACCATTAGCTCCATCCTTGATCCCCCCCCAGTAATATATATAGTCATCAATAATATTTAATTCTCCACCACATTCTTCACTTAATTTAATTTTATTTGTACCATCCATTTTTATTTTATATAATTTAAAATCATCACTTTCATTTGCATAATATATCCAATCATTTGATATATTTATAAATTGAGAATTATCATCATTTATTTTTGTATTATTTTGCCCGTTTATACCTATCTTATATATTTTTTTTCCTTTAGAATAATTTTGATAATATACATCATTGCCCACTATATCTATTAAAAAAGATTCATCATTATTTAATTTTATATCTTGTGACCCATCTAACTTCACTTTATAAATCTTATGTTTATCAGATTCATTTGAATAATAAGCCCAATCACCTTTTATAGCAAAACCATATATCTTATTTTTTGTAATTTTAGTTTTTTCACTTCCATCAATCTTAATTTTATATAGTTCTTGTCCATCGCTCACTCTATTAGCATAGTAAATCCAATCACCTGTTACATAAATCCAAAAAGAGCTATCATTATTTAATTTAACTTTTTCAGTACCATCTTTTTTAACTTTATATATTTTAAAATTATCCTTTACATTAGAATAATAAATCCACTCTCCTATTACGTTAATGTAGTTAGGTATATCATCGCATATTTTAGTTTCATCCTCACCGTTAAACCTACACTTATATAAACGACTTTCATCTGCAATATTAGAGTAATAAATCCAATCACTCTCCTTATCTATATATCCTAAGTTCAAAATATTAGATCTTGTATTACCTTGTCCATTCACTTGTCCATAAACAACCTTGTTAAAACTGCAAAACATACTGGAAATCAAGAAAAATAAAAGAAATGTAATCGTTAGTTTTTTGTTCAAAATATTTCCTCCTCATATCGTTTTATGTATTGGATAAAAGCATCATCCTTTTTGTAAATTTTATCATAGAGAATAATATTTTACAAATTACAAGTGCAGTATTCAACATTATTTTACAATATTAGTAGTTATCTATTTTTTCACTAAAATCATTTAAATTTTGATGTTTGTTAACAGAGTACTTTTATACCTTTTATCTATTTGAAAATTCAATTTTAATTCTCTTATATATTTTTACATTTTTTAAGTATAAATCATTATATTTGAAATTTTTCCATTATAATTGTATAATTTTATTATCATGTAGTTTTTTCAGGAAGGATGATATAAAATGATAACTGATTTTACCCAAAATAAACTTATGAATTCATTTAACACATTAATTCCTTATTTTAAATATTTTATTGAAGACGATTTTGTACTTTCTATTACAAATACTGAATATTTCTTAAAATATATTCCAGGTGAAAAATTAAAATTAAACATAAAAACAAATGACCCAGTTCCTCATACTAGTGGTGCATATCAATGTATGAAAGCTAAAAAACCAATTATTAGAATAGTACCAAAAGAAGTTTTTGGTACTGATATTAAAGTAATTGGAATTCCTGTAATAGTTGATCACAAAGTTGTAGGTTCTTTTAATATAGCAAAAAGTCTTGAGAGACAAACTGACATTTTAAATCTATCTAAAAACTTATCTAATTCCTTAGCTCAAATAACCCTAGCAATTAATAGTATTTCTGCTAATGTTCAAGATATAGTAAAATCTAATTCTGAAATACAATCAAATGTTGAAACAACTCGTAAAGAAACAGAGAACACAGATGAAATTTTAAAATTTGTAGGAAATGTTGCACAACAAACTAATCTTTTAGGTTTAAATGCTGCCATTGAGTCAGCTCGTGCTGGTGAATATGGTAAAGGCTTTAGTGTAGTTGCTCAGGAAATAAGAAAATTATCTACTTCTAGTAAAGAATCTATAAGTCAAATTAATTCTATTTTAAAAACTATTCAAGATTCAGTAATGAATATTGAAAATAAAATAAATAATTTTAATGATATTTTTGAGGAACAAGTTAGCTCTATTGAAGAAATTACAAGTTCTATAGAAACCTTAAATTCTTCGGCAGAAATTCTTAAAGAAATGGCTTCAAAAATATAATAAAATTGCTAGGATTATATATAATCCTAGCAATTTTATTATATTTTTATTCAAATCTAAATTCAATTTTGTTGTTATTTATTATTAGTCTAGCATTAAATAAATTTCCTTTTTTTGACTTGAAACCGTTAATTATATCTGTCTTACCATATCTTATCAATTTTTTAATCTGATTTATAGGTATATTGATTTCACATATAGTACCTAAGAAAAATTTACACCCACTTTTCCAATTATCACAACCATATCCTTTGCTATTTCGTACTACTCGTCCATTATTACATATGGGACATACTCCTATTACCTCATTTATTTTACTTTCATCTAAGTCTATTGATTTTTTATCTTTTACTAATGAAATTAAATATTCAGTATTTATAACATTATTATGTTTCACTACCTTTTCAACATTCTTTTTTACATATCCCTCTAGTTTATCCATAAAAATTTCTGAAGTTATATTTCTCTCTGAGACCATAGAAAGTCCTTTTTCCCAACTTGCGGTTAATGTAGGATTTAAAAGACTGGGTATAGATGTTCTTATAACTCTGTAAATAATTTCTCCCTTTAAAGTTGGTGTTAATATTTGAGTTTTTGTATTTGTTTTTATATATTCTATTCGTTCTAATTTTTTTAATATTTCAGCACGAGTAGCACTTGTACCTATGCCTGAACCTTTAATTTGCTCTCTAAGTTCCTCATCTTCAATAAGCTTCCCGGCATTCTCCATAGCAATAATTATAGAACCTGATGTATATCTTTTAGGTGGAGAAGTTTTACCTTCCTTTATATCTAAACTATTTAGTTTTATTCTCTGTCCTTTTTTTAAATTATTTAAAAATGTCATATCTTTCTTTTTAACATTATCACTATTCTCTTTTTTTATAACATCTAAATATCCGTTTTGAATACAAACTTTATCAGTTGTAAAAAAGCTTTCTTCTCCTATCTTTGTTTCCACTTGTATCTTGCTATACTTAGCAGGCGGATAAAATATTGATAAAAATCTTCTTACTATTAAGTTATATATATCTTTTTCTAATTTTGTAAGAGAAGAATAATTTTCAACACCTTCTCCTGTAGGAATAATAGCATAGTGATCTGTGATTTTACTATCATTAACATATTTTGTTTTTTCTAAGTTTTTGTAACTTTTTTCTTCAAGTATTTTTTTTGCTATATTACTAATTTCAGTATCTTCTTTTAATAAAGTTAATTTTTTTATATTTTTATGTACTTCTTTTGCTACCGCCTTAGATAATACTCTGGCATCCGTTCTTGGATAAGTTAGCATTTTCTTTTCATATAAATTTTGAATTTTATTTAAAGTTTCATCAGGATTTATTTTAAATCTTTTAGAACATTCATTCTGCAGCTCTGCAAGGTTAAATAAAAGTGGCGGATTTTTGTTTTCTTTTTTCTTACTAATATTTTGAATTACAACATAATCTGCTGCAACTTCTTTCAATTTACTAATCAAATTTTCTGCATCTTCAATTTTTTTAAATCCACTTTCATTATATAATAAATTTGTTTCTAAATACTTAGACCCTTCAACTGCTTTCCATTCTCCATCATAACTTGCAGTATCATCAATTTTAAACTCACCTGTAATCTTATAAAAGGATGTCTGGATAAAATCTCTTATTTCCATTTCTCGCTCTACTATCATTCCAAGGACACAAGACATTACACGTCCTACAGCTATTACAACAGATTCTTTTCCTAAGATATTTGATACAGTTTTTCCATATATGAGAGTCAATAATCTTGAAAAATTAATACCAAGTAAATAATCTTCTTTTGCCCTTAGATATGCTGAGTCTGAAAGCGCATCATATTCTGAAAGTGGTTTTGCTTCTCTAATTCCTCTTTTTATCTCTTCTTCTGTTTGAGAATCAATCCATACTCTCTTTTTCATCTTATCTTTAACTCCAACCATCATATCTACTAATCTATATATGTACTCTCCTTCTCTACCTGAGTCCGTACAAACATATATTGTATCTACATCTTCTCTTAAAAGAAGAGATTTAACTATATTAAATTGCTTTGCTACAGCTGAAATAATTTCGTACTTATATTCTTGAGGTAAAAATGGAATTGTTTTTAAAGCCCACTTTTTTAACTTTTCATCATAAGCCTCTGGATAACTCATTGTTACCATGTGACCTACACACCAAGTAAAAACTTCATTTTTACCTTCTATAAAACCATTACCTTTATTCCCTTTTACATTTAATAATTTAACAAATTCCATAGCCACAGAAGGTTTTTCCGTAATATATAAAGATTTTCCCATTAAAAAGCCTCACCATCTAAAATTTATTTTGTTATTCTAATAATCAACTTACAGAAAAGTTAATTAGATAATTATTATAGAATATTGCTCTCTTTTTATCAAGGCAAGGCCCTAGGTATTTATACTCTAAGTAATACGTATTTGAACTAATTCAATTCTTTTATCTATTACCTTTTCTACTTTAAAGATAATATTTTTATATTCTGTTGAATATACTTTATCTTCTTCTGGAATAATGCCAATTAAATCTAATATAAATCCTCCTAAAGTATCAACTTCATCATCTGGCAAACTAATACCTAATTCATCATTTATTTTATTTATAGATACTGCTCCATTTGCAAGATAAGTACTATTATCTATTTTTACTATGCTCTCATCATTTTTTCTAAGCTTATCATATTCATCAAAAATATCTCCTAATATTTCTTCAATTAAATCCTCAATTGTAACAATTCCTGAAAACCCTCCATATTCATCGATTAGAATTGCTAAATGATTATTGCTTTCTTTCAAGTCTCTAAATAATATGTTTATATCCTTTGTTTCTGGAACAAAATATGGTGGTCTTGCTATCTCCTCTAAAGAACTATATGTTCCTTTATTACCTATTACATATTTGAGTAAATCTTTCATATTCACAATTCCTATAATATTATCCATACTATCTTTATAAATAGGCACTCTAGAATACTGCTTTTTTATAATCATATTTATTGCTTTATTTATTTCCATATCTACATCAATAATAAAAACCTTAGTTCTTGGTGTCATTACTGCTTTTGCAACTTTATCATCAAAATCGAAAACACCTTGTATCATTTCTTTTTCTTCTCTATCTAATACACCTTTTTCTTCTCCCTCATTTATTATTCTTCTTATCTCTTCTTCCGTTATTTTTTCTTCTACATTATTATGCTTAATTCCAAATAAAGAAATTATGAAGTCAGTAGAATACGTAAGAATTTTAACAAAAGGCAAAGTAATCTTATATACTAACATTACTGGTCTTATGGCCGTCATCGCAATTTTTTCAGATTTCTGTACCGCTAAACGTTTAGGTACTAATTCTCCTAAAACTAAAGTAATATATGCTAAAATAACAGTTACAATAATGATAGCTATTTGACTGCTAGCATCTGCAATAAATCTAATATTAAGCCTTTTTAATAATGTTCCTAATCTTCTTGATATACTAGCTGTTGCTGTAGCACTAGCAAAAAAACCTGCTAAAGTAATTCCAACTTGAATTGTTGCAAAAAATTTGCTTGGTTCATCAACTAACTTTATTAATAAACTTGCTTTTTTATCACCTTTAGCAGCTAAATTATTTATTTTATTTTTATTTAAAGAAATAATTGAAATCTCCGCTGCCGCAAAAAATGCATTTAAAAAAATTAATAGTAAAATAAAAATTAATTCTAACATAATACTATTATTGCTACTGTTCATCGCAATTTCCCCTCCTGACAGCTAAATTTTTGAAATATATAAATATTATTTCATTAATAGTTACATATTATTAAAAAATTTTGTTATCATATTAATTATTAATATATATCCATTTATTTTGATAATTTATATTTTATAAATTTTTATTATAATTTGCTTATTGAATCTAAATCATTTAAAATGATTAAGGTAGATTATTAATATTAATAATAAGGAGATAAACTATGCGAAATATAAAAATTACTATTCAGTATGATGGTTCTAGATACAAAGGTTGGCAAAGACTTGGAAATAATACTAATACTATTCAACACAAATTAGAAAAAACTTTAAGTGAAATACTTAGAGAAGATATTGAACTTATTGCTTCTGGAAGAACTGATGCAGGAGTTCATGCAGAAAATCAAGTAGCAAATTTCTTTACAAATTCTAATATTTCTATTGAAAAACTTTTAGATTTCTGCTATAGATCTTTACCTCAAGATATTGTAGTAAAAAAAGTAGAAGAAGTAGAAGAATCCTTCCATTCAAGATTTAATGTTTCACAAAAAGTTTATACCTATAAAATACATAATTCTAAAATTCACGATGTTTTTAATGGTAAATATACCTATCATGTTAAAGAGAAATTGGATATAGAAAAAATGAAAGAAGCAGCGGAATTTTTTATAGGTGAACATGATTTCAAAAGCTTTACAGCTCTAAAGTCTAAGAAAAAATCCACAGTACGCAAAATATATTCTATTGATTTTAAAATATCCGGAGAAAATATTGATATAATTTTTACTGGAAATGGTTTTTTATATAAGATGGTTAGAATTTTAGCTGCAACTTTAATTGAAGTAGGACTAGGAAAATTCCCACCAGCAGATGTTAAAAGAATAATTAATGAAAAAAATCGTTCTTTGGCATCTGATACTGCACCAGCCCACGGACTATTTTTAACTAACGTTATATATTAAAAGAACTAAGCCGCTGATAAATAGCGGTTTAGTTCTTTTATTCTATTATATCAATGCTTTTCCTGAATCTCTCATTTCAACTAATTCCTCTGGATAAGGATTAAATAAACTCTGACTAATTATATTTTTATCATTAAATCTTACAGCATATGATTTGAGTAAATATAATGGAACATTATAAGGTATATGTCCATTTTTATATTTTTCAATAGTCTCTACTGTAAATTTCTTTTCTTCTTGCGAAAGATATTTAGAAAAATATTCATAGCATTCCTTTAATGTACTAACTTTAGATGTATATCGTGCATTTCTAGCAAGTATTAATTTTAAATATTCTTCATATTCTCTTAATATCTCTGATACTTTTTTTTGTTTTTTGTTTTCTAAAACACTATTTAAATTTTTAAACTGTCTTCTATTGTACATAGAAAATAAAAGCTTATTCCTTTTATGAAAATTAATAATTTCTTCTATTGATTTTAAATTCTTTACATATCTGAAATCTCTAAGAATAAATATTTTTGTTAAAAAGTGTTCCCTTATATTAAAATCTCTTAGTCTTCCTTCATCTTCTATAGCTGCATTTGTAAATTTCTCTATAACAACTCCTCCAAATATTCCTTTTCCTTTAGAGCTAGAAGATCCTTTCTCAATTCCAGTATACATTTTTACATCCTTTGTTCCACAAGAAGGTGATCTACTCTTTAAAATAAATCCATCTACTTCTTCAATACTATTTAAAAATTCATTTGAAAATTCAAACATAACTTCTGTATAATCTTTTCCTGTTTTAGGTTGAATAAGCTTAATATTATCCTTTTCTTTAACTATTCTTATACACTCTCTAGGGGTTTCTAGTCCAATTTCCACTTCAGGACATACTGTTATAAACTCAACATAATTTTTAAGATTATTAACGAAATCATCTTTTGCCATTTGTCCATTATATCTACATGCTTCAAAACCTAAGCATTTACTAACTAAAATAGTAGGTCTTTTAAATTCATACATATTTCCACCACCTTAGAAATTCCTTAACATATATGATTTGTAATATAGCTTTATTTATTCTAAATATTAATACATATTCATATATAAGTGTAAATAATTATATCTCTAAGGAAAATAGTAAAAAATAAGTTTTTTAAATAAACATATTATAATATCTACTTATATTTTGTTCCAATTCTTCCACACTTATAAATCTTGCTTTTCTAATAACTTCTTTCCCCTCTACATAAAAAAGTATAGCTGGTATTGTAAAAATAGAAAACTCACCTGCAATTTCAGTACATTCATCTATACTTATTTTTTTCCCTTCAATTTGTGGATATTTTTCAATCATTGCTTCAATTTTAGGTAATAATGCATGACATACATTACAATTTTCAGAAGAAATATATACCATTGCCAATGTTTTTTTATCTATAAATTCTTTCAATTTATCTAAAGAATGTAATTTTTCCATAAGTTAAATTCTTCCTTTCTTTTTTATTCTCTATTATTACTAATATTTTAGCATATATGTCTACTAAATATTATAGTAGATAGTTCTAAACATAATAATCTATAATAACTTTCTTACTTATAATAAAAAATGAAAAACTAAAAAAAATGTTGGTTTAAATAAGTAAAAGAATTGAATACTTAAAGGTATTTATTGTATAATATATCAAATAATTAATTACATAATAGTACTATTGTGTAATTAAAATGGGGGGGTAAATATGGATATACAAAAAATAATAGGATTATTTATTATTTCTATTGGTTTATTAGTATCTGCATTATCAATACAACTTGCTCAATTAACTATGTATACAGATCAATTATCAAATGATTTTTGGACTGAATATACAAAATATCTCCCTTTAATTGTATGTTTGCTAATTTCCATAGCCATAATTATTGGGATTTTTCTTGTTATTAAAAATTCTAAAAACTAATTCATTATATTTGATTATTGCAAACAAAAAAAAAATCCGTATCTTTTTATAAAAAGATACGGATTTTTTTTATTTTGAAAACTAAATATATACTTACAATTATTTTTCGTAATTATATTACATATTTAAAAACCATAAAGTAATGACAAAAACTACCTGCTAAAACAAACAAGTGAAATATCTCATGAAATCCAAAAATTTGAGATTTAATTTTAGGCCATTTTGTTGCATATATAACTGCTCCTGTAGTATAAAAAACTCCTCCTAACACTAGCCAGATAAGCCCTTTAATATTCATTGCTTTAGAAAGTGGTGAAATTAAAAATATCGAAATCCAGCCCATCAATACATAAAATAATGTTGATAACCATCTTGGACAGTTAAACCATATCATTTTAAATAAAACTCCTACTAATGCAAAACACCATATAGATATAAATATTATCCATCTCAGATTTCCATTTAGAGAAATAAGACATACAGGAGTATATGTACCCGCAATTAAAACAAATATCATTGAATGATCTAATCTTCTTAGAATACTAATAACTTTATCTGATGATTTAATAAGGTGATAAACAGAACTTGCTGTATAAAGTAAAATAAGGCTTACTCCAAACATTATTACTGCTGTCAATCCTAGTGGTGTTGAATTAGGAATAGTAAGTTCATACTTTATTAATAATATCAATCCTACTAACGAAACTACAGCTCCAAATAAATGTGTTAATCCACTTACTGGATCTCTAAATATATTCTTCATACACCTTCACTCCTAACTTTTTTAATACAAAGATATTTTTTAAACATCCTTGCTATATGACGTAGTTTTAAATACTACGTATTGCATTGCAATTATTTTACCACAAGAATATTTTAAATATAAGTGTCATATTTAAGCAAATTTATAATTTATTGCTTAATATCCAAACTTATATTGCATTTTCTTGATTTTTCTTTAAATTTCTATTAACGTCATATTATGAATTATTAATATGTCATAACGTAGTTTAGATTACTATTTGTTGAATTATAATTATTTATATGATAATATTTTTTTAAACCCATTAAAGTGTTAGGAGTGTTTTTATGGAATTTACTGAAAAAGAAATCGATTTATTTATAGAAAGTCTTTCATTTAATAAAAATCTTATGCTCTCAGATATACCTATATTAGATTTATATATGGATCAAGTAATAACTCTTTTTGAAAATAAATTAAATCATCTTAAACGAAATGAAGATGATAAAATTCTAACTAAAACAATGATAAATAATTATACAAAATCCAAAATACTAATGCCTCCAAACAAAAAGAAATATACTAAAGATCATATAATTTTACTTATTCTTATATATAACTTAAAACAAAGTCTATCTATAAATGATATAGGTTATTTACTTAAACCTATAATAAAAAATTTAAATGAAGATAGCCTAGATAAAATTGAAATTGATAAACTATACGAATCCTTCTTAAAACTAAAAGAATTAGAAGCTAATAATATAAATAAAGATTTGCAGGAAAAAGTATCATTAATTAAAGAACATACTCAAAATTTAGATGCACACAATAAAGATTTATCTCAAATGCTTATTACAGTTCTTACCCTTATAAATGAAGCTAATATGAAGAAAAGATTAGCTGAAAAAATAATTGATGAGTTTTTTATGAATCTTTAATAAAATAAAAGCAGCTTAACAATTAAGCTGCTTTTATCTATTGTTCTTTCCATTTAGCTAATGCGTCCGCAAGTGCTGAATTTATTGGTTCATCTACCTTTTGCTTTTTCAAATATTTATTAACCTCTCTTTTACTAATTTTTTTATTTTGTCCCTCTTTTCTTTTCTTAAATGATGACATTTTCTCTCTGTATCCACATTTAGGACATATAAATATTTGACCTTCTCCCTGTCCTCTTAATTCTAATTTCTTATGACATTCAGGACATCTAGCATTAGTTACTTTTGCTATGCCTTTCCTATACCCACATTCTCTATCCTGACATACAAGCATCTTTCCTTTTTTACCTTTAACCTCAAGTAAATATTTACCACATTCAGGGCATCTTGCTCTAGTCATATTGTCATGAATATATTTATCTGTACTAGATACAACATCTCCAACAAGTTTTGAAGCATAATTTCTCATATCTCCTATAAACTTCTTGTCATTTAAATTTCCTTTACTTATTTGTGATAACTGCTTCTCCCATTTTGCTGTTAGTATAGGGGATTTTAAATCAGAAGGTACAAGTTCTATAATCTGCTTTCCCTTAGATGTAGGAATTATTTCTTTTCCTTTTTTCTCTATGTAAAATGTATTAAATAATTTTTCTATTATATCTGCTCTTGTGGCAACTGTACCTAATCCACCAGTCTCTCCTATAGTTTTCATAAGTTCTTTATTATTAGTTTGCATATACTTTTGAGGATTCTCCATAGCTGAAAGTAGTGTAGCTTCATTGAATCTTGCTGGAGGTTTAGTCTGTCCTTTAACAACTTTAACCCCTATTAACTTTATCTTATCTCCTTTGTTTATCTCAGGTAGTACTTGATCTTTTATAATATTTTCATTATCAATGTCGTAATCTTCATCCTCTAAGTCTTCATCCTTATCATATACAGCCTTCCACCCTTTAGCCTTAACTATTTTCCCTTTAGCCAAAAATACTTCTCCATTAACTAAAGCCTTAGTGCTAATCTGTGTATATTCAAAAGGAGGATATAATACTGATAAAAATCTTCTTACAACTAAATCATAAATATTTCTCTCTTCAAAACTTAGTGCACCTAAGCTAACATTCTGTTCCGTTGGAATTATAGCATGATGGTCTGAAACCTTGCTATTGTCTACAAAAGCTTTATTAGCTCTAATCTTTCCTTTAAGTACAATAGTAGCCGCCCTTGCATATGGTCCTACGGCTATATTTTTAATTCTTTCTTTTAAAGTATCTACTATATCTGTAGTTAAATATCTTGAATCCGTTCTTGGATAAGTCAGTACCTTATGATTTTCATATAATCTCTGCATTATTGATAATGTTTGCTTTGCAGAATATGCAAACTTCCTATTGGCATCTCTTTGAAGTTCTGTCAAATCGTATAATAAAGGTGAATATTTTTTCTTAGGTATCTTTTTAACTTCTATAATTTCCCCAACTTCTCCATTAGTTTTTGAAACAATCTTGTCAGCTTTGTCTTTATTGAAAGTACGTGTTTGCCCTCCTTTTGAATCTTGCCATTGAAGTGTAAATCCATCAGCACTTCCTCTTACAGAATAATAATCCTTAGGTACAAAATTCTTAATTTCCTCTTCTCTTTGAACTATCATAGCTAGTGTTGGAGTTTGAACCCTTCCTGCTGAAAGCTGTGCATTGTATTTACATGTTAATGCTCTAGTTACATTAAGCCCTACAAACCAATCAGCTTCTGCTCTACACACAGCAGACTTATATAAATTTTCATAGTCTTTCCCTGACTTTAAATTATTAAATCCCTCTCTAATAGCTTTATCTGTTTGTGAAGATATCCATAATCTTTTAATTGGTTTTCTAAATTTAATTTTTTCTATAATCCACCTAGCAACAAGCTCCCCTTCACGTCCAGCATCTGTAGCTATAACTAACTCATCTATATCTTTTCTGTTCATTATTTTCTTTACTTCATAAAAATGCTTAGCTGTCTTTTTAATTACAGATAACTCCATTTTTGATGGCAACATTGGTAGTGTATCAATACTCCACTTTTTATATTTATCTCCATAACTTTCTGGATCAGCCAATGTAACAAGATGTCCTAATCCCCAAACAATAATATATTTAGAACCTTCTAAAAAACTTTTTCCTTTTTGATTACATTTCAATACCTTTGCTATATCTCTAGCCACTGATGGCTTTTCTGCTAAAACCAAAATTTTTCCCATATTATATCTTTATCTCCCATCTTTTAGTTAAAATAGTAATATAAATTATATTTATATACAAAAACTTATATCTTTTGTAATTCATCAAATCCTATTTCTGAATAAGAATGTATAACTCTATCTGCCATTGATAAATCTTGTTTTCCTGAATTTAGATTCTTATAACCTATACATTTCATTCCTGCTTTTTTAGCTGCTCTAACTCCATTATGAGAATCCTCAATCACAACACAGTTTTCTGTTTTAGCTCCTAGTTTATTTGCAGCATATAAAAATATATCTGGTTCTGGCTTACTCTTTTCAACAAAATCTCCAGTTATAATAAAATCAAAGTATTCACTAATTTTAAATTTTTTAAGAACCAATTCTATAACATCTAAAGGAGAAGATGAAGCTACTGCAATTTTTATTCCTTTTTCATATAATTCTTTAATCAAATTACACACTCCTTCAATTGGTTCAGTATCCAGTGAACTAGATAATAACTCAAAATATTCTCTTCTATCCTTTTGTACTAATTCTTCTAAATCTTGAGAAAGTTTATATTTATTTCTTATAGAATCCCACATATAATATGAAGTGCTACCTATAAAAGTATCATGTTCCTTAGCACTTACTTCAATTCCATAAGATTTAAATAACTTCTGTTCTAACTTAAAATGAATAGGCTCACTATCTATAATAACTCCATCCATATCAAAAATTACGTATTTTATCATGTTTATCCTCCTACCTATTTATGATAAACTTTTTCATTCTTATATTCTACACTAATAAAAAGCTTTTTCAACATAAAAAATAAGATACCTTGGAAAATTTTTTCTAAGATATCTTATTTTTTAACTTTTTACTCAATTAATTTACTAATACATTTTCTCATATACTACCATCCTATAAACATTTGAGTCCAATATAACTGTCCTTTACTATTCTTAGAAATACCTACTCCTATTTCAGCATAATTTGCACTTAATATATTTTGTCTATGTCCTGCTGAATTCATCCATGAAGTCATTACTTCATTAGGTATTCTTTGTCCATAAGCAATATTTTCTCCAGCCTTTCTATAATTAATTCCAAAATTACGAATCATGTCAAAGGGAGAGCCATATACAGGAGATGTATGAGAAAAATAATTTTTATTAATCATATCCTGTGATTTATATCTTGCTACCCTTGATAACTGCCAGTTGGCTTTTAATGGTTTTAAGCCCTTCTTACTTCTTTCTACATTAACTAACCTTATAACCTCATTTTCCAATCTTTTTACTTCACTTAAATCAGGTATTTTAATTACATGATTAGGATATATTAAAGCTGGATCTACAATTTGAGGGTTTACAGATAATACTTCTGAAATTCCAATTTCATGTTTTACACATATCTTCCATAAGCTATCACCTGGTTTAACCATATAATCAAAAGTTTTGTACGTAATTTCTTTTGCTAATACACTCATACTCATGCTTAATAACATAAATACTGTTATTAGTAAAACCTTTATGCTATTTTTCTTTTTCATATTTTTACCTCTTTCCATAAATATTTTTGCTATATATTCCTCATAATTTATTTTTTGCAGAATAATAATTTTTATTTTTATAATTTATGGAATTTTATCGCACAATAAAATAGAAGCCGCTATTAAACAGCTTCTATTTGCAACTATTTATCTTTTATGAACTCATCTCCATTTATGACTTTACTTAACTGATTTAGTAATACATCTTTACTTATATTTTCAATATTTTCAATAGAATTTAATTCTTTTATTATTCTATATTTAATATTTTGATCATTAAGCTTTAAATGTTCATTTATATAATAAGTTTGTCCCATTTCCATTATTCTTGCCTTATACCCTTTTGATTGTAAAAGAGTTTTAAAGTTTTCTTGAGCTTTTGTATCCCCATGAACTAATAATATTTCCTTTGGCTTTTCCATAAACTTATCTACCCAAGTTATTAGTCCTTCTCTATCTGCATGTCCTGACAATCCTTCAAGAGAATATATCTTTGCATTAACAGCTATAGTCTCTCCAAATAATTTAACCTTTTTCTTTCCATCTAATATAGCTCTTCCTAAAGTACCTTCCGCTTGATATCCTACAAATACAATTGAAGACTCTTTTCTCCATAAATTATGTTTTAAATGATGTTTAACTCTTCCTGCTTCACACATTCCACTAGCAGAAATAATTACAGCTCCTCTTTCCATCTTATTTATTTTTATTGATTCTTGTGGAGAACTTGTAAATACTAATCCTTTAAATCTTAGAGGTTTAATTCCTTTATACAATAACTCTTTAGTTTCTTTATCATAATACTCACTAAATTTTTCAAATATTTTCGTAGCACTTACAGCAAGAGGACTATCTACAAAAACAGTCATATCCTCTAATTCATTATTCTCAACATATTTATTTAATGCATATAAAACCTCTTGAGTTCTTCCCACAGAAAAAGATGGTATAACTACATTTCCTCCCCTTTCAAAAGTTGCTTTTATGATATTTGCTAATTCTTTAAAGGACCAATCTATATCTCCATGAATTCTATCCCCATAAGTTGTCTCCATTATTAAATAATCTGTATAATTAATATACTCGGGATCCTTTATTATAGGCTTATTGGTATTACCTAAATCGCCAGTATAAACAATTTTAATTTCTTTTTCATATTCTTCTTGTATATACAATTCCACTATAGCTGACCCCAATAAATGACCTGCATCTCTAAATCTTATTTTTAAACCGTCAAAAACTTCTATAAGCTCATCGTAATTAACTCCTTTAAAAAGATACATAGATAATTCAGCTATTTTAGCAGTATATAACGGTTGTATAGGTTGAAGCCCTTGTCTTATTCTTTTTCTATTTTTCCACTCACTTTCTGTTTCTTGTATATATCCACTGTCAGGAAGCATTATACTGCATAATTCTTTTGTTCCTATAGTACATAAAACTTCTCCTTTAAAACCTTTTTTATATAATAAAGGAATTCTTCCACTGTGATCAATATGTGCATGAGATAAAATAACATAATCTATTGTTTTAGGGTCAAAGTTAAATTCTTCATTTCCTATTTCCTTTTCATCTTTTCCTTGATAAAGTCCGCAATCTAAAAGAACAGTTTTATTATTTATCTTTAAAATATGACAGGAACCTGTTACACATTGGGCTGCACCATAAAATTCAATTTTCATATTTATCCCCCCTCATATTCCTTATATTATTGTTATACTTATTATATTATATAAAAGGATAAATTTCAAAATTTTCTGATATTTTCTTTCAATAAATCTTTAACATATCACTTAATAGAATTAATGTAAAAATAAGAACAGTAACAAAAACTCAACTTTGTTACTGTTCTCATTAATTATCTAGTATATTTTTTTATTAATTTAATTATTTCTTCTACTCCATTACTTATTGAACTAGAACTCATATTTTTCTTATATTTCTCTTTCTCATTATACAATTCATCTAATTTTTTAATTAGCAATTTGCTATTAATCTCTTCTTCTTGTATAACCATACTATATCCACTTTTTTCAAATGAAGCAGCATTTAAAATTTGATCTCCTCTACTTGCCTTTGCTGATAATGGTATAAGTAAATTAGGTTTTCTTAAAGCTAACAGCTCAAATATAACATTAGCTCCAGCTCTTGAAACAAATATATCTGTCGCTGCCATTAAATGTGGAAGGTCTTCTTTTACATATTCAAATTGCATGTACCCTTTTTTATTTTTAAGTTTCCCTTCTAAATTTCCTTTACCACAAATATGAATTATATTGAATTTTACTAATAAATCATCCAATTCTTCTCTTATAGCATCATTTATAACTTTAGAACCTAAACTTCCACCTATAACCAACAAAATCGGTTTTTTATCTTCAAAACCACATATTTGTCTTCCTCTAATTTTACTACCATCAAATAATTTATTTCTTATAGGTGTCCCTGTAAGTACCCCTTTATTATTTTTTATTTTATTTATAGATTCTGGGAAAGTAACACATACTTTTGTGCAAAAAGGAGCAGCTATTTTATTAGCAAGGCCAGGAGTCATATCAGATTCATGTGCAATAACAGGAACTCTATTTAAGTATGCTCCAATAACAACAGGAACAGATACAAATCCTCCTTTTGAAAAAACTATATTAGGTTTTTCTCTTTTTATTATATTTTTTGCTTCAAATACTCCTTTAATAACCTTAAAAGGATCTGTAAAGTTTTTTATATCAAAATATCTTCTTAATTTTCCACTTGAAATAATATGGTATCTTATTTTTTCATCTTCAATTATCTTTCTTTCAATTCCATTTTCAGTGCCTATATATTGTATATCATAACCTAATTCCTTTAATTTAGGTATAAGAGCAAGATTAGGAGTTACATGTCCAGCCGAACCTCCTCCAGTCATAATTATTTTAAGCTTTTTCAAATCACCATCTCCCAACTTTAAATCACCATAGTATTTATCTTTTATTCCATTATAATTGTCTATTATTCATTATTCCTTGTCAATTATAATATTAAAAATTTTTTAATAAAAAATAACATATGATATTCTATTTACTAAAATAAGTACAAACTTCAACTTGTACCTCTAATATACTAATATAATATTTCTATAAAAGGTTAAGATACTAGTGTAACACAAATTATACAAACTTAAAAAGAAACAAACTATAAAGGAGGAATATAGAATGGCACAAAAATTAATACCAGAAGCTAAACAAGGATTAAACAAATTTAAAATGGAAACAGCTCATGAACTTGGAGTAAACTTTACAGATTATAACGGAAACCTTACTTCAAAACAATGCGGCAGCGTTGGTGGAGAAATGGTTAAAAAGATGGTAGAACAATACGAAAGAAATCTATAATCAGCTATATATACTAACTAAATTAGAAGAGTAATACCAAAACCCACATGTTATAAAAAACGTGTGGGTTTTCAAACAGTAAGATAGTTAGATTTAAGTCTAACTATCTTACTGTTTTATAGTATATTTATTTCAAATTAGGGTATTATAATTTATGTAGCTCATAAATTGAAAAAACTAGTTTATAAAGTAATTACTTTTAACTTTGGTGTGTCATACCTTTTTTTCCTTTAATCTTCTATTATATATATCTTATTATTGGATAAGCTATTAATACAAAGGAAAAAGGAGGTGAAAATAAATGGCACAAAAGTTAATACCAGAAGCTAAACAAGGATTAAATAGATTTAAAACAGAAGTAGCTAATGAAATAGGTGTTCCTTTCACAGACTATAATGGAAACCTTACTTCAAAACAATGCGGCAGCGTTGGTGGAGAAATGGTTAAAAGAATGGTAGAACAATATGAAAGAAATTTATAATAAATATAGTCTATAATTAAAGATTAAATCTATCTCTTAATAATTTAATCTATGATTAGAGACTAGGTAAAAATAAGACGTATAAGGTTAAACCTTATACGTCTTATTACATTACTCTATATCAGAGAATTCAATGTTCACCTTATTATCTATATTTTCTTGTGTATTTATAGAATCTCCATCATAATTATTAGCTATAATATTGTTATTAAATTTTATACTAAACTCTGTTCCTTCTCCCACCTTACTCTTTACCTCTATTTTTCCCTTCATAAGTTCAACAAACTCTTTTACTAATGCTAATCCTAAACCAGTACCTTCTGAATTCCTTGAAAGTGAGTTATTTACTTGTGCAAATCTATCAAATATATTGTTTATCTTCTCTTTAGGAATTCCTATACCTTCATCTTTTACTTTAATAGAAATTTCTTCATCATTAATATGAGTTATAACCATTATTTCTTTTTCATCTGGTGTGAATTTTATTGCATTAGATAATAAATTTAATATAATTTTTTCATATTTATCCTTATCTAGTTTTACAAATTTCTCTTCCTCATTAGTATCAAATACTAAATTTATCCCCTTACTTTTAGCGTAAAAATTAACTGAAGAAACAATATTTTCTGTAACAAAAACTATATCAAAAACTGAATAATTTAATTGCAAAAATCCCGCTTCTGCCTTAGAAATATCTAATGTGTTATTTATTAATTTTAATAATCTACTGCAATTCTCACTTATTTTTATCAATATTTTTCCTATATTAAGCGTTATTTCATCACAATAAATATCATTTGCTAACTGAAGTGACGAATGAATAATTGTTAAAGGCGTTCTAAGCTCATGAGATATCATATTGAAAAATTCATCCTTCATCTTAGTTATTTTTTCTAGCTCTTTATTTTGATTTTTCATCATAATTTCATTATTCTTCATTACAGTAATATCTTTAAGAGATACTACTGTATACATCAATTTATTTTTATTATTCGTAACATGGTTATAACTTACGTCTATGTATTTACATTGATTTATCTTATCGTCTTTAATTTTCACAATTAAACTTTTTATATCTTTAGAATTATCATCAGAGTCATCTTCCTTAATTATATCTATGTACTTTTTCATTTCTTTATAATTCTTCATCTCTTCTATACTAAAACCTGTAATTTTGAGAGCAGATTTATTGCAGAAACTAAATTCTCCATACTTGTCTAGCACCACTATTCCCTCTGAAATATTGTTTACAACATCTCTTAAATGCATAAGATGTTCTTTTTCAATATTTCTTATACTCTCAATGATATCACATTTTGTTTTCATTTCCGTTGAAATGCTTAAAAACTTTTCTCTGTCTTTTTTTACTTTAATCTCTTTATCAACATAATTGCTAACCTCATATGTAAAAACTATTAATTTATTATTATTATATTTAATAATAATGTCAAAGTACTTATCTATAATATTTATTTTTTTTAAGTTTTTACATAATTTATGTACAAAACACTTAGTTAAACTATTATTAATAATATTAAAGTCCTCTATTTGCTCTATATTTTTACCTATCATATTATAACCAACTTTAAAAATATTACTAAATTCCTCATTATAATATTCAATTTTTAGTGAACTACCTTTAAGGATAATTATACTAAAAGGTAATTTATCGTACTCTTTATACAAATTAATCACCTCCACCACTACCATTTATTAGTATACATTCTATAAAAATGTTATTTTTCCTTTTTTTATAATTAATATTAAAATAAAAAATCCTTCTTTATATGTAAGAAAGATTTTAATATGGTTTATTATAAACATAATTACAATAATTTTTATTTAAATTTAATTATTTGAAAGTCTGAAATCTTTTATTCTTAACTGTTCTCTTTTATATCCATTAAACTCATTAATCATAGGATAAAAAATCATATCTAACTTCAAATCTGACGGATTTGTTAATATTTTTTCATAACTATTTCCATACTTATTTTTTAACATTTCTTTAAATTCATCTACCCTATTAAAACATATTGCATCTATTTTACTGCTATTAAATACGCTACAGGTTAACTTAAAAGTATTTTGATTCTTTCCTAATATTTTTATATCAGAAATTTTTATATCTTTCTCTGCAAAACAAGGAGTTGAATTTCCTTTTCCAAAAGGTTCTAATTCTTCAATTTCTCTAATAAATTCAAAATTCACTTCACTTAGATGAATTCTTTTATCTATTTTTATTTTAGGTATAATATCTTTGTCAGTAAGAGGACAATTTTTATTTAATCTATCTCTTAACTTTGGAATGTTTTCTTCTTGTATAGATAATCCTGCTGCCATAGGATGACCACCAAACTTATCTATTAAATCCTTACACTTCATTAATTCTTCAAATAAATTATATTCTTCTATTGAACGCCCAGAACCTTTAGGCATCTCCTTACCTTTTGTTAAAATTATAGTTGGAACATTAAATTTTTCTCTAACCTTCCCTGCAACAATACCAGCTATACTTTCATGTACATCTTCTTTATACACTACAAGTACTTTATCATTCTTTAATTCCGAATTTTGTATAGAATAAATAATTTCTTCAACATTTTTCATTGTCATTTCTTGTCTTGTTTTATTTAATGAATATAAGGTATTGGCTAATTCCTCTGCTCTATTACTATCATTACAAGTAAGTAATTCTACTGATAAAGCTGCTGTATCTAATCTTCCTGTTGCATTTATGCATGGTCCTATCATAAATCCTATATTATAAGATTTTATCTCTTTATCTTTGATTCCTAATACTTGTATAAGTGCATTAAGTCCTATATTTTTAGTATTACTTATCATTTTCAAAGAATTTTTAGCAATAATTCTATTTTCTCCAATTAGATCAACTACATCACATATAGTACCTATTCCTGCAAATTCTATAAATTCATAAGCTTCTTCTTCTTCTATTCCTAATTTTATGTATAAAGCCTGTACAAATTTAAATGCTATACCTGCTCCACATAGTAATTTAAAAGGATATGAACACTCATCTTGTTTCGGATTTATAATAGCATCAGCCTCTGGTACAATATAATTTCTTTTATCCTTCTCTTCTATAAAAGGTAGCTCGTGGTGGTCAGTAACAACAACGTTTATTCCAAGACTTTTAGCAAACTTTATTTCCTCAATAGCACTTATACCATTGTCACAAGTCAAGATAACGTCTGCTCCCTCTTCTTTTAAAATTTCAATTCTTTCCTTGCACATTCCATATCCTTCTGCTTCTCTATCAGGTATGTAATATTCAACATTTGCTTCTAATTTTAAAAGCGCTTTATATAAAATAGCTGTACTAGTAACTCCATCAGCATCGTAATCCCCATAGATTACTATCTTTTTATCTTCTTCAATAGCATCTAAAATTATATCTGTACCATTATCCATGTCTTTCATTAAAAATGGATCATACATATTACTTAAAACGGGATTCATAAATTTTTTTATTTCTTCTATATCTTTAATTTCTCTGTTGATCAAAATCTTAGCAATAGTTTTATTAATATTTGCTTCCTTTGATATGCTTTCAATATCACAACTTGTAACTTTTAATCTCCATTCAGTTTTCATCATTATCACCTTCTCCTTAGCTATTATAACATACCAATAATAAATTTTGTGCTATAATATTTTAATGAGGTGATTAATTATGGATACTTTATTATTTGGAATATCAGGTCTCCCACTTGGTGATGAAAATAAGAAATTTAAATATAAATCTGGTATTGAGTATTTAAAAGAATTAAGTTTAGATGCTATGGAACTTCCTTTTGTACGTTCTGTAAATGTAACTGACAAAAATAGCGTTGAAATATTAGACACTAAGCTAAAAAATAATTTCTATCTTTCTGCTCACGGCTCCTATTTTATAAATTTAAATGCTGATGAAGAAGAAAAGCAAGTAAAATCATTAGAAAGAATTGTTAAAGGTGCAGAAGGATTAAAAAAAGTAGAAGGTAAAAGTTTAATTTTCCATCCTGGTTTTTACCTGAAAGATTCTAAAGAAGAAACTTTTGAAACTATAAAAAATAACCTTTTAAAGTTGCCTGATCTAGGCATAGATTATAGATTAGAAACTACAGGTAAAGGTACACAATTCGGTTCTCTTGAAGAAAATGTTAAGCTTTGCAAAGAAGTTCCTACTTGTAAACTTTGTATAGATTTCTCTCATCTGCACGCTAGACATAATGGTATATTAAAAAACTATCATGATTTTGCAAAAATATTAGATTATGTGGTCACGGAGCTGGGAGAAGTTGCTTTAAAAGACATGCATATACATATGTCTGGAATCAATTATACTGTTAAGGGTGAAAGAAATCATCTTCCATTTGAAGAAAGTGATTTTAACTACAAAGCTTGTATAGAAGCTTTTGTTAAGTTTGATATTAAAGGATGTATTATCTGTGAAAGTCCTATTTTAGAAAATGATGCATTACTTTTAAAAGAATACTATAAATCACTTTAAAAAAGCGGCATATGCCGCTTTTATTAATAATACTATGTATAATATATACTTTACAATTTTCTGTTACTCTTTATTATCTATCTCTTCACCTTCATGATTTTCCTGAATCATTACTTTAATATCTTGTAATTCTCTTAAAATTTTTTCTAATAAAACTATTTCCTTTTCGCTCATTATTAATACCTCCATCCTTACTTTTGAGACAAGCTCTATACGCTAATTATATTATTTATTACTCATTAATTACATAGTGTTATAGAGGTAAAATAGTTCTATTTATCCTAAGCTGTTTAAATTATCCCAACACTTGATTATTTTAAGCTTTACTTGATATAATTATTATGTTTTTGTAAAAAATAATGTCAACTTATAATTTATAGGAGAGATTGAAATGACTAAAAAAATTTTTAAAGGAAGTGCAATGTTAAATCCAGTTCCTTCCGTACTAATTACCTCTAAAAATAATGAAGGAAAAGTTAACGTATTTACTGTTGGATGGATAGGTACTGCTTGTACAAGACCGCCTATGATTACAGTAGCTATAAGACCTGAAAGACTTTCATATGAATACATAAAACAATCTAAAGAATTTGTGGTAAATCTTCCTTCTAGGGATATGGTAAAAGCTGTTGATTTTTGTGGGGTACGTTCTGGAAAAACTATTGACAAAATTAAAGAATGTAAATTTACTTTAGCCCATTGTGAAAATATAGATACACCCTACATAGAAGATTGTCCTATAGCTTTAGAATGTAAGCTTAAAAATATTACTCCTCTAGGATCTCATGATTTATTTTTAGCTGAAGTTTTAGCTGTTCATGTTGAGGATAATTTAATTGATGAAAAAGGTAAAATCCATTATGAAAAAGCGAATCTAATTTGTTATTCTCATGGAGAATATTTTGGACTTTCTAAAAATGCTATTGGCAGCTTTGGATTTTCAATTAGAAGAAAGAAAAAAGTAAAAAAAAATAGAAATAAAAAATAATGATAAAAATAAAAGCTTACAGGCTTTAAACCTGTAAGCTTTTTAAATTGATTGTATTTAGATTTCTGTATTTTTTATAATAAATTGCTTTTTATCTCTAGAAGCAAACTCATAATAAATATATTGTCCTTCTATATTTATAAAAGAAATATGTCTATTGTTGAAAATTCTTTGTTTTTCAGAACCATCTATTTTTATTCTATACAATTTGTTTCCATCTGTACCACATTTATAATAAATCCATCCATCCTTAATTGAGACTAGATATATATTATCTATCTTTCCATCTAAAATTTTAATATTTTCACTTCCATCTAAATTCATACGGTATAACGCTCCTGAATCTGATAGAATGCCATAATAAAGGTATCCTTCATACTCTACTAAATTTGTTATAGTGTCTTTACTAATTAGTTCATTATATCTTCCATCCATATTTACTCTATATAAATAGCTAAATATTTTAGAACCTCTAATTTCCTTGACTACAGAATAATATACCCATTTATCTGTAACAGCATTAATAACTATATTCTTTTCATTTTCAAAACCAACTCCGCTTAAATATTCACTTGAATTTTCTATTAATTTAATAGATTTTCCTGTGCCTATCTTTTCTGTATATATAGCACAACCTTTTTCATTCCCACTATCTACATAGTACAGATAACCACCTTTTATCTTATCCTGAAATTCATCAAATTTTCTAGGAATTTCTTGTAAATTATCTCCATTAATTTTCACACGATAAAATTTTTCTTCTATCTTCTCTTTATTAACACTCACTTTTATAAAATATACCCATCCGTCTTCTACCTTTACTATCTTTTGCCATCCACCATCAACATATGAAAGCATTTTTTCTTTTTTACTATTTACTTCTATACGATTTAAGTTACCTCTACGCTTATCTCTTTTAATATCTGTTGTGTAAACTACTTTACCATTATATACTTGCATGCTGCTAGGATTAGATTGACTTATTTTTTCCTTTTTCTCAGTATCCATATTCATTCTATATATTTCCCCATGTACATCCTTAAAATAAAAAATATAATCTCCAACAACACTAATTCCACTAATTGGACCTTCTTTTAATTTTCTTCTTTTGGAACCATCTGTTTTTATGGTATAAAGAGAATCTTCATCAAATTCGTTAATATAATATATATCTTCTCCATGTACATTTACTTCTTTAACATTTTCATCAGTTAACCTTTCAAACTTAAAACTTTTCAAGTCTGTTTTGCATAAGAATTTATCTTTATCTTCATGCCCTATGTTTGTAAAATAAATGTTTTCTCCTTGAATTTGAATATAATTTCCTAAAATAACTTCATCTTTAAACTTATTTTCCCTATACAATCGTTTCCCAAAATGTCCATTTACAGTTACAGAATAAAATCCTTCTTTTTTTAAATAGTAAATTTTGTCATTAATAATATTAAATCCATATACACAACTATTTATAATTTTTCTATTTTTATTTCCATCAACTCTCATTTTATATAAACAATTATCATCTTCTCCATTACTGTAATATATATAACTTCCTCTTACTCTAATATATTCAGCTATGGAATCTCCCAGTTTTTTACGACCGCTGCCATCACTCTTTATTTTATAAATCTTTTCTCCATCACTTAAATTTGAATAATAGATATATCCATCTAAAATATTTATATAACATGCAACATCATCACAAAGCTTAGTAAGTTTTTTTGTATTCTTGTCCATTCTGTAAAGCTTCCCCTGTTCATCATAGTTACTAAAATAGATATATTTCTCATCTTCAGCAGCATTTCCTCCACTATACATATTTCCTGAGATACTTCCCAGTTTTACATTGGAGTGTTCAAAATATCCATAAGATTTTAATTGAAATGTACCTATCACTATTATAAATAATATAACACTTGAAAATATTAAAAATTTCTTTTTCATATACTTATTCACGTCCTTAATTTTAGCCTACAGACAATATCATATCATATTTTTAAGATTAAAAAAATATGATATAGTATTGTCTTATTTTTGTAATCAAATGTATTACTGGATTATGCTATAATTTTTAGCAAGTACAAATGTCAGAGGTGAGCTAATAATGATAAAAAAATCACTTTTATTCTTTATTATAATTTCAACTACATTCTTAATAATTATTGTAACAAACATTTTAAAAAAAGATATCCCTACTAAAAACATTGCACATACTTTATCAACAGATGACACTGGTAATAATTATTTTTTCAAAGAGCCTCAAAATCCTCCTTCATCAACTTGGATTAAAATATATAAAACTTCAAGAACCTTAGAACTTTACGGTGATGATAAACTTATAGGAAGATTTAAAATTGTTCTAGGACAAAATCCAAAAGGAGATAAAAATAAAGAAGGGGACTCTAAAACTCCAGAAGGTAAATACTATATTTGTACCAGAAATGATAAAAGTAAATTTACTCTCTTTTTAGGACTGAGTTATCCAAATATTGAAGATGCTAAAAGAGGATTAGAAAATGGACTAATTGATTCTTATACCTTCAATAAAATAAAAAAAGCTATTGAAAATAAACAGCAGCCCCCTTGGAATACATCATTAGGTGGTGCTGTTGGTATACATGGTGGTGGAGATAACCATAATTGGACAGCAGGATGTATTGCTTTATCTGATGAAGCTATACATATCATTTGGAAATATACCAACTATGGGACTTCTATTGAAATACTGAAATAGTAGAACAAAAGTGCGGCGTAAAAATTACTAGTAATTTTTACGCCGCACTTTTGTTCTATTCTGGTCTTAATACCTGTATACTAGGACTTTTTAAAATTTTATTAATTACCCTTAAAATCTTTTCTTCATTTATTTCAAGATTACTAAATTCATTAAATACATTATCAATTGAATTATACATAATTTTATGAGTAGTTAATTGCTTCGTTAATTGAATGGATCTTTCTATACTTAATTCTTTCTTTAGATTTAGACTTTTTATTATTTTACTTATGTTTTTTTTATTAAAAATTCCTTTTATACCTTTTATTTCTTCTATCTTATGATTTATGAGTTCAATAGCTTTATTTATATTATGTATAGATGTTCCAAGCTTTATTGTAAACAATTTTATTCCACTTTCATTCTTTATGCTACTTGAAATATCATAAACCAACCCATTTTTTGTTCTTATTTCATCATATAAAATACTGCTAGTTCCTTCTCCAAATATAAAATTAAATATTTTAAGTAATTTTATTTCTTCTTCATTTAACATATCTATAGGAAAACAATATTCTATTTTTGCCCCATTTAAATCCTTTCTAATCTTATGAAAAACACCTTCATTATTATCCTCATATTTTTCTTTATGTATATAAGTATAATCATTGTTAAAAGCATTAAAATATTCATTTGCAATTTGTAGAACTTCCTCAAATTCTAGTGAAGATACTACACTTATTACACAATTTTGGGGAGCATAATGTTCCTTATAAAACCTTTTAATATCTCCTAATCTTATATTTTTTATACTTTTTTCATTACCAATTATTAATTCTTTTATTCTTCTGCTATTAAAAGAATTATAATATAGTTCATCTTCACATTCTTGATAAGGTTCATCCTTCCATTCTTTCAGTTCTTCAAGGATTACATCCATTTCTTCCTTAAAGCCCTCTTTACTAAAAATAGGATTCAATATTATATCAGAATATATTTCAAAACCCTTTTTAAAATCACATGATAAAGTAGTACCATAATAAATTACATAAGGATAATTTGTCATTGCATTATGAAATCCAAAAATTTCATCAGAAAGTTTATTAATCTCTTCTTCTGTTCTATTTTGTGTTCCTTTAAATACCATATGTTCAACTGCATGCGCTAGTCCAAATTCATTTTCTTTTTCAACTAAGGCACCAGCATTAAATCCTATACAAAATGAACTTATATTTCCATTTCTTTTTATATATTGAATATCTATTCCATTACTTAACTTATATTCTATCATAATTAAGCCCTTCCTTTCTTTATTGTAATAGTAAAATAAGATTTAAAAACTTCAAATATCTAATGTGTTATAATTGTAATATGTCTTGCATTAGGAGAAATTAACATGTCAGAAAACACTTCTATACTTAGAAAAAATTTAGTTCAATTTATTACTTATTCCTTAATAGGTGGAAGCAATGTAATTATAAATTTTTTAGTACTAAATATATTATCTTATTTAACAAATATATATTCTGCAATAGATACTTATTCTAAAATAATGTTATATTTATTTGAAATCATAGCCTTTATAGTATATTCTCTTAATGGGTACCATCTTAACAAGAAAATTACCTTTAGAGCAAACAAAAGCTCTTACCTTAAATATACTTTAGTTCTTGGAACTTCAGCCTTTTTTAATATTAACATATTTGTATGGCTTACAGCTCATAATATATTTAATTTTCCTATAAAACTTTGGTTTAATTTATCAAAACTAACAGCTTCTATAACGGTAGGCATAATAACATTTTTAGTAAATAAATTTTTTATATTTAAAAATACATAACATTATAATCTCTAAATATAATAAAGAGTTAAGTAATTATATAAAATAATTTACTTAACTCTTTCTATTATATCTTATTTTTTTGGAGCGCATAATCTAAATTTATTGGCTTTTTCATTAAATAATAATTCTTCTAGAAATTAGCTAGCAAGTTCTTGTTCTTCATCTTCTGATCTATCATGTAAGTTCCATGTGAATGATAGGAATATTACTGAAAGTACAGAAGCTGCAATTAGTAGCATAAATCCTCCATCCCATCCGAATTTATCAAAGATAGCTCCTAATAACACTTCTGCTAACACAGCTCCACCCATATAACCAAATAAACCAGTGAATCCAGCAGCAGTACCTGCAGCTTTTTTAGGAACTAGGTCAAGAGCAGAAACACCTATAAGCATAACTGGTCCATAAATTAAGGCTCCTATTGATGCTAATGCTATATTTATAGCCATCATGTTTGTACTTTTCCAGTAAATATAAGTAGCAACTGCAACACCTAACATACAGAATACACCAGCTGGAGCACGACGTCCATGGAACACCTTATCACTTATCCAACCAACTATAATTGTACCTGGAATAGCAGCATATTCAAATAATGCGAAAGCTAATCCTGCCTCTTTTGTATTAAATCCTCTTACTTCCTTTAAGTAAACTGGAGCCCAGTTAAGAACACCATATCTTACTAGATAAACAAATAAGTTAGCTACTGCAATCATCCATAAGAATTTATTGTTTAATACATATTTAAAGAATATTTCTTTTGCTGTTAATTCTTTTTCTGTATCTTCTACTTCTACTTCAAATTTTGGGTAATCGTTTTTATACTCTTCTATTGGAGGTAATCCAACTGATTGTGGAGTATCTTTTGCAAATATCATAAATAATATTCCAGTAACAATTGCTATTATACCTGGTAGATAGAAAGCACCTTTATAGCTTCCACCAAACATAGTAACACCTATAACAGCTACTGTAGCTATTAATCCTCCTCCTAAATTGTGAGCAGTATTCCAAATAGCCATTTTAACTCCACGTTCTTTATCGGAGAACCAGTGTGTCATTGTTCTTCCACATGGAGGCCATCCCATACCTTGAACCCATCCATTTATTGTCATTAACATAAATAATATTGGTACACTTGCTGTTAATCCTAAACATAAGTTAGCAATTCCAGATAATATAAGTCCTATTGCTAAAAAATATTTTGGGTTAGATCTGTCTGAAAAACTACCCATTACAAACTTACTTATTCCATAAGCTATTCCTAACCCTGAAGCTATAATTCCAAGTTCTGTTTTTGTAAATCCTAATTGTGTTATCATGTAACTTTTAGCAATTGAAAAGTTACTTCTAACGAAGTAATAAATCGCATATCCAATATAAATACTTATGAACATTTGAATACGATACCTCTTATAAGTAGAGTCAATTTTGTCCTTTGGCAAACGCTCAATATGAGGTGCCGGTTTTAAAAATCCTATCATTTTTTTACCCCTTTCTTTGGTTAATTTTTATAATTAAAGTGAAATTTATAAGTTTCACTAAATTATCACATTAGTAACTTTCTAATTAAATTGAAGCTATTTTTTTAGTAGCTATTACATTTACACCAGTATCTGCAAAATTTTCTACAATAACATCTCCAATATTTACAGGTGCTTTAACACTTAGTCCTTTTAATGCTTTTACACATTCAAAAATCTTATCTTTTGGTATATCGCCTTCTGTTTTTACAGGAACAACAGTAAGTTGTCCTC
>NZ_JAPQES010000006.1:178017-321598 GCF_026735165.1 Clostridium ganghwense | reverse complement strand
GCACGCCGCCAGCGTTCGTCCTGAGCCAGGATCAAACTCTCAATTTAAAAGTTTAATCTTTACTCAAATTTATTGACTGACTGTGTTTCCTTACTTCTGTTTAATTTTCAAAGACCAATTTCTTTCTTGTTTCAAGCCGTCGTTTCCTGACGACAAAAACTATTTTATACTGAATTAACATTTTTGTCAACACTTTTCTTCAATTTTTTTTTATTTTTTATAAAACTATAGAAAATAAGGGTTATGCTTAAATGCATAACCCTTTTATTTGTACTATTTTCATTGTTTTATTCTTCTATATTCTCTTCTTCAACAACATTAGCATCAATAGCAACATTAGCTTCTGTATCATCATTTTCATCATCAATATCATTTTCATCATCACTAATATTCACTTTTGCCATTGTTACTACTTTTTCTTCTTCTGTTGTCTTCATTAAAGTAACTCCCATAGCATTTCTGCTTGTAGTTGATATATCAGAAACATTTATTCTTATTGCTATTCCATTCGTGTTTATAAGCATTAGTTGATCATTATCATCAACTAATCTAGCACCTATAACATTTCCTGTTTTCTCGGAAATTTTATAAGTTATAACTCCTTTTCCACCTCTTTTTTGAAGTGAGTATTCATTTACAGGCGTTCTTTTACCAAATCCATTTTCACTTACAACTAAAAGTTCTTCATTTTCTTTTACAACTTCCATACTTACAACTTCATCGCTACCTCTTAGTGTAATTGCCTTAACACCAGATGCAGTTCTTCCCATTGGTCTTACATCTTTTTCACTAAATCTTATGGCATAACCATTTTTAGTAGCATATATTATCTCGCTATCACCATCTGTAGGTCTTACACTTATAAGTTCATCATTATCTCTCAAGTTTATTGCATTTAATCCATTCTTTCTTATAGATGAATATTTATCAAGTGACGTTTTCTTAATAAGACCATTTTTAGTTCCCATAATTAAGTAACTATCTTCTTTAAATTCATTAAGATATAAAACTGTTTGTATTCTCTCATCTGAATTTAAAGGAATCAAGTTAATTAAATTTGTTCCTTTAGCTATTCTTCCTGCTTCTGGTATTTGATAAGCTTTAAGCTGATAAACCCTACCCGTATTTGTAAAGAATAAAATATTATTATGAGTTGTAGTAGTAAAGATATGTTCAACAAAGTCATCTTCCTTTGTTGACATAGCCTGTATACCTCTACCTCCACGTCTTTGAGCACTGTATGTGTCTATTGGTAATCTCTTAATATATCCAGCATGAGTAAGAGTTATAACAACGTCTTTCTCTTGGATTAGATCTTCAATATCTATATCATTTTGTTCATCCATAACTATTTCAGATCTTCTTTCATCACCATATTTAGCTTTGATTTCATTAAGTTCATCTTTTATTATCTGTAAAACTAAATCTTCATCAGATAATATTTCTTTAAGTGATTTTATGAGCTCCATCAATTTTCGATACTCTTCTTCGATTTTTTCTCTTTCTAATCCTGTAAGTCTTTGAAGCTTCATATCTAAAATAGCTGTAGCTTGCTTTTCTGAAAGTCCAAATTTATTCATAAGCCCTTCTTTAGCTTCATTTGTAGTCTTAGAAGCTCTTATTAGACTTATAACTTCATCTATATGATCTAATGCTATTCTTAATCCTTCTAAAATATGTGCTCTTGCTTGAGCTTTATTTAAATCATATTGAGTTCTTCTTCTTATAATTTCTTTTTGGAAATCTACGTAGTTTACTAAAACTTCTTTTAAATTTAGAACTCTTGGTTCTCCATTTACAAGGGCAAGCATTATAATACCAAATGTATCCTGCATCTTAGTATGCTTATACAATTGATTTAATATAACATTTGGATTTGCATCTCTTTTTAGCTCTATAACTATTCTCATACCTTCTCTGTCTGATTCATCTCGAAGGTCTGAGATTCCATTTATTTTTTTATCTCTAACTAAACCTGCTATACTTTCAATAAGCTTTGCTTTATTAACCTGATATGGAATTTCTGTAACTACTATTCTATGTCTTCCTTTAACTTCTTGAATGTCAGCTTTAGCTCTAATTACTACTTTTCCACGTCCAGTTTCATATGCTTTTCTTATTCCTGATTTCCCCATTATTATTCCGTAAGTAGGAAAATCTGGTCCTTTTATTTCACTCATTAATTCTAATATTGAAACATCTGGATTATCTATAAGCATATTTATTCCATTTATAACTTCAGTCAAGTTATGTGGAGGTATATTTGTTGCCATACCAACTGCTATTCCTGCAGATCCATTTACAAGTAAATTAGGAAATCTAGAAGGAATAACTGAGGGTTCTTGTTCCTCTCCATCAAAGTTTGGTATAAAGTCTACAGTATCTTTATTTATATCTCTTAGAAGTTCCGAAGTTATCTTCTGCATTCTAGCTTCTGTATATCTCATTGCAGCCGCACTATCACCGTCTACAGATCCAAAGTTACCGTGACCATTTACAAGTGTATATCTTATTGAAAAATCTTGTGCCATTCTAACTAAAGCATCATATACAGCTGTATCACCATGAGGGTGATATTTACCTAAAACATCACCGACAATTCTAGCACATTTTCTGAAACCTTTATCTGGAGTTAATCCAAGTTCATGCATAGAATAAAGAATTCTTCTATGTACGGGCTTTAATCCATCTCTTACATCTGGAAGCGCACGCCCAACAATAACGCTCATAGCATAATCTATATAGCTTTTTTTCATTTCATTGCTTATATCTACCGGTAAAACATTACCTCCGTTGTTCATCTACAACACCTCTTTACTAACCTTATATATCCAAGTTAACAACATTCTTGGCATTTTCCTGTATAAATTCTCTTCGAGGTTCAACTTTATCACCCATAAGAATTGTAAAAATTTCATCAGCAGCCATAGCATCTTCTACAGTAACTTGAAGTAAAGTTCTTTCTTCTGGATTCATAGTTGTTTCCCAAAGCTGAGTAGCATCCATTTCCCCAAGTCCTTTGTATCTTTGAATATTAGTGTTCTTATCTTTACCACCAAATTCAGTTAATAACTTTTGTAATTCATTGTCTGAATAAGCATATTTTATTGTCTTACCTTTTTGTATTTTATACAAAGGAGGTTGTGCAATAAATACATGACCTTCCTCAACTAATTCCTTCATGTATCTGTAGAAGAAAGTTAATAAAAGGGTCCTTATATGAGCACCATCTACATCGGCATCGGTCATTATGATAATACGATTATATCTTATTTTTTCTATATCGAAATCTTTACCTATACCAGCACCAAACGCTGTAATCATTGCTCTTATTTCTTGATATCCAAGTATTTTATCTAGTCTTTGCTTTTCAACATTCATTATCTTACCTCTTAAAGGAAGTATAGCCTGAAATCTTCTATCTCTTCCTTGTTTAGCAGATCCTCCTGCTGAGTCTCCTTCGACTAAATAAACTTCACATTCTGATGGATCCTTTGAAGAACAATCTGCAAGCTTTCCTGGAAGTGAAGTGCTTTCTAATGCAGTTTTTCTTCTTGTAAGCTCTCTTGCTTTTTTAGCAGCTTCTCTAGCTCTTGCTGCTGTTAAAGCTTTTTCTATAACAATTTTACCTAGAGCTGGATTTTCTTCAAGGAACGTACGTACACTCTCGTTAACTATTCCATCAACAATACCACGTACTTCCGTATTTCCAAGCTTAGTTTTAGTTTGACCTTCAAATTGAGGATCTGTAAGTTTTACTGATATTACTGCTGTTAATCCTTCTCTAGTATCATCACCAGATAAGTTTTTATCATTTTCTTTTAAATAACCGTATTTTCTAGCATAGTCATTTAAAACTCTAGTTAATGCTGATTTAAATCCAGATAAATGCGTTCCACCTTCAATAGTATCTATATTGTTTGCAAAAGAAAATATATTTTCACTATAAGTATCGTTATATTGAAGTGCTACTTCAACTAAATAATCATCTTTATCTCCTTCAACATAAATAGGTTCTGGATAAAGTGTTTGCTTATTTCTATTTAAGTAAGATACGAAAGATTTGATACCACCTTCGTAGTGGAATTCATCCGTCTTTTCCTGCTCTTCTCTTTCATCTGTTAAAAGTATTTTAATTCCTTTATTTAAAAAAGCTAATTCTCTTAATCTTTGAGCTAATGTGTCATAATCAAAATCTATTTCCTCAAATATTTCTTTGTCAGGCTCAAAATAAACCTTTGTTCCATGACCATCACTATCGCTATCACCAATTATTTTTAAATCACTTACAACTTTACCTTTTTCGTATTCCTGTTTCCATATGTGTCCTTCTCTTGTAACTTCTACTTCACAATATTCAGAAAGGGCATTAACAACTGATGCACCAACCCCGTGAAGACCACCAGATACCTTGTAACCGCCTCCACCAAATTTACCACCAGCATGAAGAACTGTCATAATAACTTCAACAGTAGGCTTTTTCATCTTTGGATGCATCCCTACAGGCATCCCCCTACCATCATCTATGACTGAAATACTATTTCCTTCATGTATAAACACTTGTATGTTTTTACAAAAACCTGCTAAAGCTTCATCAATACTATTATCTACTATTTCATAGACTAAATGATGCAGCCCTCTAATTCCTGTACTACCAATGTACATTCCCGGTCTCTTTCTAACAGCTTCTAATCCTTCAAGTACTTGTATCTGAGATTCATCATAAACTTGTTTATTTTCCATGTATATCCTCCTAACTTACTCACGAGAGTCATAGAACGTGCTTGCAGTTCTTTTAGTTAAGGTAGTAGAAGATATAGGTGATAAATATATCTTACTTTTCTTATCTACCTCTGCAACAACAAAAGATTTTGGATTATCTTTAGTGATTCTTTCAACAAACCCATCTTCTTCAGCCATTCTTAAAAATTGAATAGTATCTGTACTATACATGGTAGTTTCAAAATCAAATATCCCTATTATATCTTTTAATGGAACTACTACATTTTCTCCTAAATGCAAAAACATACATTATCCTCCTTAAATAACTTTTAGATAACTGTTCCATCTTTAACTTCATATATTTTCACATTATCATCTAAATAATCTTTTATATCAATTATTCCCGTACAAGTTATTATAGTTTGCACCCTTTTTATAGAATTTAATATATATCTCTGCCTTTTTAAGTCTAATTCAGATAAAACATCATCCAATAGGAGAACTGGATATTCTCCACTTTGTTCTTTTATTATTTCTAGTGATGCAAACTTTATTGATAATACTGATGTCCTTTGTTGTCCCTGTGATCCAAATTTTCTTGTATCTATCCCGTTTATATTTATTAAAAAATCATCTCTATGAGGACCTACAGACGTAATTCTCTTTTCCATATCTTTTTGTCTGTTTTGTGATAAAAGATTAAAAAGATCTTTTTCAATATTATCAAATTCTTTTATTGGTGTAATATATTTAAATTCTATGTTTTCACTATCTGAAGTTATATCTCTATGAAGTTCATTACCTTTTTCATTTAGTTTTTTTATATATTTTAATCGTTCTCTAACAATGAAACTTCCAAATCTACTTAACTGTTTATCGTATATTTCTACTATACTAGTATCACCATTCCATTTTCTAAGCACAGCATTTCTTTGATTTAAGACTTTATTATATTGAACTAAACTATAATAATACTTTTTATTTAGTTTGCAAAGTTCAATATCTAAAAATTTTCTTCTATGCGACGGTGATTCTTTAACTATTTTTAAATCTTCTGGAGAAAAAATTACAACGTTAAATACACCTATTAAGTCAGATATAGTATTTAACTTTATTGAATTAATTCTTACTCCTTTTTTTCCTTCTTTAAAAATCTTTATGTCGATTTTCTTATCTAATCTTTCTTTAGAAACATATACACTTATATAGGATTCATTGGCATCCCATTTTATTAGTTCTTTATCCTTATTTGTTCTATGAGATTTACCAAGACTGCAGTAATATATACTTTCTAAAATATTAGTTTTTCCTTGAGCATTATCTCCAATAAAAACATTTATTCCTTTATTTAATGTTAGAGACAATGTTTCATAATTTCTAAAACTTTTTAACTGTAAATTTTTAATATGCATAAAAAACACCTATTTTTTATTATAGCACAAATTAAGTATACTTAACTAATGCTTTTTCTCTAAACAATTTTGTAAGTTTCACCATTAAATTCTACTATATCACCTTTTGTTAATTTTTTTCCTCGTCTTGTTTCAACTTCTCCATTAACTTTTATTTCACCGTTTTGAATATAAAATTTTGCTTCTGATCCCATTCCAGCAATACTAGCCCATTTTAGAAAAGCATCTAATTTTATGATATCTGTATTAATTTTAATTTCTTCCATTTTTTATTCCTCCAGATTATCTAAGCATTTAACAATCTTACAGGTAATACTAGGTATGTATATTTAGTATTATCTATATTTTTTATAACACAAGGACTCACACTACTTGAAAATTCTAAAATAATTTCTTCTTCATCAATAATTTTCAATACATCAATTAAGTATTTTGAATTAAATGCAATTTGCAATTCATCACCTTGCAAAATTATATTCAATTCTTCTCTTACCTTTCCCAATTGAGAATTAGATGTAATTATTAAATTATCATCTTTTATGTCGAATTTTATTAAATTAGTATTTCCGTCTTTCGCCATAAGAGAGGCTCTTTCAATACAATTTAACAGTTCTCCTCGTTTTGCAGTAACTTTTAAATTATATTCTTCAGGAATTATGGAGTTATATCTTATAAATTCTCCTTCTAGTAGTCTTGATATTATTTTAGTCTGACCTAAATTAAATAAAATATGGTTAGGAGTAAAAGTTATATTTACACTTTCCTCATCTTCACTTAATATTTTAGCCAATTCACTTAATGTTTTTCCTGGAATAACAGCATTTATAGTATTGTCATTATCTATACTATTACTTCTTAGTGCTAATCTATATCCATCTAGTGCTACTAAATTAAGTTTTTCATCGTTAACTTCAAATAAAATTCCAGTAAGAATAGGTCTTGTTTCATCCTGTGCAATAGCAAAGATAGTACCTTTAATCATATTTTTTAATACTTTTTGACGAATGCTAAAAATCATATTTTCATTTATATTTGGTAAATTAGGAAATTCATCAGCATCCATATGAATTAAAGTAAATTTAGATTTTTCACAAATTATTTCTATAGAGTTATTATCTATAGTGCTAATTTGAACAGAACTATTAGGTAACTTCCTAATAATTTCACCAAAAAGTTTTGAATCAACAACTATAGTCCCTTCTTCTTGGATATCTGCAGCAATTTTAGTTTCTATACTTAAATCTATATCAGAGCCTATTAACGTTAATTGAGCACTTTTAGCAGAGATATGTATTCCTTGAAGTATCGGCATAGGTGATTTACCTGTAACAGCTTTTTGAGCTATTGAAATAGCTTCTTGTAATTTGTTTTTAGCACATGTAAATTTCATTAATAAAATACCTCCTTTATCCACAATAATTTTTTATCTAAAGTAGATAAGATATTATTTAAAAATATAGTAGTAATAGTAGTAGGGAGTGTGAATATGTGGATAACTATAGCAAACCAAGAAAACACTAAATTTTTAGAGCAAAAATTATTGTGGATAAGTAAAAGAACAAATTTTGACTTTATCCACAATAATTAAATTAAATAATCAGTTTTGATTTTATCCACATATAATTAGAAATATATTATAAACAAATGTTAATTATTTATTATTTATTTTTTTAGTTAAATCATTTATAACATTTTTTAAAGATTCATCTTTTTTTAAATTTGTAGAAATTTTTTCGTAGGCATGAATAACTGTAGTATGATCACGACCACCAAATTCTTCACCTATTTTGGGTAAAGACATATCAGTAAGTTTTCTACTTAAATACATAGCTATTTGTCTTGGAAAAGCTATATTTCTAGTACGCCTAGATGATTTAAGTTCAGCTACTTTTAAATTGAAATAATTTGCTACAATATCTTGAATAAGTTCAATAGTTACTTGCCTATTTTGCTCAGTTGATATTATGTCTTTTAAAGCTTCAGCAGCAAGTTCTACACTTATTTCTTTATTAGTTAAGGATGAAAAAGCTACTATTCTAATTAAGGCACCTTCAAGTTCTCTGATATTTGACTTAATTTTAGTTGCTATATATACCATAACTTCATTAGGTATATTTAAATTTTCAACATCTGCTTTCTTTTTTAGAATTGCTATTCTAGTTTCAAAATCTGGAGCTTGAATATCAGCTATCAATCCCCATTCAAATCTAGAACGTAATCTATCTTCTAATGTAGGAATTTCCTTTGGGGGTCTATCACTTGATAGAATTATTTGTTTATCAGCTTCATGAAGAGCATTAAAGGTATGGAAAAACTCCTCTTGAGTTCTTTCTTTACCAGCTATAAATTGAATATCATCTATTAATAAAACGTCAACATTTCTATATTTATTTCTAAAGTCGACATTTTTATCGTCTTTTATAGAGTTTATAAGTTCATTTGTAAATTTTTCTGAAGAAACATAAACTACTTTAGCCTTAGGATTATTTTGTAATATATAATGACCTATAGCATGCATTAAGTGAGTTTTACCAAGACCAACTCCCCCATAAATAAATAATGGATTGTAGGCTTTTGCTGGAGCTTCAGCAACAGCAAGCGATGCAGCATGAGCAAATCTATTACTATTACCTATAACAAATGAGTTAAAAGTATATTTAGGGTTTAAAGTAGAAGACATTTCATCATTAACAATGATATTATCTTTTTTTATATTAGGTAATTTTTCATTGTTAGAAGAAAACTCTTCAGATAATATTAAAAATTCGATTTTATACTTTTTAGAAGTAATAAGTTTAATTGCATTAATTATTAAATCTTTATACCTGCTTTCAAGAATGCCTTTTGTAAAATCGTTAGGAACTTGTAATTTAATAGAATCATCTTCAATTGATATAGGTACTATGCTCTTAATCCAGGTATTAAAACTTACTTCTGTGAGTTCGCCTTTGATTATATTCAAAGTTTTTGTCCACAATTGTTCTAGTTGGGCATTCATCTTTTGGCCTCCAGTCCGTACATATTACATATTACATAAAAATAAAAAAATTTTTTTTTATCAAAAATTAAGGTAATTAACAACAAATAAACACCTTACTAACAATATATACACTAAATTATTATAGTTCATTATAGTTTGTTGACAAATAAACAAAAAAATATTCACATGTGTATAATAATGTTGAAAATTAAAATTTAAAATAAGTTATCAACAACTAAAAAAAATATATACACGATTGATAAATATGAATAAAATTAGGAAACAAGTCAAAAATATAAAAGTAAAATACTGAGTATAAAAGGAATTGAACAAGTTATACACATATTTGTCCACAACCTGTGTATAAGTAAGATTTTTAACAAATTGTCAACAGTTCAAGATTAATAATAACAAAAGAATAGAGGGGATTCAAGAATTTATCCACAAAAAAAGAAAATGAAAATAAAAAATTATCAACAACTAACCATAATCTTGACATTACTACAGTGTATATATATAATTTAATAGTAAAACTACTTTTAGATAATATGCATTTGCTTAACTTATAAAGCGAGATAGCAGATAAAGGGGGTGTAGAACCATGAAGATGACTTTCCAACCTAAAAAAAGACAAAGAAAAAAAGAACATGGATTCAGAAAGAGAATGAGAACATCATCAGGAAGAAATATTCTTAGAAAAAGAAGACAAAAAGGAAGAAAGAGATTGACAGCATAAGGGCCGCTATAGTGGCCTTTTTCTGCAACTGCAGAAAAAAAAGGAGTACCTATTATAATGAATAAGGAAGAAAGAATTAGAAAAAATATAGAGTTTCGCAAGGTATATAGAAAAGGTAAATCATGTTCTAATCATTTACTAGTATTGTACGTTTATAAGAATAGCAGAAATGTAAATATAAATAGAATTGGGATATCTGTTAGTAAAAAAGTAGGAAATAGTGTAGTTAGAAGTAGAGTTAAGAGATTGATAAGTGAAGGATACCGATTAAATTGTGATGATTTGAAAAAAGGATATGATTTAGTTTTTATTGCTAGAAATAATTCAAAAGGTAGAAATTATAAAGAAATAGAGAATGCAGTACTGAACCTATTTAAAAGGGCAGGTTTAAATAATTAGTTATGAAAAAAATATTCGTTAATGTAATAAAAATTTATAGAAAATACATTTCACCTTTAAAAAGACCATGTTGTAGGTTTTATCCAACTTGTTCTCAGTATGCAATAGAAGCCATTGAAAAATATGGGGCTTTGAAAGGTGGTATTATGTCTATAAAAAGGATATTAAGATGTAATCCATTTAGTAAGGGTGGATATGATCCTGTTAAATAGCCTTAAGGAGGTTTTAAGTTGGAGTTTTTTTTAATGAACTATTCGGCAGTTATTTTTAAATTTGATTGGTTAAATAATGCATTAATTAAATTTTTTGAATACATACATAATTTAGTACATTCCATTATACCAAATCCAAATTTATCTTATGGATTGGCTATAATTATAGTGACTATAATCATTAGATTATTATTATTCCCATTAAACTATAAACAGATAAGATCTACAGTAAAAATGAACGAAATTCAACCAGAGATGAAAAAAGTTCAAGAAAGATATAAAAATGATCCACAAAGACAGCAACAAGAAATGATGAAGCTTTATAAAAAACATGGTGTAAGTCCACTTGGAGGATGCTTACCTATTTTACTTCAATGGCCGATACTTATAGCATTATATGCTGTGTTTATGAATTTACCAGGTATAGATGGAGTAAAATTCTTATGGATAAATAATTTAGCAGCATCTGCAAGTATGTCAGATCCAGCTACATGGATTTTACCAGTTGTATCAGGAGCAACAACATATTTTTCAACAGTTTTAATGGGAACTAAATCAGGAAATAATGCTCAAGCAAAACAGATGGGTACTATGAACATAGGAATGTCTATTTTTATTACATGGATGAGTTTTAGATTTACATCAGCATTAGTATTATATTGGGTAACAAATAATCTATTCCAAATAGGTCAAACTTTATTAATGAAAAACATGGAAGCAAAAAAAGTATTAAAAGAAGAATTAGAATAAGAGATAATTTGAATAGAGTATTTGCCTTATTGATAGTAGTTTTTGGAAGGCAGGTGTCTTACGTATGAAATCTATAGAAATGACAGGTAAAACAGTTGACGAGGCTGTTCAAAATGCTTTGAAAGCTCTTAATGTAACTGAAGATAAAGTAGAAGTAAAAGTAATAGATGAAGGCAGCAAAGGTTTATTTAAGATTTTTGGAGGAAGAGAATCAAAAGTTGAAGTTACTGTTAAAAAGGACTATAAAGATGATGCTAAAGACTTTTTAAGAAATGTATTAAGTTCAATGGGAATCTTAGCAGAAATTAAAATAACAGAAGAAAATAACGTACTTAAAATTAATCTTATAGGACCTAATATGGGATTAATAATAGGATATAGAGGAGAAACCTTAGATTCTCTTCAATATTTAGTTAATTTAGCTATAAATAAAAATAATGAAGGCCAATATAAAAAAGTTACTTTAGATACCGAAAATTATAGGGCTAAAAGAGAAGAAACCTTAAAAAGGCTTGCGGGGAAGATAGCTTATAAAGTAAGAAGAAATAATAAAGCTATGAAACTAGAACCAATGAATCCTTATGAAAGAAGGATCATTCATTCGGCCCTTCAAAATGATTCCTCTATAGTTACATATAGTGAAGGTGAAGAGCCACATAGAAGAGTTGTTATTGATTTGAAAAAGAAAGCCTAAGGGGCTTTCTTTTGCTTTTTATGAGTCTTTTTATATAAAAATATCTAAATAGTGTATGAAGGGATGAAAAATATGAAAGAATTTGATACTATATCAGCTATTGCTACAAATTTAGGAGAAAGTGGAGTATCTATAATAAGAATATCTGGTGATAAATCTCTACAAATAGTAAGTAGTATTTTTGAAGGTAAAAATGGTAGAAAATTAGATGATATAAAAACTTATACAATGAGATATGGGCATATTGTTGATAAGGATACTAGAGAAAAATTAGATGAAGTAATAGTAAGTTACATGAAAGGCCCTAGAAGTTTTACAGCAGAGGATACTTTGGAGATAAATTGTCATGGTGGAGTTGTGGTTACTAGAAGAATACTTGAAGAGGTAGTAAAGGCAGGAGCTAGACTTGCTGATCCTGGAGAATTTACTAAAAGGGCATTTTTAAACGGCAGAATTGATTTATCACAAGCAGAAGCGGTTATTGATATAATAAATGCTAAAACAGAATTAAGTATGAGATCAGCTTTAGAGCAATCTGAAGGTAAAATTTCCAAGGAAATAAATGTAATCAGGAATAAATTACTAGAAATTATTGCACATATAGAGGCTACAGTAGATTATCCAGAGGATGATTTAGAAGAGGTAACTGCAGATAAATCAAGAGATGATATAGAGAAATTATTAAAGGAAGTTGAAGTATTATTACGTAGTGCTGATGAAGGAAAGATATTAAGAGAGGGATTGAGTACTGTAATTGTTGGTAAACCTAATGTTGGTAAATCATCATTATTAAATGCTCTTCTAATGGAAACAAGAGCAATAGTTACAGATGTTCCTGGTACTACTAGAGATGTTATAGAAGAGTACATGAATATTGATGGTATTCCCGTAAAAGTTACAGATACAGCTGGAATTAGAGAAACAGAAGATATTGTTGAAAAAATTGGTGTAGAAAGATCGAGAGAAAAGATAGAAAATGCGGATCTTGTAGTTCTAGTTCTAGATATAAGTAGAGAATTAAGTGATGAAGATAAAGAAATAATAGAATTTATTAAAAATAAAAAGTATGTAGTACTATTAAATAAAAGTGATTTAGATGGTAAAATAGATAAGAATGATATTAAAGAATTAGATTCTGAGTACATTATAGAAATTTCAGCTAAAACTGGTGAAGGAATAATGGAATTTAAGAATATAGTAAAAGAATTATTCTTTAGTGGAGAAATTGAATCAAAAGATGTTATGGTAACTAATACAAGACATAAAGAAGCTTTAATCAGAGCAAAAGAGAGTTTGATAGCAGCAAATGAAGTACTTTATAATACTTTTGCTATTGATTTAGCATCAATTGACCTTAGAAATGCATGGAAAAATTTGGGCGAAATTACTGGAGATACAGTAGAAGAAGATATTATAGATAAAATATTTTCCAAATTTTGTTTAGGAAAGTAAGGAGAGAGAAATATGAGCTATTTTGCAGGAGAGTTTGATGTTGTTGTAATTGGTGCAGGTCATGCAGGTTGTGAAGCGGCACTTGCTAGTGCCAGATTAGGAGTAAAGACACTAGTGTGTGCAACTGATTTAGCTAGTGTAGCTATGATGCCATGCAATCCTAATATTGGAGGAACAGCTAAAGGACACTTAGTTAGAGAAGTAGATGCTTTAGGTGGAGAAATGGGTATAAATATTGATAATTCATATATTCAATCTAGAATGTTAAATACTTCTAAAGGACCAGCTGTACACTCACTACGTGCACAAGCTGATAAAAAGAGATATTCAGATAGAATGAAACATATTTTGGAAACAACTAAAAATTTAAACTTGAGACAGGCGGAAATAATAAAGGTAGATATTGAAGAGGGAAAGATTAAGGGCGTTGTTACCAGAAATGGAGCTTATTACAATACAAAGGCTGTTATACTTGCAACAGGAACTTATTTAAAATCTAGAATAATTATAGGAGATATAAATTACGAAGGTGGTCCAAGTGGACTTTCAGGAGCAAATTATTTATCAGAGAGTTTAATAGAAAATGGGGTTAAATTAAAAAGATTTAAAACAGGAACTCCAGCTAGAATTAATAGAAGATCTGTAGATTTTTCAAAGATGGAAGAGCAAAAGGGAGATGAGAATATAGTTCCTTTCTCTTTTATGAGTACAGACATTGAGAGAGAACAGATGTCATGTTATTTAACGTATACTGGTGAAAAAACACAAAAGGTTGTTCTTGAAAATATTCATAGATCTCCTTTATATAATGGTTCAATTAAAAGTGTAGGGCCAAGATATTGTCCTTCTTTTGAAGATAAAATTATGAGATTTCCAGATAAGGAAAGACATCAAATATTTATTGAACCAGAAGGTGAAGATACTGAAGAAATGTATGTAGGCGGAATGTCAAGTTCATTACCAGAGGATGTTCAAATTAAAATGATGAGAACAGTTCCTGGACTTGAAAATGTTGAGGTAATGAGAACGGCATATGCTATTGAATATGATTGTATAGATCCTACTCAATTAAAGCTTTCATTAGAATTTAAAAACGTTGATGGATTATTTTCAGCTGGTCAGGCAAATGGTAGTTCAGGTTATGAAGAGGCAGCTTGTCAAGGGTTAGTAGCTGGTGTAAATGCTGCACTTAAAATTCAAGATAAAGAACCATTAATTCTAAACAGATCAGATGCATACATAGGTGTATTAATAGATGATTTAGTAACAAAAGGTACTAATGAACCGTATAGAATGATGACTTCACGTTCAGAATATAGATTATTATTAAGACAGGATAATGCAGACTTAAGATTAACAGAAATGGGATATAAAGCTGGTTTAGTTACTGAGGAAAGATATAATAGATTTTTGAAAAGAAAAGAAGCAATAGAAAATGAAATAGAAAGAATTAAAAATGTAAAAATAACAAATAAAAAAGAAGTAAATGAATTTTTAGAAAAAATGGATTCTGTTGCATTAAAAAAACCTATAAATTTTTATGAACTAATAAAAAGACCGGAATTAAATTATTTTAATGTATCAGAATTAGATAAAAATAGACCCAATTTACCAACTGATGTACAGGAACAGGTTAATACTGTATCAAAATATGAAGGATATATACAAAAACAACTAGAACAAGTTGCTCAATTTAAGAAAATAGAAAATAGATTAATTCCTGAACATTTTGATTATAAATCAGTTAATGGACTTAGAATGGAAGCTGTTCAAAAGTTAGATAAAATGAGACCAGTAAATGTTGGGCAGGCATCTAGAATTTCAGGAGTATCACCAGCAGATATATCTGTACTTTTAGTAGCTCTTGAACAATATAATAGAAAGCTTAACAGCAAGGAGGATAAATCTATTGAGTCAAGATAAAATATATTATAATATATTAAATACAGCTGCATCTAATATAGGGTTGAGTTTTGATGATAAAAAATACGAACAATTTATAAAATATAAAGATTTATTAAAAGAGTGGAATGAAAAAGTAAATCTTACAGCAATAAAAGAAGATGAAGAAATAATAAAAAAGCATTTTATTGATTCAATGAAGATATTTAAATTTGAACCATTAAAAAAGGCTAAAAAAGTAATTGATATAGGAACTGGGGGTGGGTTCCCTGGTATCCCAATGAAGATAATAAAACCTGAGATTGATATGTTTCTTCTAGATTCTTTAAGAAAAAGAATAAATGTATTAGAAGATATATTACACAATATAGAAATAAATGATGTAACTGCTATACATGGTAGAGCAGAGGAATATGGAGTAAATTCTAATCATAGACAGCAGTATGACGCTGTTGTTTCTAGAGCTGTTGCAAATTTAGCTGTTTTAAGTGAGTTTTGTATTCCTTATGTAAAAGTTGGTGGGTATTTTGTTGCTATGAAAGGTCCAGCAGTTGAAGAGGAAATAAAAGGAGCTAAAAAAGCTATTTCAACTTTAGGTGGAAAAATAGAAGAAGTTATAGAAGTAGAAATAGAAGACAGTGATCTAAATCACAATTTAGTTGTTATAAAAAAAATAAAAAATACTCCTAAGCAATATCCAAGAAAAGCTGGAAGTATTACTAAGAAACCTATAGCATAAAAATTTGTTGTAAATTAGAAAAATTACATGAATTCAAGGGACAAATGAAGAATTCTAGTAGTGAGTAATATAAAAGAGGGATGGGATCACTATGGAAAATGATATTAAGTACATATCTACTGATTTAATTATTCCTAATGCGTATCAACCTAGAAAATACTTTAATGAGGAGACTATTAGTGAGCTTGCTCAGTCTATAGAAGCATATGGAATAATTCAACCTCTTTCTGTTAGAAAGATTGGAGAATTAAAATATGAACTTGTAGCAGGTGAAAGAAGATTAAGAGCTGCAAAAAAATTAGAACTTAAACAAGTTCCAGTTATAGTTATAGAAATTACAGATAGAGATTCAGCTGCAATAGCTTTACTAGAAAACTTACAAAGAGAAAACTTGAATTATTTAGAAGAAGCAGAAGCTTATCATAATCTTTTAAAAGAGCATAATTATACTCAAGAACAATTGGCAAATGTTATTGGAAAAAAACAATCAACTATTGCTAATAAAATGAGACTTTTAAAGTTAGATAAAGAGATTAGAACGATATTATTAGAGAATAAACTTACAGAAAGACATGCAAGAGCACTATTAAAATTACCAGATGTTAAGCTTCAGAAAAAAGTTTTGAAAAATGTTATTAAGAAATCATTAAATGTTAAAAAGACTGAGGAATTAATAAATAAAGAATTATTAAAAATTAATGGACAGGAATTAGCTGCGGATGGAAAGAAAAAAATAAAAGGAGTATTTGCTCCTAGAGTATATATGAATACTGTAAAGCAAGTTTTTGATAAGTATGGAATAGATGCTACGTATAGAACTAAAGAAATGGAAGATAAAGTTCAAGTTACAATAACGATACCTAAAAAGTAATATTTATAAAATGTTTCACGTGAAACAAAGCACGTAAAATTTCTTTTAAACGAGAAAATTTTACGTGCTTTTTATTAAAATATATTTATTAATCTTTCTTTAAATATTATAATGTATATTAAGGAGAAGAAAATATAATTATGTCAAAATAGGGTTTAATATTGATTATCATATTTTAATTATATGATAAATAAGGTTTATTAAAAAATAAGTTTAAATAACGTAAGAAGAGGGTGAAGATATGAAAATTATATGTGTTTTTAACCAAAAAGGGGGAGTTGGAAAAACTACAACCAATATAAATTTATGTGCCAATTTAGCTATGAATGGTCATAAAATTTTAGCAATTGATATTGATCCACAAGGTAATACAACAAGCGGACTTGGAATTGATAAAAATAAAATTGAGCACTCGATTTATGATGTTTTAGCTACTGATATTTCAATAAAAGAAGCAATGATAGAAAGTGAACTTATTAATAATTTTTATATAGTACCATCTAATATGGATCTGGTAGGGGCAGAAATAGAATTAATAGATAAGAAAAATAGAGAGAATATACTTAAAGATAAAATTAAACAGTTGGACGACAGTTTTGAGTATGTTTTCATTGATTGTCCACCTTCTTTAGGATTTTTAACTATAAATGCTTTGAGTGCAGCTGATTCTGTTTTAATACCTATACAATGTGAGTTCTATGCGCTTGAAGGAGTAAGTCAGCTTTTAAGTACCATTCAACTTGTAAAAAAGTCTTTAAATAAAGACTTAGAAATTGAAGGCGTAGTTATGAGTATGTATGACAGTAGAACAAAATTATGTAATGAAGTTGCATCAGAAGTAAATAAGTATTTTAAAGATAAGGTTTATAATACTACAATCCCTAGAAATATAAGACTTGCTGAAGCACCAAGTTTTGGACTTCCAATAATGCTTTATGATGATAAATGTAAAGGTGCTGAAGCATATGGAAATTTATCAAAAGAATTTTTGAAAAGACAGGGGAGTGAGTAAAAGTGAGTAAAAAGTTTGGATTAGGAAAGGGGTTAGGAGCTCTAATACCTGATGAATCAACTAAAGATGAATCAATATTAAAAATATCTATAAATTTAATAAAAGCTAATGAGGAGCAGCCCAGAAAAAATTTTGACGAAGAAAAAATAATGCAATTATCAGAATCTATTAAGCAACACGGAATTATTCAACCTTTGGTATTAAAAAAAGAAGATGAAATTTATACAATAATTGCAGGGGAAAGAAGATGGAGAGCTGCTAAAAGAATAGGATTAAAAGAAGTTCCAGCTGTTATTCTAAATTTATCGAATAAGGAAGTTTTAGAAATCTCTTTAATTGAAAATATACAAAGAGAAGATTTAAATCCTATAGAAGAAGCTTTAGCATATAGAAAATTAATTGATGATTTTAAATTAACTCAACAAGAACTTAGTAAAAGAGTTGGTAAATCAAGAACTGCTATAGCTAATTGTATGAGACTTTTAAATTTAGATAAAAGAGTTCAGGATTATTTAATAGATGGTGTTATTAGTGAAGGACATGGAAGAGCTTTATTAGGTGTTGAAGATAAAGAAATTCAATATAAGTTAGCACAAACTATAATAGATGAAGAATTAAGTGTTAGACAAATTGAAGCATTTATAAAAAATAGTAATAAAAAAAGTAAAGATAATAATAAACAAATATCTAAAAATAGTCCATACTATGATGATATAAAATATAAATTAGAGAGTTTATTTCATACTAAGATTTCCTTAACTACAAATTCAAATAATAAAGGGAAAATTCAAATAGAATATTATTCAGAAGATGACTTACAAAGAATTTTAGATATATTGAAATTATAATGTTTCACGTGAAACATTAGAAAGGGTGGAGACATAATGAAAGAATTACTACAGACTTTAAGTGATTTACAGCCGTATATAACAATAGCACTTATGTGTACTATAATTATATTATTAATAGTTACAATCGTGATTTTTAAATCTCTTAATAAATTGGAAATAAGATATAGAAAGTTAACAAGAGGAATAAATAATAAAAACTTAGAGGAAATTGTAACAAAATATCTAGATAATATAGATGAAGTAAAAGCTGATACAGAAATAATAAAAAATCAACAAGAAGAATTAGACAAAAAGTTTAAAAAGAGTATACAGAAAGTAGCTATATTAAGATATAAGGCATTTGAGGATGTAGGAAGTGATTTGAGTTTTTCGGTAGCATTACTAAATGATAATAATGATGGAGTAGTAATCACAGGAATTTATGGAAGAAGTGATAGCACAGTTTATGCAAAACCCATAGATAAAGGAATTTCAAGATATGATTTATCAGAAGAAGAAGAAGAAGTTTTAATTGAAGCCAGTAATAAATAAAGAATCTCCTAAGAGCTAGTTTATATTATTTAGCATCTTAGGAGATTTTTCATTTAGAGCTTGCACTTAAATTTTTATTAATATTATGTAAAACAATATCAAAATCAGAAATCTTTTTACTACCTAGCGTTTTAAGGATAGAGTGATATATGCCTCTTGAAATAACCTCCGCAAGACGCATAACAGTATATAATCTAGTATTTTGTAATACCATAAATTCTAAACTCCCTGATACATTTACAACCCCCGTTATACTTAGGTTACCTACTTTAGGTAGTTTTTTATTCATTGCAGATCCTGGGGATAAAGGTTTTTCTTCTATTATGATATTACCAACACTTTGTACATTACCAAGACATGCATCTATAGCAATTATGTACGGATTAGTATATTTTTCTTTAATCTCTTGTAATATGTCACAAAGATTTTTTGCATGTACAGGATATTCTAAAGTACCATATAAAATGAAATCATTTTTCACTAGTGCTTTAAGTTTATTACCAATTAAAGGGCCAAGACTATCTCCTGTTGATCTATCAGTACCTATACATAAAAGAATAATAGGACGTTTAGTTTTTATTATGTGAAATAACTTTTTACATAATGTATCCCTTAATTTATATACTGAATCTCGTTCCATTGAATCTAGAGTTATTTTACTGTCCATACACAAAACCTCCTTTATTGAAATTATGTCCATAAAAGGAGATTTTTATACTGGAGAATAAATTTATTTATATTTGCTGAGCATTAAAATATGAGTTTGATTAAACCAAATATAATAAATGCAATTCCTAAAAGTAAAATTATCCATTTCATATATATAGATGCTTTTTCAGAACGACCTGATTTAAAAATATTTAAGCCCTTAAAAGCAAGAAAATTTAATACTGCAAACCAAGTCATCATTCCTAAGATTAGTGAAAAAATAAATGAACAATAATAAAAGTTACCAACTCGGCGCCATAATCTAATAACAGTACCACTTAGACCTAACCAAAGAGTGGGAGTCATTGGATTAGAAAGAGTTAAAATAAAACCAGACCAGAAAGGATAGGAATTTTGTGAACTAACTTTATGTTTGTTTTGTTTATCCATATTTTTCAAATTATTATATTCCATTGCAACTAAAACAAATCCTGAAATAATCCAAAATAAAGCTGCTGTTTTTTTATTATGGTGTAAAAGTCGTGAGAGCCCACAATTTATAAGTACAAGATATGTAATGTCAGCAGTAATAGCACCAAGAGATACTATAAATCCTTGCTTAAAGCCCTTAGATATAGTCCGATTTACAGATTCAATAGCAGCAGGCCCTAAGGGGATAGAAATTGCTATACCAGTAGTAAATCCGCTTATTAAGGCTTTTATTAGTAGTAATAAGTGTGTCATTTTAATACCCCTTTAACTTAATTTTTATGCTAAAGTCAAAATCTTTACATACTATTTATATTATAGCTTAATTTATTATATAATTGTATATAGAATTTGTATAAAAAACAATAATATTAAAGAAGGAGAAATAAAATGGCAAAAGAGTTTTATATTGGTGATATTGTTGAAATGAAAAAAAAGCATCCATGTGGAAGTACAGAGTGGGAAATTATAAGATTGGGAGCTGACATAAAGATAAAATGTTTAGGGTGTGAAAGAATAATAATGCTTCCAAGAAGTAAATTTGAAAAAAGAGTAAAGAGGGTTATAAAACAAAATATACCTGAGAATTAAAGGGAAACATGTTTAAATAAATACTTTTTTGGCAATAAAAATAATAGCTTGATTTTTAATGTTTTAAATGGTAGAATTAATAGATGTGATCCCTGCTGTGATACATCACAGCCGTTAGTCCAAGGGGAGGAGGTGAAATTGATGAGAAATTACGAAACATTATTTATATTACACCCATCTTTAGATGAAGAAGCTATAAAAGCTAGACTTGAAAAGTTTGCAGGTGTAATCGAAAATGGTGGAGGAGTAGTTGAAAACGTTGATGAATGGGGTAGAAGAAAACTTGCTTATCCTATACAAAAAGTTAACGAAGGATACTATACTTTAGTGAATTTTAAAGCTAATACTGAATTACCTAAAGAATTAGAAAGAGTATTCAGAATTACTGATGGCGTTATGAGATTTATGGTAGTTAATCCTGAAAAATAGGTGGTGCTTAAATGAACAGAGTTGTTTTAATCGGTAGATTAACTAAAGACCCAGAGTTAAGATTTACTCCAGGGACTGGAAAAGCTGTTGCATCCTTTACCTTAGCTGTAGATAGAAGATTTTCTTCTAATGGACAAAAAGAAGCTGATTTTATTCCTATAGTTGTATGGGGAAAACAAGCTGAAAGTACAGCTAATTACATGAGCAAAGGAAAGCTGATGGGAGTTTGTGGTAGGATTCAAACAAGATCTTACGAAGCAAAGGATGGTACTAGAAGGTATGTTACAGAAGTTATTGCTGATGAAGTTCAATTTTTAGAATGGGGAAACCCAAACAACAGAACTGAAACACCATTTAATAATAACTCAGGCTTTAATACTGGAAATAATACATCAGCTACATCTGAAGGATTCAATCAGCAGGAGTATGAAGAAGAAATTACTCCAATTGATGATGGTGATATACCATTTTAATTAATTAGGTAAGGAGGGGAAAAAATGGCTTTTAATAGAAAAGGTGGAAGAAGAAGAAGAAAAAAAGTTTGTGCTTTCTGCGCAGATAAAGTTTCTACTATAGATTATAAAGATGTAAATAAATTAAGAAAATATGTTACAGAAAGAGGAAAGATACTTCCAAGAAGAATTTCTGGTAACTGTGCAAAGCATCAAAGAGAGCTAACTTCAGCGATCAAAAGAGCTAGAAACATGGCTTTGCTACCATTTACAACTGACTAATAAACATACAAAAGCAGTGTCTAAATTTGGGCGCTGCTTTTTTTATTTTTCTTACTAGGAAATTATAAAATTTTAAATTTATGGATAACTTTTAATGGTAGTATAAAATATTGTTTTAAATTTTATAATTTTCAACTTTAAGCATCCTAAGAAAGTATATATTGCGTAAAAGGCATTTGAACAAACTTTAGAAAGTCTTACTTATTTTCGTGATATATGCGTAAAGAAAGACATATGTTTGAGCGATAGCCAGTTTATGTTTTTCAGCATGTATCTAAGAGCATAAATTAGACTTTCTTAGTGAAGTGAAACGCCTTTATAGCAATATATACATTTGTTCTCATTATTTTTACATATAATAAGATAAAGCTAGTAAATATAATACGGTTAAAACTAAAGTTGCACAATAAGGTAAAAATAACTAAAATATATATATAGGACTACATAAGGGGATGATTCATGTGAAAAATGATGATTTTAATATAATGTCAAATATAAAAATTATAGAAAATTTAAAAGCTGAACTTTTATGTATTATAGGAGATTTTTTTAAATTACTTGCAAGAGGAAGTAATGTTGCTCAAGAAGCTATTTTAGAATGTATTTCTGGGGCAATAATAATTTTATATCTATTAGGGGAAAGATTAGGATATTCTTATGAAAATGTGGATGAGAATGTAAAGAAGAAACTAAAATTAGGTATAACAGACGAAGACATTATGGAAAAGCAAAGTAAAGATTTAAGTAGATTATATATACACATTAAAGACAGAGATTAATGGAGGAAATTATGGCACATGAAAATTTTAAGGTGAAAGTAGTAGAAATCATATTAACAATTGCAGTGATATTTTTGATTGTCCTAAATACTACATATATACCTTCTATAGCTACAATAACTATGTTTATTTTGCCTATTCCAATAACATTGCTTTATGTTAGAAATGGTTATAAGGTTACTTTGTTTAGTATTGTTGTAAGTACCATTTTAGTAAGTATTAAGCATAATTTGGTACTTACAATACTGTATACTTTTATGTATGGTCTTGTGGGAATAGTTTTAGGATATTGTATAAATAAGAAGAAGAAAAATTCTTTTTCTATAATAGTAACTTCAATAGCTATTGGAATAGGAACTATTGTGCAATTTATAGTATATTCTATATTTATACATAAGCAAGGTATACTAAAATCTATAAATTTAATTGCAGAAGCTTCAAGGGAACCTTTTAAAATAGCTAAAGATACATATGTTTCTATGGGTGCACCTACTGAACTTATTGATGCTGTTAATCAAATTATAAAATCAATTACTGCGCAACAAATACTTATTATTTTACCAGTAATTATTTTAGCAAATAGCTTAATACAATCATATATAAATTATTACATTACAAGTAAGGTTCTACAAAAGTCAAATTTAAATATAGATAGAATTACAACTTTTAGTATAATATATATTCCAAATTTATTAGCTGCATATATTATAATAATTGCATGCTTGGGAATAATACTAGATTCAAGAGGAATAACTATAGGGACTTATATGTCAGGCATTAGTATGTATATACTAAGGTTTTTATTTAGTCTGAATGGAATTGCATTTTTTGCATATATACTTAGAAATAAATTTAAGCTTTCTAGAGCAGCTTCAACAATAATACTTTTTTTAGGTCTAGTTATTCCAATTTTCGGGGACATATACCTTATAGCTGGAACTATGGATATAATTTTGAATTTAAGAAGATTAGATCCTAATCCAATAAGAAAAGTCAAGAAGAGGGAATAATATGGAGAATAATTATTTTACCGAGAATAATAAAATATATATGGCAATTATAGCATTGTTAATAGCTATTTTATTTATATTTGGACATTTGTATGTAGGCGGCATTGTATTAGTATTATATTCTGTATTAGTTTTTTATAATATTAAGATATTTAAAGGCAAAAAGGATGAATGGGAAAAATTCATGGAGGATTTTGTATCTAAAATGAATATTTCCACAAGAAGTGTATTAGTAAATATACCTTTTCCATTAACTATTATCAATGGAGAAGGTAATATTCTATGGTACAATGAAAATTTTTATAATATATTTGAAAAAGGCGAGATATTAGGTAGGAATATAAATGAAGTAATAAATGAAGTAAACATAGATCTTATTTTAAATAAAGATGAAAAATTATTTACATATGTAAAAATTAGAGATAAATATTATAATATATTTACTAATATAAAAGATGATAAGGATGTTAGCATAAATAAAAATAAAATTGTACTTTTATATTTTTATGATGTAACAGAAGAAGTAAAAGCAAAAAAAGAAAAAGAGAATATTAAAGGAGCAGTAATACTTGTAGAAGTAGATAATTTAGATGATGTACTTAAGACTACAGAAGAAGATAAGGCATTACTTCTGTCTGCAGAGATAGAAAGAACCATAAAAAATTATGGGCAAAACATGGAAGCAACAATTAAAAAGTATTCTTTTAATAAATATATAATGGTAGTTCATAAGAAAAACATAAATAAAGAGATGGAAAAGAATTTTGAGATTTTAGATGAAATAAGAGAAATCAATTTTGGTAATAAATTAGCAGTTACCCTAAGTGTAGGGATAGGGTGTGGAGGAGAGACCCCTCTTGAAAATCATCATTTTGCAATATCTGCAAAAGAATTGGCTTTAAGCAGAGGTGGAGACCAAGTTGTTGTAAAAAATAAAGATAAACTTGAATTTTATGGAGGAAAAACTAAAGAAGTTGAAAAAAGAACTAAGGTAAGGGCTAGAGTTGTAGCTCATGCATTAGTTGATATAATAAAAGAGAGCAGCAATGTATTTATAATGGGACATATAAATCCTGATATTGATGCACTTGGTGCTGCTATGGGAATTAATAGTGTGGCAAAAGCTTTAGGTAAGGAATCATATGTAATTCTTGATAGTATAAATAACGGAATAGAAAACGCAATAGGAAAAATAAAAAAAGAGAATTTATTTAATCCAACATTTGTTACTAAAGAAACATGTATGGATAATTATGATAAAAATAGTTTGCTTATATTGGTAGATGTAAATAGTAAAAGTCATGTGCATGATTTAGAAATAGTACAGAAGATAGATAGAATAGTTATCATAGATCATCATAGAAAGTCAACTGATGCAGTAGGAGAAACTCTTTTAAATTATATAGAACCATATGCATCTTCTACTTGCGAATTAGTTACAGAAATGCTTCAATATATGATAGAGAGTCCTAAGGATAACATAAATTCCATAGAAGCAGAAATGATGCTAGCTGGTATTTATGTAGATACTAAAAATTTCTATTTTAAGGCAGGGGTTAGGACTTTTGAAGCAGCCGCTTATTTAAGACAGCTTGGAGCAGACATAACAAATGTAAAAAAAATGTTTGCAAGTGACTTAGAATCTTACTTGAAGAGGGCTAAAATTATGAGCCTTGCCAAAATAGAAAATAATATCTCAATTACTGTTTGTCCACCAGAAATACAAGATAATGTTTTAGCTGCTCAAGTAGCGGATGAGTTACTAAATATTACAGGTGTTCAAGCGTCATTTGTTCTTGTTAAAATAAAAGATGAAGTATTTATAAGTGGCAGATCATTTGGCGATATAAATGTACAGTTAATATTAGAAACATTAGGTGGTGGAGGACATTTAACAATCGCAGGTACTAAACTAAATAATGTTTCAATAGATGAGGCTAAAGAAAAATTAAAGCATGCTATTGATAAATACTTAAGGGAAGGTGAAGAATAATGAAACTAATATTATTAAAAGATGTAAAAGGACAAGGGAAAAAAGGTGAGGTAATAAATGTATCAGATGGATATGCAAGAAACTTTTTATTACCAAAAGGTTTAGCAAAAGAAGCAACAGATGCTAATATCCATATTTTGAACAAACAACAAGAAGCTGCAAGAAAGAAAAAATTAGCAGAGACTGAGGCAGCTCAAAAATCAGCAGAAGAATTAAGAAATAAAGAAATAAAAATTTCTGCCAAAGCAGGAGATGGTGGAAGATTATTTGGAGCAATTACAAGCAAAGACATAGCATCAGAATTGAAAAAACAATATAAAATTGAAGTAGATAAGAAGAAAATAGTTTCTGACACAATAAAACAACTTGGAACTTATGAAGTAGAAGTAAAATTATATCCTGGAATATCTACTAAAGTAAAGGTTATTATTAATCAACAATAATTGATAGAAAAAGGGGGGACACCTAAAAGAAAATCTTTTTAAATTTGGAATTTCTGGAGGGTAAGAATATTGAAATCTTCATTAATGAATGATAAATCAAAGGATGGAATGGATTTTATAAATGATACAATGTCTTTAGATATACAAGTAGATGTATTAAATGAAATAATGAGAAAAGTTATAAGTGAAAAGACTATAAGATCAAGAATTGTAAAGTATAAGCTTAATAAATATATTCATAGTGATGATATTTATAAAAAAATATATGCAATAAATAAGATAATAAGTGAAGGTAAAGGAATCGATATAATACCAAATGAAAATAACATTGAGGAAGCAATAGAAAATACTAATCAATGTCTTGTTAATGCTTTAGCTAAAAGATATATAGAAAATAGCATAGAAAAAGAAGTAGAACAAGCTGTTATGGAAAAACAAGAAAAGTATATTGATGATGTAAGACTTGGTATTATAAAAAAGAGAAAGGGTTCCGAAAATGCTAAAACTTTAAAGAAATATGCAAGACTTGAGGTTTTAGATGCAAGAAAACTTTCTAAGAATATTCAGGCACTAATGAGACCACAAGTCTTTTCAGAAATAGTTGGCCAAGAGAGAGCTATAAAGTCTCTAATATCCAAGATGGCATCACCATATCCACAGCATATTATCCTTTATGGACCTCCTGGAGTGGGAAAAACTACTGCTGCACGACTTGCATTAGAGGAAGTAAAAAAATTAAAGTATACTCCGTTTTGTAAAGAGTGCGAATTTGTAGAAGTAGATGGAACAACTTTAAGATGGGATCCAAGAGAAATAACAAACCCTCTTTTAGGATCTGTTCATGATCCTATATATCAAGGGAGTAAAAGAGATTTAGCTGAAATTGGTGTTCCAGAACCTAAACCAGGACTTGTAACGGATGCACATGGTGGCGTCTTGTTTATAGATGAAATTGGAGAACTTGATACTATACTTCAAAACAAATTATTAAAGGTTTTGGAAGATAAAAGAGTAGAATTTTCATCATCTTATTATGATCCTGATGATGAGAATATACCTAAATATATCAAATATCTTTTTGATAATGGTGCACCGGCAGACTTTGTATTAATAGGTGCAACAACAAGAGAACCTAAGGATATAAATCCTGCTTTAAGATCAAGATGTACAGAAGTATATTTTGAACCCCTATCTTCTAAGGATATTGAAAAAATAGTAACTAATGCAGCTGAGAAATTAAATATAGAATTAGAAGAAGGCGTTGCAGAACTAATAAGTAGATATACAATAGAAGGTAGAAAAGCAGTAAATATACTTGCTGATGTTTATGGATATGTACTTTATAATAATAAAGCAGACGCAGAGGATAATGTTACAATTAGTATAAAAGATGTAGAAGAAATTATATCTATAAGTAGAATTACTCCTTTTGAAGAAATTTCAAAAGGTGAAGAGTACGAAGTAGGTCATGTGTATGGCCTAGGAGTTAGTGGATATATAGGTTCTACTATAGAAATTGAAACAACTGTATTTGAAGCTAAGGAAAAAGGAAAAGGAACTGTAAGGTTCAATGATACAGCAGGAAGTATGGCAAAGGATTCTGTATTTAATGCTGCATCTGTTATAAGAAAATTAACAGATAAAGATATAAGTGACTATGATGTCCACGTAAATATTATAGGGGGAGGACGTATAGATGGTCCTTCAGCTGGTGCTGCTATAACTATATGTATTATTAGTGCTCTTTTAAATAAACCTGTAAGACAGGATATTGCTATGACTGGTGAAATCTCTTTAAGAGGAAAAATAAAACCGGTTGGAGGTATTTTTGAGAAGGTTTATGGAGCAAGAAGAAAAGGCGTAAAGCTTGTACTTGTTCCTGAAGATAATATAAAAGAGGTACCTCAAGGACTAAAAGATATTGAAGCTAGAGCAGTAGATAATATAGAAGAACTTATTAAAATTGTATTTGGAGATGAATAGATGGAAGCACCTCTAAGAAGTTTGCCTCATAATTTGCAGGCAGAACAGACAGTATTAGGATGTATGTTAAAAGATAAGACATCTATAGCACAAGCAGCAGAACCATTAAATGGAGATGCCTTTTATAGAGAAGGTCATAAGATTATATTTGATGCCATATTAGAATTATTTAGAAAAGATATTCCTGTTGATATGATTACATTAATAGAGCATTTAAAAGCTACAGAAAAGCTACAGGCAGTTGGAGGTATTACCTATATAACAGAATTAAGCAATTCTGTAGAATCTACTATTAATTTAAATTCATATATTAAAATTGTTGAGCAAAAAGCAATTTTGAGAAGGCTTATAAAAGCTTCAGCAGATATAATGGAAGAAAGTTATACAAAGCAGGATGATGTAGAAAGTGTACTTGATGCTGCTGAAAAAAGAATATTTGATATAGCACAAAAGAGAGAAACAAATGATTTTGAGGCTATAAGCACTGTACTTGAGAGAGGTTTTGAGCAGATAGAAAAAATATTCAATAACAAAGGGGAGACTACTGGTATAGCTACTGGTTTTCCAGAGTTAGATGCTAAAACTTCAGGACTTCAAGCAGGAGATATGGTACTTATTGCAGCAAGACCATCCATGGGAAAAACTACTTTTGCAATAAATATTGGTCAATATGCAGCACTTAGAGAAGGTAAAAGTGTAGTTGTATTTTCTCTTGAAATGTCAAAGGAACAATTAGCTTATAGAATGCTTTGTGCAGAAGCTAATATAGATATGCTTAGACTTAGAACAGGAGAGCTAGATGAGAACGATTGGGAAAGAATAGCAAAAGCAGCTGGACCAATTGCTAATTCTAAGATATATATAGATGATACAGCTGGGGTTTCAGTAATGGAAATGCGTTCTAAGTGTAGAAGAATAAAAATAGAACATGGTATAGACTTAATTATAATAGATTATCTTCAGCTTATGAGTGGAAGTAATTCTGAAAGTAGACAACAAGAGGTATCTGAAATTTCAAGGTCTATTAAGGCTATTGCTAAAGAGATGCAATGCCCAGTTATAGCACTTTCACAATTATCACGTGCGCCTGAGCAAAGAGCAGATCACAGACCGATGCTTTCTGACCTTAGAGAATCAGGGTCAATAGAGCAGGATGCTGACATTGTTATGTTCCTTTATAGGGATGAGTACTATGACAAAGAATCAGAAGATAAGAATGTAGCTGAATGTATAATTGCAAAGCAAAGAAACGGTCCAACTGGTACAGTAAAACTTGCCTTTCTTGGACAATATAGTAAATTTGCAAGACTTGATGTTATACATCAGGAATAAAATTAAAAATTTAGCAAATCAAAAAACACTGTTGATTACAATAACAACAGTGTTTTTTTGTTGCAAAAAACATTTAATATTCATGCTAAGTACACAAAGAGTACACAGGAAAAATATATACTCAAGATATAGAAGAAATTAATTCAAATACAAAGAGAATTAAAAGGAGCGGATATTATGAAAAAAATATCAATGTTAATATTAAGTGTTTTTATAGTTGGAACTTTAGGAGCTTGTGGTCAAAAGAAGATAACAAAGGAAAATGGAAAGGCACAAAATAAAGTTGTTGATAAATCAGAAACAAATAAACAAGATGATAGTGGAGAAGAAAATCCTCTAGGAGGTAAGACTATAAACAAATTTTCTGCTAAAGATTTAGAGGGAAAAGAAGTAACAAATAAGATTTTTGCAGATAATGATTTAACGGTTATAAACATATGGGGAACGTTTTGTGGGCCATGTATAGAGGAAATGCCTGAATTACAAAAGCTTCAAGATGAATTTAAAGATAAAAAGGTAAAAGTGATTGGTATAGTATCCGATAAAGATAAAGATACAGCAAAGGATATTTTAAGTAAGAAAAATGCAAAATATCTTAATATCATTCCAGATGAAGCTTTGGAAAAACAAGTAGTAAAATCTTTTGATTATGTACCTACTACTTTATTTGTAAATTCAAAGGGAGAAGTACTAAAAATGTTTGTACCAGGAGGCAGCGATTTTGAAGGCTTCAAAAATATTGTAGATGATATTTTATCTGGCAAGATAAAATAGTGAATGGTGATTAATTATGAAAGGGAAATTAATAAGAATAGGACTTTTATTTACTGGAGCAGCATTTATAATAATGGGTACTTATAGAGGTGAGGTAGGAAAAGTTTTTAATAAAGCTATTAGAATATGTTTGGAGTGTATAGGAATTGGGTAAAGTAAAAAGAAAAGTAATTCAAATTATTAGTGCAGTACTAACAAATGCTAACTTAAAAGGTTTTTTAGAAGGAAGAATATATAAGGGATTACCAAAGAAAGGCTGTGTTCCTGGGCTTAATTGTTATTCTTGTCCAGGTGCAGTAGGTTCCTGTCCTATAGGTTCTCTACAAGCTGTAATGGGAAGTGCAAAATATAAGTTTTCATTTTATATATTTGGAATATTAATTTTAATAGGTACATTAATAGGAAGACTTGTGTGTGGATTTTTATGTCCATTCGGACTCATACAAGAATTACTGCATAAAATCCCAACTCCTAAAATTAAATTACCAAAGTGGACTAGCTATATCAAATATGCTGTATTAATAATATTTGTACTGCTACTGCCTATTTTATGGGTAAACGACATAGGAATGGGTAATCCAACTTTTTGTAAATATATATGTCCAGCAGGAACACTAGAGGGTGGTATTCCTCTTATATCAACAAATCCTGCATTACAAAACAGCATTGGATTTTTATTTAAGTGGAAAATGACAATATTAATTTTAACAATAATTTTAGCTATCATTAGCTTTAGACCATTTTGTAAGGTTATTTGTCCATTAGGAGCGATATATGCTATTTTTAATCCAATTAGTATTTACAGGTATTCAATAGACGAAGATAAATGCACAAGCTGTGGTAAATGTGCAAGAGCATGTAAGATGGATGTTGAAATATATAAGAAACCAAATAGTATGGAGTGTATCAGATGTGGAGAATGTAAGGATACATGTCCTACAAATGCAATAAAAACTGTATTTAAAATTAAGTAAACTAATGAAGAAGGGGGGAATAACATTGAAGTGTAAAAAAATATTAACTTTATTAATAGCTTTTACTATAGTAAGTGGAAGTGCTGTATTAGTAGGATGTGATAAAAATAATGATACAGCTAAAAACACTAAAATAGAAAGTAAAGTGAAGAAAGATAAGAGTAATGGTCAATTTGAAAATGAGATGAATAAATTGATGGCTTCTTATGAAGTAAATAGTAATAATATACAGCTTAAATCTATTGGTGAAAACAATAAGGAAATATCAAAAGAAGATGCAGAAAAACACAAAATAATGTGGGAGAGAGCAAAACAGATAATACCAAAATCATATTTAAACAGAATCAAAAGATATGAAGTAATTACAGATGGTCCAGATAATATATTGGCATTTGTTAATGCGGATGAAAACAATAAAATATGGACATTATCTATAGATATAAAAGATGCATTTGATGAAAATGGGAAATTAATAGGTAAAGCATTGGATGAGACTATTGTTCATGAGTTTGGTCATATTTTAACTTTAAATCATGAACAAGTTGTACCAGAATATGATGAAGCAAGTCCAACTTATGTTACAAATGAAGGGACTACTAACAAAGATGCTTACTTGAATCTTTTTTATAAAAAATTCTGGAATGGTATTCATGATGAATTAAAAAGGGCTAATGATGAAAAATACGATGGAAATGTTCCAGAAGAACCAGAAACTAATTTAGACTTCTATGAAAAATATAAAGATCAATTTGTTTCAGATTATGCTGCAACTAATCCAGAAGAGGATATAGCAGAATCATTTAGAACATTTGTAACAGAAAACAAACCACAAGGAAAAACTATAGCAGAAAAGAAAATGTTGTTCTTCTACGATTTCCCTGAGTTAGTTAAGATAAGAAAAGAAATTAGAGGTAATTTAAACCTAAATTAGATATTTAAACCTATACATTTAAATGTATAGGTTTTATTTTGTTATAATTAATAATAATAAATTTTTTAAATACATAGTAAGTACACAAAGAGTACACATCACAGATGTATATTAAGATTAGAGATAAACGAAAAATAAAAATTTCAGGAGGGGATAAAATGATATCTAAAAAGATTAAAAAATTAATTATGGGAATAACAGCAACAATGATGCTATCTTCAGCAATAGCAACAAGTGTACAAGCAAGAGAAGTTAATAAGGCATATTTAGGAGACAAGAATTTTAAAAGTGCGGTTATGCAATTACAACAGGAGAATGAAAATGTAGAAATTGATGATATAGACTTTGGTGAAATAGAAGTACCAACATTTGAAGAATTCTTAAAGAGCATAGGAGGAGATATTAAAAAAGAAGATATTAAAAAATTAGAAGGTTTATATAATAAAGCAATATCATTAGAGGATACAGAGAAGTTTGAAGAAGCAAGTAAAGTTTGGGATGAAATTTATAAAATTTTAGATAAATATATGCCAATATGTGTAGAGTGTGAAGACTATGGTATAAATGAATTAGAAGAGCAAGGTATACCAACTATTCAAGATATATTAGGAGAAGAGACTAAAAAGCTTGATAAAGAGCAAATTAAAAAATTAGAAAAATTGTATTCTGAAATTATTAAATATGAAGAAGAAAAAAAATATACAGAAGCAGATTCTCTTTGGCAAGAACTTGAGAATTTAATACAGGAAGCTGGAATTTTTTCTGAAAATGGTGATTTTGCAGAGGAAATGAGTAAGTTAATAGCTTCTTATGAAGTTAAAAATAACAATATACAGCTTAAATCTACTGATGGAGAGAATAAGAAACTATCAAAAGAAGATATAAAAAAACATAAATTAATGTGGGATAGAGCAAAACAAATAATACCTAAATCTTATCTTAATAAAATCAAAAGATATGAAGTAGTTACAGATGGTAAAGATAATATACTGGCTTATGTTTATCCGGACGATAGTAATAAAGTATGGACATTATCTATAGATATAAAAGATGCATTTGATGAAAAAGGAAAATTAATAGATAAAGATTTAAATGAGACTATTATTCATGAATTTGGACATGTTTTAACTTTAAATAATGAACAAGTTATACCGGAACATAAAGAAAAAAGCTCAACTTATACTACAGATGAAGGAACTACTAAAAAGAATGCTTACTTAAATTTATTCTATAAAAAGTTCTGGGCAAATATTTATGATGATTACAAAAAACTTAACAAAGCTGAAAATAATGAAGAAGATGGACAACCTAATTTAGCTTTTTATGAAAAATATAGTAACCAATTTGTTTCAGGTTATGCTTCAACTAATCCAGAAGAGGATATAGCAGAATCATTCAGAACATTTGTAACAGAAAATAAACCACAAGGAAAAACTATAGCTGAAAAGAAGATGTTATTCTTCTATGATTTCCCTGAATTAGTTAAGATAAGAAAGGAAATCAGAAAAAATTTAGGATTAAAATAATATTTATTTTAAGAGTGCTGCTGCACTCTTTTCCTATTTCTAAGGTTAATATATAATTAATAGATATAAGTATTTTCTATATTTTATTATTTGAAGTTTTTACTAGAAATAGGAGTTGAATATATGGATAAAAAAGTTTTAATAGTTGAAGATGAAGATAGAATGAGAGAAATTACTGCAGATTATTTTAAAGCTAGTGGTTTTCAAGTTTTTGAAGCTGAAGATGGTAAAAAAGCTATGGAAATTTTTCAGAAAAATGAGCTGGATGCAGTGATTTTGGACATTATGATTCCTAAGATAGATGGATGGTCTGTATGCAAGCGTATAAGAAAAGAATCGGATATTCCCATAATTATGTTAACAGCTCGTTCAGATGAAGATGATAAGCTTATGGGGTTTGAGTTAGGTGCAGATGAATATGTAACAAAACCTTTTAGTCCCAAGGTTTTAGTTGCAAGAGTAAAAACTTTTCTAAAGAGAATAGAAGGAAATATTAGAAATGACAAACAAATAATAGATATGAAAGGAATTGAAATAAATAAACAGTCTCATATTGTTAAAGTTAATAGTGAAGTTATAGATTTATCTCCGAAAGAATATCAATTACTTTGCTACATGATGGAGAATAAGGGAATTGTATTGTCTAGAGAAAATATTCTAAATAAAGTTTGGGGATATGATTATTTCGGAGATTCAAGAGTTGTAGATACTCACATTAAGAAGTTAAGAAAGAAACTAGGTGATAAATCAGAGTGTATCTGTACTGTTATAAGGGTAGGATACAAATTTGAGGTGAATAATGAAAAGTAAAAGTATTGTATATAAATTATTTTTTATTACTGTAATTGTATTTACTGTATTTATAGTTATTCAAATGAGTTTACAAAGTACTTTTTTTAGCAAATTTTATATAAAAGAAAAAACAAAAATTATAGAGAAAAATATTGAAGACTTTAGTAAAAAATATTTAGATTCTAATTGGTCAATAAATGATGGAATAAAAGAAATAGATAATTTTATCAAAGAAAATAATTCAGCAATAATTATTACTAATGAGGTTGGCTTTCCTAAAAATTTATATATGTATAGTTTTTATAATTCAGTAGTTATAATTAAAGATAAAAATGATAATTATTATAAAATACCTACGGAATATATTGTAGATTCAAATGATGGAACAGAGTTTAAAACTAAAAAAGGAGATAGTATTTATGTCGAAGGGATAAATGTTTATGATAATGAAGATATAATAAATCCTATAATAATAGAAAGTAAAGGAAAAAAATATGTTAGTAAAGCTGTTGATATAGATGAAGTAGAAATTTATGATTATAATCTAGATAATGGCGATGAGGAAATAATATATGGACAAAGTGAAGAAGTAAAGAAAATAAAAGGAACGGTTGTATATGCAGACAATTCAAATGATATTAGCAGCGATATGATATATAAAGAAACTTTACTAATGGAGCAGGTAGATTCATGGTTTTACAACGAGGATAAAGTAAAGGGAATAGTAAATAACGAGATAATAAGTTATAGCTATAATGAACCTGAATCAAAAACACAAAATTTAGTTTGTATAAAACCACTTACAACAAAGAAGGGCAACAAAGAATATATTTTTGTTTTAACATCTCTTCAACCAGTAGATGAAGCTATTGGAATAATGAAAAAATATTATGGATATATGTTTTTATTGGCAATATTATTTATAGTTATATTATCTTTTGCATATTCTAAAATGATTTCAAAACCTCTTATTAAAATTAATAATGTTGCTAAAAATATGGCAAATTTAGATTTTTCAGTTTGTTGTGAAGTAAAATCAGAGGATGAATTAGGTAGTTTATCAAAAAGTTTAAATACCTTATCAAAGAATTTAGATAATAATATGAGGGAATTAAAGAAAGCAAATGAAAAACTAAAAGATGATATAGAAAAAGAGAAGGAACAAGATAAGATAAGAAAAGAATTTGTAGCAAGTGTTTCACATGAATTAAAAACTCCTCTTGGAATTATGAAAGGTTTTGCAGAGGGAATTAAAGATGGTATATATGAAGATAAAAAGGACTATTATTTAGAAGTTATAATAGATGAAATAGAAAAGATGAATGGGCTTGTATTAGATATGCTGGAGTTGTCTAAATTGGAAGCAGGAGCACACAATTTAGAGAAAAGTAACTTTGATATAAAAGATATCATTGTGAATACAAGTGATAAATTTAGACATATTGCTGAAGATAAAAATTTAAAAGTTGATTTAGATATAGACTGTTGTGAAGTTTATGCTGATGCAAAAAAAATAGAGCAGGTAATTGTAAATCTTTTTAGTAATGCTATTAGATATTCTGAAAACAGTGGATTTATTAAAGTAAAAACAGAAGTAAAAGATAAAGAGATAAATGTGTATATTGAAAATAGCGGATCACATATACCAGAGGAGCAACTTCACAAAATTTGGCACAGATTTTACAGGGTAGAAAAATCAAGGAGTAAGGCATTAGGTGGAACGGGCTTGGGACTTCCTATAGTTAAAAATATTTTAGAAATGCACAAAAGTAAATTTGGTGTTAGAAATACGGAGCAAGGAGTAGAATTTTATTTCAGCTTACTTGAAGCATAAAAATAAGGCAATACCATTAATGGTACTGCCTTATTTTTTATTGTTTTGGAAGAGTAAGTTTTAAAACACCATCATTAAAAGAAGCATCTATTTTATCTTCTTCAACATCATCTATATAAAAGCTTCTTCTAAATTCTCCATATTTTCTTTCACGTCTTATATAATTATCTTGTTTATCTTCCATAGTGTCATCACGTTTTGCCCTAATTGTTAAATAATTATTTTCATAATCTAATTCTATGGTTTCTATTTTTACTCCAGGTAAATCTGCTTCAAGTAAATAAGAATCGTCTGTTTCTTTTACATCAACACTAAAAGGAGTATTCATTAAAGCTGATGAGAAAAAATTATCTTCAAAAAATTCATCTACCGAAGAATCCTTATTATTTTTTCTAGCAGGAACCGTTTGAAACATACAAAATACCTCCTTGTGACCATTAATAATAATTCATATTTACATAATAAATTTACAGTAAAAGAAAGCTGAAGTGTAAAAATAATTCTTAGCTTTATATTTTAGTATAAGCAAAAAAAATAATTATAAACATATCTAGCCACTTAGCAAATAAATGTTAAAAAAAGTTATTGACATATACCCAAAAAGATTTATAATTAAAACATAAAGAGCATATGCTCATAACCAAATTTTGAAAGGAGCGTATATATGGCAGGATTAAATGGAATGGGTCCATTTGAAGAAGGTCCAATGACTGGAAGAGGATTTGGCAGAAGATATAGAGTTAGAGGAAGAGATTTTGGAAGATGCTTTAATTGGGGCAGAGGATTTGGAAACTGGATTGCATATGAGGATTTAAATGATGAAGAAAAAAAGTCTTTATTAAAAAGAGAAAAAGATTTATTGGAAGAAAAACTGAAGGTTATAGAAGAAAAATTAAAGATGCTTGGCGATGCATAATTTTAGATGTAAAATAAAAATAGCATACTATAAATAGTATGCTATTTTTATTTTACGAAAGGAGATTTTTTATGCCAAGACCGCCCAAATTTAGAAGAGTAATGTATTTACCAAGATTCAGAAACTTTGGTCCTTTAGAGTTGGATAGCAACGATAAAGACATAATATATATGAATATTGAAGAAGTAGAAAGCATAAGACTTATGGATTTAGAGGGACTTGATCAAATTCAATGTGCAGAAGTTATGGGAATTGCTCGTTCTACTTTTCAAAGAATATATTCAAGTGCTAAACAAAAGGTAGCAGACAGCCTTATAAATGGTAAAAGGTTAAAAATAGAAGGTGGAAATTACACTTTAAATAAATGCAAAATTACTTGTGAAAACTGCGGACATGAATGGGAAGAAAGTACAGATAATTTAAATAATATAACTGTAATATGTCCTAGTTGTGGTTCAAAAGTAAACTCATCATGTGATAACGATATGGTTATGTGTAGACACTGCAGAAGGAGAAATAGAAACGGACAAAGATTTAGATAAGATAAATTTATTTACTATTTTATTGAATAATTATAGTATAAATGTAAAAAATATCTTGATATAGGGTTTTACATAGTAGTAAAATATCTTTATAGATAAATTTTATATTGCTCCTGTGGCTCAGTTGGTAGAGCAACTGATTCGTAATCAGTAGGTCGGGTGTTCGAATCACCTCAGGAGCACCATTAAATTTTAATATAAGTCATTTAAAGGTTTAGACTATTTTAGGTTTGGACCTTTTTTAATTTACAAGGGGGAATGACTTTGAAAAAGATTATTATATCACCAGATTCTTTTAAAGGAACAATGAGCTCAATTGAGGTATGCAGTATTATTGAACAAGGTATTAAAAATATTTTTCCAGATACAGAAGTAATAAAGATTCCTATAGCAGATGGGGGAGAAGGAACTGTAGATGCATTTTTAACAGCTATTGGAGGAGAAAAAATAAAAGTTAAAGTAAAAAATCCTTTATTTGAAGAAGTAGAAGCTTTTTATGGCGTTTTACCAGATAAAGAAACAGCTGTTATTGAGATGGCAGCTGCATCAGGTCTTACCCTTGTAGAAGATAGAAAAAATCCACTGGTTGCTACTACTTATGGTACAGGACAGTTGATTTTAGATGCATTAGACAGAGGATGTTTAAAGATTATTGTAGGTATAGGTGGCAGTGCTACTAATGATGGTGGTATTGGTATGGCGGCAGCATTAGGTGTGAGGTTTTTAGATGAGGAAAATAAAGAGGTTGATTTAAATGGTGGAGGTTTAGAGAATCTAGAACGTATTGATATATCAGGTATTGATAAGAGAATTAAGAATTGTACAATAGTTGCTGCATGTGATGTAGACAACCCACTATTTGGACCATCTGGAGCAGCATATATTTTTGGACCACAAAAAGGTGCTGATGAAAGAATGGTAAAAATGTTAGATGAAAATCTAAAGAATTTTGCTGGAATAGTAGGAAGAGATTTGGGTGTGGATGTTCAAAATATACCTGGATCTGGTGCAGCAGGAGGTCTTGGAGCAGGTCTTGTGGCTTTTGCAGGAGCAAAACTTCAGCCTGGAATAAAAATAGTATTAGATGTTGTAAAATATGATGAAATAATTTCTAATGCAGATTTAGTTATAACAGGTGAAGGTAAAATAGATGGTCAAAGTTTGAGAGGAAAGGTTCCAGTTGGAATTGCAGAGAAAGCTTCAAAATATGATATTCCAGTAATAGCTATAGTTGGAGCAGTTGGTGATGAGGCTGAAAAAGTATATGAAAGAGGTATTACTTCAATATTCTCAACAAATCTTCAACCAATACCTTTTGAGGAAGCTAAGATTTGCTGTAGGAAAAATCTTTTAAAAACAACTGAATCAGTAATGCGTTTGATAAAAGGAACTCAAGGTATAAAATAATAAAAAATGTTTTAATATAATGGTATTGATGGAGAAGAATAAATCATTTATTCTTCTCTGTTTTTGTTTATTAATCTGTATTTTTTACAGGAGAATGAATTACACATCTAAAATTACCTTAATTTGATAAAATTTCTGTCAAAACCTCTACAATTAAGTTATGTTCTATTATTTGTCTTGAGCCAGATACAGAAATAGTACCTACTACTCCTACATTTTTAATAATTAATGGAAACGCTCCTCCATAAGGTAAATATTCTTTAGAAGAAATATGATATTTTTCTTCTAGCGTCTTCTCTTCCATCTTTAATTTGGTACCAATATACAAAGAACTCGTATGAAATCTATTGACCACTTTATTCTTTCTAATAATCCATTGATCATTGTCTGGTGAAGTTCCTTCTGATGAATAGTGAAATAATTGATGCCCATTTTTTACGATATCAACAGTAATTGGTATATTTTTATTTTTTGCTTTCTCAATCAACTTCATACCAATTTCTAAAGCTGTTTCACTAGTAAATTTAGTAAACTGCAATATTTCTTCTTGCTTTTTAAATTCTTTTAACATCTTGTCATAATCAGGCATACTAGAGCTCCTCTCTATTTTTTGTCATAAAATCAAAAAAATATTAAATTTTCTATTGAATTTTTCTTATTTCAATTATATAACAATACAAAACAATAAACAATAATAAAAAACAATACAAAACGTGCAATTATCTTTTTTTTAAAATTAGCATAGCTATAGAATCTGTAGCCAGTTCTTTTTATTAGCTTTATTTTTTGTAAAAAATGGTACATAAAAATTTATAACTGCATATTTACTAATTGAAATATAAGTTGGAAAAGGTGATGAATATGAGTGGATATATTAAAGACTATAGAAAAGAACTTCATTCTGAAATATGGTACATGCCTCCTTTGTATCACAGGGTATGGCAGTTTATAAAATATAGAGCAAATCATGAGAAGTGCGAAATACCTATGATGGACGGGGACAAGCTTCTTATAAAAAGAGGACAGTATTTAACAAGCTATAGAAATATCGCAAAAGGAGTAGGGTGGTATGAAAAGCTGAGATGGAAGGAGCCTAATCCAAAGACTATAAAAAGAGTTTGTGAATGGATGATAAAAAAGAATATGATCTCTATAAATCATGGTATAGGTAACAGACAGTACACACTTATAACCATTGTAAATTGGGAATTGTACCAAAATTATATCTATCAAGGTAACAGTAAAGAAACACAAAGGAAACAGAGCTTGGATATAAACAAAAAGAACAAAGAATGTATAAAGAATAATATACCTTACTTTGAAATAATTGATTATCTAAATAAAAGGATTAATTCTAATTACAAGCATAATTCAAAGCTTACATGTAAATGCATCAATGCTAGGTGGAAAGATGGGTACAGGCTTAATGACTTTAAAAAGGTAATTGATATAAAGGTTGAGGAATGGCTTGGTGAAGAGAAGATGGCAAAGTATTTGAGACCAGATACTTTGTTTGGAAGTAAATTTGAAATTTATCTAAATCAAACAGAAGTAAAGGTTAATGAAAAGAAAATAAATGCAAGTGCATATATAAATGAATTTAAAGAACAAGCTTTGGAAGTGTAGAGGGGGAGTTGTGTTATGAATAAGTTACCACAAAATTTACAAGCTGAAGCAGGGAGTTTAGGAATAATTCTAAACAACAATTCAAAAATTTCCCAGGTAATAAGCAGTTTAAAAATTGAGGATTTTTATAGTACAAGGCATCAATTTATATTTAGAACAATGTGTGATTTATATAAAAATGATATAGAAATAAGTGTTTTAACTTTAAGTGACAGAATAGGAAATGGACTTAAAGATGTTGGAGGGGTCACGTATCTTTCTAAGTTATTATCAAGCTTCATGGGATATGAGGATATAAATAGTTACATAAAGATTATAAAGGAGAAAGCAAGACTTAGAAAAATTATTATAATGTCCTACAATGCACAAAAAATGGCTTATAGTGAAGAAAAGACATCAAAAAATATAGCTGATATGGTGGAACAGGGGTTATACAATATATATACAGAAAAAGAAAATAAGATGGCTCATATAAGTGATATAGTGGAGGACAGTTTTAAAAAGCTGGAAGATAATTATGGTAAGAAAGGCGAGTTGTTAGGAATTTCTACAGGTTATAAAGAATTAAATATAGCTACTGGTGGAATGCAGAAGGGAGAATTTATTATAGTTGCTGCAAGACCTTCAATGGGTAAGACAGCTTTTGGACTAAATTTGATAATGAATATAGTAAAAAATAATGGTTCAGCAGCTGTTTTTAGCATAGAAATGAGCAAGTTTCAGATTATGCAAAGAATTTTTTCATTTACTGCATTGATACCTTATCAGAATATTAGAAAAGCTAGTATAAATGATAAGGAGTGGGTTGAACTTGCAAAATGCAGCAGTGCTTTAGGAGATAAAAACTTATTTATTGATGATACTTCAGATATTACAGTTAGTGAAATAAGAGCAAAATGTAAGGCTTTAAAGCTAAAATACAATTTAGATGTGGTACTTATTGATTATATAGGACTTATAAATGCAAAAGCTGAAAATAGACAACAGGAGATAAGTACAATAACAAGAGAACTTAAGAATATGGCAAAGGATCTTGATATTACAGTAATAGCTTTAAGTCAGTTAAACAGAGCGGTTGAGCAGAGAGCTGACCATAGACCTATGCTTTCTGATTTAAGGGAATCAGGTTTAATAGAGCAGGATGGAGATGTTGTTATGTTTTTGTATAGGGATGAATATTACAACATGGATTCAAAGGACAGGGGGAAGCTGGAATGTATTGTAGCCAAGAATAGAAATGGAAGAGTTGGAAGCTTTAAAATGGGATGGATACCGCAGTACCAGAGGGTAGTTCAATTGGTTTAATAAGAAAGTATATTTTTTATAAAATTATTATTGACCCTAACACTGTGTTATAGATTACTATAAAGATGGAGGTGATAAGATGTACTACAAGGTAAAAGAAGTAGCAGATATGGTGGGGATAAGCGTACGTATGCTTCATCATTATGATAAAATTGGACTGCTTAAACCAGAGTCTGTAAGTCCGGCCGGATACAGACTTTATACAGATAAAAACCTTGAAAGGTTACAGCAAGTTTTATTTTTTAAAGAACTTGAATTTAGCCTCCAAGAAATAAAAACAATTTTAGATAGTCCTGGATTTGATAAAAAACAAGCATTAAAGTCTCATAAAGAACTACTTGTAGAGAAAAAGAAAAGACTTGAAAAAATAATTAAATCTGTAGAAAAGACAATCGATTCAATTGAGGGAGGAATTGATATGAATAAAAAAGAAATGTTTGAAGCATTTGATATGACTAAGATAGAAGAGCACAAAGAAAAATATGCAAAAGAGGTAAGACAAAAGTACGGAAATACTAAAGCATATAAAGAAAGTCAGGAGAAGACTTCAGGATATGGAAAAAATGATTGGGCTGCAATAATGGCAAAATGGGATGAAATCTATAAAAAAATCGCAAATGTTATGGATAAAGGACCAGCAGATTCACAAGTTCAAGAAGCTGTAGGAGAGTTAAGACAGCATATTACAAAGTATTTCTATGACTGTACTCCGGAAATATTTAGAGGACTTGGAGAACTGTATGTTAATGATGAACGCTTTAAGACTAATATTGATAAATACAAGGAAGGGCTTGCCGAATTTTTAAAAGAAGCTATGAACATCTACTGTGACAATCTAGAAAAGTAATATATTTAAGGATATATTAGATGAATAAATAATATATAAAGAAATGAAAATAAGAGAACCACCAGAGGTTAATAACTTCATATGGTGGTTTTTGCTAATTAAAATTATCTCTATAAATAATTGATAATTTTTTATTAGATATATTATACTGTGATATATAGAGAGGGTGATAAATGCATGGAAGAAAAAATATTAGTAGTAGATGATGAAAAAAGTATTGCAGACTTAATTGCATATACTTTTAAAAGAGAAGGTTACAGTGTTGACGTGGCTTATAATGGAGAAGAAGCATTAAATAATATAAAAAACTTTAATCCACATATAGTGATTATAGATGTGATGATGCCAAAAATGAATGGATTTGAAGTATGCAGGAAATTAGATAATAGAGAAAATTTAGGAATTGTCATGCTTACTGCAAAAAATGATATTGTAGACAAAGTATTAGGATTAGAGTTAGGAGCGGATGATTATATAACAAAGCCTTTTGATATAAGAGAAGTAATGGCAAGGGTTAAATCATTACTTAGAAGGTTAAATAAAAATACAAATGAATCTGAAGATACAGATATACAAATTAAAGATGTGAAGGTTATGTTAAAACAAAGAAAAGTTCTTATAAAAGAAAAAGAAGTGGAATTGACGCCTAAGGAATTTGATTTGCTAGTTCTTTTATTATCAAATTTAGATAGAGTATATACAAGAGATGAACTTTTAGATTTAATTTGGGGGATGGAGTATATTGGAGGAACCCGCACTGTGGATATTCACATTCAAAGACTTAGAAAAAAATTAGGTAAATCATATGAAAATATAATACAAACAGTATATAGAGTAGGATATAAAGCTGTAGGTGAAATCTATGAAGGTTAGTATAAAGATAAAATCTAGTGTGTTTTTAGCAATTCTTCTACTTTTGACAGTGAGTATACTCAGCATACTAGTGCTAAGTGGAATACGAAACAATCAAAAGAAGGATTATGAAACGTATTTAGCACAACAGGTTAAAATTGCAAACACATATATCAAGCAAATATATCTTACAGAATCAATAGAAGATTCAGGACAGTTTTTACAAAAGAGTGGATCAAAACTTGTAAGTCAGTTAAATTCAATAAATGGAATGCATACTGCAATTTATGATATGAATGGAAAAGAAATAGCTAATTCTATGCCATATAATAATAGAAAAGATGTTAAAGAGTTACTTTCTCACGCACTGAAGGATCAAATAGCGTATCAAATTGCAGGAGATTATGTAGAATATATGGCTCCTATTTATAATGGAGACCAAATAGGAGTTATTAAATTTTATTATTCACTTAAAAAAAATATTAATTTTTATAATAATATAAAATCCCTTTTTATCAGAATAGGAGCTGCTGTATTTGTATTAAGTTTCATGGGTGCATATTTTTATTTTAATACATTTTCTAAAAGTATTGTTAAACTCAAAAAAGATACACTAGATATTAAGATGGGCTTATATAATCGTATTGTTCCTCTTAGAAGGAAGGATGAACTTGGGGAATTGAGTGAAGGAATTTATTATATGAGCAGTCAAATTGAAGAAAATATAAAAAAAATGGAAGAAGAACAGCAAAAGCTTAGATTAGCAGTACAAAAACTAAAAGCATTAGAAAAGCAGCAGAAAACTTTTATTGGGAATATAACACATGAATTCAAAACACCTCTTACAGTTATAAAAACATATATGGATGTATTGGATATGTATTCAGACGATCCTAATTTGCTGAAAGATGCAAAAGTGAATATCGTAAAAGAGACACAAAGACTTTATGAGATGGTGGAGAAAATTTTACATTTATCTTCCTTGCAAAAATATGATTTTGAATTTCAATGTGAAAAAGTAGATGTGAAAGACATACTAGAAGAAATTTGCAGTCGCATGCAAGGCAAAGCTCATAAGTTTAATATTAGCTTAATAAAAAGCTTGAAATCCGGATTTATTTTAGGAGATAAAGAAAATCTAATGCATATTTTTATTAATTTAATAGACAATGCTATAAAATATAACACGGTTAATGGAGAAATATTTATTAATAGCTATACTAAGGACAGAAAAGTATTTATAGAAGTAGCAGATACAGGAATTGGGATTCCAAAAGAAGCAAGAGAGAAGATATTTGAACCTTTTTATATGGTTAATAAAGATCAATCCAAAAATCATGGAGGAACAGGATTAGGTCTTTCTCTTGTAAAAGAATTAATAGAAAAACAAAAAGGAACCATTTTGTTATTAGATACAAAAGAAAAAGGAACTACATTTTTAATTTCTTTTCCTTCTTTATAAAAGTTTACAGTTTTGAAATAATTAGATATACTTTTGAAAAATCAATTAGGTATAGTATTCTTATAGAAAATAAGGAGGAATTGAAAAATTATGAAAAGAAAATTATTAATAGGTTTGTTGGCGTTTAGTACTTTATTAGGAACTTTTGGATATACACAATATAAAGTAAAAGGAAAAGAAAATAATAAAAATATAACGATTATAAAGGATACAAAAGATATTTTAGCAACTGAGGTGGTTGCATCTAAAATTGATACTTATGAAGGTGTAACAGGATATGATTGGGTAGATGAAAACAAAATAGCAATCACAAAAGAAAACAAAGGATTAGAATCAATAAAAATTGATAATGCTAAACTTAAGGCTGATTTTAAAGTGAAAAATCTTTATTTATATAATCTAAATTCTAAAGAAGAAAAAGGAATTGGTGATCAATTAAAATTTCAAGATGGGGCAATTTCTTCACCGAGCAACAAGTATATATTTTATAGAAATGAATTTGAAAAAATGGCTACAGGCTATATTGCAGATGTACAAGGAAATACAATAGTTAAAATTTCAGATAATGCTATAGATGAATATGATTTGAGTGAAGCTCAATGGATTAATGATGAAGAGTTAATTGTTCCTTGCCATAGTATTAGAGGGTTTGCTATTATAAATGTTAATGGAAATATAGAAAAAATAAAAGATGTAGAACAGGGAACAATAGGAACAAAAGATCCATTAAATGGACGTAGCATCACAAATCCAATAAAAGTTGGAGATAAAATATATTATGTAACAATACATCGTGGAGCAGATGATGATGACAAAATAAAAGTTTATGATATGAATAAAAAAGAAAAGAAAGAATTAGTTAAAGATGATGTTCAAGAGGTTAGTGTATCTCCTGATAAAGAACAACTTCTTATGCTTACATCAAATCTTGAGAAAGATGTAAATGAATTGGTATTGACAGATCTAGAAGGAAAACAAAGAGAGGTTTTAGCTAAAGGATATATATATGCTGCAAGATGGTCTTCAGATGGAACAAAGGTAGCTTATATATCAAATGAAGAAGGACATGAAGGGCTTTATGTAGTAGATGTAAAAACAAAGAAAGCATCATTGATTTGTGCAGGAGAATATTATATGCCTATTGCATGGAGTCCATCTGGTGAAAAAATAATGATACATAGTAAAAAGCCAAAAAATAATGGAAGACCATTTGATGAAATTGATGTTACGAATGTAATTACTTTAAAGTAATGAAAGGAATATAAAAAAACAAAATATAGAATTATTTATAAATTTCCACCCTATGATTAAAGGGGGTGGAAATTTATTTTGTTTTAACATTTATTATTTTTTTAAGATTAAAGAATTGTATCTAAATTTTTAAGTTATTATTAAGAAGTGTCTATAAGTGCTATTAATCTACTATTTACAATTATAAGGGTATAGGATATACTTTGGATTTTGTGTAGGAGATCTAGAAAACAATGGATTGACATTTTAATATCCAATATGGAGGTGGTTGTGATTAAATTAATAAAAGATTGTATAAGAATACTTCCAATTATACTTAGAGAGATATGTATTTATGTAGCTAGTTTGTTTTTAGTGTTTTTTTACATTATTTTTATTAGAACTGGAGAGTATTTTTTAGACGATGCAGTAATTTTTATTCCGTTGATAACAATGGTAATTTCAAATATTTTTGTTATGTTGAAATATAAAAAACATATCAGAAAAGCATCAATAATAGGAGCTGTAATTGGCTTAATAATAATTATTGGTGCTAATGAAATGGTATGCAAACAATATACTAATTTTTCATCAGAAAAGTGGAAGAACAATCCGTCTATTAGACATTTTATGATAGATGACTTAACAAAAAAACACTTAAAAAAGAATATGACTGCAAAGGAAGTAGAGAATCTTCTAGGCGAATACTCTTTTACAAAATATAAAAATGAGGGAGATTTGGACCAAACTATTGCATATTACTATTCTTATTATGGATATCATGAACGCGTATCTAATGATTTATATTTAAATATTTATTTTAATTCAGAAAATAAAATAGTGCGTTGGGAATTTTATGAAGAACCTGCACTTTGGAATTAAAAAAGAGAAACAGACTTTTGAGTCTGTTTTTTTATATACAATTAATTAAATAGTAATAGGTGCCATTTTTATAGTTTTTAAAACCAAACTTACCTATAGAATTATGAAAAATACTAATAGAATTAATTATAGATAATAAATTTTGATATTATTGAAATAATTAATATATTAGGAGGTAATATGAATACTTACAAAAGGTTATTAATAACTATAGGTTTTATTATTCTCATTCTAACCGGATGTACTAATAATACACAAATGACTATATCTCCGAAATTTAAATCTGGTGAAAAAATCACGTTTTTTGTAACAAATGATATTCACTACTTAGCTGAAGGTTTAAGAGATGAGGGTGAAGCATTTCAGAAATTTTTTATTGATGGAGATGGGAAACAGCTAAATTATATAGATGAAATATTAGAAGCTTTTATAAATGATATTGAACAGAAGAAACCAGAGATTTTGATAATTAGTGGTGATTTAACAAATAATGGAGAAAAACAAAGTCATATTGAGTTAGCAGAGAAGTTAAATAAGATTGAAGAGATGGGAATCTCTGTCTATGTAATTCCTGGCAATCATGATATATTGAATCCATGGGCATTAGGATTTAAAGACAATAAAAGATATTTTGTAGATACTATAACTGATAAAGACTTTAGTAAGATTTATAACAATTTTGGATATAATGAAGCTATTTCAAAAGATAAACATACATTAAGTTATCTTGCAGCTCCCTCAGAGGATACATGGCTATTAATGCTTGATACAAATAAATATTCAGATAATCAAAAGTATGGTCAACCCCAAACAGATGGGATGATTAAAGATGAAACCTTTGAGTGGATACAAGAATGTAGTGAATTAGCAAAAGAAAATGATGCAAAAATTATTACAGTGATGCATCATAACTTATTAGATCATAGTAAGATTATCAGAGCAGGTTTTACAATTAACAATAATAAAGAAGTGTTAGAAAAATTTTCAGACCTAGGTTTGAATTTAGCATTAAGTGGACATGTTCATATTCAGGACATAAGTTCATATGAAAAAATTAGTAAATCAAATGTATCTGAAAAGTTTTTTGATATTGCAACAAGCTCACTTTCAGTGTATCCACAGCAATATGGAATCCTTGACTACTCTCCTGAGTTAAATTCGTATAATTATAGTACTGCATTTGTTGATGTAGAAGGGTGGTCTAAAGAAAAGGGAATACTTGATAAGAATTTAAATGAATTTAAGAAATATTCCTATACTTTTTTTGCGGATAAAGGGTATGATATGGCTTATAAATTTTTAAAAGAAGATAAAAATTATGATGATAGGCAAAAAAATTTAATGGCAGAAACTTTTAAAAAAGTGAATGTAAAATATTTTGAAGGTACAGACAATAATACACAGGAAATTATAAATTCAGAAGGATTTAAGCTATGGGAGGAAGCTAAACCTAGCTTTATAAAGAGCTATATCATGAGTATATATAGCGATGAGGATATTGATGATAATAACTTTCTAATAAAACAGGTGTTTCACTAAGAGCCACAATCTACGAAAAAATATAGTAAACTATATATAGGATTAGGAGAAGGTGAGAAAAAGTGAAAGATAAACTATCAATTGGCGAATTCGCAAAACTAAGAAATGTTACTACTGAAACATTAAGACACTATGATAGAATAGGTTTACTTAAGCCTATTAAAATAGATCCTAAAACTGGATATAGATACTATTCTATTTTACAGCATGAAGAATTAGGAACCATTAAAGAGCTTCGTCAACTAGGCATGAGTATTGATGAAATTAAGAAGTACTTTAATAATAGAAATTTAAAACAGTCTTTCAATATATTAAAAGATAAACATAATGAACTTAGAAAGAGAATTAAAGAATTACAACAATTAGAAGAAAGTATTGGTGAAAAAATTAAACACTTAGAAGATATTTCTCAGGTATCAGATTTTCACGATATAGTTATTAAAGAAATTAAAGAAAGAGAAATAGTTACTTTTGATAAATCTATAAAAAATGAGATTGACTTAGGTTATGCATGTATTGAATTAGAGAATGCATTAAAAGAAATATCACCTATAGTTGCAAGTAATCGCTATGGAACAATTAGAAAACAAAAGGACATAGAGTCTAATAAGTACACAGAATCAGTTGTTATGTTTCTTTTTATTAAAGATAAAGAGAACATTGATGAAAAGTATATTAAAAAAATTCCTAAAGGTACTTATGCTTGCATGTATTATAAAGGAACTATTTGGGATATGGAAGTTAATTTGCAAGAAATGATTGAATATATTAAGAAAGAGGGGTATAGAGTATGTGGTGATGTCCTTCAAATTGTTCAAATAGACATTAGTGTTACAGATCAAAGTGAAGAAGTATTATTCGAAATACAAATACCTGTAAAAAAATATTGACTTTTGTGTAACACAAAGGTTTATAATCTACTCCGTTAGAAAAAAACATAGTCAGTATATAAGTACTGGATGTTTTTTATATTCTTTTGGAGGTAGAGTAAATGAGTGAAAATATATTAGGAAGTGAAAAAATATCTAAATTATTTATTAAGTATTCAATTCCAGCAATAATCTCTATGGTAATAGCAGGTGCGCAAACTATAGTAGATGGGATATTCTTAGGAAATTTTGTTGGACAAAATGCACTGGCTTGTGCCAATTTAGTTCAGCCATTTATGCAGGTAATAATAGGCTGTAGTATGATAATAAGTGTAGGTTCTCTAAGCTTCATAGGAAGAAGTTTGGGAGAAGGTAAAAAAGAAGAAGCACAAAATATATTCAAAACAGCACTTATATGTATTATAATAATATCTTTAATTATAGCAATAACTGGAAGATTATTTAATAGAGAAATTGCAGTATTATTAGGTGCAAATGAAGTATTATTAGATGGTGTATCAACATATGTAAAAACTATAGCTGTATTTGCACCCGTAATGTCTTTAATGTTTCTATTTGGATTTATTGATAGAGTAGTAGGAAAACCAGAATTGTATTTAAAGGGTATGATTTTAAGTTTAGCTACTAATATTTGTTTGAATTATACACTTGTAAAACAACTAGGTTTAGGAATAAAAGGAGCAGCCTTTGCTACAGGAGTAGCATATGTATCAGCATTTTTTATAGTAGTACGTCCTATGTTAAATAAAAAGAATATAGTAAATATATTTAGTGGTAAATTTGATAAATCAACAATAGTACCAATGGCATATAATGGTTCATCAGAAGGAGTAACTGCAATTGCAATAGCAACAACTGCATATGTGTTTAATATGGCATTCATGAAAATAGCTGGGGAAGCTGGGGTTGCAGCATTTACAACAATAAATTATGTATCTCAATTTGGAACATTTATAATGTTTGGTATATCAGATGGAATAGGACCTATACTTAGCTATAATTACGGATACAAAAAATATGATAGAGTAAATGGTACACTAAAGCTAGCAACAAAGATAAATTTAATTGTTGGAGTAATACTATTCTTTATATTATTTTTATTTGGAAAGCAATTAGTATCAATGTTTGTAAGTGGAAACAAAGAGGTGTTAAATTTAGCAGTAGATGGATCAAAAATATATGCATTTTCCTTTTTAATGTGTGGATATAACATAATTAATTCAGGGTATTTTACAGCTATAGGAGATGCTAAAGGATCTATTATAATAGCAGCAAGCAGAGGAATAGTATTTATAATTTTAGGTATAAATATACTTCCTATAATTATAGGAATGAGTGGAGTATGGCTTACAGTTCCATTTGCTGAATGTATTACATTTATTGTAGGTATGTATTTAATTAAAATAAATGATAACTTATTGGGTAATATAAGAAAGGATATAAACTATAAAAACCTAAGTTGTTGATTATAAGGAGAAAAATAACATGGTTAATAAAGAATACCTATTAGATACTAATATAGTTATAAAAATATGGAATGAATATCCTGACTTATTTGAAGCTATGGAAGGTAATGATGAAATTGATTTTAAGATTTATCATCATATAGCTGCAGAATTATCTATAAAAGAATTTAGAGAAGTTAATGGAGTACCAGTACTTACAGATAAATTTCTAAAATTATTGGGACATATAATTAATGAGGATGCAGTTGATTTTGCAGAAATTTGTAAACCTAATGTTTGTATTAAGCATGATGTCAATAAACATATGTATTCTATAAATGGCAATAAACTCTCTAGAAATGACTATAATCTTATTTGTATCTGTGAAAATTATAAACAATATACATTAGTTACCCAAGATAAAAAGATGGTCAATAGTGCAAAGATTATATTAGACCATTCAAGAGTTTTAACTTTCAATGAATTTCTATGTGATTTAAAGACGTTTAATGTAGTTATAAATAAAGATAACAAAGTTCTATTTTGAACTTTGTTATCTTTTAAAAGTTAGATATTTATTGATTTTATAAAACATTTGCGATCATTCTCTACACTTTCTTTAAACCCCATTTTCTTTAAGTATTCAATATGCTCATCTTTTGATGAAAAACTTATAAATTTAGAATAACCTTTATCTATAAAATAGTGTTTATTATGTTCAAACACATATGTGCCAATTTTAAAATCTCTGTATTCTGGTATAACAAAATCAAGCTCTACATTAAGAGTATCTTCATTATAACGTGAACCTATAAATAGTCCTGCTGGCACCATATTTCTTAAGATAAAAAAGCTCACATCGAAATTACTAATATTAAATTTAGCCTTATCAGAGTATTTTTCAATCTCATTTTTATAAAAGTCTAGGAAGTAATCAAAATACTGAGAGTTACCTTCAATAGAAAGAATCTTAAAGTACTCCTTAGATCGATATATCTTTATAAGATGATATATGTTTATTAAGACAATACCAAGATTCATAAATCCTACTGGTAATGCACCAATTAAGAATCCATAAAGAGAAAATATACCAGAACCTAATAAATTAATCCACCTTAGCTTTATTATGGAATTCATTAATAGAGATATTAGAACAAGAAGTGAAGCTAAATAACCCAACCATTCTAACCAGTTAATATTCATTGTATGCCTCCTATCAAAAAACTATTTATAAATATAATTTGTATGAATAGATTTTATTATGTAATTACTTTGAATAGTTATTTGATTATTTTAAAAGGTAGGTGATAGTATTTGAGTGATGAAGAAAGATTTATAACAGAAGGAAAAAAGGTTTTTAAATATAGAGCAATTGCTATTTATTTTTTATATGGGGGTATTGTGATTTCTTTCCCCATATGGGTTGTTTTCAGCACTATATTTGATACAAAGGTAGGCGGATTTTTTGCAATAGCAAGTATAATGATTTCATTTATTATATCTATAGTTTTAGATTTAATATATTGGAAGTGTCCTAAGTGCGAAAGAAATTTTGCTATTAGACATGGGGATATGGATGATATTACTCATTGTCCTTATTGTGGAACAAGATTGAGATATAAAGACTATCCAAATGATAATTATATATGAATAATGAAGATCATAGAAAATAAGCAATATTAAAAGCAAAAGGAAGAAAACAACATGTTTTTCTCAAAAATACAAGAAATTCAGATAAATGGTATTGAAAACGTTATTTGAGTTTATTAAAACTATATAATATAATAAATTCAACATCCAAATAAGATGCAAAAAATCATTAATCAGATTTATTTAAATCATATATAGGGGAGAGATAAACATGGACTTAATTGTTTGTTTTTTAGTGGGTATCATAGTTATTACACTTGGATTAATGGTAGTGGCTCAATATAAATATATTGAAGCAATGGATAAGAGACAAAAAGAGTTAAATATGACACAAGGTGAGATGTATGAAAAAATGTCATTCCAAGAAAATATGCTGCATAGAGGCATTCAATCTAATTTCATTACAGGAGCAATTGCATATTTTTTATACAAATTAATTAATAAAAATAAAAGAACAGAATTTTAATAGGAATATTTAAAATTCAATAGATAATAGGTGGTGAAATTTGTATGAAAATTAGTGAGCGTTCATTAGAAATAATAACAGTTATATTTGCTTATATAGTATCAAGAGGAATATTTAAACTAACTGATTTTAACTATTCAATTTTCAGTGAACCTTTTAACATAATAAAATTTACTATAGATTTTGGAACTTGGATGATTATAAGTTTAGTTATCCTACTAATTCTAAAAAAATGTTTTAAAATTACTAAATAGATTTTAAAATTATAATATACTATGAAAAAGTGCTAATTTATTAGCACTTTTTTTATTTACAAATTATAAAAATATATGTAATGAAATAAAAAGTTTTATGTACTATGCTTAATATTGTTCTTCTATATAATTTAATATATAATTAAATACAATAATTAAGAGAATGAAGTGAAAAATGAACTAAAGAATTCAAAAAATTATTTTTGAAAGGGGAATTAAAATGTTAGCTAATAAATTAAAATTTGGTGATGAAATAAGAGTTATTGCTCCAGCAAGAAGTTTAAGTATAATGAATGATGAATCAAAAGAAATAGCAGTTAAAACCTTAGAAGACATGGGATTCAAAGTGAGTTTTTCTAAGAATTGTGAAGAAATCGATGAGTTTTGTTCTTCATCAATAAAATCTAGAATTGATGACTTACATGAAGCCTTTTTAGATAAAAATGTTAAGGCAATACTAACAGTTATTGGGGGCTATAATTCTAATCAGTTATTAGATTATATAGATTTTGAAATCATAAAAAATAATCCTAAAATAATATGTGGTTATTCAGATATAACTGCTTTAAGTAATGCCATTTATAAAATGACAGGTTTAATTACATACTCTGGCCCGCATTTTTCAAGCTTTGGAATGAAAAAAGGTATAGAATATACAAAAGAATATTTTAAAAAATGTTTAATGGAAGAAACTGAGTTTGAAGTTGAGCCATCAAAACAATGGAGTGATGATTCTTGGTATTTGGACCAAGAGAATAGAGTTTTTTTTGAAAATGAAGGATATGAAGTAATTAATGAAGGAACTGCTAAAGGGAAAATAATTGGTGGAAATCTATGTACATTTAATCTTTTACAAGGTACAAAATATATGCCTGACTTAGAAGATGTAGTTTTATTTATAGAAGATGATGATCTAAGTTCACCAGAAACTTTTGATAGAGATTTACAATCTTTAATTCATCAACCTAATTTTGATAAAGTAAAAGGAATAATACTTGGTAAATTCCAAGTAGATATGAAAATTACGAAAGAACAACTATATAAAATAGTTAAAACAAAACCAATATTGAACAATATACCAGTAATTGCTGAAGTGAATTTTGGGCATACAACTCCACAAATAACTTTTCCAATAGGTGGTGAAGCAGAAATAATTGCTAATGAGAAAAATGTAAAGATTAAAATTAATAAACATTAATTCTACATTAGACTAACTTGTTGTTACATTGTTTCATATTACAAATTTTCAATTAAAGGGGATAGAAGTATGAGTAAATATGTTCATATTGTATTTGGAGATTCAGCTAGAGGAAGTTTAAGATATTTTATTGAAAACAATCCAAATGAATACAACGGAAGTATAATAGGTATAAGAGAAGATTATTCAATAGGACCAATTTATGAAATTGAGACTGAAGTAGGAATGATAAAAAGAATAGAATATTTTACAGATATTTTAAAGAAGGTTTCAGCTTATGAATATCTTGAACATATTAAGGAAGATTTTATTGAAATACATGAAGATATAAGAAATATTGAGCAGGATTCAAAGATTGTAATATGGCATGGAGAAAACACTAATGACCAAGTTGGATTAAGATGTTTAGTTTCTTTATTAAAAAATAGAGATTTATATGAGGTTAATGTTTCAGAGTCATATGTACGAGGGTATAATGATAATGAATACATACCAAGAGCTTTAGCGGAGTGCAGTCCAGAAGAGATACATAACATTATTTCTAAAATTAAAAAGATAGATAAAGAAAGATGTAATAATTTGATTGATGACTGGGAAGTTCTAAGAAACTCTAAAGAAAATTTGAGAATATTAAAGGACAATAAAATAGTTGGAGTAGATGAAAGCTATTATGATAATGATATATTATATAATTGTACTTTGAGTTTTAGAAAAGCTGCTAGAATTATTGGAGATACTATGGGTAAATCAGAACAGCTTGTTGGGGATTTATATATTGATTATAGAGTAAGAAAGTTAATTGAGAGTGGAAAAATTGAATACAGGGGAAAGCTTGCTGCCATGAGAGAGTTTGAAGCAAGGTTAATAGGAGATTTAAATGAATTCTTTTCTGATATATTTAATATGAATTGCGAAATAGATGGAGATGGTTTCTATCACTATTTATTGGAAGAGAAAGATGATAATTTAGAAGTTGATACAACACATATAACTAAGTGGGATACAGTTGATTTATCTAATAAATTAATATTAGATTATAATGAAGATAATTTATTTTCTTTAAGTTGGTTTAAAGAAGGCAGAAACCTAATTAGTATAAATCATATTAGGGTAAGCAATATAGAATATAGAACGGAAGAATATGAAGATAATAATGGTGAATTAGTAAGAGAAGAAGCTATAATAATTTTTGCAGATAGCTTATTAGATAGATATTTAGAGATAAAAATTAGACCGTATATTAGTGTTAGTTTGAGAATTGATTTTAAGAACTTTGATGATTAAGAAGCAATATAATTTGATATTATGAAGCAAACATAAGAGAAAACTTAGGTGTTAGCCTAAGTTTTTTCTATTTGAATTAAAATCTATTGTTTAATTTTAAGGTGTAAGTTCTTCTATTGTGTTCTTAGAGAAAGTATTGCAACTTAAATCTAAAATATTAATTACGCCAGCATCTGTTCTAGTATCCACTCTAATCATATTTCTAGAAATTGAGTTGTTCTTTGAAGAATTAATAGAAAATACTTGACTTGTATCACTATCTATAAGATTTCTACTTATTAAGTTGTTATTTGAATTCTCTAAACTAAAATCAGTGTCGGTATTACGCCATATTTGGTTACTAATAAGATTGTTATTGTGGGAATCTTGAATTTTTATTCCATTATGAGAGTTCCAGATTCTATTTTTAGTTATATCGTTGCAATTACTACTGTTAAGAATCCGAACTCCATAGGCCTCAATATTATTAAACTCACATTGACATATAGTATTATTGCTACCGAAACTAATCCAAACTCCAGTAGCACCAGTAGGATTCCCAATATGACTAAACGCACAATGAGATATAGTATTATTACTACCGTTAGAAATACTAACTCCACTACCATCAGCTATACCACTATCAATATCACTAAACGCACATTGAGATATAGTATTATTACTACTACCATTATCAATGAAAAGTTCAGTATTATAGTGTCTAATAGTAAACCCTTCAATTTTTACATTACTGCAGCCACTCACATGGAATGCAGGTTCAGATAAAGTTGTAGGAGTTTCTCCATCAAGAACTACATTAGAACCATCTGCTATGATGTGAAGATTATCTTTAGTAATAGATACCGCTTCATTATAGGAACCATCTTTAACTCTAATTTCATCTCCTGGTGATGCAGCATCAACAGCATCTTGAATTTTAGTATAATCATCTGGAACATAAATTATTGCCATAAAATCTCACCTCACTATATATTATGTAGACAAGCCTTTGTGGGTGTTCTCATAAAACAGTTCATTATTAAAAAATAAACAGATTATTTTAAAAGTGAGGCGATAAATAAAAAACTTAGGTGATAAAGCCTAAGTTTTCTCTGTTTGAATTAGAATCTATTATTTAATTTTAAGTTGTAAGTTCTTCTATTGTATTATTGGATAAAGTTGTACTACCTGACTGTACAATTGATTTAGAACCTGAACCTACCCTAATCATATTTCTAGAAATTGAGTTGTGATTTGAAGATTTAACATAAATTGCTTTGTCTGTATCACTATCTATAAGATTTCTACTTATTAAGTTGTTATTTGAATTCTCTAAACTAAAATCAGTGTCGGTATTACTCCATATTTGGTTACTAATAAGATTGTTGTTATGGGAATTTGAAAGGATTATTCCATTATTACCAGAGTACCATATTCTATTTTTAGTTATATCGTTACAATTAGTATCTTCAAGTTTTATTGATGCATATTCACTATCTCCTTCCGTATTACATTGAGTAAAATTACATTGAGATATGGTATTATTACTACCGTTATAAATAAAAACTCCATACTTATTAATATCACATAGATATATAGTATTATTACTACTGTTACTAATAAAAACTGTGCTATAGATACATTCATTAAACTCACATTGAGATATAGTATTATTATTATCGCTATAATAAACTCCAGTACTATAGAATATAATAGTAAACCCTTCAATTTTTATATTACTGTAGCCATCCACAGTGAATGCTGTAGAAGGAGAAGATATACTACTTCCATCAAGAACTACATTAGAACCATCTGCTACGATGTGAAGATTATCTTTATCAATAGATACCTCTTCATTATAGGAACCATCTTTAACTCTAATTTCATCTCCTGGTGATGCAGCAGTAACAGCAGCTTGAATTGTAGTATAATCATCTGGAACATAAATTGTTGTCATATAATATCACCTCACATTATATATTATGTAGACAAGCCTTTATGGGTGTTTTCATAAAACAGTTAATTATTAAAAAAATAAACAGATTATTTTAAAAGTAAGGCGATAAATAAAAAAACTTAGGTGATAAATCCTAAGTTTTCTCTATTTGAATTAGAATCTATTGTTTAATTTTAAGGTGTAAGTTCTTCTATTGAGTTATTGGATAAAGTTATACTACCTGACTGTACAATTGCTTTAGAACCTGAACCTACCCTAATCATATTTCTAGAAATTGAGTTGTTAATTGAAGATTTAATATAAATTGTTCTGTCTCCATTACTGTCTATAAGATTTCTACTTATTAAGTTGTTATTTGAATTCTCTAAATAAAAATCAATGCCGGTATTACTCCATATTTGGTTACTAATAAAATTGTTGTTATGGGAATTTGAAAGTATTATTCCATTATACGAGTCCCATATTCTATTTTTAGTTATATCGTTGCAATTGGCATCTTCAAGTTTTATTGGTGCATATTCACTATCTCCTTCCGTATTACATTGAGTAAAATCACATTGAGATATAGTATTATTACTACTGTTATAAATCCTAACTCCAGTAGCACCAACACGACTCTTAATATCACTAAACGCACATTGACATATAGTATTATTACTACCGTTATAAATCCTAACTCCAGCAGCATCAGCATAACCACTAATATCACTAAACGCACATTGAGATATAGTATTATTACTACCATTATAAATCTTAATTCCAGTATAATAGCTTCTAATAGTAAACCCTTCAATTTTTACATTACTGCAGCCATCCAAAAGGAATGTTGTACCACTTCCATCAAGAACTACATTAGAACCATCTGCTATGATGTGAAGATTATCTTTAGTAATAGATACCTCTTCATTATAGGAACCATCTTTAACTCTAATTTTATCTCCTGGTGATGCAGCATCAACAGCATCTTGAATTTTAGTATAATCATCTGGAACATAAATTGTTGCCATATAATATCACCTCACATTATATATTATGTAGACAAGCCTTTATGGGTGTTTTTATAAAATAGTTTATTATTAAAAAAATAAACAGATTATTTTAAAAGTGAGGTGATAAATAAAAAACTTAGGTGATAAAGCCTAAGTTTTCTCTATTTAAATTAGAATCTATTGTTTAATTTTAAGTTGTAAGTTCTTCTATTGTGTTATTGGATAAAGTTGTACCACTTGAATCTACAATGTCAATTGGTGTTGAACCTGCGTCAGTATCTACTTTAATCATATTTCTAGAAAGATTGTTATTGTTTGAAGCGTTAATATAAATTGCATGGGTATTGTGTCCAGCAGCACCTTCTATAAAGTTTCTGATAATATGATTGTTATTTGCATTTTCCAAGCTGATTCCGGTAAATGCATTACCAGTTATTTGATTACAAGCGAGATTGTTATTGTGCGAATGTGTAATTTTTATTCCATTTAACTCATTTATACTGTTTTTAGTAATATCATTACAACCATTAGAAGGATAGGTTGGTGATACACCTCCAATTACTATTGCATCTCCAGTACTTGTTGTAAACTCACATTTAGTTATAGTATTATTACTACTTGTTCCTGTAATATTAACTCCAGTGGTAGTTATATTAATAAAATTACATTTATTTATAATAGTATTAGCACTGTTCTCAATCTTAATTCCTTGTGTATAGTCCTGAATCTTAAAACCTTCAATTCTTACATTGCTGCAGCCATTCACATGGAATGCAGGTCCAGATAGAGTTGTAGGAGTATTTCCATCAAGAAATACATCAGCATTATATGCTAAGATGCGAAGATTATCTTTAGTAATAGATACCTCTTCATTATAGCCACTTGCATTATATTTAACTATAATTGTATCTCCTGGTTTTACAGCTGTATCATTAACAGCAGCGTTAATTGAACTATAATCATCTGGAACATAAAATGTTGCCATATAATATCACCTCACACTACATATTACGTAGACAAGCTTTGAACTGTTACAGATGAAGAGCTAAATATCAAACGCTAAAAAAAAGATAGATAAATAAAGATATTCTTTCCGTGAAGTTCATTTATGAGTTCAGAGAAAATTTTTAAATTATCGAAGCTTTTTTCTCCGTCAAAAATATTTACTTAATGTAAAAATATGCTATAATTATACCTAGAAATACGATACATAGATTTACGAGGTATAATAAAGATAACTTAAAATATCATTACTTGGAGGTGACAATAATGAAAATTAATAAAGAATTACTTAAAGGAAGTACCGTAATTCTAATTTTAAAACTCTTAGATAAAAAGCCCATGTATGGTTATGAGATGATTAAGGAAATTGAAGAAAAATCCAGTGGTATTTTTACATTTAAAGAAGGGACCCTATATCCTATTTTACATACCTTGGAGAGAGAAGGTTTGGTAGAGGCATATTGGAATCAAAGCGAAGGCAAACGAAGAAGAAAATATTATAAGATTACTGATGAAGGTAAACTATCACTAAAGAAAAAGCAGGAGGAATGGACTACTTTCCGTTCAACTGTAGATAAAATCTTGTGGGAGGGGATCGTGTGTCAGTAGATAAAAATTCTAATGTTAATGAGTATTTAGATCGAGTATGTTCATACATTAAATATAAAGAAGCTCATGCAGAAATAAAAGAAGAATTAATTTCTCATATTGAAGAAATAGAAGAAGAATATCTGGATAATGATATTTCAGAAGATAAAGCATTAATTAAAGCTATAGAGCGTATGGGAGATGCAGAGGAAGTAGGAAAACAGCTGAATTTAGCGCATAAAGGTACTCCAGATTTGATAACTTTAATTTTGACTTTAGTTTTAGTGAATATAGGGGTAGTATTAATGTATTTTATGGAAAACAGTGGATTACTTCGAAGCACAGAATACATGTTTAACAACAGTATTAAATATGCTCTTGCTGGAACAGCATCAGTAATTTTATTGTATTATTTTGATTACAGGAAATTAGAAAAATATTCAAATTACATGTTCATAGGCTTCTTTATGCTTTGTGTATTTCTTATGAGTATAGGTACAACTATGCATGGGCAAGTTGTGATTTATATAGGAGATTATCCTTTTAATTTTATAGATGTTAGTCCATATGTATTTATAATTGCTTTAGCAGGTATTTTCAATAATTGGGATTGGAGCAGAAAAATAAATTTGATTAAAGCATTTGCTTATTTAATATGTCCTATGATAATTATGTTCCTAGGAGTATCATTAACTTCATGCGGAATATATTTTGTGGCGTTTATAGTTTTAGCAGTAAAATCAGGATTAAATAAAAAATATGCTTTTTTGTTGATTGGATTTAATATTATGATTTTTGTAATGTGTATATTTACAGAGCCTTATAGAATAAAAAGATTTTTTGCTTTTTTACACCCTCTTTCTGATCCAAGAGGAAACACATATACTAATTCACTTATATACAATATAATACATTCATCAGGAATGTTTGGGCATGGAAAAGCTTTTCTGGAATATTCATTTCCTGGTATACATTCAGAGTATATATTCAATTACATAGTTTATACCTTTGGATGGATAGGGGCAGCTGTATTAATTACACTTATTATTGCTTTTATAATGAGAATATTACACATAACAAATAAAATTCATGATGGATATGGTAAGTTACTTATAAGTGGTTTAGTAAGTATATTTATAGTTCAGTACTTACTCAATATACTTATAAATGTTAATTTAGCACCTACTGTATCAGTAACTCTACCATTTATAAGTTACGGAGGAGCAATGTGTTTATTTAATATGATATCGGTAGGAATTATATTAAGTGTTTATAGACGAAGAAGCTTATCAGTGAACAATAATAAAAGTGCAATAAAAAATTAAATAAATTTGTATATTATAAAGTAAAGGGATTCTACATTAAATTTTAAGTGTAGAATCCCTTTACTTAAGCTTATTATTGTTTATAAGCTTAATTGTTATTTTTATATCAAAGTGGTATTATTTTTATATATTACAAATTATTAGGAGGGTGTTTACAATGGCATATTATTCTGGATTTTCAATGATTATTATATTAATATATCTTGCATTCTTAGGCGCTGGTATATACGGGTTTGTATTATTTGTTAAACTTGCTCACAGAGGAATAAGGGCACTTGATATTTATATAGACAAAAATAATAAAAATATAAGTGAAAAAGAATAGCAGAGAAAAAGACAATGCATTTAGGGGGAAGCAGTATGTACAAGAATTCTTTTAAGCTATTAATATGGGGGATTATATTTTCAACTATCTCAGTTCCTATAACAAAATATGATTTTAAAATTCTACCTAATTTTTTAGGATACATTTTATTTCTTATTGCTTTTATAAAATTAAAAGATAGTAGTGAGCATTTTAAGAAGTTAATATATCTTATGATTCCATTTATACCTTTAGCTTTATTTAGTTATTTTTATAAATATCTAACATTTCATATGGGATTAAGTATGTCAAACTTAGTGACATCGAGTTTGACGGTTATTGAAAGTATATTTCAATTTATAATGTTATTTCACATATTTATGGGAATACAAGAAATGGCGAATTCTATAGAAGCATCTGATATAGGAGATAGAAGTGCAAAATTATGGGATATGAATATAAAACTAATTGTATTTTCACTAGTAGGAGCATTATTTATGATAGTACCTTTTTTAGATATAATCGTGTTATTAGGGCTACTTGTATATTCATTATATGTAACAGTTAAAACAGTGTCTTTATTTATTGATTGCTCAAATAGGTTTAAGTAGGAATGACTTAATAAGTTCAAATTAAAGAGGTAAGAATAGTATGAAAAAAATTACTGGTGTTAGTAGGATATTAGTTTTATTAGGTTATTTTACAATAATGTTTTTGATTCTTTATCATAATAGAGTTAGACACATCAAGCAAACTGCTGCAGAGCAAATTGAATTTAACATTAATGAAGCATCAAACATATTAAAGGAAACATGGAAACCATTGAAAAATTTAAATAATGATTTGACTAAAAATAATACAAATAATTATATAGTCAGTAAAGAGGAGTTTATAAAAATTTTAGAAAACAGAAGGAATAAAGAAATAGCTGTAAATATAGCTTCTAATCTGCTAGAAAAATCAGAAGATGGGAAATTTAATATTAAGCATAATATATTTATTCCCACAATTTATGATGATGAGGTTTCTATTAAAAAGGCGTATATTAAAAAGTATACGTATCTAGATAAAGAAGAACTAGTAATTGAGGAAAGTGGCAAATATGAAAGATGGGGACAATTTGATAGAAAAAATATTTATGAAAAAAGTGATAAAGGAATGTGGGCTCTTAAAAGCATAAGTGGAGTTATGAATTATGGGTGGTAGTCAAAGGATAGGGTAATATGTGTTTATAGTTTTTGCACATTACTCTATATAAAGAAATAGTGTATTAATAAGCAGAAATGAAGAAAGGTGAAAAATGTGGAAGGATCAACTGAGCAAAAAGGAATATCTATTTAAGTAAAAATATATTGGGGGAAATTGAAATGACAAAACTAAATAACGGTGAACAATCACAATCAAAGATTTGGAAAGTTATAAGTATATTCCCCATTGGTATAGCTATATTTCAAATATTACTTATCTTAAATTGGCTTTTTCAAATAACACCCTTTCAAAAATTAGAGGGACTACCCTTATTACTTACTCCGTTCATAAGCACAGTAGGTATTATTTTTGCTATTATAGCTCTTCAAAAAGATTACAACAGAATTATTAAACTGGGAATTATAACTAACTGTATATTATTCTTTCTACCATGGATATATTGGTATGTTGGAACACTTATTTTTGGACCTTAAGTATTCTTAGTGATACGAATATTTATATATTGTGAATATGTGGGAGGGGAGAAACTGTATGAAGTTAGAGTGTCCTTACTGTAAAGGTGACTTAATAAAAGGTTTTATTGATAGTGGATTACACAGCCTTAAGTGGCATAATGAAAATATGGGGCTGCTTGAAAAAGTAACTGTATTTGGTGGAGAAGTATTAAGTGATTGTATAAGGGTTAAATGCTATAGGCGTAAAAATTGCAATAAGATTATAATTGACTTAAATGAATTGTAAAGTATAAATTAATTATTTAAATGTATTCTTATTTAATGAAACGACTTAAAAAGATATAATAATTTGATTAACTTTGTGGGAGGGAAAATATGACTGACGTTATTTATATATTAGTATTAGTAGCCTTAATAATACATGAATGTTACTGGAGACCTAAAGTCTGTAATAAAAAAATTCAAAGTCATATAAGAAAAATTGGTGGAGAAGTAGTTGATATTGAATCACTTAGCTGGCGAGAGTCAATATATAAGGTACAATATAGAATAGGAGATAAAATCGAGAATTCTGTTGTGAAATTTGATTTCATATATGAACAGGAGTGGAGATAAATAAACCATTAAAGGAATAAAAGATGAAAGCTTAAGACAGTTCAATCGATTTATGGATGAGGATAATGTCATTCTTTTTGATGGTAAATCAAAAACTCAAGCAACTTATATATACAATTTAAAAGATAAAAGCACTGAAAAGATTGAAGGTATATTACAGTATTTTAAACAGGACGATAAATTTGTTAAAATATTTAAGATTTAGTTAAAATTTTTCAATATAAATTTATTAATATATGTTATACGAGGGATATAATATATGCGGAATTATAAAATAAATAAATCAAAAATTTTAAAAGTATTGTTAGTAATAATAGTGTTATTATCACTTCATGGATGTTCAAGAGAGTCTAGAGGAGTTGGAATGCCATGCGTTGCAGGATTTACATATGAACAAGCCCCAAAAGGTGAAAAAATAAAAAAAGATATAATTTCAAATGTACAAATGAGAGAATTCTATTGTGGAATATTAAGTGGAACTTATGGGAGTTTTTTTATAGAGAAGAATAGTGTTTCATTTAATATACTGAAACTTAATTTAAAAGATAAAAAAGCTAATTTAAGAGATGTAAAAAATCATTCATATAAAGGCACTGCTAAATATAAAAATAAGAAATATAATTTGGATATTATAATAAAGTGGCATGGGTTTGGAGCCACGGTGATTGGAACTTTATATGATAAGTCAAACAAAAATCAAATAAAATTTGAGATAAATTGAATCTAATTTACATAAAAAAGGTAGGAGACACGTTTTATGATTATAGATGGACATGCACATGCTTGTGGTACATATGCCAATGGTGACAACATCATAAAGTATTTAGACTTGCATGGAATAGATATAGTTGTATTGTGCGCAGGAGAACCAGAAAGCAAAAAAAATTATGCTTATCCAATGTTATAAGATATATTTAAAAGTGCAAACTTAGGGTACTTTTTCAATAAGATTATCTGTGTTGTAACAAAAATAAGTGGGGCATCTGCTCACATTGATGAGCAAAACAAAGTTGTATACGATATTTCAAGAGAATATCCTGAAAGAATACTGAATACTTATTGGACAAATCCTTTAGATGAGGATTGCCTTGAAAAACTCAATAAATATTACCAATTGTATCACTTTAGAATGATTAAAATGCATCAATGTTGGAACAGATTTGATATTTGTAATCATAAAAGCATTAAAATTATTAAATGGGCAACAGACAAAAACATTCCTATTTTTATACATCTATTATCAGAAGAACAAGTGTTGCAGTTTATCAAGGTAACAAATAGATTTCAGGATACTACGTTTATCGTTGCGCATATGATTGGTTTTGAAAAAATAAATAAAAGTACTAAAAATCCTAATGTATATTATGATTTGTCTGCACCACAGTTATATCCAATTAAAATACTTAAAAAGGCTTTTAAGGCAGTTGGAAGTACAAAGCTGATTTTAGGGTCAGATACTCCTTATGGAATTGATAATATTGAGAAGATACAAAACAGATTAAAACAATTATTATTATCCCAGAAAGATTTAGATAATATAATGGGGAATAATCTTGCGAAACTATTAAAGATGTAAAGATTATGAACATAATTTATGGTTTCAGTTAGGTTACAATATAAAGATATTACGTCGCAAGAATATATAACATTTTAAGACGAAATTGTTTAATATTATGAAGTAATGATTTATAGAATATGAGGGGGCAGAGTATGTTTGAGATTAAATCTAATGATGACGGTGAGTTATATTTGAAAGGTGATTTCTATATTGGACATTTAGGCATTTTCACAAGTGATAGAGTAGTAATTGATTTAAATTGGGATTTCTTAAATAAAATGGGAGCCTTAAATTCTGATGAAAAGCCTGATATTACTAAAATCAATTTATATTATGCTGACAAGCAGAAACAAATCGTTGAAAATATTGAACAGATAGAGAATAGATTTTTAATATTTTTATTTAATGATTATTTCGGGTGTGGGGATGCTTTTTGGGCAGATCAAGAAACCGATGAATTGTGTAGTTTTATTATTAAAGATAAAATGCCTGAATTAGAGGATGATGAAAGCTATTCCGATTATGTATATGCGCAAAAAATATTTACAGAAGAAGCAGATGAAGTGTTTTATCAAGGAAGAAGTCCATTGGATGATGATATAGACGAATACTTAAATAATATGAATATAAATATGAAAAATTATATTAGAACTTTTTTCCCTATGATTGATGTTGAAATATTTATGAAATCCTTAATCGGAGAAACATGTAATTTGTCAGATGATGAGATTTCGTATTGTTGCTCTAATCCGGAATGTGGATATTGTTCGGTATGCTCAGCATATGTTATTATGACTGAAAAATTTCGAATCGAGGAGTGGCATCATCGATAATTTACTAAAGCAGAGCATTTATGAGTACAATGTGTTTGTTGCTTAGTCACAATCTTCTAAAATGACGATATAAAAAGCTAATATTAAAAGAAACAGTTAAGGCATAATAGCAAAAAATAGCGACGCAACTGGTAACAAAAATTCTATACAATAAACTAAGCTCCTGCAACTGCAGGAGCTTAGTTTAAGAAATAAAAATATATTAACTATGACAAAAAGAGTTTGCTATCTTTAAATATAATCCAATGATACCAAAGTATAACTAAATAATGGTGGAATATAACTATTTTTAATGAATTTAAGAAAAAAATATTGAGAAGGGGTATATAAGGGATAAAGGCTTATAAGTATCTGACTTATAAGCCTTGGGGGATAAATTAAGTTAAAATGAAAAAAAATTAAGATTTTGGTTGAGTGTTAACTATTAAAAATTATTGACAAATAAATAAAAAGTATTCAAAGATAAGTAAAATATTTTGCAGATATTATATATTATAGAAATATGATCTGAATTAATATTTTCAAATATAACGATGATAAGGTTAAAAAAGGGATATTAAGTATGTATTTTAGAATTTTTTATAGTATTGCATTTATAATATGTAGTGTTTTATGTATGTTTAGATTTATTAGTATTATTAAAGAAAATAAGAAGGCTAATTATATTTTTGATTTAAGATTAGATAAAGGCAATAAAAGATTAATAATTATTTTAATTACTATAATGATATATCTATTATTATTTTGTATTAAAGGTTTTATAAGTGAAGGATTAATAATATTTGATACTATTAAGCCCATAATTCTATTACAATTAATAAATTATACTATTAAATTTAAAAGAAAAATAGGAGTAACCAAAGAGGGAATAGTATATTGTTTTACACTTATTAAATGGGAAGATATTGAAAACTATGAGTTTAAGGATTGTAATTTGTTGATTATAAATTATAGATGGTATTTTAGCTTTGAAAGAAATTATTATAATGACATATATACTTTTCTTAAAATGCATTTAAATATTTAAATGTATTTTAAGAAAAATCCTTATAAGATCATATAATGTGTTAATACAAGATTGTAGATGATAACGAAGTAGATTATTTACATAACAGAGGTGTAGACGATTGAAGAGATATTACATGGAAAATAAGTTTTCATTGTTTGGTGATTATAAATATAACATATATAACGAATCAAAAGAACCAGTCTACATAGCAACTGAAAACAGATTCTTGGGCTTGATTGACAGGTTTTTAGGTGCAATTGCTGGAATCGGTCATAGGATATTCATTAAAGATTTAAATGGAAATGAATTGTTTTCAATTAAAAAGCAATGGGCTATTTTAAGGCGAGATTTTGATATTATTCTTGTAGATAATACCTGTATTACTGTAAGAGAAGGAAGTGCATTTAAAAAGCCAGAAATAACTGTTATATCACCAAATGGTAAATACATGATTATTGGAGATATAATGGCTCGTGATTTTTCAGTTAAAAAGGATGACGTAACGGTTTCAACTATAAAAGTAAAGAGTAATAATTTTCTTAAATATTATCAAATTATTGTTATAGAAGATGATTTCGATAGCATTGCTATTGCCGCTGCCTTCATTGTTGATAATACTTATCACATATAGGCAGCACAATCTTTCGTAATTGGTAAATTATATTTTAAAGATATTATACAATAGTAATTTTTAGGAGATGAAATATATGCATGAGGAAAGTTTCGTTAGATATATTGGAGACTATAGAGTACACGATAGTAGGATAAAAGCAATCGAATCAGACCAAAATACTCTTCAAGTATCTTTAAGAAGTGAGGATAATGAAATCATTATAGTAAAATTTGTAGGAGTTAAATCAGTAAGTTCTAATAGACCTGAAGGTATGATACTTTATTCAATTAGTGAGATGAAAGAACAATCCCCCTTCCGTAAATTTGTATTTGTTAATTGGAATGACGATGATGATGCTTCACTTGAAATAATTTCACAAGATTGTATAATCCAATAATTAGATTTAAGTTGATACTAACAACACAATAGCAAAATATGATGACATAAGTGAATATGATAATAGTGTATAAAGTATCAATATATACAAAATTTTTATTATATAGTTTTATTTGAAGGCAAATACCTTTAAAATAGGACATTCAATATTTTAGAGGGGAGATTATATGAGATTAAGGAAGAATTTATTAATATATTCAATTATTATAGTGTTACTAACAGTACCGTTATTACCTTATTCTTATAGTGACGGATTTCAATTTAAATTTGGATATCCAATTGCTTATTTTACTACTTTTAATATAGCACCTATAAGAAAAGATGAAATACTTTTAATGAGAATAGGGGTAGATATAGGAGCTTTTTTAGTTGATGTAGTATTAGTATATTTATTATTTACTTTAGTGTCTTTTCTTATAAATAAGCTGTAATATTTGGAGGTATTAATTCATGACAAATAAAATATGATATATTAATCTGGGGGCGGATGGAAATGTTTATATTTTCTTTGTTTATCACAATTATTATATCATTCACTATGATAGGATTTGGACTTCTATTTATGAAGAAACCACCTAAGGAAATCAATTCGACATTTGGGTATAGAACTACAATGTCTTCCAAAAACAAAGATACATGGAACTTTGCCCATAGATACGCTGGTATAGTATGGTTTATTTTGGTATAATTGTATAAGTATTAATAATTACGTAATTTAAAGATATTTTTTCTAATATGAGGTAAATGAATATGATATATACACATGAAAATAAGATTAATAAAGAATTAAGAGTTGACTGTGAAAAATGTTTCGGTTTATGCTGTGTAGCATTGTACTTTTCAGCTTCTGAAGGTTTCCCAACGAATAAAGAAGCCGGTAAGCCTTGTATAAACTTACAATCCGAATTTACCTGCGCTGTTCACAAAAATCTTAGAAATAAGGGCCTTAAGGGGTGTACTGCTTATGACTGCTTTGGTGCTGGTCAAAAGGTGGCTCAAGTTACTTGTGGTGGACATGACTGGCGACAAAATCCAAAATATGCTAAGAAAATGTTTGAGGCATTTCTGATAATGAGGCAGCTTCATGAAATGCTATGGTATCTTACTCAAGCATTCATCCTGCAAACGAACCACAGTATTAAAGATGAGATAAATTCATTATTGGAAAATACTGAGCGCCTTACACTTCTTGACATTGATTCTCTATTAGGACTGGATGTGGAAGCTCATCGAACAAAGGTTAATATGCTGCTTAAAAATACTAGCGAGTTGGTGCGTACTAAAGCTCGTAGTGGAAAGAATACTCGTTCAAAAAATTGTAATACTAACTCTCGTAGATTAGATTATTTTGGAGCAGACCTAAGAAAAACCAATCTTAGAGGTGCAGATCTGAGGGGAGCGTGTCTTATTGCAGCAAACCTTAGGGGAGTTGATTTGAGTGGTGCGGATCTCATTGGTGCTGATTTACGAGATACTGACCTTAGTGGAGCTAATCTTACAAATAGCATATTTCTTACTCAAGCACAGATCAACACAGCTAAAGGTAATTCCCATACAAAGCTACCTATTATGCTAGTTCGCCCACTATATTGGTCAAAGTAATTAACTGTCAATAAGGTTACTTATGATAAATCAAGCTTAAAATTAGATGAAGTATGGTTTAGTTATAAAAAAAGGAGAATCATAATGAAAAAAATATTCATAATTAGTATAGCTGGTATATGTTTTTTAGCTGTATATTTTTTTAGTTCTCACTATATATCATCAATAGGTGTTACTGACGAACAAGAATTGATTAATTTTATTTCTAAGAAAGAGAATGTTCAACAAGTGAATATTTTGAAAACTAAAACAGAAGAAGGTTTTTTAGCTGCTTATTATAATAATGGAACAGAGAACCGTCTCATTGTTTTAGAAGAAGATAACATTTTCTCTAATAGATACAGGTACTTCGGTGGTTCTTATAGTTCTTCTAATTTCAATACCTATAATTTTGGAGAATCATCTTCATGGGCTTTGATTATTGTGTATGGTAATAATTATGATTTAAAAGCTACTTCTTACCAATTTTGTAATAATGGAAATACCTATACAAATCAAAATTTAGGAAAGCATGTGTTGGATATATATAAGATTGAAGGTACTTCAGATATTTCGAGTAAGGGATGTATATATGACAAAAATGGAAATAAAATATCGCATTTGTAAAAATACATATAAACATTGAAATTAAAGAGCTAACACTAATTGGGTGTTAAGCTCTTTTTGCTTACTTTCCACTTGAAATTGAAGTTGAATTGGATTTAATGTATAATATTGTAAAACAATTAAAAGGTGAGTGTTTTGAAAAAATTTTTTATTGCTATATTTGCTATAGTTACAATTATTGTAGTATACAATGAATATCCTAGAAGTGGTTCATTCAATGAGTTGATATTAAGTAAATATCCAGAAAAACAATTTACTGAAATTGAAATAACAAAAGAGCTTAATCATAAAATTTGTAATGATATTCATAAAATTAATGAGTTTTTAGGATACTTAGATAAACTTCAGCTTATTGAGTATAAAAGATCGGTACCTCGTGAAGTGGATGATATTTATTGGATCAGTATTTATGATAATGAGAATGGTTTGATTGGTATTACTATAGAAAATAGAAATTTTATTCATATTCATGTAAGTGATAGGCAAAGATCAAGGAATTATAAAATTATTAATACTAGTTTAGACATGAAATATATTGAGGATTTTTACAACCATTGTAAAAAAATTAGATAACCCATAAAATAAAATGATTTGGCTATTTGATAGGAAGTCAAAATACTTGAATCTAAAGAATTTAAGGTAAATATAGTTTTATTTATATTAATAGGAATTTATGGATTTATATTTTTGTTAAACTTACTCGTAGAGGAATAAAAGCACTTGATATTTATATATAAATATTAGTAAAGTCGGGAGTAGTAATATTGTCGACTTTGATTATTATATTATAAGAGAGAGGTGTAAATAATGAAAACAGTGGTAATATACAAGTCGAAAACAGGATTTACAAAGAGATATTCAGAATGGATTGCAGAGGAGTTATCTGCGGATATTTTTGAGGCTTCAAAAGTCACTCTAAATATTATTAAAAACTATGATACTGTGATTTATGGTGGCAGTTTATATGCTGTTGATATCAATGGAGTAAAGTTTATAACGGAAAACATTAATAAACTCAAAGACAAAAAGATTGTGGTTTTTGCAACGGGTGCATCACCTTCAAGAGAAGAAGTAATAAACGAAGTTAGAAATAAAAACTTTACTAAAGAGCAACAAAAATATATAAGATTCTTTTATTTACGGGGTGGTTTTAATTACAACAAACTGAACCCTTTTGATAAATTTCTTATGACATTGCTAAAGTGGAAGCTTAAGAAGAAAAAGGAATTAACATCTGATGAAAGAGGTATGCTCGCCAGTTATAACAATCCAGTAGATTTTACGAAAAAGAAAAATATAGATGAAATAATTACTTATGTAAATTCATAATGTTTTAAAAGGGTAGTAAAAATTGAAGGTTAAATTTCAATTTTTATTACAATAAGAAAGAAATATATCAACTTATTTATAAAGATAATATAAAATATTATTTATAAATTTAAAAAATTAGGTCATAATTGATAGGATGTGTAAATATAATAGATTATATTAAAATATAAAATAAACTTACTATATTAAAAAATATAAAATTTTTTCAAAATATGTATTGACATAGTTGCTTTAAAGTAGTAAACTATGACTCAAATCAAAAAATAAATTTCAATTTTCAAAAACTGTGAAGAGGAAGAGTAAATAATTATATGTCTTACAGAGAGTGGGAAAAGGTGAAAGCCCACAGATAATAGGTTATTGAAAATCACCTCCGAGTTGCAGGCTGAATCAAGTAAGCTGAGCCGGTGTGAGCCGTTATTAATAATAGTCATAAATTTGAGTGGTACCGCGAGCATATTTCGCCTCATGTGAGGTAGAGTATGTATTTTTTTTATAAAAAATCGGGTCGCTTTTAACAAAAAAAGAAAAATAATAGTAACAAAAATTCTATTTCAAGAATATTCTAAATATTAAATTATAAAAAATAAAAGCTGAGATAGGGAAGAGTAGATAATTATATGTCTTACAGAGAGTGGGGAAAGGTGAAAGCCCATAGATAATAGGTTATTGAAAATCACCCTGGAGCTGCAGGCTGAAATTAGTAAGCTGTGCCGGTAGAAGCCGTTATTTATTAGAGTTATAAATTTGAGTGGAACCGCGATTTCTTCGCCTCAAGGCAGGAAATCTTTTTTATTACAAAAAAACGATTGATAAATATTATTAAATGATAACAATTACAAAGGGGCTAACTGTTATTATTAAGATTTTATTATTATAAACAAAATTAAAATATAAAATAGGGGGCTATAAAAATGGCAAAGATTTATTATGATGAAAGTGCAAATTTAGAATTATTAAAGGAAAAGAAGGTTGCAGTAATTGGATATGGAAGTCAAGGTCATGCACATGCTCTAAATCTTAAAGAGAGTGGGGTAGATGTTAGAGTAGGACTTTACAAAGGAAGTAAGTCTAAAGAAGTAGCAGAAGAAGCTGGATTAAGAGTTTTAGAAACAGCAGAAGCTGTAAAAGAAGCTGATGTAGTTATGATATTAATACCAGATGAAAAGCAAGCAAAAGTATATAAAGAAGATGTTGAACCAAATCTTGAAGAAGGAAATGCTTTAGTTTTTGCACACGGATTTAATATTCACTATGGTCAAATAGTACCACCAGCATACGTAGATGTTTACATGGCAGCACCTAAAGGACCAGGACATCTTGTAAGAAGCCAATATGAAGAAGGGAAAGGTGTTCCATGCTTAATAGCTGTATATCAAGATTATACAGGAAAAGCTAAAGACTATGCTTTAGCTTATGCTAAAGGAATTGGTGGAACTAGAGGAGGAGTATTAGAAACTACTTTCAAAGATGAAACAGAAACGGACCTTTTTGGAGAACAAGCAGTTCTTTGTGGTGGATTAACAGAACTTATGAAAGCTGGTTTTGAAACTTTAGTTGAAGCTGGATATGCACCAGAAAATGCATATTTTGAATGTGTACATGAAATGAAATTAATAATAGACCTAATATTTGAAGGTGGTCTAAGCAATATGAGATATTCTATTAGTGATACTGCAGAATATGGGGACTACAGTGTTGGACGTAGAATAATAACTGATGAAACTAGAAAAGAAATGAAGAAGGTTTTAACAGAAATTCAAGATGGAACTTTTGCGAGAAATTGGCTTATAGAAAACCAAGTTAACAGACCACAATTTAACGCTACTAGAAGAAGAGAAAGAGAACACCAAGTTGAAAAAGTTGGTAAAGAATTAAGAGCCATGATGTCATGGATAAATTCTAAATAAAGTTTTTTAGTAAGTAATAGGGGGCTAGGAAAGTGAAATTAAAAGGGGCGAAGGTATTATTAGAATGTTTAAAAGAGTTGGGTGTTGATACAATCTTTGGGTATCCAGGTGGAGCAGTGCTTCCTATCTATGATGCACTGTATTATGAAAAAGAGATAAAACATATTTTAACAGCACATGAGCAAGGGGCAGCTCATGCTGCTGATGGATATGCAAGAGCTACAGGAAAAACAGGGGTAGTCCTTGTGACTTCTGGACCAGGAGCTACAAATACAGTTACAGGAATAGCGACAGCATATAGAGATTCTATACCTATGGTAGTTTTTACAGGGCAAGTAGCCCAAGCACAGCTTGGGAAAGCAGCTTTCCAAGAAGTTGATATAACAGGAATAACCCGTCCTATTACTAAAAAAAATTATATAGTTAGAGATATAAAAAAACTTCCTGAAATTATAGCAGAAGCTTTTGCAGTAGCTAAAGAAGGAAGACCTGGACCTGTACTTGTTGATATTCCCAAAGATATACAAATAGCAGAGTTAGAATATAAAAGTGAAAATCTAAAAGAAAAATGTAAAACATATATTAAAGGTTACAATAAAACAAATTCTAAAGAAAATGAATTGGAAGGACAACTTGATAAAGCAGTTGAGGCAATAAATAATGCTAAAAAACCTGTTATTTATGCAGGAGGAGGAGTGATTATTTCAGGTGCCAGCAAACAACTATTAGACTTTGCAGAAAAGATAAAATCACCAGTTACCTGTAGTTTGATGGCGTTAGGTGCTTTTCCAGGAAATCATGAGTATTTTACTGGAATGGTGGGTATGCATGGAACAAGATGTTCTAATTATGCAGTAACAAATAGTGATTTATTAATTGCTTTAGGAACAAGATTTAGTGATCGTGTCATAGGAAAAGTAGAAGAATTTGCACCAGAGGCTAAAGTTATTCATATAGATATAGATGATTTAGAAATTGGTAAGAATATAAATGTAGATATTCCTGTTAAAGGAGACGTTAAGGAAATTTTAAAAGTATTAACAGATAGAGTTAATGAGAAAAACGAAAGTGAATGGAATTCTCAGATTAAAATATGGAAAGATATGTATCGTCTTCAATATAACGGTCAAAAGGCTTTATATCCTCCATACATTTTAAATAAATTATATGAGCTTACAGAAGGTGAGTGTGTTATAACTACTGAGGTAGGACAAAATCAAATTTGGGCAGCTCAATTTTATAAATATATTGAGCCAAGAACTTTTGTTTCTTCAGGTGGACTTGGAACAATGGGATTTGGCTTAGGTGCTGCAATTGGAGCTTCAATAGGACAAAATCAAAGAAAAGTTATAAATGTAGCAGGTGACGGTAGTTTTAAAATGAATTCTCATGAACTTGCAACAGTTGCTAGATATAAACTTCCTATTATACAGCTTGTATTAAATAACAATGCATTAGGAATGGTTTATCAATGGCAGGATATGTTTTATGAAAAGAGATTTTCAAGTACTATTTTTGAAAATGATGTAGATTTTATGAAACTAAGTGAAGCTTACGGAATAAAATGCATTAGGATTACAAAAAATGATGAAGTAGAAGAGGCTCTAGAATATGCACTAGAGTTAGATGAACCTATTGTTATAGAATGTATGATTAATGCTGAAGAAAAGGTATTTCCTATTGTTCCTCCAGGAGAAGCTATAACTTACATGATAGATCAATATTAGAATATTAAAGATTAAAGAAAAGGGCAAGATTTGAAATGATTTAGGGGCGCAATCATCAATTTCAAATGAAAAGGGGGCTTTAATATGAAGGAATCATATGTATTTTACCAAGGTAAAATATTAGATGAAAGAGATGTTAGTATAAGTGTAAGATGTAAGGCATTTAATTACGGACTTGCATGTTTTGAAGGTATAAGAGCTTATTGGGATGAGGAAACCAATCAACTTTACGGTTTTAGAATGAGGGAACACTATGAAAGATTACTTCAATCTTGTAAAACTTTAAATATAAAATTACCATATACAGTTGATGAACTTATCGATATAACAATTGAACTAATAAAGAAGCATGGATTTAAAACAACTACTTATATAAGACCAATTGCTTATAAAGGAAGTAATAAGTTAGGACCTACTCTTATAGATGATGACGATCGTTTGCTTATTTATTGTATGCCATTAGGAAGTTATACAGGTAAAGATGAGTTGAGGGTTGCAGTGACTTCTTGGCAAAGAATAAACGATAATATGCTTCCACCTAGAACTAAAGCTACTGCTGCTTACTTGAACTCAGCGCTTGCTTCTTTAGAAGTTGTTAGTAGAGGTTATGATGAAGCTATATTTTTAACTCAAAATGGTCATGTATGTGAGGGACCAGGAGAAAACTTATTTATGGTTAGAAAAGGGAAATTAGTTACACCTCCACCTTCAGATAATATTCTTGAAGGAATAACAAGAGAAACAGTTATGCTTCTGGCAGAAGAGGAATTAGGAATGAAAGTTGTTGAAAGAAGTATAACAAGGACAGAGCTTTATGCAGCAGAGGAAGTTTTCTTTAGTGGAACAGCTATGGAGGTTACTCCTGTTGTAGAAGTAGATGATAGAGCTGTTGGAGATGGAAAAACAGGGCAAGTTTGCAAGAAGATTAAAGATCTATTCTTCCCTATAACAAGAGGGAAAAATCCTAAATATGCTCATTTTTGTACTCCTATTTATTAAATTTAATAGAAGAGAATATATAAAACATCAAGCTTTTTATAGGCTTGATGTTTTTTTTGTTGTATATAGAAATAATTTAACATTAAAAAATAGTATTCAAAATAAATTTATATTAAGGAGGTGAGTATATGAGTATACAAGATATTATTAAAAATTCTGGACGTAAAATAGCTAAGGTAATACAAGAAAGTGAATATGGCATAAAGTATTATCAGGCAGAAGATTGCCTTCCAAGTGATTATACAATAGGAATAAAGAAAAATGATCATATTTATCTTAGAAATGCTGAGGGAATGCTGATTGACAGTATAAAAATTTAAAAACAAAATAACTTTATTGAAAGATTAATAATTTTACTATACAATTTAATAAAGGCAAAAGTGAATAGAGATTTGATTGTAGGTACTTACTTTGTAAGATTAAAAGGGAAAATGGTGAAAAGCCGTTACAGCCCCCGCTACTGTATGCGTAGACGAATCTGAATAACCACTGGATTATTCTGGGAAGGTCAGAGGAGAATGATACGTGAGTCAGGAGACCTGCCTATAATTAAGCTAATCCTTCGGAGGGAAGGCGAGTGGCATAAGTTATTCATACGATTATATGTCCTCACCATATATGGTGAGTTTTTTTTATTGAAATGAATATTTATACCTCTGTCTCTTCGACAGAGGTTTTATTTTTATATGAGAAGGTGAATTTATGGGTTTATTAAAAGAAACCTTGGATAATATCCAGACAAGTGATAAAGCTATTGTAAAGAAGGCATGGGAGAGAATTGATAATCTTACGAAACCTATAGGGAGTCTTGGGACTCTTGAGGAAATAGCAGTTAAAATGGCTGGTATTACAGGAAATCTAAATAACGAAATTAATAAGAAAAATATAATTATAATGTGCGGAGATAACGGTGTAGTAGAAGAAGGAGTAAGTACTTGTCCGCAAAATATTACTGCTATTGTTACTAATAATTTTACTAAGAATATAACGGGAGTTTGTGTATTAGCACAACAGGTAAATGCTGATTTAACTATTGTTGATATTGGAGTTAAGGATGATTTTAATAATCCTAAAATTATAAATAGAAAAGTAGCCTATGGCACTAAAAATATGGTAAAAGGGCCTGCTATGAGCAGAGAGGAAGCGGTAAAATGCATAGAGGTTGGTATAGAAACTGTAGATAAACTTGTAAAAGAAGGATATGACCTTTTTGGTACTGGTGAGATGGGAATAGGAAACACAACAACTTCTGCTGCAGTTTTAAGTGTATTGTTGGGATTGGATTCAGACATTGTTGTGGGAAAAGGTTCAGGACTTACGGAAGAACAGTATAAACATAAAAAGAAGATAGTAAAAAAAGCTATTAATATAAATAACCCCAATAAAAATGATATGTTGGATGTTGTATCAAAAGTTGGAGGATTTGATATAGCAGGACTTTGCGGATGCTTTTTAGGAGCAGCTAAAAATAGAGTTCCAATAGTTATTGATGGACTTATTGCATCAGCTGCAGCATTGTGTGCGTATAGAATGAATCCTTTAGTTAAGGAGTACATTTTCCCTTCGCATCTATCAGCAGAACCAGGTGCAATATATGCAATGAAAGAGCTTGGTTTAGAGCCTATGCTTAATTTAAAAATGAGATTAGGAGAAGGGTCAGGTTGTCCGCTGGCTTTTAATATTATTGAATCTGCATTATATACTATTAATAATATGGCTACCTTTGAAGAGGCTCAATTACATAGAAAACACTATGTTGATATAAGATAAGTTTTATAATACTATTTAAGTTTTATGGAGATGATGCAATGATACAGCTAATTGGTCTACGGAGCAATATTGAACTAAATACAAGAGAAAAGTTTTCTATAATTCAAAAACATTCAGAGGAATGTCTGAAAAAGCTTTTAAGCATATGTGAAGAAGCAGTAATAATAAGTACATGCAATAGGACAGAAATATATTTTAATTCAGAGATTGAGGATGAAAGTATATTAGAAAAAATCTTTGAAGCTTTAGGATGGAATTTGGATTTAATTAAATATGTTTTTCACTTAAAGGAGAGGGCGGCAGTAAAACATCTAATGGAAGTTGCCTGTGGATTTCATTCAAAAATATTAGGAGAGGACCAGATTTTAGGTCAAATTAAAACCTCTTATAATAGTGCTATAAAAATAAAAGCTGTGACAAAGGAATTACAGAGACTTTTTCAGTTAGCAATTACTTGTGGAAAAGAATTTAAGGTTAAATCGGAACTTTATAAGATACCTGTGTCTTCTTCATCAATAGTTGTTAATGAAAGTAGGAAAAGAGGAATTAGAAGCTTTATGATTTTAGGTTATGGCGATGTTGGAAAATTGACAGCAAAGTATATATTAAGTGGAGAATTTGATGAAGTATATATATCAGTAAGAAATGTAGATTCGGTTTCAATTACAGACAATAGAGTTAAAGTAATTCCTTTTAATGAAAGAAAACTTTACTACAAGGATGTCGATTGTATAATATCTTGCACTTCAGCACCTCACTGCGTAATAACATCAGAAGATTTGCAAGAAAAAGATATGATTATTTTTGATTTGGCAGTACCTAGAGATGTGCATGAGGATGTGTACAAAATGGAAAAGGTTAAGGTTTATGATATTGACCATATAGGTTTTATTGATGATGAAAATAGGAACAAAAGAAAAAAGTTAATGCTTGAAAATAGATGCATTATAGATAAACACATAGAAGAATTTATTACATGGAGACAATTAAGAAAGATAACTCCACATATAAAGAAAATGAAGAAATACGGAGAAGATGTATACAAGGAACGATATACTACCTTTAGAAATAAGAGATATACAAAAGATACAGAAGCTTTGGCTAAAACACTTTTGAAAAGTACATCAGATGCTTATATAAATAGAGCTATTGAGATATTAAAGGAAGAACAGTTAAAAGGAAGAGAAAAGGAATGTCTAAGGATACTAGAGAAAATATTCTGTCCTCAGAGCTAGAGTATACTTGTATTTCTCTTATATCTAATAAAACAAAGGTAGTAATTATTGGCGGTGGTAAGGCTAGTTTTATCAAATGTACCTCTTTTGTCAAAAGGGGATGTAATGTAACAGTGGTTTCAAAAGAATTCAGTAGTAATTTTGATGTTTTTAAGAAAGAAAACCTACTGAACCTAAAATTGATTAAAGATAGTTACTCAATTAAATACATCATAGAGAGTCATCTTGTAATAATTGCGGTAGATGATGAAGAGAGTATGGAAAGAATATTAACGGATTGCGAAGATAATTACAAACTGTATTTAAATTGCAGCAATTTTAAAGAAGGAATTTTCATAAGTCCCATTCAAAGAGAGACAGAAAACATTATTTTTAATGTGCATACAAGAGGAGGAAGTCCAAAAACTTCTCAATTTTTAGCGGAAACTATGAGAGAAAAGCTTAAAGAGTATGATGGGTTAGTGAAATATATAGTAAATTTGAGAGAAAGAATTAAAGATGTACGGCATAAGAATGAAATATTGGGTTTTGTATCTAGTGAGGATTTTAAATTTTTTTACGATAAAGGTGTCCATGAAAAAGTATTAAGAATGTTTTACGGAGGTAGGAATTTTGAATTTAAAGATAGCGACTAGAAGAAGTAAGCTTGCTCAAGTTCAGACAGAATTTGTTATGAAACTGATAAAGGAAAAATTTGATATAGAAAGTGAAAAGCTTCTTATTCAAACAGAGGGAGATAGAAAGCTTGATGTTACATTAGACAAAATAGGTGGCAAGGGTCTTTTTGTAAAGGAGATAGAAGTTGCTTTAGCTGAAGGAAGAGCGGATGCAGCAGTTCACAGTATGAAGGATGTTCCTTTTGAAATAAATGAAATTTTTGAGATAGCTGCTGTACCATCAAGAGAAGATGTAAGAGATGTCTTCATTTCAAGAGACGGTATAAGCTTGAGTGAACAACCTAAAGGAGCTAGAGTTGGAACAAGTAGTAATAGAAGGGCAGCTCAATTAAAGCTTATGAGACCAGATATTGAGGTTGTACCTGTTAGAGGAAATGTTCAAACAAGAATAGCTAAGATGGAAAAAGAAAATCTTCATGGAATTATACTTGCATCAGCAGGAATTAAAAGATTGAACATGGACGACATAATAACAGATTATTTTGATCCTGTTGAGTTCTTACCAGCAGTTGGACAGGGAGCACTTGGAATTGAGATAGTATCAAACAGTATCAATGCAGAAATCTTTAGAAAGCTGGACAATGAGGATGCCAGAATAGGTGTTGACGGTGAAAGAAGCTTTATGAGAAGGCTGAATGGAGGATGTCATACGGCTCTTGGAGCTTATAGTGCAATAGAAGGAGAATTAATGTACATGGTAGGGATTTATCAATTAGGCAATAGGTTGATTAAAAAGGATATCTCAGGAAACAAATGGGACTACATTAAACTTGGGGAAGCATTAGGAGAAAAGATACTTAAAGGGTAAAAATGAAGTGAGCATATAAGTATAAATAAAAGTTTAAAAATAAAGGAGAAAAACATGGGAAAGGTATATCTTATTGGAGCTGGTCCTGGTGATGAAGGATTGATGACAGTAAAGGCAGCTAAAGTGCTAAAAGAATGTACAGCAGTTTTATATGATAGACTTTCAGGAAACAACGTACTTAAACATATAAATGAGGAATGTAAAGTATTTTACTGCGGAAAAGAGCCAGGGTGTCATTATAAAACTCAAGAAGAAATAAATGATATGATTGTTTCACTTTCAAAAGAAGGACATATAGTTGGAAGAGTTAAAGGTGGAGATCCTTATGTTTTTGGTAGAGGTGGAGAGGAAGCACTAAGACTTTATGAAGAAGGTATAGAATTTGAAGTTATTCCAGGGGTAACCTCTGCTATATCTGTGCTTAACTATGCAGGAATTCCAATAACCCATAGAGGAATTGCTCAAAGCTTTCATGTCTTTACTGGGAGAAGTTCCAAAAATCTTGATATAAGCTGGGAGTCAGTTGCAAACCTTAAAGGAACTTTGGTTTTTCTAATGGGGTTAAAAAATATAGAAGGTATAACAAATAATTTAATATCAAATGGTATGGATGAAAATACTCCTTGTGCAGTTATTATGAGAGGAACAACGTCAAAACAGAAAAGGGTAACTGGAAACTTGAAAAGCATAGGAGATAAGGTTAGAGAAGCAGGATTTACTTCTCCATGCATAATAGTAGTTGGAAAAGTGGTTGAATTTACTCAAGAGTTAGGATGGTATGAGAAAAAGCCTTTATTTGGCTGGAATGTGTGTGTTACCCGTTCAAAAGAACAGGCTAAGAGTTTGAGTGATAAATTACTTAATCTTGGAGCAGAGGTTACAGAAATAAACTCTATAAAGATTAAAAGTACTAGTAGTAATCTACAGAACTATATGAATAAATTAGAAAACTATGACTATATAGTTTTTACAAGTGTAAATACCGTAAATATATTCTTTGATTATCTTAAAGAAAGAGAATTTGATATAAGAAAGCTAAAAGCTAGAGTTGCTGCAATAGGACGTGCTACGGAAAGCAGCATAAAAGAAAGAGGAATAATACCGGATATTACTGCTGGAGAATTTGTGGCAGAAGAACTATTTAAATGCTTAAAGAGTGAAGTACAAGAAGGAGATAAAGTGCTGATTCCTTGTTCAAGAGATTCGAGACAATATCTTTACGAGGAATTAATACAATGTGGCTGCCAAGTAGATAGAGTGCATATATACTATCCTGATATAGGAGAGATAGTAAATGTTAATTCCTTTAATGATGTGGACATTGTACTATTTACAAGTCCATCTACTGTGAGAAATATGATTAAAATGGTGGGAATCGAAGAAATAAGCAAAAAAATATGTGTTGCTATTGGACCAATTACAGAAAAGGAACTTGTGAAAAATAATATAGAATGTTTTGTATGTGATGAGTATTGTAACGAAGGACTTATAAAAAAATTACTTCAGTTAAAAGAGGATAATATACCAACATAAATTAAAGAAAGGTAGTGTTAAATAATATGTTTAGCAGAAATAGAAGATTGAGAGAAAATGGTGCAATAAGAGATTTAATAAGAGAAACTGTGCTTACTCCAAAGGATTTTATTTATCCTATTTTTGCAGTTGAAGGTGAAAATATTAAAGAAGAGATAGAATCTTTACCAGGAAATTATCATTATTCTATTGATAGATTACATGAAGTTATAGATGAAGTTAAAGCTGGTGGCATAAGAGGAGTTTTGGTTTTTGGTATACCAGATAGTAAAGATGAAATAGCTTCTAGTGCCTTTGATGAAAATGGTATAGTTCAAAGAGCTGTAAGAAAAATAAAAGAGATTGCACCTGAACTATGGGTAATTACAGATGTATGTATGTGTCAATACACAAGTCATGGACACTGCGGAATAATATATGGAACAAAGGTAGATAACGATAAAAGCTTGGAATACCTAGCTAAGATTGCTTTATCTCATGCTAAAGCAGGAGCAGATATGGTAGCACCTTCTGACATGATGGATGGAAGAGTTATGGCTATGAGAAATTTATTAGATAAAGAAGGATATAAACACGTTTCAATAATGTCATATAGTGCAAAATACTGTTCAGCTTTCTATGGACCTTTTAGAGATGCGGCTAATTCTGCACCTCAATTTGGTGATAGAAAGACATATCAAATGGACCCAGCAAATTTAAGAGAAGCTATGAAGGAAATAGAGGATGATATCATGGAAGGAGCAGATATCATAATGGTTAAACCAGCTCTTTCTTATTTAGATGTTATAAGATGTGCAAGAGATAGACATGATGTTCCTGTAGCGGCTTATAGTGTTAGTGGCGAATATGCAATGGTGAAAGCAGGAGCTAAGATGGGAGTTATCAATGAAAAAGCAATAGCAATGGAAATGCTTTTATCAATGAAAAGAGCAGGTGCAGACATAATAATTACTTATCATGCATTAGATGCAGTTAAATGGCTTAAGGAGGATTAGTATGAGAAATTTAGAGATTTTCAATGAATCAAAGGAATATATGCCAGGTGGAGTTAATAGTCCAGTAAGAGCTTTTAAGGATGTGAATGTAAATCCTCCTGTAATTAAAAAAGGCGAAGGAGCTTATATTTTTGATGAAGATAACAATAAATATATAGATTTTGTAGGGGCATGGGGTCCTATGATTCTAGGTCACTGTGATAAAGATGTTGTAAATGCTATTAAGAATACCTGTGATAGTGCAATCGCTTTTGGAGCACCAACTGATATTGAATTAAAACTAGCTAAGCATATATGTACAACTTTAGATAATGTAGACATGATTAGAATGGTTAACTCAGGAACAGAGGCTACAATGAGTGCAGTTAAGCTTGCCAGAGGAGTTACAGGAAGAAATAAGATAGTGAAATTTGCAGGCTGCTATCATGGACATTTTGAAGGTTTCCTAGTTAGTGCTGGTTCTGGTGTTTTAACAGAAGGAATACCAGGATGTGCTGGAGTTCCAGAAGAAAGTATAAAAAATACTCTTATCGCTAATTACAACGATTGTGAAAGTATAAGAGAAGTGTTCCAAAAGTATGGAGAAGACATAGCAGCAGTAATAATTGAGCCAGTGTCAGGTAACATGGGAGTTGTTCCTGCTGAAAAGGAATTTTTAGAAGAATTAGATAGACTATGTAAAGCTAATGGAAGCCTTCTTATCTTTGATGAGGTTATGACAGGTTTTAGAGTGGCATATAAAGGGGCGCAAAGTCTTTATGGCATAAAACCAGATATAACTACTTTTGCAAAGATAATGGGAGGAGGACTTCCGTGTGGTGCTTATGGCGGTAGAAAAGAGGTTATGGAATATTTATCTCCAATAGGACCTGTTTACCAAGCTGGAACGATGTCAGGAAATCCAATAGTTATGGCAGCAGGATATGCAGCACTTACTAAGCTTTACAACAATACAGAAATATATACACACATTGAAAAGCTTGGAGCAAAACTTCAAAAGGGAATTGAAGAGGCTGCAAAAGAAAAGGGACTTCCTATAGTAGTAAATAGATGCGGGTCAATGATGACTATATTCTTTACAGAAAAGGGAAGAGTCACTAATTATGAAGAAGCTAAAGCTTGTGATACAAAAATGTATGCAGCATTCTTTGAACATATGCTTAATAACGGAATTTATATGGCACCATCACAATTTGAAGCATTATTTATAGGTGCAAAACACACAGAAGAAGATATTGATAAATTTATAGATGCTGTTAAAAGGTTTTAGGGCAATATGAACATTTATTTTTTAAGACATGGGCAGACAGAGCAGAATAAAAATAAAACTTATTATGGACGTCTGGATGTTAAGCTGAACAGTACAGGGATTATTCAAGCTGAGAAGGCAGGAGAATTCTTCAAGAATATAGAGCTGGATAAGGTATTTATAAGTGAAAAAACAAGAACACTACAAACTGCAGAAATAGTTTTAAAGGGTAGAGAAACAAAGTTAATTAAGGATAGGAGAATAAATGAAATTGACTTTGGTGTTTTTGAAGGTAAAACCTATGATGAAATATGCAAGCTTTATCCAGAGGAAGTGAAGCTGTGGGAAAAAGAGTGGGAACGATTTTGTCCCATGAATGGAGAAAGCTATGAAATGTTTTATAAAAGAGTTAAATCATTTATGGAAGATATAAAAAAGCTGGATGCAGAAAATATATTGGTAGTAGCTCATGGTGGAGTTATAAGAGCCGTTTACTCATATATATTAGATGAAAATCTGAGATTTTACTGGAAGTTTTCATCAAGAAATGGTGATATAAGTCTTATTAAATACAAGTACGGTGATTTTTTTATAGACAGTATAATGCATGTAGATTAAGGAGGTGACTTTATGGGAAAGTACATAAAAAGCTTTTTACTTATGCTTCAGTTTATGACTAGAATTCCTATTAATATAAATTTACCATGTGAACAAGAAGACTTTAGAAGAGGCACTATATTTTTACCTTTAGTGGGTGCTGTTATTGGTTTAATACAATGGTTGATTTATTTTGTACTAATTCAAAGGTTACCTATGACAATTACAGCTGTTTTCGTAGTTTTGACAGGGGTTTTATTAACGGGAGCACTACATGTAGATGGTCTTGGAGATAGCTGTGATGGATTCTTTGCATTTAAAGGCAAGGATAGAATAATTGAAATAATGAAAGACAGCAGAATAGGTACTTATGCGTGTATTGCAGTAGTTTTTGATATATTGATAAAAATCACATCACTATCCTGTATTAATGATACAAGAACAGCTTTAATCATTATAGCAGTTCCTATAATAGGTAGAGCTTCTTTAGTTACAATATCCTTTATCGGAAATACTGCAAAGAAAACAGGAAGTGGAAATCTTTTTATAGGAAATGTAGGAAAGATAGAGATATCAGCAGCCTTAATTATAGCTGCAGCTTTAGTTTTCTTATTAGTTGGTATAGAAAAAGGCTCAATTTTAATAGCTGCTTCTTTAATTCTTACTTTTCTATTTAATAAATTTTGTAGAAGTAAAATTGACGGAATCACTGGAGATAATTTAGGGGCAAATAATGAACTAAATGAGATATTAGTATTAGTTTTATTTATAGCTATGAATTAATTTACGTAGTATACGTTGCAGAAAATAATGAAGAGGTGATTATATGAAAAAGGCGATATTAGTGGTTAGTTTTGGTACTACACATAAGGATACATTAGAGCTTACTATAGAAAGAATAGAAGATAGAGTAAGAGAGAATTTTAAGGAGTACGAAGTAAGAAGAGCATTTACTGCACATCAAATTATAAAAATTCTTAAAGAAAGAGACGGAATACATGAAGATACGCCAGAAGAAGCACTGGAAAAGTTAAAGAATGAAGGGTTTGAAGAAGTAATTGTTCAGCCTCTTCATTTAATTCCTGGTGCAGAATTTGATTATGTAACCTCAGTAGTGGACAAGTATAAGGAAGATGGTATTTTCAAGAAAATAGCTATGGGAAGACCCGCTTTATTCTATAAGACAGCAGAGGAACATATACCAGATGATTATCAAATTTTCACAGAGTCATTAGAAGAGATTCTTACTGAATACAAAGACGTTGTTTTCATGGGACATGGAAGTGTACATCCAGCAAATGCCTGCTATCCTTGTCTTCAAAGTGTATTAAGAGATAACGGATATGACAGTGTGTATGTTGGTACAGTAGAAGGATATCCAACTATTTATGATGTAGTTAGATGGATAAAGAAAGATAAGATAAATAAAGTTACTCTTGTTCCATTAATGCTTGTAGCTGGAGATCATGCTAAAAATGATATGGCTGGAGATGACGAAGATTCATGGAAGAATATATTAAAGGATGAAGGTATAGAAACTGATATATGTCTTCGTGGTTTAGGTGAGTTTAAGAAATTCCAGGATATTTATCTACAGCATATTAAAGATGCTATTGAAGGAAAATATGAAGGATTAGGAAGAACAAAAAAAGGATTAAAAAGATGTAAGAAATAATTAGAGGTGAATAACATATGGCCAAAATAATGATTCAAGGTACCGCTTCCTCAGTAGGTAAAAGTATTTTAGTTGCAGCTTTGTGCAGAATTTTTAAACAGGATGGTTATAAGGTGTGTCCTTATAAATCTCAAAATATGTCCTTAAATTCATATATAACCTTGGACGGAAAAGAGATGGGAAGAGCTCAAGTACTTCAAGCTTATGCTGCTGGACTTCAACCAGAAGCTTATATGAATCCAATTTTGTTAAAACCAACTGGAGATAAAAAGTGTCAGGTTATAGTAAAGGGAAAAGTGTACAGCAATAGTTCAGCAATGGAATATCATAACTTGAAAATTGAATTTAAAGATATGCTAAAAAAAGATTTTGAAGAACTAGAGAAAAAATTTGACATTATAGTTATTGAAGGTGCAGGAAGTCCTGCAGAAATAAATTTAAGAGACAGAGATATAGTAAATATGGGATTGGCAGAACTTGTAGATGCACATGTACTTTTAGTAGGAGATATAGATAAAGGTGGAGTATTTGCTTCATTGGCAGGTACTATGCTGCTGCTTCAAGAGGAAGAAAAGAAAAGAGTAAAAGGAACTATCATAAATAAGTTTAGGGGAGATGTAGAAATTCTAAAGCCTGGGCTTACTATGATTGAGGATATAATAAAAATACCTACAATAGGTGTAGTACCATATTTCAGACTTAACCTTGAGGATGAGGATGGAGCGGTAGAATTTAATAAAAAGGTAACGGCTCCTATTGATATAGCTGTTATTAAGCTTCCTCATATATCTAATTTTACAGATTTAGATGCTTTAAGTATAGAAGAGGATGTATCTATAAGATTTATTGAAAAGCCAGAGGAATTTGGAAATCCAGATTTGCTTATTATACCAGGAAGCAAGAATACTATCGAAGACTTAATGGCTTTAAGAAATAACGGGTTAGAGGGTTTAATAAAAGAATACAGCAAGGACAATATGTTAATAGGTATTTGCGGTGGATATCAAATGCTGGGTAAGATACTTCAAGACACTTATGGAGTAGAAACAGACCTAAAAGAAATAGAGGGAATGAATCTGCTTGATGTGGAAACAGTTTTTGAAGAAGAAAAGGTAACTACTAGAGTAGAGGCAGAATGTAAACTGTTTAATAAGAAAGCTTACGGATATGAAATTCACATGGGAATATGCACATATGGAGAAAATGCAGAACCTCTTTTCATTATTAAAGATAAAAATGGAGAAGCTGTTAATTATGCAGATGGAGCTGTAAATAAAAAAGGTAATGTAATGGGTACATATATTCATGGTGTTTTTGATGGAATAGAGTTTAGAGAGTATATAGTAAATCTTCTTAGAGAGAAAAAAGAATTACCGCTGAAAAAATCTAGAACTTATGAAAGCTTGAGAGAATCAGAATTAGATAAATTAGCGGATTTAGTAAGAAATAGTCTTGATATGGATAAGATATATGAAATTATAAATCAGAAGTAAAGATTAGTAATAAGTAGAATTTTGGAGTTGAGAAAATGATAGATATAGCTTTGGCGGTAGTTATAGATTGGATAATTGGAGATCCTTACTGGTTTCCACATCCAGTTATATATATGGGAAAGCTTATAAGATTTCTTGAGAATTTAGGAAGAAAGCATTTTAAGAAGGATAACCAGCTTAAAATGTATGGTTTGTTTATTGTAATTGCAGTTGCTTCTGTAAGCTTTTTAGTTCCTTTTGGAATTTTAAAGCTTACAAAAGGTATTCCTTGGCTATATCACAGCCTAAATGTATTAATTTTATGGACTACTCTTGCAGCAAGATGTCTGCATAAAGAAGCAAAAAAGGTACATGATTCCTTGGCTTACGAAGGTATAGAAGAGGCAAGAATAAAGGTATCTTATATTGTTGGAAGGGATACAAGTCAGCTTTCCGAACATGAAATAATTAGAGCAGATGTGGAGACGGTTGCAGAAAATGCGTCAGATGGAATAATTGCACCCTTATTATATGCCATGATAGGGGGAGCGCCTTTAGCAATGCTTTATAAGGGAATAAACACTATGGATTCAATGCTTGGATACATGGATGAAAAGTATAGATATATAGGATATTTCACAGCTAAGATTGATGATGTTTTTAACCTTATCCCAGCAAGAATTACAGGAATTCTTATGTGTATATCAGCTCCTTTAGTAAAGGGCAATATAATAGAAAGTTTTAGAATAATGATAAGGGATAGAAAAAATCATAAAAGTCCTAATTGTGCTTATCCAGAAGGTGCTGCAGCTGGAGCTTTAGAAATTCAGCTTGGAGGTACAAATAGCTATTTTGGAAATACAGTATATAAGCCTACTATAGGAGACAGTAAAAAAGAACTGGATAAAAGGCACATAATAGATGTAATTAAGCTTATGTACGGGACTGAAGTGTTAACTTTACTAATTTATTTTGCAATTTGTTATTCATAAAACGGGAGGTTAACTGTGATGGAAAAAGCTAAAAATGAATCATTAGTTCATGGTGGAGATATATATACGGATGGACTTTTAAAGGGAAGAAGTTTAATAGATTTCAGTTCAAATATAAATCCTCTAGGTGTACCACAAAGCTTTAAGGACAACATAGGTGAAGCTATGGATAGTGTAGTTAGATATCCAGACATTCAGTACAGAGAGTTATATAAGACAATAATAGATTATATAGGAGAAACTAATTTAAATAAGGATAATCTCATACTTGGAAATGGAGCAGCAGAGATAATCGATTTAGCAATAAGTTCATTGAAAAGTATACTCATAGTTGTACCTTCTTTTGTAGAATACGATATAGACGCTAAGCGCTCTGGATGTAAAATAGAATATTCTTATTTAAAAGAAGACATGACCTATGATTATGAAGATATACTTTCAAAGCTTAAATCGGTTGAAGGATTAATTATAGGTAATCCTAATAATCCTAATGGAAACATTATTGATAAAGAAAAATTCAAACCAATTTTGGAGTATTGCGAAGAACACAATAAATTAATCATAATAGACGAAGCTTTTATTGAATTTACAGGCAGCAGAGAAATAAGCTTTATAAATGAGATGCAAAGTTATAAATGTTTGTTTTTGATAAGAGCGTTGACTAAGTTTTTTGCTCTACCTGGCATAAGGTTTGGTTACGGAATAAGTAGCAACAAAGAAGTAATAGAGAAAATGAAGAAAAGACAAAATCCTTGGAATATAAACTGTTTTGCAGAAACAGCAGCTAAATATGTTCTTAAGGATAGCAAGTACATAGAACAATCTCTTAAGTGGATAAAGGAAGAGAGAGAATATTTGCCAGATAATCTTAAAAAGCTGGAGTTTATAGAAAAAGTATATACAACATACTCAAATTATGTGCTTTGTAAATTAAAAAAGATAGATTGTAACACATTATATGATATTTGTTTAAAAGAGAATATAGTTATCAGAAAAGCAGATAACTTTAGGGGATTAGATAAGCAATATGTAAGGTTTGCTATAAAGGATAGAGAAAGAAATGTACATTTAATACAAGTTTTAAAGAAACGAGGAAATAATCTATGAGAAGATTTATTTCAAGTCAATTAATGAGTATTTTTTGTGCAATTATAGGAGTAATATATATAGAAATTTTGGTTCATAGTCCTTGGGTATTTAAAAGCGGAGTATCGATACTAATACCAATTGTACTAGCATTTGTATATGCATTTATTACAAATAAATATCTAATTACAAAATGGTATACAGCTATTATAATATCAATTTCGTATATGATTTACTGGTTTATGTTTGTAGCTTTAGAGGCAAAAATGTTTCCCACTGAGCATAAGGATTTAGGTTTGGGAGTACTTGCTTTATATATGAGTTTATTTCACTTTGGAAGTGTAGTTATTGGAACAGTAATAGGAAGTATTATTAATTGGAGGAAAAGATGAAAGGAATAGTTATAGCTTCAAACAGCAGTGGTGGAGGAAAGACAACTGTGACATTAGGGCTTATGAAGACATTAAAAAATAGAGGATTTGATGTTCAGGGTTATAAAGTAGGACCAGATTACATAGATCCTGCTTTTCATACTCATATAACAGGAAATCCTTCTAGAAATCTAGACTTATACCTTATGGGAGAAAAGGGAGCTAAGGCTTCCTTCAGCAGAGGTAAAGGAGATTTAGGAATAGTAGAAGGCGTTATGGGACTTTATGATGGAAAAGGAATTACTTCAGAATACTCTACAGCTCATCTAGCTGCAACTCTTGATTTACCTGTGGTATTGGTTTTATCTCCAAAAGCTAAAAGTACAACTTTATGTGCTGAGATTAATGGTCTTGTAAATTTCGAACAGGTAAATATTTCCGGGGTAATACTTAACAACATAAGCGAAAGTTATTACAGACTGCTAAAGGCCAGCATAGAAAAGCATTGTAAAGTTAAGGTTTTTGGTTATCTTCCTAAGGATGAAAGATTAAGTTTAAAGAGCAGACATTTGGGATTAGTCCAAAGTAGTGAAGTAGAAGATTTAGACAATAAAATAGAACAATGCAGCAGACTTCTTGAAAGCTATATTGATATAGACGAGCTTTTACAATGTTTTAAAGAAAGTGGTGATTTTACAGATGACTACCACCTAGAGAGAAAAGGAATAAGAACTGCTATAGCTTTTGATGAAGCATTTAGCTTTTATTATAGAGAAAATATAGAGCTTCTACAAGAAATGGGAGAGGTTGTGTTTTTTAGCCCTCTAAAGGATAAGAAGATTCCAGAAAACATAGATTTTCTTTATATAGGCGGAGGATATCCAGAGGTTTTTGCAGATGAATTGAGCAAGAATAAATCTATGATGAAAAGTATAAAAGATTCTTTAGACAATGGACTAAAATGTTATGCAGAATGTGGTGGGCTTATGTACTTAACTGAAAGCATAGAGGGTGTAGAAACTGTTGGTTATTTTAAAGGAAAAGCACATATGACTAAAAGGCTTCAGAATTTTGGATATGCTTCAATAGAGGTTATAAAAGAAAATAATAGTCTACCAAAGGGATTTAAAATAAATTGTCATGAATTCCATAAATCCTATGTGGATTTAGAAGAAGAAGGAATTTATAAGCTTACTAAAACAATGTATGATAATTCCTTAAAAGAATGGAATTGCGGATATATAAAAAATAATACTTTGGCAGCTTATGGACATGTTCATTTCTTTAGCAATCTAGAATTTATCGAAAATCTTGTAGATTAAAGAAAATAAAGGTGGTAAGAATATGGATTATATAAAAATACCTATGGATATTGAAAAGAAGAGCTTTGAAATTATAGGTGAAGAAATGGGACCTCATGATTTCAATGAAAGACAGCTTCAAATAATTAAAAGAGTAATACACACAACGGCTGATTTTGATTATAAGAATATAGTGTATATAAGAGAAAAGGCTATAGATGAGGCGCTTTCTATTTTAAAAAAAGGAACTACTATTTATACAGATACTAATATGGCGTTGTCAGGTATAAATAAGAGAGCTTTAAAAAAACTAAATTGTAATGCTGTTTGTTATGTAAGTAATGAAGAAGTAGCTAAAATTGCAATGGAAAGAGGAATAACTCGTTCTATGGCTGCTATTGAAAAGGCTGTAGAAGATGGAGTGGAGTTCTTTGTATTTGGAAATGCACCAACGGCTCTTTTTAGATTAAAGGAACTTATATTAGAAGGAAAATCCAAGGCTAAATTTATAATAGGAGCACCTATAGGTTTTGTTGGGGCAGCAGAATCAAAAGAAGAAATCGAAAAGCTTGATCTTCCAATGATAACAGTTAGAGGTAGAAAAGGTGGAAGTAGTGTAGCTGCGGCTATAGTCAATGCATTAATGTATATGATAGTAGAAAGATAATATAGTGAATTTACTTATAAAAAGGGAGAAAACATTATAAGATGTTAGATTTGTATATAAATAGCTATGGAAAAAAGCTGAGATGTGGATATACTACAGGCTCCTGTGCAGCTGCGGCTAGTAAAGCAGCAGCATACATGCTGTATAGTGATAAAAATATTAAGGAAATAAAGATAGATACTCCTAAAGGAATAGAACTCTTACTGACTATAGAAAAAGTGGTGAGAGGTAATGACTTTGTAGAATGTTGTGTAATAAAAGATGGCGGAGATGATCCAGACATTACAAATGGTCTTGAAATATGGGCAAGAGCAGAGAAAAAGGAAAGTGGATATAGTCTAAAAGGCGGCAAAGGTGTAGGTGTAGTTAAAGGGGAAGGTTTGTATGTGAAAAAAGGTGAACCTGCAATAAATCCAGTACCAAGAACAATGATAGAAAAAGAGGTCAAAGAAGTACTGCCTGAAAATTGTGGTGTGGAGATTACTATTTTTGTACCTAAAGGAGAAGAAATAGCTAAAAAAACTTTCAATCCAAGACTTAATATAATAGGAGGTATCTCTATACTTGGAACTACAGGAATTGTAACACCTATGTCTGAGGAAGCACTAAAAGAATCTATACATTTAGAAATATCTCAGAAGGCTTCTAAAGGATATAAAGATTTAATCTTAGTGTTTGGTAATATGGGTGAAGAAAGGGCTATTAAGCTTGGTTTAGATAAAGAAAAAATTGTTATGATATCAAATTTTGTAGGGTTTTCTTTAAATAGTTGTGTAGAAAAAGGCATAGAGAAGATTTTGATAGTAGGACATATAGGAAAGCTTTGTAAAATATCGGCAGGGTGCTTCAATACTCACAGTAAAGTTTGTGATGTAAGAATGGAAGTACTGGCTTTAGAATTGGCTCTAATGGGATCAGACAATAGTTTAGTTAAGGCTGTTTATGAAGAGAAGACTACTGAAGGAGTAGTGAAACTTTTAGGAGATAGTTATAACAATATATACAAAAACATAGGTATGAAAGTTAGAAAAAGAATGGAACAGTATACGTATAATCAAATCGAAGCGGAAGTTATAATGTTTGCCATGGAAAAAGGGATTTTATGGGATGGCAGAGATAGTAACCAGTGACCAGTAGCTAGTGACTAGGTGGTGGGTACTAAGTGATTATGGATATAAGTTGATTGATGGATGGTGAAGTATGGTAAATATAGTGGGGCTTGGACCAGGTAGTAGAGAGTATATCCTGCCTAAGGCTTTAGAAACTTTGAAAAAATCAGATGTAGTTTTAGGATTTAAGAGAGCACTTCAAAGTATAGAATTTCTGAATGTAGATAAGAAAGTAGTAACTAGTTTAAAGGAAATTTTAGAGTTTATTAATACTGAGGATAATAAAGAAATTTCTATAATAGCATCAGGAGATCCTTGCTTTTACGGTATAGCAGAGTATGTAGGGAAAAATTATAGGGGAAAAGTTCAGGTTATACCAGGAATAAGTTCTTTTCAATATATGACAGCAAGGCTTAATAAAGCTTGGCAGGGTTGTTTTTTAGGAAGTCTTCATGGGCGAGAAGAAGATTTTTTAAATAAGGTTAAGGAGCATAAGCTTTCTATATGGCTCACTGATAAAAATAATTCTCCTGATATGTTATGTAAGAAATTATTTAATGAGAAGATTAATGCAAAAGTATATGTAGGTGAAAACTTGTCTTATTCAGATGAAAAAATCACTATAGGATATCCAGAGGAATTAAAAGATATGGATTTTAGCAATCTTACTGTGGTGATTATAGAAAAGTTAGGAGAATAAAAATGATTTACATAAAGGATGAGGAATTTATAAGAGGAAATTGTCCTATGACAAAGGAAGAAGTGAGGATTTTAAGTGTAGCTAAAATGGAATTGAGAGAAGAAGATAGAGTTTTAGACATTGGTGCAGGTACAGGCTCTATAAGTATTCAGATGAGCAAGATTTGCAGAGATGGCTCTGTGATAGCTGTTGAAAGGGATAAAGAAGCCATAGAGGTTCTGTACAAAAACAAAGAGAAGTTCCAAGCAGATAATTTAGAAATTATAGAAGGTGAAGCTTTAGAGGCAGAAAGCAAAATAGAAGGAAGCTTTGATGGAATTTTCATAGGCGGCAGTGGTGGAAATATAGAAGAGATAATAAAAAAATATAGCTTAAAACTAAAAAAAGGTAGAAAAATTGTTTTAAACTTTATTACTATTGATAATTTATATAAGGCTATGAACACATTAAGACAATTGGAGTTTGAGGTTGAATGTACTCAGGTATCAATAAGTAAAACTAAAGGTAAGAGTTATATGCTTTTCGCAAATAATCCAATATTCATTTTAAGCGGGAGGAAGTAAATGGCTAAGTTATATGGAATAGGTGTAGGACCAGGAGATAAAGAACTATTAACTTTAAAAGCAGTAAGAGTAATAGAAAATTGTGATGTAATAGTGGCACCAAGTGCAGTAGATGGTGGGAAAAGTATTTCTTTAGATACTGCAGCGGAGTTTATAAAAGAAGATGCAGAAGTAGTAATAAAGCATTTTCCTATGGGAGGAGCAGACCGAGAAGAAAAAATATATCAGGCTTTCAAGTCAATTGAAGAAAAACTAGAGCAGGGAAAGGATGTAGCATTTCTAACTATAGGCGATCCTTTGGTGTATAGTACATACATATATCTTTTAGAGCATATCGAGAAAAAAGGCTTTGAAACAGAAACAGTACCAGGAATAACTTCATTCTGTGCTTGTGCTAGTCTTGCTAAAGAGACTTTAGTAATAGGTAATGAACCTTTATTAATATTGCCTGGAAATAAAATACATACTGTGAAAGATGAAAAATTTCTTGTAATCATGAAAGTGTACAAGCATGAAGAAGATATTATAAATTTTCTTGAGGAAAAAGGTTTTAAATATGTTTATGTAAAGAAAGCAGGAAGAGAAGGACAAGAAGTTTTAAGAAACAGAGAAGAGATACTAAAAAACAGAGAATACATGGCATTGATTATAGCAAATAGAAAGTAATCAAATAGAAATGGAGGGTAAAAGATGGTTTATTTTATTGGAGCAGGGCCTGGAGATGTAGATTTAATTACAGTTAAAGGAAGAGATATTTTATCAAAAGCAGATGTAGTAATATATGCAGGTTCTCTTGTAAGTAAGGAGCATTTAAGCTTTTGCAAGGATGAAGCAGAAACATATAATTCAGCATCTATGACCTTAGAAGAAGTTATAGAGGTTACGAAAAAGGCTCACAGTGAGAACAAAGAAGTTGTTAGACTTCATACAGGAGACCCAGCTATATACGGCGCAATAAAAGAGCAGATGGATGAATTAGAAAAACTTGATATATCATATGAAGTAGTTCCAGGAGTAAGTTCATTTACAGCTGCGGCATCAGTTATCAAAAAGGAGTTTACTCTTCCAAATGTAACTCAAACAGTAATTTTAACAAGAGTGGAAGGCAGAACTCCTGTACCGGAAACAGAGGATTTAGAGAATTTAGCAAAAATAGGAGCATCAATGGCTATATTCCTTTCTGTTAGCATGATAGATAAGGTAGTTGAAAAACTTAGAAAAGGTTATGGAAGAAATGTTCCGGTAGCGGTAGTTGAAAGAGCAACTTGGGAAAATGAGAGAGCAATAATAGGAACTCTTGATGATATATCTGAAAAGGTTAAAAAAGTCAATATAGTAAAGTGTGCACAAATATTGGTAGGCGACTTTATTGATTGTGAGTATGAAAAAAGTCTTCTTTATAATAAGAGCTTTACACATATGTATAGACAGGGAAAATAGGGATGAGTTTTATGAAAATAGGAGTTATAAGTGTTACAAATCAGGGGGATTTAATAGCAAATAAGCTTTGGGATTTCTTAGATATAAAGTTATTTTCTAAGAACAATATAGAAGATTTTGCTATAAAAAAGATAACAGAAGAGCTTATGGAAAGTTATGAAGCTCTAATTTTTATAGCTTCAACAGGAATTGCAGTAAGGTCAATTGCTCCTTTTCTTAAAGGAAAAGCTGTAGATCCTGCGGTTTTAGTTATAGACAGTTCGGCTAAATTTGTAATAAGTTTGGCAAGCGGTCATTTAGGTGGAGCTAACGAGTTGACATTAAAGATTGCAAATATATTAGGAGCACAACCAGTAATCACTACTGCAACGGACAATCTAGGAGTTACTGCTCCAGATATTGTTGCCAAGGAAAATAATTTAGTAATAGATGATTTGAAGAAAGCTAAGTATATTGCTGCAAAGCTAGTTGAAGGCAAAAAGGTAGCTTTTATAGATGACAAAGGAGTTATAGCTATTCCAAAGGGTTATACAGATAGGATAGAGGAAGCAAAAGGAATAGTTTATGTAACAAATAAGCTTCAAGGGTATGAAGTGAAACTCAATATTCAAGATCTAAAGCTTATAAGAAGAAATATAATTCTTGGAATTGGGTGCAGAAGAGATTTTGATACGGAAAAAATGCAAAAAACAGTTAGAGAAGTATTGGAGGAAAATAATATAGATATTAGATCAGTAAGTGTTATAGCAACAGCAGAGGTAAAGAAAGATGAAAAAGCTATAATAGAGCTTGCTAAAACATTAAATAGCGAACTAAAGATATTCACTTTGGAGCAAATAGAAAATATTGAAGATAAATACCAAGGTAGTGATTTTGTAAAGAAAAGCATAGGAGTACGAGCAGTTTGTGAACCTTGTGTGGAACTTAGCGGTGGAAGATTGCTAACTGGGAAAATACGCTGTGACGGTATGACTATATGTATTGGAGAAAGCGAGGAATAAGTATTGGGAAAATTATATGTTGTTGGAATAGGCCCAGGTGGTCTTGAACATATGACTTTAAAGGCAGTAAAGGCTTTAGAAGAGAGTGAAGTTGTAGTTGGATATCACAAATATATAGAATTTATTAAGCCTTTAATCAAGGATAAAGAATTGTTTTCAACAGGAATGAAGGGTGAAAAGGAAAGATGCAAAGAAGCATTAAAACTTTGCAGGGATAAGACAGTATCAATAATAAGTACTGGTGATTCAGGTATATATGGAATGGCTGGGTTAATTTTAGAAATGAGAAGTGATGAAGAAGTTGAAATAATTCCAGGAGTTACAGCGTCTTCTTCAGCAGCCTCTGTAGTTGGAGCACCTCTTATGCATGATAATTGTAACATAAGCTTGAGTGATTTAATGACTCCTTATGAGCTTATAAAAAGGAGAGTACAGCTTGCAGCTGAGGGGGATTTTGTAATTTCACTTTATAATCCAAGAAGTAATGGCAGACCTCATTATTTAAGAGAGTGTATAGATATAATAATGAAATACAGAGAAGGTAGTACCCCTGTTGCAGTAGTTAAAAATGCTTTAAGAGATGGACAAGAAGTAACAATTGCTACTTTGGATACTTTTGATGACAGTATTGTAGATATGTTTTCTATAGTGATTGTAGGTAATAGTAAAAGTTATCTAAAAGGAGATACTTTTGTTACACCAAGAGGCTATGCTATAAAAAATCAGGAGTGAAAAATAAAATGATTGGATTGATTTTGGGAACTTCAGAGGGTAAGAAAATACTTTCATTATTAAACAAATACACAGAGGATATCTTTGTAACTACTGCAACAACTTATGGTGGAGAGTTATTAAAGGATTATAAGTATAAGGTTTTAAATACTAAGCCTTTAGATGAGCAAAATCTAAAAGAAGCTTTAATTAACAATGGAGTTACCACATTAGTAGATGCATCTCATCCTTATGCAGAGGAGATTACAAAGAATGCACAAAAAATCTGCATGGAACTTTCTATAGAGTATGTGAGATATGAAAGACCATCAATAATTAAAAAATATAAGGATGAAAAATGGATAATTGAAGTGGAAAGTTATGAAGAACTAAAAGATAAGCTAGCAAATTTCGAAGGATGTATATTAAATACAACTGGCAGCCGAAATATAGAAAAAATACAGGAATTAAAATTAGATAATAGAATAGTACACAGAATTTTACCTTCAACAAAAGTAATGGAAAAGATGTTTTCTTTAGATGTGAAGATAGAGAATTTAATTGCTATCAAAGGACCAGTAAGCTACGAACTAAATTGCGCTTTTATAAAAGAATACAATGCAAAAGCAATAATATTAAAGGACAGCGGCAGAGCTGGAGGTACCGAAGAAAAGCTAAAAGCTTCAAAGGATTGTGGAATATATGCTTTTGTTTTAAAGAGAAATATTACAAAGTATGAAAATGTATATTCTAGTGAAGAAGCTTTGGTAGATTATTTAAAAAGTAAGATTTAGGAGGAAAAAAACAAATGAAGAAAAAACATTTTATATTATTAGTAGTGCTATTTACTTTTATGATGAGTTATCCAGCTTATGCTATGCACATAGGAGAAGGATTTTTACCCCCTAAATGGTGTTTAGTTTATTTTGTACTTTCTGCACCGTTTATTTACTTAGGAATTAGAGATATTAAGAAAAAGACAGAAAAAAATAAGGATTTAAAAATGCTTTTAGGTCTTGTTGCAGCATATGCATTTATTTTATCAGCAATGAAGCTGCCTTCAGTTACAGGGAGTTGCTCACATCCAACAGGAACAGGGCTTGGTGCAATAATTTTTGGACCAAGTGTTATGGCTGTAGTAGGAACATTAGTGTTGGTATTTCAAGCTGTTTTACTTGCTCATGGTGGACTTACAACTCTTGGAGCCAACGTGTTTTCAATGGGGATTGTAGGACCTATAGTGTCATTTATAGTTTATAAATTATTGAAAAATAAAAATAAGAGAGCAGCTGTTTTCTTTGCAGCAGCACTTGGAGATTTAGCTACATATCTAACTACTTCTGTACAGCTTGCTTTTTCTTTCCCAGCTGCCATTGGTGGGGCTGCGACTTCCTTCATAAAATTTGTTTCTATCTTTGCAATAACTCAAATTCCTCTTGCAATTATAGAAGGAATTATTACAGTAATAATTTTTGATTTTATACAAAAATATTCAATACAAGAGTTAAAAGATTTAAGTTGGGAGGAATAGAGATGAAAAAAAGTAATAGGGTGTTATGGATTCTTTGTGTTGTTATAGTAGTAGGCTGTCTTATTATAGGAGGAAAAGGTGAATTTGGAGGAGCAGATGGACAAATAGAAGGTACAATAGCTCAATTAAATCAAAACTATAAACCTTGGTTCAGCAGTATTTGGGAGCCGCCATCAGGAGAAATTGAAAGTCTTCTGTTTGCACTACAAGCTGCAATAGGAGCAGGCTTTATAGGATATTATGTAGGAAAGAAAAGCAATGCTAAGACTAATAATAGCTCTATCCAAGACAAGTAAACTTTCAATTATTCATCCACTAGAAAAAGCACTTTTAGCATTAGGACCTATTGTAATCTGTGGATTTGCAAATAACCCTATTCCTCTAATAATAAATATACTAGTTTTCATTTTGATTCACATGATTTCTAAAAATCCTATGAAAATAGTAGTAAAATTTATATTTGCAACAACATTATTTGCATTATTATCCTCAATAACTTTTGTTTTTGACTATGGAATAATCTACTGCAGTGTTATTCTGTTAAAATCCATATCAGGTGGAATAGGCTTAGCATTTATAGCACTAACTACACCCATAGACGATATATTGTATTTTGGTTCAAAAAATGATGGACTAAGAGATGTATGTGATATTGCTAAAAGCATGGAGAGATTTCTCATACTTATTGAGGATGAGTACATTGTAATGAATAAATCAATAAAATCTAGAAGTGGATTTAATACATTTTCTCTAAAAGTAAAAAATATAGGTAAAATGGCAGGACTTTTATTTATAAACACTATGAGAAGATGGACGGAAATCAGAGATGGAATAAACAGCAGATGCTACAGAGGATACATGCCTTATATGGAGAAAAAATTTGATTTTTCTCTTAAGAGATTTAGTTGTGTATTAATCTATAACTTTATTTTGATATGCTTGATTGTGTGTAAAATATAAATCTAAAGAGGAGCTAAGGAATCAGATATGGAAGTTGTAACTTATTATCCAGGAAGTATAGGAGAAATACTTCAAGGTAATCTTAATGGGAAAGATGTTCTTTTATCATGTCCTATAAATCTTTTTACAAAGGTTAAAGTCTTTGAATGTAATCGCATAAAAAGAGGGTTGCATTCAAAATCTTTTAGGTTATTAGAAAATCTTTTAAATAAGTGGAATTTAGAAGAATATATTAATAATCTTGATATTAACATTGAATCTAATATACCAAGAGGAAAAGGCTTTGCCAGCAGTACTGCAGATCTTTGTGGAACATATTATTCACTTATAAAGCTCTTTAATAGAGAATTTGATGAAGACGAGCTTGTAAGGGAATGTATAAAAATAGAACCTACTGATAGTATTATTTTCAATAAAATGACTATTTTTGATTATAAAAACGGAACCTTTAAAGAATGTATAGGGGATTATTTAGAATTTTATTTATTAGTATTTGAAGGACAAAATATAGTTAATACAGTAGAGTTTAATAAAAAAGTATCTGTTCCTTTAAGTTCTATAGATGACATTATAGAGGATTTAAAAGAGGGGATTAGACAAAAAGATATTAAAAAGATAGCAGAAGTTTCTACTGAAAGCATTATAAGAAATCAGAATAGGTTAAAGTATGATATTTTATGGGATATTATAAGACTAAAAGATATAACGGGCGGACTTGGAATAGTAGGTGCTCACAGTGGTGACTTGATGGCTGTAATATATGATGACTTGGAAAAGGCTCAGAGAGCACTGAATAAGACTAAGTCATCAAAGGGGTATAAAAGATATATATTAAAAAGCGTACAGTTAAATGAATAAGCTCCTACTGATGTGGGAGTTTTTTTAGTTTGCAAAAATGCATTTTAGTGAAGCTTATAGGTTATATACTATTTAGATTAATTCAAGTATTAATATGGTATAGTTGTATATATATTGATGTTAAATGATTACATAATAATTTACTTTTATTAGAAAGGTGTAAACTATGAATTATACAAAATTTTCATTAGGTATTTTTTATTTGCAGGCAAATACCTTAAAAAATAGGATATTTAGTATTGATTTTTTAATATTTTTGTTTTCAGGTATGGTTTCGGCATTTATATTATATTTCTTCAATAAAAAGTTTAATTTTAAAAGAAGGATGAAAGATATATTCAAATCTAAAATTGTTTATGGTTTTGTGATTTTTATCGTTACAATTTTTGTATTGGAAAATGTCAGGGTGTTTATTTCTGAGAAGGTAATAGCTTCAACAATTAGTAAAGGTGGGATTATGGGAATATTAATTTACTTATTTACAGAGGAATAATATAAAGAAAGTGCGGCGTAAGAAGATATAATGTGTTAAGACGAAATTGTAAAATGTTATGATATAGCTTTCATGGAAAGGAAATAAGTATAGCGAGGTAAAGTAAATGTCTACACAAATAATAATTGTTTTAATTCTCACATTCATCATATATATAATCTCAACCCTAGCTTATTCTGTAAGAATTGTTGGAGTGAGAACAGGAAGAATAGCAATCTCTTTTGCAGTATTCAACGTATTTGCATTAATTTCTAGAACTGCAAATAGTATTCAGGCACCATTAATGGCTAAAACAATTGAAGGAACTATAAAAACAGGAAATCCTCAAAGTTTGCTATTTATTTTTAGGTGGATATTATTTTCTACAACATTAGCAACAATTATAGGTGCACTATTAATGCCAACATTTATAAAGGTTTTTGGAAAAGCTGTAGAAACATTTAGTATTTATCGTTCTATACCTAAATTATTACTACATGGCTTTTCTAAATCAGGAATAGAGCAGTTTAAAAGTAGTGTTACAAAACCTAAAAAAGAAAACTTGGCACAATTAAAAAATTTAAAAATGATACCTAAAAAAATTATTGTGCTTAATACAGTAGCATTTTCAATATCAACTGTGGGTATTTTATCATCATTGTACGCAGGATGCTTAAATCCAGAATTAAGAACCACGTGTAGCACTTTATCATCTGTTATAAACGGACTTTCAACAATACTTATGTTTATATTCGTAGATCCATTTATATCAATGCTAACAGATGATGTAATAAAAGGGAAATGTACTGAATTGCAGTTTGATAGATGTATAATCTTTATTGTTGGAGGATTAATAGTAGGTACGATGTTAGCCCAGTTTTTGTTAGTTCCAGCAGCTAAAGCAATATCTCTTATAGCCAAATTAATTTAGAGTATAAGCTAAAGAATATGAATTCATAGTGATTAATATATATCTTAAAGATATTACGAAGTAAATAATAATATTAAGATATTATGGCATAAAGATTATTTATATAATTTGTGGGGGTGAAGATATGAAAAAATCTTATATTATTTCTGCTATATGTTTATTGCTACTTGTGATTTTCACTTGTTTTAATTTATCTACCATAGGAGTGAGTAGAGATAATCTTGAACGTGACGCTCGTAAATCCCAAAAAATAAATGATAGGTGGCAGGTGTCCAAATCTGTGACCGATAACCTTGGAGTATTGCTGTTTTATGACGAACATTTAAATGATTTCACGTACTCCATTTATTTAAACAGAGAGGGTCTTTCATTTGGATACTTTTTTCGTTCAGGCGGCAGTACCAGCGATATTTTAGAGGGTATTCAAGCCTTTGATTATGGTAATTCTATAGCTCTCATTTCGATTAATAAGGTAAATGTGGCGAGAATAGAATGTGTGTCTGAAGACAGCCACAAAAAAGGGAAAGTTTATACGGTAGAGCCAGGTAAGCCATTTGCTATTGCAATTCCCATTACAGATAGCAATATGACGATAAAAATCTATGACCAAGATGGAAATGAGATTCCGATAACAACAATCTTGCCTTATGACTAAATATAGCAATTTATTCTTTAAATACATATTATTAGCATAATAATTAATTCACAACATTCTTAAATCACGATGTAAAAGTGAAAGAAGTAGTTAAGACATAATAGCAAAATATGATGACATAAATCAATGAAAAAAAGAATAGCATAGGTTTCCAATGCTATTCTTTTTAGATACAGTAGATTATTTAGGTATACTTTCTTTTAGAAGATTAGTTGACTATTTGTTATCATCTTTCTAATCTACAAAGTTCTTCTAGGAATATGTAATTTGATTTCCGTTTCTATAGCATCTAAAATTTTCTTATCCTTTGGAGCTGCGAACAGAAAAGTATAGCCTTTTTCTCCAGCTCTTCCAGTTCTACCTATACGATGTATGTAACTTTCAGCATTTTCAGGGATATCATAGTTAAATACATGGGTAACTCCAGCTATATCTAGTCCTCTGGCTGCTACCTCAGTAGCTATCAAATACTGAATGTCTGTCTTTTTAAAGGCTTTCATTACTCTTTCACGCTTTGATTGACTTAATCCACCATGCAGCTTTTGACAATTATAACCCTTTTGATAAAGAGCTACCTCAAGATTATCAACTCTTCTTTGAGTTCTGCAAAATATAATAGCCATAAATGGATTTTCTTCATCTAAAATTGTACATAAGGCGTCTTGTTTTCTTCTATCCGTTGTTTCTATTAGAACTTGTTCTATATTTTTAAGAGTTACTTCTTCTTTTTCTATGATTACTAGTTTTGGATCACACATATTCTTATAGGCTAATTTTTTAACTTGAGAATTCATTGTTGCTGAAAAACAAAGAGTCTGACGTTTTTTAGGTGTATGCTTTATAATGGATTCAACTTCATTTTTAAATCCCATAAGAAGCATTTGGTCAGCCTCATCCAATACTAATGTTTTTAAATGGTCAAGATTAATTGATTTCCTATCAAGGTGGTCTAAAAGTCTTCCAGGAGTTGCAATAACTAAATGAATATTACCTTTAAGTTTTTTTAGTTGTGCACCTATATCTTTACCACCGTATGCAGCTAAGATGTTTAAGTCTTTAGCTTCTTTTAACTTCATAGCTTCTTGAGTTATTTGAATGGCAAGTTCTCTTGTAGGTGTTACTATTAAACCTTGAATTGTATCAATATCAGGAGATATATTCTCAAACATTGGTAGTAAAAATGCAAGTGTTTTTCCAGTACCAGTTTGTGCCTCAGCTATAACATCATTACCATCCTTTACGAACATGATACTTTGTTCTTGAATTGGGGTTGGTTCATTGATGCCTTGAAATTTAAGAGTGCTTAGTATATCGTCGCTAAGCCCTAGTTCTTTAAACTTTATCATTTATAATTCACCTTTCAATTTTAAAATATATTTTGGATTTATTTTCATTATTCACATAAATCAGCTAAGTATATCATACTTTGAATATAATAAAAATAGATATCAACTATATAGTGTTCTATAATGGAAATTGCATCTATCTATGTTAGTTTGTTCAGTAAATATTATTATATTAAAAATAATTAATAATATATTATAATAATAATGAAAAAAACACTTGAACTATTTTTTATATGGTGTATACTTATATAGTACCTTGATTCAGAAGTAAATGATTTATTAGATGAATATTTTTGAAATTGTATTAATTAAGGATAACTTAAATATATAAATTTCGAAATTTTTATTCATGATTTATTTTTACAAAGAATTAAAGGAATAAAAATTTCGGAGGTAAGAACATATGACTGGAACAGTAAAATGGTTTAACGGAGACAAAGGATTTGGATTTATTACTACAGATGAAGGAAATGACGTATTCGCTCATTTTTCACAAATCAACAAAGATGGATTCAAAACTTTAGAAGAAGGACAAAAAGTATCTTTTGACGTTGTTGAAGGAGCTAAAGGTCCTCAAGCTGAAAACATTACAATAATCTAATTTTATTAGACTAATAAAAACCTGAAGTTTATCTTCAGGTTTTTTATTTTTGTCATTTTCTTTAAATAAATAATTCTGGTTCTCTTCTATATGTAAAACCAATTTCTAATTCATTCTTATGTCTTAAATAACCTTTATCATCATAATATTTTGCATGAGTAGGACATTTTTTAATACAAGCACCACATTTAATACAAATTCCATTTAATTTAGATACATCTTTAGAATCAATGGAACCCATAGGACAGACTTCTACACAAAGTTTACAATCAATACAATTACTATTTGTTTTTGGAGTAACCTTTCTAATATCTACAGGGTTACCATCTTTATCTTTAGGCATATAATATTTTCTATAAGGTTTATTTCCATTTACAACTACAGTTTGAATTTTATCTTGAGATGTTATTTTTGTATATATTTGATTGGCAAAATCACTTATTATAGCCATATCTTTTTCATCAGGTCTGTTTTGAGCAAGAGTTTTAGAAAATGAGTGTTCTCCTATAAATGCTCCCCCAGCAATAACTTTGAAACCGTTTAATTGAAGAAGATCTTTTAATTCTATTAAAGCATCATCATAATTTCTGTTTCCATAAACAACTACAGGAATTGCTAATGCACCATTACCTATAATAGAATTTAAATATTTTAGTAATATATTAGGAACTCTTCCTGCATAGACTGGAACTCCTACAATGACAATATCTTCTTCTGTAAAAGATACTGGTTCTTTTCTAACTTCTGGTAATGTAAAATTAACATTATTTATAGTTATTTTCGTATCAATATTTTCTGAAAGTTTTTTTGCTATTCCAGATACTATTTTCTTAGTTGTATCTGTTGCACTAAAATACATTGTAGTAATTTTTTTATTCATGATAAATCCCCCCTAGGATACATTCTAGTATATTATTGGTCTGAATATATTTGTAAAGTTAGTTACTAACTTCCTAGAACCATTATAGTATAAATTGGTAGATACAAAAAGTAAGGTATAATAGATACATGAAAATATTTTTAAATTTTTATATAAAATATAGTAAAAGGAGAAATTACTGATGATAAAACTTATAGCAACTGATATGGATGGTACTTTAGTAAATGATAAAGGCAGTATAAATGAAAAAATATTTGATTTAATACATATTCTTAATGACATAAACATAAAATTTGTAGCTGCTAGTGGAAGATTTTATTCCCAACTCAATAATAATTTCAAAAAAGTTAAAACAGATATGATATTCATTGCTCATAATGGAGCACTTATTAAGTATAATAATAACGGAAAAACTCTTTATTCAAGTAGTATTGCTAAAGAAAACATAGAGGATGTAATAAATTTGAATTCTCAATTAAATGAACAATTCTTTTTAGCAGGAGCAAATGAAGCATATATAATAAATCCATCAGAAGATATGATGAATAAGTTTAATTTTTATGAAGTACCAGTAGTGATATTAAACTCTTTTAATGAAATAAAAAATCCAATATATAAGATGACTTATTATGTAGCTAATGGTGTAAATCCAGATATATTAGAGTATTTAAAGAAAAATTTAAATGATAACCTTGAGCTTGTTGTATCAGGACATAATTGGATAGATATAATGAACAAAGGTACAACTAAAGGAAATGCTGTAGAAATACTTCAAGAAAAATTTAAAATAAACCCCCAAAATACAATGGTTTTTGGAGATTATTACAATGATTTATCTATGTTTAAAGTAGCACATCATAGTTATGCCATGGAAAATGCTCCTGAAGATGTAAAGAAAAATGCTAATTTTATTGCAGAAAGCAATGATAATGATGGAGTGTACAATGTGCTTTATAAATATACCAAGGCACTTTAATCCTCTTAACATCAGACACTGACTTAGTTAAGAAGGGTATTCTCTATTAATGTTGAAAAATAAAAAACAACCTAAATATAGATAAATTCTATATTTAGGTTGTCTCATTTTATGATTTAAGTTTTACATTACTAAAACATTTATAACTATTTATTTCTATATGTTAATGTAACTTTAGCTTTTAGATTATAATGCGTTATCAAGTAATTGTGTTCTATACTTAGCAATATCCTCAATGGTAACCACAGTCATACCGTGCTTATTAGCAAAAGTAATAATTTCAGGTAATCTAGCCATAGTTCCATCAGGATTGGTCAATTCGCAAAGAATTCCTGATGGTGTATATCCTGCAAGGCGCATTAAATCAACTGTTCCTTCTGTATGACCGCGTCTAGTTAAAACACCATTTGGACGCGCACAAAGAGGAAAAACGTGACCAGGACGACAAATGTCCTCAGGTTTACATCCTTCTTTTACAGCAGTACGAATTGTAGTAACACGATCAGCAGCAGACACTCCAGTTGTTACTCCTTCACGTGCTTCAATTGATACAGTAAATGCTGTTTCATATTTACATGTGTTATTAGTTACCATTTGAGGTAAATCTAATTGACTTATCTTTTCATGTGTGAGACAAAGACATACAATACCACTACACTCTCTAATTAACATTGCCATTTGAGATTCTGTAATAGTTTCAGCTGGAAAAATAAGATCACCTTCATTTTCGCGGTCTTCATCATCAACGAGAAGTACCCCTTTTCCTTGTTTAAGATTTTCTAGTGCTGTTTCAACACGTTCAATAGGTTCACCAAATTGGGATAATAATGATTGTTTCATCATAAAACTCCTTTCTAAAAATATAATTTTTATCAGGACTTATGACGAGAGAAAGAAGTGCATCAAAAAATAACTAGATAAAAATAGATAAAATATCTATTATCTAAGTAAAAGATTCATTTCGACTCTCCCATCCGGACTATTACCGTCGGCCTTGGATTTACACCAAGTCAGCTAACCTTGCTCATTAGAACAAGTGCTCGCGGGCTTATTTGCAATAGCAAAATCACCGCCGGTGGGGAATTACACCCCGCCCTGAGTACAACAATATACATATTATATCATTTAAAGTATAAATTTTCAATTATAGTTTAAATTTCATGTTTTTTTCTTATAAAAATCTATATAATTCTACAATAACAAAAAGATAATATTAACTTTATTATCAATGCATAGCTTGCTGATATGAGAGTTTTTTAATTTGTAAAAATATACTTTAGTGAAGTTTATAGGTCATATGATGTTTTAATCAATATAAGTATTAATATGGTATAATTGGATATAAAATGGTATTGGGGTTTTTATTGTACTTATAGGTTTTATAATTTGTATAGTGGGGTTTATGTAAAAAGATTAAATCATCATATAAAGGGGGCTGAAAATATGGGGCTGAAAGTAAGAAAAATTAAAAGAAAAAAGAAGATCGTATTAACGACTATACTATTAGTAGTAGTGATAAATATTGGAATGAGATTAACACCAGAAGGAGCTTTAAGGTTACATGGAGTATGGCTTGGTTGCTTTAAACAGGCATTAACAAATAATATTAAAAAAGCTGACTATATGGGAGCAAATTATTCTGTTAATCCAGCTTTTATTGATATAGGAACAGGAAACGAAATGAGGCACTTTTATGTGGAAAAAAATTTTTTAGGTTTATATGTAGTTGAAGATATTGGAGAATGTTAAAAATAGATTCGTCTATAACTTAACTTTTAACGATGCATGTTGGTTTAGAACACAAACGAAGTGTACTATAACTATTTAATATATGAAATAAGGGGAGCGAGCAATTTGAATTGGTTTAAAATAGGAAATATTATTTTTGTTATTATGCTACTAATTAAGACCTTTTTTTTAAAAGGAAACTCTATAGTAGTTAATACTAGTCTTGGCATTATTTTAGTAATTATTGGACTAATTTATAAAGAAAAATATTTGGATAGTAAAGAAAGAAATAAAATAAAGAATATAAATAGATATATTGTTGCAAATAAAAGGTTCTATATTATTTTAGGAATACTTATGATAGTTTTGAATATCCGAAAGTTAAGTATGTTTAAAGATAAGTTTAGTCATTCACTTTTAGAGATTTTCCATATAGTATGTGTGATAACACTGATTAGTACAATTATACTTTATATAAAGACAAAGTGGGATGTATTATGATGAATTAATGGCTTACCACTTAATCGTAAGTGGTAAGCCAATTTTATATGTGTTTATCTTAAATATTATTTTTTAATGCTGAAACAAGTACGTTTATACATTCCTCAATATCACTGTCACTGGACATATCATTTCCAATTTCAATAAGCATAGAATTGTTAGACAAATCTTGATTGAAATATGATAGTACTTCCCCGTTGAATTCAAATATATCTGATTTAACTTCAGTAGACTTTCTTAACTCTGCCAATAAAAGGTCAGCAAATTTCTTGTTTTCTTTATAATGTGGATTGCCTTTAGCAAGTATAAGTTGTATTTTTTTTGTATCTGACTTAGGATTTTCGGTTGTGTCTCGATGTATGTCTAAAAGAATTGTATCGGAATAGTTTTTTACATTTTTTGTTATTAAATCATGTGTAATCTTATATGCTTTTGCATATTCCGTAGGTGGATTACACTTTATAAAACGGCTCTTTAATCCTTCTTTAACAAGTTTATTATTGATTAAAACACCAACATCAGTTACCTTTAGACCAGATGGATAATTTTCACCAGCATGAGAGTTGTAAATAACTATATCAGATGAAAATGGTGTTATATTTGATATATCAATATTATTATTTACTGATTTGTTAGTAGGAACATTTTTTTGACAATCGGTACTTGGTGTAGGTAGCTTATTTCTTTTTTCTGAATACATATATCCTATTGCAGTACCTAAAACGACAAGAATAATTGCAATGGCAATATTTTTGTAGTTGTTCTTCATTTAATACACTTCCTTTCTTTAAGTTTATATGAATTAATTATTGATATTATGATACTAATAATTCTATATATGATATGTTATACGTTTTCAAAATTCCAAATTTATAGAAAATTGCCTGAAAACTCTTTATTATTTTCATAATAAAAAGTATAATAAGAGTAATTTTAAATTTTAAAAGGATAAATTTACTACACTTTGGGGCAAAATAGTGTAGAACATTCAAAAGGGGGACTATTCTATGAAAAAAGTTAAAATTGCTTTACTTGGACTTGGAAATGTAGGTACAGGGGTTTGTAAAATCTTAAACACTAACAAAGAAGAAATTAGAAATAGGGCAGGCTATGATATAGAGATAGCTAAAATCTTAGTTAGAGATGTTAATAAGAAAAGAGATGTGAACGTACCAGAAGGAGTTATAACTGCAAGTCCAGAGGAGATTCTTGATGATGAAAGTATTAAAATTGTAGTAGAGGTTATGGGAGGAACTGATCCAGCAAAAGACTACATGATAAGAGCTATGAAGGCTAAAAAACATGTTGTAACTGCAAATAAACTTGCTATTGCTACTTTGGGTGACGAATTAATAGGAACTGCTAAAGAAGAAGGAGTAATGCTAAAGTATGAAGCAAGTGTTGCAGGGGGAATTCCTATAATTGATACAATAAATGAAAGTTTGACAGCTAATAAGATTAAAGAAATAGTTGGAATTATAAATGGAACAACAAATTACATTTTGACAAAAATGTATTTAGAGAATATGGATTTTGAAACTGCTTTAAAAGAAGCACAAGAAATGGGATATGCTGAAGCAGACCCTACTTCAGATGTTGAAGGTTATGATGCTGTTTATAAGCTTGGAATATTAACTTCATTAGCCTTTGGAACAAAGGTTGATAGTGATTTAATATATAGAGAAGGAATTAGCAATATAAAATCTATTGATATTGAATATGCAAAAGAATTTGGATATGTAATTAAGCTTTTGGCAATTGTAAAAGAGATTGACAATGTATTAGAATTAAGAGTTCATCCAACTATGATTTCTACAAGACATCCTTTAGCCAATGTTAATGATTCTTTTAATGCAGTATTACTTAAAGGTAATGCAGTTGGAGATTTGATGCTGTATGGTAGAGGAGCAGGTGACCTTCCAACAGGAAGTGCGGTAGTTGGAGATATTATTTCAATTTTAAAAGATAATATGGAAATTAAAAATGAAGTAAATAAAATTGAGCTTTCTGCAAAACAAATTAATAATATGGAAAACACAGAATCTCAATATTATATAAGAGCTACAGTAAAAGATGTACCAGGTGTATTAGGTGAAATATCAGCTATTTTAGGTAATAATAATGTAAGTGTTTTATCAGTTATTCAAAAGAGTAAAGGACAAGAGTTTGTTACTATAGTATTTGTTACACATAAAACATTAGAAGGTAACATTAATAAGTCTATATCAGCAATAGAGCAATTATCCAGCGTTCAAAAAATCGAGAATGTTATAAGAGTTGAAAACGGAATTAAATAATAGTAGAAGAGGAAGTGAACGCCATGGAGAAAATTTATTATAAAAGTACAAGAGGAAGCCAAGACACAATAGAGGCATCAAAAGCAATTTTAAAAGGAATTGCAGAGGATGGAGGTCTTTTTGTTCCATGTAAGATACCTAAAATCGATGAAGAACTAAGTGTTTTATCAGAGATGGGTTATAAGGAGCTTGCTTACTTTGTAATGAGTAAATTTTTTACTGATTTTACTGAGGAAGAGCTAAAAGAATGTATAGAAAAGGCATATGATGATAAATTTGATACAAAGGAAATAGCTCCAATGAAAAAAGTAGGAGATACATTTTTCTTAGAGTTATATCATGGACCGACCCTTGCTTTTAAGGATATGGCTTTATCTATATTACCATATTTATTAACAACTTCTGCAAAGAAACAGAAGTTAGATAAAGAGATTGTTATACTTACAGCTACATCAGGTGATACTGGTAAGGCTGCATTAGAAGGATTTACAAACATTGAAGGAATTAAAATTATTGTATTTTTCCCACAAAAAGGAGTTAGTGAGATTCAAAAAATGCAGATGATTACTCACCAGGGAATTAATACGTATGTTGTTGGAATTGAAGGTAACTTTGATGATGCACAAAGCGGAGTTAAGGAAATCTTTACGGATAAGGAATTTTTAAGAGTCTTAGAAAACAATAACTATATGTTTTCTTCTGCTAATTCTATAAATATAGGAAGGCTTGTACCTCAAATAGTATACTATTTTTATGCATACTTAAATTTATATAAAAATGGTGAAATTAAAGAGGGAGAAAAGATAAATTTTTCTGTTCCGACAGGAAATTTTGGAAATATACTTGCAGCATATTATGCAAAACAAATGGGTCTACCTATAGATAAGCTTATATGTGCATCTAATGATAATAAGGTTTTATATGAATTTATGGATAGGGGAATATATGATAAAAATAGAGAGTTTTATACAACAATATCTCCATCTATGGATATTTTAATTTCTAGTAATTTAGAAAGACTATTATATTTATTGAGTAATGAAGATTCGGCAAAAGTGATAGAGTTTATGGAAGATTTAAAGAATAAAGGTAGTTACGAAATAGATGAAAATATGAAAAAAGCTCTTAAAGATTTTTATGGAAACTTTGCATCAGAAGAAGAAACAAAACAGGCTGTAAATGAAGTGTTTAAAGAATTTGACTATCTTATAGATACTCATACTGCTGTAGCATATAGTGCTAACAAGAAATATAAAGAAGCATCTAAAGATACTAATAAGACAGTTATTGTATCAACAGCAAGTCCATATAAATTTACTTATGCAGTTATGGGGTCTATAGATCAGAAATATAGTAAATCAGATGATTTTGAATTAGTAAAAGAAATGAGTAAGCTTATAGATACTGAAGAACCTAAAGCTATAAAGGACATAGATAAAAGAGAGATTATTCATAAAACTGTTTCAAGAAAAGATGAAATGAAACTTCAGGTTGAAAAAATTTTAAATATCTAAACAAAAGATAAGCTATTGAAAATTCAATAGCTTATCTTTTGTTTTCCTCTAATTCATTTAAGTTATAAGTATATTGCTTAGGCTTTTTATTTTTATATAAGATGGCATTTTTAGGACAAGAATTTATACACCTGGTACAAAAAATACAGTTGTTTTTAAAAACAATCTTATCATTTTTAATTTCTATATTATCATTTGGACAATTTTTGATACATTGTTTACATTTGATACAGTCAGAGTTTACTGAGAAATTTTTGCTTTTATGTTTAGCTGAATTACAGAAGAATGAGCTTACATTTTTGCATAAAAAGCCTATAAAGCCATTAATCTTTTCTATACTGTAAACCGCATATAGAAAGTTTTCTATCATTAAAGCGGCTTTTTCACCACTCCATTTTGAATAAATTTCATATTTTTCTTCTGAAGTAGTACTAAACATACCTATTGAATAATTATTTGGCATTTGAAAAGTTTTAGTGGTTACAACATAACAATTCTTTTTTTCTAAGATCTTTTGAAGGTATTTAAAGCTTGTAGCAACAGGAGCAGAAGCAGTACAAAAAATTATGACATTAATGGGAGAAGGTAGCTTTGGAACATTATTTTCAATCCAATTTATGAAAAATAGTGGAGTATGTTCATAGTATTTAGGACTGCCCAAAATTAAAAAATCGTATGATTCCCAATCTATAGTTAAGTTTTCTTCTATTGAATACAGTGTTACTTCATGACCTTGTTTTATAAATTCGTTTTTTATGCGTTTTGCGATAAATTTACTGTTACCAGTTCCACTAAAATAGATTAACAAACCTTTCAATTATTATTTCACCCTTAAAAATTGCTACATCTATTCATATTCAAAACTATGAAATAAAATTCAGAATGAAATATAAATATTTTGGCACAATTCATGCTTATATATAAATGTACAAAGAATTAATCTTGCACATAAATATTAACAAAGTATAGGCTATGCCAAGGATTATACTTTATTAGAAAGCTGCAGCAGTAATTATTTTGTAATAATTTGATACAGATATTATAGATTTATACTGTATCAATTCTTAACAATGTATCAAAAATTTACAGGGGGTGTTATATAGGGCAATTAATATTTAAATCAAATAAAAGGAGGTTAATGAAATGAAATCAAATGATTCATGGGTAAAGGCCATTCTTGTAGGTGCTATTATTTTACTAATATCTCAATTTACAAAAAATGATAAGTTGTTTGCAATAGGATTTCCAATAGTATGTTTCAGTTGGATGTGGCTTGGGGCATTAAAAAAGGGAAAAGTTAGAGGAATATTAAAGTATGGACTAATTTCATTACTTGTTATTTGGATGGGTGGATTCTTTGCAATGATGTCTTTTGACACTTCAAAGCTTTACAATTTTATAGGTGGATGGACAAAACCTACTGCAATTATGATATACATTGTATGGTTATTGCCATTATTTGTGGGAACTATATTGTTTGGAATTAGATTTAAAAAAGACTTTCTAAGTGATGAGGATATAGAAGAATTTAATAAAAAGTCAGGATGTCATATCAAAACTGAATCAGAAGTTTTAGCTGAAAAGTCAGGTAAAAATCTTAATGCTTAATAATTAACATTTAATTATTAAAAAAAAGGAGGATTGTTTTATGGGAACTATTAGAGTAATAATTGCTTTATATATGGTAGTTGTTATATTAATTGGTTTTTATGCTATGAAAAGGACAAAGGACTCTACAGATTTTTATGCAGCAGGTAGAAGCTTAGGAATTATTTCTATAGCTATGGCTTCATTTTCAGCTGCAATATCGGGTTTCGTTTTTGTTGGAGGGCCAGGACTATTTTATAAAGTAGGTATGGGATCATTATGGCTTACATTTCCAACATCTATCTCTTTTGCAATGTGCTGGATTATAATGGGTAAAAGAATGAGACTTTTGACTGAAACAAGTGAATGCGTAACAGCAGCAGATGCAATTTATGCTAGATATAAGTCAAATAATACAAGACTACTTACTGCAATAGCTACAATGGTTGGCTTACTATTGTACTTAGCAACTCAAATAAGTGCTTTAGGATTTGTTATAGGGCCTATATTTAATATTAGCTTTAAAACAGCAGTAGTAGTTGGAATGATTATAGTAATAATTTATTCAGTAGCAGGTGGAATGCTTGCAGGAGTTTACACAGATGTATTTCAAGGTTCAATGATGGCTGTTGCTTCAATTTTAATAGTAATCTTTGCATTAAAAGACGGAGGAGGAACTGTAAACATGTCTCAAGCTTTAGCTGGGGCAGATTCATTAGCCAAGGGAGGACTTGGTGCTAAAATGACAGGTCCATGGGGTGCACTTACACCTGCAGCATGTATGGCGTGGTTTTTCTGTTTATCAATAGGTATTGTTGGTCAACCACATATTGTTCATAAATTCTATATGCTTAAGGACATAAATAAATTAAGATGGGGTCCTTCAGTAGCTGCAATTCCAGGAATGCTTGGTGGATTATTCTGGATTATGATTGGTCTTGTGGTTAAATACTTTGCTACTACAGGACAATTGCCTAAAGAGGCTATGGAACTTTTAGCTAAAAGTTCTGATAATACCGTTGTAGTATATTTAAATTACTATGCTCCAAAGCTAATAGCTGGTATGGTTTATGCAGGTATAGCTTCAGCCGTAATGTCTACAGCAGATTCATTTATTAATATTGTATCAGCTTGCATTGTTAAGGATATCCCAGCTGCTCGTGGTATAAAGCTTACTTCCAAGCAGGAGCTTAATTATGGAAGAATATCTGTTATAATTCTTTCAATATTGACTATTATAATTTCATTTACTGTTGGCTCAAAAGGAGTTGCAGTACTTGGAGCATTTGGTTGGGGAACTTTTGCAGCAGCCTTAGCACCAGCCTTTGGTATTGGACTAAATTGGAAGAGAGCTACAAGCAAGGGAGCTTTCTGGTCTATATTAATTGGACTTGTTGGAAATGTTATTTTTGAAGTTTCAAAGACATTAGGTGCAGCATGGTATGTAAAACTCATAAAACCTTTGGGCATATACAATGGAGCACTATGGATGACTATTTCAGCCATCGTATTTATACTAGTATCTTATGCTACTCAAGAAGAAAAGATTGACACAGGTGTTGAAGCTGCAATGGAAGCATAATATAAATTAGATTTTAGCTGTTGAATTTTATCAACAGCTATTTTTTTAATAAAAAATAATATTTATAAATATATATAAATATATAGAAAAAATATTATAATTTGATAATTTTGTAAATTATACAAATGTTTGTTATAATGATTTCAAAACGAGTAGGGGAGATGAAGGGTTTGGCACATTTTTTTTGTTGTAAAGAATTTTATGATTTTTGTCAAGATGTGTTTGGCAAACTACCAATTCCTATTGATGTTTTAGATAAAGACGGCAGATTAATATACATAAATGATGCTTTTGCTGATTTTTTAGAAAAATCCAAGGAAGAGATGTTAGGCAAAGTAGTATCAGATGTTGATTCAAATACAAGATTTATAGAAACACTTAGGGGAAAGCAGGCTGAAATAGCATGGAAGCATAAATTTAGAAATGGAAAAGAGGCTATAGTTCACAGAATTCCTATATTGGATGACGATGGGAAAGTTACAGGCGGTTTTGGAATGGTTCTCTTTGAAGATATATCAAAGCTTCAAGAGGTTATGGACAAGTGTAATGTTTTAGATAGGGAATTGAGAATGTATAAAAATACTATTGCAAAATTGAATTGTGCTAAATATAATCTAAGTTCCATAATTGGTATTTCTAAAACTATAACTGATTGTAAGAATAAAGTTAAGAAAATTGCGAAAGTTAATCTGAATGTTCTTATTACTGGAGAGAGTGGTGTAGGAAAAGAACTGTTTGCTCATTCTATACACAATGCAAGTAATAGAAGAGATGAACCTTTTGTTAGTATTAACTGTTCAGCAATTCCAGAAAATTTAATAGAAGCTGAATTATTTGGATATGAAGATGGGGCTTTTACAGGTGCAAAAAAAGGTGGAAATATTGGAAAGTTTCAATTAGCAAATGGAGGCACAATTTTTCTAGATGAAATAGGAGAAATGCCTATGCACATGCAGGCTAAGCTATTAAGAGTGCTCCAAGAAAGAGAGGTTCAGCCAATAGGTTCCAGAACACAAGTAAAACTGAATGTAAGAGTTATTTGTGCAACGCACAAAAATATAGAAGAAATGGTTGAAAAAGGTGAGTTCAGGGAGGATTTATATTATAGATTAAATGTTTTAACTTTAGAAGTTCCAGGGCTTAGAGAAAGAAAAGATGATATTCCCAAATTAGTAGAAAAGTTTTTAGCTAACTTTTATAAACAAACAGGTATATATAGATGTATACCACAAAGTGTTATTAATATATTTTATAACTATGATTGGCATGGAAACGTGAGAGAACTAAAAAATATTGTTGAAAAGGCTTGTGTTAATGCTGAAGAGGTTAATGTAAGTATCAATGATCTACCTCCATATATGATAAAAAAATCAACACTTAATGTTAATATAGCTAACAAGACATCTAATGCATCTGGTTTAAAAGAAATTTTAGATTCTGTAGAAAAGGAAATTATAATGAATACGTTAAAAGAATGTAATCATAATAAAAGTGAAGTTGCAAAAAAGCTTAGTATAACTAGGACTTCATTATATAGGAAAATTGAAGAATATGGACTGTAATAATTATATACAGTGTTTCAAATACGTACAGGGAATAGGTTAAGAAAATTAACTTATTCCCTATTTTTATTGGTGTTTCATATAGGAAAAATATGGCATGATATTTGCTTTGGTAATAATTAGTAAATGTAATTCAGGAGGTGTCAGCATGAGAGAACATGTAGGTATAGTTGGAACAGGTATTTATTTGCCAGAGACTATTATGACTGCTAAGGATGTTTCGAAAGCTACAAAAGGAGTGTGGTCTGAAGAAGCAGTAATTAAAAAATTAGGATTTAAGAAAAAATATATTGCAAGTAATCGCCTAGAAGATGGTACTCAAGAAATGGGAGTTGCCGCAGGACGTGCCTGTTTAAAGAACACAGGGATAGATCCTATGGATATAGATTTAATTTTATGTATTGGTGAGGAATGGAAAGAGTATCCGTTAACTACTTCAGGAATTTATATTCAAGAAAAAATAGGTGCTAAAAATGCTTGGGCTATAGATGTTCAGCAAAGATGCTGTACAACAGTTGCTGCTATAAAAATTGCTAAAGATATGATGCTTCAGGATAAGGAAATAAACACTTGTATGATAGTTGGAGGATACAGAAATGGAGATTTTGTAGATTATACAGATAAAGCTATGTCAATGATGTATAACTTAGGTGCTGGCGGTGGAGCAGTGATTCTTAAGAAAAACTATGGTAAAAATGAAGTGTTAGGAACTCATATAATGTCTGATGGTTCTTTGGCAAGAGATGCTGGAGTTGAAATAGGTGGAACTATTAATCCTATAACTGAAGAAAATTTGCAGGAGGCTTATAAATCATTAAGAGTTATGAATGCGAAACATATGAAAGATGCATTGAATGAGATTTCAATGCCTAACTGGATTCACTGTATAGATAGAGCTTTAGAAAAATCAGGATTGACAAGAAGAAATATTGGATATCTTGGAGTACTACATTTTAAATATTCAATGCATAAATATATGTTATCATTACTTAATCTTTCAGAAGAACAATCAATTTATTTAGATAATTATGGTCATGTAGGTCAAATTGATCAAATATTATCTTTGGAACTAGCTCAAAAATCAGGAAAACTACAAGAAGGTACAATAGTATGTTTAATAGCTGCAGGAATAGGATATTCATGGTCTGCTAATGTAATCAGATGGGGAAAAGTTATTGAATAAATGGAGGAAATAGAATGAATTATTATGAAGAATATAAAAAAAAGCATATTACTTTAGATGATGCTCTTAGTATGGTTAAGTCAAATACAGATATATGTGTTGGACTTGCGGTAATTGAACCTATAGATTTTATGTCGAGGCTGCATGAAGTAGCTGACAGAGTAGAAAATGTAAATATTCTTACATGCTTAAATATGTCAAACTATAAGTTTTTTTCACAGCCTGACATGAAAGGGCATTTCACAAATTGTGGATGGTTTTATACTCCAATGATGAGGAAGGCTCATTCACATGGTACTTGTTCATATATCCCTAATCATCTTCATATATCAGCAAGAGATAGACTATCTTATAAAAAACCTAATATATTTATAGCAACTTCAGCACCAATGGATAAGCATGGTTACTTCAATTTATCATTATCGGTAACTTATGAAAGAGAATTTTTAGAAGCTGCAGATATTGTAATACTTGAAGTTTCAGACAACTATCCAAGAACTTGTGGAGATACAAATATACACATTAGTGAAGTTGACTATGTATATGAAACTAATAGAAAAGTACCTGTATTTCCATATGCACCTTCAAGTGAAAAGGATGTAACTATTGGTAATTATATTGCTGAACTTATTAAAGATGGTTCAACCATTCAATTAGGTATAGGTGGAATTCCAAATGCAGTTGCAAGTGCTCTTGGAAATAAGAAGGATTTAGGAGTTCATACTGAATTATTTAATGATGGTATGCTAAATCTTATCGAAGCTGGAGTTATAACTAATAGAAAGAAAACTCTGCATAAGGGTAAATCAATAACTACCATGATAATGGGATCACAAAAGCTATATGATTTCGTAGATCAGAATCCAGGAGTTGAAGTTTTAAGAGGATCATATGTAAATGACCCTAATATAGTGGGAAGAAATTATAAAATGGTATCCATAAATACAACTCTTGAAGTAGATCTAACTGGACAATGTTGTTCGGAGTCCCTTGGAACAAAGCAGTTTAGTGGAACAGGAGGACAGGCAGACACTGCAATAGGTTCACAAAACAGTGTAGGTGGAAAATCAATAATAGCATTATATTCTACAACTAAAAATAAGAAAACTGGTGAAGTTATAAGTAAGATTGTTCCGACATTAATGTTAGGAGCTGGCGTATCATTATCAAGAAATGATGTGGATTATATAGTAACTGAATATGGTACAGCTAGATTAACAGGATGTACTATTAGAGAGAGAGTTAATAATTTAATTGGAATTGCTCACCCTGATTTTAGAGGAGAATTGAGAAAAGAGGCTAATGAATTGATGTTATGGTAATATGCAGAAAAATCCTAATGAAAAGTAAGCTTTTCATTAGGATTTTTCTGTATAGAAAGCAAATCTGCTTATTTATTTTCTTTGTCTTTTTCAAGGAAGTATAATAAAAGGTCTGTTCTTTTCTTTGTTATATCGTCAATTGCTTCTTGAGACCATTTATAGTTTCCTTCACCAGTTTTAGTACCACATTTTCCAGCTTCAACTCTTTCTTTTAGATACTGAGAAGCTTCAGTTGAGTTACATAGATTTTTGAAAAGGTAAGAAGATATATTATAGAATATATCAAGACCACCAAGGTCTGCACTTCTTAATGGACCAGTAACAGGAAGACGACGACCTAAGCCGAATTCTACAGCTTTGTCTACTTCTTCAGGATCTGCCCATCCTTGTTCAACTATATATATAGCCTCTCTTAAAAGAGCAAGTTGAAGACGATTTCCTATGAAGCCAAGACATTCCTTATTCATTTTTACTGGTTGTTTTCCTATTTGTTTAATCCATTCAGTAGTTACTTCCATTGTTTGAGAAGAAGTTTTTTCACCAGGAACTACTTCAACTAATGGAATTAATTCTGCTGGACACCAGAAATGAGCTACAACTACTCTTTCAGGATGTTGAAGATTTTCAGATATAGCTGTTGGGCTTAAGCCAGAAGTATTAGTAGCAAGTATAACTTCTGGTGGACATAATGAATCAAGTTGTCCAAAAACTTGTTGCTTTATAGATATTTTTTCTGCAACACATTCTACTACTAACTGAACATCTTTTACAGCTTCTTCTAAGGAAGTTGATAAACTAACTTTTGATATTATATCTTCATATTGTGCTTTAGTTATTTTTTCATTAGACATAAGTAAGTCAAGACTCTTTTTTATACTGTCAAAGCCTTTCTTTAAGTTTTCACTTGATATATCAAACATATTTACACCTAGCCCAGCTTCTGCACAAAGTTGAGCAATACCATGTCCCATTGTACCTGCGCCTAAAACGGTAACTTTTTTAATTTCCATTTGATTTCTGGTTTGTATAGTATGAAAATGACTTATAAAGAGAGCGTCATGTCCATCTATAAACCAGATTCACCTCCTTTTAAATTAATAAATTGTTAAATGTATAACTCAATATATTACTATCATTTCTATTATTTCCCTTTTTGATTATAGTACAAATAAAATTGTTAGTAAATAGAAAAAATAAATAATGAATAAAAATAAAACAAGATATTACAATTATGTGGATATACACCAGTAAAATGGAAGGTAAAACTTTAATTTTTATACACAAAAATTAAAAACGCTATGGCAATTATGTAGAATATGGTATATAATCTAAAATATACGAGGTAAATATTGGTTTGATAAACTAAAAAAATATTAAAATACAAAATATTGAAATACATATAAATCATGAGTCTTAACGAATAAAGACTTTTTATTATCATGTCTCAAAGTCTTACAAAGTCTTATTTGTTAAAAAAATAACTAAGTCGGTTAATTATTATATATTATAAATAATTTTTATTTAAGGAGATGAACTTATATGTTAAAAAAATTCTCACAGGGTTGTGTAGCTATTGTTCAAAAGTATTTACCTGACCCATTTATATTTGCAGTTATTTTAACTTTCATTGTATTTCTATTAGGAATGCCAATTACTCATCAAGGTCCACTTGGAATGATTATAGGTTGGAGTGATGGATTCTGGAAATTACTAGCTTTCTCAATGCAAATGGCATTAGTACTTGTTACTGGACATACTTTAGCTAGTGCACCTTCATTTAAGAGAGGACTTAAATCTTTAGCTAAGATACCTAAAACTCCAGCACAATCAATAATATTAGTTACAGTTATTTCAACAATAGCATGTTGGGTAAACTGGGGATTTGGTCTTGTAATAGGTGCTATCTTTGCAAAAGAAATTGCAAAAGAAGTTAAAGGTGTTGACTACAGACTATTAATTGCTTCAGCGTATTCAGGCTTTTTAGTATGGCATGCTGGACTTTCTGCTTCTGTACCTCTTAAGCTTGCTACAGGAGGAAAGGATTTAGCAACTGCAACTGCAGGAGCCGTTACTAGCCCTGTACCAACAAGTCAAACTTTATTTTCTAGCTACAATATAATAATTTTATTAGTATTATTAATTCTTCTTCCTCTAATTAACAAAGCTATGATGCCTAAACCAGAGGATACTATAACAATTGATCCTAAGTTACTAATGGATGATGAAGAAGCAGCTGCATTACACGTAGTAGCTAAAGAAGATATGACTCCAGCTGAAAGACTTGAAAATAGTAATATAATATCTTTGCTTGTAGGTGCTATGGGTGTAGTATATATAGTTTATTATTTTGCTACAAAAGGATTTAAATTAAACTTAAATATTGTTAACTTTATTTTCTTATTTGCAGCAATAATACTTCATGGAACTCCAAAGAAATTCTTAAGTGCTATATTTGAAGCTACTAAAGGAACTGCAGGAATTATTCTTCAATTTCCGTTCTATGCAGGAATTATGGGTATGATGACTGCTAAAGGACCTACTGGAATTTCACTTGCAGGGGCAATGTCAACAGGATTTGTTTCAATTTCAAATCAAACAACATTCCCATTATTTACATTCCTAAGTGCAGGACTTGTTAACTTCTTTGTACCATCAGGTGGTGGACAATGGGCAGTGCAAGCTCCAATAATGATGCCGGCTGGTGCAGCTTTAGGAGTAGCAACTCATAAGACAGCTATGGCTATTGCTTGGGGAGATGCTTGGACAAATATGATTCAACCATTCTGGGCATTACCAGCATTAGGTATTGCAGGACTAAGTGCAAAAGACGTTATGGGATTCTGTATAGTTGACTTACTATGCTCTGGTGTAGTAATTGCATTAGGTTTGATGTTATTATAAAAATATATAGATAGAAAAAATAAGGATGAAACTGACGTTTCATCCTTTTTATTTTACTAGGAAATTATAAAGTTTTAAGATTTTCAACCTTGTTTTTTATTGAGTTTAGAATTGATTTATATCAACGTTAAAATGAATTAATAACTGAACAAGAGCACAACCCTCTATTGCCACTATTCCGTTAGCTTTACAGTAATCTCGTATTTCGCCACTTTCAGCACCAGGCTGTATCAATACCTTGTCAATATTTAATTTTTTAGCTTCTTTAATCACTTCTATTCCTAAAGCAGGATTTATACATAAATCTATTACATCAATTTTGTAAGGTACTTCTTCTAATGATTTATATATTTTATCTGTTTTATCTTTAGGATATACTCCTTCAGTTTTAAAGTCACCTGCTTCCAATGATTTTAATATTTTGTATGCATATTTTGATGTATCTGAAACTTTACCAACCACTACCCAATTTTTGTAATTAAATAAATCCCGTATATTCATAACATATCTCTCCTTTAACGAATAACCTTATTATACATTATTCCCAACTATTATATATAATTAATTATATAATAATTGGAAAATAGAGAAAAGACTTTTTATAAGCTTATTAAAGATATTCCTTTTAATTTTGATAATAATGATGTTAGATAGACTTAATAAAGCTTTATCTGATATATTTTATGAAATTTGACTGAATTTAATCCAATATATGCTATAATATGAAATGAATTGGAGCACATAAATGTACAAACCAACAACTTACAAAGGAGTAAAGTACATGCAATATATAATAGTATTTGTAATTATAATTTATTTAATGGGATCGTTTTTCTCATGTGGATCATCAAACAAAAGTCATAAAAGATATTCAAAGCCAACTTATAATAAACATGATAAAGTAGACTTTGATTCGCCTTCTGATTTGCAAAAGGTAAAAGAGGAATATTATAAACAGAGCGGTTCTGACGGAAGCGGTAAAGGTGGCTGGTAGAATACATAAAAGTAGTAAGTATGATGAAAAATTAGAAAGGCTTATAAGTATTTAAACATATAAGCCTTGGGGGATTAAATAAAGTAATAAAAACAAGATAGTTTTGGTGTATGTATTAGAAAGTATTGTCAAAGAAATAAAAAATATTCAAAGATTAAAAAATAGTTCTAGGTATTTTAATATGTAGAACTATTTTTTATTATAATCAGTGGCATACTAAATAATACGAATTATATTTAGGGGAGAAAAAAATGAATTACATAATATTTGATTTAGAATTTAATCAAGGCTACAATTCTATAAAAAGAAATAAAAACGCAATAACTCCCAAATGTCCTTTTGAAATAATTCAGATAGGGGCAGTAAAGCTTGATGAAAATTTTGAGACAATTTCCACTTTAGATAGACTGATAAAGCCTGAGATATATAACAAGATTCATCATTTTGTAAAAGAAATTACTGGTATAACAATGGAACAATTAAATAAGGGAAAACCATTTAATGAAATCTATAAAGAACTTATTGAGTTTGTTAAAAATGACAGAAGTATCTTATGTGTATGGGGAATGGGAGATATGAAAGAATTATTTAGAAACATACAATATCATGAATTAGATACATCCTTAATACCTAAAGAATATATTAATATTCAATCTTATGCTTCTAAATATCTTAAGTGTCCAAAAGGAACTAATATTGGTTTGCGTAATGCAGTAGAATTATTGCATATTCCCATTAAAAATCAATTTCACGATGCATTTAATGATGCTTACTATACAGCAGAAATTTTTAAGAAAATCTATAATGAAAAAATCATACCTAAGATATATAATCTAAATAAACACATGAGGGTAAATAGACAGAACAATGGAAAGACAAAAATTGATACTTATAAATTAATCAAACAATTTGAAAAAATGTTTGATAGAGAAATGACTATAGAAGAAAAATCAATAATTAAATTAGCTTATATGATGGGAAAAACAAATCAATTTGAAATTAAAAATACAAAGTAAAAGATGACCTTAGGATTAGTATATGAGATTATCTTTGTTTATAAGTGGTTATAAAACATTAGTAACCTTCAAAAACATAAATAATATAATTAACAGTGGGATATTATGTTATACTTTTTACATAGAAATATATGGGGTTAAATCAAAAGGTAAAACAAACAGTGAAATAAAGTAAAATATTAATATGTTATGTATAGTATAAAATGAGGGAGGGATTTATCGAGAGTATACTGTCTCGATAAAAATAAATAATGAAAGAACAAATTATAAATCTACTTAAAGAAAATGAAAATACTTTTGTATCGGGTCAAAAAATTAGTGAAAGCTTAGGGGTTAGTCGTGCAGCCATATGGAAATATATGAAAGCTATAAAAGAGGATGGTTATGAAATAGAATCTGTTTCAAGAAAAGGATATAAACTTGTTTCTTCGCCAGATTTGCTTACCTTTGAAGAAGTAAAAGGGAATTTAAATACAGCTTATATAGGCAGAAATATAATATATTTTGATTCTATAGATTCTACAAATAATAAAGCTAAAGAATGTGCAAGAGAAGGTGCAGAAGAAGGAACGGTAGTTATAGCTGAAGAACAAACTATGGGTAGAGGTAGGTTAGGACGTAATTGGACATCACCTAAATATAAAGGTATATGGATGTCAATTATATTAAGACCGGATATAGACCCAATAAATGTATCAAAGATTACTCAAATAGGAGCAGCGGCTGTGGCAATGGCAACTAAAGATATGGGAATAGATGCTTTCATAAAATGGCCAAATGATATAGTTATGAATGGAAAAAAAGTATGCGGAATTTTAACTGAAATGAGTGGAGAATTAAATAAAGTTAATTACGTTATAATGGGCATTGGGATAAATGTAAATATAGAAAAGGAAGAATTTCCAGAAGAAATAAAGGAGGTAGCTTCCTCACTTAAAATTCAAAATGGAGAATACATAAAAAGAAAAGAACTAGTTAGTAGAGTACTTAACAATTTTGAAAAGCTGTATGAGGAATTTATTCGTGAAGAGAATATAAGTAAATCTATTAAGGTTTGTAGAGAAAGGTCTATCTTATTAGGAAAAGAAGTTAGAATAATAGATCGAGGAAAGACTACTAAAGCAAAAGCTTTAGAGTTAAGCGAAGATGGCAAGTTGGTTGTACAGTATGAGGATGGTAAAATTAAGGAAATTATTTCCGGAGAAATTTCTGTTAGAGGAATGAATGGATATGTGTAAATAATAATTGAAACACCTATTGCGTATTAAGGCAGTAGGTGTTTTGCTTTTAGCATTTAAAGTAAAAAATAAAGATAAACAAGAATTTTTTTATAAAAGGTAGATTATCTTGAAAAATAGATTTATAATAAAAATACACTATAGGTATTATTTTCATAATTAAGTAATATCTATATATTTATAATAAAAAAAGGAGTGAGGCGATGGCTGCTTGGTGGAGTGGGATTTCTGGTTTTGAAAAGTTTTTTTGGGCTTTGGCAATTCCATTTACTGCTTTATTTGTGATGCAAATGGGTATGCTTATTTTAGGATTAGATAATGGTATAGACACTCCAGATATTAATGACTCTATTGATTTTGATGTAAAGAGTGATGTAGATATTGATGCAGATATAGATATGAATTTAAATCCGAATGTTCCTTTAAAATTGGTTACTCTAAGAAATATAATTATATTTTTTACTATATTTTCATGGACTGGCATAATGGGTGTTAGACATGGTTATAGTAAAATGCTAACGATTGCATTAGGAATAATCTTAGGGACAATAGTAATAGTTATATTAAGTAGTGTTTATAAATTAATATTTAAGCTTACTGAAAGCGGAAATATGAATTTAAAAAATGCAATAGGTGCAACAGGAGAGGTATATCTTACTATACCGGACAATGGAAAGGAAGGAGGAAAGGTTCACGTGATTTTCCAAAGTTCTTTGAGAGAGGTACCTGCAATTACCTATGGTGAAAAGTTAAAAACGGGTACTAAAATAAAAGTTATTGGAATTGAACAAAATTTTCTAGTGGTAAAATCGCTAGAAGAAAATCATAAGGGGGATATATATAATGGGTGATTTTTCATCAATAATTGTAACAGCTGTAATCGTGGTTGCAATATTTATTACAATAATAGCTTTATTTGCAAGATATAAAAGATGTCCATCTGACAGAGTTCTTGTTATTTATGGTAAGACTGGAAAGGATGCCGATGGAACCAATCGTTCAGCAAAATGTATACATGGTGGAGCAGCGTTTGTATGGCCAGTTATTCAGAGTTATGAATTTCTTGATTTAAGGCCTATATCAATAGAAGTTAATTTAACTAAAGCTTTAAGTAAGCAAAACATAAGAGTTGATGTACCTTCAACATTTACTGTTGGTGTTTCTACTGATAGTGGTGTTATGAATAATGCAGCAGAAAGACTTTTAGGACTTACTAGAAATGATATACAAGAACTTGCTAAGGATATCATCTTTGGACAATTAAGACTTGTAATTGCAACAATGGATATAGAAGAAATAAATTCAGATAGAGATAAATTCTTAGATAATGTATCTCAAAATGTTGAAGCAGAACTTAAAAAAGTTGGTCTTAAGCTTATAAACGTAAATGTAACAGATATTAATGATGAATCTGGATATATTGAAGCACTAGGAAAAGAAGCAGCTGCAAAAGCTATAAATGATGCAAAGAAAAGTGTTGCAGAGAAAAATAGAGATGGTGCTATAGGTGAGGCAGAAGCAAAAAGAGAAGAAAGAGTTAGAGTATCTAAAGCTGATTCAGAGGCTATAGAAGGAGAAAACTTAGCTAAAGTAACTATTGCAAATTCTGAAGCTGAAAGACGTGAAAAGCAAGCAGAGGCAAATAAAATAGCTATTGCAGCAGAAAAAGTTCAAGAAGCTAAAGCACTTCAAGAAGCATATTCAGCAGAGCAAGAAGCAGAAAATGCACGTGCTGATAAGGAAAGAGCTACTAATGTTGCAGATGTAATAGTTAAAGCTGAAATAGATAAGCAAAAGGTAGAGTTAGAAGCTGAAGCAGAGGCAGAGAAGATTAGACGTCATGCAAAAGGTGAAGCGGACGCTATATTATTTAAGATGCAGGCAGAAGCTCAAGGTACTATGGAGATTTTGAGCAAGCAAGCAGAAGGTTTCCAAAAGCTTGTTGAAGCAGCTGGAAATGATTCTAAAGATGCAGTTATGCTTATGATTGCAGATAAACTTCCTGAAATTGTTAAGCTTCAAGTTGAGGCAATCAAAAATATTAAAATTGATAAAATTACAGTTTGGGACACTATGGGTGGAAATGGTGATGGAACACCTACAACAGCTAATTTTCTTTCAGGAATGTTAAAATCAATTCCACCTTTTGAAGATGTGTTTAATGGAGCTGGAATGGAACTCCCTGATTATCTTAAAGGGAATATAGATAAAAAAAATAATGATGATTTAACAATAGTGAAGGCTGAAGAAGTTATAGATAATGAAAATGAAGAAAATAATCCTAAATAATATCAAAAAATTGGAAAATAATAAAAGGATTAACGAGAAAATTTAAAAAAATTAGTATATAATTAAACATGTAGGAGTATAGCAAGATTGCAATAAAATCCTACATGTTTGTTTTATATAATAATAGATAATATTGGATTATATCCATGAATATAATATTTCAAAATTAAGGGGGTATTTAAAATGGCGCTTTTTTCAAGTAAAGATAATAAACCAACAAAGGCAACTGAAACTAGAAGTATTGACACAATAGTAGGAGTAGAAACAGATATGGAAGGTAACATAAACTCTAATGGCATTATAAAGATAGATGGAAAATACAACGGAGAGATATGCACAAAAACAGATGTTATAATTGGAGAAACTGGGTTCGTAAAGGGAAATATTAAAGCAGAAAATGTTAGTATAGCTGGTAGAATGGAAGGAAATGTTAGGTGCACTGAATTATTAGAAATTACGTCCACAGGAAAACTTATAGGAGATATAGAGGTTAAAGATATTTCTATCTTACAAGGAGCTATTTTTAAAGGTAAAAGCACTATGACTAGCGTATATGAAGAAGAGATTGAAGTGTTAGATGAAAAAGAAATGGAAGAAAAGAAGAGTTATTATTTAGAAGAAAGTGCTCAGGAAGAAATTACCCAATAGATAGAAGGAGTGACTAATATTAATGCTAGGAGTAATAGATAGATTTGAAGAAGAGTTTGCAGTTGTTGAGCTTGATGATGGTGGTATGATAAATATAGAAAGAAATCTTGTACCTAAAGAAGCTGAAGAAGGATATGTGCTCAATATGACTGATAAAATAACTATTGATTATGAAGAAACAGAAAAAAGAAAAAAAGAAATTGAAGAATTGACAGAAGGTCTTTGGGATGAATAAAGAGCAGTTAAAAACTGCTCTTATGTTATATAGGATTCTTATCTTGTTTGTCCCTCACCGTAAATAATATATTTAGTAGTAGTAAGTTCTTTAAGGCCCATTGGACCTCTTGCGTGAAGCTTTTGAGTACTTATTCCTATCTCTGCACCAAAACCAAATTCACTTCCATCTGTAAATCGAGTAGATGCATTGATATATACAGCAGCAGCATCCACTTCATTTAAAAATCTTTGAGAGTTTTCATAGTTATTTGTAAGGATTGCTTCTGAATGCTTAGTTCCATATTTATAAATATGTTCTAAAGCTTCATCTATAGTATCAACAACTTTTATAGCTAAAATTAAGTCTAGATATTCTGTAGACCAATCTTCTTCAGTTGCTTGTTTTGCTGATTTTATAATATTTTGAGTAGCAGAACATCCTCTTATTTCTACTCCCATAGAATCTAATTTTTCTCCTAATTTAGGAAGAAATTCTTCTGCTATATTTTTATGTACAAGTAATGTTTCCATAGCATTACATACAGCAGGTCTTTGAGTTTTAGCATTTATTATTATATCTATAGCATTATCCATATCTGCAGATTCATCAACATATATATGACAGTTACCAACTCCAGTTTCAATAACAGGAACAGTAGCGTTTTTAACTACGGCATTTATAAGGCCAGCCCCTCCACGAGGTATAAGCACATCTATGTATCCATTAGCTTTCATCATTACATTTGCAGCTTCTCTATCTGTAATTTCTATAAGATTTATAGAACCTTTAGGAAGTCCAGCTTTTTCAGCAGCATCTGATATAATTTTAGCTACAGCAGTATTAGAGTTTATAGCTTCAGATCCACCTCTTAATATTACTGCATTACCTGCCTTTATACAAAGTCCAGCAGCGTCTACAGTAACATTTGGTCTTGCTTCATATATTATTCCTATAACTCCTAAAGGAACTCTTACTTGACCTATTTTAAGATTATTAGGACGTTTCCACATTTTAACTACTTCGCCGATAGGATCATCAAGAAAGGCTATCTCTCTTAACCCTTCAGCCATAGAATTTATTCTTTTTTCATCAAGTAAAAGTCTATCAAGAAGAGCTTTAGTAAGTCCTTTTTCTTTTCCGTTTTGCATATCCTTTGAATTAGCTTCTAGTATTACATCCATGTTTTCAATTAATGCATCAGCCATTGCATATAGAGCTTTATTTTTAGTGTTAGTATCTATAATTGCTAGTTTGCGGACTGCTTCTTTTGCAAGAATAGCTTTGTCAATTACATGTTGTTTTGCATCCATTTTTTTACCTCCTCATTTAAGTGTTACTAGATTATTTGCATGAATTACAACATCATAGTTTTTATATCCAAGTTTTTCTTCAATTTCAGAAGAATCTAATCCTTTTATTGTGTTAATATCTGAGGAATTATAATTTATAATTCCGTGTCCTATTTCTTCATTTTTAGTATTTAATATAGAAATAACTTCTCCCTCTGAGAAAGTTCCACTAATACTTACAATTCCTTTAGGAAGTAAGCTTTTGTGATTTTCAATTAAAGCTTTTTCTGCACCATTGTCTATTGTTATATTTCCACTAGGTTTAGTTCCAAAAGCCATCCAATGTTTTTTTGCTTGAAGAGGATGTGCGGTTGCTTTAAAGAAAGTACCTATCTCTTTTCCATCTAATATGTCATTTAAAACATTAGGAGCATCTCCATTAACAATAATCATTGATGAACCAGAGGATGTAGCTATTTTACCAGCATTTATTTTGGTTATCATTCCTCCTGTACCAAGAGAACTTCCAGTATCACCAGCAGCACCAACTATTTCATCTGTTATATTATCAACATAATGAATAAACTTAGCATCAGGATTTGTTTTTGGATTAGAATCATATAAACCGTCTATATCCGTTAAAAGTACTAATAAGTCTGCATTAACAAGACTTGCTACCATGGCAGAAAGAGTATCATTATCTCCGAATTTTATTTCATCTACAACTATAGCATCATTTTCATTAACTATAGGAATAACTCCTTGTTCAAGTAACGCATAAAAAGTATTTGTAGCATTTAAAAATCTAGTTCTATCAGATATATCTTCTCTTGTTAAAAGTATTTGAGCTGCTATTTTTCCATATTCAGAAAAAAGCTTTTCATACATATGAAGTAAAATTCCTTGACCTACAGCAGCTGCAGCTTGTTTTTGAGGAATTGTTTTGGGTTTTTCTTTTAGTCCCAATTTTCCTATTCCAGCACCGATTGCACCAGAAGATACAAGTATAACTTCTATTCCACGATTATGTACGTCTGAAAGTTGTCTTACTAAGTTTTCAATACGATTTAGATTTAGCAATCCAGTTGAATGAGTTAAAGTAGAAGTTCCAACTTTCACTACGATTCTTTTTACATTTTTTAAGTGTTCTTTTCTATTTTTATTCATAATTAAGTACGACTTATACAGTCTGCTCCTTTCTATTCCTTTCTATTAATATATTTTAACACAATATATTTAACTGTAACCAAATAATAACTTGTTTTAGTAATATAGGTGTCATATGATAAAATTTAATATATTTTAGCTTTACAAAAGCAAAGTATACTTTAATGGGTGTATAATAAAAATATTATGAATTTAAAAAATTATATCACAAAAATGTTTGAGTATTCAACGAAGGAGGGTGTAAATTTATGCAAAATAAAATAGGGTTTATTGGGTGTGGAAATATGGCTAGTGCTATGATTAATGGTATAGTTAAATCTGATTTGATTAGTCCTGAATACATAATAGCTAGTAATCCAACTGAAGAAAAATTAATAAAAATAAAAGAAGAGAATGATATAAGAACTACAAAAAGTAATATAGAGGTTGCTAAGTCTTCAAATATATTATTTTTGTCTGTTAAGCCTAATAAATATAAAGATGTTATAAAAGAAATTAAGGATGAAGTTAGGGAAGATACTATTATTGTAACTATTGCTGCTGGTATAACAATATCAAGAATAGAAGAATATTTTGATAAAGAGGTGAAGGTAGTTAGAACTATGCCTAACACACCAGCACTAGTAGGAGAAGGAATGAGTGCTCTATGTGGAAATGAACATGTAACAGAGGAAGAGATGAAAAAAGTTGTAAGTTTGTTCAAATGTTTTGGTAAGGTTGAAGTTGTAGAAGAAAAATATATGGATGTAGTTACAGCACTTACAGGATCTTCACCAGCATATGTTTATATGTTTATTGAAGCATTAGCTGATGGAGCAGTACTTAAAGGACTTCCAAGACAAAAGGCTTATAAGTTAGCAGCACAAGCAGTTTTCGGTTCAGCAAAAATGGTGCTGGAAACAGATAAACATCCTGGACAACTAAAGGACGATGTATGTTCACCAGGAGGTACAACTATTGAAGCAGTTTATGCTTTAGAGAGAAATGGTTTTAGAGCAGGAGTTATGGAAGCTATGGAAGAATGCGTTGAGAAAGCAAGAAATATGAATAAATGATTAAAACGTTGGAGGAATATATATGGAAACAATTGAAAGTTTTCAAATTGATTATTTAGAGGAATGTGCTAATTTATTAATATCAACTTTCAATAGTGAGCCTTGGAATGAAAAGTGGACTTTTAAAACTGCATCTAAAAGATTAGAAGAAACATATAAAACCCATAATTTTAAAGGGTGGGTTTACAAAAAAGATGATAAGATTATAGGTGTTATCATGGGTAACTGTGAGCAGTGGTATGAAGGATTCCAATATTATATTAAGGATTTTTTTGTAGATTCAACTATTCAAAATAGAGGGATTGGAAGCAAGATTTTAAAATATTCAGAAGAAGAATTGAAAGCTGTAGATGTAAATTCTATTCATTTTTGGACACTTAAAGGTGGTAGAATAGAAAGATTTTATAAAAAGAATGGATATGAAGTACCTAGCATGTTGACATTGATGATAAAAGATTTAGATGATAAAGCTTAATATACATAATATTTAGCTTTTGAAATATAACAAACGCCTATATCTTACTTTACATAGCAAGATATAGGCGTTTGTTATATTTTATAATACATACTTTTGAGATAAAACTATACATTTTTAAACTTTAAATTTCCTAGTTACTTTTAATAAGTAATTTACAAAGGCTAAAATAGAAACTGCAACCCCTAAATATATTAAGTAATTACTAATAATTGAATGAAAGGGCAAATATAATATGCCTATATAAAAAACTAAGGTAGCTATTTTACCATATCCATCAGCAGGAAATACTACATCCTTCCTATAAAAAGAGATACCAGCAGATATCATTAAAAATTCTTTTATAGCAATTATAAGTACAACCCATAAAGGAATGTAATTTCTTAAAAATAAACAAGTTAAAACAGTAACAAGCATAAGTTTATCAGCTAAAGGATCTAATACAGTTCCCCATTTTGTTATAAGATTATATTTTCTAGCGATGTATCCATCTAAAACATCAGTAAGTCCAGCTATTAAAAAAATAAGAGTAGCATTTGTTAAACTATTAGTTTCTCCTGAAAAGAAGAATAAAACAAAAATAGGTATCAAAAACAGCCTTACTAAAGTTAGCGTATTAGGTATATTCATATCATCTACCGCCTTTAATTAACTTATATAATGAGTATTCCCTTTAGTATTAATAAATATAATAGAAGTATTTTGCTTTTATGCATGTATATATTTAATTTGAGAGCAAAAGATAATACTATCAAAAAAAGATGAATAGGATAAAATTAACACGAATTATAAAAAAAAGTAAAAGAAAAATATTCGTATTTTTTATTGACGAAATTATACAGCTTTGGTACTATGGATAGGGAGGGGATGAATGTTGAAGAATATTTATGATGTTATTATAATTGGGGCAGGCCCAGCAGGGATATTTACAGCTTTAGAAGTTACAAAATTAAATCCAGAACTTGAAGTGTTAATAATAGATAAAGGTAGAAATATTGAAAAAAGAAAGTGTCCTGCAAGAGACACTGGAAAATGTGTAAATTGTAACCCATGCGGAATAACGTTCGGATGGTCAGGTGCAGGTGCTTTTTCAGATGGTAAACTTTCATTAAGTCCTGAAGTTGGAGGAAGATTACTTGAATATTATTCAGAACAACAGGCTCAAGAACTAATAAATTATTGTGATGATATTTATTTGAAATTTGGTGCTAATGAAACTATTCATGGTTTAAATAATGAAAAGGTAGAAGAAATAAAATATGAAGCAAGTAAGCATAATATTCGTTTAGTTGAGTGTCCCGTAAGACATTTAGGAACTGAACTTGCTTATGATGTTTTAAGAGGAATGTATCATCATCTAATTGAAAACACAAAAACAGAGTTTTGTGAGTTAAGTAAAGCTAAAGAATTAATAGTTGAAGATGGAAAAGCTACAGGAATGAAGGTACATACTAAAGATGGATGTAAAGATATAAGTGGAAAATATATTATTGTAGCTCCAGGACGTGGTGGTGCTGAATGGCTTTCAAAGGAAGCTAAAAAGCATAACATGAAAACAAAAAACAATGCTGTAGATATCGGGGTAAGAGTAGAAGTACCTAATTCTATAATGGATCATTTAACAAAAGATTTGTATGAAGCAAAACTTGTTTACTATTCCGATACATTTGATAATAAAGTAAGAACCTTCTGTATGAATCCAGGTGGAGTTGTATCAGAAGAACATTATGATGGAGAAATTGCAGTTGTAAATGGACATAGTTATTCTCAAGCAGAGCTTAGAACTGAGAATACAAACTTTGCTATGCTTGTATCTACTACATTTACAGAACCATTTAATCAACCTATAGATTATGGAAAGTATATTGCAAAACTTGGCAATATGTTAACAGGTGGACCAATAATGGTACAAAGACTTGGTGATTTATTAAATGGACGTAGAACAGATGAATCAAGACTTAAAAAGTCTACTACTAGACCTACTTTAAAGTCAGCTGTTCCAGGAGATTTAAGTTTTGTACTTCCGCAAAGACATTTAACATCAATTGTTGAAGCTATTAAAGCTTTTGACAAGGTAGCGCCAGGACTTTACAGTAAAAATACTCTTCTTTATGGTGTAGAGGTTAAATTCTATTCAAGTAAGTTTGAAACTAATAGAAAATTTGAAACTGAAATAGAAAATCTATATACAATAGGAGACGGAGCTGGTATTACAAGAGGTCTTATGCAAGCTTCTGTTACTGGTGTTATAGTAGCAAGGGATATTTCTAAGAAAGAAGAGAAAACTAAGTAGATAAAAGATAAAAAATATAAATATAATTTTTGATTAAAGTTACACTTTAAAATAGTAAAATAAAGCTTAAAGTGTTAAAATATATTTGTTTGTAATTTATTTAAGAAAGAGAGGAATTTTTATGTCATCATTTGTTGTATTAGGAGCTCAATGGGGAGACGAAGGAAAAGGTAAGATGACAGATTATCTTGCTGAAAAAGCAGATGTTGTTGTTAGATTTCAAGGAGGAAATAATGCTGGACATACTGTAGAAGTTGGAGATAAACAGTATAAACTACATTTAATACCTTCAGGTATATTATATGATAATAAATTAAATGTAATAGGTAATGGAGTTGTTGTAGATCCAAAGGCTCTATTTGAAGAAATTGATTACTTAGAAGATTTAGGAGTAAAGGTTACTCCAGAAAAGCTTGTAATCAGTGATAGAGCACAGCTTATAATGCCTTATCATAGAATATTAGATGGATTAAAAGAACAAGCAAGAGGAAAAAATGACATAGGAACTACTAAAAAAGGAATAGGACCTTGCTATACAGATAAAGCAGAAAGAAGCGGAATAAGAGTTTGTGATTTAATGCATAAAGAAGTTTTTGAAGAAAAGCTTAGAAGAAATGTAGAAGATAAAAATGAAATCATAAATCTTTATGATGGAGAAGCTTTAGATTTTGAAACTATATATAATGAATATTTAGGATATGCAGAAAGAATGAGAGCTCACGTTGCAGATATATCTGTAAGAATTTATGATGAAATAAAAGCTGATAAAAATGTATTATTTGAAGGAGCTCAAGGTTCATTACTTGATATAGATTATGGAACATACCCATATGTAACTTCATCTAGTACTGTAGCAGGTGGAGTATGTACAGGAGCTGGAATTGGACCTACTATGATAAATAGTGCTGTAGGTATAGCAAAAGCATATACAACAAGAGTAGGTAAAGGACCTTTCCCAACTGAGCTTGAAGATGAAATGGGAGAATTAATAAGACAAAAAGGTCATGAATATGGAGTAACAACAGGAAGAGCAAGAAGATGCGGATGGCTTGATCTTGTAATATTAAAGAGTACAGCAAGAATTTCAGGACTTACAAGTTTTGCTGTAACTAAGATAGATACACTTGCTGGTATAGAAAAGATAAAGGTTTGTACTGGATATAAATTAGACGATAAAGTTATAGATTATTTCCCAGCAAGCTTAGAAGATTTAGCAAAATGTGAACCTGTATATGAAGAATTCGATGGATGGGATGAAAGTGTAGCAGATGTTAGAAGCTATGATGAACTTCCAGAGAATGCTAAGAAATACTTAAAGAGAATTGAAGAATTTACTGGTACTAAAATATCAGTTATAGGAGTAGGTCCAAGAAGAGATCACACTATTATGGTAGATGAACTGTAAAAAAAATAAGTACTAGATTAAAAACAAAAATCCTAATGGGAAGTTTACTTCTCATTAGGATTTTTTCATGATTATTATAATTTATATTTATAATATTAAATATAATTCAGGACCAAGCTTTATTAATTAATATTATTTTGGTATAATTTTCGTATATTAATGTTGTTAAAAGGAATGAGGTGACTAGAATGAAAATAACAAAAGATATGACAATTGGTGAAATCGTTAGAAATTATCCTAATAGTCCAGAAGTTTTAATGAGTTTTGGAATGATGTGTGTTGGATGTCCATCTGCACAAGGAGAAACTCTTGAAGAAGCAGCTATGGTTCATGGAATGGATATTGAAAAATTATTAGAAGAATTAAATAAAAATATTTAATATCAGAAATTTACTAAACACTACAATTTACTATAATAAATTGTAGTGTTTAATAGTATATACTATAAATTTTAATAAGGAGAAGAGTTTATGGCTGGAGTATTAACAGAAAAAGAATATGAAATACACTTTTATGAAGTTAATTATAAAAAAAAGGCACTTATAACAAGTTTAATAGATTATCTTAATGATGTTGCTATATATCAAAGTGAACAATTAGGAATAGGATTAGATTATATGTTGGAAAATAATATGGCATGGATACTATATAAATGGGATATAAGTGTTAAAGAGTATCCTAAACTTGGAGATAAGATAAGAGTTAGAACTTTAGCGCATTCTATTAGAAAATTCTATGCGTATAGAAAATTTTATATAGTGGATGAACAAGATAAAATTATAGCTACTGCAAATTCTATTTGGATGCTTATAGATATTAAAAATAAAAAGCCTATGAGAATTGGTAAGGAGATTGAAAAAGTCTATAGATTGACAGAAGAAAATGTTGGAATATTAAAAATTGATAATATAAACAAAGTAGAAAGAATTGATAATAATGTAGAGTTCAAAGTAAGATATAGTGATATTGATACAAATGGTCATGTAAATAATGAAAAATATGCAGCTTGGATAATTGAAAGTGTACCTTTAGATATAGTTTTAAATTATACATTAATAAATATAAAAATAACTTATAAAAAAGAAACTAAATATGGTGAGAAGATAAAAGTATTAACTCAAAAAGAAGATAAAGAAGAGTATGTTATATTAATTTATAAAATCATAAAAGATAATGGAGAAGAGCTTACTTTAGGAGAAACAACTTGGAAAAAGAATTGAATTTTTTTGATATATGAACTTTGTTACTATATAAACAAAATCTAGTGATTTTTACACCAATAATAAAAAAAATAAAAAAAATTATATATGTAATAAATTTATAATATCAAGTAAATTCTAATACCACATAAGATTTGGAATATAACATCTAAATGTAGTAAAATTAACAATACTTCAAATTCATGGTATGTATGATATACTTATGTTAGAGGTACAAATAAGTATATAAATTATTAGGAGGTAAGCTATGAATACGAAAATGTCAATAAGCATACCGGATGCAATTTATATGTATTGTAAAAAGCATGCAGATAAATATTTTAATGGAAATATAGATGGATATTTAACTTATGTTATAGCTAAAGAAAAAGAAAGAAAAGAAGGAAGAATTGTTAGAGTTTATGATGGAAATATGCTTGGAGAGATAGATGCTAAATTAGTAAAAAAAATAAGAGAGAAAGCTGACAAAGAATACTGGGTAGTTGATACTGGAATAGGATATAATTTAGAACGTTGGATTTCTAAAAGTGAAATAGAATATACAAATATGTAAATGATAAAATAAAACTTAGTTTTGCTAGTTTGAAAAATAAATTATAATTGTAAGTAACCTAAGCTTATAAATGCATTGAACTATAATTGAGACACAATTTATTTATAAGTTTAGGTTTTTTTTGTTTAATTGTTTATTGCCATATTTTTTGCAGCTACAACGCCAGAAGCCCATGCCCATTGAAGGTTAAAACCGCCACAATCACCATCTACATCTAGTATTTCTCCTGCAAAATAAAGGTTAGGTACTATTCTAGATTTTAAAGTATAGGTATCTACTTCTTTGGTATTTACGCCACCAGCAGTTACCTGAGAATTATTGAATCCATTTGTACCAGTAATTTCAAATTTCCATTCCTTTAATAAGTTATAAATATTCTTTTTTTCATCCCAAGAAAGTTCCCAACAAGGTTTATGGATATTATCTAATCCACTTTCTTTTAGAAGAACTGGTATGATTTTTTTATTTATGATTCCTATAAAAGAATCATGTACGCTTCTATATCCAAATACACCCCAATGATTTTCTAAAAAATCTTCTAATTTTTCAGAAGATAAATTAGGCATCATATCTATTTTGAGAAATGTTTCTTTGTTTTTTGATACAGCATAAGAAGCAATTCTACTAAGTTGAAGAATAGGAGGGCCAGATATACCATAGTCAGTAAAAAGTATTTCTCCAGATTCTTGTCTTATTAGTTTATTATCTATCAAAATTTTAGCTATACCATCAAATTTCACTCCGGATAATGCCTTTAACTTTTTATAGCCTAATTTAAGCTGTACAAGGGCAGGAAGAGTATCTATAATGCTGTGACCTAACTTTTTAGCTAAAGTAAATCCTGAACCATCTGAGCCAGTTTTAGGAGCAGATTTTCCACCACAACAAAGTAATAGTTTTTTACATTGATATTCTTCTTGTATATTAGTGCTGATTTTGAAGCCTTTTTTATAAGAAACTATATCAATAACTTTAGTATCTGAATAAATAGGAATTTGTTTTTCATCTAAAGCAGCTCTTAATATATCTAAAACTGAAGAAGCTTGTAAAGACATAGGGTACATTTTTCCTTCTTCTAAGGTTATTAGAGGTAATCCAAGTTCTTTAAAAAACTCTATAGTATTATTAATAGTAAAAGAGTTTAATGTTTCACCAAAGAAATCAGGGTTTTCACTGTTATATCTATCTAAATTTGTACATTTATTTGCAATATTACATCTTCCATTACCCGTAGTTAGTATTTTTTTACCTATTCTATTATTAGATTCTATTAACGCAACATCTATACCTAAATTTTTAGCAGTTATTGCAGCAACTATCCCGGAAGCCCCTGCACCTACTATTATAAGTTCGTGTTTCAAAATTATCTCTCCTTATATAAAAATATATTTATATCTTATCATATATTTTTTCAAAAGAAGCAAAATAATATTATTAATAACTGATAATTTAAAGGGACAATATATAGTTGAAAATTTTGTTTTCTAGAAAAACTTGAATAAAAAGCAATAAAAAAGTTGAAATATACTGATAATAAGGGTATTATGCAAGTATAGTGTAAAAATTGTAATATGTGAAAGGTGGGAGAAGTTTTATGGTAACTGTATATGCGGTATCAGATTCAATAGGTGAAACAGCTGAATTAGTGGCTAAGGCATCAGCTAATCAATTTAGAACTAATATTCAAGTGAAAAGGGTACCATACATAAAAAGTGCAGAGGATGTAAATGAATTTATTAATAGTGTAGAAGATCCTGAAAATTCTGCAGTTATTTCAACTTTAGTATTGGTTGAGGTTAGAGAATTTTTAGTACAAAGATGTATTGAAAAGGGAATTAACATAATTAATATTTTAGGACCTTGTGTAAGTACTATATCAAGAATGACAGGGAAACAGCCTGATTATACTCCTGGTGCGGTTTGGAAAATGGATGATGAATACTATAGAAAGATAGAAGCTATGGAGTTTGCAATGCAATATGATGATAGTAAAAACCTTAGTGGAATAAAACATGCAGATGTTGTATTGGTTGGTCTTTCAAGAACTTCAAAAACACCTTTATGTATGTATTTAGCTAATAAGGGAATAAAGGCACTAAATATTCCTTTAATGCCAGAGATACCTATGCCACAAGAATTATTGGAAATTGATAAGAAAAAAATATTTGGACTTAAAATAGATCCTATGCAGCTTATAGAAATTAGAAAGCATAGATTAAGTAAAATGAAATCATCTTATAAAGAAATTGAATACGCAAATGCTGAAAGAGTATTGGATGAGCTTGATTATGCAGAAAAAATTATGAGAAGATTACGCTGCAAAACTATAGATGTAACTCAAAGAGCCATTGAAGACACAGCTTTAATAATAATGAAATCGATAGGATATACTTCTGACAAGAAATAACAAAAATATACGAAAAGCATAAATAATATAAGAAAAATAAAAAAATATAAAAAAAATATAGAAAAACTGTTGACACTTCATTAAATTTCAGGTATTATATTCTTCGTCGGGTAACGCAATGCGAAACAAGTTTTCGATAGAGTTAAACGAAAGATAAATTTGGCTCCTTGGTCAAGCGGTCAAGACACCACCCTTTCACGGTGGTAACAGGGGTTCGATTCCCCTAGGAGTCACCATTTAAGTTTTATGGGCGCATAGCTCAGCTGGGAGAGCATCTGCCTTACAAGCAGGGGGTCACAGGTTCGAGCCCTGTTGTGCCCACCATAAAACACAATGTGGCCTAGTGGCTCAGTTGGTTAGAGTACCGGCCTGTCACGCCGGGGGTCGAGGGTTCGAGTCCCTTCTAGGTCGCCACATAAGCTGGCATGGCTCAACTGGTAGAGCAACTGACTTGTAATCAGTAGGTTCCGGGTTCAAGTCCTGGTGCCAGCACCATTTAAGTAATAAAAATGTTTCATTATATGGCTCCTTGGTCAAGCGGTCAAGACACCACCCTTTCACGGTGGTAACAGGGGTTCGATTCCCCTAGGAGTCACCATTTAAGTTTTATGGGCGCATAGCTCAGCTGGGAGAGCATCTGCCTTACAAGCA
>NZ_JAPQES010000006.1:0-177920 GCF_026735165.1 Clostridium ganghwense | reverse complement strand
GCCTGTCACGCCGGGGGTCGAGGGTTCGAGTCCCTTCTAGGTCGCCACATAAGCTGGCATGGCTCAACTGGTAGAGCAACTGACTTGTAATCAGTAGGTTCCGGGTTCAAGTCCTGGTGCCAGCACCAAAAATCTTAAGCGATAAGCTTAAGATTTTTTTGCGTTCAAAATTATTAAATTAATCAATGATATTATACATTTTTTAAATATCTAGAAATTGATACAACTTTTTTACAACTAAGATAAATTATATATACAACTACAGTTTATAGTTTAATTATCGCAAGAAAATAAAAAAAATTGTAGGAGGTTTTTATAATGAAAAGTAAACAAATAATATCAAAATTATTGTTAGCATCTGTATTAATGGGTGGAGGATATAAAACATATGCCTTTGCGGTACAAAAACAACCAGTAAAAGCAGTTCAAAAATCAGAGGTACAAAAGAATGATAAAGAGGCTCAAGCTGTTGAGACAATTAAAAAATACTTTGGAGTAACTTTTGATAAAGATAAATTACAAAAAAATATTAGAGTAGAAGATAAAAAAGAATTATTAAACAGCTACGGAGTAGTAAGTGAAAATGGTATTTATCAAGCTGTATGGTTTACACCTAGAACTGAGGATGGAAAAGTAAATAGTTCAATTGATGAAATTTTTTCTGTAGACATAGATGAAAAATCAGGAGAAGTTTTAAGTGCTCATGCAAAAAGAACAGATTTAGAAAAAACTGATACAAAAGATTTTATAGGAATTGAAGAAGCTAAAAAAGTAGCTGAAGATTTTATTAAGAAGAATAATATTTCTGATATTAAAGAATTAAAGTTTGTTGGTAATTCACAATACAGAGATAACTGGGAGGTTAAATATCAAGAAGACGATACATTTATGTTATTTTATCAAGACGCTAAAGATTCAAGTAAGAAGGTTAATTTATGTGTGGATAGAGGGTCAAAAAAAGTATTCTATTTTTCAACAGCTAATATAGCAGATGCTGAGTATGGTAAGAATGATATAAAATAAAATTTATAAAGTATTATTTAATCTAAAAGTATAATATTATGTACACAGTATCTTGTTTTAAAGTACTGTGTTTTTCTCTGAACTTAAAAAATATACAACTTTTTTACAAGTTGTATATTTTTTATATACATTTTTAATTTATAATTTAGTGAAAGTAAAATGGTGAGGAGAGAAATTAATGATATATTACTCAAAGAAAATCTTTATTATTTTAACTATTTTACTACCATTATTATATATCAAATGTTTATTTAGTACTAAGATAAAAGTAGACAAGCAAATTACAAAAAAATATAAATATATGCCCGGAAGTTATAAAAATATATCTATACTTAAAAAACTAAATCAGAAAGCTAAAAATCATTGTAGGAATAGCTTTTACATGGAAGCTCATTATATCGATAAATGTGATAAAAACTATGATTATATGGAAAAGATATATTTTCAACAAGGCAGTTCTCGTAAAGAAGTATATGATAAAAATATATTAAAAAAAATAGAAATATATATAAAGGATAAAGATATATTTTATGTATATAATGTGGATGAAGATGAACCACAAATAATTACAAAATTTAGCGAAAAACATAATGGAATGTATCCTTACATGGATGGATATTTTCTAAATAATAATAATGTAATTTTAAGCAATATGAAATATATAGATTATAAAGGAAAAAAAGTGCTTTATTCAGAACTTATAACATATGTAATAAAAAAGCGTTTTGAAAGTAGATATTGGTATGATACAGAGACAGGAATTATATTAAAAGCAGAGTCGAAACAAATAGAAGATAATAAAGTAGAGGTACATCATTGTATTGATTATACTATGAATTTTAATTATAAATTTGATAAGGCTTTATTCAAACTTAATGAAAAATAAATGTGGGAGGGTGCAAAGTCTTATAAATAGGACTTTGCATTTTTTTGATACACTTTTGAAACAACTCTAGGGTATAATATTAAGAAAAGTAAACATGAGGTGAACTTATCATGGAAAATAAAAAAATTTTAATTATAGAAGATGAAGAAGCTATTGCTGATTTGATTGATTATGGATTAAAAAAAGAAGGGTTTAATACTAAGGTTGCTAACAATGGAGAAGATGGTTTGAAATTTGGCAATGAATTTAACCCAGACCTTATACTGCTTGATCTAATGCTTCCAGATATAAGTGGATTTGATGTTTGTAGAAAAATAACTCAGACAAAAAACATTCCTATAATAATGCTAACTGCAAAGTCTGATATTACAGATAAAATATTAGGTTTAGAATTTGGAGCGGATGATTATATTACTAAACCATTTGATATAAGAGAAGTTATAGCAAGAATTAAGTCGATTTTTAGAAGAATGGTGCAGACGAATAACGAGATAGAAGAAAAAAATGAAGACGTAATACAGTTTGAAGATATTAAAATATTTGAAATTGAGCGTTTAGTAAATAAAAACAATGAATGTATAGAGCTTACACCTAAAGAATATGAACTATTACTTTTACTTTGTAAAAATAGAGGGAGAGTTTTTTCAAGAGCACAGCTTTTAGACTCTGTATGGGGATATGAATATGTGGGAGACACCAGGACTGTAGATATACATATTCAAAGACTTAGAAAGAAGCTTGAGCTGAATGATTTAATTCAAACAGTATTTGGTGTTGGATATAAACTAATAAAATAGGTGGAGTTAATGATATATGAAAAAAACTATTAAATTCAAATTTTTATTAGGTTTTTTTATTATATTTTTCATGGCGTTTTTGCTGATTAATTATTTTGTAAGCAGTAAGCTAGAAGAAAATAATGAAAAGACTATTACAAATGAACTAATAACTCTGAAAAAAAATTGTAATGTATATGTAAGGCAAGCTTTTATGATAAATCATTTAAATAATAATGACATTTATTTTATAAAGATTGGCAAAGATATTGTGGATGAATTAAGCAATGTTACTGGTAGTGATATAGAAGCTTATACCCTAACTGGATCGCTAATATATTCTTCAGATGAACATAAGACTACAAAATCAAAAGCTGAAGATATAAATAATGCAGTAAATGATAAAACCTCGTATACTATAAATTATGAAAAGAATAACACTACCGTTTATTTTTCCTATCCTGTAGTTATTGCTGGACAAAAAGTAGGGATTTTAAGAATCATCAAGGATTATTCATCATTATACAATGAAAGTAGGGTAATAATAAATTTTATTCTTTATGTAACTATAATAATTTTTCTTGCAGCTTTTATATTTTCTTTTCTCCTATCAAGTAATATGACTATTCCTATAGTTAAGTTAACTCAAGCATCAAATGAAGTAGCAAAAGGAAATTTGGATATACACATTAATAGTAAAAGGCAAGATGAAATAGGGGAATTGACAAGAAACTTTTCTAAAATGGTAGAGAAAATAGATGACCAAATAAAAACTATAGAAAAAGATAGAGATAATTTAAGGGAGCTTAATAACCATAGAAAGAGCTTCTTTGATAATGTAACCCATGAATTAAAAACTCCTCTTACATCCATATTAGGATATGCAGAGATGATTAAGGAAAATGGATTTAGTGATATAGAGTTTTTTCATAAAGGAACTAATCATATTATTAATGAAAGTAAAAGACTTCACAATATGGTATTAAAACTTTTAGAGGTTTCAAAAGAGACATCAGAAATAGATGATGAATTTACTAAAGTTGAAATATGTAAGTTGTTGCAAAATACCTGTGAAGGTATGACTTTTAAGGCTAAAAGGTACAAGAATGATATTAAATGCAAAGCAGATAATGAAATGTATGTCTATGGAAATGGAGATAAGCTTAAAGAGGTATTTATAAATATAATTGATAATGCTATAAAATATGGGTATTCAAATTCAAATATAGAAGTAAGTACATATACATCTAATGATTTTATAGAAGTAACTATAAAAAATAGAGGAATAGGAATAAAACAAGAAGATATAGAGAAAATTTTTAATCCTCTTTATAGAGTTAATAAGAAAAAATCTAGAGAGATAGGAAGCTGTGGATTAGGGCTCAGTATTTCAAAAGCTATTATAGATAATCATAAAGGAGAAATAAAAATTGACAGCATATTAAATGAAGAAACTAAAGTTATAGTTAAACTACCTTCATATAAGGAAGATTAAAATTATATTTTTGTAAACTTAGTTATGAAAAAGAGGGAAATCATATGAAAAGCAGATTAAAACAATATAAAGCTAGTTTATTTGCAAGAAATATAATGATTATAGTTTTAGCAGGATTATTTTTAATGTTTGTTTTTAGTGGATGTATAAAATCAACTAAATCTAAAACTATTGTAATTGATGACATAGAAGATAACAAAGAGAAATCTTTAGAAAGTTCAACAGATGAAACCCTTGATATAAATAAGATATACAAACATGAAGCTTATAAATTTGTAGATAATGAAGCTATAAGAGAATGTTTATTTGCATGGTATGATAATGAAAATATTATAGGTAGAGTTACAAGAGATAAAGGTGATAGTTATGATGAAAGTATTGAAAGTATAAACTATAAATATAACTTTTCACGAAAAATAATGGATATAGAGAAATACAAAAATTATATTCCTAAAGTATCACCTGATGGGACTAAAATTGCTTATCAAATGAGAGATGGAATAAATTTGAATATTTTCATAAAAGATTTAAAAACTAATGAAGAAAAATGTATATATGAGATTGAATCATTAGGATATGAAAGATATACACTATGGTCTAATAATAGTAAATATATTTCATTTTTTAAGAATGATACACCCCAAAATGGACAAAGCATAATTATATATGATGTTGAAACCAAAAAAATGAGAGAAATAGTTTTGGAGGGATGGAAGGATGCATATGGCTATTCTACAGTAAAAGTTTCAGATGATGCTAAAAACGCTGCAGTAATTGTACATGATAAGAATTATAAAAAAGATATTAGGGCAGATTTATGCCTATATAATGTAGAATTAATAAAAAACAAAATAAAAGATAAAGAACGGGTTAATATAGATTATATGTCAATGTCTGATGTTGAATTTATAAATAAAAATAAATTTGTTTATATTAAAGGATATAAACAGGCAATATGTATTTATGACGATAATACTAGAAAAACAGAAGAAGTAATGAAGAATGTAGATAGATTTAAAATATCTCATGATGGAAAATATATAGTTTATTCAAAACACTCCAATCAGCATGGTAAAAATATTTACCTAGGTAAAATATCTGAAAATAAAATTTTGAATGAGAAAATATTATATACAGGGATTTCACCTAATACTTTATCATGGAGTAAAGATAATAGAAAAATTTTAATAAGTGGCGAAAAATACAGTAATGGATATACAAATAGTTTATATGAAAATATAATAATTGAATTAAAGTAAAAATAGGAGAATGAAAAGATTATTTACATATCAGTTCATTCTCCTTATTTTTATAACATTTTACAGAGCTTTCATTCTATTAAGGTTTATCTTTACTCTAATATCTTCACCATAAAATTTACATAAACTGAAACTACCAAAAAGTCTAGAGGTTATTCTTTCAGAATAAGTTTTTGAAAGTCCTTCTATAGTATAATTTGTAGAAACAATCATTTGTTTACCTTTTAAGAGTTTTGTATTAAGAAGATTGAATAATTCTGTTTTTGAAAAATTACTTATTTGTTCAGTACCCAAATCGTCTATTACTAATAGATCACAATTTGTAATTAAATCTTCTAATTCTCTATTATGAGCTAAACGTATTTCTCTAAGGTTTTTAATTAACTCTTCTGCTGTTTTATATACTACCAAATGACCTCTATCTAATAATTCTTTTGCTATACAGTTAGTTAAGAATGTCTTACCAGTTCCAGAATTTCCGAAGAACAATAAATTATCTTTGGAATTAGGAAAAGTTTCTATAAAATACATACTTGTTTTTACTATTTCCTCTATGTTTTTTCTAGGACTTTTTATATTGTCATTAGAACGATTAGAAGAATAGAAGTCATATTTAAAGTTATCAAAGTTATTAGTTTTTAATATTTGACTAAGTTCTGAGTCTTTATAATAAAGCTTAACAAGTTTTGGCTTATAGCAATCACAACGGGTAGTTCCTATAAAACCAGTGTCTTTACATTTTTTACATCTATGGTGTAAGCTTAAACAATCTATTTCATAACCATGAGATACTAAGAGTTCAGATTTTTGAATTCTTAAATCTGTTATTTGTTCTTTTAGATTTTTTAAATATTCATCACGATTTTCTATAGGTTTAAAAGAGCTTATTGACAGTTGAATACATAGTTTGTTTATTTTTTTATCTAATTGCGAAATTATAGGAAACATACTATAAATTTCTTTTTTTCTATCTTTTAAAGCATTTTCTTCATAGGTTCTAATATCTTCATATATTTTTAATATTTCAGATTGATAACCTTTAATCATTAATATCCCATCCTAATAGTTTTTTTTCTAATTCATCATAGTTATAAGAACGTTGCTCATAATTGTTGAAGGTATCCTTATTATTATTATTGCCATAAAAATTATTCTTTTTAAAGCTTGTTTTAGGTTTATCTTTCTTTTCTATATCTTCAAGAGTTTTTATATTGCTTTTAAACCAATTATTTAAAATAGCATCTATATATTTAAAGTCAGCTTTATTTATTCTTTCAAAGCATATGTCACAAGCTTTATATATTACGTCTAAAGGAAATTTGTATACATTAATCCATTTTTCAAGAATCTGTTGTTGAGGTTTCATTACGTCATTATTTTGTATTCCTAGGTATTTTAAGATTTTCTTTATATTTAACCATTTATCTTCATGTTTTTTTATAAAAGTTTGAGCATCATCAATAGTTCGTATCTTAGCGTCATGCCATGCAATAGCTATCGTTTCTATATATCTATAGTCTGTTTTACCCTTTGATAAACTATATTGAATTAAAAGAAGTATTATTTCAGGAGTATAGTTGAAATCTTTTTGCCAGCTTAAATACATAGTCATTTCTTTATTAGATAAAGGTCTTCCAAGAAGTTTTTCTATATCTTGCATCATGTCTTTAATAGAGTTATTTTCTAATTCTTCTGAAATAAGACTTACAGTACTTTGAGCAGCCTCTTGATCTGGAAGTTTATTTAAGTTTAAAAATTCTATAGAGTAATTACCCAGAGAATCGATTGGGTTTACTGTAATTACCCCAAGGTTATTCCAATAGTTCCAAGCAGCCAGAATTTCATTTTCGTTTAAATTTAAAACTGATGATATGCTTGCTGAATTTATTCCTATTTCTCCAGATAAACAGTATCTAAGACCTAAAAGATATACCTTAATTTGGTCTCCATTGGCTTTAGACATATATTTGTCTATAAATATGTTGCTAACTGGTGTATATTCTAAATCTTTGTGTTTAAACATGAATGTACTCATGCTACCGCGACCTTTCTTTAAATACTATATATAGTATACATAATGTTTAATTATAACAAAATATAGGTATTTGCTCAAATGGAAAATAGTGAAATGAATTTTGTTATAACCATTTTATATTATATACAATAATGAACATTAATTAAATGAGAAATTATATGCAAAAAATTAATTATATTTTACGAAGCATTAGGGAATATTATTAGAAGTGTGTGAAAGGAGAGTCATAAAGTTGAATTATATATATAAATTTGAAAAGAAGGTACATTTTATTATAGTTATATTGATTACTTTAATATTATGTTTGGTATTTTATTTAGAGTATAAACCTAATGCTTATGAAATAAGAATGAATAATGAATGTATAGCATATGTAAAAAATATTGAAGCTTTTGAAGCAAGTATAAAAGACTTAGAAAAAGAACTTAACAAAAAGTTCAAAAAATTTAAGTTTACTGATAAATTTACATATAGTAAGATACATATTGAGTACAAATATTTAACTTCAAAGAATGATATAGAAAAAAATATAATAAATAATAGTAAAACAAAAGTTGAACCAATAGAAATAAAAAAGACTACTGAGATTAAAAAATCTACTCAGATTAAGCAAAATACTGTGAAAGAGAAGGCTAAAGTTGCTGCAACTAATAAGATTAGGCTATTACGTCCATGTAACGGTAGAGTTAGTTCCTCATTTGGTATGAGAAATGGAAAAATGCACAAGGGAATGGATATAGCCAATCATATGGGATCGACTATACATTCAGCTTATGATGGAGTAGTTTCTTATGCTGGATGGATAAGTGGATATGGAAAAGTAATAAAAATAGACCATGGAGGTGGTCTTGAAACAACATATGCTCACTGTAGTAGTATTAATGTTAAAAAAAATCAACATGTAAAAAAAGGCGATAAAATAGGTGAAGTAGGTAGTACGGGAAGAAGTACAGGACCTCATGTTCATTTTGAGGTTAGAGTTAATGGTGTGCCACAAAATCCTGCAAAATATGTATAATATTTAGTTGAAATTTTTACTTATAAGTAAAATTTAAATAACTTACAGTATAATTACTAGTTATATATAGGGTATACAATAAAAGTTGACAGAATAATACTTTTCATATATACTTTGATTATCAAAATATTTGACAATCGAAACAAATGATAATTTTAAATAGAAAAAACTAAATAATAGATAGAAATGGTGATATAGTGAATAAATCTATAAGAGCTGTCGTAAATGAGCTGTTCGTAGATATTTTTAATGATCTATTGATAATTGAGCAAACTGCTCTTCAATCTGGCAAATTAAGTGATTTATCAGTAACTGAGATTCATACTATAGAAAATATAGGAATGTATGTACCAAGAACTATGTCAGAAGTAGCAGCTGATTTAGGAATAACTGTAGGAACTCTTACAACAGCTATTCATAATTTGGTCAAAAAAGGATATGTGGAAAGAAAAAGAGACGATAAAGATAGAAGAGTAGTAAAGATTACTTTAACTAAAAAAGGGAAACTTGCTTACAGAGTACATGAAAAGTTCCATTCGGATATGGTTAAAGAGGCCATTGAAGGATTAACACAAGAAGAAGAAGAACTATTAGCTTGTGCGTTAGGAAAGCTAAATAAGTTTTTTAAATCTAAAATATAATATAAACAATGAAAAGGAAAAGGAATAGTATTATGTATGAAGTTAAAATTATAGGTACTGGAAGTTATGCACCATCAAATGTTGTTACAAATGATGATATAGCACAGTTTGTAGATACAAGTGATAAATGGATAAGCGATAGAACTGGTATAAAGGAAAGAAGAATTTCTAAAGATGAAGATACTTCAGTCCTTTCAACTAAAGCTGCTAAATTAGCTTTAGAAAATGCAAATGTAAATCCAAAAGATATAGACTTAATTATATTAGCAACTGCAACTCCAGATTACTTTATTCCGTCAACAGCTTGCATTATTCAAGAAGAACTTGGAGCTGTAAATGCTACTTGTTTTGATATATCTGCTGCTTGTACAGGATTTATATATGGAGTTAATATTGCAACACAATTTATAAAGACTGGTCAATCAAAAACAGCATTAGTTATAGGAGCAGAAGTACTATCAAAAATAGTTGATTGGGATGATAGAAATACTTGCATTCTTTTTGGGGATGGAGCAGGTGCTGCTATACTTCAAAGAAGTGATGAAAAAGGTATTATATCAGTATATACAGGTTCAGATGGCAGTGGTGGAGAACATTTGGAATGCCCTGCAGTTCCATTAAATAATAAATTTAGCGGAGAAGAAAAAAGTAATGATAATATAGTATCTATGAATGGTAGAGAGATTTTTAAATTTGCTACCAAAATAATGCCTAAGTGCATAGATGAAGTTTTAAAGAATACAGAATATAACTTAGAAGATATAAAATATATAGTTCCTCATCAAGCAAATACTAGAATAATTGAGTATGTTGCTAAGAAATTAAATATAGATTTAAATAAATTTTATATGAATTTAGATAGATATGGTAATACATCAGGAGGAAGTATACCAATTGCATTAGATGAAATGGTTCAAAAAGGATTGCTTAATAAAGGTGATAAGATTATCCTTGTAGGTTTTGGTGGAGGACTTACCTTTGGAGCAGAACTTATTGAATGGAGAATATAATAAGAAAAATAAAAATTAAAAATATAAAAATAAAATTTAAATTCAGGAGGGTTTTATTATGACATTTGAAAAGATTAGAAAGGTTATAGCAGAACATTTAGATATGGGAGAAGAAGAAATTAAATTAGGATCAACTTTCGCAGATGATTTAGGAATTGATTCACTAGATATATTTGAAATAGTTATGGAACTAGAAGATGAGTTTTCAATGGAAATTCCTACTGAAGACCTTGAAGATATGAAAAAGGTTGAAGATATAGTTACTTACATAAACTCAAAAAATAAATAATTTTGGAAGAATAACCATCAATAGACTGCTTATACGTCAGCAGTCTTATTTTATAGAGTTATAAATAGGAGAGGATAGTATGACTAAAGGTGATTTGTTTAAAAAATTAGGAATAAAATATCCAATAATTCAAGGTGCTATGGCATGGATAGCAGATAGTTCACTTGCGGCAGCAGTATCAAATGCAGGAGGTCTTGGGATTATTGCAGGGGGAACTGCACCTGTAGAATATGTTAGAGAAGAAATAAGAAAGGCTAAGGAACTTACTGATAAACCTTTTGGAGTAAACATAATGCTTTTAAGCGATAATGCCGAACAAATTGCTAAACTTGTCTGTGAAGAAGGTGTTAAGGTAGTAACAACTGGAGCAGGAAGTCCAGGAAAATATATGGAAATGTGGAAAGCACATGGTATAACAGTAATACCTGTAGTAGCTTCAGTAGCGTTGGCTAGAAGAATGGAAAAGAGCGGAGCGGATGCAGTCATTGCAGAAGGTTGTGAAGCAGGAGGACATATAGGAGAACTTACAACTATGACACTAATACCTCAAGTTGTTGACGCAGTAAATATTCCTGTTATTGCAGCAGGTGGTATTGGAGATGGACGTGGAATTGCAGCAACATTTATGCTTGGTGCTAGTGGAGTTCAAGTTGGAACAAGATTTTTAGTTGCTAATGAGTGTACTGTACATGAGAATTATAAGAAAAAGGTTATAAAGGCAAAAGATATAGATACTGTTGTTACGGGAAGAGTAACAGGTCACCCAGTTAGAGTTTTGAGAAATAAATTAGCTAGACAATTTAAAAATTTGGAAAAAGATTTATCAGATTTAGAAGAATTTGAAAGATTAGGAATGGGCGCCTTAAGAAAAGCAGTAAAAGAGGGCGATGTAGACATGGGTTCAGTTATGTCAGGTCAAATAGCAGGACTTATTAAAAAAGAACAAAGCTGTAAAGAAATAATAGAAGAGATGTTTGAAGAAGCTAAAAAGCTAGGAGGATATCATGAGTAAAATTGCATTTTTATTTTCCGGACAGGGAGCTCAGTATGTAGGAATGGGTAAAGAACTTTATGAAAGTTTTCCTGAATGTAAAGAAGTTTATAAAAAGGCTGATGAAGCTTTAGGGTTTTCTATAAGTACGCTATGCTTTGAAGGAAGTAAAGAGGAATTAAACAAAACGGAAAATACTCAACCAGCTATTGTAACAACAAGTATAGCTTTACTTAAAGTATTAGAAAAATATGAAATAAAAGCTGATATTACTGCAGGACTTAGTCTTGGAGAGTATTCAGCTTTAGTATATAGTGGAGTTTTAAATTTTGAAGATGCTGTTAGATTAGTTAAAAAGAGAGGTAAATATATGCAGGAAGCAGTACCACAAGGTGTTGGTACTATGGCTGCAATTTTAGGATTAGATAGTGATAAAGTAAGAGAAGCTTGTGAAGCGGCAAGTAGTGAAGGAATAGTAGAAGTAGCAAATTACAATTGTCCAGGACAAATTGTTATTGCTGGGGAAATAAAGGCTGTTGAAACAGCATGTGAAAAAGCTAAAGAATTAGGGGCAAAGAGAGCAATGCTTCTTACAGTTAGTGCACCTTTCCATACTACTATGTTAGAATCAGCAGGAGTTAAGCTTTATGAGGAATTAAAAGAGATAGAACTTAAAGAAATGAATGTTCCAGTATTAACAAATGTTACTGGAGATTACATTAAAGATATAAGTGATATAAAAGATCTTTTAAAGAAACAGGTTATGAGTTCAGTAATGTGGGAAGAAACTATAAGAAATATGCTTAAAGATGGAGTAGATACATTTATTGAAATAGGACCCGGAAAGGTACTAAGCGGATTCGTGAAAAAGATAGATAGAAAAGTTAAGATATTAAATGTAGAAGATGAAAAATCACTTAATAAAACAATCGAAGCTTTAAAAGACGTATAAGATTTTTTATTAGAAATTTTAAAATCTAAAATATTTAACAGTTGATGGGTGAAGTGAAATAGGAGGATATTAAGATGTGCAATAAAGTACTTTCAGGTAAAAATGCAGTAGTTACAGGAGCTAGTAGAGGAATAGGAAGAGCTATAGCTCTAAAGCTTGCAGAACTTGGGGCTAATGTAATTTTAAATTATAGAAGTAGTGCAAAATCAGTAGAAGAAGTAGTAAAAGCTATAGAAGAAAAAGGGGTTAAGGCTTTAGCTGTTCAAGGTGATGTAAGTAACTTTGAAGATGCTAAAAAAATAATTGATTCAGCAATTGAGAACTTTGGAAGTATAGATATTTTAGTAAATAATGCGGGAATAACAAAAGACGGATTACTAATGAGAATGAAGGAAGAAGATTTTGATAAAGTTATAGAAGTTAATTTAAAAGGTGTATTTAACTGCACAAGACATGCAACTCCTATAATGATGAAACAAAGAAGTGGAAGAATAATTAATATTTCTTCTGTTGTTGGTATTACTGGTAATGCAGGTCAAACAAATTATGCAGCAGCAAAAGCAGGAATAATTGGATTTACAAAATCTACAGCAAAAGAAATTGCAGCAAGAGGAATAACAGTAAATGCTATAGCACCAGGATTTATTCAAACGGATATGACAGAAGCTTTATCAGATAAGGTTAAGGAAACTATTAAGACTATTATTCCTTTAAGAAAAATGGGAACACCAGAGGACGTGGCAGAAGCTACAGCTTTCTTGGCATCACCAATGGCAAGTTATATAACAGGTCAAGTTATTAGTATTGATGGTGGAATGCACATGTAAAAAGGAAGTTTAGAGAATAAAGAGTTTAAAAGGAATAAGGAGTGGGAAAAGTGAAAAATAGAGTAGTTATTACTGGTATGGGAGCTATTACTCCTATTGGAAATAATGCAAAGGATTTTTGGAACAATATTAAAGAAGGAAAATGTGGAATAGATGAAATAAATGCTTTTGATGCAACAGATTTTAAAGTTAAGTTAGCTGCTGAGGTTAAAGATTTTAACGTAGGAGATTATTTAGATAAAAGAGAAGCAAGAAGAATGGATAGATTTTGCCAATTTGCTATGATAGCTGCTGATGAAGCTGTAAAGGATTCAGGACTAAATGTAGAAGATATTGATGCAGAAAGAGTTGGAGTTATAGTTGGTTCAGGAATTGGTGGAATAACAACTATAGAAGAACAGCATAAAAAGCTTTTAGAAAAAGGGCCTAAGAGAGTATCACCATTCTTTATACCTATGATTATAAGTAATATGGCAGCTGGAAATATTGCAATAAAGTATGGTGCTAAGGGGATTTGTACTACAGTAGTTACAGCTTGTGCTACAGGAACTAATGCTATTGGAGATGCTTTCCATAATATTCGCCATGGATTATCAGATTTAATTATAGCAGGAGGAACTGAAGCTTCAATTACTCCTTTATCAATGGCAGGATTTGACTCACTTACAGCATTAAGTACAAATACAGATTCAAATAGAGCATCAATACCGTTTGATAAGGAACGTGATGGATTTGTTATGGGAGAAGGAGCGGGAATATTAATACTTGAATCTCTTGAGCATGCTGTAAAAAGAAATGCAAAAATATACGGAGAAATTGTAGGATATGGAGCTACTTGTGATGCATATCACATGACTTCACCAGCACCAGGAGGAGAAGGTGGAGCAAGAGCTATGAAGCTTGCAATTAAAGATGCTGATTTAAAACCAGAAGAAATTTCTTATGTTAATGCACATGGAACAAGTACACCATATAATGATAAATTTGAAACAGCAGCAATTAAAACTGTATTTGGAGAAAAGGCGTATGAAATTCCAGTAAGTTCAACAAAGTCTATGACAGGACATTTACTTGGAGCTGCAGGAGCAATAGAAGCTGTTGTTTGTACTAAAGCATTGGAAGAAGGATTTGTTCCACCAACTATAGGTCTTACTGTAAAAGATGAAGAATGTGATCTTGATTATGTTCCAAACAAGGGAAGAGAACAAGAATTAAAATATGCACTTTCTAATTCACTAGGATTTGGTGGACATAATGCAGTAATAGTATTAAAAAAATGGGATGAGAGGTAGAATTATGGATTATACAAGTATTCAAGAACTTATAAAAACTATGAGTGATTCTAAGCTTTCTTCTTTAGAAATTGAAACTGAAGGTATTCATATAAAAATGAGAAAAGATGAAGAAAAACAAATAGTAGTTTGTGATGAAAGAGAAGTAGTAAAAAAACCACAAATTGTAGATAGAGCTATTGAAGAAGTAAGTTTAGAAGTTTCAAATGTAGAGAAAAAAGAAGAAACTTCGCCTAAAACAAAGGTAAATGAGAATGTAATAACTGTAAAATCACCTATAGTAGGAACTTTTTATGGTGCACCAGCACCAGAAGAGGATGCTTTTGTTAGTGTAGGAAGCAAAGTAAAAAAAGGTGATACTCTTTGTATAATTGAAGCTATGAAGCTTATGAATGAGATAGAAGCAGAAGATGACTATGAAATTGTAGAAATATTAGTGGAAAATGAAGAAATGGTTGAATACGGACAGCCAATATTTAATGTAGTGAAGCTGTAAAAGGAGAGAAAGCAAATGTCATTAGGAATAAAAGAAATTCAAGAAATTTTGCCACATAGATATCCTTTTTTACTTGTGGATAAAATAGAAGAAATAGAAGAAGGCACAAAAGCAGTTGGTTATAAGAATGTTACTATGAATGAATATTTCTTCCAAGGACATTTTCCACAAGAGCCTGTTATGCCAGGAGTTTTAATAGTAGAAGCTCTTGCACAGGTTGGTGCAGTTGCACTTTTAAGTAAAGAAGAGTTTAAAGGTAAAATAGCTTATTTTGGTGGAATAAATAAAGCTAAGTTCAGACGTAAAGTTGTTCCAGGAGATGTTCTAAGATTAGAAGTAGAAATTATAAAAATGAAAGGACCTGCTGGAATTGGAAAAGGTATCGCTACAGTAAACGGAGAGAAAGCTTGTGAAGCTGAAATAATGTTTGCAGTAGGTAAGTAATAAATAAAAAATTTCAATATACTGAAATTTTTTAGGAGTAGGTGATAATATGTTTAATAAGATTTTAATTGCTAACCGTGGTGAGATTGCAGTTAGAGTAATTAGAGCTTGTAGAGAAATGGGAATTCAGACGGTAGCAGTTTATTCAGAAGTTGATAGAGAGGCTTTACATGTACAAATGGCTGATGAAGCGGTTTGTATAGGACCAGGTAAAGCTCAAGGCAGTTATCTTAATATGGAGAACATAATAAGTGCTACAGTACTTACTGGAGCACAAGCAATACACCCTGGTTTTGGTTTTTTATCTGAAAATAGTAAGTTTGCACAAATGTGTGAAGAATGCAATATAACTTTTATTGGACCTGATGGAGAAACTATTGAGAACATGGGAAATAAATCAAAGGCCAGAGAGATGATGATGGAAGCAGGAGTACCTGTAATTCCAGGAACAGAAGGAAGTATTGATACTGCTGCAGATGCATTAAAAGAGGCGGATAGAATAGGGTATCCTGTTATGGTAAAAGCTTCAGCTGGTGGCGGTGGAAGAGGAATAAGAATTGTAAGAACTAAAGAAGAATTAAAAAAAGCTTTTGAAACAGCTAAGACAGAAGCAAAAGTAGCTTTTGGCGATGACACAATGTATATGGAAAAATTTATTGAAAAACCACGTCACATAGAATTTCAGATTTTAGGAGATGCCAATGGTAATGTAATTCACCTTGGTGAAAGAGATTGTTCAATTCAAAGAAGAAACCAGAAGGTTTTAGAGGAAGCACCTAGTCCTGTTATGACAGAAGAACTTAGAAAAAAGATGGGTGAAGTTGCAGTTAAGGCAGCTAAATCAGTTAATTATAAGAGTGCCGGAACAATAGAATTTTTAGTTGATAAAAATTTTGATTTTTATTTCATGGAAATGAATACAAGAATACAAGTAGAGCACCCAATAACAGAGATGATAACAGGAATAGATTTAATAAAAGAGCAAATAAAAATAGCTGCAGGAGAAGCTTTAGAATTTTCTCAAGAAGACATAAAGCTACAAGGACATGCGATAGAATGTAGAATAAATGCAGAAAATCCTAAGAAGGGCTTTATGCCATCACCAGGTACTATTACTATGGAGCATTTACCAGGGGGAAGTGGGGTCAGAATAGATAGTTCTATATATCAAGGATATAAAATACCTCCTACCTATGATTCTATGGTTGCAAAATTAATAGTTCATGGAAAAGATAGGGCAGACGCAATAAGTAAAATGAAAAGAGCACTTGGAGAATTTATAGTTGATGGAATAGATACTAATATAGAATTTCAACATAAAATTTTATTTAACAATAGTTTTCAAGAAGGAAATTATGATACCGGATTTATTCAAAGCAACGAAAATACGTTGTTTTAAGGTAGGTGAAGAATATGTTCAAATTTAAACCAATTTTTAAGAAATCTAAATATATAACTGTTAAAAATACTGTGGATAAGGTTGAAGAACAAGAAGAAAAGAAGCCTAATATTCCTGATGGTATGTGGATTAAATGTGATAAGTGTGGAAAAACAATATATATAAAAGATTTAGAAGAAAATGCAAAGGTATGTACTTCCTGTGGAAAATATTACAGAATGAGTGCTAGTGAAAGAATAGAATTAGTTATTGATACTGGAACATTTAGAGAAATGGATAAAGATTTAACTACAGTAAATCCATTAGATTTTCCAGGATATGAAGATAAAGTTAGAAAATCTAAAGAGAGAGCATCACTTAATGAAGCTGTTGTTACAGGTTATGGTAAAATATATGGAAAAGATGTTGTAATAGGAGTTATGGATAGTAATTTCATGATGGGAAGCATGGGATCTGTAGTTGGTGAAAAGATAACTAGAGCAATTGAGAAAGCTACAGAAAATAGACTCCCAATAATTTTATTTACTGCTTCAGGCGGTGCTAGAATGCAAGAAGGTATGTTTTCACTTATGCAAATGGCAAAAACAAGTGCTGCTATAGGAAGGCATAATGAAGAAGGGCTTTTATATATACCTATACTTACTGACCCTACAACAGGAGGAGTTACAGCAAGTTTTGCTATGATTGGAGATATAGTCTTATCAGAGCCAGGAACGCTTATAGGATTTGCAGGACGTAGAGTTATAGAGCAAACAATAAGACAAAAACTTCCTGAAGGATTTCAAAGTGCAGAGTTTTTATTAGAACATGGATTTTTAGATAAGATAGTTGAGAGAAAAGAACTTAAAAAGACATTATATAAAATTATAGATATGCACTAGAAAGAGAGGTGTTAATATATGCTAGAATGTGAGAAGAAAATAAAAGAGCTTACTGAAAAAATAGAAGAATTAGTTGAATTTTCTAAGGAGAAGGAAGTTGATTTGTCCTTTGAAATTAATAGATTAGAAAATAAGCTAAAAGAGTTAAAAAAAGAAGCTTATGAAAACCTAACTCCATTAGATAAACTAACATTGGCAAGAATTTTAGAACGTCCAACCTCTCTTGATTATATTGAAAGAATTTTTGATTCTTTTGTAGAGTTGCATGGAGATAGACAATACAAAGATGATCCTTCTATTGTTGCAGGTCTTGCAAAATTAAATGGAATGCCTGTTACTGTTATAGGGCAACAAAAAGGAAGAAATGTAAAGGAAAATATTAAGAGAAATTTTGGAATGCCTAGTCCAGAAGGTTATAGAAAAGCTTTAAGATTTATGAAACAGGCTGAGAAATTTAATAGACCAATAATTTGCTTTATAGATACTCCAGGAGCTTTCCCAGGAATGGGAGCAGAAGAAAGAGGTCAAGGAGAAGCTATAGGGAAAAATTTAATGGAAATGCCTAACCTAAAAACTCCAATCATCTCTATAGTAATAGGAGAAGGTGGAAGCGGAGGTGCTCTTGCACTTTCTATAGGTGATGAGGTATGGATGCTTGAACACTCAGTATATTCAGTTCTTTCACCAGAAGGATTTGCTAGTATTCTATGGAAAGATTCTTCGAGAGTAAAGGAAGCAGCATCAATAATGAAAATTACAGCTCAAGATTTAAAAGAATATGGTATTATAGATAAAATTATAAAAGAGCCAGAAGGTGGAGCACATAAAAATGTGGATGAAATGGCTCAAACTATAAAAGAATACTTATTAAAGGTACCTTTTGCAGAAAGAAAAGGAAATATAAATGAAGTTCTGGAAAATAGATATCAGAAGTACAGAAATATTGGAGAGTTTGTTGAATAATCTAAGAATATTGAGAAGCAACATTCAGTAACCAGTAGACAGAAAAAAATTAAAAATAAGCATAAAAAAGAGCAAGAATATAGAGAAAATCTATGTTCTTGCTTTTCTTTTTATTTTATGCCGTTAAGTGAGGTATATGCACATGTTTTTCACTATAAACTAACTTTAAAAGTATAGGAGTTATAAGGGTAGTAACAATAACTACTACTATTATGGGAGCAAAGAACTGTTTATCTAAAAGTCCTAAAGCAGCACCTTTATTTGCAATAATAAGTGCGACTTCACCTCTTGAAATCATACCTATACCGATTTGTAAGCTTTCAGCATTATTATATCTACATAGTTTAGCACCTAATCCACAACCTAATACTTTTGTTAATATAGCTATAATTGTTAATATGAAAATAAATAAAAGCATATGTGAATTGTTTACATTTATAACCATATCTATTCCTATACTTGCGAAAAATATTGGAGATAACAATAAAAAGGAGGTGTTTTCAATTTTCTTTTTTACATAATCACAACAAATAGTATTGGAAATAACTACACCAGCTATATATGCACCTGTAATGTCTGCTACACCAAAAAAATGTTCAGATATAAAAGCCATAATAAGACAGAAAGAAAATGCAAATAAAGCAATTCTACGTTTAGGACCATGATACTGACTAATAGCTGAAAAGAATTTACGAAATACAACACCGATAACTAAAGCAACTAAGAAGAAAGCTACGATTTTGAACAGTACAATACCTAAATGTATGGATGAATCTGTAGAACTAGTTACAATTGTTAGAATTATAATTCCTAAAATATCATCAATAATTGCTGCGCCCATTATAGCTGTTCCAGAATTCGTTTTTAATTTGCCAAGTTCTTGAAGAGTTTCTACAGTAATACTTACAGAAGTAGCTGTTAATACAACTCCAATAAATATATTTTCAAGCATTTTTTTATTAGTTAGATTAAAAATGCCTCCATCATTATTGAAAAAACTTGCTATTATAAAACCTCCTATTAAAGGTATAATAACTCCAATAATTGCAATTACAAAGGAGGCTTTTCCACATTTTTTCAATTCATTAAAATCTGTTTCAAGTCCCGCTTGGAACATCAGTATAATTACTCCAAGCTCGGACATTTTTGAAATAAAGTCTGTTTCATATACTATTCCAAAAACAGAGGGACCTAATATAATACCAGCAAGTAGTGCACCAACAACTTGAGGCATTTGAATTTTTCTCGTGAATAATCCTAAAAGTTTTGTACTTAACAAAATAATAGCTAAATCTAAGAGAAAATGAACAGAGAGCATAACATATTTACCTCCTTTAAATAAATAAAAATATTCAAAATAAAGAAAATTCTAACAAAATAATTATATCACAATGCAAAACTGGAAACAAATTACATTAAAACGTATAAGTATAAAAATAATCGAATAAATATAAAAAAGTGTTGCATAAATATAAAAATGAATGTATAATAATACAAAGAGATGATAATTGTTTAGGGGGAAATGTATATGATTAAGAATAAAAAGATGAAAGCAATTGTATTTTCAATGATTTTATGTGTTGGTGCTGCTTTTGTTGGATGTGGACAAAAAGCTGTTAATACACAAGCAAATGGTAAACAAGCAGAAAGTAAAACTGAAAAAGGTGCTGAAAAGCTAGATAAAATAAAGAAAACTGGAAAGTTAGTTCTTGGAACTTGTGCCGATTATCCACCATATGAATTCCATAAAATGATAGACGGAAAAGACACTATAGTAGGATTTGATATTGAAATAGCTAAAGCAATAGCTAATGATTTAGGTGTTGAATTAGAAATTAAAGATATGGACTTTGATGGACTTATACCTTCACTGAAAACTGGAAAAGTTGATATTTTAATATCAGGTATGACACCTACCGAAGAAAGAGCAAAGCAAGTTGATTTTTCAAAAGTATATTATAAAGCAGTTCAAAATGTATTAATAAGAAAAGAAGATAAAGCTAAATTTAATACTGTTGAAAGTTTAACTGGAAAAAAAGTAGGAGCTCAAACAGCTTCTGTACAAGAAAAAATTGCTAAGGAAGAATTAAAGGATGCAAATGTTCTTTCATTAGGAAAAGTTACAGATCTTGTACTTTCATTAAAAACAAAGAAAGTAGATGCTGTAGTTGTAGAGGGACCAGTTGCTAAAGCTTATGCAGATAAGAATTCAGATGTAATTATAGCTGATATTAAGGTTGGAAATCCAGATGATGGATCTGCTATAGCTGTTCAAAAAGGTAATACACAATTAATTGAAGCTATAAATAAAACTATAGATAAATTAGTTACAGAAGGAAAAATAGATGAATTTGTTGCTAAAGCAAATGAAATAGCAGAATAAATTTTAAAATTATTATGATAAAGTTTTGATTATGATAAAGGATAATGATAAAATATATTTTATCATTATCCTTTATTTGAGATTAACTTTAGAGTAAAATAGGAGGAAATAAATGGTTCATATTTTTGATTTTATAACCCAATATTATAAATTATATTTAGCGGGAGCAGGAAGTACTGTTCTTATATCGTTTTTCACAGTTATTTTTGGTGTTATCTTAGGTGTATTTTTTGCACTTATGAAAATGTCTAAGAATAAGATATTAAAATATATATCATCCGCATTTATAGAAATAGTAAGAGGTACACCACTGTTAGTGCAAGTAATGATACTTTTTTACGGATTACCAACTGTTTTACAAGAGTATGGGATTCAATTTCCAGAAATAGATATGATGGGAATAGATTTTGTAGCATTTGTATCAGTTATAATTGCGTTAACTATAAATAGTACAGCTTATATAGCAGAAATTATTAGAGGTGGTATACAATCAATAGATAAAGGACAAATGGAAGCTGCAAGATGTTTAGGATTATCAAATAAATTAGCTATGAGAAAAATAATAATCCCTCAGGCTATAAAAAACATTTTACCTGCATTAGGTAATGAGTTTATAACAGTAATAAAAGAATCTGCAATTGTATCTATTGTAGGAATAAAAGAGATTATGTTTAATGCAAGAGTAATTACAGGAATGACTTTTGAATTTTTTATTCCATATATTGTGGCCGCAATAGTATATTTTATATTAACATTTGTACTTTCAAAATTATTAGGTTATGCTGAAAGGAGGATGAAGGTTAGTGATTAAAGTAAATGGGTTGCATAAAAAATTTGATAAATTACATGTTTTAAAGGGCGTAAATGCTCATATAAAAAAAGGTGAGGTTGTAGTTGTTATAGGTCCTTCAGGTTCAGGTAAGAGTACGTTTTTAAGATGTCTTAATCTTTTAGAAGAACCAACAGATGGAGAAATAATTTTTGAAGGACAAGTAATAACACAAAAAGGAATAGATATAAATAAGTTGAGAGAAAAGATGGGAATGGTTTTTCAACAGTTTAATCTTTTCCCACATCTAAGTGTTTTAGATAATATAACTTTAGCACCAATAAAGGTCAAAAATATGACAAAAGAAGAGGCTGAAAAGATTGCTCTTAATTTATTAGAAAGAGTAGGACTTAAAGATAAAGCTAATGCATATCCAAAGCAGCTTTCAGGTGGACAAAAACAAAGAATAGCAATAGCAAGAGCGCTTGCTATGTCTCCAGATGTTATGCTTTTTGATGAGCCAACTTCAGCTTTAGACCCAGAAATGGTTGGAGAAGTTCTAGAAGTTATGAAAGAACTTGCACAAGAAGGAATGACAATGGTTGTTGTAACACATGAAATGGGATTTGCTAAGGAAGTTGGAGATAGAGTATTCTTTATGGATGGTGGAGTTGTTGTAGAAGAAGGAGATCCTAAGGAAGTGTTTGAGAATCCTAAGAATGAAAGAACTAAAGACTTTTTAAGTAAAGTTCTATAATATATGAGTAGAAAATACAGATAAAGTAAAAGAAGTTTAGGAGTTTAATATATAAATTCCTAAACTTTTTGTATTTAAAAAGTTTGTTTTTAGCATAAAACAAATTAAAAGCCTATATTATATAATAGAATCAATTATTTTAAAGGGCGGCTATGTTAGAAAATTGTATTAAAAGAGATTTAATGAGTGATTCTAATTTAAACTACGACAGAGAGGCTGCAAAAAACTATGCTGAAGAATATGCATTAACTCCAAACACAAAGGAATATCCTTACTTTGAAAATGATGACAGTACTAATTTTGTGTCACAGGTTTTAAAAGCTGGAGGTATGGAGGATGAAGGCATAGAATGGGGAGAATTTCAATCTTGGTTCTGCAATACTAGGGATGAAAATGAAATAACTGAAATTGCTATAACATGGAGGTCAGCACGTTATTTTAAAAAACATTGGAGTAATGAAAATGGTATAGGAACAAATAGAGCTTTTGCAATTGCTAAAATAACAGTTCAACAGGCATTAGATAATTTTCAACGATTATACTCTTTACTAAAAGAGGGAGATGTAATTCAGTATGGAGATTCAAGCAAAGACGATATACCATATCATTCTCAAGTTATACACGATAAAGGATTTAATTGGAAAATAAACAAATATGATATTTTTATGGCTCAGCATAGTGAAAATAGCTTGTATGTTTCTCTGTATAAATATCTTGATAAACTCGATGATAAGGATAGGAGATTAGTTTATATTTATAAGGTGAAAAATGATTGAAGAAATATAAAAAACCCAAACTAGTAACTTTATGTTATATAGTTTGGGTTTAATATTTATTTAATTTCTATAATTTTTTCTGTATTTGTTTTTAGATTTGTAATTTTAAGTTTTATATTATCACCTTTTATAGGATCACACCAATAATTTCCCTCAGAGATTGTACTGCTAGAAACCCAATTGCTTAATTTAAGTTCAAGGTTTCTATCATCTGAAATAAGAGTTAGTTTGAAAATTTTAGGATCAATATTAGAAGTAAATTTCAGTAAGCTGTAATTGAGAGCTTTAGTGAAGCTCTTAATTTTAAAATAATAATTATCATATTGTATAGTTTTATCAATGTTTACTTGTTTAGTTAAAGATTTAATATTCTTATTATCAATGATTTTAAACTGAATGTTATTTCCGTCTGAGAGATAAAAGATTAAATACAATTTATCCAAAAACTTATTACTTTCATAACTACAACCAACTCCCGAATAGTCATGAATTAAATTTCTACCAACCCATTGACCAGAAAGACTTTTTAGTGCTTTTATGTCTTCCAGGTTTTCTTTCAACTCTATTCCAACTACTTTAGATTTACCCCATACAGAATAATTAAAGGCTAAGTAATTTAAGTCCATAAAAACTTTTTGTAATTTTATATTGGTATTATTTAAGGTTTTGGTTTTATTAATATTTATAATATAATCGTTAGAGACTTTTAGTTTTATAGGTAACTTATTTCTACTAAATATATCAGAGAATACATTAGAGAATATTGTAAGTAGAAAAATTACTGAGATAGTAGAATATACGATTATAAATTTTTTCTTTCTGTTGCTTTTATTTTTATATATCAGAATACATAATGTTATAAAGGCTATTAAAATTATACTTGATTTCAATATTATCACCTCTTTCTCTGGTTTATATAGAAATTTACTTCCCACTTTCCGTATTCATTTTTAAATTCTTTTATGTGCATATTTTCATCAAAGTATCCTAGCTTCATACAAGTAATACGTACTTTCAATTTGTATACCCATGGTTTTAAAGGTACAGTATGATAAATACCTTTAATTTCTCCATCTTCATTTACACTTTTTAATGTTAATCCTCCTCCGTCAAATCTATATTCATATCCTAATTGATCCTCCACAGTGAAAACACCATTATGAGAAGGGGGCATAGCGTAATTTATATTTTCAGATTTAGGAACTTTTATTGTAAATAGTATGACAGTATCGTTTTCATTACTGATTAATCCGTCAATAGTAAAGGTAATATCTTTCATAGTTGAAGATTTTCCTATAACCTGTCCTTTGCCTTCTTCAAATTCTTTAATGATATTTGTATCAAGGTCTAAGTATTTACTTATAGATACGGAATTAATTATATAGCCCATAACAGGAGTTTTAAATATTATTAAAAAAGCTAGACAAGCAGCGGTAGCATAGCGAATAAATTTGAATTTAGTCCTAGAGTTTAAAGTTTTGTGAATATTACTAGGTAAGTCATTAGGTACATCTATTGAGGTTTTTAAATTATTTATACTCTGCATATCATCAATTAGAAGCTTTTTAAGCTGAATATATTCATTATTACATTTAGGACAATTTTCAAGATGAGATTTAATCTTCTCTTTTGTTGTAGAATTTAATTCATTATATATATATTCATGTAGCTTATCACATACTAAATTACAATTCATTATAAGCCACCTCCCCATCACTCATAATATTGTTAAGTTTTTTTATTCCAAAATTAATTCTTGATTTAACAGTTCCTTCTGGAATTTTCAATATTGTAGCAATTTCTTTTATGCTATAATCACCAAAATATTTAAGGGTTATTACATCTCTATATTTTTCATCAAGTTCTTCAAGAGAATTTAAAATATCAATGCTTGTATCAATTTTTGAATATATATCTTTAGAATTTGTTAATATGTTTTTCTTTTCTTCACACAATTCTTCAAATATAAGTTTACTTTCTCGTCTTAATAGTTCTTTGCATCTATTAATTAAAATAGATGTTATCCATGAATTAAATTTTGATTTATCTTTTAAAGTATCTAGCTTCCTATAGGCGATTAAAGCTGTGTCTTGTAGTGCATCTGAGGCTTTATCTTTATCTTTTAAGTAACTGAATGAAATCTTATATAATTTATTTAATTGTGGTATAAGTAGCTTTTCAAAGTTCTTTTGTTTTTTATTTAGCTTAAAATTAAATATATTCATAAATGCACCGCCTATTTTATTTCTATATGTTAGATGTTTTAAAGTATATAAAAGTTCGATAAATATATAAATATTTTAACAAAAAAATATAGCAGCATAATTTTGTATGCTGCTATACTTTTTCAAACAATCTTTTTTAGAGTAGTAAGTTATTAATAAATAGTACCATCACTATTTTTTAGATTATCATAAAAATTAGCTACAGATAGGCCAATATAAGGATTTAGCCATAATGAGCCTATTCCAAAAGTTAATACACATAAAATTGCCCATCCTATGAAGCTTAGATAGAGGCAGAATAACTTCCATCTGTATCCATACATCATTGCCTTACTTTGAGACAATGCTTCCATTGCTGTCAATTCAGGATTATCATTTAGGATATAAAAAGCTAGAGAGTAATTTAAGGAAGCAATTATTCCGGGAACTATTAATAATAAACTCCATAAAACAACAAATAAAGTAATAAGTATTTGCAAAATCATTGCTGTAGTAAAGTTCTTGAATCCATCAAATATGACTTCTATATCTGTATTATTGTGTCTTCTTAGATTTATAGAAAATTTTACAATACCTAAGTACATTGGGCCTGCGATTAAAATTGAGATTATCCATCCTACTTCAGGTATAGTTGAAGGTAGAGAGGTAATAATTGCAAATATAAGATATGCTAGAATGGCATGCACCCAATTCCCTTTTAAGTGCATTCGGGCATTAGCACGTATTTCATAATTTGACATAAGAGGTTCTTTACCGTAATACATCAAAACATCCTTTCTTAATTAATAAATAGTTTGTTTTACTTTTATAGGTAACCTCCTTAAATAGTGTTATATATAATTTATAATTAGATTTGTTATAAAATATGAATAAGATATAATTAATGTGAAAATAAAATTGTATTGGAAAGGTTATTATTATGGGGAAAAATATTATAAAAATTTCAGTTAGAAGTTTAGTGGAATTTGTTTTGCGTTCTGGAGATTTAGTTTCTACATTTGTGGGAAGTTCAAGAAATACAGATGCAATAAAAGCACATCAAAAAATACAAAAATCTGCACCAGAAGAATATAATCCAGAGGTTACACTTTCATATACTGTGAAAAAGAGTGATATAACCTTACAAATTAGTGGGCGTGCAGATGGAATAATTGAATATGAAGATAATGTTGTAATAGATGAAATAAAAACGACAACTACTCCTTTAGAATTTGTTGAAGAAGATTATAGTGAATTACATTGGGCACAGGCTAAATGTTATGCTTATATATATTCTAAGGAAAAAGAACTAGATAATATAGATATTCAGCTTACTTATTATCAGATGGATACAAAGGGAATAAAGAGGTTTCTTAGAAACTATACATTTAAAGAGTTAGATGAATTTTTTTTTGATGTAGTAGAAAAGTATTTACAGTGGGCAAGAATATTAAGAGATAATTTTGAGCTTAGAGATAAATCTATAAAAAAATTAGAATTTCCATTTAAAGAGTATAGAGAAGGACAGAGAAAATTAGCTGTTTCTGTTTATAAAACAATTGAAGAAGGTAAAATTATTTTTGCACAAGCACCTACGGGAATAGGAAAAACGGTTGCCACACTTTTTCCAAGTATTAAAGCAGTGAGAGAAGGACATACATCGAAAATATTTTATTTAACGGCTAAAACTATAACAAGAACTGCTGCAGAAAAAGCTTTAAATAATATGAGAAGTATAGGACTTAAACTAAAAAGTGTTACTCTTACAGCTAAAGATAAAATATGTTTTAAACCTGAAGAAGGCTGTGATCCTGAAAATTGTGAATTTTCAAAAGGACATTTTGATAGAATAAATGATGCAATAGAGGATATTTTTAAAGAAGATGAATTTTCTAGAGAAATAATTGAAGAATATGCTGCAAAGCATAAAGTTTGTCCTTTTGAATTTTCACTAGATTTAGCTAATTATGCAGACTGTGTTATATGTGACTATAACTATGCCTTTGACCCTAGAGTACATCTAAAAAGATTTTTTGCAGAAGGAAGTACAGACTGTGCTTTTTTAGTTGATGAGGCACATAACTTAGTAGACAGAGGCAGAGAGATGTTTTCTGCGGAGCTTAGCAAAAAAGAGATTTTAAATCTAAAAAAGGTTACTAAAGATCAAGCTAAAGATGTTTCAAGAAAGCTTAACAAAATCAACTCTTCTATGATTAAATTTAAAAAACAATGTGAAGAAAACAATAAGCAATATATACAAAATGAAGCGCCAGAAGAAATAATTTATTTATTAAGGGATTTTACATTTTGTGCTGAAAAATGGATTTTGGATAATAAAAAAAATGAAGTGAGTTTTAAGGATGAGCTTATGGAGTTCTATTTTAAAGCTTTATCCGTTATAAGAACTTATGAAGATTATGATGAAAGATATGTAACCTATGCAGAAAAAACTTACGAAGATGTAAAACTTAAAATGTTTTGCTTAGATCCTTCGTATCTTTTAAGAGAAGCTATGAAAAGAGGAAAAGCATCTATTTTGTTTTCAGCTACCTTAATGCCTATGGATTATTATATTGATATTTTGGGTGGAGATAAGGATTCATATAGAATTAGATTAAAGTCTCCTTTTGATAGAGAAAATTTGTGCTTAATGATGGATGATAAGATTTCTACAAAATATAGAATGCGAGAGTTTACTTACGATAAGATAGTAGATGATATAGAAACTGTTATAAAAGAAAAAAGAGGAAATTATATTGTGTTTTTCCCATCTTATGAATATATGAATGAAGTTTATATTAGATTCTGTGTTAAAAACTCAGAAGTAAATACAATATGTCAGGAAATAGGTATGACTGAAGAAGAAAGAGAACAATTCCTAAAGAGATTTTCAAAAGACAATATGAAAACATTAGTAGGTTTTGCAGTTATGGGAGGAATTTTTTCAGAAGGAATTGATTTAACAGGAGATAGACTTATAGGAACAATAATAGTGGGGGTAGGACTTCCCCAAATATGTTTAGAGAGAAATATTATAAGTGATCATTTTAAGAATAAAAAAGGTAAGGGCTTTGAATATGCTTATATGTATCCAGGTATGAATAAGGTTATGCAAGCAGTAGGTAGAGTCATTCGTACGGAAAAAGATAGAGGGGTAGTTTTATTAATAGATGAGAGATTTTCTTATTCAAGTTATTGTAAATTATTTCCTGGGGAATGGTATCCTGTTATAAGAAGTAATAATGTAAGTTATATAAGAAAAAATATAAAGGCGTTTTGGGAAAGAGATTATAAGAAACTTTAGGTAGAAAATCAATCTATATATAGTTATATTGTGGAGGAATTATGAAAGAATATTTTTCTATAGGAGAAACAGCTAAGATTAATAATGTATCTATTCAGGCTTTAAGACTTTATGATAGGATGGGACTTTTAAAACCCGCTTATGTTGATCCAGAGAATAATTATAGATATTATACAATAGATTAATTTATGTATTTAGATTTAATAAGATATTCAAAACACATAGGGGCTCCTCTTAAGGAGCTTAATGATATATTGCGTAGTAAAGAGGTTATAACATTGCTATCTTTCATACAAAATCAACGGAAAGTAGTAGAAAAAGAAATAATTAGATTAAAGAGTATAAGTACAGCTATAGGGCATATAGAAGATAAAATCAAGTATGCCCTAGAAATCAAAGAAACCAATAAAATATATTTTAGAGAAATAGAAAAGAGATTTATCATAGATGTTGAGTTGAATAGAAAAGATAACGAAAATGATATAGAAATAAAACTAAGAAAAATGGATAAAGTTGTTGAAGATAATGAACTAATGTTTGAAGGCGAGTCAGGATATTTTGTTGATTTAGACTTGTTTTTAAATGAAGGTGAAATTTGTTATAAGATTATTTATTCAACAATTTGTGGTGAAGATATTGAAAATAAGTATGTAGATACTAAAGAAATATCAGAAGGGAAATTTATATGTATATCTTATTTAAATAATGAAAGAGAAATGGCAGTAGATAAGTTAAGAAAATATATTGAAGAAAACAATATTCATCCTAGGTGTATTGGAGTAGAAGTTCAACTGTTCAATACACTGGAACAATGGAAAAATGAGGATGTATTATATGAATTACAGATTTTAATATAAACTATTGACTCTATACATGGTATAGACTTTATAATTTCATTTAGGAGGGATGAAGTATGAAGTCACTATGGAAAGAGTTTATGAAATATGCTGTGCCTTCTGTAATAGGTATGATGGTTTCAGCACTTTATATTGTTGTTGATGGAATATTTGTAGGTAGAGGTGTAGGGGCAAGTGCTTTAGCTGCAGTAAATGTAGCTGTACCTCTTACAACATTGATGATAGCCGTAACCATGATGATAACTATGGGAGGGGCATCGATAATGTCCATAAAGTTTGGAGAGAATAAGTATGAAGAAGGAAATAATATATTCTTACAGAGTATATTTTTAATAGTAGTTATATCAGCAGTATTATCAATAATTGGTGTGCTTTTCCCACAGCAATTAGCTAGAATGCTTGGTGCTAGTGATGAATTGTTAAAAGGGACAGCAGACTACCTTAGATATTATTTGCTTTTTGGTATTGGATTCTCGGGAAGTTTAGCATTAAGTACATTTGTTAGAAATGATGGTAATCCAAATCTAGCTATGTTTTCTTTAATAGTTGGTGCAGTAACTAATATAGCATTGGATTATATGTTTATATTTATCTTCCATTGGGGAATAGCAGGTGCAGCAATAGCATCAGGATTAGGACAATTATCTAGTGTAATTATTCTTTTAACTCATTTTGCTAGAAAAAAAGGAACACTTAAGTTATATATGCCTAAGCTAAAAAAACATGAGCTTATAAGAATTCTGAAGACAGGAACACCAGAATTTATAGTTCAGCTATCACCAGCGGTTACTATATTTGCGTTTAACCAAGTTGTAATAAGTAGACTTGGGGAAATTGGTATGGCAGGCTATAGTATTATTGGTTATATAAGTACTGTGCTTTTAGCATTATTTATTGGTGTTTCCCAAGGCGTACAGCCATTGTTAAGCTATAACTATGGAAAGAGAGATTATGAAAAGGTAAATAAAGTATTCAAAATGGGAGTTAAAACAAATTTCGCAGCTTCATTAGTTATATATGGGATAATATTAATTTTTGGACAAAAAATAATCAGTGTTTTTAATGGTAATGAAGCTCTTATAAAATTAACTTATGATGCTATGATAATTTATGTTTTGTCATTTGTTATTGCTTCAATAAATATAGTTAATGTAACTTACTATCAATCTACAGAAAGGTCAAAGATAGCAAATATTATATCTACAAGTAGAGGAATGGTGTTTACGATAATTTTCTTAATAGTTCTTCCTCATATAATAGGAAATATAGGAATATGGGTTTCAATTATTCTAGGTGAGATTTGTACTTTGCTATTAATTCTGTATGTGGCATATGCAAAAAAAATAGATTTACAAACTAACAATAAAAAAATTACAGTATAAAATATTTGATAGAGTATATGATGTGCCAAAAACTATAATGTTTTTAAACAGGGAAAATTCTATCATATAAAAAACAGCCTATATTTTTTATGAAATATAGGCTGTTTTTTAGTTTTTAATTACAAACGAATTATTTACCAAGTATTGCTTGCAAATCTTCATCTGGTGTTGATATAGGTTTCAATCCAAACTTATCTACTAATACTTGTAATATATTTGGAGTAATAAATGCAGGTAATGTTGGTCCAAGACGAATATCTTTTATGCCTAAAGATAGTAGTGTAAGTAAGATACCTACAGCTTTTTGTTCATACCATGAAAGAACTAGTGAAAGTGGAAGTTCATTTACACCACAATCAAAAGCATCTGCTAGGGCAAGAGCAATTCTGATAGCTGAATAGGAATCACTACATTGACCTACATCAAGTAATCTTGGAAGTCCAGCTACTGTTCCTAGGTATAATTTATTAAAACGGAACTTACCACAGGCTAGTGTCAATATCACAGTATCTTGTGGAGTTTTTTCTGCAAATTCTGTATAGTAGTTTCTACCAGGTCTAGCACCATCACAGCCACCTATTAAGAAAAAGTGTCTAATTTTTCCGCTTTTCACTGCTTCTATTATTTCATTAGCATGACTTAAGGTTGCATGATGACCAAAACCTACTAATATTTTCTTCTCAGGTTCATCTTCTGTAAAGCCACCTAATTCTAATGCTTTTTCTATAATTGGAGTAAAATCTTTTTTACCATTAACTTCTTCTATGTGAGGAGAATCAGGCCAACCTACTATACTTGTAGTAAATAGTCTATCTTTATAACTATCTCTTGGTTTTTGAAGACAATTTGTAGTCATTAGTATACAACCAGGAATTCCATCAAATTCTTCTTGTTGCTTTTGCCATGCACCACCGTAGTTTCCAACTAGATGTTTATATTTTTTTAATTCAGGATAGCCATGTGCTGGAATCATTTCACAATGTGTGTATATGTTTATACCTTTTCCCTCTGTTTGTTCTAGTAATAATTTTAAATCTTTTAAATCGTGTCCAGATACTATAATAAAAGGTCCTTTCTTTTTAGTTACAAGAACTTCTGTAGGTTCTGGATTACCATAAGCACCTGTATTAGCTGCATCTAATAATTCCATACATTTAAAATTAACCTTTCCCAATTCCATATTTAAATTAAATAAATCTTCTACTGTTAAAGTATTATCTAAAGTAGCTGCAAGACCCTTATAGAAAAAGTTATGAACTTCATCGTCATATTTATCTAATATTAGAGCATGATGTGCATATGCTGCCATACCCTTAAATCCATAGATTAGTAGTTCTCTTAAAGATCGAATATCCATATCCAAATTTTCATCAACCATAATTCCAGCTCTTTTTGAATCTTTTAGCATGTCTTCCATAGTTTCAGGAGCTCTATATATAGCGGCCTCTGGAATATTATCAGGGATATCTGCAACTTTTTGTTTTAATTCTTCTTTAATCTTATCAGCATGTTTAATATAATGCACAAAGTGTTCTTCGTCAAAATTTACATTTGTAAGAGTAGAAAACATAGCATCTACTACGAATTTATGGGTTTCAAGGTCTATAGGAAGTCCTTTATCAATAGCTTTTTGTCCATAGAATCCTACTCCTTTTAACTCATATACCAATAAATCTTGTAAGTTAGCTACGTTGGCGTTTTTACCGCATACACCAGATTTTACACAACCTTTTGCTCCTAAGGTTTGCTCGCATTGGTAACAAAACATTGAACTTTCCATATTCAATAACCTCCTTATTTTTTCATTTGCAAATATATTATTAGTTAGGATGTATTAGATTATTTATAAACAGGAGTATTAATATTTAGATATTCAAAAAATAAAAAATCTAAACTAACATATAATATGATAATATATGTTAGTTTAGATCTCTAAACCTCATAAGCAACACCTTCTATGACTATATCTAACTCGTGCATTAGTTCTACAGATGTATTTACTTTTGATTCATTTTTACTTTTTACAATTTTAATTTTAGGACGAAGAGGAAAGAACGGATAAATTTTTTCAATTAAACCAATATCATTGGTACTTAACTTTACTAAGGATCCTTCAGGATAAGGAATTATTACTGCAGCAAAGGCTTTAACCATTTCATAGTCAAATTGAGTTTGTCCATTACCTAAAATATATTCAACTGCTTCATTTGGACTTAGAGCTCGTCTATATGGTCTATCTGAAGTTAAAGCATCATACACATCTGCTATAGCTACTATTCTGGAAAATCTGCTTATACGGTCTTCAGTTCTACCTTCTGGATAACCAGTTCCATTTACTTTTTCATGATGCTGGAGAACTATTACTCTAGCTGTAGAAGATATATCTAAACTTCCTTTTAAATACTCATATCCTTTAGTTGTATGTTCTTTTATTATTTCAAATTCTTCATCAGTTAGAGGACCTTCTTTATTAATTATTTCCTTAGGAGTTAAAACTTTTCCAATATCATGAAGAAGTGCACCTATACATAAATCAAGTAGTTCTGATTTTTTTAATTGAAGTTGAATTCCTAGTACAAGAGAAAGAACAGATACGTTTACACAATGTTGATATGTATAATTATCCATACTCTTAATATCTACTAAATTGATCATTACATTTTTCTTAGATAATAGCTCATCCAGAATTTCTTCGGCTATTTGACTTATAGAATTAAAATATTTCTCACGTTCTTTGAGAATATCATTTTTACATTTTGATGGATTAATATTAAAATTATATTTTTCAAGACTAGAAAAACTTTCTTTTAATACTTTAATAGATTTTTGTCGTATTTCAGGCTTGATTATGTCTTCAATTTCGACGTTACTATATTCATCATTTATGTAAATGGAAAAAATTCCAATGCTCTTTATTTTTTTTATTATATTGTTATTAAGTTTTACTCCATCTCTAAGAAGTACTCTTCCATTATTATCAAATATAGTTTTACCTAAGTAACATCCATCTTTCACACATTCAATTGGTACAAGTCTCATAGTATAAACACCTCTATATATATTAGTATAGCTAAATTTCTTAGTATCTAAAACTTCAAAATAATTAACATATTTTAACAATAAAGTTAATAGCATAAATATTAAAGATATATTAAGTATATAACATTTTTTACTTTTAGAGAATTGTTTTGATTAATTTTGTTAATAAATTACAAACATATGCATATTATTTATAGAAAAGATTGTTATATTTAAGTGTTGAATAGAGAGGCATAAAGCGACAAATTTTAAAAAAAGTTGACATGCGAACAAGTGTTCGATATAATAAAAACGACGAATGTCGTTGGGTATTTTTATAAATGGGGGTATATTTATGAAAAATAGTGGTAATTTTTTTGTAAGAGTTAATTATTCTATAGAAAAAAATAATTGTAGTGGAAAATGTACAAGAGCATATATTAGAAAAGTAACAAAGGAAAATGAAGAAAAATACCTAATAGGAGGAGGGTATTTTAATAAAAATAGAGGTTCATTTGTATTTAAAGCAAGAGATTTAAAAGAAGCAAATGACATAGCACAAAATAATATATTTGTAAAAAACAAATTGTATAGATATGAGTTGATTATTCTGGATGAAAAAATTCCAATTGCATAATATATAAAAGCATAAATAATATATAATTTATAGCAATAGATTTGTAAATTAATCTGTTGTTTTTTTGATATAATAGAATAAATAGATTTTGGAAAGAAGGTTAAATTATGAGAGCAGAAATATTAGCAATAGGAACAGAATTATTGTTGGGAAATATAGTGAATACAAATGCTCAATATATAGCAAAACGTTTAGCTGATTTAGGAATAGATGTGTATCATCAAACTGTCGTTGGAGATAATCCTAAAAGATTAATGGAAGCTTATTCAGCAGCTTTTAAAAGAGCAGATTTAGTGATTACTACAGGTGGGCTTGGACCTACAAAAGATGACCTTACAAAGGAAGTTGCATTTGATTATTTTGAAAAAGAATCTGTTTTGCATAAAGACATATTAGAGAAGATTGAAGAATATTTTAAGAAAATAAATAGAACTATGGTGGAAAGCAATAAAAAACAAGCATATTTTCCTAAAGATGCTATAATATTGCATAATAACAATGGAACGGCACCAGGATGCATTATAGAAGAAAATAATAAAACATTAATAGTACTTCCAGGACCACCAAAGGAAATGAAGCCTATGTTTGAGGATTATGCAGTTCCTCATTTGATGAAATATCAAGATGGAGTGTTGGCTTCAAAGGTTTTAAGAGTTATAGGAATAGGTGAAAGTGCTACAGCAGAAATAATAGAAGATATAATAGAGAGTGGTAAGAATCCTACTGTAGCACCTTATGCAAAAGAAGGAGAAGTTATACTTAGAATAACAGCAAAAGGTAAGACAGAAGTGGAAGCAAAAGAATTAATTAAACCTATAGAAGAAGAAATAAGAAAGAGACTTGGAATTGCAGTGTATGGTGAAGGAGAAACTTTGTTAGAAGAGGTTATTGGCAAAATACTTGTAGACAATAAATTAACTATATCAACAGCAGAATCATGTACAGGGGGGCTTTTGGCCGGTAAAATAATAAATTATCCAGGAATTTCAGCTGTTTTTAAAGAAGGAGCAATTACATATTCTAATGAAGCTAAAATAAAGAGAATTAAGGTAAAAAAAGAGACTTTAGATAAGTTTGGGGCAGTAAGTAGTCAAGTAGCAGCAGAAATGGCTGCAGGTATTGCAAAAACATCAGGAACAGATATTGGAATTTCTACTACTGGTATTGCAGGACCAGAAGGAGGTAGTGATGAAAAACCAGTAGGACTTGTATATATAGGACTTTATATAAAAGGAGAAGTAAAAACTAAAGAACTTAATTTGGTTGGAAATAGACAAAAAATAAGAAATAATGCAGTGCTGAGAGCAATGGAATGGCTTAGAAGAGAACTCCTAAGAGGAAAGGTAGTAACAAAATAATTAAAAAAAAGAAATATATTTGTAAAATTTTTCAAATAGTTTATCGTTAGCCTAAGAAATAAATAAAAGGTATGATATAATATAAATTGTATGTGTAATTATTATGAGTTTTAAAGAATTATTCAAGTTATAAATAAAGTAAAAGGAGACTTGATAAATGAATACTGTCATTATTATAGATTCAAGTTGTGATTTACCACTGCAATTTATTGAAGAAAATAAAATACCCGCTTTAGGACTTATTTGTCATTTAGATGGGGAAGATCATGTAGATGATTTTGGGAAGACGTTAACATATGAATATTTTTATAAAAGAATTAGAGAAGGTTCTATGCCAACTACTTCACAGATAAATGTATATAGATTTGAAGAACTATTCAAGAAATATGTTAAAGAAGGAAAAGCTATAATTTATCTAGCAATGTCATCAAAAATAAGCGGTTGTTTCAATAGTGCGACTGTAGCGAAAAAATTAGTGGAAGAGGAATTTAAACAAGCTGATATAACTGTTATAGACACAAAAAGTGCAAGTATAGGAGAAGGATTACTTGTTTATAATGCTTATGAAATGCTAAAAAATGGAGCAACTAAAGAAGAAATTGTGAGTTGGGTTGAAGAAAATAAATTAAATGTACAACTTTGGTTTGTTGTAGAAGACCTTATGCATTTAAAAAAAGGGGGAAGACTTTCTGCGGCTAAAGCTAATATAGGTACTCTACTTCAAATGAAACCTATGTTATGTGTAGATAAAGAAGGTAATCTTAAAAATACAAATAATATACGTGGTAGAAAAAAGGCAATAAAAAGTTTATTTGATAGATTTGAAGAAAATATGGTCTTAGATGAAAATAGTGTTATAGCAATAAGTCATGGGGATTGTTTTGAAGATGCCTTGTATTTAAAAGATATAATTATTGAAAAGTATAAAGTTAAAAAAGTAATAATAAATCATGTAGGGCCAGTAATCGGATCGCATACTGGAGCTGGTATGATTTCCTTATGTTTTATTGGAAAGCATCGAGTTATATAAAATAAAGCTAATAAGTTGATAGGGTTAAATAAGAAAGGTATTTTCTTATTTAACCCTATTTTTATGTATATGTTTACAGAATTTTTTTAATTATTGACAATAAAATGCAAAGGTGATATTATATATGTGTACTTTGATGACGAACAAATGTATTCAATTCAAAGACACGGCATAAAAAGGGGGGCTTAATATATGAAGAAAATGGGGCTTTTGCCTAAACTAATTATTGGTATAGTTTTTGGTATTATTATAGGGGCAATATCAAAATCTACTGGGACTTATTTTGTTGCAAAAATATTTATAACTTTTTCAACTATATTTGGTAGTTTTTTAAAATTTATTATACCTTGTATTATAATTGGATTTGTTGCACCAGGTATAGCAGATTTAGGAAAGGAATCAGGAAAACTGCTTGCAGTAACAGCTGGAATAGCATATGTATCTACTGTAATAGCTGGTACTTTAGCGTATTTCCTTGGGGTATCTATACTTCCTAAAATTATAAAAGTAGGGGAACTTGCTGAAAAATCTAAATTAGATTTGAAACCTTATTTTACAATTCAGATTGATCCTATAATGGGAGTTATGACAGCTCTTGTTATGGCATTTATGTTGGGACTTGGAATGTCATATATCAAGGGAAAAACTCTATTTGATGTAATGAAAGATTTCCAAAATATTGTGACATTAGTAGTTAAAAATGTTATTATACCTTTTGTGCCTGTATATATAATGGGTATATTTATTAAATTAACTATAGCAGGAGAGATTTTTAAGACTTTAAAAGCATTTTCATCTGTATATGCAATAGTACTATTACTTCAAGTTGCTTATATACTAATGCAATATGGATTAGCGTGGTTTGTAAGTGGAAAAAAACCTTTTAAAGCTATAAAAAATATGATTCCAGCATATTTTACTGCATTAGGAACACAGTCTTCAGCTGCAACTATACCTGTAACTCTTCAGAGTGTGAAAAAGAACGGAGTTTCTGATGATATTGCAGATTTTGTAGTTCCTTTAGGTGCAACTATTCATCTTGCTGGTGATACTATAACTTTAGTTCTAGCATCTATGGCAGTTATGCTTATGAATGGTCAAAATCCTACTTTTGCAGGTATGTTTTCATTTATACTTATGCTAGGAGTAACAATGGTAGCAGCACCTGGAATACCAGGAGGCGGAGTAATGGCAGCATTAGGACTTCTTCAAGATATGTTAATGTTTAATCCAGCTCAACAAGGATTAATGATTGCACTACATGCAGCACAAGATAGTTTTGGTACAGCAACAAATATTACAGGAGATGGAGCAATAGCAATTATTGTTGATACAATAGCTAAGAAGCGCAAAGTTAAAAATAAAGTTAAGTTGACTGAAGTAAAAGTTCAAAAAGTATAAAAAGATTATTAAACACACATGAATACCAAAATATTCATGTGTGTGTTTTTATAGAATTATTTTGAAATCTTTATAGCAAACAAATACCATAAGTAATAATAATATTACAGTAATAATCTTTGATAATTTAATTTTGTAATCTAAATTTTTTATATCTAATGATAAGTTATTTTTTTTATTTACTAAGTTTTTCATAAGTATATAATCACCTCACAAAAAAGAATTATCTATATTAGATTTTATAGTTTCTTTAAGTATATGAGGTAACAAAAAAGTGACAATATGGTAAAAATTATATCATACCTTAAATAAAAGTAAGCCTAAAAACAGATATTAGCTGTAGTTAGGCTTTAAGTATGTTAAGGCATCAATCTATTTAAATCTATCATGCCAGAACCTTGAATACCTTTTGGCATATTAAGTAGATTACAGGAGATTTTTAGTAATGAAAGTATGTCTTTGAATGCTAGGTTGGGATTATTTTCAAGTAGCAAGGCACATATTCCACTTATATAAGCTGAAGCACAAGATGTACCTGTATAGCATGTATAAGGCTTTTCAAGAGTATGTGGATATAATTTTTGACCATTTCTTTCTGAGATATAAGACAAATTTGAACTTAATGAGCAAATGTCTACACAAGCCGCACATAAATCAGGTTTTTCAATTCTTGTGTTTGGTGAAGAAGAAGAAGCAAAGTAGGCTTTTTTACTTGAGGTTGTATCAATACCTCCAACAGTTATACAATTTTTAAGTAAGGCGATTCCACGCATAGAATTTTCTATATTGGTATTATGACCGCTTGGAACAACTATAATTAAATTTTTTTCTATTGCTATGTCAAAAAGTTTAGAAAATAATGAAAGTATAAATTCATTGTAATCTATGAGTTCAAAAGGAAGACAAATTATTTTAATATTGTATTTTTCACTATCTTCTATTAATGTTTCAATAGAAAATAGTATATTGGATACATAACCTCTTCCTACACTATTAAATGCTTTTATCATATAAATATTACTTTTTTCAGCTATACCTTTATACATTCCATTTGCGCTAGAACCACTAGAGCATATAATTCCACTCATAAAGGTTCCGTGACCATTATCATCATAAGGATAATGATAATGATTTATAAGGTCTATAAAATTAGCGATTTTATTATTGGGTTTTTTTAGATCTGTATGCGGATATATTCCACTATCTATAAGTCCAACACAAATGCCTTTTCCTGTTAATTTATATCTTCCTTCAAAAGCTATACCATTAGCAGACATTACGCTATATCCACATAAAAGGGCATAATTATCAAAAGTTATATAATCTATTTCGGGATATTCTGTAAGCTTTTCTATTATTCTAGAAGAAAGAACACAACAAATACACCCTATGGAAGGTATAGAACATATAATTTCGCACTTATATCCTTTCAGTCTATTTTCTACTTTATGTTGAAGGGATTTGCAATGTACTATAACTCTATATTTTTTATATATGTTGTTTTTTATGGCATTTTTCAAATTAGTATCAAGTTTATTTTTTATAGAAAACATAGGTGGCCTCCTAATGTAATACTCTATTATATAATATAGTATTATCATTAAATAAATGTTAATAAAAGGATTTGTAGTTACACAATGTATTAATTTAGATATGAATTTGATACATTAATAAGCCCCAATTTACTAAAAGTTATATGATATAATTTATTTAATAAAGTTATTATGACAAAAGTTTACCTTAAGGAGAGGATTATAACGGATAAGGAAAGAATAAAAAGTTTTTTTTATCGATTAATAGGATATGTGTATATTCCTGAACAATTAAAAAACAATAAACAAAATATATTGCTGCATATTTCAGATACACCAGAAACGTTCTTTCCAGCTTTAAAAAAGCTTATAAAGGATTTAAAACCTAATTATATAGTTCATACTGGAGATTTAGTTGATAATATAAAGTTAGAATTATATCCAGCTTCTTTAAGAAGATATGAAAAAAAGGTGAAAATATTATTAGATATTTTAGAAGAGTCTAAAGCAAACGATATATATTTATGTATAGGTAATCATGATAATAAAAATGCAGTTGAAAGATTAGCTAAAAGAAGCAAAATTATAGAAGATAGTAAAAGAATAAGTATTAATAATTTAGGATTTACAGTAAGTCATTTCCCAGAAAAAGTACTAAAGGAACCATCCAAATATAATTTATTAGGACATAATTTAAGTGTAAAAAATAGAAAAGAATACAATCAAATATACTTAAATGGAATAATGAGTATAAATATCATAGATTTAAATACAGAAAGGATATTTAATTTATCATATCCTTTTGGAACAGATGAAGATAGACTAGGAAGAGGAAAGATAGGATTCTAATTTTAGGGGGAGATATAAATGTTTTCGTTAGTAAGAGGTGGTCCTAAGATATTACTTATAGAGAGTAATAATATTAAAGAGTTGTTAGATTATTTAAAAAGAAACTCAAAATTTAAAGAATGTGATTTCCAGTTTGCTTATGAAAACTCTGCAGAAAATTATACTATTCTTTGTTTAACAAATGAAATGAAAGAAGTAGTAAAAGAAGAGAATATAAGTCATGTTTTATTAGCGAAAACTCAACCAGATATCTTATTATGTAATATAATTAATGACGGAAAAAATAATCTTATAAGTAAGTCAAGACTAGCGCCTAGAATCATTGTTATGAGAGCAATAGGAGATTGTGGAAAGATATTAGAAGAAATTCAAAAGGATCATAGAGGACATATTGGCAAGTTTGAGAATATATTAAGTGAATATAATAATAAAGGAAATGTAATAACTCTTTCTAATGATATATTAAGTAATAATATAAGTTTACTTAATACCTATAAAAAAGCATTATATGTAGAGGAAGAATACTATTCATTACTTAGAAGTCTTAGAACTCATGCCTTAAGGTATGTAAATGAAGGACTTGGAAACCAAGATTGGCATGAGTTAGAAATAAAGATTTATGATAGATATGGAGAATATAGGCTTCAATATGATAGGCTTGTTAGAGTAATAGATAATCTAGAACTAGGAGTAATTTTAGGAGAATCTTGGGGAAAGGATTATCCTAGATTTCTTATGAGTGTAGAAGTATATAGATTAAGATTATTTACCATTCATGATCCTAAATATATCAAAAAAGTACTGTTAGCATTAGAGTATTTAGAAGATGGTACAAGAACTGTTGACTATGATCTTTATTATAATCGAAAAAAAATAGATTGGACTGATGTTTTAGAAGACAAATCTATGGCAAGAAATAAATTGAGTTATAAATATAGAACAAGTATATTTCCCAATTTAGAGCAAGAAGAAGCACAAAAAATACATGATATTGAAAAACAAATTTTAAAAACTCGAAGATGAAAAGAGCCAGTTAAGTTATACTGGTTCTTTTTATCTTTTCCACTTAAAAATTATGATTCCGACTATCATGATAACAATACCCAATATTTCATTGGAACCAAAGTGTAGTTTCTTAGAGTCAAATAATCCAAAGGCATCAATTAAACCAGCACCTAAAAGCTGAGATACTAATATTATGGATATAGCATAAGTCGCACCTAAATTTGCTATTCCGTTCATTACAGTAAAAATAATTACAACACCTAAAGGACCTCCAAGAAGATACAATTTGTTTGTAGAACTTAGATTTTTAAAGTTACCATTACCAGCTAATAATAATATAATCAAGGTTAAAGCAAATCCAGTTCCTTGAACTAATACGTTAGTTTCCCAAAGTCCTATTTTTTCGCCTAGTCTAGTATTAAAAACTCCCTGAAGACTCATAGCGATACCAGCAATAATAGAAGAAATTAGTCCAAACATAAAATCACCTTCCCAAAATATTTTGCCCTAAAATTTAGATAATATTATTTTGGAAGATTAAAAAAATATATTAGTAATACTAGTATCCTATATCTTGTCTTTTATGATTAACATTATTTTTTTGTAAATATGCATTTTCTATGTCTTTGGCAGTAAAACCTAGACTTTTCCCTAAGCATAAAAAATCTTCAAATAAAGTCTTATAGTTGTCTTTAGATGTACAGACAACGAAATCATTGATGTCTATATATACATTAATAAATGTTTCTGTTAAATCATTTAAGTCATTGTAGTCATCTCTGAAAGAAAGTTGTATATCTTGATAATTTTTTTCAAGACCTAAACTTAATATGAAATGAAGACAATCTACATATTCTTCTAAAATTGTATCCCTGTTAGAAGGACCTTTATTACTCCAGAACTTGAAACAGCGAGTTTCATTAGCAAGTTCGCTGACTTCTACCTGAAGAGCTAGAACTTTTTTAGAAAACAATGATTTATCATGTAAATCATGTTCATTAATAATTCTTTTATCTAAAGTTTGTTGTAGTTGGAATAGTTTACTAAGATTCATTTAATAATTCCGCCTTTCTTAAAACAAGTATAAGTATAAGGTACAAATATATTCTATATTATTTTCAGAAATATTAAAAGATTAGCAAATCGTTTACATTAAAATTTTGTTAAAAAAATAAATCAGTAACAAAAAATTTTAAACTGATTTTTTGTTACTGATTTATGTAATAAACTAATATTCTCTTAATGGATATGATTTAATTAAAATTTCTTTTTTATTATTAATTGGTTTCCAAAGTTCAAGTCTATTTATTTTAGCAAAATTATAATCTGAATTTTCGGTTTTAGTTGTTAAAGCTATAGTTGATTCATTACTTAGGGATTTACGTATAGTATAGTTTGAATTTGCTATGTAAATTTGAAGATTCTTTTCATAATCGTTTTTTAGTGTAAAGCCACTCAAAGAGAGTGTATCCGTAATATTTCTTGCAATTCTTATTATATAACCTTTATTTTGAACTTTTAAATTAAGAGTTTTTGAAGATTTATCTAAATATAGATTAGGACTAACTTGTACTTTGAATTTTTTGTATGGAGCTAAGGTGTCCAAAACTATTTTATTAAATTTATCCATATCAGGATTTATTATTGTTTGTATAGGTATATGAAACTTTTGATTAGTTTTGTAAAGTTTGTATTTTTTACATAATTTTTGCTGAGTTGACGTAATAAAGTCATTTGATTTATCATCAAATAATGCAACTAAATGGTATTTCATATTAATCCCCCGAGATAATAATTTTTATTGATATTATATCATATTTATAAAAATTGTACATTTTTTAAATACATAAATGCTATTTATTAAGGAGAATACCTTATTTTAATATTATTAGTTTTGAATAAAATTCTATTCAAAACTAATAATAAATATGAAACATTTAATAAAAATTTTTTAGGAGTGAATGTTTATGAATCGTAATAATAGTATAGGTTGCACAGTATGTGAATGTAAATTTCATGACAATAATAAAAATTTTTGTACTTTAGAAAGGATTAATGTTGTAAAACACACAATTGCTGCAGATACAGTTGAATGCACTGATTGTGGAAGTTTCCAAAAGAAATAGAAAAATTGGATAAAATAGGGCCTTGTGTTTTTACATAGGGCTCTATATTTTTTAATTAATTTAAAGTTAATAAGGAATTAATATCCATATGATAGTATATCCAAAAAAAACATACTATAAATACACAAAAATAAGTATTAAAAACACCAATGATTATGTTATAATTAAATTTGTGAAATTATATAGCGAATTATAAAATGTTTAAATATAGATTAAAATAATATATAGTAAGGATGGATAATTGTATGGAAAAACTCATTATTGATGGAGGATATCCTCTTAACGGCGATATTGAGATTAGCGGAGCTAAGAATGCAGCAGTAGCTATTTTACCAGCAGCTATAATGGCAGGGAAAGGAAGCTGTGTTATAGATAATATCCCTGATATTAGTGATACAAAATGTATTGAAAGAATTATTGAAAGTTTAGGAGCAAAAGTAAATAGAAATAACAACACTGTTACAATAGATAGTACATGTATAGATAGTTGGGACGCCAATACAGAAGATGTTAGAAAAATGAGAGCATCTTATTATTTAATAGGTGCATTACTTGGAAGATTTAAAAAGGCTAGAGTTGAGATGCCAGGAGGATGTTCTATAGGGGTAAGACCTATAGATCAACACATAAAAGGATTTGAGGCATTGGGTGCAAAGGTGAAAATTGAACATGGAGCTGTAGTTGCAGAAGCAGAAAAATTAGTTGGTACTAATATATATTTTGATGTAGTTAGTGTTGGTGCAACTATAAATGTTATGCTAGCAGCTACTTTTGCAGAAGGTAAAACAATACTTGAGAACCCAGCAAAAGAGCCTCATATTGTAGATGTAGCTAACTTTTTAAATTCTATGGGTGCTGATATTAAAGGTGCAGGAACTGATGAAATTAAGATTAATGGTGTTAAAGAACTAAAAGGATGCAATTATAGTGTAATACCAGACCAAATAGAAGCCGGCACATATATGATGGCTGCTGCTGCTTGTGGTGGGAAGGTCAATGTTAATAATGTAATACCAAAGCACTTAGAGTCAATTTCAGCAAAGCTTATTGAAATGGGAGTCAAAATAACAGAAAACGGTGATAGTATAACTGTTGAAAGTTCGAGAGATTTGAAAGGAGTAAATGTAAAAACTCTTCCTTATCCAGGATTTCCAACAGATATTCAGCAACCTATGACAACCCTTTTAAGCATATCAAAGGGTAGAAGTATAGTTAATGAAAGTATATGGGAAAGCAGATATAAGCACGTAGATGAATTGAAAAAAATGGGAGCTAATATAAAAGTTGAAAATAATTTAGCTATCATTGAAGGCATAGAAAATCTTAGTGGAGCTAAAGTAGTAGCTACAGATTTAAGAGCTGGAGCAGCAATGGTTATTGCAGGAATGATTGCAAAAGGAATAACTGAAATATCTAGTATTGAACATATAGATAGAGGTTATCCACATATAGAAGAAAAATTTAATAACTTAGGAGCAAAGATAAAGAGAGTGAAAATAGATTAGTATAATATAAAATACAACATCGTACATATTTTATTGTCATGTGCTAATTTCTATAAGAGAAAACTTTAAAGATTGGAGAATATTATAATGATATTTTGCCCTTTATATAGTGGAAGTAGTGGAAATAGCATATTTATTTCCTCAGGACATGGAAATGTTTTAATTGATGCTGGATTACCAGGGAAAAGTATTGAAAAAGCATTAAAGGATATAGAGAAAGATCCTAAGGACATAGATGGAATTTTTGTTACTCATGAGCATATTGATCATGTTAAAGGTGTAGGTGTAATGTCAAGAAGATATAATATACCTATATATGCGAAGGGATTAACTTGGCAAGGTATGGCTAAGAACATTGGCAAAATCAAAGAAGAAAACATAAAAATAATAGATAAAGAAAGTATAAACATAAAAGATATGAACATATGTAGCTACAGCATACCTCATGATGCTGCTGATCCAGTAGGATATACAGTATGTTGTGATAATAAAAAAGTTAGTGTAGCTACTGATTTAGGGCATTTTTCAAAAGAAGTAGAAAATGCTGTTAAAAATTCAGATGTGGTATTGTTAGAAAGTAATCATGACGTAGAAATGCTTAAATTTGGACCATATCCATATCCCTTAAAAAGAAGAATACTAAGTGATATTGGACATTTATCAAATGATGCTTGTGGTGAAGCTATAATGAGTATGATGAAACATAATACAAAAACTGTTATTTTAGGACATTTAAGTAAAACGAATAATTACCCAGAACTTGCGTATGAAACAGTGGTTGGTGTATTAAGAGAAAATGGAGTAAAATTAGGTGATGACGTAAGTATCCATATGGCCAAAAGAGACATGCCTAGTAACTATATTGAGTTTTAGGGGGAGATGTATGAGAAAAATATATAGAGTTTTTCTAGTCATACTTATAATGTTAAGTTTAGCCACTCTTATAGGGTGTGGAAATGAAAATATGGCAAATGAAGATACTAATAAGAAAATAAAAACATTGAAATTAACCAATTCAGATGAAACTTGTTTTAATTTGAATGTGTATTTTGATGTGTCTAGAGATGAGAATAATGCAGAGGTAGCTAAAGAAGAAAGAATAATACAAAAAGATGAATTAATAGGTGAAGTTATAATGCAGGAGCTTATAAAAGGACCTTCTGTTAAAAGTGAGGCAAAACCTATATTCCCAAAACATACAAGGATTTTAAGTTTTTCAATTAAGGATAATATTGCTTATGTTAATTTAAGTTCAAATGTTAAGTATCCAATGACTCCAGCAAGGGAAAAAGCTTGTCTGCAAAGTATAGTTTTATCTTTATCAGAGTTACAATCTGTTGATAAGGTTAAGATTTTAATTGATAATAAAAATGTAGAGTCTTTAGGTGGTAATTTTGATATATCTAAGCCTTTTGGTGAAGATGATATTGATTCCATAAAAATAGAAAAGAAATAATTATATTAGATTTCACAAATTGTAAAAAATGTAACATTGAAAAAAGAGTAAATGTTTATTATAATATTATGAGATTATAGTCTAATATAATTTACAGAAGGAGAATGAAGGATGAGTTTGTATAAAGATTGGACAGATATGGTTATTGAGTATGTGAAGCAAAAAGGTGAAGCGGCATTTTGGAAAGAATATGGCGAAATGGAAAAGAAAATATATACTAAAATATTAGCTAATCACAAAGAAGTTGTTAAAGGTAAAGTAGAAGATATAGCTAAAGAATTTGATACTCCTATAAACTTTTTCATGGGATTTTTAGATGGAGTTAATGAAAGTCTTGTAGAACCAATGGATATAGAAAACACTGAAGCTGATACAGAAATCGAATTAAACATAGATTTTGAAAAGTTATATTTTAATATGGTAGATGCAAAAGCAGAGTATTTATATAATCTTTCACAATGGGAAGGAATATTCTCAGAAGAAAAGAGAAAAGAAATAACAAAAGCTTGGAGAGCATCTAAAACTATAGTTAAAGAAAATAAAGTTGGAAGAAATGATCCATGTCCATGCGGAAGCGGGAAGAAATATAAAAAGTGCTGCGGTAAAAACGCATAATAAAAATTGCGACATTATTAATGTAATGTCGCAATTTTTATTTAGGATAGTTTTAAAGTGATTTATTTATATTAAAAAGTAACTGTAATGAAATATGACAATATATATTATTACAATTAGAGTTTGGAGGGAGATTTATGGAATATAATATATTGGACATATTGGATAAAGTAATTATGATATCTTCTAAAAGAATAGAAGTATATTTAAATATTGATTATAAGGGTGAAGATAAAGAGAAATTTCAATTAATAGATAAAGTTTTGATTAAAAGCATTAATAGAGAGCTAAAGTACTATGAAGATTTAAAAAGAGAATTAAGTAATAAGGAATTAGAAAAAGTGAATTTTGCAACATATGATAAAATCTCATTTTTAGTACATGGATTTGCCAACAAAGTTAGATGTGATGATATCAATACTATAGATAAAGTTTTGAAGTGTACACTTGATTTGGATAAGAATATTTTAGCACTTTATATAGATATTCAGGGAAGGTTAATAAAAAGTGAAGGCGATTCTGAAACTAAAACTTATAAAACGTTATATGAGATCATAAATGAAAAAAGAAAAATAATAAAAGAAATTGAAAGGATTTTAAAGTAGTATTCTAAGAAAGGATTTGGAATATATGAATATAAAGGTTGTTTCTGTAGGAAAATTAAAAGAAAAATATTTAAAATCTGCGATACAAGAATATAGCAAAAGATTAAGTAGATATTGCAAACTTAGTATAGTTGAACTTAGCGACGAAAAGACACCAGATAATGCATCGGAAAAGGAAGAACTTCAAATAAAACAAAAAGAAGGTCAAAGAATTCTAAATAACATTAAGGATAATGAATATGTAATAGCATTAGATTTAAAAGGAAAGATGATATCATCAGAAGAAATGGCTGATATGATAAGTGATTTAGGGGTTAGAGGTAACAGCAATATAGTATTTCTAATAGGTGGTTCATTAGGTTTATCAGATGAAGTGTTAAAACGAGCAAACTATAAGCTTTGTTTTTCTAAAATGACTTTTCCACATCAGCTTTTTAGAGTAATGTTATTAGAGCAAATTTACAGAAGCTATAGAATAATTAATGGTGAACCGTACCACAAGTAAGTGAGGTTTTGATAAATAAGAAATATTTATAAGTAATGAAAAATGTTCATTATAGTACTAAGGGAAGGTGTAGAATGAAAAAGAAGAACAACTTTAGCAAAAATAAGAATGTAGAACATTCTCAAAATAATACTGAACAAATAAGGTTAAATAAATTCATAAGTGGAACAGGAATCTGTTCTAGAAGAGAAGCAGATAAACTTATCCAACAGGGTAGAGTTACAGTAAATGGTGTAAAATCAGAAATGGGAACTAAAGTTACTTCAAAAGATCAGATTAAAGTCGATGGAAAGCCTTTAAGATCTAAAGAAAAATCTATTTATATAGCTTTTAATAAACCTGTAGGTATTACCTGTACTACTGAACATAAAGTTAAAGATAATATCGTAGACTTTATCAATTATCCGAAGAGAATTTTCCCTATTGGTCGACTAGATAAACCTTCAGAAGGACTTATATTTTTAACCAATGATGGAGATATTGTCAATAAAATTCTACGTGCAGGCAATGATCATGAAAAAGAATATATTGTTACTGTAGATAAACCTATAACATCTAAATTTATTCAAAAAATGGGAAATGGAATCCCTATTTTGGATACGATAACACAGAAATGCTTTTTGAAAAAAGAAAGTAAATTTGTATTTAGTATAATTTTAACTCAGGGATTAAATAGACAAATAAGAAGAATGTGTGAATTTTTAGGATATAATGTTATAAAACTTAAACGAATACGAATTATGAACATAACTTTAGATAATTTACCAGTTGGGAAATGGCGTTATTTAACAAAAGAAGAAATGAAAACTATAAATAATTTAGTTTTAAATTCAATCAAAACTGAAGAAGGCTCTCACTTATAACGGTCAAAAAAATAAAATATCAATAAATTTTAGTCGATAAAGAAAAATTAAAGTAAATAAAATCAAGTAAAAAGGATAGTACATCTGTGCTTTTTATTATACATTAGTAAGATAAAGATATAACAAAGAATTGATTGAATATTTTGTAATCAATTAGGAATTTCATAAGAATTTACAATATGTTTAGGTGTTGTAATAAATGTTGGAGATGAAGTTGTTGCAATAGGTACACCTTTGATTTTTGTATATAGGACGTATTAGTAAAGGTATGATATTAGTATTTAACACGATTATAGGAGCACTAGAGTTGGAGTATTATAAGAATATGTAATACAACTATTTATATATGCGGTTTTTGTTGTAAGTTTTGAAAATACAGAGTTTAGAGGGAGTTTATTATATCATAAACTAAATAAGTTAATATCATATAAGGAGTATTATCACCAATACTTCTTATTTTTTTATATAATAATGTTAAATTGTGGTATCATTTATAGTGTCAAAACATAACAAAAAAGTAATAGATTTTAGAAACAAAGGAAGAAGGAAGAGTATGAAAAAAATATTGATTATTGAAGATGATTTAAAATTGATTGAATATATAACTGAGTACTTTTCAGCTCATGATTTTAGTATGTTTGCAATTGAAGATTTTAATGATGTCATGGGTACAATACAACGTGTGCAGCCAGAGCTAATTATTTTAGATATCAATCTTCCTAAATTTGATGGTATTTATTACTTGAGATTAATTAGAAAGAAGTATAATGTTCCAGTTATAATTTTATCTGCAAGAAGTGAGGAAAGCGAACAAATAAGAGGAATTGAACTTGGGGCAGATGATTATATTACAAAGCCTTTCAGCATGGGGATTCTCTTTGCAAAGATAAATGCTATATTCCGCAGAAATATACAAGCATCTTTATCAGAGGAAATAAATATTGGTGATCTTATATTATTTGAAGAAAGTATGAAACTTAAATACAGAGAACAAGTTATGGAACTTACAAAAAATGAATATCTTCTTTTAAATATTTTAATGAGAAATGCTGAAAAAGTAATTAGTAGAGAAGAGCTTTTAGAAACAATTTGGGATAATGAAAGCTTTGTAGATGACAATACATTAACAGTTAATATTACTAGAACAAAAAAGAAATTAAGCAATTTGGGATTAGATGATGTTATTATTACAAAACGAGGTGTAGGATATGTCTTTCAAAGAAACTTTGATTGATGTACTAAAAAAATGCAAAAGGAGTCTTATTACATATTGTATAAATACTATTTTTATATTAGTATTTTATTATTTATTAATAGGTACAAAAGATGTAATATACCCATTTTTCATTAGTAGTATAATTTTATTAATATATATTTTTATTGAGTTTATTTCATATAAGGAATTCAGTTATAAACTTGATATAGCACAAAATAGTCCGGATTATGAAGATATTTCAAATAATAAAGTATTTAGTATAATTAGTAACTTGCATAAGGAATATAATAAGAATTTATATGCTATTGAACAAAAATATAAGGAAAAATTATCGTTTTTTTCGCAATGGATACATAATATGAAAACATCAAGTACAATTATTGACTTAGCTTGTGAAAAAGGGCTTAATCAAGATTCCAAGGAGTCTGTATTGAAGGATATAAAAGATGAAAATGAAAAGTTAAAATCTAATTTAGAACAAGGACTCAATTTTCTTAGATTAGACGATTTTTCAAAGGATTATGCCATAAACGAAGTCAATATATATGATATGGTCTATAATGTAATAAATTCTAAGAAAAGAGATTTTATATATCATGGAATTTTCCCTAAAGTTGACTTAGATAGAAATTTATCTGTGCATACTGATTTAAAGTGGTGCAGCTATATGATTGATCAAATTATAGGTAATGCTATAAAATATTCATCCAAAAATAGTAATAAGTTTGTTAGAGTAACTGTAAAAAGTAATGAAGATGGTATTTCACTTATAATAGCTGATGAGGGTATAGGTATTGATAAAGAAGATATTTCTCGTGTTTTTGAACCTTTTTTTACAGGGAAAAATGGTAGAAAATATAATAATTCAACAGGCATAGGGTTATATATGGTCAAAAAAATATCTGAGAGTCTTAAGCATCGAGTTGAAATAAAATCACAAAAGAACATAGGCACTTCTGTAATAATTACTTTTATTCGACCTTGTACAATTTATTAATAATCTTTCAAAAATGTAAGGTTGTGTAAGGGAAATCGATTTATAAAAAATAGTACGGATTTTATAATAGATTCATCAATAAGAGAGAGGTGAACTTATTTATGGAAGTGGTTAATGTAAAAAATTTGGTCAAAATTTATAATGCCTATAAAAATGCAAAACAAGTAACTGCACTTAACGGTATTAGTTTTTCAGCTCAAAAAGGTGATTTTATCGGTATTATGGGACCATCAGGAAGTGGTAAGACTACTTTATTAAACATACTTTCTGGAATAGATACTGCTACATCGGGTGAAGCTGTTATTGGTGGAAAAGATATTTGTTCCATGAATAAAGAACAACTTTGCTATTTTAGAAGAAAGAATATAGGCTATATATTTCAAGATTTTAATCTTCTTGATAGTTTAACGATTAAAGAAAATATTGCTTTACCACTTATTTTAGATAATGTTAGGGCATCTAAAATAGAAAAGAAAGTAAGGCAACTAATGAATTTTTTTGAAATACAGAATTTAAACGAAAAATATCCATTTCATATTTCTGGTGGGCAAAAACAACGCACAGCAGCAGCAAGAGCATTAATAAATGAACCTTCTGTAATTTTAGCTGATGAGCCAACAGGAAATTTAGATTCAAAATCCTCAAATAGTATTATGCAGACCATATCAAAAATGAATGAAAAACTTAACAGTACTGTACTTATGGTAACCCATGATGCGTTTGCTGCTTCATTTTGCAAAAGAGTTATATTTGTTAGAGATGGAGAATTAGAAATGGAAATTGTGTCAAATGGTGATAGAAAAGCTTTTTTTGATAAAATACTAGAAACGCAAAGTATTTTGATGGGAGTGTGATTAAAGTGACATTCTCTCATATAGTTATAAAAAATATAAAATTTAATTTTAAAAAATATATTTCTTTCTTTTTTGTAAATAGTTTTGCTGTTATGCTTCTTTTTATGTATAGCAACCTACTATTTGAACCTGAAATGTTGTCTATGGTTTCACGGGTGGCAAGAAAGGTTTTTTTTGCTGGATTTGGAGGTTTAGTTATATTTTCAGTTGCTTTTATTTCCTACACGGTAATAGCATTTATTAAGTATAGAGGAAAAGAGTTTGGTGTCTATATGACATTGGGAATGACACAAAAAAACTTAAAAAAAATGGTGTTTTACGAGAATTTAGTTATTGTAGGTAGTTCCTTAATAGTAGGTTTGTTAAGCGGACTTATATTTTCAAGAATTTTTTATATGGTATTTTCAAAAGTGTTAAATATAGAAGGGTTAGTGTTTGGAGTAAACTATCAAAGTATTTTACTTACAATAGGAATTTTTAATGCAATATTTTTATTCAGTACTTTACTAGGTAAAATAAGTATTTCTAAAATGTCTGTAATTGACGTTATTCAGTCATCAATAAAACAAGATGTGACAGAACATAAAAAGTATACAGGTATAATATGTTTTGTTTTGGTGGTTGCTTCTTTAGTCATATTGCAGATTTTAAAATCACAATTTTCAATTGAAGAAACTATCTTAACACAAGCTTTAAAGTGGATATGTCCAGTAATTATAGTAGTTGGATTGTATTTATTAATTGGTAACTTTATTGAATCAGTTAAAAATATTTTAAAAAGGTATCCAAATATATATAATAAAAATATTCTTTTTTTGACGAATTTATCCCATAAATTATTAAGTTATAGAAGTATGCTGTTTACAGTATCATTACTAATTGGATTAGCAATATTTTTGATACAGTTTTCATATAATCTATATGCTACAATGCCAACTCTTCTTGAGAAAAACTTTATAGATGATATTATGTTTGTCCAAACAACGAAATATAATAATGTAACTGAAAAAGAAGTGAAAAATGCAATTGAGCAAGTTGGGGGAAATGTAGAAAGTTACAAAACTATTGAATATATACCGGTTGATGAATATGAAATTATTAGTAAAGATAGAGTTTCTATATATTCTACTAATATGCCTATAGTAAGCGAAAGTATATATAATCAACATATGAACACAAAGGTTGATATACTACCAGGAGAATTTATGGAGATTGTAAACCCATCTTCATCACTCAGAGGAATGAAACATGATTTCTATGAATCAATTATAACATCACATGATGATGCAATTTATGAACGTATGCAACAAGCAACAGTGGAATTTGCAGTAATTCCTCGAGATAATTTTGATAATATTATAAAAGATTATAAGCATTTTAGCTTAAAACCAAATGCTATCCCTTATCAATTCGTACCATTTGCTGTGCATTTTATAAATTCTGCATATAATAGTGGTGATGCTTACATTGTAGATGATGGTGATTATGAGAAGATAAAATTAACATTGACAGATAGGGTAGAAGTATATCATAAGATAAATTTAAGTGAAAATAGGGAAATGTATTTTAATGCTTTGATTGATTTACTTAAAAGTAAAAATGGATTAGATGATAGTTATTGGAATAATACAACTATTGAAGATGTAGACTATGATGATCCTATTGAAGAGTATATAAATGATTTAAGACCAGTATATGTAGAAGAAGCGAAGGTAGACCCTATCCAACAATATGGAACAGTTTTCTTTGTATTCTTTTTTGTAGGTATTTTGATATTAATATCAAGTGGTGTAGTGCTTTATTATAAAATTTTAACAAGTGTAGATGAAGAAAGAGAGAGAATATTAAAAATATCAAAGATAGGAATGACAAATAAAGAACTGAAAAAACTAATTTGTAAAGAGTTAAAAATACTATATTTTGTTCCAGTATTTATAGGAGGATTTTTGGGGACATATTGTATAAGTATTGTACTATCAGCACAAGTTGTCTATAATCAGATAATGATTAATACAATTTTGATGATAGCATTGTATATGGTAATTCAAGTTATTTTCTATAATATTTCAAAGAACAAATATATTAAAGAGATAATGTACAAAAAATAATCAATGACATTAAAAAAGCAAAGATTTTAATTATAAAGTCTTTGCTTTTTCTTATTTTATTAAATTTATCAATAAACAAGTATATTTAGTTCTAAAAATCTAAGATTTAATTGTCTTTATATTTATTAGATTTTTTATAGTTACGAAAGAATGATACTATGCTGGTTATTATACCAATAGCTATGAATAAGTAACCAATTGGTATTAGAAAAAATGGTTCTATAAGAGTACCATCTGGAGCGACTTCAGATCCGATGATGCTAAAGGTAACGAAACAACCGAATCCCACAATAAATGATATTAAAGATAAAAGATATTTTTTCATTAAAATTCCTCCGCATAGATTAATATTTACTTCTTTTTTATAGTAACATGTATCCAATTTAACTCATATTGATTCAAGTGACAGTAATCTTACGTTTATGTAAGATTACTGAGGCTTTGATAAATATATTTTGTCAACAGTCTGATGCGCTTAGTAATGATACGGTTCACCGTTTCTCTATAACTACGTTTTGTATGTATATCAGATAAACTTTTTATATTAAAATGTAACCTTATCTATACATAGTAAATATTATGAGAGTACAGTACATTAAATTATTTGGGAGTGAGAGAATGAATTATCAGTTATATCAAATGCCCATGATGCAAAGTAGACAGCCAATAAAATATGTTACACTAATAGATCCTTATGTTGTAGAAGCACTAAGGATGATCATAGGACAATCAGTAGTTATTGAAACAGTTAGGGGAAACATACAGGGTATACTAGAAGATGTAAAGCCTGATCATGTTGTTGTGAAGACGTATGATAGTGATACGGTATTCTACGTTCGCTTGCAACAAATTGTTCATGTAATGCCGAATTAAATATAATGATAGAGATTATTTCTTTATATCAAGTAAGAAGTTATAGTATTTTAAAATAAAAAATCTGTAAATAAGTTTGTGAATTTATACAAACTCATTTACAGATTTAGCTTATTTGCAGACCAATTCAAGTTTTTAACCTAAAAATCTATATTATCAGGGTCAGGACCAATTCTTACTCCTGTATTTAATTCAGAAATTCTTTGCATATCTTCATTCGATATTTCAAAATCAAATATTTCTGAATTACTTTTAATTCTTTCAGATTTTATTGATTTAGGTATAGTTACAACTTCCATTTGTAGATCCCATCTTAAAGCTATTTGTGCAATAGATTTATTGTATTTTTGTGAGAGTTCTTTCATTATAGGAAGTTCAAATATTTTACCTTGCATCAAAGGTCCCCATGCTGTTAATTGAATATTGTTTTTCTTACAAAAGTCTATTAATTCAGTCTGAGGAAATTGAGGATGAAATTCCACTTGATTAACCATAGGCATAATTTCTGCATCTCTCATTAATTTTTCAAGATGGTGTACTTTAAAGTTAGATACACCTATAGCTTTTACTCGACCCTCTTTGTATAGTTTTTCTAATGCTTTCCAAGTTTCTTTAGTTAATTCTTTTGGCCAATGAATCAAATATAAATCCAAATAATCTGTTTCAAGTTTGGCTAATGAATCATTAAATGCTTTTAAAGTTGATTCATAGCCTTGTTCTGAATTCCAAACTTTACTTACTAAAAATATGTCTTCTCTTTTTACTCCACTTTCTTTTAGTGCTTGACCAACACCAGCTTCGTTGCCATAAATTGCAGCTGTATCAATATGTCTATAACCAATCTCTAAAGCTTTTTTAACAGCATCTACAACTTTGTTTCCATCTTCTACCTTAAACGTACCAAACCCAAGCCAAGGCATTTTAACTCCATTATTGAGGATTGTGCAATCGTTTGTATTTTTCATTATATATTTCCTCCTTTAAATTAAGAATAATATATTACCATTGTTCATAATGAACATTAGTTTCATCATATCTTTCAGGCGTTGATTTTTTTTCATCTGGATAACCTATTGATATTATTGCAAGGGGAATAATGTGTTCTGGTAAATTAAATATTTTTTTTATACCTTTTACACGGTCAGCTTCTGGATAAACACCAAGCCAAACTGCACCAAGACCTAGTGCATGAGCAGCTAATAGAATATTTTGTGTTGAAGCAGAACAGTCTTGAATCCAAAAGTCTTTAAACCTTTCTTTTTCTAAATTGCCACAAACAATAATTGTAGCGCTGGCTTCTTTAAGCATATAAGAATAAGGATGAACTTCAGTAACTTTTGATAAAATTTTTTTGCTTTTTACAACAATAAAATCCCATGGCTGTTGGTTGCCAGCAGATGGAGCATACATTCCAGCTGTTAAAAGTTCTTTTATTGTTTCATCAGATACAGGTTCTGAAGTATATTTTCTAATACTTCGTCTTTCAGCAATTGCTTTTATTGTATCCATAACAAGCCTCCTATAAAACTACTATCTTTTTAATTTTACCACTTTAGTATAGCATTGTATAATTGATAATATAAGAATGCACTTTTTGGTAATATACTACCCAAAAGGTAAGTATAGGAGAAAGGTAAGTATAGGGGGAGGAATATGACTAAAAATAAAATACAGGTAGATCAAAAAGGAAAATTAAAATGTTCAATAGAGTATACTTTATCAGTTATAGGTGGAAAATGGAAACCAGTAATATTATGGCATCTAGGAGAAGACGGGACACAGAGATATAATCAATTAAAAAAACTTATGCCGGGTATAACACATAAAATGTTAAGTCAACAGCTTAAGGAATTAGAGCAAGAAGGATTAATAAATAGGAAACAGTATAATCAAATTCCCCCTAAGGTAGAGTATTCTATAACAGAGAAGGGGTATACTGTAAAGCCAATATTACAAATGATGCATAAGTGGGGAGAAGAAAATTGGTGAAAATAATGTTTGTAAATTGCCTATGTTAGAGAATTATCAGGAGATTATTAATATTTTAGAAAAAAGTATTTAGCAATAATTAGAATATAAATATTAAGGAGAATTGTACCATAAATAAGGGCAGTTCTTTTTTTATTAATAAGGTTTATAAACATAAAAATTGAAAAGGTTTACTTAGATAATTTAATAGCTTTTATATATTTTTCATGATATTATTATGCACTGTGACACTATAAGTAATAGGAGGTCGTGTATGATATTTAACAAGGAAAGTAATGGGAATATCAATGTAAAAGATGAAGTACTGTCGGGACTTACGGTAGCTTTAGCTTTAGTGCCAGAAGCAGTAGCTTTTGCTTTGGTAGCAGGGGTTAAACCATTAGTAGGTTTATATGCAGCTTTTATGGTAGGATTTATAACAGCTGTTTTTGGAGGAAGACCAGGAATGATTTCTGGAGCTACAGGCGGATTAGCTGTTGTTATGGTAGAACTTGTAGCTAAGCATGGTGTGGAATATTTATTTGCAGCGGTAGTTATAATGGGACTTATTCAAATATTAGTAGGAATTTTAAGATTAGGCAAATTTGTAAGATTGATACCTCATCCTGTAATGCTAGGATTTGTAAATGGGCTTGCTATTGTTATTTTCTTAGCTCAATTAAATCAATTCAAAATACCTACGCAGGATGGAACATTACAGTGGATGACTGGTTCAAAGTTATGGATTATGTTAGGGTTAGTTTTATTAACTATGGCTATTAGTTATTTCTTGCCTAAATTAACAAAAGCAGTACCATCATCATTAGTAGCAATTTTAGTAATATCTTTACTAGTGAATGGTTTAGGAATAGATACAAGAACGGTGGGAGATATAGCTCATGTTGGGGGAGGATTCCCTAAATTTCATTTACCAAAAGTTCCTATAGATTTAGAAACATTAAAAATAATTTTACCTTATTCTGTGATTTTTGCTGCAGTAGGGCTTATTGAATCACTTATGACTTTAACACTTGTGGATGAAATTACAGAAACAAGAGGAAGAGGTAATAAAGAGTGTGTTGGACAAGGATTTGCTAATATAGTTACAGGCTTATTTGGTGGAATGGGTGGTTGTGCTATGATTGGACAGAGTATGATAAATATTAATTCTGGTGGACGTAGAAGATTATCAGGAATATCAGCATCTTTATTTTTATTAGGATTTATATTATTTGGTTCAAACCTTATTGAAAGAATACCTTTAGCAGCATTAGTTGGAGTAATGTTTATGGTAGTTATAGCAACTTTTGAATGGGCAAGCTTCAGAATTATACGTAATATTCCTAAGAGCGATGCTTTCATTATAGTATTAGTTTCATTAGTTACAGTATTTACAGATTTAGCTATTGCAGTAGGAGTAGGGGTAATTGTATCTGCTCTTGTATTTGCTTGGGAAAAAGGAAAGAGAATAGATGTTAATCCTTTTGTAGATGAAAAAGGAGTTAAGATATATCAAGTACGTGGAGCTGTATTCTTTGGTTCGGTACGAAACTTTTCGGAGGCATTTGATATTAAAAATGATCCTGAAGAAGTTGTAATAGATTTTATGTATGCAAGAGTTTTTGATCATTCAGGTATAGAAAGCATAAATTCTTTAACAGATAAATATGAAAATTTAGGAAAAAAACTTCATTTAAGGCACTTAAGCCCTGAATGTTATCAATTAATTAAAGATGCAAATGATATAGTAGAAGTTAATATAATTGAAGATCCAAAGTATCATGTTGCTACGGATAACTTAGCATAACGAAGATATTATATGAAAAATACTCCCGCAAAAGCAGGAGTATTTTTTATTATATATAAATCATATAGAGAGAAAGATTTATGCATAGATGTATTTACAATGATTTACATTTATTTTATAAAATGTTTAATTGCTTATTAAAAAGTATGATAAAATAATTATATAGTTAGTGCATTAGAGAATTTATAGCTAGGTAAAATTAATAGTAATTTATAAGAAGGTGAATTTATGAGGTTTTTAGTTTATATATTAATAGGAATTTTACTTGCTATTATATTTGGCGTGATTGTAAAAAATCCTATGGATGATTCAGGCAAAGAGTTTAATGCCAATATTTTTCCTTTTGAAATAAAAGATCCTGAAGATTGGTATAAATCTAAAGATGAAGAAAGTAATTCTGAAAATGAAAAACACGATTAGATTAAGTTATAATTCACTAATATACAAAGAGTAAATGGGAGGTGTGTGTTTGACTGTTAAGAGGTTGCTTAACAAAAATGAAGAGATAATAAATAAGTGGAAATTATTTGTCAAAGAAGGTATTCTCAATAAACAAGGTATTCGTGATGTTATTTATGAATCATGGAAACGTAGTAAAGAGTGTGGAATAAATCCTTTTGTTGAGGAATTTTCAGTAAGACTTGAAAAACATGAATTAGATAAAAGATATAAACAGTTTGCTCCTTTATTAGATATGGCAAAACCTTTTATGGATAGTCTTTATAAACTTGTAAAGGATACTGATTTTATTATTAGATTAACAGATAGGGATGGATATGTTTTAGCGCACATTGGTGAAGAAAAGCTTATTAATATGTACAGTTCTCTAGGCTTATATGATGGATATAATGTAACAGAAGAGGCTAGTGGTACTAATGCTATTGGTATTGCTTTAATAACTGGAAAGCCTATACAGGTTTTGGGGGGAGAACACTATATACAGCAGCATCATAAGTTAACTTCTTCTGCTTGTCCTATAAAAGATAAAAATGAGCAAATACTAGGTGTGCTTAGTATAACAGGTAACTATGAGCTCGTACATCCTCATACACTAGGCATGGTAATAGCTGCAGCTGAAGCTATTGAGAGAGAAATTAAACTTGAAGAGAGAAACAAAGAGCTTAAACTTACCAATGAAAGATTTTATGAAATTACAGAATCTATTTCAGAGGGAATAATTAAAGTTGATAATAAAGGTTGTATTGTTAGTATAAATAGATTTGCTAAAAAACTATTATCTTTTAAAGAAAAGGACGTAATAGGTAAAAATTTTAAACATATTCTAAGTTCTGACAATACCGCCTCAATTATCAGAGGAATAAGTAACTGTAGAAAATACGAGGAAGAGGAAATTTATTTTAAAACAAGAACAGGAAGGAAGAAAACATGTATCACAAATGTAACCCCTATTAAAGTTGATAAAAGATTAGAAGGTGTAGTTATTACTTTTAGAGAAGTAAAAATGGTTCACAGTATGATAAATAAGATTGTTGGAGCAAATGCTAAATTTACCTTTAATGATATACTTGGTAACAGTGAATCAATAAAGAAGGCTATAAAGTTAGCTTCAATTTCTGCAAAGTCTAATACCACGATACTTTTGCAAGGAGAAAGTGGTACTGGTAAGGAGATGTTTGCACAATCCATTCATAATGAGAGTGATAGAAGAGATTATCCTTTCGTATTTTTAAATTGTGGAGCTATACCAAGAGAATTAGTTTCGAGTGAACTTTTTGGTTATATAGAAGGGGCTTTTACAGGAGCTAAAAGAGGAGGACATCCAGGTAAATTTGAACTGGCAGATGGAGGAACTATTTTCTTGGATGAAATAGGTGATATGCCGCTTGATGCTCAAGTAAGCTTGCTTAGAGTATTAGAAGATAGAAAGGTAGTACGGGTAGGAGGACATGATGTTATTCCTATTGATGTTAGAGTAATTGCTGCAACCAATAAAGATTTAAGTAGAGAAGTTGAAATTGGCAATTTTAGAAGTGACTTATTTTATAGAATAAATGTTATGACTATAAATACTCCTTCTTTAAGAGAAAGAAAAGACGATATTAGGATTTTTATTGACTATTTTTTAGAGAAATTCAGCAAAAATACAGGGAAGAATATTAAAGGTATAAGTCAAAGGTTTTATCAAGGTATGATTAATTATAATTGGCCTGGAAATGTTAGGGAACTTCAGAATGTTATGCAGACAGTAATAAATGTAGCAGAAAATAATACTGTTTTAACACATAAAAATCTACCAAGGTACATAAGACCAAAAGAGATGATTGACGATATTAATTTTAAAAATGAATTACTTACATTAGAAGAAGTGGAAAAAAATACAATTGTAAAAACTATCCAGGGATTGAATGGGAACATTGCTGCGGCCGCTAAAATCCTAGGAATTGGAAGAAGTACAATGTACAGAAAAATGAAAAAATATAATATAGAAGAGGTATAAAAGAAAGAAAATGTATCAAAATGAAACACATGAGTCAATATGAAACACTTATATTAAGGAAAAATAAAGAAAGCGTTTCATATCGAAACACTTTGTCGGGTGATTGCAAAAATTATGCAATCTCTTTTTTTTTATACATAATAAAATAATTAATGAATGTAAGTAAAATCAATGGTTGAAGGGCAAAACTAAAATAAATATTAAAATTGGCATGAATATTGCTTTAATAAGGTTTGTGTAACAAGTAAAGGAGGTATTTAAAATGATATATGAAGTTATTTTATTGTATATAGTGTTTTGGATAATACTATGTGAAAACAAAAGTATAGAAACGATAATTATAGGTAGTATTTTATGTTTAGCTGTAGCTCTTTTAAATAAAAACTTTTTATCTCTAAAAAATAATAAGCAAGGTTATTTTTTTAAGAAGTTGCGATATTGGACTGAATATGTATGGGTATTAATAAAAGAAGTATTTATAGCAAATTTCAATGTTGCAAAGATTGTATTAAGTCCAAACATAAATATTTCACCTGATGTAGTAACATTTCAAACAAAATTAGAATCTGAATTTTGTAGAACAATGCTTGCAAATTCTATTACTCTAACGCCAGGTACCATTACAGTTTCTATGGAAAATAACATGCTTACTGTTCATTGTTTAGACAAAGAGTATATAGATGGCTTGTTAGATTCCAAGTTTGAAAAAATTCTTTTGAAAGTAGAGGGATAAGATAATGATAAAATTATTAACTTTTGCAATCTTGTTTTTATCAGCAACTATTTTCTTATGTATGTTTAGAGCTGTTAAAGGACCAAGTGCAGCTGATAGATTGGTGGCTATAAATGTTGTAGGAACAAAAACAATTGTTTTAATTCTTATAGTGTCTTTTATATTACATGAAACTTATTTTATTGATGTAGCACTAGTTTATGCTTTAATAAGCTTTATTGCATCTATTGTTATATCAAAGTTCGTTAAAATTTAGGAGGGGTAATTAAATGAAAACGATTATTGTGGGGATTTTCCTTATGGGCGGATTGTTCTTCTTTATGGTTGGAACAGTTGGAATTTTAAGATTCCCAGATATTTATACAAGAGCACATAGCGCGGCAAAATGCGATACGTTGGGAGCAATATTATCTTTAACTGCTCTTATAATCTATAATGGGTTAAATATAGTTAGCTTAAAGCTTTTGCTTATTATAGTATTTATATGGATTACTAATCCAACAGCTACACATCTGATAGTAAAGGTAAAACATGAGAATGATAAGAAAGAAAAGTTAAAGGATGGTGTCAGTGAAAATGAAAGTATTTAGTATTATTATGCTTCTATTTTTGATAGGATCAGCTATTGCAGTTTCTTCAATAAAAAATTTACTTTCTGCAATTATTGTATTTATGGTATATAGCTTAATAATGGCTATTTTGTGGCAACAGCTAAATGCTCCTGATGTAGCAATTACAGAAGCAGCTGTTGGAGCAGGAATTACAACCTTATTATTTATAATTACATTAAAAAGAATTAAAGGAGTAAAAAAATGAAGAAGTTAATTGCATTTATAATTTCAATGAGTTTAATTACTATTTTGCTTTTAGGGGTTAATGAATTGCCGAGATTTGGAGATATCAACAATCCAGCAAATAATGAAGTTGCTAAATACTATATAGAAAATACAACTAAAGATACTGGTGCTACTAATATTGTAACAGGTATCATTTTGGATTATCGTGCCTTTGATACCTTTGTTGAGGCAAGTGTTTTATTTACTGCATCCATTACTGTAATTATTTTATTAAAGAAAGATGAAGAGAAAGAAGAATTAAAATAAATCAATAGGAGCGGTTTTATGAAAGATACAATTTTAAAGGAAATAAGTAAAATAGTTATTCCTTTTATACAGATTTTTGGAATATATATTATTTTTCATGGACATTTAAGTCCAGGAGGCGGATTTGCAGGAGGAACTGTTATTGGAGCTAGTCTTATACTATTTAGGATAGTTTACGGTGGAGAAGAGGCAAAAAAGAAATTAAAATATAAAACTTTAACTAACTGTATTTGTACTTCAATAATTCTTTATGGTTTGTTAAAGGGGTATAGCTTTATAACAGGGGGAAGTCATCTTCCACTGCCTCAGCCACCGCTTGGAACTCCAGGGAATATATTAAGTGGAGGATATTTATTACCATTAAATATATTAGTTGGAATTATTGTGGCAATAACAATATACTTTTTTTACAGTTTATTTGATGAAGGAGAAATTTAAATGGAAGGATTATTAAATAATTATTATGAAACAGAGGCAATAATATTATTTGGAATAGGATTTGCAATATTACTACTACACAATAATTTAATAAAGAAAATAATAGGAATGAATATTATGGATACAGCTGTTTTTTTATTTTTTATAGCCAAAGGTTATATACATGGAAAAGAGGCACCTATAATTGTGGATGGATATAAGGGAGTTCACGCATATATAAATCCTATTCCTACAGGGCTTATGCTAACAGGAATAGTTGTAGCGGTTAGTACAACAGCTTTTGCACTTGCATTAACTGTTAAGTTGAATGAAGCTTATGGAACTATTGAATTAGATGAAATTTTAAGAAAAGGAGATGGATAGATATGATTATCAAAAGTTTTCCTCTGATGGTTATACTAATTTTATTTGTAACGTCTTTTACTATGCCGATAATAAATAAGAAAAACATTGTAAAAGGAATAAGTTTGACTTCAATGCTTGGAGCATTTGTTCTTTCTATAATTAATTTGATATATGTTTTAAATCATGGAAAGTTTCTTTATACGGTAGGACATTTTGGAGCACCTTTTGGAATTGAATTTTATATAGGAAATATTGAAGCTATAATGGGAGTGCTATTTACATTTGTAGCAAGTATGATTATATGGTATTCAATTTACAGCATTGATAAAGATATAAAAGAAAATAGAATATCTTTGTATTATCTATTAGTAAATATTTTAATTGGTGCTTTACTTGGCATTGTATATACAAATGATTTGTTTAACAGCTTTGTATTTATAGAGGTAGCAACGTTAGCTTCTTGTGGAATAATTGTAATAAAAGATAAGAAAGAAAATATAAAGGCAACAATAAAATATTTAATAATGAGCTGCTTAGGTTCTGGACTTGTACTAATGGGAATTGCATTTTTATATTCTATTACAGGACAATTAAATATAGCTTATATACATGAAGCTTTATTAAAAAATTATACTAATTATCCAAACGTAATATTGATAACAATGGCGTTGTTTACTATAGGACTTGGAGTTAAAAGTGCAATGTTCCTGCTGCATACATGGCTTCCAGATGCTCACTCAAGTGCACCTACATCTTCAAGTGCATTGCTTTCATCTCTAGTTTTAAAAGCTTTTGTATTATTGCTAATTAAGGTTTTATATAGAGCTTTTGGAATTGATATTATAAGGCAATTCCCAGTTTTAAATATTATAATGGTTATGGGAATCGTAGGAATGATCATGGGATCTGTATTTGCTATATTCCAAAAGGAAATTAAACGTGTAATAGCCTATTCAAGTGTAGCGCAGATGGGATATATATTCTTAGGAATTGGTCTTGGAACTGAGGCTGGTGTTGCATTAGCTGTTTTTCATATGGTTGGCCATGCGGTTACAAAATCAGCACTGTTTTTATCAGTTGGAGCTATGATTGAGAAAACTGGACATAAGAAAACCTACGAGTTAAAGGGAATTGGGAAAGAAATGCCATTTACATTAGGACTTTTCTTTATAGGGTCGTTGTCTATGGTAGGAATACCTGTATTACCAGGATTTGTTAGCAAATGGTATTTGGCTTTAGCAAGTATTAGAGCAGATAAGCCCATTTTAGTTGCTTTTATCCTAATTAGTAGTTTGTTAAATGCTGTATATTATTTTCCAATTATAATAAATGGATTTTTCGGGGAAGAAAATTTAGAAGGCAAAGTGTATAAATCAAAAAGCAAGCCTTTAAAAGAACTATTTCCAGTAATTATGTTGATTGCAGCAATGATTGGTGTTGGATTTGTTTCAAGAAGTATTATAAAACTTATTGAAGCAGGAATAGTGTAGAAGGAGGCGCGTAAATTGAATACGATAATTTTACTTCCAATTTTTTTTCCCGCTTTTTTAGCCGTTGTTTTGGCGGTTATGAATTTTAATGAAAAAGAAAGAAATGGATTGGTAATAACAGGAGTTATCCTAAATCTGATCTTAATAAATAGAATTTTTCATTTTTCAGGAGAAGCTAATGTACATTTATTTAAATTTAATGAATTTTTAGATATATATTTCAAAGTAGATAAGATGTCTATATTATTTTCTGTATTGGTGTCAGTATTATGGATATTTACTACATTTTATTCTATGGAATATATGAAGCACGAAGGCAAGGAAGATAGGTTTTTTATCTTTTTTACTTTAACTTTAGGAATTACAATGGGAATAGCTTTTGCAGGAAATTTAATTACATTGTATATTTTTTATGAATTACTTACGTTAGCTACATTTCCATTAGTTATTCATTCAGGAACAAAACAAGCTTTGAAGAGTGGAAGAAAATATCTTATTTATTCCTTTGGAGGAGCAACTTTGGTTTTACTTGGAATGATTTTATGTTACAGTGTTACAAAAAATCTTAATTTTATTCCAGGTGGTATATTATCAGGGATTCAAAATGGAAATATGAAAATATTTCTTGCCATTTATATTAGTATGTTTCTTGGATTTGGAGTTAAATCAGCGTTGGTTCCATTTCATTCATGGCTACCAGGAGCAATGGTTGCACCAACTCCAGTAAGTTCGCTTTTACATGCAGTTGCAGTTGTGAAATCTGGTGTATTTGCTCTTATAAGAATGAGTTATTTTGTAGTAGGAGCAGATGTTATAAAAGATACAAAAGGAAATATATATATGAGTATATTTATTGTTATAACAATTCTTTTAGGGTCTTTTTTAGCATTACATCAAGAGAATTTAAAAAAGAGACTAGCTTATTCAACGGTAAGTCAATTAGGATATATATTACTGGGTATAGTGCTTTTAAACAAAGAGGCTTTTGTTGGAGGACTTCTTCATATGATAAATCATGCGGTTATAAAAATAACCCTGTTTTTCTGTGTTGGAGCTATTATGTATACAACTCATAAAACAGAAATTGGTCAGATAAAAGGAATTGGAAAACAGATGCCTATTACAATGTGGTGTTTTGCAATTTCATCAATATCGCTTATAGGAATTCCACCAAGCAATGGTTTTGTAAGTAAATGGTACTTAGCTTTAGGAGGACTTTCAGCAGGAAAAATACTTTTTCCAGCTATTTTATTAGTAAGTGCGGTGTTAACAGCTCTATATCTTCTTCCTATTGTAACAGCTGCATTTTTTAAAAAAGGAGAAGAAGGAGAAATTACAGTAAAAGAAGCTCCTATGAAAATGTTGGTTCCTATAGTTTCAATAACAGTAATTGTTGTTTGCTTAGGATTATTTCCAAATCCAGTTATTTCCTTTATAGAAGAAATTGCTGTTGAATTGATGTAAAGGAGTGTGAGGGTATGAATCCAAGAAATTTATTGATTTTTATTTTGCTTTTCCCTATATTAGGAGCTTTTGTAGGACTTATTTTAGGGAAAAAAGAAGAAAAATATAGAGATGTTTTTAATGTTTTAATGACAGGGATTACTTTTGCAGTGGTTACCTTTTTATACAAATATGTTGCAGTACAAACTATAGAAGTATCAGTTCCTTATATTATGGGAACAGGACTTCATTTAAAATTAGATGTTTTCAGATATATATTTGTTTGGATTACTTCATTTATATGGTTTTTGGTTACAATTTACTCAACACAGTATTTAATAAGCTATAAAAATAGAAACAGATATTATCTCTTCTTTATGCTTACTTTAGGAAGTACAATAGGTATTTTTATATCAGAGAATTTTTTAAATCTATTTACTTTTTTCGAGATAATGTCTTTAACATCATATGCATTAGTTATTCATGATGAAGATGAATATTCTCATGAAGCTGGAGATTCTTATATAGTAATGGCTGTTAGTGGTGGATTGATTCTTCTTATGGGACTATTCTTGTTATATGATTACACAAATACATTAGAAATAAGTCAATTGCAGCTTGCTGTACAAAATATGGGAAATATGAAATACTTTATATCAGCGTTAATTATAATAGGTTTCGGAGTAAAAGCGGCTATGGTACCTCTTCATATATGGTTGCCTAAGGCGTATACTGCTGCACCTACTCCAGCAACGACTATTTTATCAGCTATACTTGCTAAGACAGGTATATTTGGTATTATGATTACTGTTAATATAATAATGGATGGAGATTTTATTATATCTTCTGTAATATTGGTTATAGGATTTTTAAATATGTTTATAGGCGGTCTTTTAGCTATGCTTCAAAGAAATCTTAAGCGAATTCTTGCCTATAGTAGTATGAGTCAGATTGGCTATATTCTTGTTGGTATTGGTCTTGCAGGAATACTTAAAGAGCATGCTGCAATAGCTCTTTATGGAACTTTATATCATGTTATTAACCATGCAATTTTCAAAGGAATTTTATTTATGAGTGCTGGAGTTATTTACATGGTACTGCATGAATTAAGTATAAATAAGATTGGTGGTTTTGGAAGAGATAAGAAAGCACTTAAAGTTTTATTTTTTATAGGATTGCTTGCTATTATAGGTATGCCAGGCTTTAATGGTTATACTGGTAAAACTCTTTTGCATACTGCTCTTTCAGAGGCTCACCATATGTATGGGGGAATTTGGTTTACTATTGCTGAAGTAGTATTTACTATCAGTAGTAGCTTTACAGTAGCATACTTATTAAAGATATTTGTTGCTGTATTTGTTGAAAAGAGTGACCACCATATTGAAGAAGCTAAGGCTAAAATTACAAAGAATGCTCTTTTCCCAATGGGAATTTTAGCTACTGTAGTTATTTATATTGGAATTCAACCAAATAAGATTTTAAAGCTTACAGAGAAGGCATTAGAACCATTTGGAAAGCTACATCATGTAGAACCTCACTTTTACTCAAGTTCTCATGTAATGACAGCAATTTTTACAATTTTACTTGGTGTTTCTGTGTATTTATTATTTGTAAGAAAGTTCCTAAGAAAAGGTAGTGGAGAACATTGGTGGTATGAAAATACTGCACTTCAGTGGTTTAATATTGAGAAACATGTGTATAAACCAGCATGGAAAGTTATTTTCAGAGTTAGTTCAGTTGTTTTAAAAGCCATTGATGTTGGGCTTATAAAAACTGTTACGTTGTTCAGTGATGGGTTTAAGGCATTAACTTTGATGGAAATTAAGGATGAAAATACATTATTAGGGTCAGTTACTAGATTAGGCCAAGTAGCAATGGGTAAAAAAGAAGGATATATTACAAAAGACAATCCAGTAGTTAGAAATGTAAAACAAGAAGTTGGACAATTAAGTAGAAAAATGAATAGTGTAACTTATTCTATATTTGTTTTTGCTGTTGTACTTGTAGTATGTCTGTTTATTATGATCAAATAACTTAGAAATAACCTAGCTTTAATGGCTAGGTTATTTTTTATATTATTGGAAATAAAATTCTTGAAATGTAAACTACAAATACTAAGGTTATGGAACTAAAAAGAGTAGATGTCATAACTACTTGTGAGGCAAAATCTGGTCTGTTATTTCTTTCAACAGCAATTAATGCAGTGTTTACTGCTGTAGGAACTGAAGAAGAAATTATAAGAGCTTGAGCGGTTATTCCATTAATATTAAGTAAAGTTATAAGTATATATGCAATAATAGGACCACCTATTAATCTTAGTACATTAGAGATATAGGCATATGAGTTTTTAAAATTAAACTTAGTTTTAGATAATTGAACACCTAGAGTTATAAGGGCTAGAGATATCATTCCTTCTTTTGCATATACAAGCGCAGGCCATATAGGTGATTCTGATAAATTATATGGAGAATTTTTAAGAATAATTGCTAATGGAATAGCGTATATTGTAGGCATACCTAGAATACTCTTAATAGAATCTTTCCAATGCATGCTGCCTTGACTGGCATTAAAAAATCCCAAAGTGTTTGTAAATATGTTCTGAGTTACTAATATTACTATTTGAGTTGTTAAAGCTAGATTAAGGTAAGGGGTTTTGCCAGATATAATAAAAGGAGCACTACTAAAAACTAAGGTGATAATAGGAATACCTATGTTTCCTGAATTATAAAACATTACTGAGTTTTTAAATGCATTTTTTAATGGAAGATCAAATTTAAGTAAATTAGCAACAAGTGTACTAATAATATAATTTAGCAACAATAGCAATATTGCATAAATAACAACTTTTAGCATTTCTTTAGGTAGTTTTGTTGAGTAAAGCTGTATAAATGCAAAGATAGGAACAAAAATATAGAAATTTAATTTGCTTAAAGTATATATGTTTAATTCAAACTTTTTATCAAGAATATATCCTAAAAATATTAGAATAAATATAGGTAGAATATTGTTTATTAAAATATATAAAAATATTTGCATAGATTAAATCCTCCCATATTGCAATAAATTAAATATGTAAAAACTCTATCTTTCTACATACTAACAGTTTATATTTTGTTTGTCCAACCATTTAGTTATATGAAAGTTTTTATAATAAATTGTTTTTACAAATGGAAGAATAATATAAGTAAGAAAGTAGGGAGGAAGATATATGGAAGATAAAAATACTATCTTTAAAGAATTTGATAGACACTTAATGGAAGATAAAGAGCCATCACATTATTTTAATGAAATATTAGGAAAAGGAGAGTTTCCTAACATATATCCTTTTACTTTATTAGAAGAACTAACAGATGTTCCACAGTCACCTAAACATCATCCGGAAGGTAGTGTGTGGAAGCACACTATGTTAGTAGTAGATAATGCTGCTGAAAAAAAGGAAGTAAGCGAAGAACCACATGCTTTTATGTGGGCTGCTTTATTACATGATTTAGGCAAAAAACCTACTACAAAGCTTAGAAAGGGTAGAATAACTTCTTATGACCATGATAGACATGGTGAAAGGATAGCAAGGGAATTTTTAGAGGAGCTTACCAATGATGAAGAATTTATTGATAAAGTTTCTGCTTTAGTAAGATGGCATATGCAGGCTCTTTTTGTAGTTAAAGATTTACCTTTTGCTGATATAGAAAAGATGCTTTCACAAATTTCAGTTGATGAAGTTGCATTACTAACTTTATGTGATAGATTAGGACGTGGAGAAATGACTGAGGAAAGACATGCAGAAGAAGAAGAAAATATAAAAACATTTGTACACAAATCTAAAAACTATAGAAAACATTAAATGCAAATTTAAACAAATAATTTATATGTAACCGAGTAAATATAAAAGTACGCTCGGTTTTTTCTTTTAAAATGAATTATTTGTAAAAAAATAGCGTATTGACAAGCGTTATATCATAGTATAACATATCATATATTATAGCCGGTGGTGCTAATTTTCGCAGAAAAAAGGTGGTTAAAAATGATAAGAAATCAGAATAGAACTCCATTATTTGATGCTCTAAAAGAATATAATGAAAAAAATGTCTTACCCTTTGATGTGCCAGGACATAAGCATGGAAAAGGAATACCAGAATTTGCTGAATTTGTTGGAAAAAAAGTTTTGGAAATAGATGTTAATTCTATGAAATGTCTTGATAATATAAGCAATCCTATAAGTGTTATTAAGGATGCAGAAGCGTTAATGGCTGATGCATATTGTGCTGATCATGCCTTTTTTTTAGTAAATGGAACATCATCTGGTGTTCAAGCTATGATTATGAGTATATGTAAACCAGGAGACAAAATCATAATGCCTAGAAATGCTCATAAATCTGCTATAAATGGTTTAATATTAAGTGGAGCAGTACCAGTATATGTTCAACCAGAGACTAACGACAACTTAGGAATAGCTATGGGTGTATCAGTAGAAAATGTTGAAAAATCAATAGCTGAAAATCCAGATGTTAAGGCTGTATTTTTAATTAATCCAACATACTATGGGGCTACATCAAATTTAAAAAAAATAATTAAAGTGGCACATAAAAATGGAATGGCAGTTATAGTAGATGAAGCACATGGAGCGCATTTTAGATTTCATGATGAACTTCCAAAGGGAGCTATGGAACTAGGTGCTGATATGGCGGCAGTTAGTTTACATAAGACTGGTGGTTCACTTACACAAAGTTCAGCTTTATTATTAAATGAAGGGTTAATAGATAAGAATACTGTTAAAACTATGTTGAATTTAACACAAACCACTAGTGCATCGTATCTTTTAATGTCAAGTTTAGATGTAGCAAGAAAAATGCTAGTTATGCAAGGTGAAGAAGTATTATCAAGAGTATTAGAGCATACTAGGGATGCTAGGGATGAGATAAATAAAATTAATGGGTTATATGCTTTTGGTAAAGAACTAGTAGGTGATCCGGGAGTTCATGATTTTGATGAAACTAAACTAGGTGTTTGTGTAAAAGGACTTGGAATTACTGGATTTAAAGCCTATGACATACTAAGAGATGAATATAATATACAAGTTGAGCTTGGAGATGTATATAATATACTTGCTATTGTAAGTGTTGGCGATACTGAAGAATCAATTAAAGCACTTGTTAATGCCTTAAGAGATATGAGTTCCAAGTATAAAGGTAGTGAAATGAAATTTGAAAAGGTAGCGTTAGAAAATCCAGAAATTATAGTTTCACCAAGAGATGCTTTTTATGCTAGGAAAAAAATTATAAAGTTAGAAGATGCCGAAGGAGAAATAAGTGGAGAATCTATAATGGCATATCCACCAGGGATTCCTATAGTTACTCCAGGAGAAAGAATAAGCAGAGAAATAATAAAGTATATAAGATTTTTAAAAAATCAACATAGTATGCTTACAGATACAGAAGATCCTTATGTAGAAAATATTAAAGTTTTAGGAATGTAATGATAAATTTTTAAATTATAAAATTAAAAGATAAAGTCAATTTATTAATTGGCTTTATCTTTTTTCTTATTTATTTAATTTATTTCGTATAATTACCAAAAAAAATTAAAAAATATATTGACAATTAACAAAAAAATAGTATATTTATATATGTGGATTTACTATATATAAACACGAAGTTTACAAATAGTAAACAATTTTGCAAATAAACACAAAGTTTATACATAGTAAATAAAGCTATATATAAACTTCAGGTTTACATATAGTAAACAAATTGGATGAAAATCGATTAGTTTGTACATGGTCAGAGCTTAAACCATATTGTTAAATAGGATATAAAAAAATATATTAGCATAAAATAAAAGGAGAAATGGAGAATGAAAATAGAACAATTAGGAAGACATATATTAGTGGAATTTTACAATTGTGATAAAGAGATTTTAAATAATCATGCTTTAATAGAAAAATACATGAATGAAGCTGCAGAAGCAGCAAATGCTACTATTGTAACTAGTTGTTTTCATATGTTTAATCCATGGGGAGTTAGTGGAGCAGTTATAATTCAAGAATCTCATTTAACAATACACACATGGCCGGAATACGGATATGCTTCAGTAGATTTGTTTACTTGCGGAGATTCTGTAAATCCATGGGTTGGTTTTGATTACCTTAAAGATAAGCTTAAAGCTGAAAAACATGAAGCATCAGAAGTTGCTAGAGGACTTGTAGATAGAATACAACATAATGCTAAAGAAGACTTTGGTGAAATAAAATTTAAACCAGATACAAAATAGAAATTTTAAATTAAATTCTAGGAGGTAATGATATGGAATTATGGTATACAGAACAGCAAACAGACAATGTTAGACTTTCAATGAAAGTAAAAAGACATCTTTATTCTGAAAAAAGTGAATTTCAACAAGTTGATGTTTTTGATACAGAGGAATTTGGAAGATTACTTACAATAGATGGACTTGTAATGGTAACACAAAAAGATGAATTTATATATCACGATATGATAACTCATGTTGCTATGGCTACTAATACAGATATTAAAAATGTTTTAGTAATAGGAGCTGGAGATGGTGGAACAGTAAGAGAGTTAACTAGATATAACACAATAGAAAAAATTGATATGGTTGAAATAGATGAGTTAGTTGTTAAAGCTTCAAAGGAATATTTACCTTTTACGGCTTCTAAATTAGATGATCCTAGAGTAAATTTATATTTTGAAGATGGTATTAAATTTGTAGAGGGAAAAGAAAACTTATATGACTTAATTATTGTTGATTCTACTGATCCTATAGGACCAGGAGAAGGACTTTTTACAACAGAATTTTATACAAATTGCTATAATGCACTTACTGAAAAGGGTATATTAGTAAATCAAAATGAAAGTCCATATTATGAAAACAATGCTAGAGAAATGAAGAGAGCTCACAGCAAGATAAAGAAGATTTTCCCTATAGCAGAAGCTTATCAATATCATATGCCAACATACCCATCAGGACATTGGTTATTTGGATTTGCTTCAAAAGCATTACATCCAATCAAGAATTTAAATGCAGAAAAATGGAATAGCTTAGGACTTAAGACTAAATACTATAATACAGAAATTCACGTAGGAGCTTTTGCATTACCTACTTACGTTAAGGAGATGCTAGAAGATGAAACTGTCTAAGAACATATCAACATTTTTAGGCTTTGATAATGAATATGAAGAGTCAAAAATAGTTGTTTTTGGAAGTCCGTTTGACGGAACTACATCTTTTAGACCAGGAACTAGATTTGCGTCAAATGTAATGAGAAGTGAATCTTATGGGCTTGAAACTTATAGTCCTTATTTAGATAAAGACTTAGAAGATGTAAATGTATTTGATGGTGGAGACTTAGAATTTCCTTTTGGAAATACAGAAAAAGTTTTAGCGATGATTAATGAATTTACTTTAGGAATAGTTAAGGATGGCAAGATTCCTGTAATGATAGGTGGAGAACATTTAGTATCTTTACCAGCTATTAAAGCAGTATATGAAAAGCATAAAGACATGTACTTAATTCATTTTGATGCACATACAGATCTTAGAGATGACTATATGGGTGAAAAGTTATCTCATGCATCAGTTATAAGAAGATCATGGGACTTTATGGGTGACGGCAAGATATATCAGTTTGGCATAAGATCAGGAGAAAAACAAGAATTTGAATGGGCTAAGGAACATACTAATTTAACAAAATTTTCTTGTGATGGTCTTGCAGAAGCTGTTAAAGAAATAGGAGATAAACCTGTATACATAACTATTGATTTAGATATTTTAGATCCATCAATTTTCCCAGGAACAGGTACTCCTGAACCAGGTGGAATAACATTTAAAGAAATGATGGAAGCTATAAAAACTATGCAAGGATTAAATATAGTAGGTGCTGATATAGTTGAGTTAGCACCACAATATGATATAAGCGGAGTTTCTAATGCTGTTGCTTGTAAGATATTAAGAGAATTAGTGTTGGCTATATAAATATATAAAAGTCTGTAATTTTAATTTTTAGAATTACAGACTTTTGTTAATTAATACATGTCCACGGTTAGATAGCTGTTTTATAAATTACATATCCTATTAAACCAACCATAAATATTAAATATATTAGAAGAAAAAGGTTAAACATTTTATTGATTTCTTTTTGTTCTTTTTTGTATTCTTCTCTTGTTAATTTACCTCTTATAGTAGGAAACATTGGTATTATAAGTCCTAGTAAAATTACATTTACATATAAAATTAATTCGTCGTATCTTATGAGGCCTGTGTTATTGGCAAAAAACTTAGGTGTAAAGATAAGACTGATTGTTGAAAAAACACTTACGGCTATAGAAATATATATTAAAACATTTGCAAGTTTTTTATTTTTTATTTTTATTAAAAAACTTATTCCTTTCAATTCCAAGAAGTAAAAAATTATGCTTAAAAGACCTAAGCCTTCTATACTAAAGAAAATAACGTTGATACTAATAATACTTTTACCTACTGATAATAAATAAAAACTATATCCTATTAATGATAGAATAACAATAACAACAGAATTTTTTAATGAATTATTAAATGCATAAAGCTCTAACTCATCTTTTTCACCTAATAATGTTATTAAAAATGAAGCACTTATAAGTGCAACAAATATTATATTGACAGATAATAATAAATTGTTTGTATTTGCCATTATTCCTCATCCTCCAACATTTCAAAAATTTCGTCTACTGTCTTACCAAAATATTTAGCAATAGAAAAAGCAAGTTTTAAAGAAGGGTTAAAAGTTCCTCTTTCAATTTCTAAAATTGTCCCCCTATTAACTCCTAAGTCTATAGCTAAATCTTCCTGAGTTAAATTCCTCTCAGCTCTGAGTACTTTTATTTTTGTATTAAATAGTTTTTTTCTTCTAGCCATATGACACCTCTTATTATTGTTATTTGCAATTTAATAATACTCCTTCAAAAATTAAATGTCAACTATATACAACATTTTGTTACATATATACGATTTTAGTTTATAACTAAAACTGGTAACTCATTAAAATATTTAGCATATCATAATACCGTGATATTAAAGTTTTTTATTTTTAGGGAGGAAATAGAATTGGAGATGTTCAATATGCCTTATATGGTGCCAGGCTATTGTGGAAGACCAATGTCTTATAAAACATTAGAAAAATCACTAATGCTGATAAGAGATGCAGTACAAGATGAGAGAGAAGATGAATTATTTTATGATTACTTAATATCCGTTGCGCCAACACAGGAAGAAAAGGAGATTATTGCATCTATTCGAGATGATGAAAGAAAACATAATAAAATGTTTAGAGAAATTTATAAAGCATTTACTGGACAAAAAATTACTACACCGAAGGATATAGAATTTAAAAAGTCTAAATCTTATATTGACGGAATTAAAAAAGCCTTATTTGGTGAGTTGGCTGCAGTAGAAAGATATAGAGATATTCGTGCAGGAATGCCAAACAGATATTACAGGGATATGGTATTTGAAATTCTCACTGATCAATTGAAACATGCCAACAAATATAATTATATACTAAGTATAAATAAGGCTGAAAATAGTGGTTTTAGTAAACTAAATATGAGTTCAAGTACTAAGGGTAAAACCAGTTTTACTACAGAGGAAGCAAGTGAAATTGCAAAACAACTTGGTATTGATTTTAGCAAAGAAAAATTTGACTTAGAGCAATTCAGAATGGGATTAGATACGGAGCTTGAACATGGAAGAAAATACTTTCCTACTAATGTCACAGAAGATGATCCTATTATAACAGGGAAGATTGCTTTAGCACATCTAAGAGAATTTCCAGATTATTATACCAGACTTACAAAGCTTGAAGAAGAAGCAAAAGCATATTGGAGTACGATGACTAGACATCTTTTTAGAATAAACAAGGATGAGTATACTCCTGATCAATGGGTAATGTACATTGAGCCTTTAGTACAACGTGCATTAGAAGAAGTAAAACAGGGAATTAATTTAGAACACCTATTTCAAGAGTTTATTTTATCAGGAGTTTTAGTAGGGAGAGGGTATACTCCTCAAGAAGCTATTGAACAAGTAGAAATTTGGGAAAATACAGGTGAATCCAAGCTGTTAAAAGAAAGCAAGATGAAAAAGTAAATAAAACAACATATTTTTAATGAATACACAAGAAGATTGATACGCAATTTTCTTGTGTATTCATTTTATTAACCTCTACTGCATATTATTAAGGGTAAACTTTTAAAAGGATGGATTGCATGTATATAAAGAATTGTGAGCTGCTAATTAATAGAATGAAAAAAAATATTAATGAACTAAGTTATATAAGTTCTATGTGTACCACAATGTATGAAAAAATGTTTTATGATAATTTAATCCACCAAGAACTGTATAAGATGTATGTCATAAAAAACTATGTTACTAATATGAAAAAGGCAGCGAGTGCTGATAGACAGACTGAAGATAAGACTTTTACTTTAGAAGAACTTTCTAAATTTAATGGTAAAAATGGTAATCCAGCATATATTGCGGTGAATGGGATAGTTTATGATGTAACATTTGAAGCGGCGTGGGCAGCAGGAAAACATTTTGGACTTGAAGCAGGGAATGATGTAAGTAAAGAATATAAAGAGTGTCATGAAGGACAAGATGTTTTAAGTAAGTTACAGAAAGTAGGAGTACTTCAAAAGTAAGAGGAGGAAGTAGTTGTGGGAAAAAAGATATGTCCAGTTTTAGAATCAAAAGCCCAAACAGCTGAAAGACTTATAGATACAGCAGTTACTGAAATAAAAAACAACAATAAGAAAAAAATAAATTTGGTATGGATTGAAGCGGCAGGATGTTCTGGAAATATAATTTCTTTACTTAATGGAAGTGCTCCAGATGTAACATATTTTTTAACCAATATGGTGGATTTAAAGTATAACAATAGTTTAATGGCAGCTCAGGGAGAACAAGCTCAGGAACAATTGCAAGAAGCACTTAATACAGAATTTATTCTAATTGTTGATGGAGCAATATCTACAAAAGATAATGGAATTTATAATATTGTTTCTTATTATAATGGAAGACCAATAACAGGTATGGAAGAGGTGAAAAGAGCAGCAGATAAGGCTAAGTATATATTGGCTGTTGGTACTTGTGCATCTTTTGGAGGAATTTCAGCGGCAAAGCCCAATCCATCAGAATGTATTAGTGTTAGCGAATTCTTACAGAGAGAGGTTATAAAGCTTCCAGGATGTCCGTGTCATCCAGATTGGATTATGGGAACTATAGCACATTTAATATTGTTTGGAAAGCCGGAACTTGATAAAGAAGGCAGACCAATAATTTTTTATGGAGTAACTATACATGATATTTGTCCAAGAAGAGCAGCCTTCGAAAAGAGAATTTTTGCTGAATCAGTTGGTGATCAAGGATGCATGTTTAAGCTTGGCTGCCGAGGGCCAGTTACCAAAACAGATTGTCCAACAAGAAAGTGGAATGATTATGTAAATTGGCCTATAGGAGATAATACTCCTTGCATAGGATGTGCACAAAAAGGTTTTCCAGATGCTATGGAACCATTTATAAACTTATAGGTAGGAGGTGAGGATTTGCCTGAAAAAGTAGTAATTAATCCTGTTACTAGAATAAGTGGATTTTTACAGATAACAGCTCATATTGAAAAAAACAAAATTATAGACGCAAAAAGTGAAGGAATGTTGTTTAGAGGTTTTGAAAAGATGCTAAAGGGTAGGCCACCTCTCGATGCAACTTACTTTACAGAGAGAATTTGTGGAATTTGCTCAACTGCACATTCTGTAGTTTCAGCAAAAGCTCTCGAAAATGCTTTTAATTTGAAGGTTGATACGAATGAAGAAATACTTAGAGATATACTTCACGGTAGTGAATTTTTACAGAATCATTTAAGACATTTTTATCAATATACACTTCCAGATTTTGTAACAGGATTTAATGTAAATCCAGTCTATTCAGTAACTCACACTGATTTTAGAATTCCTAAAAAAGAAAGTGAAAAACTTATAGAAGACTATTTTGAGTCATTAAAATATAGTAGAAAGGCACATGTGATATTAGCTGTTTTAGGAGGGAAAGCACCTCATAACCACGGTATAATTGCTGGAGGAACTACTGTTAATATTACTGCTCAAAAGATTTTTCAGATAAAGGCCCTTGTAACTGAAATTAGAGATTTTATTGTAAATAAAATGATTGAAGATGTTTTTATTGTAGCTAAGTATTATAAAGATTACTTTAATATAGGTTCAGGACCTAAAAATTTAATGAGTTATGGATTATACGATAACTATGGGCCAGAAATTTATTATGTAAGTCCTAAAGCAATTATAGATGGAAAGGAAGAAAATTTAGACACTACAAAGATAAATGAAAATATTTATTCAGCTTGGTATAAAGCAGACAAGGAAACTTTGAACATTGAAGATGATAATTGGAAGCCAGATGCATTAAAAAAAGAAGGGTATAGTTGGATAAAGGCTCCTAGATATAAGGAATATCCAGTACAGGTAGGACCGCTTGCAAGAATGTATATAAGTGGGGAATATAGAGAAGGAATTTCTACTATGAATAGGACTGTAGCTAGAGCACTAGAGGCAAAAAAAATAGCTGATATTATGCTAAAACTACTAGAGCGGCTGACAGCTAAAGAAAGTACAAATAAGCGTTATGTACTACCTGAAAAAGCTGTAGGGTACGGATTTAATGATACTACAAGAGGAGCTTTATCTCACTATATAAATATAGAAGAGGGACAGATAAAAAATTATACTATAATAACGCCAAGTACATGGAATCTTTCTCCTAAGGATTCTAATGGAGTTCGTGGTGCTGTGGAAGAGTCACTAATAGGAACTCATATTGAAGATACTAAAAATCCAGTAGAAATAGGAAGAATAGTAAGATCCTTTGACCCGTGTGTATCTTGTGCCACTCATGTTTTAAGTAAAGATTTTTCACCTATGGAGATAAGGGTTGTATAGATTATATTAACAAATGCATGAGGAGTATATATAAAGTATGAGTAAAAAATTTATTGCTATAGGAAATAGAATAATGAGAGATGATGGCATTGGAGTATTAATTGCAGAAGAATTGAAAGATAAACTAGAAAATATAGGGCTTCAGGTAATAATAGGTGAAACAGATGTGGATTACTGTTTAAGTCTTATAGAAGATGGAGACTTTCTATTTATATTAGATGCTACTCTTTATGGAATTAAACCTGGAGCGGTAAGTATAGTAGAACTTGATAAAACGGGAGACTTTTTTGAAAAAGGATATTCTCAGCATCAATTAAGTCTTATCAAGCTATTAAATAGTTATGCACTTAAAAAAGTTTCAGGTTTTGTAATAGGGATAGAAGTTTCAAATATAGAATTTGGAATAGAGTTAAGTGAAGTTTTAAAAGAAAATTTTAAAAAGATAAAAAATGAGGTTTATAACTTAATAATTTCAAAAGGGGGATTAGAAAATGCATGATTCATTTTTGATGCAAAACATTTCTAAAAGTCTTAATAATATTTGTATGGACAACGGTATAAAGAAGATAACTTCAATGGAAATTTCGGTGAATTTTAATAGTCATATAAACGAAGAAAATCTTTTGGAGCATCTGATAGATATGAATAAGGGATTTGTAGATAAGTATACCAAAGTAAAGGTTGTCTTTGGAGACATGCCAGAGCTTACAGCAACTATTAGAAAAGTTGAGGGGGAGAAAAAATAGAATAGATGAAAGAAGATAAAAAAAGATATATTGTAAAAATATATGGAATAGTTCAGGGAATAGGGTATAGACCATACATTTATAAAACAGCAAAAGAACTAAATATTAAAGGATGGGTCAATAATTATGACTCATCTGTTGTTATAGATATGGAAGGAACAACAGAAAAAATAAAAGAATTCCTTTTTAAGATAGTAAAAGAACCACCTGAGCTTGCAGAAATACAAAAGACAGAAATTATAAAAATGAAACCAACAGGGTATAAAAGCTTTGAAATAAAGAAAAGTATATCAGCAAATACAAAACTAAAATTTATTTTACCTGATATTGCTACTTGTGATAAATGTGTTCGTGATATATTTGATGAAACTTCTAAAAGATATAGGTATGCTTTTACTAATTGTACTGACTGTGGGCCTAGATATTCAATAATTAAGTCGTTACCTTATGATAGATGTAACACAACTATGAGTGAATTTAAGATGTGCAAACTTTGTGATAGTGAATATAAGAATCCTGAGACTAGAAGATTTCATGCTCAACCCACTTGCTGTATAGAATGTGGTCCAAAGCTTATTCTTATAGATAATGAGGGAGAAAAAATAGAGTGTATAGATGAAATAAAGAAAAGTGCTGAGTTTTTGAAAAAAGGAAAGATTTTAGGAATAAAAGGTATTGGAGGTTTTCATATAGTATGCAGCGCATTAAATGAGAAGGCTATAAGTGAAATTAGAAGGAGAAAAAGAAGAAATCATAAGCCTCTAGCTTTAATGATGAAGAATATTGATGAAGTAAAAAAATATTGTCTTATCAGCAAAAAAGAAGAAGAAGTGTTGATGTCTAATAAAAGACCAATAGTGATTCTAAAGAAGAATAATAAGGAAATACTTCCTAATAATATTGCATCTAAAGTTAATAAGTTTGGAGTTATGCTTCCGTATACTCCACTACATCATTTACTATTTAGCGAAGACCTTCCCCCTCTAATTATGACCAGCGGCAATATAAGTGGACGACCTATAGAATATACAAATGAAGGGGCTATAAAAAATATAGGACATATAGCAGATTATTTTTTATTAAACGATAGGGAAATAAATACGCCTATAGATGATTCTGTAGTTAAAGTAGTAGAGGATATGGAACTAGTAAGTAGGCTAGGACGTGGATATGCACCGTATTCTTTTAATGGTAATATAGAGAATAAAATATTAGCTTGTGGTTCGGAAATGAAAAATACTTGTGCTTTTTCTATAGATGGAATTGTATATGTAAGTCAGTATCTAGGAGATTTAAAAGATTTAGACGCATATAAAGAATATAAAAAGGCTATAAACAATTTACAAAGTATTTTTGAGTTTAAACCACATGTCATTGCTGTAGATATGCATCCAAATTATATGTCCAGCATTTATGGAAAGAACTTAGATGTAGTTAAAATAGAGGTTCAACATCATCATGCACATATGGTAAGTTGCATGTTAGAACATAATATATTTGATGATGTTATAGGAGTTATATACGATGGTACAGGTTTTGGAACTGACGGTATGGTTTGGGGTGGAGAATTTTTAGTCGGTAATAGAAAAGAATTTAAAAGAGCAGGATATTTCAAGTACACAGAAATACAGGGGGGAGATTCAGCTCAAAAAGACATATGGAAAATAGGCGTGAGTTATTTGAAAGAGTTAAAGGCTGAAACTATAAAGGAAAAAGCATTAAAGAGAATTCAAAGCCTTGTAAAAGAGGATATTAGTAATGTATGTGCTGCATTAGATTATAATTTAAACTGTTATAAAACATCAAGTTTAGGTAGATTATATGATGCTGTTTCTTCTATTTTAGGAATAAGAGAAGAAATAACTTATGATGCACAGGGGGCTATAGAGCTAGAAGCTATTGCTGAAAAGAATGTGGTTGACTCCTATAACTACTATATAGAAAAAGAAGATGGTGTGTATAAGATAGATTCTTCAAAGATAATTATGGATATATTAGAGGATATAGAAAAAGGGATAGTAAATTCAATAATAAGTGCTAAATTCCATAATACTATTGTAAACATAACTATTGATATGACCTGTAATTTAAGGGAGAAGTTTAAACTTAATAAGATTGTGCTTAGTGGTGGAGTATTCGAAAACGAATATCTTTTAAAAAGAATATATAAGAGTTTGAAAGACAATGGGTTTGAAGTATTTTTTAATAAAATTATTCCTATTAATGATAGTGGAATTTCTTTTGGACAAATAGCTGTTGCTGATGAGATTTTAAAAGAGAGGTGTTTATAAATGTGCCTTGCTATCTGTGGTGAAATAAAAAACTTAGATTTACCCTTTGCTGTTGTGAATATTAAAGGAGTTGAAACTTGTGTAAATGTCCAACTTATTGAAGAGCCATTAATGGGCGATTATGTGCTTATTCATGCAGGATTTGCTATTGAAAAAATAGATAAAGATTACTTTGACTATTTGGATAATATCTTTGAAGAAATGTTAAAAGAAGATGATGAATTATGATAAATGATAATAAATTAAATAAAATCGTAGATAACATTAATAGATTTGGAGAAGAAATAAAGCTAGATAACATAAATATTATGGAGGTGTGTGGAACACACACACATTCTATAGCTAAGTATGGAATAAAGAGTATACTTTCGAATAAGATAAATTTAATATCAGGACCGGGATGTCCTGTTTGTGTTACACATCAAAGTTATATAGATGCTGCTATAGATTTATCAAGAAAAGGAGTTATAATTGCTACTTTTGGAGATTTAATGAGGGTAAATGGAAATCAAGGGAATTTACTAGAGGAAAAATCAAAGGGAAGAGATATAAGAGTAGTATATTCTGTATATGATGTTGTTAATATAGCTGAGAAAAATAAAGAAAAACAAGTTGTATTTTTAGGTGTTGGTTTTGAAACAACAGCACCAATAATAGCAGCTGTTATAAAAGAAGCTCATAATAGAAAAATAAAAAATTTATATTTTTTAACTTCTATAAAGATTATGCCACCTATACTGGATAAGATTCTAACCTTGAAAACAAAGAATATTGATGGAATAATTTGCCCGGGAAATGTGGCTGTGATTAAAGGAGCTGAGAGTTTTAAATTTATTTATGAAAAATATGGAGTGCCAGCAGTAGTATGTGGATTTGAACCAGAGGATATACTAGGCGGAATATATTTTTTGATTAAAGAAATCAAAAGAAAACAAGAGGGGAAAAGACAGAGAGGCTTTGAAAACTTGTATAGAAGATGTGTAAGTGATTTGGGGAATAAAATGGCTATAGAATTAATAGAAGAAATATTTAAAATAGATAATGTTCTGTGGAGAGGAATTGGAAATGTAAATAATTCGGCTTTAGTTATAAAGGACAAGTACTCAGAACTGGATGCAGTTAAGAAATTTAATTTATATAGATATTTTAATGATAAAGAAGAAGTGCTTCGAGAAGACAATGGATGTAAATGCAGTGAGGTTTTGATTGGAAACATATCACCTAAAGAATGCGGTCTTTTTGGAAAAGTATGTACTCCTAGAACTCCATGTGGTCCATGTATGGTATCTAGTGAAGGAGCTTGTGCTGCATATTACAAATACATTTGAAAGTTGAGAAGTGAAAGCAGAGCGTTAAGGGGGTGGGAAAGTGAATACTAAAACTATAGAGTTAATACATGGTGATGGTGGAAAATATACTGGAGAGTTAATAGAAAAAATATTCTATAAAAGCTTTGATAATGATATTTTACTAGAGAATATGGATTCAGCATTATTTAGCCTAGATAAAGGAAAGATAGCCTTTACTACAGATTCATTTGTGGTAAATCCTATGTTTTTTAGAGGCGGAGATATAGGGAAATTAGCGGTTTGTGGTACGGTAAATGATTTAACAGTATGTGGAGCTATTCCTTTATACTTAAGTGTAGGGTTTATTATCGAGGAGGGATTTCCTATTAACAAACTACAAAAAATAGCTGAATCAATGGGAAACACATGTAGACAAGCTAACGTAAAAATAGTTACTGGAGATACAAAAGTTGTTCCAAAGGGAAAAATAGATGGTGTTTTTATAAATACTTCTGGAGTTGGATTTGTTAAGGGATACGTACCTAAAAAAATACAATCTGGAGACAGCATTATAATAACTGGAACTATTGGAGAGCATGGGACGGCTATAGCTGTGGATAGGTATAATTTAAAGGTAAAAGGAAACATTGAGAGTGATTGTGCTCCACTTAATTATTTATTAGATTACCTACAAAAATATAAAGATAACATTAAACTTATGAAAGATCCTACAAGAGGAGGAATAGGAGAAATTTTAAACGAAGTATCAAAAAAGAGTAAATTAGGGATACATCTTTTGGAAAAATCTATTCCAATAAGAGAAGAAATAGAAGGAATAAATGAAATGTTAGGTATTAATCCTCTCTATTTAGCTAGTGAGGGAAGAATGATATTGGTTGTAGAAAATGATGTGGCAGAGGAAATCAAAGAAGGACTTAAAAAAGAAGGTAAATGCAGTAATGCAAGTATAATAGGACATTTTACTAATAAAGAAGATTTTGTATATGTTGAGAATGCTTTTGGGGGGAAGAGATTATTAGGAAGTTTAGATACTCAAATGCTTCCGAGGATATGTTAAGCTGAAAAAGCTATGTTAATTTTATAAGTAATCATGCAGAGAAATTGCTTCTTGAATAGAATTGGTATTTCCTTAAATTTAGTATATTTTCATATAAATACTCCAATAATAAAGTGTGTTATTGAATAAAGAAATTGGAGGAATTTATATGGAAACAGGAACAGTAAAATGGTATGACTGTAAAAGGGGATATGGGTTTATTTCAGGGAGACAAGGAAATGATGTGTTTGTTCATCACTCTGCAATAAAGGAACAAGGGCCTAAAAAAGATTTGCATGAAGGTCAACAGGTGCAATTTGATGTAGTGGAAGGACAAAAAGGACCTCAAGCTACTAATGTTCAAAAAATGTATTAAGAATTGAAGGTGTTAATCAATATTGATATGATATAAATCCTGAGTAGAATATTTTTAATAAGATATTCTACTTCTTTTATTTAAAATAAATTATTTTACATATAGAGAATTTGTTTAAGGGATGTTATAATGAGTTTAAAGATATTTGGATATAATTGGATGGAGAATAATTATGGATAATATAAAAGGAATTCTAAATAACCAGAAGCGATACTTTTATACTGGAGAGACTAGAGCTATAAACTTTAGAATAGAAAAATTAAAAATTTTAAAGAGAGCTATCGTCAAATATGAAAATGAGATATCCAATGCTTTAAAGATAGATTTGTACAAATCAGAGTTTGAATCTTATGCTACTGAAATAGGTATAGTTTTAGATGAGATAAATCTTGCTGTAAAGAAATTAAGAAAATGGTCAAAGCCACTAAGAGTTAAAACACCAATAACAAATTTTTTAGCTTCAAGCTGTATTTATTCGGAGCCGTATGGAGTTACACTGATTATTTCTCCGTGGAATTATCCATTTCAATTGCTAATGGCACCACTTATAGGTTCTATAGCGGCAGGAAATTGTTCTGTTTTAAAACCATCTGAATATACACCAAATACTTCTAAGGTTATAACAAAAATAATAAATGAAAGTTTTAATGAAGAATTTATAGCTATAGTTAATGGTGGGGTTGAAGTTAGTACAGCATTGCTTAAAGAAAAGTTTGATTATATATTTTTTACTGGTAGTGTTCTAGTAGGAAAAGTAGTAATGGAGGCTGCAGCAAAAAATCTTACTCCTGTGACATTAGAATTAGGAGGTAAAAGTCCTTGTATAGTGGACAAAGATATAGATATTAGATTAGCAGCAAAAAGGATAGCTTGGGGTAAATTTTTAAATGCTGGGCAAACTTGCGTTGCTCCTGATTATTTATTAGTTCATAAGGATATAAAAAAAGAACTTCTTAATGCTATAGCTAAAATCATTAGAGAGTTTTTTGGGGATAATCCTAAGGAAAGTCACGATTTGCCAAGAATTATAAGTAAGAAACATTTTAATAGATTAATAGAATTTTTAGAAGAAGGAGAAATTATTGTAGGAGGAGAGCATGACAAAGAGGAACTATATATTTCACCTACAATTATAGATAATGTAACTTGGGAAAATAAAGTTATGCAGGATGAAATATTTGGACCTATATTTCCAGTCCTAGAATACAATGATTTATCAGAAGTTATAACAATGGTAAATAATTATCCAAAGCCTCTTGCTGTATATATATTTTCTAATAATAAGCAGGTTCAAAAGAGAATTTTACATAATATTTCTTTTGGTGGAGGATGTATAAATGATACAATAATGCATGTAGCTTCATCATATATTCCTTTTGGTGGTGTAGGGTGTAGTGGAGTAGGGGCTTATCATGGGAAGGCAAGTTTTGATACTTTTTCTCATAAAAAAAGTATAGTAAAAAAAAGCAATGTATTTGATGTTGCTTTAAGATATCCTCCGTATAAGTATAAAGTTAAATTATTAAAAAAGATATTTAAATAACTTAGTATGCTCAAAAATATTAAGTAAGTGTAAAATATATTTAAACAACTACTTTTTATCTTAAAAAAGTATTATAATAAAAGTGAAAAGACTTTTATATAGTGTAATACTGTATCTATTTGCTACCAACCACAATAAGCTTTATATGGAGTATAGCTCTACCGGAATGGAGTAAATTTTTAAAGGGGGTCTCTAGCATGTTAAATGGTAAGAAGATTAGAGAATTCAGGGTGAGTTTGGGGTATACCGCTCGAGATATTGAAAATCTTACTAAGAATTCTAAATATGAAACATCTATTTCAAAATCATATTTAGAAGAGTTGGAGAGAGGAGATAAAACGAACCCGAGTTTACAAAAAGTAGTAGTGCTGGCGAGTGTTTTAAGGTGCAAAATAGATGACCTAGTAGTAAGTCAATAATGTTAGTATAGATTATAATAAGGCATATCAGTGATATGCCTTATTTTATTTTGAAAAAAGAAAATTTAAATAATTCTAAAAATTTATATTGACATGCTTTGAAAATTATAGTATATTTCTTATTAAATATTATTTGGAATAAAAATAAAAAGTTTGAAATACAATATAAAAGTATAAATTTTAAAGCAATGATGGGAAGTAGTAGGTAATAGAGATGTTTTACAGAGAGTGGGTAATGGTGAGAACCTACAGATAATCGATTACTGAACTAGTCCTTGAGCAGCAAGCTGAAATAGTAGTAGGCTGAGCCGGTGAATGCCGTTATCTAAACGAGAAAAAAATTTGGGTGGTACCGCGTGCAGACTTTATGCTCCAGTGAGAGTATAAAGTCTGCCTTTTTATATTTAAATCTTAAAAGGGGGGCTATAAATGTCAAAGAAAATTCAAATCTTTGATACTACATTGAGAGATGGAGAACAAACACCAGGGGTTAGTTTAAATGTACAAGAGAAATTAGAAATTGCAAAACAGCTTGAAATGTTAGAAGTAGATGTTATTGAAGCAGGGTTTCCAATAGCATCTAATGGGGACTTCGAAGCAGTAAAAGCTATTGCAAAAGAAATAAAAAAACCTATTATTAATGCATTAGCTAGAGCTAATAAAAAAGATATTGACCGTGCATGGGAAGCACTTAAATATGCAGAAAGACCTAGAATTCATACTTTTATAGCAACATCAGATATTCATATGAAATATAAGCTGAATATGGAACCTGAGGAAGTGTTAAAAAGAGCAGTAGAGATGGTTTCATATGCTAAAACCTTATGTGATGATATAGAATTTTCACCGGAAGATGGTTCAAGAACTTGTCCAGAATTTCTTTATAAAGTTTTAGAAGCCGTCATCGACGCCGGTGCTACAGTAGTTAATATACCAGATACTGTAGGATATACTACGCCGGTAGAATTTGGAGAGTTTATAAGAGGAATAAAAGAAAATGTACCTAATATTGATAAAGCAATTATAAGTGTTCATTGTCATAACGATTTAGGACTTGCAGTTGCTAACTCACTTGCAGCTATTGAAAATGGGGCAGAACAAATTGAATGTGCTGTGAATGGATTAGGAGAGAGGGCAGGAAATGCATCTCTTGAAGAAATTGTTATGGCTTTAAAGACTCGTAAGGATTACTTTGATTGTTATACAAATGTAGTTAGTGAAAAAATTCATAGAGTTAGCAGCATGGTAAGTCATTTAACTGGGGTAAGTATTCAAGCTAATAAAGCAATTGTAGGGGTAAATGCTTTTGCACACGAATCAGGAATTCATCAACATGGGGTATTGATGAAAAAGGAAACTTATGAAATTATGACACCAGAATCTATTGGATTGAAAGAAAATAATATGGTACTTGGAAAACACTCAGGAAGACATGCTTTTCAGGAAAGATTAAAGGAGCTTGGTTACAATTTAGATAATGATAGAATAAATGAAGCTTTCAAAATATTCAAAGATTTGGCAGATAAAAAGAAAGAAATTTCAGATAAGGATATAGAGGCTTTGGTGAATCAAGATGTAGTTCCGATTGTAGAAAAATATAATCTTAAAAGCTTCCAGGTGATAACAGGAAATAATATGGTTTCTACAGCAACAGTTAAAGTTAAAAACAAGGATGAAGTTATACAAGAGGCTGCTTGTGGTGACGGTCCTATAAATGCAGTATTCAATGCTATTGAAAGAACTATAGGAGTTAACGTAAAGCTAGAAGATTATGCACTTAAAGCTATTACAAGTGGAAAGGATGCTTTAGGAGAAGTTACTGTGAAAATAGATAGAGATGGAAATAAGTTTGTAGGCAGGGGTATTAGTATGGATGTAATTGAAGCAAGTGTAAAAGCATATATGAATGCAATAAATAAGATGGCAAGTGAAATAAATTAAAATATAAGGGGGCTATAAAAATGGGTATGACTATGACTCAAAAAATTTTGGCAGAGCATGCTGGATTGGATTATATAAAACGGGGGCAGCTAATTAGTGCAAATTTAGATTTGGTTTTAGGAAATGACATAACTACTCCAGTAGCTATTAGAGAATTTAAAAAAATGGGGGTAGAAAAAGTATTTGATGAAAATAAAGTAGCAATTGTACCAGATCATTTTACGCCAAATAAAGATATTAAATCTGCAGAACAGTGTAAGTGCTGTAGAGAGTTTGCACAAGAAAAAAATATCAAAAATTATTTTGAAGTAGGAAGAATGGGTATTGAACATGCCTTGATTCCTGAACAAGGACTTGTGGTTGCTGGTGATGTAGTAATTGGAGCAGATTCTCATACGTGTACTTATGGAGCTTTAGGAGCTTTTTCAACAGGAATTGGAAGTACAGATATGGGAGCAGGAATGGCAACAGGACAATGTTGGTTCAAGGTTCCGGAAGCAATTAAATTTCAACTTAAAGGAAAACTTCAGCCTTGGGTAAGTGGTAAAGATGTAATTCTTCATATCATTGGAATGATTGGAGTAGATGGAGCAAGATATAAGTCTATGGAATTTAGTGGGGAAGGTTTAAAAAGCTTAGGTATAGATGACCGCTTTACAATAGCCAATATGGCTATTGAAGCTGGTGCTAAAAATGGAATTTTTCAGGTTGATGAAAAAACAATAGAATACATGAAAGAGCATTCAACTAAAAAATATAAAATATATAAAGCAGATGAGGATGCAGAATACTCTCAGGTTATAGAAATAGATTTATCAACTATAAGACCAACAGTTGCTTTTCCACATTTGCCAGAAAACACTAGAACTATTGATGAAGTTGATGATATACCTATTCATCAGGTTGTAATAGGCTCATGTACTAATGGGAGAATTGAAGATTTAAGAGCAGCTGCTAAAGTCTTTGAAGGCAAAACTGTACATTCTTCTGTTAGAGCGATTATAATTCCTGCAACTCAAAAAATTTATCTTCAGGCTATGAAGGAAGGACTATTAGAAATATTTATAAATGCAGGCGCAGTGGTAAGCACACCTACCTGTGGACCTTGTTTAGGAGGACATATGGGTATCCTAGCAAAAGGAGAAAGAGCTGTTGCTACTACCAATAGAAATTTTGTAGGAAGAATGGGACATGTAGAAAGTGAAGTTTACTTAGCAAGTCCTGCAGTGGCGGCTGCATCTGCTATTAAAGGAAAAATTGCATCACCAGAGGAGGTAGTAAAATGATAAAAGGAAAAGTAATAAAATATGGAGATAATGTAGATACAGATGTAATTATTCCGGCTAGATATTTAAATACAAGTGATCCAAAAGAGCTTGCTGCTTACTGTATGGAGGATATAGATAAAGAATTTGCAAATAAAGTTTCACAAGGAGATGTTATGGTAGCGGGAAAGAATTTTGGCTGTGGTTCTTCAAGAGAACATGCTCCTATTGCTATAAAAGCATCTGGAATCAGTTGTGTAATTGCAAAAACTTTTGCAAGAATATTTTATAGAAATTCTATAAATATAGGCCTTCCAATAATTGAGTGTGAAGAAGCTGCAAAAGAGATAAAAGAAGGAGATGAAATTGAAGTAGATATTAATAATGGAACTATTATAAATAAGACTACCAATAAGATATATAAATCAGAACCATTCCCTGAATTTATGCAGAAAATTATAAAGAGTGATGGACTTGTTAATTATGTTAGGAAAAGGGTGGATGCAAAATGAAGTTAGCAGTTATAAAAGGAGATGGAATAGGACCAGAGGTAGTGAATCAAGCAGTGAAGGTAATTGGAGTTATTTCAAAAAAGTATAAATGTAATTTTCAATATCAAGAAGTACTTATGGGCGGTGCTGCTATTGATGAAACAGGTGTACCTCTTCCAGATGAAACTATAGAAATTTGTAAGAATAGTGATGCTGTACTTTTAGGAGCAGTAGGTGGACCAAAATGGGATAAGATTTCTAGAAATTTAAGACCAGAAGCTGGGCTTTTACAAATAAGAAGGCAATTAGGTGTTTTTGCTAACCTAAGACCGGCTATAATGTTTCCACAACTTAAATCAGCGTCACCACTGAAAGAAGAAATCTTGGGTAATAACTTAGATTTAATGATAGTAAGAGAACTTACAGGTGGAATTTATTTTGGAGAAAAAAATAGAGAAGATATTGAGTGTGGGAAAAAAGCTTGGGATATCATGGGTTATTCTACTCCTGAAATATCTAGAATAGCTAAAGTAGCATTTGAAATTGCTCAAAAAAGAAATAAAAAGATTACACTTGTTGATAAGTCAAATGTACTTGAAAATTCAAGATTGTGGAGAGAGGTAGTTTCAGAAATTGCCAAGGAATACCCACATATTGATTTAGATTATATGTATGTAGATAATGCAGCAATGCAGCTTATAAGAAATCCAAATCAGTTTGATGTTATACTTACTGGAAATATGTTTGGAGATATTTTAAGTGATGAGGCATCAATGCTTACTGGTTCTTTAGGTATGCTTGCTTCTGCTAGTGTTGGAGAAAATAAAATAGGTTTATATGAGCCTATTCATGGTTCAGCACCAGATATAGCTGGTCAAGATAAAGCAAATCCTATTGCTGCTATTATGAGTGTTGCTATGATGCTTAGATATAGCTTTGATATGGAAGAGGCAGCAAAGGATATTGAAAATGCTATTTCCAAAGTGTTAGATAAAGGATATCGTACAGTGGATATTATGGGAGATGGAATGATTGAAGTAGGTACAGAAAAAATGGGAGAGCTTATTTCAGAAAAAATTTAAAAAATTATGGAAATAAATACAGCATTGATTGTTATGCTGTATTTATTTTTTTATGAAAACTTTAGAGTTAAATTGAGAACAATATAAAAAAAAGGAGGAGATGTATATGAATATCATAGAAACCAACAGTTTAACCAAATATTATGGTAAGGCCAGAGGTATAATAGATGTAAATTTAGAAATCGGCGAAGGAGAAATTTTTGGTTTTATAGGTCCCAATGGTGCTGGAAAATCTACTGCAATAAGGACTATACTAAATTTCATACATCCAACCAGCGGCAGTGCTAAAATATTTGATTTGGATTGTGTTAAAGATTCAAAGGAAATAAGAAAGCATATAGGATATTTACCATCTGAAGTTAACTATTATGATGATATGAAAGTTGGAGAATTATTAAATTATTCTGCTAGGTTTTATAAAGGTAATTATAAAGATAATATACAAAAGCTATCTCAAAGATTAGAGCTGGATTTAAATAAAAAAATAGATGACTTATCTCTTGGTAATAAGAAAAAGGCTGCTATAGTTCAAGCACTTTTACATGAACCTAAACTTCTTATACTTGATGAACCTACAAGTGGACTTGACCCTTTAATGCAAAATATATTTTTTGATTTACTTCGTGAAGAAAATAAAAAAGGAACGACTATATTTTTCTCATCACATATATTGAGTGAAGTACAAAAGCTTTGTCATAAAGTAGCAATAATTAGAGAAGGGAAGATTTTAAAGGTAGAAACTATAGATAATTTAAGAAATAACAAATTTAAAAATATAAGAATAGAATTATCAAAGGATAAAGAGTTAGACTTAGATTTATCAGGAATAATTAAAAAGGAAAGAAGACATAGAGAAATTAAGTTCTTATTCAATGGTAATATTAATGAACTCTTATTAAAATTATCAAAAATACAGATACAAAATTTATGGATAGAGGAACCTGCCCTTGAAGATGTGTTTATGCATTATTATGAAAAGGGGGAGGAATAGATGAATTTGTATTTAAGAGAAATGGATAGAAATAAAAAGAGTCTTATAATATGGACAATTATTTTAGCATCTACTATATTTCTCATGATGGCTGTTTATCCATCTATAGCTAAAGAAAGTAAAAGCATTGAAGAACTCTTTAAAAGTATGCCTAAAGCTTTACTAAGTGCTTTTGGTTTAGATAAGCTTAGTATGTCAAATATATTTGGTTACTACGCAACAAAAGGATATGTATTTGTAACTTTATTTGGAAGCATTTATTCCATAATGCTGGCTGCTAGTATGTTGTCAAAAGAAGAAGGTGAAAAAACTATAGAATTTTTACTATGTAAACCAATAACTAGAACAGAAGTAGTTACAAATAAGCTTCTTAGTTGTATAACAAATATAATTATTTTAAATGTATTAACAACTGCAATGTTATTTATAAGTTTTGAAATATTTAAAATAGAGTCTTTTAGTATGAGAATATTTGGACTTTTGAGTATAGCTCCATTATTATTACACCTAACATTTGCTTCTATAGGTTTTTTTATGTCAGCTATTATGAGAAAAAGTAGAAGTGTAACATCAATATCTATTGGAGTGGTTCTTATAACTTATTTTTTAAGTATAGCTGCGTATATTTCAGATGAGCTTGAAATACTAAAGTATTTTACCCCTTTTGAGTATGTAAATGCAACTAGTATAATTATTGGTGAGAAAATGAACAGCACTTATTTGCTTATTATGTTGATTTTAAATATTGCATTTATTGCTGCTGCATATATAATATATAACAGAAAAGATATTGCAGTATAGGTATTGAAGGGTGATTTGAGAGTTGAAATTTCATAATTAATAAATAATAAAATCCTAAGCCACAAAATGTGATCTTAGGATTCTGTTATTTTGTATAAAGTATACTTAGCTTTTCCCATATATTATGATGTTTTTTCTTTACATTTACAATTTTAAAATCATTATTAACAAATGCATGAGTTGTAGAGCCTTTTGCTAAAAGTTTGTTATCAGATTCTCTAATAACGTTATAGTTAAATATTATTTTCGCACCATTCATTTCTTTTATGCTAGTTTCAATTATAAGTTCATCTTCATATTTTGCACCTTCTATGTATTTACAACAGCTTTCTACTAATGGAAGCATTATGCCTTGTTTTTCTATTTCTTTATAACTCATTCCCGACTCTGTTATAAATTCTCCTCTACCTACTTCAAACCAAGCATAATAATTGGAGTGATGAACAATTCCCATTTTATCTGTTTCAACATAACGTACTTTAATTTTTGACTTATTTACATACATAATGTAACTATCCCTTCTCTAATGAATTTCTTGTTTTATAGTATATCATAAAGACGAAATAAAAATTGATGTTATTTGGATTTTTGACATATATACACACCAGTAATTATTAAGAGGGCAGCAAAAACTTTTACTATAGTTATAGTTTCATGAAGTATTATAGATGATAGTATAATAGAAAATACTGGAACTAAATTTATGAAGATTGAAGTTTTAGCTGGACCTATTTGTTTTATAGACATTTGTTGTACAAGGTATCCTATAACAGATGCAAATATACTCATATATACAACAGCAATGTAAGAATAATATGGTACACTGTGTATTAAACTTATAGGATTTTCATATATGACAAAAGGAATTAGAAAAAGGGTACAAAATAAAAAGCTGTAGAAAGTTAAAGTAAGTGGTGAATATCGAGGCATAACTTTCTTACTGTAAATTCCATAACAAGCCCAGCACAATACTGCTAAAAGCATTAGAATATCTCCTTTGTTGAAGGTAATATCGCTAATAGTTGATAGAGAACCATTTGTTATGGTTAAAAGTACTCCTGTAAATGAAAGAATAATTCCTAAAATACATTTTGAATTTAGCTTGTCCTTAAGAAAAATAAAACATAATAAAACTGTTATCATAGGATTAGATGCAGCTATAATGGAAGAGTTAATAGCTGTAGTATATATAGAGGCCTTGAAAAATAGAATATGGTATCCTACCATCCCTACAACACCTGTAAATAAAAATACGGGTATATCCTCTTTCTTTAATTTATATATATGTTTTTCTTTAACTAAAATTACGACATAGAGTATTACTGTAGCTATAGAAAATCTAAGGAATGTAAGTGTGAAAGCAGGTATAAATGGAGCAGAAAGCTTTGCTGCAATAAATGCTCCACCCCAAAATAATGCAGCTAATACCATTAAAAAATAAATACTACGATTTTTCATAAAAATATCTCCTTAATATTAATTTATTCATGATAGTAAATAGTAATGTATAAATATAACTCAACAAACTATATTATACCATATAATAACATACATAGTAACTTATTGTATGTTATTATATTAGCTTTTATATATGAAAATCTGTTGAGATGAGAATTTGAACAGTATATACTAAATATATGGGCAATTAAGAAAATTTAGTGAAATATATAATTAAGCTTATACAAAAATATATAAGAAAGGTAAGGGGAAGTATGAGAGTAGAATCTTTAGATCTTGAAAACATGGATATTTGCTTGGACAAAGCTATTAAAGTTGTAGGGGAGTATATAAAGGATATTTCAAGTGATCCTGTTATTCCCAATATTAAACGTGAAAATTTATATGATTTAGTTTCGCAAGAAATACCCTTTGAAGGAATTGGTGTTGAAGAGGTTATTGATGATGTAAAGGAAAATATTATTCCTTATTGCAGTAAGATAGGAAATCCTAAGTTTTTATCATGGATTATTACAAGTCCATCACCAGCTGGAACAATAGGTGAAATTTTAAATGTGGGTTTAAATCAAGTTCCTTTTTGTTATAAGTCAGGTCCGGCAGCTACGGTTATAGAAGAAACTGTTGTATCTTGGTTTGCAAATATGTTTGGTTATACAGATAAAAGTGGAGGAATTTTAGTAAGTGGAGGTACAATGGGAACGTTAACAGGACTTTCTGTAGCTAGAGAAGTTCATATTCCAGGTGCTATGAAGAAGGGGCTCCAAAACATAAAGAAGCCTTTAGTAGTATATGTTTCAAATATAAGCCATAAATCAGTTGAAACTGCAGCAAGTGTACTTGGAATTGGTAGTGATTTTGTAAGGAAAATTCCAGTAGACTCTAATTTTAGAATGGATGTTGAAAAATTAAAAGAACAGATAGAAGAAGATAGGGAATTAGGGTATGATCCATTTTGCGTTGTAGCACAAGCTGGAACATCAAATGAAGGTGCTGTAGATGATATTGATAGGATTGCAGATCTTTGTAATGAACAGAGGATATGGTTGCATATTGATGCAGCGTTTGCTGGAGGAGCAATTTTAACAGAAAGAGGGAAAACACTGATGAAAGGAATAGAGAAAGCAGATTCTATTTCTACAGATCCTCACAAGTGGTTTTTTATACCAGTGGAGGCTGGATGTGTTTTGATTAAAAATAGAGAGCATCTTTATAATACATATAGAACCAGTGATAAGGCGTTTAATGCAGATGAGCCAATTGAATATATGAATTATGGAATGCAATTTACTCGTATGTCTAGAGCATTTAAAATCTGGTTTGCATTTAGAGCTTATGGACTCAATAAACTTTCAAAAGTTATAGATACAAATATGGATTTGGCACAAAAATTTACAAGAATAATAAATGAATCCGATAAGTGGCAGCTTCTTTGTCCTACACAAACATCAGCAGTATGTTTTAGATATGTGCCTAATTTAAATTATAGTGATGAAGAATTAAATAAACTTCAAAATAGCATATTAAATGAATTAGAATTAAGCGGGAAGGCATTTCTTGCTCCAGCAGTCATAAATGGAAAAACTGCAATGAGGGCTTGTCTTTCGAATCATAGAACCAGTTATGAGGATTTAGAGTTTGTATTTAAAACTCTTAATGAGATAGGAGAAAGAATTTCTAAGGCATGATTTAGGTAAAACTAATTTAAGGGTACAGACTTTATAAAAAGCTGTACCCTTATTTCATAGTTAAATTTTAAATTTTGATATGATATCTTCTAAATTAATAGCAAGTGAAGTTAAATTTTCTGCTAAGTCAACTACTTGTTGGAAGCCGGCAGCTTGTTCTTCTGAGGAAGCACTAGCTTCTTGTGTTGTAGCTGCTATTTCTTGAGATAAGTTTGATACTTCACTCATATTTTCAACAACTTTGGATTTATTTAAAGTCATTATATCCAATGAACTGTTCATATCGTGAATATTTTGTCCAAGAACTTTTAAGTTATCCACTATATTTTGAAAACTTGAGGTTGTAATATTTACACTATTTCCTGTTAAATCATTTAAACTTTTAGTTTCGTTAATTCCGTCAACTACTTTAGTCATGTTTTGATGCATAATTACTAAAACATTATTTATTTCTTCAGCAGATTTAGCTGATTCTTCAGCAAGTTTTCTAACTTCATCTGCAACTACTGCAAATCCTTTACCTGCCTCACCAGCACGAGCAGCTTCAATACTAGCATTCAAAGCTAGTAGGTTAGTTTGTTCAGTTATGCCTTTTAATGTATCAGTAATATGAACTATTTCTTTAGATGTTTCAGCTAGAATATTAATTTCTTCTAAAAGTTTATCATTAGCTTCTGAATTTTTTTCATAGTTTTCTTTTAATGCATTTATTGCGAAAATTCCTTCATCAGTAGCTTGTTTAACCTTATCAGATGCCTCATATATATTTTTTCCTTTTACAATAGACTCATTTACTTTTTCTCCTAAATCAGCAGTTATAGTTTCTGTTCTTTCCAAATTAGATGATTGATCTACAGCACTTTCAGAGATGTTTTGTACAGCTTTTGCTATTTCATCAGCAGTAGCATTAGATTGTTCTGTAACGGCTAACATGTTTTCAGAAGAATCTTTAAGCTCAGATGATGAATCTTTAATATTTTTTAGTACAAAATGTATATCTTCTATCATTTTATTTAGTGAAGATCCTATTATCTTAAGTTCTTCTACTTCATTTTTATTATTTTCAATTTTATGGGAAAAATCACCATTACCTAATTTTTTTATGGATTTAACAACTTTTTTTATAGAGTTTGAAAATTTTATTCCAAATATATTTCCAATCAATATAGCTATAACTAAGAAAATGATACTTATTAATAGCATGGTATTTCTTAAGTGAGTAGATTTTTTAGTAAATTCACTTTCAGGAACAAAAGCTGCTATTGTGTAATTTGTTTCTTCATTATTTAAGGTATATGTACGATATTGTTCACCTTTTATAAACACCTTATTATTAGCTGTATTAGTTTTTATTACTTCATTAATCCAGGCTTCATCTTTTGAGGTTTTGCCAAGCAAAGTCTTATCTTTAGCTGCTATTATATTTCCAGTATTATCGATTATAGTTGTGAATCCATTTTCACCTATTTTTATCTGTGAAACTTTATCAGATAAATCACTGAGCGTTATATCTGTTCCAACAACTCCTACAATTTGTTCTGAACTATTTTTTACAGTTTTAGCAAGAGTAACAACATATCTACCTTTTTTATTTACATCTTCGTATGGTGCAGTAATAATAATTTTTCCATCATTATTTATAGCATCTTTATACCATACTCTTGTTCTTGGGTCGTAGCCTTCAGGAATTTTATCTACTGTGGCATGGTGTTTCCCAGTAACTTCTCCAAAATATACTGTTAGTATATCTTTGTAGTGATCTTTACAAGCATAAAAAAAGTCCATCATATATTGTTCAAATTCTGGGTGTGTAGATATTTCTTTTACGTCATAGTTATCGCTTAACATATTTATTACTTCTTTATTATATTTTATAGTGTCATTTAATACAGTAGAAACTTTAGAAGCTTCAGAGGACATTATTTGGTTAAGATTTTCAGTTAAGTTATTATTATTTATGTAATAACCAAATATTGAAATGAAAATAGTAGGTATGATTACTGCAAGCGATAGTAGTAAAGTTATTTGAGATTTAAAGGTTTTCTTCATTTTCATCAACTTTTCTCCTTTTATAGTTTGAAATAAATTAGCACTTATACGGATTATATTAGCAAACAGATTATAAAAATACAAGGTGAAATTGACCAATAATCGTTTATAGGAGCAAATCGAATATGTTATCGACTTGCTCCTAAAGTGTGTAAATTTTATATTTTATATTTTATGGGATGTTGTTTGATTAATTTAATAAATTGTAGCTGTGGTAATTATAATGTTCTACTATTAAGATGCTGCTTTTTCATCTTCCCATTTCCAAGGATTCTTTTTAATAAGACCATCTGCAAATGGTATGAAGATTGATGCTATAGCTGATACTACAAGAAGTTGTTGATACCATAATAGTGGTATAACTTGCATTGGAGATACTGCACCTTTAGAGAAACTTGTTAATATTAGCATTTGAGCTCCATATGGAATAAGTCCTTGTAATACACAAGAGAAAGAATCCAATAAAGCTGCACTTCTACGTGGGTCTACTTTATATTTATCACAAAGTTCTTTGGCAATAGGTCCATTTATTATGATAGCAACAGTGTTGTTAGCAACTGCAGCGTCAGTTAAAGAAACTAGTGCTGCGATACCAATTTCAGCTGATTTTTTACCTTTTATCATTTTTTGAATAGCATTTAATAAGAACTGAATTCCACCGGCTTTAGTAACCATATGTGCAAGTCCACCAGTCAGTAGTGATAAAAGGAATATGTCTGTCATATTTGTAAATCCTGTAAATACTTGTTGTGCAAAAGTTAAAACTGTTAAGTCACCATATGCGAATCCAATTATACCTGAAAGGAAGATACCTCCTGTTAGTACAGCGAAAACGTTCATTCCAGCTAAAGCTAAAACTAATACAAATATATATGGTAAAACTTTTATTATATTAAAATCGTAAGTTTGCATTGTAGGTATAGATGTAGGATGTCCCAAAACTAAAAGTAAAATTATTGTTATTATTGCTGCTGGTGCTGCAATAAATATATTTACTCTGAATTTATCTCTCATTTCACATCCTTGAGTTCTAGTTGCTGCAATTGTTGTATCAGAGATTACTGATAAGTTATCACCAAACATAGCTCCACCACATACAGCTGCTAAAGTAAGAGGTAAAGGAAGTCCAGCTTTTGCAGCAACTCCTACAGCTATAGGGCCTAGGGCTGCAATTGCTCCAACAGAAGTTCCAGTTGCGATAGATATAAATCCTGCGATAACAAATAATCCTGCCATTACGTATTGAGCTGGTATATATGTTAAACCTAAATTTACAGTTGAGTCTACTCCACCCATTGATTTAGAAACAGCGGCAAATGCTCCAGCTAATAAATAAATTGTACACATAATGATGATATCGGGGTTTCCACAACCTTGAACGAATGATTCGAATTTTTCATTTATTGTTCCTTTTAATAGAATGAATGCTGTAATAATACCTAAGAATACAGCTACTGGTGCAGGGAATTGATAGAATGCCATTTCCACACCTTTTGCTTGTAATATAATTCCGCTACCTAGATAAACACCTATAAATACTACAAAAGGTAAAAGTGCTTTTCCACTAGGCATTACTTTATTTTGCTTATCACTCATTTTTACGCCTCCTTAAGATTAATATATAATTAATAATTATTAGTACCATTTTGAAAAGGTTTACAAAATAATTGCGATAACAATTGAAAGTATATCATGTATTTTTCATTAATTCAATTGTCAATAAAATACATATTTTAAAAATATTATATTTGGGTATTTGGGGATGTTATTCACAATATTAAAGAATACATCCCCATTTACAAAGGATTTATTTACTTATACTAATGTTGATTTATATTAGGTTAAATACTAAACTATTTAACAATTAAATCTAAAGCTTGTTTTAAGTCAGCAATTATATCTTCAGAATCTTCAAGACCAACTGATAATCTAACTAATCCATCACTTATTCCAACTGCAGCTCTTTCTTCTGGAGTGTATGGAGAGTGAGTCATTGAAGCAGGGTGTTGAATTAATGTTTCAGTATCTCCTAAGCTTACTGCTAATGAAGCTAATTGAACATTATTCATAATTGTTCTTCCGTCATCTACGCCACCTTTGATTTCAAAAGCAATCATACCACCAAATAATTTCATTTGTTTTGCAGCTAAATCATGTTGTGCAAAGCTCTTAAGTCCTGGATAATATACTTTTTCAATTGCTGGGTGACTTTCTAAGAATTCAGCAACTTTCATTGCATTTGCACTATGTTTTTCCATTCTTACATCAAGAGTTTTTAATCCTCTGATTACTAGGTAAGCATTCATAGGACTGCAAACTGATCCAGTTAAATCTTTAACTCCAACTAATCTAACTTGATTTATGAAATCTTGTTTACCTGCTGCAAATCCTACAATAACATCTCCGTGTCCATTTAAGTATTTAGTTCCTGAATGAAGAACAACGTCAGCACCAAATTCTAATGGTTTTTGAATGTATGGAGTGTTGAATGTATTATCAACAAATACTAAACAATCTTTAACTTCGTGAGCTATTTTAGATACTGCTTCTATGTCAGTGATTTTTAATGTTGGGTTAGCAGGTGTTTCTAAATATACAACTCTAGTATTAGGTTTCATAGCTTTTTTAACTTCTTCAAGATTAGTGATATCTACAAATGTAACTTCTATTCCGAATTTAGTAAGACCGTGGTTTAATAATGCGAAAGTACAACCATAAAGTGTATCAGATGCAACCACATGATCTCCAGCTTTTAATGCTGTCCATAATGATGAAGATATAGCTCCTATACCAGATGCTGTAGCTACTGCTGCTTCAGCTCCTTCTAATAAAGCGATTTTTTCTTCAAGTTCATTAGCAGTTGGATTTCCAAGTCTTCCATATATATATCCAGGTTCTTCTAATGCGAATCTTTTTCCACCTTGTTCTGCTGAATCAAATATAAATGTAGAAGTTTGGAATATTGGAGTAGCTAATGATCCAAATTGTTTATCTCCTGCATGTCCACCATGTATAGCTTGAGTTGCAATGCCCATTTTTTCCATATGTTCTCTGTTCATTATATATCTCTCCTTTAAATTTATTTATATCAATGTAATATATCTTAACGTTTACATTAAATAATATAAGCAAGTCTTGTGCCAACTTTTATATTTGTTGATATAAGGGGTGTTTTATATAAAGAAATATAAAAATATAAAAGAACGTAAACATTTTCAACCACATTATCACATAAAGCGGAAAGTTTTATTTACATTTGTAAACAAAACTTTCCGCTTTATGTCGTTTTATGTAGATTTTTAGAAATACAAAAATATAATATAGTTAGTTTATGTTTTTTACTTACTAGGAAATTATAAACTTTTAAAGTCAGTATAAAATATTGTTTGAAATTTTATAATTTCCAACCTTAAGTATCCTAATAAAAGTATATATTGCGTAAAAGGCATTTGAATAAACTTTAGGAAGTCTTATTTATTTTTGGGATATATGCGTAAAGAAAGACATATGTTTGAGCGATAGCGAGTTTATGTTTTTAGCATGTATCTAAGAAAATAAATTAGACTTCCTTAGTGAAGTGAAACTCCTTTATAGCAATATATACCTTTGTTTTACAATTTAAAATAAAATCAATCATAAGAAAATATTATACTTTCTTATAATTGATTTTATTAGGGTTATATTGAATGTGTTTGAAACAATTTAAAAATAATTTGTTTTATTAATATTTATATTAGGTTAAATATCAAACTATTTAACGATTAAATCTAAAGCTTGTTTTAAGTCAGCAATTATATCTTCAGAATTTTCAAGACCAACTGATAATCTAACTAATCCATCACTTATTCCAACTGCAGCTCTTTCTTCTGGAGTGTATGGAGAGTGAGTCATTGAAGCAGGGTGTTGGATTAATGTTTCAGTATCTCCTAAACTTACTGCTAATGAAGCTAATTGAACATTATTCATAATTGTTCTTCCGTCGTCTACTCCACCTTTGATTTCGAAAGCAATCATACCACCAAATAATTTCATTTGTTTTTTAGCTAAATCATGTTGTGCAAAGCTCTTAAGTCCTGGATAATATACTTTTTCAATTGCTGGATGACTTTCTAAGAATTCAGCAACTTTCATTGCATTTGCACTATGTTTTTCCATTCTTACATCAAGAGTTTTTAATCCTCTGATTACTAGGTAAGCATTCATAGGACTGCAAACTGATCCAGTTAAATCTTTAACTCCAACTAATCTAACTTGATTTATGAAATCTTGTTTACCTGCTGCAAATCCTACAATAACATCTCCATGTCCATTTAAGTATTTAGTTCCTGAATGAAGAACAACATCAGCACCAAATTCTAATGGTTTTTGAATGTATGGAGTATTGAATGTATTATCAACAAATACTAAACAATCTTTAACTTCGTGAGCTATTTTAGATACTGCTTCTATGTCAGTGATTTTTAATGTTGGGTTAGCAGGTGTTTCTAAATATACAACTCTAGTATTAGGTTTCATAGCTTTTTTAACTTCTTCAAGATTAGTGATATCTACAAATGTAACTTCTATTCCGAATTTAGTAAGACCATGGTTTAATAATGCGAAAGTACAACCATAAAGTGTATCAGATGCAACCACATGATCTCCAGCTTTTAATGCTGTCCATAATGATGAAGATATAGCTCCTATACCAGATGCTGTAGCTACTGCTGCTTCAGCTCCTTCTAATAAAGCGATTTTTTCTTCAAGTTCATTAGCAGTTGGATTTCCAAGTCTTCCATATATATATCCAGGTTCTTCTAATGCGAATCTTTTTCCACCTTGTTCTGCTGAATCAAATATAAATGTAGAAGTTTGGAATATTGGAGTAGCTAATGATCCAAATTGTTTATCTCCTGCATGTCCACCATGTATAGCTTGAGTTGCAATGCCCATTTTTTCCATATGTTCTCTGTTCATTATATATCTCTCCTTTAAATTTATTTATATCAATGTAATATATCTTAACGTTTACACTGATAATATAAAGCAAGCCTTGTGCCAACTTTGAACGAAGTTTTATAAAACTCCCTAAATTCTTTATATATAGCCAAAAATAAAAACGTCTAAATAGTATTATAGTCAAATGACATAATACTATTTAAACGTTTTTAACCATATTAAGCTTATTTGTGTAAAAAAAACTTTCCAAGTGTAAATTAAATTTTACACTGTATGTTATATTTTTTTACTTTATTTATTATGGTAGTATGAGAAACACCTAAAACTTTTGCTGCTCCACGACAACTTCTATGATTTTTTAATGCTTTTATTATGGCCTCTTTTTCACAAATTTCTACTATATCCTTTAATTTAAGCTCTTTTTCAAAGTTGAAATTAGGGCTGCAAGTTTTAGTTCCACCGTTAAAATCTATAATTAAATGTTCTAATCCTAATAGGTTATCCCAACATAAGTTCATAGCTCTTTCAATAACGTTCTGTAATTCTCTGACATTACCCGGCCAATTATATTCCATTAATGCATTAATAAATGCTAATTCAGATCCAGAAATTTGTTTGTTTAATTTCTTATTTAATTTATCTATGAAGAAGGTAACTAAGCTTGGAATATCTTCAAGTCTATCTCTTAGTGGAGGTATATATACAGGTATTACATTCAATCTATAATATAAATCTTCTCTAAATTCTTCCTTTTTAATCATTTCTTCTAAATTTCTATTAGTAGCTGCAATTACTCTAACGTCAACTTTTTCTTCTTTTGTGCTTCCAATTTTTCTAATAACTCCTTCTTGTAGAACTCTTAGAAGTTTTGCTTGTAGAACCATAGAAAGTTCTCCAATTTCATCTAAAAATAGAGTTCCTTCATGAGCTTCTTTAAAAAGTCCTTCTTTTCCAGCTACGTTTGCACCTGTAAAACTTCCTTTTTCGTAACCAAATAATTCACTTTCAATTAAATTATCTGGAAGTGCTGCACAGTTTATAGTAACAAAATTTTTGCTTTTTCTATCACTTAAATTTTGAATTGCTTTTGCAAACAACTCTTTTCCTGTACCACTTTCTCCTCTTAAAAGAATTGTAGAATTACTTTTAGCAACTGAGGTACATAATTTTTTTACTCTTTCCATTGAAATACAGTTACCTATAATTTCTTTAAAAGCACCTGCTTTAGTAGAAGAAACAACGTTAGCAATTTCTATAGCCTGTTTAATATCTTTAATTGAAGCAACAACTCCAATGGTATTGTTGTTATCATCTTTTACAGGTCTACCAGTAGTTAGGTAATGACTTTCTCCTCTTTCGTTCTCTATATTGATTTCAATGTTATCGTATTTTTCGCCATTTTGCAGTAAATTTACCATAGGAGCATTTATTTTAAGAAAACTTTTTATATTTGTTCCAAGTACCTCTTCTTTTTGGCAGTGGAATATTTTTTGGCAATAGTTATTAAATATTTCTATTTCCATTTTGTTGTTTATGGCCATTATTCCTTCGTCAACAGAATCAATGGTTGCAAGAAGTTTTCTTTCATTTTTTTCCTGCTGAAGAAGTTCAACTTCATTTATGCTAACTACACCTTCTAAGTCATATAATGATCTTTTAAGTAATTCTTTATTATCATCAGGCATATGCTCTATTTTAACACAAACTTTTTTTGGAAATACTTCTAAGGAATTTAGGCTTATATTAAAATTATATATTTTATCTAGTATATCGAGTGTCATACCAATTCTGTCTTTTGTAATTACTTCAAGTCTAATAAATTTTTTTATATTCATAGTTAATCACCCTTACTATTTAGTTATGATTTAATCATAAATTATAAAAACAAAGATTCATCAAAAACTTAGAGATGAATAAAATACCTCATATTATATTATATATCATTACAAAATAAAAATCTTCATTTAATAATATATAATATAATATGAAAAAATAGTGAATTTAAATATTAAAATTCACTGAATATTAAAAATATATTTTTCAAATTTATGGTATAATTCTTTATATATTTATTAGAATTGATATAGAGCCCAAAAGGAGGGACATAAGTGAAAAAAGTTAAAAATAAAAAGAAAACAACCTTAAGAAGAAAATGGACTAAAAATATTATGACTTTAATGTTTGGAGTTTTTTTTATAGTTGGTATATCAGCATATCTTGCTATTGGTAAATTCATAGAACATTCTGTACAGATAGCAGTTCCAGCAATAACAAACTCAATTACGGCAGAAGTACAAAAAATAGATTTTTCAGAGCTTGAGAAAAATAAAGAGAATAGTGAAATATATAAAGAAATAGACGGGATACTTACAACTCTTCAAGATAAATCTAATAAGTTTGTTAGTGACATTTTTGTCATTTCATCAAATGATAATAACAATTGGACATATATAATAGAAAAATCAAGAAATCATAATGCAAAATACGGTGATATTTTTGACAGTACTGAACAACTTAATATTATAAATAAAACTGCAGCTAGTGGTGAAACATATGTAGATAAAGTAAAACAGAGTTTCACAAATGATTCTTCAAATTCACAGGTATACATTCCTATAGAACTAAAAGGTAATTCAAATGTAATGGTAGGAATGACTTTAAATAATGACGGGTTTATTAAATTTGAATTAATCATTCTTGGAACTTTATTTGGCTTAATGGTATTATCTTTGATAGTAGTCAGAATAATAGTAGGGGGAATAACTAAGCATCAAAGTAAATCTATTGAGCAGCTTGTAGATAAAATGAAAGATGTTGCTAATTTAGAAGGTGATTTGACTCAAAGAATTGATATACAGAGTAATGATGAAATAGGAGAGTTAGCTAATTATACTAATCAGATGTTAGATACTTTTCAAGAAATCTTATTAAAGGTTAAACAAGTATCGGAGAATTTACACAAAACTAGTGAAGATTTTCATGATTCTTTTACTAATGCAGTAGCTGAGTTTGAGGAAATGGATGCAGCCACAAAGGATATAACAATTAGAATTGGAGAACAGACAGAAAAGTTTTGCATTACAACGGATAAACTTCATCATGTAAATGATGCTATAGTACAGGTAGCGGAAAATTCTCAATTAGTAACGGAAGAGTCTATTAAAACTAGTGAGAGTACAAGTGAAGGGAATAAGGCAATGAAGCAACTTGAAAGTCATTCAGGCGAAATTGTTCAAGTGGTAGATAAGACTTCACAACTAGTTACAAATTTAGTTCAAAAATCAAATGAAATAAATAGTATTATAGATGCTATATCTTCTATAGCAGAGCAAACAAATCTTTTAGCTTTAAATGCTTCTATAGAAGCAGCTCGTGCAGGAGAACATGGAAGAGGATTTGCTGTTGTTGCAGAAGAAGTTAGAAAGCTTGCAGAAGAGTCGGCTAAATCAGCAGAAGAAATATCTTCACTTATTCAAGAAGTACAAAATGGAATAGAAAATGCTGGTGAATCCATGGAGCATGTAGCTGAAAAAACTGTAGAACAAAATAAATTTATTGATGAGGTTACAGAAAGATTTAACGAGATTGCTAAATCAATTAATGATGTTTCAAGTAAGGTAGAAGATGTATCTTCTGCTACTGAGGAAATGTCAGCTAATACAACAATGATTACTCAAGAGATTGAAAAATTAGCTATTATATCAGAAGAAAACAATTCTTCAACGGAAGAAGTTGCAGCTAGTATAGATGGTCAAGTAAATTCAATTGGGAATTTGATGAATATGTCACAAGAGCTTAATAATGTATCTTCAGAATTATTAGAGAAAGTGTCAAAATTAAAACTTGAATAGAATAAAATTATAGTTTGTTAATTTGTAGGGAATAGCATAAGAACAAATTTTTATTGTAAGAACAGAACTGATTATAATAAGTATAGTCAGTTCTTATTCATTTTTATAAAAATCTTATATTAATAAAGCATTTTAAATTATATATCATTGCATATTGAGCATAATACATATATAATGGTTAAGTTAACTAGTTGTGCTAGTCAAGGTTAATAACAAAAATTACAAAAAGAAGAGTCTAACATATAATGTTAACCTAGCATAAACACCCAAAAAACAAAATGATGGATAGAATAAGGAAGTGTCTTTTAAAAATTATAGAACTAATATGCAAAATGCAATAAGTTCTTATAAAAAAGAAACTTATTATAGAGTTGAATTTTAGGCGTTAGCAGCCTTAAATGGATATATAATAGATTTTACTATTACACCTGCTAATGCTAGCTTTATAGGATTATTACGAAATGTTCTTATGTAATAATATTCTTATATATGAATAATTTTCAGTTAGCACAACAGGTTAAGTTAAGTATTAAAATATTAAAAATTGAAAGGAAGTAAATATGGGAAAAATAAAATTTGAAGATTTACCAATATCAGAAGAAAGTAAAAAAGCAGTTGCTGACATGGGATTTGAGGAGCCATCTCCTATTCAAGAAAAAGCTATACCTTTAATATTAGAAGGAAAAGATGTAACAGGGCAGGCGCAAACTGGAACGGGAAAAACTGCAGCCTTTGGTATTCCTGCTATAGAAATGATTGAATCTGAAAATAAAAAATTACAAGTTATAATTTTATGTCCAACTAGAGAGCTTGCTATTCAAGCATCACAAGAAATAAATAAACTTTCAAAGTATAAAGAAGGTCTAACGATTTTAGCTGTTTACGGAGGGCAACCAATAGATCGTCAAATTAAGGCGTTAAAAAGAGGAGTTCAAATAGTTATAGGTACTCCAGGCCGTGTTATGGATCATATGAGACGTAAAACATTAAGAGTAGATGATGTAAAGATGGTTGTTTTAGATGAAGCAGATGAAATGCTAGATATGGGATTTAGAGAAGATATAGAAACTATAGTTCAAGACATGCCTGAGGAAAGACAAACAATTTTATTTTCAGCTACAATGCCTAAAGCTATATTAGATTTAAGCAGAAAATATCAAGAAGATCCAAAACTTGTTAAAGTAGTACATAAACAATTAACAGTTCCAAATATTGAACAAAAATATTTAGAAGTAAAAGAAAGTGCTAAACTTGAAGTTTTATCAAGACTTATTGATATGTGTAATCCAAAATTATCAGTAGTATTTTGTAATACTAAAAAGAGAGTTGATGAAGTAGTTGCTCAACTTCAATCTAGAGGATACTTTGCAGATGGACTTCATGGAGATATGAAGCAGCCTCAAAGAGATCGTGTTATGAATAAGTTTAGAAATGGAACTGTAGAAATTCTAGTAGCAACAGATGTTGCGGCTAGAGGGATAGATGTAGATGATGTAGAAGCAGTATTTAATTATGATTTACCACAAGATGAGGAGTACTATGTTCATAGAATTGGAAGAACTGGAAGAGCCGGAAGAGCGGGAGCTGCTTATACTTTTGTAGCAGGTAAAGCAATTCGTAAACTTAAAGATATTGAAAGATATACAAAAACAAAAATTAAACGTAGAGAAGTTCCATCAATTAGCGATGTAGAAGAAATTAAAACAAGTGCTTTTTTACAAAAAGTAAAGGATTCTATAGAAGAAGGTCATTTAGGAAAGTACATTGACTTTATAGAAAAGCTACTAGATGAAGATTATGCATCTATTGATGTAGCAGCGGCTTTATTAAAGATGTCTATGAGACAAGAAAACAAAGAAGAAGTAGAACCATTATCTGATGATATAGGTGATACTGGCGCAGAACAAGGAATGGTTAGACTATTTATAAATGTAGGACGTAATAATAAGATACAAGCAAAAGATGTTATAGGAGCAATAGCAGGAGAAACAGGTATGGCAGGTAAATTAATTGGTAAAATAGATATTTATGAAAAGTTTACTTTTGTCGAAGTTCCAAAAGAATATGCAAAACAAGTATTAAATATAATGAAGAATAATACAATAAAGGGAAAGAAAATAAATATAGAACCTGCAAATGCAAGATAATTTAATGTTTTTTTAAAAAGAGATTCTTTTTGAATCTCTTTTTTTATTATGGTTTAGGAAATCAATAATTCTTATATAGGATGTATAAAAAGTTTGAAGTATAATAATATAGTAATATAAAAAGATAATAAAAATGTAGAAATGTTGTAAGGGGTTCAGTAATTAATGGGAGTGTTAAATTATGATTATTGGAACAGCAAAAATTTATCTGTATGCAAATTGGGTTCATTCACTCAAAGAGAAAAGGATGGTTGTAAAAAGTATTATTGCAAAAGTTAAACACCGATATAATGTTTCCATTGCAGAAGTAGAGAATCAAGATTATCACCAATCTATAGTAATAGGAATAGCTTGTGTAAGTAACACTACGCGTCAAGCTAATACGGTTATACAAAATGTTGTAGATTATATAGAGGGAAATACAGAAGCGTTGATAGAAAAGATAGATATAGAAACACTTTAACATAATAAAAGAATGTTGCGTTGCAACATTCTTTTATTATGTATTTATTCAAGAGTTTCAAGTGTGCCTATAATAAATAAAGTAGTTTCTTTAGATAAATCTAATTCTTTAGATTCACTTAATTTATTTCCGTTTTCATCTACAAGTATATTTATAATAGGTCTTGAACAAAATTTCTTATTTTGCTTTAAGACTATTCCAGAAGCCCCTGTATTAAGTTTGATGAAACTTCCAGAAGGATATGCAGCTACATTTTCAATAAACACATTTACTAATTTTTTATCAAATATAGACCCGCTCATAGTAATAAGATATTCTAAGGCTTCATAAACCTCCATTTTTTTATCACCATAAAAATCAGAGGTAAGATTATCAAACATGTTACAAATAGATACAAGTTTTACTGTTTCATGAAGCTTATCATCTTTAAGACCAAGTGGATAACCTGTTCCATTACAGTGCTCATGATGCATAAGAATTATTGCTTTGGATACATAACTTATATCGTATTTTTCATTTAATATTTCATAGCCGTCTAGAGGATGTTTTTTTACAACAGACATTTCTTCTTCATTTAGTTTACCGATTTTGGATTTAGTTATAATATCTTCAGGAGTAAGAAGCTTTCCAAGGTCATGAAGAAGTGCTCCTGCAGCTAGCTCTCTTAGATGGTTTTTATTATAACCTAAGTGGATACCCATAATTACAGATAAAGCACATACATTAACAGAGTGTTCATATAGATATTGATCTTTTGATTTTATGTCCGAAATATTTACTATAACTTCTTCTCTAGAAAGGATGTTATCAATTATTTTATCAACAGATTTAGTAATTTCACTTGAAGATGTATTGCGCTTAGTTATAAATTTATGAAATTCATTTTTTATGATTGTTTTAGTTTCTTGTCTTGTATGATCCGAAATAAAATCTTCAATTTCTATTTCTTTTGAGAATTTATCGTTTATGTAAAGTGACAATATACCCATTTGGGTTAATCTCATTTTATAGCCTGGTTTTAGAGTTGTCCCTTTAGCTAATAGAATTTTACCGTATCCATCATAGATGGGTTTTGCTAGTGTTTCATTGCCTTGTATTTGTGAAATAGATATTTTTCTCATAACAATCAAATCTCCTTATATTCCAAAGTACACTATAATGAATTAGTTTTAATTATAAAATATGATTATGTAATAATATTACCATAGAATTTAAGGAATAAAAAATAAATTCATAGATGAATTTACATTATTACATAATACTAACAAATAAAGATAATACAATTATACATGATTTATAGATAAAAACAAATTAATAAACCCAACAAAGTAATAATAATTTTTATAGTTAAACTAAGTAGTTATTTATTTATATATAGAATAGAAAAAAGGTACTAACACTGGAACAAGTGAACTTAAAATTAATCCATTAACAAAAGATATAAAGGCTGTTTCAGAATTTGTAGATTCTGAAATCAGAGGTAAAGTCGTATCCATGGAAGTAGCACCAGCAGGGGCTATTGTGGTGTAATAATTTAGATATCTGGCTAAAAATGGAATTGTTATTACAGCTATTAATTCTCTAAATATATTTGTTAGAAAGGCTATAGTTCCTACTTCTACATTACAGAGAGAAGTTAAAATAATGCCTGAGAGGCTGTACCATCCAAAGCCTGATGCTATTGCTAAACTAATGTTAGGAGATACCTTGAAAAATAAGCCAGTTATAAGACCGCCTACTACACTTCCAGCTACTATACATAGAGGTATACAAAGTAACTTTAAGCCTTTTTTCTTTAAGTTTTCTATTAGACTTTTATTTGAACCAACATCTATTCCAACTGATAGTATTAAAATATTTAAAGCAATTGTAATAAGTATTTCTGAATTGCTTATTATATTTTCTGGTATAAAATAATATCCAGAAAAAATGCCAAGTAAAAGAGCTATAATAATTGAAAGTGACATTATTCTCCATCTCCTTTCATAAAAAAGTGACTAAATAAATAAACTAAAATAATACATGATAGACTTGTGAAAACAGCATAGGAAAATGATTTAAAACCAATGTTCTTTATATTATGGATAATTTTTTTATTTCCACCAATGGTAACTCCCATAGCAAATAGAAGTATAACAACTCCTACATTTTGAAGTTTAGAATTATATTTTAATAATTTTTCTGGTATAACATTTAAACGTCCTAGAACTACTCCTATTAGTAATACTATAATAATAGTCCACATAATAATACCTCCTTTTTATAAATAAAATTATTTATTTAATTTTGATAATACTTTAAGAGCTAGTTTAGCCATTATCTCATGGCCTTTAGGTGTTGGATGTATACCGTCTATGTAAAGAGTCGTTTCGGTGTTTTTATCTAGATAACTTATAAATTCTTTATAAAAATTTATATACATAAAGTTATTTTCTTTTGCAAAATTTATTGCCCATTTTTCATATTCGCTAATTTGATGATTTATTTGTTCATAATTATCGTTGGATTGCCAATATCTACGGGCTAAATTTTCTATTATTGGAGGTTGTATTCCTAAAACTATTTTAATTTTTTCTTTTTTAACGTCATTTATAAGTTCTTTTATGTTTTGTTGAACATTCTTAATGGAATAATTCATGAGAAAATCATTTGTACCACCCATTATAAAGACGTATTCTGGTTTGTTTAAAATTACATCTTCGTAAAATCTAAAAAGCATACCAGCAGTTGTATCACCATTAAGTCCCTTATTTATAGTTTGTATATTATACTTACCATTAACAAGATGAAGCCAATTTTCATTTTTATTAACACCATATCCAAAGGTTAAACTATCTCCTATGCATACTAATTTCATTATATATACCTCCAGTTAAATTTAAATATATATATATATTATCATCTTAATTTAAATTAGGAGCATAAATTTGTAAAAAATAGCATTAAATATTTTAAGGGTGTAATTGACAAATTAAAAATAAAAGAATACACTTAGCCCGTATAGGCTGCATTATGCAGTTTGTAAGAGATATAATAAAATATAAATAGATGTTGTAAAAAGGGGTAGGAGTGAAAAAATGTTTATTGAAGCCCATACTCATTTAGATCATTACAAACATAATGAACTAAAAAGAGCAATTAAAGAAATTGATGACAAAAATATAATAACTATAAATAATTCTATGGATATACCGTCTTATATCAAAAATATAGAGATAAGTAGAAAAAGTAAATTTATAATACCAACTTTCGGTATTCATCCATGGAATGCAGCGAAGTATGTAGATAGACTAGATGCAATAGAAGAATATATTTATAAAACACCTATGATTGGTGAAATAGGTTTAGATTTTTATTGGGTTAAAGATAAAGCTCAATTTGGTGCTCAGAGAAAAGTATTAAGTTTTTTTCTGCAAAAAGCTAAGGAGCAGAATAAAGTAGTTAACCTTCATACTAAAGGTGCAGAACAAGAAATATTAGATTTGCTTGATGAATATAAAATAGAAAATGCTATAATTCATTGGTATTCTGGTCCTAAAGATATTTTGAAAAATATGATTTGTAGAAATTATTATTTTACTTTAGGAGTTGAAATTTCTTATTCAGATAAGATTACAGCTATTGCACAGGAAATTCCTTTAAATAGATTACTTACTGAAACTGATGGACCAGGGGCAGAAGAATGGATTAGTGGTAAAAGAGGAATGCCTATATTGATTGAGAAAGTTGTAAGTAATTTATCAGAAATAAAAGGTATTTCAAAGGAAGAAATTAAACAGATAGTATTTGAAAATTTTAATACCTTAGTGTATGAAAAGGATTTACTAAAAGGGTTTGACAGGTAGATTTTCATCATGTAACATGAATATATAGAAAAAATAATTATAACAAAACAGGGGAGCCAATGTATGGGCTGAGAGGAAATTAACGGATTTCGACCCTTATAACCTGAACTGGATAATACCGGCGGAGGGAGTATATTAGTTGAATTTATAAACTTAATTGTGTGAAGTTTGTGTAAAGCTAAGTTAATCCCTTTGTTCTGTTCAGGACAAAGGGATTTTTTAATATTAACAAGAAAAAGAATTATCCACAAAATAAAAGTTTATTTATACATGTATTGTGGAAAAAATAATAACAAAAGAAAGGGTAGAGAAAAATGCAAAATATCAATGTAAGTCTTCAAATTTTACCTGTAGTAGAAGAAGAAAGAATTTATCCTGTAGTAGATAAGGTTATTGAGTACATAGATTCTTGTGACGTTAAATATGAGGTTGGTGCTATGGAAACTACAATGGAAGGTGACTTGGACAAGCTTTTAGAAATAGTAAAAAAAGCTCAAGATATTTGTGTAAATGAAGGAGCAGCTAGAGTTATATCAATTGTAAAAATAGACTACAAACCTGAAGGCGTGACTATGAATGAAAAAACGTATAAATATAAGAAATAAGGCAATACCAATAGTATTTCAAATAATTTTAATAATAATATGGCAGATTGTTGTAGACAAAGGAGTTGTAGAAAGATATACACTTCCTTCACCTACGGATGTTATTTTATCATTATTTAAAATACTTCCTAATATAAAAGGACATATATATACAACTTTTAAGGAGGCTATGTTGGGATTTATAATATCTATAATTTTAGCTGTAGTTTTAGCTATCCTTATGGATAATATTAAGGTTATAAGAAGAACTATATATCCCATATTAGTTGTATCTCAAACAATACCGACTGTGATATTAGCTCCCTTATTTGGAATGTGGTTTGGCTTTGGAATATTACCTAAGATAGTTATAGTAGTTTTAGTATGTTTTTTTCCTATAGTTATAAGTCTTATGGATGGACTAAATTCTGTAGATAGAGATATGGTTAATCTTTTAAAGTCTATGGGAGCAAATAAGCTTGAAATTTTTAAAAACGTAAAGTTTCCAGCTTCAATGGTTAACTTTTTTTCAGGACTTAGAATTGCTGCAACTTATAGTGTAATGGGAGCAGTAATTGGAGAGTGGGTAGGAGCTAATGAAGGGCTTGGCTTCTATATGATGAGAGTTAAGCATTCCTTCGCTATGGATAAGGTTTTTGCTGTAGCGTTAATAATTATACTTTTGAGTATGGCTCTTTTTGGAATATTGTTTTTAATAGAATATGTATTAACACCATGGAATAGAAGAAATTAAAGGAGGTACTAAATATGAAAAAAAGAATTTTATCAATAATCACAGCAGTTTCTCTTACAGCAGCATTATTTGTAGGTTGTGCTGGAAGTGGAGCAGCAGATAAAAACAAAGCTGCAGAAGCAAAAAAAGAATTAAAAAAGGTAACAGTAATACTAGATTGGGTTCCTAATACTAATCATACTGGTCTTTATGTTGCAAAAGATAAAGGATATTATGCAGAAGAAGGACTTGACGTAAATATAATTCAACCATCAGAAGGTGGAGCAGCTGATTTGATTGCAGCTAAAAAAGGTGAGTTTGGAATTAGCTACCAAGAACAGGTGACTTTTGCAAGAACAGCTGAAAATCCACTGCCTATAAAGGCTGTTGCAGCTATTATACAACACAATACATCAGGGTTTGCATCACCAAAGGATAAGAACATAACATCACCAAAGGATTTTGCTGGTAAGACTTATGGTGGATGGGGTTCACCATCAGAGCAACAAATATTAAAAGCTATAATGGAGAAAGATGGAGCAGATTTTTCTAAATTAAAAATGGTAGATGTAGGATCAGATGATTTCTTCACAATTACTAAGAAAAATGTAGATTTTGAATGGATTTTCTATGGATGGACAGGAATAGAAGCTGAACTTAAAGGATTTCCTATTAATTATATAGATTTAGGTAAATTAGATAAGAGAATGGATTATTATACTCCAGTTATAATAGCAAACGAGGATACGCTTAAAAATGATCCCGAGCTTGCTAAAAAGTTCTTAAAGGCTACTACTAAGGGTTATGAGTATTGTATGGAGAAACCTGAAGAATCTGCTAAGATATTATTAAAAGCTGCACCAGAAATAGATGAAAAGCTTGCAGTGGCTAGCCAAAAGTATTTAGCAGATAAGTATAAAGCAGATGCTAAAAGATGGGGAGAAATGAAAGATGAAGTCTGGAATAACTACACTCAATTCCTTTATAAAAAACAATTAATACCTAAAGATATGGATGCAAAAGAGGCTTTCACAAATGAGTATTTGCCAGAATAATAAAAAGCTGAGAGTAGAAAACATAAAAAAGGATTTCAAGAATACTTCAGTTATAGATGATGTAAGTTTTTATGTCAAAGAAAATGAGTTTGTAAGTATACTTGGACCAAGTGGGAGTGGAAAGAGTACTATTTTCAATATAATATCAGGGCTTTTAAAACCAGATAGTGGAAAGATTGAAGTAAACGGAGAAAATTATACAGGGAAGGTTGGACATGTAAGTTATATGTATCAAAAAGATTTACTACTTCCTTGGAAAAAAATAATTGATAATACAGCTATGCCTCTAATTTTAAAAGGGGAAAAGAAAGAAGCTGCAAGGAAGAAGGCAGCTAAGTATTTTAAGAACTTTGGACTTGAAGGTTTTGAAGAAAAGTACCCACATCAACTATCAGGGGGTATGAGACAAAGAGCAGCATTGCTTAGAACATATATGTTTTCTAAGGATATAATGCTTCTTGATGAACCTTTTGGAGCTTTAGATGCTATTACTCGAAGCAAAATGCACTTTTGGCTTTTAGATGTAATTAAGAACTTAAATTCCACAGTATTGTTCATTACTCACGACATTGAAGAGGCTATATTCTTATCAGATAGAATATATATATTATCTGATAAGCCAGCAAAAATAAAAGACGAGATAGAAGTTAAGCTTGAAAATAGAAATAATAAGGATGTAGTTACTTCCAAAGAGTTTAATGATATAAAAAGAAGAATATTGAATGCATTATAAAAAGTATGCAGGAGTTAAATTCCTGCATACTTTAATTTTTCAACTGTATAATAAGATAATCATCATAGTGAGTAAATCCAAGAGAAGAATATGCTCTTACCGCAGGAGTGTTATTTTTAGTTACCATCAATGTAGGCATTTTATCTCTAAATATAATTCTTTTACATATTTCAGATACTATAGCTTTGCAGTATCCTTTTCCACGATGTTCCTCAGAAGTATATACTCCACCTATTTGGTTAATATCCTCAGTAAAAGTTTGAATATTAGCTTGAGCTACTATTTTTTCATCCTTAATTAAGAATACCCAATCTTCTTCTTCACTTTTTTCACATAACATTTTTAAAGCTTCTTCTGTATCAATTTTTCTACCAAATCCTTTTAAGTTAGCTTCTTTAATAAAGGAAACAGCAGATTGTTTGTTTACATCTTTGGCATTTTTGATAATTGCACCTTCTAAAGAAAAAGAAACAAAAGCTTTATTTATATAGTAGCTATCCTGAGAATAATCTACTGTACTTTTATAATTTTTTATTCCTTCATATAAAGGCTTAATAAGTTTTTCCATACCTAACAAATATAAAAAGTCTTTTTTCTTCATAATTTCTATGAAATTAGGTACTGCATTTAGTGTTTCAAAGTGAGGAATGCAGCTTCCTAAATTATAAAAAGGAAGAATACCTTTTAATTTACCATCTTCAAAATATCCATAATAATCGCCACATCTCCTTAGATTTGGATTATTTTCAAGCCCAAATTGAAATATGTTTCCTATTAAAAATGTAGTTTCAATAGAATTTCTTTCTAAATATTGCATAACAATTTTTGTGTCTTTTTTTTCAAGTAATCTTATTGAAGTTTTCATAAAAAATCCCCCTTACATAAAATAAAACCCTACAGAATCACTTATATAAAGCGACTCCGTAGGGTTAAAATTTACTACGTGTAGGATACCATCCCTGTGCCGCTCGATAAAATCTAGGCACACTCACTATTATTTAGGATATTAGCATAGTATTATTGTATTGTAAATAGTTTGATATGAAAATGGTGTTATATTATAATACTATTTCATATATTTGAAAATTCTATAAAATGATTATTGACTTTATATTACAAATCAGTTATACTATGAGTGTAAATGTTAAAATATCTAAAAGGAGGTAGAGTTATGAATAATAAATGTATGTTTCCAATAATTAAAACTTTATATGTGATTAGTTTTGATAACTCTGCCATAAATATAATTTTGTAATATAATGTATATCATTATGAATTAAATTGTAATATTCAGCCATGGGTTATCAAACCCATGGCTTTTGTGTTTTTTATAACAATATTAATTTATAGGAGTATATTGTATACCTTTGTTTAATTTGTTTTAAAGCCGTGGATAAACCACGGCTTTTTATATTTTATAAAATTTAAAAAGGAGGAGATTAAAAATGATTAAAACATTAAGGGGTTCACTAAAAAGTAATTTAAAATCAAAAAACAGTACAAAATTAGAGGATAATTTTTCATTAGGAGGTTATATATATGTTCATGCCCGGAGTAAAAACTAAAATTTCTAATATAATTTTTGGAATAGGCAATAATAGAGGTGAAAAACCATCACAAGAAGCGATGGAACTTTACTGCAAAATAGAAGGATTAGATTTTCCGTATTTTTCAAATCATATGGAATATTATGAAGAAGAAAAAAAGAAAAAAGCTTTGATTAAGAAAAATCCTTTTAATATAGTCAATACAACTATTGGTTTAGGGATATTAATTGGAGTAATGTATGTAATAGAAAATATAATATAGATTTGTGAGATAAAAAGGGTTAGAACTTAATTATTACAGATTGAGGGTTTAACCCTTTTGACTTTTTTGAGTATATTTTTAGGTAAATATACTTAAAGATTTATCGGATAAGAAATTTATATTAAAAATTTAGTTTAGATAACAAAAAAATAATCAACAAATGGACAAGCACAGCATAGTATGTAGTAGATACAAAAACGGCATTTAATAGAAGTGCTATTAAAAACTGCTTTTGTATTTTGAAATCAAGAAAGGGGAAATAATAAGTGGAAGATAGATGTAGACCAACTTGTTGTGGTAAAGTGAATGCAACAACATTACCTTTATGTGATGGAGAAAATCTTAAACCACATGGTATTCATGGTCCATTAGTAGCTAAAATACCAGTAGTTTTAGGAGAAAAAGATATTCAAATAGATGTTGAAGCAGAAATTGAATTTAAAGAACCTTATTATGAAATTAAGAGAATTAAAAAAGATATATTTTTAACTCAATGTAAGTTAATTCCAAGGATAGGAAAAAAACAATGTGGAAGAAAACTTAAAAGTGGAAAATTATTCTTAGAAGGATTCGTTAGAAAGAATATAGAATATGCTACAGCTTGCTGTACTTCAGATGACGCAGTATGTGGAGATATAAAGCATATGACAGTAGACGTTCCTTTTAGATGTGTAACTGAAATTGAATATGATGTACCACCACAGGTTTGCACTAGAAAACCAGCAGAAGAAATAGAGTTAATCTGTACTAAACAATGTTGTAATGACTGTGAAGATCAGGTTATCGGAGCAGTTCCATGTGAACAAAATTTTGAAGACGTTATATGTTATACAGAAAAACCTTTCTGTGAATTAGAAGAAGCAAGAATTTACGAAGCAGATATTCATAAGGAAAGAGTATGTACTTGTCCAACACATCCTTATAAAAAAATAGTAGAAAAAATGGTTGTTTACCTTAGAATAAAAGTATTACAATTACAGCAAGTAAAAATAAAAGATGGCTGCGGTTGTAACGGTGGCTGCAAAGATAAATGCAAAGACGGCTGCAAGGATATGTGTAGTTGTATAGACTAAATTAACTTATTCCGACTTAAAGCTTTTTAAAGGCTTTAAGTCGGTTTTAAGTTTAGGTTCAATTTATAGGTTATATGAATATATTATAAACTAGGAGGCAAAATTTATGTTTTTATACGTTTTGTAATTTAGAAATGATAAAGGAGAATTTTGTAATGACACAATATAATCAGTATTTTTATAATAAGGCAGATACCCTTATAAAAATTCTTATCCTCTTAGAATTTTTTCAAGAATATTATAATGAAGATCAAGAACATATAACTAATAATAAAGAAAATATAGAGAACAAAGAATATAAAAGGAATAAAAATACAGATGGTAAACGGGTGAAAAATAATAATTTAAATTATAAAGAATTCAAAGAATACTATGATTCAGGTATTGGAAAATTAGAAAAAGGTAAAAACCAAGGTTATGAAGCTAGTAAAGAAAAAGAAGTAAGACAAGACTCGGGATATGTATCCAAAATTCCTGTTGTAATAGCAGAAAAATCTGTGAAGATTCCTGTTGAGGTATTAATTGAATTGAAAGAAGAGGCGTTAGAAATTAAACGTACAAATCATCAAGCATATTTAAATGAAGCGATATTGGTACCTATTGAAGATATCAATAAAGATATAAAAACTAAAAAAGGAAAACTTTTTTTAAAGGGATTTGTTAGAAATAATGTAGAATATTCTACAGTAGATAATATTGAAGATAATATTATTAGTGGAGAGATTAAACATAAACTTGCATATATCCCTTTTGAATGCACTACTTTAATTGAATATAGTTTACCACCTAATTTTCATATTAAAGATGACGTAAAAGAAATAATACTTAATATTTCAAATAATTTAGAGTGCAATGAACATATGTATGAATCTGAGCAAGAGATTAAATATAATCAACCAATATGCTGTGATATAAAAAAAGTTAAAATTTCTGGAACAAGAATGTGTAACAATAAAAAGCCTTTAAGTGATAAATTTCCAATAGAAAATACTTTTTCTGCAATAGAAGAGAAAATGATAGTGGAATTATTTTTAACATTAACTCAAAGGCAATCCGTAGAGATTAATAATTAATTCAAATGGAGAATAATAGTTAATATTATTTCTCAGGTTATTTACAAACATATTTTGCCAAAAGCTTAAGAGTATATCGTGAGATATACTCTGTTTTTATAAGAAGTATTTTTAGTAAAATAATACATAAAAGATGTTATAATGAAATTAATATGTTCAATTTTAAATGTATTCAGAAGGAGGATATATATGAGAAATATTAAAAGGTTGTTCAGTTTAACTTTAGCAATATTTTTTGTGAGTTTTTCATTTATGAATGTACGAATTGCAAAAGCAGCTGAAAAAAAAGTACTAACAGGTATAAATACTAGAAATTATAATTCAAACAATCTAAAACAGTATCGAGATAATCCTATATTAAATTTTTTAAAGGAAATGTATGATGTGAATAAGGCGAAAGATATAAATAAAAATTCTCATAAGAAAATAGAAGTAGGCATGTTAACAGATCAAGGTGGACTAAATGATCAATCATTTAATCAATGCGCTAATAAAGGATTACTTAAGGCAATGAAAGAGTTTAATTTAGATTATAAAGTTATTGAATCAACAATGTGTGACGATTTTGAAGCTAATTTAGAAACTTTAGCCCAAAATTGTGATTTAACTATAGGAATAGGATTCATGATGAATAATCCTGTTACTAATGTTAGTTCTAAATACAAGAATAAAAAATTTGCTATTATAGATTCTAGTGTAAATTGTCCAAATGTTATGTCTATAACTTTTAAAGAAGAAGAGGGTTCTTTTTTGATGGGAGTTATTGCAGGTAAAATGACTAAAACTAATAAAGTAGCTTTTATTGGTGGAAAGGAAGGAGCCCTTATTAATAAATTTGAGGCGGGTTTTGTTGCGGGAGTTAAAGCTGTAAATGAAGAAGCAGCTAGTAATTTAATCAATAGAAAAACAGTTAAATATGCAGATAGCTTTAGTGATTGTAATAAGGGATATGAATTAACTAAAGTTTTAATAGAAGAAGGTTGCGATGTGTTTTATCATGCGGCTGGAGGCGTAGGAATAGGAATGTTTCAGGCTATTAAAGAAGCAAGAGATAATGGGGAAAATATATGGGCTATAGGTGTAGATAGTGACCAAGGAATTACAATGCCGAAATACTCAGAGGTTATTCTTTCTAGTATGGTAAAGAAAATTGATACTGCATCATATTTAGCTACAAAAAATGTAGTAGATAATACTTTTAAAGGTGGTATAGTCACACTTGGTTTAAAAGAAGATGGTGTAGGATATGCAGAAAGTTCAAAAGTAAATACACCTAAGGAAGTTTTACAGATAGTTGAAAAATACAAGAAGGCAATTGCTGATGGAATGATAAAAGTGCCAGCTAATTTGGAAGAATTAAAGAATTTTAAAAAACCTGAAATATAAATAATAAAGTGACAAAGGGTTATATTCTAATAAATGTTATTAGAATATAACCCTTTAATATACTTTTTAATATAACTTATTAAATTTTATGTTTTTATAGTAGGTATTTAATATAGTTTTAAAATCTTTACCTTCTTTCCCAAGATACATAGCTCCGTATTGGCTCATTCCAACACCATGACCATAGCCACCGCCGTAAAGGGTGAAAGTATCATTAAGTTTTTCTATAGAGAAAAAGGAAGAGGGAAGAGTAGTCCAATTTTCTAGAGGTTTTCCTATATAGCGAATTATCTTAGGTGGATTATTACATCTGAAAGATCTTCTTACAAATGAATCTTTTTTCACATTTACAGTTACATTTTCAAATATAAAGGATATCTCTAAAATGTTTCCACCCTCACTTCTATTTAATACCTTTATATCCTGAAGATTTTTAAGGGTGCGGGGCATCCATTTTGATTTTTTGCCATTTTTTAATATGTTTATGTATTGTCTAGAGTTTTTATAAATTTTTTTTAGGTTTATATTTAAATTTTCTTCAAGAGTATTTTTACTAAAAGATACATTCCATCTAAAATAGGAAGATTTATTGTCAAAGGATTGAATATCTTCATTTCTATAAAATTTTAGCCAATTCTCTTCACTAGTTGGAAGAGCAATATTATTTTTTAGAAATCTATTTGTTTTTAAGTAAGGTTTATTATCACTAGAACCATCACTTTTAAACCAAATATCCTGATAGTTTACTCCAGAACCACAGGAGGTTGAATAGTATTTTGCATCTATAGGATTATTGTTATAAGTCATTATAAGACCAGTTGTATTTTTTATAGCTTTATTTGAAATTTCTTGGGGCTTAATGTTGTTATACACTTGGCTTTTAGTGCTATCATCAACATAAAAACCTAAGCTTCCGTAACGATTAGATAACATATCTGATATAGCGTAAGTTCTAGCTGCAACAGCTTGACATTTTAGAGCTTCAAGTCCTCCCCAAATAGGCATTTCAGAAGGAACTACTTTATACAGATAGTCTTCAATATTTACTTCGTTTACCAATATTATTCCTTTTTCAGTAGGATAAAGCTCCAATATTCCGTTGTAGCTAGGATTAAAAGAAGGATAACCTCTGTTTATATTAGTTAATGTTAAATTAGTTCCTTTTATGTAAAGTCTATTTTTAGTTGTTATTTTGGATTCATCAACGTAAAGATTTAGATGTTTTTTTTCACATACAGCTGTAATAGAATTATTTGTAGGTATATCTAAAGATATATCTTCCATTTCACTATAGATTTTGCACGGAGAATTTAGTTGGATTTTTAATTTGTCGTGGTATATAGAGGAAAAATTTGAAGTTGATATTCCAACTCTAGTGGTAGAATAATCTTCCATAGGATATATGATAAACGTATTTAGTCTATCGTCGTTTAAGAAAGATCTAACATTATTTTTACCTACTATTATGTCTTTACTGGTACCTATATTTATATTGTCATTGCTATCTATTTTATAAAATAGAGGTTTTTTAGATAAAGTTTTTGAACCCAAACCCTCTAGTTCGTAGTTTTTGGATTCTTTTACCATTACTCTGTTTAATAAAGGTTTATTTATTTTATAATCGTAGGTTTGGAAAGCATTAAATTTAAAGCTAAGTACAGTGTATTTGGGAAGATTCAAATTAGGGATTTTTACTTCTTTTAATTTACCGTCAATGTATATAAGAGAATAATTGTCGTTTGTTTCCATTATTATTCCATGAGTTACTTTTCTAGGGTAAAAGAGTATACATATTATTGCAATAATAAAAGTACTTAAGATTAATAAAAATTTTTTCATATAGCATACCTCGTTTATATATTATATGGTGAAACTATATTAAAATCATATCCATATATCCGCATATTTATTACATATAATTTAATTTTATAGTATGGAATTTATAATTAAATAGATTAACAAAAGTAAAATAATAAGATATAATAAATATTAGTTGACAATGATTTGAAATTATTCAGATAGATGTGGGGGGAGCATAATGAAAGGAACAATAGTTGCTACATGGCTTAAAACTTGCAGAAAACTTTATGATGATGATGTAGTAAGTAGAGCGATGAATTCTGTAGGATGGAAAGATAGTAAGATATTTTCACCAGCAGAAAATATTGATGATAATCAGGTTAAAAAGGTAATTGGATTTATAGCAGATGATGAAGGAATACCAATAAATCAATTATGGACAAACATAGGGAGAGATAATATAAAATCTTTCTTCAATGATTTTCCTGCGTTTTTTCAGCATGAAAACTTATATTCTTTTCTTAGATCCATGTATGATGTACATATAGAAATGGTTAAAAAATTTCCAGGAGCAAAGCCTCCTCTTGTAAATTTAAAACCAATATCCAGTAGAAAGGCTATTTTTTCTTATGATTCTAAGAGGGAAATGTTTGATTATGCATTAGGATTAATTGAAGGAAGTGCTGAGTTTTTTAATGAAAAATTAGAAATAAAAGAGATAGAAAGAGGTACCGGAAAGTTAAAGTTAGAATTTACCTTTGAAGAAGATATATATTACAAAAAGATATATAGATTTAATAAAGCTTTGTCTTTAGGATTTATTAAAAGTATACCTGCAAAGGTTGGAATGTTTACATTAATAATTTCTGTTTTAGTAAATATTCCTTTAATAGGGTTTGAAAGCATTCTAAAATTTATAGTAGCTTCTATGCTTCCGGCGTCAGTCTCTGCTTTTGCGGTAGGTATGCTTATAAAACCTAAAAGTTTAATAGAGGCTGAAATAAGAAAAATCAATGCAAATGATTATACAGAAGAAGGAAAAATAGTTACTGGAGACTTTTTTGAAGACATATATGATCTTTTGAAAGAACATAGAAAAGTAGTTAGAGCAGATTTTACTAGTTTTAAAGGTGTTACAGATGAAATGAATACTTTTGTAAGAAATATAAATACTATATCTGATACCATGAGTAGAACTTCCGAAGAAATTTCAGGGGTTGTTGAACAAGTAGCAAATGGTGCTGTAAGCCAAGCAGAAAATACTCAAAATGCTGCTTCAACATTAAATAAAAATATTGAATCTTTAAAAACTATTGTAGATAATGAGAATGATAATAAGGAAGAACTTGAAAAGGCTATTGAGAAAATAAATAATAGTTATAGCAATGTCGAAAATTCAAGTAAGAATATAATAAAAACTCTACAAAAATTCCAAGAAGTTAAAGATCAGGGAATACAGCTTGAAAATAAAGCTAAGAATATTACAAACATAGTTTCAATAGTTTCTCAAATTTCTGAACAAACAAACCTTTTAGCATTGAATGCTTCTATTGAAGCAGCTCGTGCAGGAGAAGCTGGACGAGGATTTTCGGTTGTTGCTGAAGAAGTTAGAAAGCTTGCTGAACAGACTCAAGGAGCTGTTGAGGAGATAAATTCTAACTTAGGACAATTTGTAAATGAAATTAAAGTTTTAGTTGAAAAAATTGGACTTCAATATGATGTTCTTGAAAATGAGACAACCAACTTAGAAAAGGTTAGAAATATAAGCTTAGATGCAACTAATTCGGCTCAAACTGTTTCAGCTTCAATGATAGAAACTATAAACGAACTTGATAGGGAAGCACATTTTATATCAAAAATATATGATAACATTGAATCTTTATCTGCTATTGCAGAAGAAAATTCTGCTTCATCAGAGGAAGTTAGTGCAAATGTTTCAAATTACACTAATGAGATTAAAAATTTGATAGATAATATTTTCGAATTTAAAAAATTAACAGAAGAGTTTAAAACTGAATTAAGTAAATATAAGATTTAGCTATATGCAAAGCTAAAATAAATGGTCCTTAACAAATTAAATTTGTTAAGGACCATTTAAATTCCTCTTAAATCAAAATTTGGTATAAAGCTTTCAGATGCTGTTCCGTGTTCTTGAATATAGGCTTTAGTTATTCCTAAGTTTATAGAATAATCTATTAAGGATTCATAATGCTTTGGGTTAATTCTTTTATTTATTTCTGGATATTTTGAAGAATTGAACATTGGAGTATATTGATTCATTAAGCTAATAAATACAGAATCCTTAAATGTATTATATATATAATCAATAATTTTTTTTGAATCAAAAAGAAGTCCAGGAAGCATAAGATGTCTTATTATCATTCCTTTTTTCATTAGTCCATTTTTATCAAATACAGGTTTTCCAACTTGTGTAAACATTTCTTCAATTATTTTTGAGGCATTGCTAAAATAATTAGGAGCGTTAGAATATTTTACTGCATATTTATCATCAAAATATTTGAGATCAGGTAAATATATGTCTATATATCCATTTAAAGCTTTAATAGTTTCAAGATTTTCATAGCTATTTGTGTTATAAACAATAGGAATAACAAGACCTGAATTTTTAGCAAGTTTTAAAGCTTCAATTATTTGAGGCACAAAGTGAGTGGGAGTAACTAAATTTATATTATGAGCACCTTTTTCTTGCTGTTCTAAAAAAATTTCACTTAGTCTTTTAATTGAAATTTCTTTTCCAGTACCACTATTGCTAATAGCATGGTTTTGACAAAAAACACATTTGAGATTGCAATTAGAAAAAAATACTGTACCTGAACCTTTGTTTCCAGAAATACATGGTTCTTCCCAGTGATGAAGAGAAACTCTACCAAGTTTTATTCTTTTTCCTGAATTGCAAAAACCAACTTCTCCATTTAATCTATTAATACCACAATTACGTACGCATAAAGTACAATTTTCAATCAACAACTTCACCTCATTTGTTAAACATTTTCTAAACTTAAATGTAAATCTAAAGCTATAAATTGTCAACTTTTAAATTTATAACATTCTCTTAATTCAAATGTAACAACTAGATTTTGTTTTTTTTACATTCTTTATAATAGAAAATAATACATTGTACTATAAAAACAAGACTTATAGCTCCAAAGGCTGGATAAACATAGTTTATTAAATTAACAAAGCCAAATTGAGATATTGGTATTGCAATTAACAAAATAAGTATAACAGATTTTTTATAAGAGATTTTAAATACGTTTTCAACAGTTTTTCCTAAACTATAGATATCAGAAACTTCAGTTGAGAACATTTCAAGCCACATAATACATAGAAGCATAATTTGAACTAAAGTACCAAACCGATTAGCTATATATAAAAGTGGTATGTCGTATTTAAAAATGTGTGGTATGTTAAGAATAAGCATAAAGTTTATCATAAAAGCTATTATTGTAAGTCCAATTGAACCTAATATAACTGCAATTTTTAAAGGGAGTTTTAATCTAATCTCAGAACTTAATGGAACAAGAACTCCACTACAGGATATTATGTTAAAGCCTGCATATAATAAAGCAGATATAAACCAATTATTTTTTGAAGATGGAATGCTTTTTATATATGTAACACTTACAATATCTTTAGAAAGTGCCACAAAAAGGATAAAAATAGTAGTTATTATAATTATTAGACAAGGAACAATAAATGAGTTTATTTCTAATAAACCTTCTGTACCTTTAAGTAAAATATACAATGAAAGGAGTGACATCAATATTATTCCTATCCATTTAGAAATATGGAAATACTGATGAAGTAAAGCACCACTTCCAGCTAGGATTATAGCAGAACCACTTAGAAGAAAAAAACTTGTGATAACATCTGTTACTTGTCCTAAAAATCCAGGACTTACTAATCTGATAAATTCATTATAGGATTTTAATTTATACTTAATGCTTATATGTATAATAATAAATCCCATAGTTATATAAATAATTAAACATATTAAGAGTCCCCAAAAGCTTTTGTATCCATGTTTTGCAAAAAATAAAGTTATTTCTTCTCCAGAAGCAAGTCCAGCTCCAACAATTGTGCCTATAAATACAGCTGCTAATTGAAAGGTTAGACTTAAATATTTTTTCAAATTAAAACCTCCATAAAATTGATAATAAGTTTCTTTTTATAAATATATAAAAATTAATAAAAATAATGATTATATAAATTAAATTTTTATTTTAGTGGAAAAATAAATATAAACCATAAGAACAAGATAGGAGATAATAACTATGAAAAAATATATAAGTTATATCTTAGTATTATTTATGTTTTTTTCTTTCATAGGCTGTAGTAAAAAGAAGGTGGAAGAGGTGAAGGAAAAAGATAACTTTGATATAAAAATGGCTAGTGTAACAGTAGATAATTATGTAAAGCTTATAAAAAATGAAAATTATGAATTAGGTAACAAGCTTTTAAGTGAGACCGTGAAGACAGAGCAAGCAAGTTTAACAAAAAATGATTTAAAGATATTAGGACATAAAATATTAGAAATGAGTGAATCAGATGGGGAAGGCATTTTTAAAGTGGAGATTGTTAAGTGTAATCTTAACAAACCAGAAACGTTAATAACAGAATCGCAGATGACTGTAATTAAAGAAGGAATGGAATATAAAATAGATAAAATTGCAAATTCTGTTAAGAAGGAAATATTTTATAAAAACAAAATGTTAAGAATGAGAAAAGAAAAAGAGGTAGAAACTAATTTAGTAATAGATATGCAAGGTCTACCTAAATATGCTTATGCAAAAGATGATAAAGCAAAAATGAAAATTCAAATAGTTCCTAAAAGTGAATTTGGAGTTGCAGAATTTGGGTATGAAGGAAATAAAATAGCCATAACTACGTATGATGCTAATACTTTTATTGGTATTTTAACTTTGGATGATACAATGGTAACACAAGGTAATGATGAACAAAAAGGTGAAGGAGAAGGTAAAGGGCAAAAAGAGGGTGCACCAGGTGCTATTTTAAAAGAAAAGCCTATAGGTAAACAACTTTTAGCTTGTGATGTACTAAATAATTCAGATGTAGAAATTATGATGTTTTCTATGGATGAAAAACTTTTAGCTGTTCAGTATAAAACAAGAGATAATAGTAAAAGATGTATAAGAATTTATAATGTGGGAAGTGGAGAACTTATACCTACTATGTTTGAGGAAGAGTATCCATTAAATAAAGTTCAAGTTCTTCTTCAAGAATTTCAAAAGGAAAAAATGTTATTTAGCATAATTCCTAAAACTGAGGCTGATAAGGATAATGAATATGTAGGTAATTGGGAGATGGATTTAAAAGAATTTAAACTTAAAAAAATAGTTAAGTAATTTGGTGTATGGGTGTCTGTAGTGTATAATGACTATGGACACTTTTAGTTATTCAAAGGAGAGAGATATGAAGAAAATTTGGGGAGATAAAAGGTATTATAATTTAAATTATTTTTTGAGAGATAAATTTGGAGAAAAGGTATTTAAAATTTCCTTAGACGCAGGCTTTTCATGTCCGAACAGAGATGGAACCATAAGTCGAGGGGGTTGCTTATATTGCAGCGAAAGAGGTTCTGGAGATTTTGCTGGTGATAGAAATTTTTGTATAACTCGTCAATTTGAAGATATTAAAGAAATGATGAAGAAAAAATGGAAAAGTGGAAAGTATATAGCCTATTTTCAAGCTTATACAAATACTTATGCAGAAGTTGAAGAGTTAAGAAAAAAATATGAAGAGGCTGTAAACCAAGAGGGCGTTGTAGCTCTTGCCATTGCTACTAGGCCAGATTGTTTAAGTGAAGAAATTATAGAGTTAATAAGTGAATATAATGATAGACTATATACTTGGGTAGAGCTAGGACTTCAAACTTCTAATGAAAGAGTAGCTAAGTTAATAAATAGAGGATATACCTTAGAGATATTTGAAGATGCGTTATTAAGACTTAGAAAAAGAAATGTTGATGTTGTTGTACATACTATTTTAGGGCTTCCAGGAGAAAATAGAGAAGATATGATAAATACAATAAAGTATTTATCTCATAAGGATATACAGGGTATAAAGTTACACTTACTTCATTTACTCAAAGGAACTCCTTTAGTTAAATTGTATGAAGAGGAAAAGCTAAAGTTTTTGGAGAAAGATGAGTATATAGATTTGCTTTGTGAAGCTATAACTTTATTGCCTCAAAATATTGTAATTCATAGGTTAACAGGGGATGCACCTAGAAATCTTATAATTGGACCTATGTGGAGTTTAAAGAAATGGGAAGTTTTAAATGATATTGATAGAAAGTTAAAGGATGAAGATTTATATCAGGGTATGAATTTTAATAAATAAAACATTATTACAAAAAAGTATGTAAGGCATAGGGTCTTTAAATTTAAGACTTTATGCCTTTTTACTAACTCTATTTTTAAAATTTATCAATTAAAAGGCTGTCTTGCTTTATCCATCCTTTGCTGTTGATTCGTTCAGAAGAGGGAATATTAACCTCGTACCAAGTAGTATTTGAAATAATTGCACTATCTTGTATTTCCACAGGAGTATTTTGGGATACTTCAGAAACTACTGGGGAATTTTCAAAAGGAGCAGCATAAAGAATACAGTTTTCAGGTGTAGTGATAGAGCTGAAATTTGGATGTTTATATTTAATTTCAATTACTTCAGAAGAAGTGACATTGTAATTGTTTTGTTTAGTCAAATTTTGCTCTAATAACTTATCTTTTAACTCATCGTTATTTTTTACAAGAAAGATAAGTTGCTTTTTTTGATTAGAGATTTTTTTATTCATATTAGAATAAATGAATAAGAAGGCACAAAGAAGTATAAGTAATAAAAAGATTAGAAAAAACAACAAAATCTCTCCTTAGAAAGTATTATGATATAGTATATTCATTAATATGAGAAATGATAACAAAAAAACTCTTGTATGCACAAGAGTTATATAGCTTTTTCAATAAGCTCTGAATATTCATATATATATTTATCAGCAATATTTGAAATATCTTCTTTTTGGTAGCTAGAATAGTCATCATGTATTCCGATAACCTTCATTCCTGCTGCTTTAGCACCTATTACGGCTGGTAAAATATCTTCAAAAACGATGCATTCATCAGGTTTAACACCTAATCGTTCAGCTGTTAATAAATAAACATCAGGAAATTGTTTTCCGCGAGAAACCTCATCTGTTCTTGTTATTACATCAAAATATTCATATATACCGGTTGCTTTTAGGGCTGCTTCAAGTAATAATGAGCAGTTACTTGTTGCAAGAGCAATCTTTATGCCAAGAGCTTTTAATATATCTAAATATTTTTTTGCACCATATTTAAGCTTTATATTAGTTTTATATTCTTCTAAAGCCATATTATTCCATTCGTCTATGATTTGTTCAACAGTTTCTTTTAATTTAAATCTTTCTTTAAAATACATAGCTGTTTCTTCAAAGCTTAAGTGTTCTATCTGAGACTTTAAGTCTTCAGGACATTTTATATTTCGGTTTTTTAAAAAATCTACATCTATTTTTGACCAAACCCACATAGAGTCTATTAAAGTTCCATCCATATCAAATATGGCAGCTTTTATATTAGTTAACATGTACTTCACCTCTTATAGTGTAATAATTAGAAATTTATAAATTTTACGATATTAAGTAAAAAGATAAACTAAAATAGAAGAAAGTGTTCCTAAAAAAGATCCAGCCAAAACATCAGTTGGATAATGTACACCAAGATACATTCTAGAAATACCAACAGAGCAAGCTAATACTATACTTACTATAGCTATACTTGGATAAAAAAGAGCTGTTGTAATTGCCATTGAAAAAGCTGCAGTTGTATGACCAGATGGAAAAGAATATTCATCTATTCCTATCTTTTTAATGTTTAGGTTACTTATTTTTAGAAATGGCCTAATCCTATTAACAGAAGTTTTAATTAATTGAGTTACAGCTGAGCTGAATGCTAGGGCTATACAAGATTTTACACCTAAGTCGTGAATAGTTTCATTAGAATGTAGTATAGTGATTATACAAAACACTATTGAAAATAGTACAGACCCTAAATAAGTTATAGGAGGCATTACAAAATCTAAAGTTTTACAACGTAGTGAATTATTTATTACTTTTAAAATAGCAATATCTCTATTTTCTATTCTCTTTAAAATAGTATTCAAAGTACCACCCCCCATAATATCAGTAATATTATTTTATCATAAGATTTTATGTTGTAGTATATAAAATCCTATATCGCCTTAATTTTATATAATATTCTTTAAGAATATGTTTAGGATGTTTAAAATATATATTAAAAATGATATGTTATAAATGATATGTTATAAATCCCTCTTGAAAATTCTAACTTTTTCTTTATCAGTAAAATCTTGAACAGAATTAATATTTATTTGTTTAAGTATATTGTTCATACATTCATTGTTTAAAGAAATTTGAATTTCTGAGTTTTCTGCAAATTTATCAACAAGTTCTTTTCCTTTTTCTTTAGGGATATTTACTTTAGGGCCTCCAACACATCCTCCGATACAGCCCATTCCTTCTATAAAGTTAGCATGTATTTCTCCCTTTTCAAGTTTATTTAAGATTTCACGACATTCCTTAACCCCGTCACCGTGTATAACTTTTAAGAATTTTGCTTTTTCAGGAAATAAATTTTCAATTGCTTCACTAATTGCTATTGAAACACCACCTGTACGAGCGTATATTCGACCTTCTCTTGAGGCATATTCTGTAGAGGTATCTTCTTCAAGTTCTTCAGGAGATATATTTAAAGAAACAAATATATCTTTAAGTTCCTGAAAAGTTAAAACGTAATCTATAATTCCTATAAGGTCTTTTTCTTTAGCTTCTGCTTTTTTTGCAATACAAGGTCCAATGAATACAACTTTGCAATGAGGATTTAGTGTTTTTAATACTTTACCTGAAGCAATCATAGGAGAAACTGAAGGAGATACATGATCTATTAAGTTACTATATAGTCTCTTTAACATACCTATCCACATAGGACAGCAGCAAGATGTTATCATAAAATCATCCTTAGTTTTTACAAGAGTATTGAATTCAACAGCTTCTTTAATGGTTAACATATCTGCAAAAAATGCAACTTCAACCATATCTGTGAATCCTATTTTTTTAAATGCAGTTCTAAGCTGATGAATAGTTACATTTTCACCAAATTGTCCAATGATTGAAGGGGCAACGGCAGCTATTACTGTTGATTCCTTATTTAGTAAGTGTATAAGTGGTATAAATTCAATTCTATCCACAATACTTCCAGTAGGACAAACATCTACACAAAATCCACAGTCGGTACATTTATTATTATCAATATAAGTTTTATGTGTATCTTTATCTATTAGAATTGCGTCAAAAGGACAAGAAGTTTGACATAGGGTTTTCCCAGTAGAATTTACACAATCCATAGAACAGTTTTTTATTTTTTGAACTATTTTATGATGTATTTCATAGTTAGCTATAGCTTTCTTTAAATTTTCAGTATAATTATTATCGTATTTAATATCTACGCCGCATAGAGAAGAAATTACTCTGCTTAAAGCTGTTTTATCAAGTGATTCATTTGATAGTAACTTTAATACTGTTTCTTCAAAACTTTCGTTGTAATAGGCTTTTATTAAGGTTTTAAATAACTCATCATAGTTAGTGTTCATGTAATATTCTTCCTTTCATATAAAACATTGTTAAAATGAAGTTTAAGATATCATATTCATTTTTCACAATAATAACCTATTATATACCAATTATGAAAGTAATTATGAGTAAAAAAAAAGAAGCTATTCAATGAATAACTTCTTGGTCGGGGTGGCAGGTCTCGAACCCGCGGCCTCATGGTCCCAAACCATGCGCGCTACCATCTGCGCCACACCCCGTCAACGAATTATATTATATAACGTTGAACTAAAAAAGTCAATAAAATTTTTGAAATTTTTTATTTTTTATTGTATATGTATTCATTTTATTTATTGGTGCCGAATTAAAGTATGTTTTTTAGAACTCCTTTTTACACTTTCCATACCACGTTTAGGAGGTAAAAAATAATAAATAAATGTTACAGCCTATATTTAAAATCCAGGTTATAGAAAAAATTATACAAAGAAGGGGTAATATTTTACTGAATTTTTCTATTTTGAATAATTTTGTTATTAAGAATAACAGTATAATGATGATTGTACCTACAACACTCATTCCTAAGAATAGATTTGCTAAAATATTTATCAGGTCTGTATTAAGCATGTGATATTCTCCTTATTTAATTTTTTAAGAAGAGATAAATTTCTCTTATTATGAGTATGATGTTTAGTTTAAGTATAATTATGATTGAATTAAAAAAACCGCATATAAATAAATTATATAACATATTATTATATTATGGTATATAATTTTAAAAATGATAACATTACAAAAAATTAAAGAACCTATAGAATTTTTAGGTTCTTTAAATTTTTTAATATTATTATTTGTTTTTATCGCCAATGCCTCTTGTTGGAACAGTAGATATTACAAACCCAATAAATATTGAAACAATAGCAGGAGCTATTATGTTTAAATAACCAATAAAACGAGTTTTATAAAAAATAAGGGCAGTGACGCCTGTTATTATTACAGATACTACAAAAATATATATGACAAATTTTGCAAAGGAACTTAAAAATCTCTCATATATTTTGTGCCTTGTAGGTCCACTTATTACAGATTTAAATAAATAATATGAAGCTAGTATTAAGATAATATCTGCAATACCAGAAATTAAAAAGTTTTTCATTATTAACCCTCCTAAAAATATTCAATAATATTTTTTCCTTATTTAAAAGTTTTATGAGTATTTTAATTCCAGTTATAAAATTAATTAGCATTAATGATTAAGCATTCATTATATTGACAATAATTAGTATTAAATATATAATTTAGAGCGTAACTTGCAAATGATATGCATTATTAACTATTGAATTCAAATGGAGTTATTACTCCATTACAAGTTAACAAATTCTATATTTAAAGGAGGGCTTATGAATAAATTAATTGAAATAAGTAAAGCTAGTGTTTACTATGATGATGTTTGTGCTCTAAAAAATATAAATTTAGAAGTAAAAGAAAAAGAATTTTTGGCTGTCTTAGGTCCTAATGGTGGAGGAAAGAGTACTTTACTAAAGCTTATTTTAGGATTTAAGGAACCAAAGCATGGAGAAATAAAGGTTTTACAAAGTGTGCCTAAAAAGACTAGGAGTTTCATTGGTTATGTACCTCAATTTTCTAAATTTGACAAAAGCTTTCCCATTAGTGTTGAAGATGTTATTTTAATGGGGAAATTACACAAAGGGTTTATGCCTTTTTACAAGTTTAGTCAAAAAGACAAAGAAAATGCTTATGAAATAATGAAAAAACTCCATATATATCATTTAAAGAGTAGGCAGATTGGTCAGTTGTCAGGAGGTCAACTTCAAAGAGTATTAATTGCAAGAGCTCTTACATTAGAACCTAAAATTTTACTTTTAGATGAGCCTACAGCAAGTTTAGATGCTCAAACTAAAACTGAGATATACAAATTATTAAAAGAGTTAAACAAAGAAATTACTATTATACTTGTAACTCATGATATAGGAGTAGTTTCTGCTTATGTTACAAGTATAGCTTGCATAAATAAAGAGTTATATTATCATGGAAAAGCAGAAATGAGTAATGATGTTATTACAAAAGTTTATGGATGTCCAGTTGATTTAATAGCACATGGGGTTCCTCATCGTGTTTTAGCAACTCATGTGGGGGGATTAAATGATTAGAGCATTTATGGAATACGCTTTTATGCGTCATGCGGTACTGGGTATTATTCTTGCAAGTATAGTGTGTGGAATAATAGGAACGATTATCGTAGAGAAAAAATTAGTAATGATGAGTGGTGGAATTGCTCATACTGCCTTTGGTGGTATTGGTATGGGATATTTTTTAGGTATAGAGCCAATAATTGGAGCTCTAGTTTTTGCGGTTTTATCTTCTTTGGGAATTGCAAAAATAAATAGAAGTACAAATACTAATTCTGATACTTTAATAGGAATGTTTTGGTCACTTGGTATGGCACTTGGAATTTTGTTTATAGCTTTTACTCCAGGATATCCTCCAGATATGACCTCCTATTTATTTGGAGATATTTTAAAAGTATCAAGTATGGATATAACAGTAATGATTATTTTAGATATTATTGTAGTATCTATAATTTCCTTGTTATTTAATTATTTTAAAGCTTATTTATTTGATAATGAATTTACCAGTATTATAGGAGTAAATACGGTTTTTTTGGAATATTTACTTTATATGCTTATAGCATGTGCTATCGTGGTCTTAATTAGAGTTGTAGGAATAATTTTAATTATAGCTTTGCTTACTGTACCACCAGCTACTGCAAAACAATTTACTTATGACTTAAAAAAGATTATGATAATTTCTTCATTATTAGGAATTGTTTTCGGTTTTTCTGGGCTTATTATTTCTTATTATTTTAATATAGCATCAGGGGCTTCTATTATAATAGTGGCAGTAGGAAGCTATATAGTTATATCTACATTAAAAAATAAGTTTAGAATAATTGAAAGAAGAAGTAATAAAATTATAAAAGAATTAAATGAAAAAAGATAAGAGAATGGAAAACTCTCTTATCTTTTTTATTATGTTTGATTTTTAAATAGTTTTTTCTAAGAACATTTCTCCAACTTTATAAACATCTCCAGCTCCAACAGTAAGTAAGATATCTCCATCTTTTAGTTCTTCTTTTAGGTATGTGGTTATATCATCAAAGTTGTGGAAGTTTTTACAGTCAACTCCGTTTCCTCTAATTTTGTTTCCTAATGAATTAGAACTTACTATACCTGTATCTTTTTCTCTTGCTGCATAAATATCTGCAAGAATAAGAGTATCGGCATTAAAGAAAGCGTTGGAAAAATCATCAAACAAACTTATAGTTCTAGAATAAGTATGCGGTTGGAATACACAGAAAATCCTTTTATGAGGGAAATTTTTAGCTGCATTAAGTGTAGCTTTTATTTCAGTAGGATGATGAGCATAGTCATCTATAACCGTTATTCCATTTGTTTTTCCTTTGATTTCAAAACGTCTATGAGTTCCTAAAAAGCTTGAGAGACCATTTATAATAGAATCTTTATCTACATTTAGCACTAAGGCAGTACTTATACTAGCAAGTGAGTTTAGTATATTGTGTTCTCCAGGAACATTAAGTATTACTGTAAATAATTTTTCGTCTTTATTATATACATCGAAGGTTGGGCAGCCTTTAGTATTAAACACTATGTTCTTAGCTCTGATATCTCCATTTTTAATTCCAAAAGTAACTATATTGCAATCAGCTTCTTTACATACATCTAGAGCTCTAGGATCATCGGCATTAACCACAAGAGATCCATCTTTTGGAATAAGCTTTGCAAATTTTATGAAGGTATTTTGAATATCATTGATGTCTTTATAAAAATCTAAATGATCCGCTTCAATATTAAGGATAATTCCTACAGTCGGATAGAATTTCAAGAATGAAGCCTTATATTCGCAAGCTTCAGTAATAAAGTATTCGCTACTACCAACTCTAACGTTACCATTTATTATATCCAAATTTCCTCCTACTAATATAGTTGGATCTAAATCAGCATTTAAAGTTATGTGTGAAATCATAGAAGTAGTTGTAGTTTTACCATGTGTTCCAGAAATTGCTAGATTGTATTTATGACCATTCATTATATGACCTAGAAATTCTGCTCTATCTAAAATAGGTATGTTCAACTCCTTTGCTTTTATAAGTTCTGGATTATCTTCACTGATTGCAGCAGTGTATACAACTAAATCTACATCTTTAATATTATTAGTGCTGTGTCCTATGTATATTTCAGCACCTTTTTTTTCAAGATTAGTTGTTAGAATAGAATTACTTCTATCAGAACCAGAAACTTTATATCCATTATATAATAGGATTTCAGCAAGTCCACTCATACTTACTCCACCTATGCCAATGAAATGTATTTTTTTTTGTGTATCTTTTAAAAAATCAAATGACATTTAATCAACTCCTTAAAATAAATAAAACAATACCTTATTAAATCATTATATACAAATTTTACGAAAAACAATACAATATATTATAATAATAAATTTTAAATTTGTGTAAAATATACATGAAAAACTTATTTAAAGAGAAATTATTAAAAATATTATTGATAATATAAGGGTTTTAGAATAAAATATGAATAATAAGAAAAATTTTTAAAAGAAAATTCGTGAAATTATGTTTAGGAGAGAAAAATGCAAAAATTTAACAGAAATCAAAGAATTACAGCTATAACTAAAATATTAATGGAAAATCCTAATAAGGTTATAAATCTAAATACATTTACAGAGCTGTTTAATGCAGCTAAATCAACTATAAGTGAAGATATTGTTGTGGTTAGAGAAACGCTAAATAGACTTTCGGTTGGAAATATAGAGACAATTTCAGGTGCAGCGGGAGGAATTAAATACACTTGCGGTATTTCCCAAGAAAAAATTTTAGAATTTGCAGAAGAATTATGTATAATTTTACAAGATAAGCAAAGAATAGTACCAGGAGAATTTATGTATATAAGTGACGTAATGTTTAATCCTCAGATAATACAAAAAGCTGCTGTTATTCTAGCATCTCAATTTAAAGGGGTGGATGTTGATTATGTTGTAACTGTAGAAACAAAAGGAATTCCTTTAGCTTATGAAGTTGCTAAAATGCTTGGAGTTAAACTTGTTATTGTTAGAAGAGATAATAAAGTTACGGAAGGACCTACTGTTTCTATAAATTATGTGTCAGGCTCTAATAAAAGAATACAGACAATGTCTCTATCTAAAAAATCAATAAAAAAAGGTAGTAAGTGTATTTTTATTGATGATTTTATGAAAGCGGGAGGAACTGCTCTTGGAATAGTTAACCTGCTAGAAGAATTTGAAAGTGAGCTTACAGGCATTGGAGTATTGATTGACAATATCAATATTGAAAAAAAATTAGTACAGGATTATGTGTCTATTATAAAGTTTACAGGTATAGATGAAAATAACAATCCGGTGCTATATCCCAACAAAAGTTGCAAAAAATAAAATTTTCTAAAAATTTATTTAAATTTAGAAGGAAAAAATTAAATTATGGAGAATAGTATATGTAAAGCATCTTTGGAGGTGGAGTTCAATGCAAATTACAGATGTAAGAATTAGGAAAATTTCTGCGGAAGGAAAAATGAAAGCCATTGTATCAGTAACTTTTGATAATGAATTTGTAGTTCATGATATAAAAGTTATCGAAGGTCAAAATGGTCTTTTCATAGCAATGCCTAGTAGAAAAACTCCTACTGGAGAATTTAAAGATATAGCTCATCCAATTAATACGGACACAAGACAAAAAATACAAAAAGCTATTTTGGATGAATACGAAGTAGTTAAAAATGAAACAGATACTGAAAATGGTGAAGAAATAGCAGTTGAAGGTGAATAGTAAAAAGGGGTAATTGCTCCTTTTTATTTATTTTTTGTAGAAATATAAATAACATCGCTGTAATAAACTGTATTAATAGGTTGAAAAAATGTATTATATAAAATATAATATAATAGGCAATAACATTAAAAGGTATTATATATTTTTTAAAAAGATAATAGGTACCATATAAAGAGGTGTTAGAATTGGATAAATGTGCTATAATACTTGCCGCAGGAAAAGGAAAAAGAATGAAAACTAATTTACCAAAAGTTTTACACAAGGTTTGTGGTAAAGAAATGGTAAATCATGTTATAGACACTTTAAAAAGATGTGACATAGATGATATAGATGTAATAATTGGAAATGGTGCAGAAGAAGTGAAAAAATCTACGCAAAATAGAAATGTTAGTTATTCTATTCAAAAAGAACAATTAGGAACGGGTCATGCACTTATGTGTTCTAAGGATTTCTTAAAGAATAAAGAGGGCGTTGTAGCTGTATTTACAGGAGACGCACCACTTATCAGAGAAGAAACAGTTCAAAAACTTATAGAATTCCACAAAAATGGTGATTACAAAGCTACTATACTTACTGCTATCGTTGAAGATGCAACAGGGTATGGAAGAATAATTAGAAATAAAGAAAATGAAGTAGAAAAGATAGTAGAACATAAAGATTGTACAGAAGAAGAATTAAAGGTTAGGGAAATAAATTCAGGTATGTACTGCTTTGATATAAAGGAACTTATAAAGAATCTTGATAAGCTTAGCAATAGTAATTCTCAAGGAGAGTATTATTTAACAGATGTTATAGAAATATTAAAAAATAACAATTGTAAAGTAGGCGCTATAGATGTAAATGTTGATGAAATTAGAGGCGTGAATTCAAGAATTCAACTTGCTGAAGCAGAAGAAATATTGAGAAAAAGAATAAATGAGAAACATATGGAAAATGGTGTTACAATCATTGATCCTAAAAATACTTATATAAGTAAAGATACAGAAATAGGAGAGGATACAATAATATATCCTGGTAATATGATAGAAGGAAAAACAATTATTAAAGAAGGATGTATAATTTATCCTAATTCAAGAATACAAGATAGCATAATTGAGGAAAAGGTTACAATTCAAAATTCAGTTATACTAGAAAGTCATATTGGAGAAAATACTACAGTTGGTCCATTTGCATATGTAAGACCACAAAGTGAAATAGGCAGTAATGCTAGAATTGGAGATTTTGTTGAAATAAAGAAATCTAAGATTGGTAACAATACAAAAATATCTCATTTGACTTATATAGGAGATGCTGAAGTAGGTAGTGGATGTAACTTCGGATGTGGGACTGTTGTAGTTAATTATGATGGAAAGAATAAGAATAAAACTATAATAGGAGATGATTCTTTTATAGGTTGTAATGTTAATTTAGTATCACCAGTAGAGGTAGAAGATAATACTTATATAGCTGCTGGATCAACTATTACAAAGAAGGTTCCTAGTGGAGCTTTAGCAGTTGCTAGAGCAAAACAAGTTAATAAAGAGGGCTGGGTACAAAGAAAAGGCTTAAATAAAGATAAAAAGTAACAAAAGTTTTGATAAAAATTCAAGGAGGTTTACATATGATAACCCATGGTAAAACTATTAAAATCTTTACAGGTAATGCGCATCCAACTTTAGCTAAGGAAATTTCTGATAATTTAGGAGTGTATGTTGGAGATTCACAAGTAGCAAAGTTTAGTGATGGAGAGATATCTGTAACTACTAATGAAACTGTAAGAGGAACTGACGTATTTGTCATCCAATCAACAAATGCTCCTGTAAATGACAACTTAATGGAGTTACTAATAATGATAGACGCTTTTAAAAGAGCATCAGCTGGAAGAATAACAGCAGTAATACCTTATTATGGATATGCAAGACAAGACAGAAAAGCGAAGGCTAGAGATCCAATTACAGCTAAACTTGTTGCTGACTTAATAACTACAGCAGGAGCTGATAGAGTTCTTACTATGGACTTACATGCTGCTCAAATTCAAGGATATTTCAATATACCAGTTGATAACTTAAGAGGAGCTCCAATTCTTGCAAAATACTTTATAGAAGAAGGATTTAAAGATAAAGAGGATGTAGTTGTTGTATCACCAGACCTTGGAAGTGTAACAAGAGCTAGAGACTTTGCAGATAGATTAAACTGCCCAATAGCTATAATTGATAAGAGAAGACCAAAAGCAAATGTTTGTGAAGTTATGAACATAATTGGAGACATAAAAGATAAGAGAGTTATCTTAATAGATGATATGATAGATACAGCTGGTACAATAACTAATGGTGCAAATGCATTAGTTGAAAGAGGAGCAAAAGAAGTTTATGCTTGCTGTTCTCATGCTGTTTTATCAGGTCCAGCATTTGAAAGAATTGAAGATAGCGTTATAAAGAAACTAGTTGTTCTTAACACTATAGATTTACCAAAAGATAAGAAAACTGATAAATTTGAAGTATTATCAGTAGCTCCAATATTTGCTGAAGCTATTAAAAGAATATATGAAGATGTTTCTATAAGTAAATTATTTGTATAGATAAAATTTAAAGATTAATAGACATAATATAAGGACATAAATATAGACAAAATTTATTGAGACTATATTTATGTCTTTTTGTTTTAATCTAAAATTCATTATTAGTTAAGTAGAAGCTAATGTAATTGTAACATTTATTTTAATTTGTTATTTTAAATGTTTAAAATATATTTAAATATGATAGAGTATATAAGTAGAGAAATTTATGAAATAAAAAGGACAATGTATAATAGATAAATTGTCAATTAATAATATACTAATATTAAATTTTAATACAATGTAAATTATCAACATTAATTTAAAAATATGATTAACTATTTAAATTAGGGGGTAAGGATATGGATGGAATGTTAGGAAAAATATTAATTGTAGATGATGATGAAAATATATGTGAAGTTATAAAAATGTATTTAGAAAATTCAGGATATTCTACAAAGGTTTGCTATGATGGAAAAGCAGCGCAAGAGGCTTTTTTAGAGTATATGCCTGATTTGGTTTTATTAGATATTATGCTTCCACATATGGATGGAATAGATGTATTAAAGTGGATAAGAAGGGAATATGAAACTCCAGCTATTATGTTAACGGCAAAAGGTGAAACTTTTGATAAGGTTTTAGCATTAGAATTAGGAGCAGATGATTATATAGTGAAACCTTTTGAGCCTAAGGAAATGATAGCTAGAGTTAAGGCTGTACTTAGAAGATATAATGTAGAAAATGAGAATAAAGAGGTTCTTAATTTTAAAGAACTTGTTATTGATATAAATTCATATAATGTTGTATATGAGGGAAATGAAATTAAGATGCCGCCTAAAGAATTTGAGTTATTATATTACCTAGCTAGTAATAAAAATAGAGTTTTCACAAGAGAACAGTTACTTTGCGAAGTTTGGGGATATGATTATCCAGGAGATTCCAGAACTGTAGACGTTCACATAAAGAGACTTAGAGAAAAACTCCAAGGAGGACCTAATTGGCAGATAGAAACAGTTTGGGGTGTTGGATATAAGTTTGAGGTGAAATAGATGCAGAAAAAAAGCTTATTTTCGAAAATGGTAGCTACGTATACACTTATAATTGCTATAAGCTTTGTTATACTTGCTGCATTTTTATCCTTTTGGTTTCAGGGATATTATTTTGAAGAAAGACAAAAACAGCTTTCGGGTGAGGCTCAAGTAATAGCTAATGCTGCGGTGCAGTATTTGTATGGGGAAGCCTCATTAAAACAAATAAATGATGTTTTAATACACACTTCTAAGTATACATCTTCTGATGTATTGTTATCGGATAATTATGGATATATATATGCGGCATCAAATCCACAACATAAGAAATTTATTGGAAGGCAAATTATAACAGAAGATTTAGGAGTTTTAAGACAGGGAGATGCTGTTGAGAAGAAGAATGTTTTTGAAAACATTGATAATAATACTGTGCATACGTATGAGATGCCTATATTTTATAGAGGGATATTTCAAGGTGCAGTTTTGATTAACACTACTATGAACGAAATAAAAGAGCCGTTAAATAGAGTATATGAGATTATATGGATTTCTGCAATTTTTGCTATAGTACTTTCTAGTGTTGTTATTTATTACTTTTCTCAAAGAATAATTGTTAAACCTTTAGCAAAAATAAATGGTGTAGCTGATAAAATTTCTAAAGGAGAAGTTGATAAAAGAGTAGATATTAATTCAAATGATGAAATTGGAGTGTTAGCACATTCCTTTAATTCTATGGCTGATTCTTTACAGCAGGTAGAGAATAATAGGCGGGTATTTATATCTAATGTTTCACATGAACTTAGGTCACCTATAACTTCAATTAAGGGATTTATAGGAGGAATTTTAGATGGAATTATACCAAAAGAGAAAGAGCAGTATTATTTATCAATAGCTTATGAGGAAATTCAAAGACTTACAAGACTTATAAATGATCTTTTAGATTTATCAGCTATAGAAGCAGGAAAATTTAGTTTAAATATTCAAGAGTTTGATATTAATGAAATTATACGTCTTTCTATTATTAAGTTTGAAACTAAAATAAAATCTAGAAAATTAAATGTAGATGTTTGGTTAGAAGAGAAAGACGTACATGTTTTAGTAGATAGAGATAAGATGATCCAGGTGGTGACCAATCTTATAGATAATGCTGTGAAATATGTTAATGATGGTGGAAATATTGAAATAAGAACAAAGGCAAGAGGACAAAAGGTATTTGTATCAGTGTATAATGATGGACCTCCTATTTCGGATGAAGATACAAAACATATATGGGATAGATTTTATAAAAGTGATAAATCAAGAACATCCAAAGTCAGTACAGGACTTGGGCTTTCTATTGTAAGAACAATTATTGCTCAACATGGAGAAGAAATTTGGTTTAAAAACAAACAGAATAAAGGAGTTAAATTCATATTTACTTTAAAACGAGCACGTAAGTAGTAAAATTCTTTATTCTTATTAAAAAGGTTATAATTTATTCACAAATATGTAAAAAAGTTTTATTATAATGGAACAAAATAGGAGGTGAAATATTTGTACGGAAATAATGATGATGTTAAAGACGTAGCATGGGAAAGTGTAGAAGATAGAAGATGTGGCGAAATAAAGTTTAGGAAACAAAAAAGTAGAATTAAGAGATTTTTTAAATTTACTGCTTTTGTGTTAATTGCTGCAGTATCAGGTGCAATTTCATCGTTATATATAGTAAATAGAAAATATTCTGAAATAGCAAATATCAATGAAAATAATTTAAGTGATAAAAATAATATGATGAATGCAAAAAATGAAATTCCTAGTAATGCAATAACTAGAGTGGCAGAAATGGTGGGGCCTGCTGTAGTTGGAATAACTAATAGCGCTGAAGGTATTTTAAATTCTGTAAGTAAGAGTGTGGGCTAAGGTATAATATTTGATCCTAATGGGTATATAGTTACAAATTATCATGTGATTGAAGGGGCTGATCAGATTAATGTAAGATTAGCTAATGGAGGCAAATCATTAAAAGCTAAGTTTATAGGTTCTGATGCTACTTCTGATTTAGCAGTAATAAAGATAGATGCAAAAAATTTACCTACAGCAAAATTTGGAGATTCATCCAAGGTTAGAGTGGGAGAACTTGCTATAGCAATTGGAAATCCGATAGGAGAAGAATTAGCAGGATCTGTGACCTCAGGTATAATTAGTGCTTTAAATAGAAAAATTCAGTATGGTGGTTCAGTATATAAGGTGCTTCAAACAGATGCAGCCATAAATCCAGGAAACAGTGGAGGAGCGCTTTGCAATGCTGTAGGTGAAGTTATAGGTATAAATAGTTTAAAATTAGGAATATCTAATAGAAAAAATGTAGAAGGCATAGGTTTTGCTATAGCTATTAATGAGGCTAGTGATATAGTAGATCAAATAATGAAATATGGAAGAGTTGCAAGACCACGTCTTGGTATATATGGTAAAGATGCGGTATCGGAGAAAAATGGTAATATTAAAGGAGTATATGTTCAAGAAGTTATTAAGGAAAGTGGAGCAGCTACAGCTGGAATTAGACCAACTGATATAATAATAGAGCTAGATAAAGAGAAAGTATACAGCTTTCAAGACTTGCTAACTATTACAGAAAAACATAAAATAGGAGACAATGTGAAGTGTAAAATTTGGAGGAATGGTAACACTATAGAAGTGAATATAGTTCTTTCAGATATTGTAGAAAATAAATAAAATTAATCATAAATATTAACACTAAACCCATGAGGTTTTTCTCATGGGTTTAGTGCTATTGATTGCTTTATTAAATTATATTTTTAATGTATTATATTTAGGTAAACAAATGTTAAGGTAGATGGAGGTAAACAAAATGTTCTTAATAGTAGGGTTAGGAAATCCTGGAAAAGAGTATGAACATACAAGACACAATGTAGGTTTTGATATTATAGATTTAATAGGAGAGAAGTATAATATTGATGTAAGTAGGAAAAAATTCAAAGGTATGTATGGTGATGGTAAGATAGCAGGAGAGAGAGTTTTAATTTTGAAACCAGCTACATATATGAATTTAAGTGGTGAAAGTGTTAAGGAAGTTATTAATTTTTATAAAATTCCAAATGATAATATTATAGTTCTATATGATGATATAAGTTTAGAGGTAGGTAGACTTAGAATTAGACCAAAAGGTAGTGCAGGAGGACACAATGGAATTAAAAACATTATTGCTCATTTAGGTAGTGATGTTTTTCCCAGAGTTAAAATAGGAGTAGGACAGCCTCTAGGGGAGAATTTAGTTTCACATGTTTTGGGTAAGTTTTCAAAGGAAGAAAGAGAAAATTTAGAAAAAAGTTTTGAAGTAGCAGCAAAGTCAGTTGAAGCTATTATAAAAAATGGGGTTGCTGAAGCTATGAATAAGTTTAATAGTTTTAAAGCAGAGTAATATGAGAGGTGTATACATATGAGATTAAAAGGGCTAATTCAGCCTTTAGTAGAAAGTAGTTCGTTTAGAAGAGTACTAAACGGAATAAATAAAAATGAATTTCCTATAGAGATTTTAGGGATTTCAGATTCTGCTAGAAGTTATTTTATCAATGGATTATATGAACAAGAAGATAAAGCAATCTTTATTTTTACCAATAGTGATGTAGAGGCAAAAAATTTATATGAAGATATATCATTTTATTTACCTAATGTATATTATTTTCCTACAAAAGAAGTAGTTTTTTATAATATATATGCTGTTTCTGGCGATTTAAGATGGGAAAGGCTTAAAGTTATTAGAGAAATGCTTAGAAAAGGTAGAAAAATAATAGTTACTTCTATTGAGTCCTTGGCTTCAAATTATATATGTCCACAACTTTACAGAGAGTATACTTTAAGTTTTTCAGTAGGAGATGTAGTAAACTTAGAAAAGATAGGTGAGAAATTAATTCAAAGTGGATATGAAAGAGTAAATATTGTAGAAGGTAAAGGAGAATTTTCTATAAGAGGCGGAATACTTGATATTTATTCTCCCATAGCTTCAACTCCATATCGAATTGAACTTTTTGGAGATGAAATAGATTCTATAAGAAGTTTTAATTATGAATCTCAGAGAAGTATAGAAAAGCTTAATGACATAGAAATTTTTCCAGCAAAGGAAATGGTTTTTACTAAAGAAAATATAGATGAAGGTTACAATAGCATACAAAAAGATTTAGATATAGCAAAAGGTAATTTAAAAGATAATAAAGAAGCAATAGAAAGACTAGAAACTACTATATCATCAAATTTAGAGCTTTTAAGAGAAAATTGGAGTTTTGAGAACATAGATAGTTTTTTACCTTATTTTTATGATAAGCCTTCTTCTTTATTAGAATATATGGAGGATGCTTTTGTAATTATTACTGATGTGCAGAGATGCACAGGAAAGCTAGATAGTGTTTATTTTGAATTTCAAGAGAATTATAAAGATTTTCTTCAAAGAGGAAATATACTTTTAAGACAGTCAGAATTACTTATAGATAAGAATAGATTATATGAAGAGATTCTAGATAGAAAAGTTATAACTACAAATATTATTGGTAAATCTAGTGAAATTTTTATACCAAAGATTAAAGAAAGTTTTTCACAAATAAATCTCAGTGGTTATGGAGGAAAACTAGAATTACTTATTGAGGATATTAAAGATAAGAAGTCTAAAGGATACAAAACAATAATACTTTCTGGAACTAGGCCAAGAGGCGAAAGATTAGTAGAAACTCTTAGAGATAGGGATATTGAGAGTGTATATAAAGATGTTATTGACGATATTCAATTTGGAGAAGTAGTTATAACTTTTGGAAACCAAATTAAAGGATTTGAATATCCAGAATTAAAGCTTTGCGTAATATCAGATAAAGATGTGTTCGGAAAAGCTAAACGAAAAAGTACTAGAGTTAATAAAAAAGGTGTAGGGAAAATAAAGAGTTTCACAGAACTAAAACCAGGGGATTATGTTGTTCATACTAACCATGGTATAGGTGTATATAAAGGAATAAAGCAATTAGAGGTTCAAGGACATAAAAAAGATTATTTAGAGCTTAGCTACAATTCAGGAGACAAGTTGTTTGTACCTGTTGATCAATTAGACTTGGTGCAAAAATATATTGGTAGTGAGGGTAAAGAACCTAAAATAAATAAGTTAGGTGGAAGTGAATGGGCTAAGGCTAAAAGTAAAGTTAGAAAAGCTATAAATGAGATAGCAGAAGATTTAGTGAAACTTTATGCAGTTAGATCTAGTTTGAAAGGGCATAAATTTTCAAAGGATACTGTTTGGCAGAAACAATTTGAAGATGAGTTCCCATATCAAGAGACACCAGATCAGCTTTCTGCCATTGAAGAAATTAAAAAAGATATGGAATCAAGCAAAGCTATGGATAGACTGCTTTGTGGGGATGTTGGATATGGAAAAACAGAAGTTGCAACTAGAGCGGCTTTTAAATCGGTAATGGATGGAAAACAGGTAGCGATTTTAGTGCCAACTACTATACTTGCAGAGCAACATTATAATAACTTGGTACAAAGATTTTCTGACTTTCCTGTAAAAATTGATATGGTAAGTAGATTTAGAACTCCTGCTCAGCAAAAGGCTACTTTGAAAGAAGTTAAAGCAGGTAATGTAGACATACTTATAGGAACTCATAGAATTCTTCAAAAGGATGTGAAATTTAAAGATTTAGGACTACTTATTGTAGATGAAGAACAACGTTTTGGAGTTACTCACAAAGAAAAAATAAAGAATTTAAAAAAGAATGTAGATGTACTAACTTTAACAGCTACACCTATTCCAAGAACTCTTCATATGTCTCTTACGGGCATAAGAGGGATAAGTGTTATTGAAACGCCACCAGAAGAAAGATATCCTGTACAGACTTATGTGGTGGAATATAATGATCAACTTATTTCTGATGCTATAATAAGAGAGGTAAATAGAGGAGGACAGGTTTACTTTGTATACAATAGAGTAGGTACAATAAAAGAGATGGCTGCGTATATTGCAAAATTAGTACCAGATGCTAAAGTAGCTATTGCCCATGGACAGATGCCTGAAAGAGAGTTAGAAAAGGTAATGGTTGATTTTATGAAAAAAGAGTATGATATATTAGTTTGTACTACAATCATTGAAACAGGACTTGATATTCAAAATTCTAACACTATGATAATATATGATGCAGATAAATTTGGACTATCTCAGTTGTATCAGCTTCGAGGAAGAGTAGGAAGGACCAATAGAATGGCGTATGCTTATCTCACATACAGAAAAGATAAAGTGTTAACAGAAGTGGCTGAGAAGAGACTCAAAGCTATAAAAGATTTTACAGAGCTTGGTTCTGGTTTTAAGATAGCAATGAGAGATTTAGAGATAAGAGGTGCAGGAAATATTATAGGTTCAGCACAACATGGTCATATGGCTTCTGTAGGGTATGATTTATACTGCAGAATGCTTGAAGATACTATAAAACTAGTTAAAGGTGAAATAGATAATGAGCCTTTTGAAACTATTGTTGAACTAAAAGTGGATGCTTATATTCCAAGTAATTATATAGAGGATGAAGTTCAGAAAATTCAAGTATATAAAAAAATTGCAAGTATTGACTCCAAAGAAAGTATGATGGATATCCAAGAAGAATTAGAAGATAGATTTTCTGATATACCACCATCAGTACAAAATCTTATGAATATTGCTTACATAAAGAGTACTGCTAATAAAGTTGGAATAGAAGAAATAAAACAAAAGGGAAATGAGGTACTAATAAAGTTTGAAAGTAAAAAGTGGATGACTGAACCTTTAATTAAAGGAATAATGAAAAAATACAATAGAAAGATTGTATTTAAATTTGGTGATGAACCAGCTTTAGGATATGGATTAAAAGATGTGAAAAAAGAAGAGTTAATACATATTTTAAGAGAAGTAGTAGAATATATTCAAAGCATAGTTGAAACAAAGTAATTTTGTGATAAAATGGATTTATGGCAAAATAAATACATGAAAAGTGAGGGAATAATAGTGAAAAATATAAAAAAATTAGTTGCTGCAGCAGCAATATGTATGTTTAGCGTGTCTGCGGTTGGATGTAAGATGATAGAAAAAACTCCAGAAGCTATAGCTAAAACAACAGTAGCTAAAGTTGGAGATAAAAAAATAACAAGAGGACAATTAGATAAGAATTTTCAAGTAGTTTTATTAGGAAAGCAGTTACAAGAAAAATATGGAGAAAAATATGCTGAGAATGCAGAAGCTAAAGAGATATTAAAAGGACAAAAAATGCAAATACTAAATCAAATGACAATAGAAGAAGCTCTTATGCAAGAAGCTGCTAAATTAAAAGTAATACCTAAGGAAGAAGATTTAAAGAAAGAAATTGATAAGGAAATTGCTGATTTTAGAAAACAGCAAAAGATTGAAGATGATAAGGCATATGAAGAAATGTTAAAAAATAATGGATTAACAAAAGAGACTTATAGAGAAATAATGAAAAGAAATATTGTCATTGAAAAGCTTCATGATGAAGTTGTAAAATCTGCAAAAGTTGAAGATAAAGATGTTCAGGATTATTACAACAAATTTAAAGATAAATATCCAGTTAAAGAAGATGATTCTACAAAAATACATATAGCACATATTTTAGTTCCAACAGAAGAAGAAGCTAAAGAAATTAAAGCAAAGCTTGATAAAGGTGGAGATTTTGCAAAATTAGCAAAAGAACATGGAACAGATGGTACTAAAGATAAAGGTGGAGATTTAGGAACAGTTACTGTTGTTAATTCAGGATTTGATGAAGATTTTATGGATGGTGCTATGCAGCTTAAAGATGGAGAAATATCAGCACCAGTTAAGACTCAATTTGGATATCATATAATTAAAATGATAAAAAGAGAAGAAAAACCTGTAAAACCATTAGCTGAAATAAAAGAAAAAATAAAAAATGATTTGTCAAATAAAAAGAAAAATGATCTATGGTCTAACAAAGTAAAAGAAGTAAAAGATAATGCAAAAATTAAGATATACGAAAATGAACTAGTTTAATTTTCAAAAAAAAGATGATACATAATGTATCATCTTTTTTTAGTATTAAAATTAAAGGTATACATTTGTGTATAAAATTTCATATTTAGATGGATAATAAGATTGAAAAAAGATTTTCGCTAAATAAGGAGGTAAACTTTGATGAAAGCAACAGGTATTGTTAGACGTATAGACGACTTAGGAAGAGTAGTAATACCAAAAGAAATCAGAAGAACCTTAAGAATTAGAGAAGGAGATCCTTTAGAAATATTTACTGATAGAGAAGGAGGAGTAATACTAAAAAAATATTCTCCTATAGAAGAATTAAGTAATTTTTCTAAGGAATATGCTGAGTCATTGCAGTCAACAATTGGACACATAATACTTATTTGTGATAAAGACAACATAATATCTGTAAGCGGTTCTTCTAAGAAAGAATATATGGATAAAAAAATAAGTATGGAAGTTGAACAAATTATGGAAGAAAGAAAAGGAGTAACATTGGGAGAAGGATCAAATAAAATTGTTCCTTTGATGGATGACGAGGAGGTAGAGGGTAAATATTTTGCACAAGTTATCTCTCCAATAATTGCTGAAGGAGATGCGATAGGAGCTGTAATTGTAGCTGCTAAAGAAGAAAATGTTAAGTTTGGAGAAGTTGAAACTAAATTAGCTGAAACAGCAGCTTCCTTCTTAGGAAAACAGATGGAATAATAAATGGCAGCTTGTCTGCCATTTATTTTTGAGTAATAATATCTCTATTTTTTAAATATAAATATTTATATTTAAAAAGCAATTTTGGAGGTATTATTATTTTGAAAAAACAGTCATTAGTAAAAGGAACTTTTATTTTAGGGTTTGCAGGCATATTTTCTAAAGCTTTAGGAATGTTGTTTAGAATTCCATTGACTATTTTAGTAGGAGATGAGGGACTAGGATATTATCAAATGGCATATCCTTTATACATGTTATTTATCGCAGGAGCATCTGGGGTACCCCTTGCTATGTCTAAAATGATATCTGAAAAAAAAGCGCAAGGCGATGAAATAGGGGTAATACAAGTTTTAAAGCAATCACTTCTTCTAATGACCATATTTGGAGTAGTTATAAGCTCCGTAATGTTTTTATTCTCTAATCAATTTATAAAACTTTTTAGGTGGGATGAAAATTCCTATTATTCTTTAATTGCTCTTTCTGCTGCACCTATTTTTATCGCCATAATGAGTGTTTTTAGAGGCTTTTTTCAAGGGCTTCAAAATATGACGCCTACGGCTATTTCTCAAATTTTAGAACAGTTTGCTAGAGTGGTGGTTGGAATTGGACTTGCTGTTATGCTACTTCCTAAAGGGATTCAACATGCTGCAGGTGGAGCTACTTTAGGTGCAGCAGCAGGCGGAATTTTAGGAGGAATGTATTTAATAAGTAAATATAAAAAGGTAAGAAGGGAATTTAGCATCGGTAAAGTGAAATTCAACAAGAAAATTATGGATACTTTACTTAAACTAGCAGTACCTATTTCTTTGGGAGCATGTGTTGGTACTATAATGAATGTTATAGATGCAATAATGGTACCTCAAAAGCTTTTGCAAGCTGGATACACATCAAAAGAAGCAGCTGTATTATATGGTCAACTTACTGGTAAAGCAGCGGTTCTTGTTAATGTCCCTTTAACATTATCAGCTGCCTTATGTGCTGCTGTTGTTCCTATAATTTCTGAGGCGTATTTATTAAATGATAAATTTAAACTTCATAAAAATATTATATCCTCCATAAAAATATCTTTAGTTGTAGCCCTTCCTTCTCTTTGTGGATTATATTTTCTGCCATATCCAATATTAAATTTAATTTTTAGAGGAAGAGTATCAGGATATGAAATATTAAAATATTCTTCTATATCTATTCCTTTCATAATATTAGCTCAAACCACTACCATTATTCTACAGGCTACTACTTCAAAAAAGCAACCCATCATAAATTTACTTATAGGATGCATTACTAAAATTGCTATAACAAATATTTTAGTACCTATTTCTGAGATAAATATATATGGTGCTGTAATTGGGACTTTTACAGCTTATGGGATAGCTGTTATATTAAATATTAGGTTATTAAAAAAGAATTTGAAAGTTAGAGTTGATTTATATCAAATATTAATAAAACCAGCTTATGCTTCGATGATAATGATAATAACTGTAGCATTTATATATGTGAAAATCTATAATTATACAATGAATAATTCAATTTCTTGTTTAATAGGTATATTTATAGGTATAATAGTGTATATAATACTAATTTTAGCATTTAAAGTAATGGATATTAAAGAATTAAGGAATAGAAAAATCATAAAATAATTGTGGATAAAGGAGAAAATAAAATGATTTGGATTGTTGGATTAGGACCAGGAAGTAAAGAGGCTCTTACTTTAGGGGCTTTTAATTTACTTATGAATAGTGATAAGGTCTATTTTAGAACCTCAATTTATCCTAATGTTGAATATCTAAGAGGGTTAGGGGTAAAATTTGAAACTTATGATAAAGTGTATGATATTTTAGATGAATATGAAGAGGTATGCAAAACTATAGCTGAAGATTTATTAAATAAACATAAGGAATTTGGTGAAATTGTTTATGCTGTACCAGGTCATCCATTGGTTGGAGAAAGAACAGTAGAGATATTACTTAAACTTTGTCAAAAGGAAAACATCAAAACAGAGATATTACCAGCTGCAAGCATTATTGATGCTGTGATAGAAAGTTTAAAAATTAATCCGGAAGATGGACTGAAAATAATAGAAGCAGATAATATAAATAACCAAATTTTTGATAAAAGACTTGGAATGATAATAACTGGAGTATATAATAGCTTCATAGCTTCTAAAGTTAAGCTTGCATTAATGGAATATTATGATGAAAATATGGAAATATATTTTGTAAGAGGAGCTGGAATAAAGGATAGTGAAAGTATAAGGAAAATTAATTTATATGAATTAGATAGACAAGATGATGTTGATTATATGACATCTGTTTATATTCCTAAAAATTTACAAGGCAAAAAAGATTTTAAAGATTTATTGGATGTTATGGATACTTTAAGAAGTGAAAATGGATGTCCATGGGATAGAGAACAAACTCATGAGTCTTTAAAGAGATATTTAATAGAAGAATGCTATGAAGTTTTAGAAGCGATTGATGAACAGAATGATATTAAAATTATAGAGGAATTAGGAGATGTTCTACTTCAAGTAGTTTTTCATGCACAGATAGGAAAAGAAGAAGGCTATTTTAATATAAATGATATAATAATAGGAATTACAAGTAAGCTTATTCATAGACATCCACATGTATTTGCTGATATCAAAGTTGATAATTCAGATGAAGTATTAGTTAATTGGGATGAAATAAAGAAAAAAGAAAAAGGTCTTGAGAAATATACTGATGAATTGAAACATGTACCTAAAAATCTACCAGCATTAATAAGAGCAGAAAAAGTTCAAGGTAAGGCTGCTAAGGTGGGATTTGATTGGGATGATGTTAGACCAGCTATGGAAAAGGTGATTGAAGAGTTAAATGAAGTAAAACAGGTATATAAATCCCAAAACAAGGAAAAAATAGTAGAAGAAATAGGCGATTTAATATTTAGTACGGTAAATATAGCAAGATTACTTGACATTGACCCTGAGCTTGCTTTAAATTATACTATAGATAAATTCATTAAAAGATTTGAGTACATAGAAGAGTCAAGTTTAAAAATGGATAAGAAACTTAATGAAATGTCCCTTGAAGAAATGGATAAACTATGGGAAGAATCAAAAACACAATAATTTTTAGCTTTTAATTAAAAGTTCCTAAATAAAAAAGGATTTTTAATTTAAATGAAGAATAAACTTTATATCATTTTATTGATAATAATATTAAGGAGGTAACAAAAGTGAATAAAGCAGAATTAATAACAAGCATGGCAGAAAAAAGTGAATTAACTAAAAAAGATGCAGAGGTAGCTTTAAAAGCATTTATAGAAAGTGTTGAAGAAGCTTTAGAAAAAAGAGAAAAAGTTCAATTAGTTGGATTTGGTACTTTCGAAACTCGTGAAAGAGCAGAAAGAAAAGGAAGAAACCCAAGAACTAAAGAAGAAATAACAATACCAGCATCAACAGTTCCAGTATTTAAAGCTGGTAAAGAATTTAAAGATATAGTTAACAAATAATTTAAAATAAAAAACCTGGGTGTATATCTAGGTTTTTTATTTTTATAATAATGGTTAATGGATGGAGAGGAAGTTATGAGGCTAGATAAATATCTTAAAGTTTCAAGGATAATAAAAAGAAGAACTGTAGCAAAGGAAGCTTGTGAAAGTGGTAGAGTTTTTATAAATGACAAAGTTGCTAAGCCTAGTACAGAAGTTAATGAAAATGATATAATCGAAGTTAAATTTGCAAATAATTCATTAAAAGCTAAGGTTGTCAATATATCACATCATGTATCAAAGGCTGATGCAAAACTTATGTATGAGATGATAGCTGGACAAGAAGACAAGTAATTTACTGTCAATATCAATTTTACACCTATAATACTCTTCTCTTTATATAGTGCATATTGATTAATGTTTAGGCATATATATTTACATATAAGGAGGGGAGTTTATGGAAATAAAAAAAGAAAATATAGAGAATAAAAAGAGTAATTTAACTCTTGAAAATAGAAAGAAACTAGTATTGTCAGGAGTAGTTGAAGTTATATGTTTTGATGATAAGACAATAATGTTGGATACAACTCTTGGTACTTTAACTATTAAAGGACAAGAATTAAAGATGAATAAATTAGATGTGCAAAATGGAGATATTATAATATTAGGTCAGATAAATTCCTGTGTATATACTACAACTGAAAGTAAAAAAGATAAAGAAAGTATTATAGCTAGGCTATTTAGGTAGAAATTATGATTATTCCTATAAATGCACAAGTTAATTTAATAATTTATAGTATACTTGCAGGAGTACTCACAGGAATACTATTTGATATATACAGACTTATTAGAGGCTTTGAAAATCCAGATGTAATAATAACTTTAGTGGAGGATGTATTATTTTGGGTTTTTGCAGGTATATTAGTCTTTATTTTTTTGCTTTGTTATAGTTATGTATACATGGGCACCTACCTATACCTATATATTGCATTAGGTTTGTATATTTATATAAAATTCATAAGTAAATATTTCTTAAGAATCCAATTTAGACTTATGAAAATGCTATCTAAGATTTTTCGCATTATTAAAAATTTAATTATTTATCCCATTGATTTATTAATTTATAAGATTATTAACAAAAATAAATAAAAATTGCTTGAATAAAACGAAAAACAAAACTAAAATATATATATGAGTTAAAAATGAACTTTTAGAGGGTAAATTCATGAAAAAAAAGTTTAAGTTTAAAAGTATCATAATTATTTTTATAATATTTTATGTTTGTTATATGTTGATAAGTCAGCAAATAACCATAAAAAACAAAAAAGCTCAATTACAACAGTATAAAACTGAGCTGCAAGAAGTAAGTAAAGAACATCAAAGGTTAGTAGATGAAACGAAGATGTCTAAGACTTATAGATATGTGGAAAAACTGGCAAGAGAAAGGCTAGGTTTTATAAAGCAAGGAGAAAATGCAGTAATGCAAAAATAAAATTAGGTTTTAATTATTTAAGATATAAATTTATTATATTATATAAACAAATCAAGGAGGAATTTTATCAACATGGCCTTAAAATTAGGAAGTATTTTAGAAGGTACAGTAGTTAACATTACGAAATTTGGAGCATTTGTAGAAGTGGAGGGAAAGACTGGGTTAGTACACATATCTGAAGTCGCAGACACATATGTGAAAGACATAAGTGCACATTTAAAAGAACAAGACAAAGTAAAGGTTAAAGTAATTTCTGTTGATGATAATGGAAGATTGAGTTTATCAATAAAGCAAGCAATGGTAAAGAAAAAATCTTCAAAGCCTATAGAAATTGATTGGACTAAAGAAAAAACTAATAAGACTAGTAAGATAAGTGGTGGTAACTTTGAAGATGCAATATCTAAATTTTTAAAAGATAGTGAAGAAAGATTCCAAGACTTAAAAAAGCATCAAAATGTAAAAGGAAACAAATATGCTAAAAAAGGTTAATGGAGTATATAAAAGGACTAGAAATAGTCCTTTTAAATTTTTTAAAAAAAGTAGTTGACAGTTATATAGTATTGAGATATAATAGTTTATGTCGCTGAGGAACACCTCACACGACAGGAAAAATAGTAACACGCCGGAGTGGCGAAATCGGCAGACGCACAGGACTTAAAATCCTGCGGAGCTAACACTCCGTACCGGTTCAAGTCCGGTCTCCGGCACCAAATATCGCGGAGTGGAGCAGTTGGCAGCTCGTCGGGCTCATAACCCGAAGGTCGTAGGTTCAAGTCCTGCCTCCGCAACCATTAATTTTTAATAATGTGGCGGAATAGCTCAGCTGGCTAGAGCATTCGGTTCATACCCGGAGTGTCGTAGGTTCAAGTCCTATTTCCGCTACCATATTTAAAATTTAATAAATAAAAGTAATATTTAAATACGCCGGAGTGGCGAAATCGGCAGACGCACAGGACTTAAAATCCTGCGGAGCTAACACTCCGTACCGGTTCAAGTCCGGTCTCCGGCACCAAATATCGCGGAGTGGAGCAGTTGGTAGCTCGTCGGGCTCATAACCCGAAGGTCGTAGGTTCAAGTCCTGCCTCCGCAACCATTAGCTTTTAATAATGTGGCGGAATAGCTCAGCTGGCTAGAGCATTCGGTTCATACCCGGAGTGTCGTAGGTTCAAGTCCTATTTCCGCTACCATATTTAAAATTTAATAAATAAAAGTAATATTTAAATACGCCGGAGTGGCGAAATCGGCAGACGCACAGGACTTAAAATCCTGCGGAGCTAACACTCCGTACCGGTTCAAGTCCGGTCTCCGGCACCAAATATCGCGGAGTGGAGCAGTTGGTAGCTCGTCGGGCTCATAACCCGAAGGTCGTAGGTTCAAGTCCTGCCTCCGCAACCATTACTTTGACAATATGTCAGTTAAAATCCACAAATTAATTTGTGGATTTTTTTATGTTTAAATAAGTAAAGGTGAGATGAAAAAAATCATTATTGGTAATAAATTACAAAAAAATAAAAGAAAATGTCTTACGAAAAAATATAGCTTGTACCATTAAATTACATTTATTTCCAGGACGCTTTGTTATAATTATTATTATCAAAGAGCTTGGGGGGGATGTAAATGCAATATGGAGCTGATATATTTCCTTATAAAAGGTTTAAAAAAGCTAGTAAAGATAAAAAAGATAAAAAGAAAATTGAAACCACTGAATTACTAAGAGGCCTGATTTATTTTATGGTTTCTGTGTTAATAAGTAGAGTTTTATTACTTAATGTGGAAAATTCAATGGCGCCTTTTGGCGTAGCATTTTTGATAGCTATGTCCTTATATAAGGAAGAAAGTTCTTTTATTTCTACAGCATGTGGAACTTTAGCTGGGTACATTTCAATATATAGTAAGATTAATAATTTACCAGGATATTTAATAGTTATTGGAACTATTACAATTTCAGCGTATATGTTAGAAGGAAAAGCTAAGAAAGTGAGATTGTCAGTAGTTTTTAGTATAATATTTGCAGAATTGATAGCAAGTGAATTCTTAATAAGAAGTCTAACTATTAAAGTAGCTTTTTTAAGTTCTTTTCTTCAAATTATCTGTATAATTCCATTATATTTTATTCTTGAACGTTCTATAATATGCATTAAAAAATTTAGAACAAAACATTTATTTAGTAGTGAAGAAATTATTAGCATGACCATTGTATTTTCATTGATTATATCAGGAACATGGGGATTAAATATAGCATCAGTTTCTTTGAGAAATATTTTAGCTTTAACATTTATTTTAATGGTAAGTTATATAAATGGAAGTACAGTAGGAGCAGCTAGTGGAATTGCTGTTGGTGCAATTATAGGTATTTCATCTAATAATTTAATTATATTCGTAGGTGTATATGGATTATGTGGACTTATTGCTGGGATTTTCAAAGATATTGGAAAATGGATTAGTGGATTTGCTTATGGTATAACTTTTTTTATATTAATGTTGTATTCAAATATTGGATTAGAATTTAAATTTATAGAGATATTAGTAGCTGAAATAATTTTTTTAGTTATACCAAGTAAAATATATATGAAAATAAATTTAGAATTAGATTGGGAGAAAAAGCAAGAATATTTAAACAAAAACAGTGTTGATAAAATTAAAAATTTACTTCTTAAAAGATTAGATAATTTTTCTGATGTGTTGTATAATATGTCAGATACTCTGATTGATTTAGCTGATAATGATAAATTAGTGATGAAAAATAAAAGCACTGGATTAATTGAAAATCTTGCTGATAGAGTATGTAGTAATTGTAGTATGAATGATACATGTTGGAAAAAAGAGGCATACTACACTTATGCTGCTTTTGGAGAGCTTATACAAAATTCAGAAGAAGGTAAAAAGAATAAAATACCTAGAGAAATAGATAGAAAATGTATCAAAAGAAGTACATTATTAAAGAATACAGAAGATATAGTTAACAGCCACATAATAAAAGAAATGTGGAGAAAAAGATTAAGTGAAGGTAGAGAAATTTTAGCAGGACAAATAGATGGTATGGCTAATTGTTTGAAGGAAGTAATGGAGGAGTTTAATTCTGACGTAAAAATTGATAATGAAGCAGAAAAAAGGATTAGGAAAATTTTAGATAATAAGAGTATTAAGTTTAATGATATTTTCTGTTTCCGAGATAAGAATGATAGGTTGATAATAAAAATGTCTTTGAATTCTTGTGGAGGTACTCAACTGTGTGTAAAAAAGATACTGCCTTTAATGAATGAGGTTTCTGAAAGACTTATGTGTGTTAGTGATGAGGGATGTATTATAGATCCTGAAACTGGTGAATGTACTGTTACTTTTGAGGAAACACCCAAATTTTATGCAGCATCATATGCTAGTAGGCAGTGTAAAAATGGAGAAAAATACAGTGGTGATAGTTATAACTTTGGAAAAACCGTAGATGGAGGATATATGTGTGTTATAAGTGATGGTATGGGATCAGGACCAGAAGCGGGGAGAGAGAGTAAAGCTGCAGTTGAAATGATGGAGAAATTTACAAATGCAGGTCTAAGTAAAACTACAGCTATAAATACTGTGAATACAATAATGACTTTAAAATTTTCTGAGGATGAAAAATTTTCAACATTAGATTTATACAATTTAGATTTATATTCTGGAAATGTAAGTTTCATGAAGGTTGGTGCAGTGGCTAGTTTTATAAAATCTGGAAATAAGGTTGATGTAATAAGTTCTAGGAGTTTACCAATAGGTGTTTTAGATAAAGTTGATGTAGATGTGATTAATACGAAAATTAAAAACGGTGATGTAATTCTTATGTTAAGTGATGGTGTGTTAGATTATGATATAAATAATGCAGGAAAGGTTGAGTGGGTAGTTGACTACTTAAAAGAAAGTACTACTAATAATCCTAAGGAATTGGTAGATGGTCTTATTGAAAAAGCTAAAGAATTAAGTGGGGGAAAGGTTAAAGATGATATGACAGCCATAGTTTCTAAAATTTATAGTTTATATTAGCTTAAAAAATAGTCTATACTAGTAAAGTGGAGAATGATAAATTAATTAATTTTCATTCTCTACTATTATTTTATACTGAATAAGGATTCTATGATATAATAAAATGATGTTATAAAGCTATATGTAGGAGTGTTAAAAGTGATAAATAAAGTGATAGAAACTATACGAGAAAATAAAATGTTTAATAGAAGTGACAAGGTTGTAGTAGCCGTTTCAGGAGGACCGGATTCTATTTGCCTTTTACATATTTTATATACTTTAAAGAATGAGTTAGATATTACTCTAGTGGGTGCTCATGTTAATCACTGTTTAAGAGGAGAGGAAGCTTATAAAGATGAGGAATATGTTAAAGAATTCTGTAAAAGTATAGGGATAGAATGTTTTGTTAAAAGAGTTGATGTACATAAATTATCTAAGGAAAAAAATATTTCTTGTGAGCTGGCTGGAAGAGAAGTTAGATATGAATTTTTTAATGAAATTTTACATAAAATAGATGGTCAAAAAATAGCTGTAGCACATAATGCTAATGATCAAGCTGAAACTGTTCTTATGAGAATAATAAGAGGAACGGGAATGGAAGGCTTGGTAGGTATTAAAGCTGTTAGAGATGATATTTATGTAAGACCAATACTACATATAAGTAGAAAAGAAATAGAACATTATTGTCTGATTAATAATTTAAATGCAAGAATTGATAAAACTAATTTAGAAAATATATTTACAAGAAATAAGATACGTCTTGAATTGATTCCATATATAGAGCAAAATTTCAACAAAGATATAGTTAAGGTATTAAATAGGCTAGCTGATACAATGAAAAAAGATAATAATTATATAAATGAAGTTTCTTTGCAAAAATATAGAAAATATTGTAAAAGTAATAGAGAAAAGGTTATAATATATAAGGAAGCTTTTGAAGAAGATGAGTCTATTTTAACTAGAATAGTAAGAATGGCTTTAAATGACCTTAAAGGAGATCTACGTAATGTTGAAAAAATACATATTTATGATATTATAAATATTCAAAAACATTCTACAGGTAAGGTAATTATGCTTCCTAATAATATAGAAGTATTAAATAACTATGGAGATATACATTTATATATAAGAAAAAATAATAAAGTAAGTAACAATGAAGAGTATAAATTAAGTATAGATAATCAGAATAATTTAGAGGAAATGGGTTTAAATATAAGCTTGAGGTTAATAGAAGACGATATTTCTTTAGATTTAAAACCAAATAAGTTAATTAAATATTTTGACTATGATAAAATAAGTGGAGATATAAAATTAAGGTATAGGAAAAATGGGGATAAAATTACTCCATTAGGAATGAAAGGAAGTAAAAAATTAAAAGATTTATTTATAGATTTAAAAATTCCAAAAGATGAAAGAGATAATATACCTCTTATATGTTTTGGAGAAGAAATAGCTTGGGTAGTTGGATATAGGATAAGTAACAAATTTAAAACAGATGAAAACACCCAAAATATACTACAAATTAAAATTGAAAGAGAGGAATAATAGTATGAACAAAGACATTGAAAGAGTGTTGCTAAGTGAAGAAGAATTAAGTGAAAAAATAAGAGGAATTGGAAATAGGATTAGCGAAGATTATAAAGATAAAGATCTTATCCTTATTGGAGTACTTAAAGGATCGGTTCCTTTTATGGCAGAACTTATGAAGAGAATAAATATTCCTTGCAAAATGGATTTCATGGCTGTTTCAAGTTATGGTGATTCAAGTGAAAGCTCAGGTGTAGTTAGAATACTTAAGGATTTGGATTTTGAGATAGAAAATAAAGATGTGCTTATAGTAGAAGATATAATTGATTCAGGAATAACATTAAGATATCTAATAAACTATCTAAAGGCAAAAAATCCAACAAGTGTAGAAATAGCTTGTCTTTTAAACAAGCCTGAAAGAAGAGAAGTTGATATTGAAGTTAAATATTTAGGATATGATGTTCCTAACTACTTTTTAGTTGGTTATGGTTTAGATTATGCAGAGAAGTATAGAAACCTACCTTATATAGGAATACTAAAAGAAGAAGTTTACAAAAAATAATAATTACTATTATTGTAAAGGAAAATTCGATATGATAAAATTTTATGTAAAACTACTAGAATATGAAAAAGATGGGGGGCGTTAATGTGAAAAAAAGTGCAACAGCCTGGATAATTGTATTTATGATGGTTATACTAGCGGCTTTAGCGTTAGTTGAAACAAATAAAAATGCTAGTTTAATTTCATATGATCAATTCAAAAAATACTGGATAGAAGATAATGTATCTAGAGTTGAAGTTAAACAAGATAGAAGGACAGTCATTGGTGAATTAAAGGATAAAGACAAAACTCAATTTGAAGCGGTAATTCCAGAAAATCTGTTGATTGATCTTATAAATGATAACCCGGATATTAAAGTAGACGTTAGATTTGAAAGACCAACTTCAGTACCTATGTGGATAAATTGGCTTCCAACCATAATTTTAATACTTATGTTAGTCGGATTTTGGTTTATGTTTATGCAGCAGTCACAGGGTGGCGGTGGCAATAGAGGAGTAATGAATTTTGGTAAAAGTAGAGCTAAGATGGCCACGCCGGATAAACAGAAGGTAACTTTTAAGGATGTAGCTGGTGCAGATGAAGAAAAAGCAGAGTTAGAGGAAATAGTTGATTTTCTGAAGCAACCGAAACGATATTTAGAAATGGGAGCTAGAATTCCTAAAGGAGTGCTTCTTGTAGGACCTCCAGGAACAGGTAAAACTCTTCTTGCAAAAGCTATAGCTGGAGAAGCAGGAGTACCATTTTTTAGTATATCTGGTTCAGACTTTGTTGAAATGTTTGTTGGTGTTGGTGCATCAAGAGTTAGAGATTTATTTGAGCAGGCAAAAAAGAATTCTCCGTGTATAATATTCATTGATGAAATTGATGCGGTTGGTAGACAAAGAGGAGCAGGTCTTGGCGGCGGTCATGATGAGAGAGAACAAACTTTGAATCAATTGCTAGTTGAAATGGATGGATTTGGAGTAAATGAAGGTATAATTTTAATAGCTGCTACAAATAGACCAGATATATTAGATAAAGCACTTTTGAGACCAGGTAGATTTGATAGACAAATTTTAATAGGCGCTCCAGATGTAAAGGGTAGAGAAGAAATATTAAAAGTTCATATTAAAAGTAAACCATTGTCAGATGAAGTTAAACTTAATGTTTTGGCAAAAAGAACTCCTGGGTTTGTAGGAGCTGACCTTGAAAACTTAATGAATGAAGCTGCTTTACTTGCAGTTAGAAATGATAAAAAAGTAATAGGAATGGAAGAACTCGAAGAAGCTATAACTAGAGTTATAGCAGGACCTGAGAAGAAGAGTAGAGTTGTAGATGAAGAGGATAGAAAACTTACAGCATATCATGAAGCAGGTCATGCTATTGTTATGAGATTTACTCCACATTCTGATCCAGTTCATGAAATTAGTATAATTCCTAGAGGTATGGCAGGAGGATATACTATGCATCTTCCAGAAAAGGATACAGCTTATACTTCTAAATCAAAATTAAAAGATGAAATGGTTGGACTTTTAGGTGGAAGAGTTGCAGAAAAAATGATAATTGGAGATATTAGCACAGGTGCTTCTAATGATATACAGAGAGTTTCTATTGTTGCTAGAAAAATGATAATGGAATATGGTATGAGTGAAAAACTTGGAACTATAACTTTTGGAAGTGGCCATGATGAAGTATTCTTAGGTAGAGATATAGGAAAAGCAAAGAATTATAGCGAAGAAGTTGCTTCTGAAATAGATAAAGAAGTGAAAAGTTTAGTAGATGAGGCTTATAAAAGAGCAGAGAACATATTAAAAGAACATGAAGATAAGCTTCATGATGTAGCCCAAACGCTTCTTGAAAAAGAAAAAATTGGTGCAGAAGAATTTAATGCAATAGTAGAAGGAACCAATAATAAGAACGAAGAAGCTGTAGATAAAATAAATTTAATAAAAGAAGATACAACAGAAATATAAAAGTGAAAAGTATAGGGAGTATAATTGTGACCCTATACTTTTTGTTTTTTTTTAATTATAATTAAGGTATTAACGGTAAATAATTCTAATTTATATAGCTTTAAATTAAATAGATATAATAAAGTCATAGCTTTATTTATATATAATAATTATTTTGAAAGGGTGATTATATGGAACTTAATTTACAAGAAGGCACAAAAGGGATAATTGAAATTGTTGTAAAGGAAGATGATTCTGCGAAAAAAATAGGATCAGGATTAGTGGATGTATATGCAACACCTGCTATGATTGCATTAATGGAAAACACGGCTCAAACAAGTATAAAAGATAATTTACCAGAGGGACATGCAACTGTTGGTATAGAAATTAATGTAAAGCATATGAAAGCAACTCCAATAGGTATGAAAGTAAAATGTGTATCTACATTAAAGAAAGTTGAAGGTAAAAAATTACTTTTCGAAGTTGAAGCTTATGATGAAGTTGCAAAAATAGGAGAAGGAACACATACTAGATACATAATAAATGAAGAGAAATTTATTGAAAAAATTCAAAAATAATGATTTATAAAGGGATAAGTATGCAGGAATATGGGAACTATATATTCCTGCTAATTTTTATCTGACAGTTTAGTGAAACTAAGTTGCTGGATAATTTCAACTAACATTCAGAGGGAGTATGAACTCTATCTCAATCTAAGTTTTAATTAATAAAGGGGTGCTGTAAAGATGAAAAGTGATATAGAAATTGCACAAAGTGCTAATATGAAACCGATAGTAGAGATTGCTGAAAAAATAGGTTTAAAAGATGATGATATAGAGCTTTATGGTAAGTATAAGTGCAAGATATCATTAGATGTACTAAAAAGAGAAAATGATAAAAAAGATGGAAAATTAGTACTTGTAACTGCAATAAATCCAACACCAGCAGGAGAAGGTAAATCTACTGTTACAGTAGGACTAGGTCAGGCTTTATGTAAATTAAATAAAAATTCTGTAATTGCTTTAAGAGAACCATCTCTTGGTCCTGTATTTGGCATAAAAGGAGGAGCAGCTGGGGGAGGATATTCTCAAGTAGTTCCTATGGAAGATATTAATTTACATTTTACAGGAGATATGCATGCTATAACGGCAGCAAATAATTTACTTGCAGCAGCTATAGATAACCATATACATCAAGGAAATGCCCTTAGAATTGATTCAAGACGTATTATATTTAAAAGAGTTATGGATATGAATGATAGAGCTCTTCGTCATATTGTAGTAGGTATGGGTGGAAAACCTAATGGATTTCTTAGAGAAGATGGATTTATGATAACTGTTGCTTCGGAAATAATGGCTATTCTTTGTTTAGCAAATGACTTAATGGATTTAAAAGAAAGAATGGGAAATATTCTTATTGGATATAATCTTGATGGAGAACCTGTATATTGCAGAGAACTTGGAGTTCAAGGAGCTATGGGTCTTCTAATGAAAGATGCTGTAAAACCTAATCTTGTTCAAACTTTGGAAAATACCCCTGCAATAATTCATGGTGGACCTTTTGCAAATATTGCTCATGGATGTAACAGTATTTTAGCAACTAAAATGGCTTTGAAACTTGGAGACTATGCAATAACAGAAGCAGGATTTGGTGCTGATCTTGGTGCAGAGAAATTTTTAGATATAAAATGTAGATATGGAGAATTAAAACCTGATTGTGTTGTTATAGTTGCCACAATAAGAGCATTGAAGCATCACGGTGGAGCTTCTAAAGATGAATTAAGCAATCCGGATGTAGAAAAACTATCTAAAGGTATTGGTAACTTAGAGAAACAAATAGAAAATATTAAAAAATATGGTGTGCCAGTAGTAGTAGCTATAAATAAGTTTGTTACAGATAGCCAAGAAGAGGTAGAATATATAGAAAGTTTCTGTAATGACTTAGGAGTAGATGTTGCACTTGCTGAAGTATGGGAAAAAGGTGGAGAAGGTGGAATACCTCTTGCTGAGAAAGTTTTAAATGTATTAGAAAATAAAGAAAGCAGATTTAAATGTTTATATGAAAAAGAATTACCTATAAAAGATAAAATGAATATTATTGCTAGAGAAATCTATGGTGCTAATGGTGTTTCATATACTAAAGCAGCGGAAAAGCAAATTAAAGATATTGAAAAATTAGGATTAGCTAAGTTACCTATATGTGTAGCGAAAACACAATATTCTCTTTCTGATAATCCACAGCTTTTGGGAAAACCAAAGGATTTTGATATGAGTGTTAGAGAAGTAAGGGTTTCAAGTGGAGCAGGATTTATTGTAGTTTTAACAGGAAATGTTATGACTATGCCGGGGTTACCTAAGGTACCAGCTGCAAATAGGATGGATATATTAGAAGATGGAACTATAGAGGGACTTTTCTAGAAAAAGTTTACATTTTTTATATTAGGCTATGAATTTCAAGGAGTTTAGCTAGGTTAACAAGTGAATAGAATACATAAGTTTTACTTGACAAATTGTCACCAATTGTTAAAATTAAATTGATATTAAGGTGGCAATATGATTTGCTAAAAGAGCAGTTATATACTGCTCTTATAATTTTATTAAGGAGTGTATTGCAGTGATCTTTGTTTTAGATGCAGGAAATACAAACATTGTTCTAGGAATTTTTAAGGACAAGAAGCTTATTATGGAATGTAGGATAGGTACCGACGCTAAAAGAACTGCAGATGAGTACGGAATCCAAGTGTTAAAATTGTTTTCACATAATAATATAAAACCTTCTGATATAAAAGGAGTAATAATATCTTCTGTAGTGCCGAATATTATGTATTCAATTGAACATATGATAAGAAAATATTTCAAACTAAATCCTGTTGTAGTAGGACCAGGAGTAAAGACTGGAATAAATATTAAATATGATAATCCTAAATTTGTTGGAGCAGATAGAATAGTTAATGCGGTTGCATCCCATGAAATATATAAAAAACCTTTGGTTATAATAGATTTTGGAACTGCTACAACTTATTGTGCTGTAACAAAAAAAGGAGATTATTTAGGGGGAGCTATATGTCCAGGAATAAAGATTTCAGCAGATGCTTTATTTGAAAAAGCGGCTAAGCTTCCAAGAATAGAACTTATAAAGCCTAAACGTATTATAAGTAAAAGCACTGTTGCAAGTATGCAGGCTGGTATAGTTTATGGATATATTGGGCAAGTTGATTATATAGTTTCAAAGATGAAAAAGGAAATGGTTGCAATGGGAGAAGAAGAACCGTTCGTTGTAGCAACAGGTGGACTTGCAAAACTTATTGCTCAAGATTCAATAACTATAGATGAAGTGAATCCATTTTTAACTTTAGAAGGACTAAGAATAATCTATGAAAAGAATAAAGAGTAGGGATTAGAATGAAAATAGGAAATTTAGAATTTCACAATAGTGTATTTTTAGCACCTATGGCAGGTGTTACAGATATATCCTTTAGAGGATTATGCAAGGAAATGGGATGTGGACTTGTATATACAGAAATGATAAGTGCTAAAGGTCTTTATTATAATAGCAAAAATACAAAAGATTTACTTATGGTTAGTGATGAGGAAAAGCCTGTAGCGGTTCAAATATTTGGTAGTGAACCAAAGATTATGGCGGAGGCTTGTGAAGTATTCAACGATAATGATGATATTTGTATAATTGATATTAATATGGGATGTCCTGCACCCAAAATAGTTAAAAATGGTGAAGGTTCAGCACTTATGAAGAATCCTAAGTTAGCAGCAGAGATAGTAAAAGAAGTTAAAAAGGTCTCTAAAAAACCTGTAACTGTTAAATTTAGAAAAGGTTTTGATGAGGATAATATAAATGCTGTAGATTTTGCTAAAGCTATGGAACAGGCTGGTGCGGATGTAGTTGCAGTTCATGGTAGAACTCGTGCTCAAATGTACGAAGGAAAAGCAGATTGGGATATAATAAAGAAGGTGAAAGAGAATGTCAAAATTCCTGTTATCGGAAATGGAGATGTTTTTTCAGTGCAGGATGCACTAGAGATTACCAAACTTACTAGATGTGACGGAATAATGGTAGCTAGAGGAGCTATGGGTAATCCTTGGATTTTCAAACAGATAAGTGAAGCGCTGAAAGGTGAAAAAATTGTATATCCAAGTGATGAAGAAAAAATAGATATGTGCATTAGACATTTGAAAATTGCAATACATTACCATGGAGAAGCAAAGGCAGTAAGGGAAATGCGAAAACATATTGCATGGTATATAAAAGGTATTCAAAATTGTACGGACATTAAAAATAAGATTAATACAGAAAAAGAAAGTGAAAGTGTTATAAACATTTTAACTCAATATAAAAATATACTTAAGAAATAAATTTTTATTAAAAATGTAATTTATTATATACATAATTAATAGAATAAATGTATAAACAATAAGTTGTGGGTAAATAATGAATAAGGTTATATTTATAAATTGTAATTTACAGAAAATATATAATGACAATAGTCTTTGGGGAAAGATAAAGGATAAAATCTATACTAGATATATAGGTGAAAGTTTTATAAAAGAATTAGGGGTTTGTGTATCACAAGTAAAACTTCCTCCTAATTTTAATGAATATGCTTTTAAAAGAAATGTATATAATATCAATAAAAGGCTTAGAACTGATAACTCAAGTTTAGCCCTTAAAACTTTTAGAAAAATGGATTATTATTTTTATAGTGATTCTCAAAAAAAAATATTTGCCTACAGTGTAGTAAAAAGCATGCAGCTAATTCTTATGACTAGAAAGAAGAGTATTAAACAAAATTGTATTTTAGTCTATGATGCAGCAGATGATATAAATAAATATATAATTTTTGAACTAGCTAAAAAAGCAAGATGGTTGATATTATTATCGAATAATATAAGGAAAAGTAGGGTATTATGTGAATATATAGTATCAAATTATGGAATTTCACCTATAGTGACGAATGATTTTAAGTTTGCACTTAATAGTTCTGATTTCATAATTACATCAAGACCTTTAAAGATTTCAAGAGAATGTCCTATATGGTATTTAGATAACATGTATATTCCAAGAGAACCTAAGGATTTAATAGTTAATGAGGTAACTTATTTTACACCTTGGAAAATAGAGGGGGTGAATGTTACCCCAGAATTATTAGGAAGTATATTTAATGGAACTAAGACTAATGATGTAGAAGAATTATTAAAAGAAAATGGAGTTTTTTTAGAGGAAATTAAATTTGAAAAGTATAGTGGATTATAACACTATGTGTTATGGAAAAAACTTCAAGAGAGATGTTGACTTTAAAAAACTACTGTTTTATAATAACTTAAATAGTTGCATGTAAAGTAATATAGAAATTTTAAATAAATTATATTCGAAGGGGAGTAAAAAATGAGTGATTCAAAACAATATATTATGACCGCTGAAGGTGTAGTAAAATTAGAGGACGAATTAGAATATCTTAAATCGGTTAAAAGAAAAGAAATAACTGAGAAAATAAAGGTTGCTCTTTCTTATGGAGATTTAAGTGAAAACTCAGAGTATGATGAAGCTAAAAATGAACAAGCTTTTGTTGAAGGTAGAATAGTACAGCTTGAAAATATGCTAAGAAATGCAAAAGTTGTTGACGAAAGTGAAATATCATCAGAAACTGTAAGCGTTGGTTCTTTTGTAATGGTAAAGGACTATGATTTTGATGAAGAAATTGAATTTCACATAGTAGGCTCTGCAGAAGCTGATCCAATGGAAAATAAAATTTCAAATGAATCACCAGTAGGTAATGCTCTTATAGGTAAAAAAGTTGGAGATGTAGTTGATGTACCAGTACCTGATGGAGTAAGTAAATTTGAAATTTTGGAGATTAGAATATAAACTATAGAGTAGTAGAATAACTACAACTGAAAATGGAGGGATGCACTAATGGCGGAAAAGCAATTGACAAAGGAAGAAATTAAACAAAGAAGGTTAGAAGAAAAACAAGTAGCGGAAATGAATAATTTACTTAGAGAAAGAAGACAAAAATTATCTACTTTACAGGAAGCAGGTAAAGATCCTTTTGATGTATATAAAGTAGAAAGAACTCATACATCACAACAAATTAAAGATAATTATGATGAGCTTGAAGATAAAAATATAACTATAGCTGGTAGACTTATGTCTAAGAGGGTGCACGGAAAAGCTGGATTCTCTGATGTTCACGATAGATATGGAAAAATGCAGTTATACATAAAGATAGATAATGTTGGAGAAGAAAAATTAAAAGAATATAAAACTTTTGATATTGGTGATTTTGTATCAATAACAGGTACAGTATTTAAAACTAGAACTGGAGAAGTTACTATTCAAATAAAAGATTTTCAACTTTTAACAAAATCTTTAAAGCCACTTCCAGAGAAATTCCATGGATTAAAAGACCCAGATTTAAGATATAGACAAAGATATATAGACTTAGTAATGAATCAGGAAGCAAGACAAACACTTATGAAGAGAACGGCTATCATAAAAGCTATGAGAGAATTCTTAGATAATAGAGAGTTTATAGAAGTAGAAACACCTTCACTTTCACCTATAGCTGGTGGTGCTGCAGCTAAACCATTTATAACACATCATAATGCATTAGATGTTGATATGTATTTAAGAATAGCACCCGAGTTATACCTAAAAAGACTTATAGTAGGTGGATTTGAAAAAGTATATGAAATAGGTAAAAACTTCAGAAATGAAGGTATAGATATAAGACATAATCCGGAGTTTACTTCTATAGAATTATATGAAGCATATTCTGATTATAATGATATGATGGAAATTACTGAGAATATGGTAGCGTATATCTGCGAAAAAGTTAATGGAACAACTAAAGTTGTATATGAAGGTACAGAAATAGATTTTGCTCCACCATGGAGAAGACTAACTATGGCAGATGCAGTTAAAGAATATGCGAGTATTGATTTTAATGAAATACAAACAGATGAAGATGCTAGAAATTTAGCTAAAGAAAAAGAAATAGAACTAAAGAAAGAACTTAAAGACTGTACAAAGGGAGATATTTTAGTAGCTTTATTTGAAGAATATGCAGAAGAGAAATTAATGCAACCTACTTTTATATGTGATTATCCAGTAGAAAATTCACCTCTTACTAAGAAAAAGAGAGGTAATGCAGAATTAACTGAGAGATTTGAAGGTTTTGTATATGGTAGAGAGCTTTGTAATGCATACTCAGAATTAAATGATCCTATAGTTCAAAAGGAAAGATTCCTTCAACAGCTAAAAGAAAGAGAACTTGGTGATGATGAAGCATATATGATGGATGATGACTTCATAAATGCTTTAGAAATAGGTATGCCTCCAACAGGTGGTATGGGAATGGGAATAGATAGACTTGTAATGTTCTTAACTGATTCTCACTCAATAAGAGATGTAATATTATTTCCAACAATGAAGCCAACAAAATAAATATTATGCAAGGTATTTGTAAAAAATACCTTGCATTTTTTATAGATGAATGATATAATATCAATGTATTAAACGTTCCGCGATAGCTCAACGGTGGAGCACTCGGCTGTTAACCGATAGGTTGAAGGTTCGAATCCTTTTCGCGGAGCCATTTTTTTATTTTTTGCAAAAAACACTTGACAATTATTTGTAATTTGATAGAATAATTTTTAAGGATAACTTAATATTAAGCTCACAATGATAAAGAAGAGTAGTAATAAATTCTTTTAAGAGAGGCTGTGGTTGGTGAAAATAGCTAAAGGGTTATTATGAAGGGAGCTTTGGAGTGATGTAGTTTTTGAGGAGGGCTAATGCCAAAAAGGGTGGAACCGCGGAAGTGTAAATTTCGTCCCTTTAGGTGGATAGGTCTTTTTTTTATAGGAAAAATTAACTTATAGGAGGTAGAAAAATGGCTTTTGAGAAAACAATGGATAAGATAGTTTCATTATGTAAAAGCAGAGGATTTATATTTCAAGGATCTGAAATATATGGAGGACTTGCAAATTCATGGGATTATGGTCCTTTAGGAGTAGAATTTAAGAATAATGTAAAAAAAGCTTGGTGGAGAAAGTTCATACAAGAAAGTCCATACAATATAGGTCTTGATTCTAGTATACTAATGAACAAAGAAGTTTGGGTAGCTTCAGGTCATATTGGAGGATTTTCAGATCCATTAATGGATTGTAAGGAATGTAAAGCAAGATTTAGAGCAGATAAAATAATAGAAGACCATATGGCTTCTAACGGTGTTGATGATGTTAGTGCTGATGGTTGGACTAATGAAGAGTTAAAGAAGTACATAGATGATAACAATTTAGTTTGTCCTAAGTGTGGAAAGATGAATTATACAGATATAAGAAGATTTAACCTTATGTTTAAGACTTTCCAAGGGGTAACAGAAGATTCAGCTTCAGAAATATATTTAAGACCAGAAACAGCACAAGGTATCTTTGTTAACTTTAAAAATGCACAAAGAACTTCAAGAAAGAAAGTTCCATTTGGTATAGGACAAATAGGTAAATCTTTTAGAAATGAAATAACTCCAGGAAACTTTACTTTTAGAACTAGAGAATTTGAACAAATGGAGTTAGAATTTTTCTGTGAACCAGGAACGGATATGGAATGGTTTAGATATTGGAAAGATTATTGCTGGAAGTTCTTACTTAATTTAGGAATGACTGAAGAAAATTTAAGATTTAGAGATCATTCAGAAGAAGAATTATCTTTCTATAGTAATGCAACTTCAGATGTTGAATTCTTATTCCCATTTGGATGGGGTGAACTTTGGGGTATTGCAGATAGAACTGATTATGATTTAAAACAACATATGGAGCATTCAGGTCAAGAGTTAACATACTTAGATCCAACTACAAATAAAAAATATGTTCCATATGTTATCGAGCCATCATTGGGAGCTGATAGAGTAGCTTTAGCATTTTTAGTAGATGCTTACGATGAGGAAGAGCTTGAAAATGGAGATACTAGAAAAGTTCTTCATTTCCATCCAGCTTTAGCACCATTCAAAGCAGCTATACTACCTTTATCTAAGAAGCTTTCTGAAAAATCTTTGGAAGTTTATGCTAAATTAAGCAAGAAATTTAATATCGATTATGACGAATCAGGAAGTATTGGTAAGAGATATAGAAGAGAAGATGAAATAGGAACACCTTATTGTATTACTGTAGATTTTGATACTTTAGAAGATAATACTGTAACAGTAAGAGATAGAGATACTATGGATCAAATAAGAATTAGTATAGATGAATTAGAAAAATTCTTAGAAGAGAAAATAGAATTTTAATTAAATTTGAGATTAAATATAAAAAAGCTGCTGAATTTTCAGCAGCTTTTTTATTTCAAAGAATAAAAAAAACACCGGAAAGCATCCGGTGAAAATAAGGTTTATAATGGGGATATGTTATGCGTCTAATTAAATTTGGGGAATTAATTATCGATTTCTCACGACACCATGCTAGTATATCATAAGGATATATTAGTTATCAATAGGATATATTAAAGTTTTTATTTTCTAATAATTTTGAAAAGAGATTATGTGGAAAAACATTAAGTATATGCAACAAAATAAAGAAAGTGTTATAATTGAATGGAATAAAACAGTATAAATTAAAGCATTACTGGGGGTTTTTTTATGAAAAACGATTTTCAAGATTTCAAGGAATTTATAGAAGGTAAAAAAGTAGCTGTAGTTGGTATAGGGATAAGTAATATTCCTTTAATTCATTTTTTGCATAAGTTAGGAGCGAAAGTAACTGCTTTTGATAAAAAAGATGCAGAAAAGCTTGGACAAATAGGAAAAGAATTTAAGATGAAGGGTATAGGTTTAGAACTTGGAGAAAATTACTTAGATAATTTAACAGGTTTTGATGTAGTTTTTAAGACACCTTCAATGAGAATAGATAATCCTGCTTTAGTAAAAGTGAAGGGGGAAGGGGCATATATTACATCAGAAATGGAGGAGTTTGTAAAATATTGTCCTGCAAAAATTTTTGGAGTTACAGGAAGTGACGGTAAAACAACAACTACTACATTAATTTATAATATGTTAAAATCTGAAGGGTATAAAACATGGGTTGGTGGCAATATTGGTAATCCTCTGTTTGCTAAAATAGAAGAGATGAAAAAAGATGATAAGGTAGTTTTAGAATTGTCTAGTTTTCAACTTATGACTATGAAAGTGCATATTGACTGTGCATTAATAACTAATATTACCCCTAATCATTTAGATGTTCATAAAGATATGGAAGAATATATTGAAGCCAAGAAGAATATTTTTAAGGTTCAAAAGGAAAATGATTTATTAGTTTTGAATAGAGATAATGATATAACTAACTCTATTGTAAATGAGGCTGGAAGTAAAGTGATGCAATTTAGCATAAAAGAAAAAATAGAAAACGGAGCTTATTTTGAGAATGATAAGCTGTTTTTAAAGGGAAAAGAAGTATGTAGATTAGAAGAAATAAAATTAAAAGGTATGCATAATGTAGAAAATTTACTAGGAGCTTTTTGTGTTATTTCAGAGGAAGTAAGTGTAGAAATAATGAGAGAAGTTGCTACTACATTTACAGGAGTAGAACATAGATGTGAATTTGTAAGAGAATTAGATGGTGTAAAATATTATAATGATTCAATAGCATCAAGCCCAACAAGGACCCTTGCAGGTCTTAATGCGTTTGAAAAACCAGTTATATTAATTGCTGGTGGATATGATAAAAAAATACCTTTTGAGCCTTTAGCGAAAGAAGGATATACTAATATAAAAGCATTAGTTTTAGTGGGAACTACAAAAGAAAAGATAAAAGAAGCTTTTGAAAAAGTTATTAAAGATAAAGGTGTGCAATTGCCTATAGTTATAGCTGATACTTTTGAAGATGCTGTATATAAAGCTAAGGGATTAGCTTCAGAAGGTGATGTTGTAACTTTATCGCCGGCATGTGCTAGTTTTGATTTGTTTCCTAACTTTGAGATAAGAGGAAATAGATTTAAAGAAATAGTTAATGAACTATAGAATAAAATTGTTTAACAATTTTATTCTAGTAACTAGTAGCCAGATGTCAGTAATCAGTGAAGAAAGTTTTACTAAGGTAAAACCTAAAGTTAAATAAAGAGTAAGAACATAGATATCCTCTATATTCTTGCTCTTTTTTATGTTTGTTTTTATTCAATTTAATTTCTTTAATTTCCTTTTGATTTTTCTTTCTAGCTACTGGTTACTGGTCACTGGCTACTAAAAAGCTAAGTCTACATTCCCGGGAGTATCAATATGCGAAAAACATAGAAAATGATCGAAATTAAGATTAAATATAATGTATTTTAATATAATCAGTATAAATAAAAATACACTTGTACATTTATTTTGATAAGATATTCCTTGTCGTCGCGAGAGTGGCGATGAGGAAACAACAAAGTATGAATTTAAGGGTTTGAGAAAATTCAAAAGATTCAAAAAAAGTTGTTGACAAGAAAAAGTTCAGGTGATATACTGAATAAGCTGTCGCAAGACGGCGATGAAAAATTTGGTCTTTGAAAATTAAACAGAAGTAAGGAAACACAGTCAGTCAATAAATTTGAGTAAAGATTAAACTTTTAAATTGAGAGTTTGATCCTGGCTCAGGACGAACGCTGGCGGCGTGCCTAACACAT
>NZ_JAPQES010000005.1:112828-348169 GCF_026735165.1 Clostridium ganghwense | reverse complement strand
CAAGATTAGATTTCCCATAGCGTTAAGCTAGTAAGACCCCTGGAAGACTACCAGGTTGATAGGTTGGAGGTGTAAGTGCAGTAATGCATTCAGCTGACCAATACTAATAGGTCGAGGGCTTGATCAATAATTAAATTCACTGTGCAATTTTGAGAGAACAAAATCTCAAATATTCCGCGATAGCTCAACGGTGGAGCACTCGGCTGTTAACCGATAGGTTGAAGGTTCGAATCCTTTTCGCGGAGCCATTTTGACAGTTATCATATTTATATAAGCTTGTAAGATTTATTACAAGCTCTTTTTTATTGTAAAAAAATATAATAAAAACACCACTTATTAAAGTGATGTTTGAGTTTTTAACTTTGTTTGCGATTTATTGGTAAAATTAATAGTAACGTACATAGAAGGATAAAACCTAAACTAATTACTTGTGCCATTCTAAAAGGTCCTAACATCAAACTATCTGTTCTAAGCCCTTCAATAAAGAAACGTCCTAGAGAATAAAAAATAAGATACAAATAGAAAATAGATCCTTTCTTAAGATTTCTTTTACTCAAAAACAATAACAAACTAAAAATTAAGATATTCCAAATTGACTCATATAAAAAAGTTGGATGGTAGTATGTACCATCTATAAACATACCCTTTTGTATAAATGAAGGAAAATGAGATATAAATTCCCTAGAAACTACTCCGCCATGAGCTTCAGAATTAAAAAAGTTACCCCAACGTCCTATTGCTTGAGCCAAAATGAAGGAAGGGGCTATCAGGTCCAATAATCTTAGAAAATCTATTTTTTTATATCTAGACATAAAATATGCACTTATTATAGCACCTAATATTCCTCCATGTATTGCTAAACCTCCACCTCTAATATTCAGTATTTCAGAAGGATTAGCGCTATAAAAAGACCAATTGAATATTACATAATATAATCTTGCACATAGAACAGAGAAAGGCAAGCAAACTATAAAAATATCAGTTACTCTATCAAAATCAATCTTATAAAATTCACTTTGTCTATATGCAACCCAAAGTCCTAGAATTATCCCTATGCTTATAAATATTCCATACCAACGGATATCAAGGCCAAGTATTCTAAATGCTACAGGATTCATTATTATCACTACCTTTTCGTTATTTTATTTCCATCGCTTTCTAAAATTATTGTGCCATCTAAATCTGTTCTATATAAGATTACATTTTTATCTTTCAATTTAGTTAAGGTTTCTTTGTGGGGATGACCATAATCATTACCTTTTCCACAACTAATAACAGCTACTTTAGGATTAACTTCATTTAAGAAGTTAATAGAAGTAGAAGTATTACTCCCATGATGACCAAGTTTTAAAACGTCAGCTTTAATATTATAACCTTTCTTTAGAATTTCTTCTTCACTTAAAGTTTCAGCATCTCCTGTAAATAAAAAATTAGTGTTTATATATGATACTCTAAGTACAACTGAATAATTATTGGTTTCTTTATATGAATCATTATTAGGTGCTACTATAATACATTTTATATTTTTACCCATATCTAATTTTTCACCAGCCTTAGCAGGAGTAATTTGTAACTTTATTTTATTAAGAGATACTACCATATTCTTAAAGGAGTTTGTATTAGTAATTTTTTTAGGGGCATAAAAATGTCCTATATTGAAGTTACTTATTACAGAACTCATACCTCCAATATGGTCGTCATGAGGATGCGTTACAATTACATAATCAAGGGTTTTAATTCCAAATTTTTTTAAATAAGAGGTAACCGTTGAGCTTTTAGATCCTGCATCTATAAGTAAATTTTTGTTGTTTACTTGAATTAAAATAGAATCACCTTGCCCAACATCTATATAATGAACAAGCATTTTATCTTTAGAGGAAGTTATTATACTGGTACTTTTACTACTAATGCAACCTGTAAAAAGAAATATACAAAGTACACTAATTGCTAATATACATAAAAACCTTTTAAAAGAATCCATCTATACACCTCTTTAATTTTAAAATAAGCATAAAGATAGTTTATCATATATTACGTAAATATATCAATCTTATAAATAAAGTGAAACCTAATTCAGATGAAGTATTAGAATTGTTAGTCATGTGATAAAAAGGTATTATCAAGTAGAAAATTTAAGAATTTGTTGAATATAAGGCGTTAGGATATTATAATAGAAATTGCATTAAATTATAGAGAGGATGGGACATATGAGATCGGTTTTAATATACATACATTTTGTATTTTATATGATAGGAATATTTTTCAAAAAAATTAAATTAAATTATATTAGAAAAACTAAAGGAGACGAAGCAGCCGAAGAATATTTATATAAGGCAGTCAAAAATTGGGCTAATCATATACTTAAATTAGTTGGCGTAACAGTACAGACAAAAGGCTTAGAAAATATTCCTGATGAGGCATGTTGTTTTGTATCTAATCATCAAGGAAATTTTGATTTTATTGCAATGTTTGCAACTATAGATAAGCCTATGGGATTTATTGCTAAAAAAGAAATAAAGAAATTAAAAATCATATCTGTGTGGATGAAAGAACTTAAATGTGTGTATATAGATAGGAAAAATATAAGAGAATCACTTAAAGCTATAAATGAAGGTGCTGAAAATATAAAAAATGGACATTCTATGGTTATTTTTCCAGAAGGTACAAGAAGTAAAGGTAAACAAATGGGCGAGTTTAAAAAGGGAAGTTTGAAGATGGCTTTAAAATCAAATTCTCCTATTGTTCCTATTACAGTAGATGGTAGTTATAAAATTTTTGAAGAACACCATGGTAGGCTGAGAAAAGGTAACATTAAATTGACAGTAGGAAAACCAATATATATTGATAAATTATCAAAAGAAGAACGAAAAAAATTGGTAGAAATTGTTCAAAGTGAAGTTGCAAAATATTTATAATGTTTAGGCCAAAAAGGAGCTATTTTCTTATATGAAAGTAGCTTTTTTTATATAAACATAGTATAATTAGCCTCCTTAATAATTTAATATAATGTATAATTGTTGAATATATATAAATGTTGAATAGGGTTATGGCTATAAGGAGCGTGAATTATGAATATAAAAAAGTATCATCTAATAGCAGAGCGGATATTAAAAATAACAATATAGTAACATTGGAGCAGCAAATATGTAATACGTTTAAAAAATCTTATATAAGTAAAGCTGACACTAAAAAGATAATTGAAAGCTTGCCAAAGATTAATTGGAATAAATATGAGGAAGTTAATGGAGAAGATGGATTTGAGTTAATTAGATGGATATATGAATTAAATATAGAAGATGAAGAGGATATTATAAATATGATAAAAGCTAGTAAAAGCTTAGATGCAGCTTATTCAGAGTTGCTAGCTGAAAAGCTAAAGAATATGTTTTTGCAAAATGAGATCAAATTTGTTGAAGCTTTATCAAAAGTTCCAGATTATACAGAAGAAATTGGTGAAGAATTAGCTTTTGCATGTATGGATAAGGATAAGTTCAATGAAGATATAGAAAATCTTATACAGTCCCATAAATTATCAAATGTTCAAAAAAAGGTAATTAAAAATATGAAAACTGCTTTTAATAATTTTATTAAGAGAAATATAAATTCATAAATACTAGAAAAGCAAAGTATAAAGAAACTCTATACTTTGCTTTTTTTAATAATTTTGTTTTGAAATTATTGATTTGTTAAGGTTATAGTTGATTATTACTATTATCTAATAGGAGACTTTGTAGCATATCTGTTTTCGTTTTTAATTCTGAATTATCTAAATCACATGTTTTTATTTTCTTGATAATTATATTATTATCTTCTTTGAGTGATAATAATTGTTTTTGAAGATTTTTATTAAATTGAGTTTTTTCATCAATAATTGGTTCGTACATTTTTTTTATAGTTTCTTGCTTGTTAAATATAAATAAAAGTCTATTATAAATTGTGTTTAAAAATAACTTTACTTTTGAGAATAATAACTTTATTATTTTAAGTAACTTATCCAATATTTCTGAAAATGAATTTTTTTTATTCATTAGCATCACCTTTATACTTTTTAATAATATTTTATCATGATTTTCACAAATAAAAACTATATTTTTCATAATTTCCTTATACTAATTATTATATATCTTTGGAATTTGTTTAATATTAGTGGTAGCAGCATAAAGATTGGAACCTACTAAGTTAGAAGAAGATAAGAATTTCTTTATAAAAAGGGGGTTAATAATGAGTAATAAAAATATAGATTCTGAGATTCTAAATAAATATATAGAAAGTAAGCAAAATATAATTAATAATTTAGATAATAATAGATTATTGTTAGAAGAAGAGATAAACAGAAAAAAAGAAGAAATAAATAGAAATAAACAAATACTTCAGAAGCAAAAGTTTAAAAAATCTTTACTTAAGGATCAATATAATAGTTTATTAAGAATTTTAAAAGAAAGAGGAGTAATTATATATATAAAAGATAATAATTATAGTATTAGAGAATGGGATAACTTATATATAAAAAAGGAAAAGAATAAAAACTTTATTGTTTCCAAAAATGGGAATGTATTAAATGAACTTGATGAGCGGATATCAAAAGTTTTTAGTAAAGAAATAAGTAGTGGTGATTACAGGCTTGTAGTAACTAGAGTAGAGAATAAAAAAATCAAAATTCAATTTTTTATAGGGAATGATAAATAAATTATCATTCCTTTAATTTTTCAAAAAATGAATAATCACAGCACTGATATTGCAAAAAAACTTTACTGTGGTTTGGTATATGTGATATAATGTTGTATATTTATGGTGCGTTATTAATAATAATGCTAATTTTGAAAAATACACTTTATAAAATTTCATGAAGCGTATAAAGACTAATATTAACAGCATCAATTGTATATTTAAATTAATATAAGTTTTTGATAAGTATAATAAAAAAATTTATATAAACACTAAATTTTATAGGGGGCTGAATGATAAATGGGATCAAATATTGTAGAAAAGATTTTAAAAGAACATTTAGTTATTGGAGAAATGAATAGGGGAAGTGAAATAGGAATTAGAATAGATCAAACTTTAACTCAAGATTCAACTGGAACAATGGCATATCTTCAGTTTGAAGCTCTTGGAGTGGATAAAGTTAAAACAAAAAAATCTGTTGCTTATATAGATCACAATATGCTTCAAACAGGACCAGAAAATGCAGATGATCATAAATATATCCAAACAGTTGCTAAAAAACATGGAATTTATTTTTCAAAGCCAGGTAATGGAATATGCCATCAAGTACATTTAGAAAGAGTTGGAGTACCAGGGCAAACTCTTGTTGGTTCTGACAGTCATACACCAACAGGTGGTGGAATAGGAATGCTTGCTATTGGTGCTGGTGGATTAGATGTAGCTGTAGCTATGGGAGGCGGAGAGTATTATATAAAATGTCCAGAAGTAGTAAAGGTTAATTTAACTGGAAGGTTAAATCCATGGGTTACTGCGAAGGATATAATACTTGAACTTCTAAGACGTCTTTCTGTAAAAGGTGGAGTAAATAAAGTATTTGAATATGCAGGAGAAGGAGTTAAAACATTATCTGTTCCAGAGAGAGCAACAATTACAAATATGGGAGCAGAACTTGGAGCTACAACTTCAATATTCCCAAGTGACGAAGTGACAAGAGCATTTTTAAAAGCACAAAATAGAGAAGAAAATTTTGTAGAGTTAAAAGCTGATGAAGATGCTGAATATGATCAAATAGTAGAAATTAATTTAAGTGAATTAGAACCATTAGTTGCTTGTCCACATAGTCCTGATAATGTAGTTAAAGTATCAGAATTGAAAGGAGTAAAGGTTGATCAAGTAACAATAGGAAGCTGTACTAATTCATCTTATGTAGATATGATGAAAGTTGCTGGGATTTTAGAAGGACATACAGTACATGAAGATGTATCACTAGTAATTGGGCCAGGTTCTAAACAGGTGTTAAATATGATTGCAGAAAATGGGGCGTTATCAAAAATGATTGCATCTGGAGCTAGAATAATTGAAAGTGGATGTGGACCATGTATAGGCATGGGGCAATCACCAGCAAATAATGCAGTATCACTTAGAACAATAAACAGAAATTTTGAAGGAAGATGCGGAACAGTATCAGCAGGAGTTTATCTAGTAAGTCCTGAGATTGCTGCAGTTTCTGCGTTAAAAGGATATATAACTGATCCAAGAGAATTTGGCAAAGGTGTTGAGGTTAAAATGCCTGAAAAATTCTTGATTAATGATAATTTAATTGCAAAACCAGCAGAAAATGGGGAAGATGTAGAAGTGGTTAGAGGTCCTAATATAAAACCATTCCCTAAAGCAGAAGAGTTAAAAGATACAGTAATGGGCAAAGTATTAATAAAGGTTGAGGATAATATAACTACAGATCACATAATGCCGTCAAATGCAAAATTATTACCATTTAGATCAAATATACCTTATTTATCAGAGTATTGTTTAACTCCTTGCAACCCAGAGTTCCCTAAGAGAGCTAATGAAAATGATGGAGGATTTATTTTAGGAGGAGAAAACTATGGTCAAGGTTCAAGTAGAGAGCATGCAGCATTAGTACCTCTTTATCTTGGAATAAAAGCTGTATTCGCAAAATCTTTTGCAAGAATTCATATGGCTAATCTTATAAACAATGGAATAATGCCATTAGTTTTTGAAAATTCTAATGATTATGATGATATAGATGAATTTGATGATATCGTAATAAATGATGCAATTAGTAGTATTGAAACAGGAAAATTTGTAATTGAAAATAAAACTAAAGAAAAGAGTTATTCAATGAAATTAGAAGTTTCAGAAAGACAAAAGGATATGATAATAAAAGGTGGACTTATTAATTCTATTAAAAATAAATAAGAATAAATTCAAGGGTTTTATTAAAAAAAGGGGGATAACAAAATGACTTATAATATTACACTAATACCTGGAGATGGAATAGGACCAGAAGTTATGGAAGCTACAAAGGAAGTTATAGATGCAAGTGGTGTTGAAATTAATTGGGAAGTAGTTGAAGCTGGGGCAAAGGTTGTTGAGGAATATGGAACACCTCTTCCTGATTATGTTATAGATAGTATTAAGAAAAATAAAATTGCGATTAAAGGACCAGTTACAACACCTGTTGGAAAAGGGTTTAGAAGTGTTAATGTAGGTCTTAGACAAGCGCTTAATCTTTATGCAAATGTAAGACCAGTAAAAACATATGAAGGAGTTCCTTCTAGATATGAGAATGTAGATTTAATTATAGTTAGAGAAAATACAGAAGGATTATACGCAGGAATTGAACATAATGTAGGAGCGGAAGCAGCTGAAAGCATAAAGGTGATAACTAAGAAAGCTAGTGATAGAATAGTTGAATTCGCTTTTAATCTTTCTGAAAAACAAGGAAGAAAAAAAGTTACTGCAGTGCACAAGGCAAATATTATGAAATTATCTGATGGGCTTTTCTTAAGATGTGCCAGAGAATCTGCAGAAAAACATAAGAGTGTTGAATTTTCAGATATGATAGTAGATGCTATGAGTATGAGACTTGTTCAAGGCCCAGAAAAATATGATGTACTTGTAATGCCTAATTTGTATGGAGATATATTATCTGATATGGCTTCAGGGTTAGTAGGAGGACTTGGCGTAGTGCCAGGTGCTAATATAGGAGATGATATGGCAGTTTTTGAAGCTGTTCATGGTTCAGCTCCTGATATTGCAGGACAAAATATAGCAAATCCAACAGCTGCAATTTTAAGTGGGGTTATGATGCTTAAGCATTTAGGGGAATATGAAGCAGCAAAAAAAATTGATAATGCAGTAGCTGAAGTTTTAAAGGAAGGCAAGATTGTAACATCTGATCTTGGGGGAAGTGCTAAGACTATGGAGTTCGCACAAGAAGTAATAAGTAAGATGAATGATTAATATTATAAAATTTGTTGAGATAAAAAAACCGAAAAACCGTATTTTCGGTTTTTTTTGTTTTGCAGAGAAAATTATGTAAATATATAAATTATTTTACATAAAATACTATAAATTCAACGAAAATGCGTTATAATTTAAATAGGAAGTATAATTAATATATGCAAATAAAGCATATTTGAAAAAGCTAATGGCTAGATAAGAGGAGGAAGACAGATGAAAAAATTTTTGAATAACCTGTCAATAAAAATTAAAATACGTACTATTCCGTTAATAATTATATTTATAATTATTACTCTAATTTCAGGGTTATCTGTAGGTATAGCTAAATCTAAGTTAGTTAAGCAAATGAAATTAGATGGATTAAACTTAGCAAAACAGGTAGCACATGAAATAGAAAAAAATAGTATGGCAGTGGATACTATTAATGAGGCCATAGAAGATAAAGTAAGAACTTTAGGAAGTTTTCTTACTAGTAGATCCCAAGAAGAGATAAATAATGATTATTTAGAGCAGATTGCAAAATATTTTAAAGTAGATGAAATAAATATTACAGATTCTAGTGGTAAAGTAATCTACTCTAATTTACAAAGTAGTATAGACGCGGTTTTTGGAAGTGATCATATATCATATCCTGTTTTGACAGGTAAGAAAAATGAGCTTATGGAGAATATAAGAAAATCTAGGGAAACAGATGATTATTATAAATACGGGTATATTGCAACAGAAAGCGGAGGGATGATACAGATAGGAATACTTGCCAACAAGGTAAATGAATTAAAAGCAAGTTTAAGTGTTGAAAAGTTAATAGATGGTTTGGTAAAAGATTCAAATATAGTTTATGCATATTTTGCAGATACAAATTCTAAAATTACAGCAGCTAGTGTTAAAGAAAGAATAGGAACAGTTTTGAAAGGTGAAGGAATAGAAGAGGTTGTTAAACAAAAGAAAATATATACTAATATATATGATTATAAAGAAAAAAATATAAAAGTATATGATGTTTTGGTTCCTGTTTATAAAAATAATGAACATGTAGGAGTAATAGCTATAGGATTATCTATGGAAAATGTATATAAAGCTGTAAATACAATTATAATTGTGTCAGTAATTTTAGCAGTCATTTCTTTTATAATTGTATTGATAATACTTTTATCTATATCAAAAAATATCATCAATCCATTATCGAAACTTGTTTATCTGGCTAAAAAGGTGGCAAAGGGTGAGTTTGATAATGATATATATATAAAATCAAAAGATGAGATAGGAGTACTTTCTTCTAGTTTTAAAGATATGTCAGAAAGTTTAAGAGATACTATAGGAAGCATAAAAGCACAAGCTGTAAAAACAGAGAATATGTCATCAAGCTTAACAGGTAATGCACAACAAATGACATCAGCAACTAACGAAGTAGCTAATGCAATACAAGATGTAACAAGAGGTGCGTCGGGACAGGCAGATGATTTAGTAGAAGTAGTAAATCATATAGAAAATTTAGGAGATCAGATTGAAAATATACAGGATAAATTATTAATTGTAAAAAATAGTTCAGATGAAACAAAAAATAAAGCTAATATAGGAAAAGAACAAATAGATATACTTTCAAAATCTATTGAAGAAGTTAAAGAAGCTTTTGAAATATCAGTACATAAATTAAATAATTTAAATTCAAGTGTATCTCAAATTGGAAATATAACGGATGTTATAAATGAAATATCGGAAAAAACTAATCTTCTTGCACTTAATGCAGCAATAGAGGCAGCAAGAGCTGGAGAAGCAGGTAAAGGATTTGCAGTAGTATCAGATGAAATTAAAAAACTTGCTGAACAATCAAAAGAATCAACAGAAGATATACAGAAATTAGTTCAGTCTATAAGCAGTGAAACAGGGGAGGTAATAAATAATTCAAATGAAGTTGATAATTTAGTTCAAACTCAAGTTAACATAGTTAAAAATACTGTACAAGCTTTTGAAGAGATATTAAAATCAATAACTGAAATATTACCTCATATTGATGATACTTATGTGTTGTTAAATAATACTATAAAATCAAAAGATTTAGTTTCAAATAAAGTAGAAACAGTATCATCTATTGCTGAAGAAACTTTTGCATCTTCTCAAGAAATTTCAGCTTCGTCAGAAGAAATGTTAACAAATACAGGGGAAGTATCCACATTTGCATTGCAACTTAATGAGGTAGCAGCTGAGCTTAAAAATGAAGTAAATAAATTTAAAATATAAATAATTATATACTATATAAGAGTAATTCTTGTATAAATATTTTGAGCTTGTTAGGCATAAAAAATGCCTACAAGCTCTTTTTATATAAATTTTTAAGTAGGTAAGATATGGTAAAGAGGTAATTTTTATAAAAATTATGTATAATTATAAAAATATATTGCATAAATATAAAGTGTGTTGTATAATCATTATATCGCAAGGGGGCATTAAATATATAAAATATCAAATATTATTCAGAAGGGGAAGGGTGAATAAATATGAAAAAAATATCAGTCATTTTATTGAGTGTTACTATAGGGGCTACTTTACTTGTAGGATGTGGAAGTAATAAAGCTCAAAATAAAGAAGGAAATAAACAAAGTGTGAATTCATTAGAAAAAGTTAAACAAGGAGGAAAATTAAAAATAGGTTTAGATGATTCATACCCTCCAATGGAATTTAGAGATAAAAAAAATAATCTTGTTGGGTTTGATATAGACTTTGCGAATGAAATAGGTAAAAAATTAGGAGTTGAAGTAGAGTTTGCACCAACAGAATGGAAGGGCATACTTTTAGCACTTCAATCTGGCAAATTTGATGCTATAATCTCAGGATTAAGTATTACAGAAGAAAGAAAGAAATCTATAGCATTTTCAGAGGCATATGTTATGGGAGGACAGGTTATTGCAATTAAAAAAGGAAATGATTCAATAAAGAAATTAGATGATTTAAAAGGAAAAGTACTTGCATGTCAAATGGGTTCAACAGGTCATAAAGCAGCAGAAAAGATGGATGAATTAAAGGAAGTAAAACCTTATGACAAAATAACTGAAGCATTTACTGAATTGTCAATAGGTAGAATTGATGCAGTAATAATGGATGCGCAAGTTGGGGGATATTACTTGGCTAAAAATCCAGGAAAGTTTGAAGTGTTGGAACAAAAAGTAAGTGAAGAACCTATGGGTATTGGATTTAAAAAAGAAGATAAAGAATTAAAAGAGGCGATACAAAAAGCTATTGATGAGTTAAAAGAAGATGGAACTTTATCTAAGCTTTCAGTAAAATGGTTTGGATTTGACGCATATAAAAAATAAATTTAAATTGTAAAAATTTAATATAAAATAATAAAGCCCTTGTATTGCAAGATACAAGGGTACAGTTTTAAAAAATATAAAGAGTACGTCAGGGGGAAGAGAATTTGGATACTAATATTTTAAAGGATATGTTTCCAATATTACTTAAAGGAAGCATGATAACTATAGAACTTACAGTAATATCAGTAGTTTTAGGAAGTATAATAGGTATTTTTGTATCACTGTTGAAATTAAGTAAAAATAAAATTGTAGTTGGAATTGCCTCTCTTTATACATGGTTGTTTAGGGGAACTCCTATGCTTTTGCAATTATTTGTATTTTATTATGGATTACCTTTCGTAGGGGTTGAATTGAGTCCTATGCAAGCAGCTATACTTGGATTGAGTTTAAATTCAGGAGCATATATGGCGGAAATTATAAGAGGGGGTATACTCTCTATAGATAAGGGGCAGTTTGAAGCTTGTAATGCTTTGGGATTTAATTATATGCAGACTATGAGAAGAGTAATTTTGCCGCAAACATTTAAAAATATTATTCCTCCAGTAGGAAATGAATTTATAACAATGCTTAAGGATACATCTTTAGTTTCGGTAATAGCTATGAGCGAGCTTATGCGAACAGCACAGCTGCAGCTATCTGCAACAGCTAGACCGGTAGAAGCGTTATTTATAGCGGGAGTTTTATATCTTTTTATGACAACTATATTTACAACTGTTTTTGGTGGGTTTGAGAAAAAATTATCAGTATATTAATAGGGAGGTTTAGTATGAATATGATGGAAACTAAAAATTTAACTAAAAAGTTCGGAAGCCTTACGGTTTTTGAAAATTTAAATATAAAAGTTAAAAAAGGAGAGGTTTTAGTAATTATAGGACCATCAGGATCAGGTAAAAGTACCTTTTTAAGATGCTTAAATCATCTTGAAGTACCTGAGAGTGGAGAAGTTTTAGTTGAAGGTGAAAAACTTAATATAAAAAATAAAAAGCACATGAGAGAGATAATTGAAAAAATGGGGATGGTTTTTCAAAATTTTAACTTATTTCCCCATATGACAGTTGAGGAAAATATTATGGAAGCTCCTATTACAGTAAAAAAAGAAAGTAAGAATATAGTATTAAAAAGAGCTGAGAAACTCTTAAAGAAAGTAGGATTAGAAGATAAAAAAGATTACTATCCATCTAAACTTTCAGGTGGACAAAAGCAGAGGGTGGCTATTGCAAGAGCACTTGCTATGAATCCAGATATAATGCTATTCGATGAGCCAACATCTGCATTAGATCCTGAACTTGTTGGAGAAGTTTTGAATGTAATGAAAGAACTTGCTGAGGAAGGCATGACAATGGTAGTAGTTACTCATGAGATGGGATTTGCAAAGGAAGTTGCTGATAGAGTTATTTTTATGGATGGGGGTAAAATTGTTGAAGAAGGACCTCCAGGATATATATTTAGTAATCCAAAAGAAGAGAGAACAAAAATGTTCTTGAAAAAGGTGTTGAAGTAACAAAAAACTTTGTATATTTATAAATGTATATTGCATAAATATAAATAATGATGTATAATAATTACATGGAAATTTTCCAAAAGTTATCAATAAATATACGTAATGCAGTGGAAATAATGATGTTTACAAGCTGCAAACGATAAAAAGATTAATAAATATACATAAAGTGTTTAAAAATAACTTCAAGGAAAATAAATAAAAATTTAGTATATATAGGGAAGGGGTTTTATAAATGAAAGATAAAGTTGTTTTAGCATATTCAGGAGGATTAGATACATCAATAATAATTCCATGGTTGAAGGAAAATTATGATTTAGATGTTATTGCTTGTTGCATAAATGTAGGGCAGGATGATGACTTTTCTGAAATAGAAGTAAAAGCATTGAAATCCGGATCAGAAAAAGTATATGTTGAGGATTTAACTTCAGAATTTATAGAGAATTATGTTTTCAAGGGTGTTAAAGCAAATGCTGTGTATGAGGGGAAATATTTGTTAGGAACATCCTTTGCAAGACCACTTATGGCTAAAAAACTTGTGGAAGTAGCACATGAAGAAGGAGCAAAATATATATGTCATGGATGTACAGGAAAAGGAAATGATCAAGTGCGTTTTGAAGTGGGAATAGCTTCAATTGATCCTTCAATAAAAATAATTGCTCCTTGGAGAATATGGGATATAAAATCAAGAGAAGATGCTATAGATTATGCTAATGCTAATGGAATTGAAGTACCAGTTACAAAGGAAAAGATATATTCTAGAGATAAAAATATATGGCATGTAAGCCATGAAGGTGGAGATTTAGAGGATTTAAAAAATGAGCATAAGCAGGATATGTACCTTATGGTTACTCCTCCGGAAAAAGCTAAGGATGAAGTTACTTATGTAGAAATTTACTTTGAAAAAGGTGTAGCTAAGAAGATTGATGGAAAAGAACTAAGTTCAGTGGAAATAATTACAACATTAAATAAACTTGGTGCTGAAAATGGTATTGGAGTTATAGATTTATTAGAGAATAGACTTGTAGGAATGAAGTCAAGAGGAGTTTATGAAACACCAGGAGGAACTATTTTATATGAAGCGCATAAGGAACTTGAGCACTTAACTCTGGATAAAGATACTTTCCAGTATAAACAGGGTATAGCACAAAAATATGGTGAATTAGTTTACGATGGTTTATGGTTTACTACACTTAAGGATTCCTTAGATGCTTTTATAGATAAAACTCAAGAAAATGTAACAGGTACTGTAAAGTTAAAACTTTATAAGGGAAATATTATGGTAGCAGGTATGGAATCACCATATGCTTTATATGATGAAGGAATATCATCCTTTGGAGCAAGTGAATTGTATGATCACAAGGATGCAGAAGGATTTATCAAGTTATTCGGACTTCCAAGTAAGATCAACGCTATGATTAATAAAGGAAAATATTAATAAAAGTTCATGTGCTAGTTAATTATAAATACATAAATATTAACTAGCACACTCTGTTTATTTACTGTAAATAATAAATCAATGTAATTTAAAAGATAAATGTTGGAGGAATTTGATATGAAGCTTTGGGGAGGAAGATTTAAAAATACAGAAAGTAAGCTTATGGAGGATTTTAATAGTTCTTTAAGCTTTGATAAAACTTTGTATTACGAAGATATAGTAGGAAGTATTGCACATGTTAAAATGTTATCTAAGTGCAGTATTTTAACCGAAGAAGAAAAGGAAACAATAATAAATGGATTAAATGAAATTCTTTCAGATATAGAAAGTGGCCAGTTGAAAGTTGAAGGGGATTATGAAGATATACACAGCTTTATGGAAGTAAACCTTATAAAAAAGGTTGGAGAAGTTGGCAAAAAGCTTCATACAGCAAGAAGTAGAAATGATCAAGTAGCAGTAGATATGAGATTATATTCAAAAGCTAAAGCTAAAGAAATAGTAAAAAAAATGGATATACTTTTGGAAACTATTAAAAAGCTTGCAGATGAAAATCATGTTATGATGCCTGGATATACTCACCTTCAAAGAGCACAGGTTGTAACTTTTACTCATCATATGATGGCATACTATAGCATGTTTAAAAGAGATAAACACAGATTGTTAAATGCTGTTGAAATTATGGATGAAAGTCCGTTAGGATGTTGTGCATTAGCTGGTACAACTTACAATACAGATAGAGAATTTACAGCTAAGGAATTGGGTTTTAAAAAACCAGTAGACAATTTTATGGATGGGGTAAGTGATAGAGATTATTTATTAGAGCTTATTTCAGATTTTTCTATAATAATGATGCATCTTAGCAGGTTAAGTGAAGAAATTATCATATGGAATAGTAAGGAATTTGACTTTATATATATAAGTGATGAATTTTCTACGGGCAGCAGCATAATGCCTCAAAAGAAAAATCCAGATGCAGCAGAACTTATAAGAGGAAAAACAGGAAGAGTTTATGGAGATCTTATAGGACTTCTTACTACTATGAAAGGTCTTGCACTTACATATAACAAAGATATGCAGGAAGATAAGGAACCTTTCTTTGATGCAAGTGATACAGTTTTAAAATGTTTAAAGATTATGAATGGAATGTTGGGAACTTTAAAAGTTAAGAAAGAAAATATGTATAAAGCAGTAAAAAAAGGTTTCTTAAATGCTACTGAAGGAGCGGATTATCTTGTAAACAAAGGAATGCCTTTTAGAGATGCACATGGTGTTATAGGAGCAATTGTTTTATACTGTGAAGAAAATGATAAAGCAATAGAAGACTTAAGCTTAGAAGAGCTTAAAAAGTTTAGTGATTTATTTGATGAAGATGTTTATGATTTTATTGATTATGAGAATACATTAAAAAGAGGAATAAAAAAATTATTATAAAATAATTCTTGACTATGTATAAATATTAATGTAAACTTGTAAACAAGTGAATATTTAAGTCGAAGATAGAGGCGCGGTCTTTAAGAGTACTGTTGTTGAGGTAAGCACAATGATGCAGCAGAAAAGGAAATACCGCCGAAGCGTATAACTGATGCTTTAAAGTTGTACAGCTGGGCTTGTATAGAATATATGCAAGACTGCCACAAATATTTTATTTGTGGAGGGCTATTAGTCAAACTTATTAAATACTTAATTTATAGTGTTTTTTAAGCCTTGGGTGAGAGCTCAAGGCTTTTATTTGTGTACTGATAATTATTTTTCTTCCACTTCAATTCACTTAATTGAATTCATATTAATAATTAGGGGGAAAACAAAATGAGAAAAAGAAGAACTTTAGTTGCCACATTAATGTTGATGGCCATTTTAATCTTAGGGTGTACTACAGCATTGGCGGTAGATCCAGAAGTAGCGAAAGCTAATGCAGATAAATTTGGTATTTGGACATTATTACCACCATTAATAGCAATTATTTTAGCATTCATAACTAAGAATGTAGTATTGTCACTTTTTATAGGAGTATTTTCAGGAACATTTTTATTAGCGTTGACTGGACACAATGTTTTATATGCAGTATGTCATGGTTTTTTAAATATAATAGATCATTTATTAGGTTCACTTGCAGATCCTTGGAATGCAGGTATTATACTTCAATGTTTAACCATTGGTGGACTTATAGCATTGATTACAAAAATGGGAGGTGCTAAGGCTGTAGCTGAAGCACTAGCTAAAAAAGCTAAATCACCAACAAGTTCTCAAATAATTACATGGCTTTTAGGGCTTTTTGTATTCTTTGATGATTATGCAAATTCACTTATAGTTGGACCTATAATGAGACCAATTTCTGATAAAATGAAAATATCAAGAGAAAAATTAGCTTTTGTAATAGATGCTACGGCAGCGCCTATAGCAGGTATAGCGGTTATTTCAACTTGGGTTGGATATGAACTTAGCTTAATAAAAGAAGGATATGAATCAATAGGTCAAAGTGTTAGTGCTTACAATGTATTTCTTGAAACAATTCCTTATAGATTTTACAACATATTAATTCTTTTATTTATAGTATTTACAGCATTATTTTTAAGAGAATTTGGTCCTATGCTTAAAGCTGAAAGAAGAGCAAGAACTACAGGGAAACTTTTAAGAGATGGTGCAAAACCTATGGCTTCAGATGAAGGTGAAGAATTTGAACCAAAAGCAGAAACAGTATTAAGAGTTAGCAATGCAGTAATTCCAATTCTAGTTTTAATAGTAGGTGCATTTTTAGGATTCTATTATAATGGATACAATGCTATAATGGGCGGAGAAGATAAAGCTTTAATTGCATTACTTCAAGATTCACCAGTTTCTTTTGCAGCAATAAGAGAGACTTTTGGAGCATCAGATGCTAGTATAGTTTTATTCCAAGCAGCACTATTTGCAAGTATAGTAGCAATGGTTATGGGAGCAAGTCAAAAAATATTCACTTTAGGGGAAGCTATAGATATATGGGTAAATGGGATGAAGTCATTAATCATTACAGGAGTTATATTACTTCTTGCTTGGTCATTAAGTGGTGTAATTAAAGAACTTGGAACAGCAAAATTCTTAGTATCTGTATTATCAGGTAATTTACCACCATTTATATTACCATCAATTATATTTATACTAGCTTCAATAATTTCATTTGCAACTGGTACTTCTTATGGAACAATGGGAATACTAATGCCACTTACAATTCCACTTGCATTTGCATTAAACCCAGCAAGTCATTCATATATGATTGGAGCTATAAGTGCGGTACTTACAGGAGCAATATTTGGAGACCATTGTTCACCAATTTCAGATACTACAATATTATCATCAATGGGATCAGCTTGTGACCATATAGATCATGTGAAAACTCAATTGTACTATGCTTTAGTTGTTGCAGCGGTAGCTATTTTAGGAGGATATATACCAGTAGGTTTAGGAGCACCTATATACTTAGTGCTTCCGATAGATATAGTTCTTATAGGACTTATAGTTAGATTTGTAGGAAAACCAATAGAAACAGAAGAAGCTTTTGGGAAAAACACTGCTAAAGAAGCAATGTAAAAAATGCAACATAAGTTATTAGTAACTTATGTTGCATTTTTATTTTATTTTGATTTTAATATTTCAAAAACTTGATTTACATCTTTGTCGCCTCTTCCAGATAGGTTTACAATTATAATTTCATCTTTAGAACATTGTTTAGCTAATTTAGTAGCATAAGCAACTGCGTGAGAACTTTCTAGTGCAGGAATAATTCCTTCTGTTCTAGATAACTCTTCAAAAGCGATCAATGCTTCTTCATCAGTTATTGATACATATTTAGCTCTTTTAGTATCTTTATAAAAAGAGTGTTCTGGACCTACACCAGGATAATCTAATCCAGCAGAAATAGAGTATACAGGTAGTGGTTCACCTTTTTTATCTTGCAGAACATAAGATTTAAATCCGTGTAGTATTCCAGGTTTACCAAGACTCAAAGTAGCAGCATGCATACCTGTTTCAATACCTTTTCCAGCAGGCTCAACTCCTATGAATTTTACTTCTTCATTATCGTAAAAAGGAGCAAATAATCCAATTGAGTTACTTCCACCACCAACAGCGGCTACAAGATAGTCAGGTAAGATGCCTTCAGCCTCAAGAACTTGTTCTTTTGCCTCAGTACCAATAATAGATTGAAAATAATTTACCATAGCTGGATAAGGGTCAGGACCAACAGCTGAACCTAACATATAATAAGTATGTTCATAATTCTCCATTAAATCTTTTAAAGCTTCGTCTACAGCTTCTTTTAAAGTTTTCATTCCATGTTTAACAGGAACAACTTTTGCTCCTAAAAGTTCCATTCTAAAAACATTAAGAGCCTGTCTTCTAGTATCTTCTTCTCCCATGTATATAATACATTCCATATCAAATAGGGAACAAACTGTAGCAGTAGCAACACCATGTTGACCTGCACCAGTTTCTGCGATAATTCTTTTTTTGTCTAGTCTTTTAGCCAATAATACTTGCCCCATGGTATTATTAATTTTGTGTGCTCCTGTATGATTTAGATCTTCTCTTTTAAGATAGATTTTTGCTCCACTCAGTTTTTGTGTTAATTTTTCAGCAAAATACAATGGAGAAGGTCTTCCAATAAAGTTTTTATAATAATAGTTTAATTGTTCTATGAATTCAGGATCATCTTTGCATTTATAAAATTCCTTTTTTACTTCATCTAAAATTTTGTTTAAATTATCAGGAACATAACGTCCTCCAAATTCGCCATAAAAACCTGTTCTGTTTTCTGACATAATAATTACCCCCTTGAATAATAATTAAAATTTAATAATTGTTATTTTGAAGCATTTATATCATTAAAAACCTTAACGTTTGAATATTTAAATGATACTTTTATAGCATTGAAAATTATAGCTGCAGCAAATGTGTTTATTAAAGTTGCAGGAAGTACTATACCTACATACAATGTAAATAAAGAACCAGGCAGACCTACTAAAACAGAAGCAGAGATTAAAAAAACAAGTCCGCTAATTAATGTTCCAGTTACAGTAAGTATAATAATTTTAATTTGACTTGTTAGTTTCTTTGATAAAATTTTTGTAAGAAAGTATATACAGTTAGCAGTTATAAATTTATCAATTACGTTAGGAATTTGTCCACCAGGGAAGCCGGTTGTAACAGCAGATAAAATACCACATACAATACCTGTTGTTAATGCAGTTTTATAATCATCATTTAAAAGTATAATTATAAATAGCATAGCTAATGAAAAATCTGGTTTCATACCCAAAAGTAATGGGGGCGTTATTTGGTGTAAAATAAATCCTACAGCTATAAGAAGCGAGTTAATAATAGTTCTTTTTAAATTCATAATAAGATTCCTCCTAATATTTGTTTTCTGTGTTAAATAAATTTTGTTTATAGACCAACCAGATAAATCTTCATTTCATATCATATTAACTCACCTCCTTAGAAATTTTTTGTATAAAAAAAACTCCACCCTAAATATTAGGGCGAAGTTATATTCGCGGTACCACCTAAATTATATTTAAATAATATGTAAAACATACAAGTTAGTATATATTTTATATATTATTTAAACACATCTTTTTCAGATACTAACATATCCTATCGCTGTAACGTGCGAAACACGGTAAATACTACTTTCTAAAACAAAATTTAGATTTCGGTTTACATCTAACAGGTCCATTCACTAAAGGATATCGTATTGAGATTCCACCATCCTCAACTCTCTGTAACTTAAAGCCAATAGCTACTCTTCCTGATCAACGATTTTTAGTATGCGTATTAATATAATTCATTTTAATATACTAAACTAATAAAGTCAAGGGAAAATAGAAAAACACCAAACAATTTTATTGCTTGGTGTTTTTGTGAATTATTTAACTTCACCAGTTTCTCTGTTTTTACCTAAGAAAGAAATAGCGTATAAGCCAGCAATACCTACTAAAGCGTAAACTATTCTGGTTAATGTTGACATGTCACCGAATAAAGCAGCAACAAGATCAAATCTAAAGAAGCCAATTAATCCCCAGTTTATAGCTCCTATAATAACTAAGATAAGTGCAGTACCATCTAATGCCTTCATAAAGTTATTACATCTCCTTTTAAATGATTTTTACAGAGTTATTATTTGCAATTTTAAAAAAAATATTAGTAAAAATATTAATAAAATATAAAAAAATTATATACAATGTAAAAAAACGAAAGATAGTATAAAGGATACTATCTTTCGCTTTTTCAAAATTTCATAAATTTTATAATTGAATATTTCTTTCAATTGGTTGTGATAAAGATATAAAGGTGTCTGTTCTTTGGATTTCAGGAATAATTTGAATCTTATTCATTAATAAGTCTTGAAGATCAGAAATACTTTTACATATAACCTTCATAAATATTGAATATTCACCTGTGGTATAGTGTAATTCTACTACCTCTTTTATCTTATCTAACTGACTTAAAACGTGAGTGAATGAAGAAGCTTTATCTAAGAATATTCCTATAAAACAGCATACATCATATCCTAATTTTGTATTGTCTAAAATAAGTTTAGTACCTTGAATTATACCCATATCCTCCATTTTTTTCATCCTGACATGGATAGTACCTCCACTTACGTGACATTTTCTTGCTATTTCTAGATATGGAGTTCTAGAATCCTTTATTAATATTTCCAAAATTTGAATATCTAAATCATCAAGTCCATTTATTTTTAAATTCATAGAAATCACCTCAGAAGATATAATATTTAATAACATTATAACAGAAGTTTTAACAGTTTATCAAAATCTTTGGCAAACAAATATACATAAATTAATGAAAAATAGCATTTTTACAAAACTAATAAAAAACAGGCAGAAATATTGAGAAAAATTCAAAATAATTGCTAAGGATTATTAATTTAATAATATAATAAAAAACTTCAGTAGTTATTGTTTATTTAAAAGCAAATTACCTATAAAGGAATTTATCGATAATTATTAAAAAGAAATTTTAAAATTTAAGCGTTATAACACGCAAACATCCTAAATTGTACATTATCAAATGACAATTGTCAATTGATAACATAGTTAACATTAAGTATAGAAACAAAAATGAATTTATTTTGAAAATATATGTATTAAACTTGATATATATATATAAATAAATGTATAATAAAATAATAGATAATTAGACAAAAGGAGGAAACAAGATGGCTGCATTTTTCAAAGCATTTTTACCAATGCTATTAATGGTTATCATCATTTTAATAGTGTACAATGTACTTAAAATTTACGTATTAGAAAAAATAAAAATAAATAAGTGGATAGTCCTTACTATAGCTCTTGTAGTATTACTTGTACCTAGTTTTGTATGGCCTCAAATAGCAAAAAGTTTTTGGTATTACATACAAACAGCTGTGTTTTTAATATTATTCTTATGGTTTATGGATTTGGCAGGATTGTCTAGAAAATCAACTCCTAATAATGGAAAGGATTCTATGATTAGAAGTAAAGCAAAGCCTAGTAGACTTAACAAGAACAATGATATGGAAATAATAAATAAAGGAAAGAAAAAGAAAAAAAAATAATTTGTTTACAAAACAGCAAAGCATTAAATGTTTTGCTGTTTTTTTAGGGGGGATTAATATGTTTGATACTCACGTACACACTGAATTTTCTACAGATTCTATAATGAAAATTGAAGATCTAATTAAAAAGTCTCAAAATTATAATTTGGGAGTTATAATTACTGATCATATGGATTTGAATTATTATAATAAAGACGAATTTAGATTTGATGTAGAAGATTATTTTGAAAAGTACTCTGCTTATAGGAATGAAAAAATTCTTCTTGGTGTAGAAATAGGTATGTGTGATAAGTATTTAGAAGAATATAAAAATATGTGTACTAAATTTCCTTTTGATTATGTTATAGGATCTGTTCATGATATGTATGATATAGATTTGTATTATGGAGATGAATTGTATAAAACTAAAAGTAAAAAACAACTTTATGAAGAGTATTTTAATTGTATGGTAAAATCTATAAATACTCATTCATTTATAGATAGCTTAGGACACATAGATTATATTTCAAGATATGCACAATATGAAGATAGCGAGATTTATTATGAAGAATATAAAGATTTTATAGATGAGGTACTAAAAACATTAATAGATAAAGGCATATGCATAGAGTTAAATAGCAGGAGGTTGAGTAATAAAAAAGCTGTATATAATCTTATTGAAATTTACAAAAGATTTAGTGAATTGGGAGGTAAGTATATAACTTTAGGCTCGGATGCTCATGATAAAGATAATATTGGTAAATATTTTCATATAGCTAGTAATATAGTTGAGCAGTGTAATCTAAAAACAGTGTATTTTAAAAATAGAAAAATGAAGTTTGTTAAATAAGTTTTTAAAATAGGAGTGTATGTATAAGTGTATATATACACTCCTAAAATATTTTTAAATTAAGGGCTTGTGAAAAACGGGGAAGAAATACCGTAGAGACCGTTTTTATGAGTTATTTTAATAACATACCATTTATTTTTCTCAAATGGTATACATAAATCCCATTTAACCTTAGTTTTCTCAGAAAATTTTTTCGATTTCAAAACTGTAGCTTCATTAGATATAAGTTCAATTTTATTTATAGGATTATTTTTATCTATAGCTTTTAGGTTGAAAATTATATTTTTATTTAATGGTAGTATGCTGCCCATCATGTAATTGTTAGCTTTAACAGTAAGTTTTAGTGTTCTAGTTTCTGTGGAGTAAGTTCGTCTGTTTTTTAGTGCATCTATAAAATCCTTTTCCTTTAATGATTTAGCTATTACTACAGTTAAATTATTACTATCTCCCCAATTTGCTCTATGATTATCTTGTCCATTTATTGCGCCTAAATGCCAACCTTTATCCAATAATTTATAATAATATTTTTCTCCATTTAGATATTTATTAGGTGGAGATCCGTTACCAACTTCAATAAAGTTAATATATTTATCTAATTGTGCATTATAATTAAAAGATTCTATATATTTATGAGGATGATTAATAGAAACTATAGGACTATCTTCTCTATTTAACCAGTAAGTAAACTCGTCAAAATTTTTAATTTTATACTTTAAATAATTTTTGCTTCCTATTATATTAAAATGTCCATAGTGATTAGAAGAAACTTCAAATCCCCTAAGCGCTAGAAAGTTATTGCTTTTTTTAGTGAAAGTTATTGCTTCTTTTTTTGTAAGTCCCCATTTAGATTCTTTAGACTTATTTCCTTTAGAGTGTTTTGATAGACTGCTAGAGTGATCTGTTATGATTAAAAAATTTAAAGCTTTATCAAAGGCATATTTAAAAGCTTCTGATGGAGTTCCTTTCCCTGTGGAATAAGAAGTATGGGCGTGTGGAATTCCATAATAAAAATTATATTTTAAATTATTTTTTTCAACATAAAAAGACCATTTTATTTTATTAACATTTCCGTTATTATCAGTAGTAGTAACTTTAACATAGTGATCTCCCGAACGAAGTTTTTTAGTTGGAATATAGCTGATTTTATTTCCTGTAATGGAATAATGGACTTTTTTACCGTCTAAATACATTTTAATTTTGGATAAATCGGAAGTTCTAGTACTAATTAATATTATTGATATTTCAGAAATTGGATTAGTGATTGATGAATTGTTTTTAGGTGTTAAAATAGAAAGCGTTTTAATCATTTTAGATTCCCCTTATATTGAAAATTCTCCTAATATTTATAATATTAAATTAAGTTCTAATAGTGTATCTTTTGAAAATAAATAAAATATATTATATAGTATGATATAATTTAACTATAATCATTTAGGACTTGTTATAAGGGGGGGACTATGATGAGACTTGAGTTCCTGCGAAATTTAAAGGGGGACGAAATTTTAGCTAAGGACATTTTGAACGGTAATGGAGAGGTCTTGCTTAAGGCTGGATATAAATTGAATAGTGGAGTAATAGCTAAGCTTAGAAAATGTGGTATATTTATTCTATATATTGAGGATGAAAGATTTTCTGATATTTCAATAGAAAATGATATGATTAAACAAAAAAAAGCTATTTTGAAACAAATGCCTAAATTATTTAATACATTGATAGATGGTCATAAATTTGCTGCAAAACAATCTATAGATATAATTGAAAAGCTTATAGATGAAATTATAAGTCTAAAAAGTATAAATGATAATTTGTATGAATTTAAGATTTATGATAACTACACATATATCCACTGTGTAGATACGGGTATAATGTCTGTATACTTAGGAGCATACTTGAAACTTAATAATTCGGAACTCAAGGAGTTAGGGTTAGCTGCTGTTTTACATGATATTGGTAAAATGAGAGTACCTAACGAAATAATAAATAAAACCACCAAGCTTATAAAAGAAGAATTTGAAGAAATAAAGAAACATCCTATATACGGTAAAGAAATTTTATCTAAAACTAATGTGGTTTCAGAAAAAATAATACATGGAGTTGTACAGCATCATGAAAGAATTGATGGTAAGGGTTATCCCTATGGACTTTTGGAACATGAGATTTCAGATTATGCAAAAATTATTACGGTAAGTGATGTTTTTACTGCAATAACTGCAGATAGAAGTTATAGAAAAAAAATTAATCCAAAAGAAGCCTATGAACTTATCTTAGGTGGAATGGGAACAAGATTTGATCAAAATGTGATTGAAGCTTTTAAAAAAAGTTTTGCTATTTATCCTTTGGGGTGTTGTGTAAAATTGTCAAACGGAGTAGAAGGATATGTAGTAAGGCAAAATAAAAATTTGCCAGATAGACCAGTAATAAGAGTTGTTTATGATAGCGTTACGAAGCAGTCAATACAATTTTATGAAATTGATTTAATGAAACATTTAACTTTAACAATTGAAGGTGTAGTATAATAATAGAGATAAAATTATTAATATTGGAGGAATGAATTTGAAGGTAAAAGAAGTTATGGCTACAGAAATTCTAAAATTTTCACCTACTACAACTATGAATGAAGCAAGTGATTTATTTGTTTCTAGTATCATTGATAGTGCTCCTGTTATTGATGAAGATAATAGAGTAATAGGAATAGTTACTAAAGATGATATGTTAAAAGCTTTCATGAATAATACGATCAAATCAGACTCTCCAATATCAGAAGTATGCACTAAAGATGTAATTACTGTATGTGAAAATGAATATATAAAAAACATAGATATATCTCAAAACACAAATATTCCTGTAATCAAAGAAAATGGGGAGTTAATAGGTATGCTTCCTAAGCTAAAACTTAATAAAGAACTAGCTTGTATTAAAATCAGACAAAGTAATGGCATTAAAAATTGTGAACTAACTTGTTTACAGCTAGATTCTATAATTGAATCGTCTTATGATGGAATATATATTACGGATGGAAAGGCTAATACATTAAGAATAAATAAATCTTATGAAGAAATAACTGGTTTAAAAAGAGAAGATATGCTAGGGAAAAACATGAAAGATTTAGAAAAAAAAGGATATATTTCCAAATCTGCTACTTTATTAGTTTTAGAAAGAGGCAAAAGTGTTACTATACAGCAAAAATATAAAAGTGGAAGAAAAGTAATGATATCTAGTAATCCCATATTTAATAAGAAGGGAGAAATTTCTTTAGTAGTAACTAATGTTAGAGATGTTACTGCCTTAATTGAATTGGAAGAACAACTTGAAAAAAATAAAGAACTTACAGAAAAATATTATTATGAACTAGAGCAAATGAGAGTTAAACTTTTAAATACAGCAGATATTGTAGCAGAAGATCACCATATGCTTGAAACAATAAAACTTGCAAATAGAGTTTCTAAGGTAGATACTACTGTGCTGATTTTAGGTGAGACTGGAGTAGGAAAAGAAGAAATTTCAAAATATATTCATAAAAATAGCAATAGAAAAAATAAGCAGTTTTTAGAAATAAATTGTGGAGCTATTCCTCATACTCTTATTGAAGCAGAGCTTTTTGGCTATGAAAAAGGTGCATTTACTGGTGCAAATAAGGATGGGAAAATGGGGCTATTTGAAGTAGCTGATGGAGGAACTTTGTTTTTAGATGAGATAGGAGAATTACCTTTAGACATGCAAGTTAAACTACTTAGAGTATTACAAAAAAATGAAATAACAAGAATAGGTGGAGTAAAACCTATAAAAATTGATGTCAGGATTTTAGCAGCAACAAATCGTAATTTAGAGGAAATGGTGAGGGAAAAGACTTTTAGGGAAGATTTATATTACAGGTTAAATGTTGTACCTATAGTAATTCCGCCTTTAAGAGAGAGAAAACAGGATATCATGCCTTTAATTAAATATTTTTTATCTCAGTTTAATAAGAAGTATGGTCTTAATGATTATTTTGATTCTAATGTGTTAAAGTGTTTCTATGAATACAACTGGCCAGGTAATGTTAGAGAACTTAAAAATATTGTAGAAAGACTTGTGATAATTAGTGATAAAGAAAAAATTACACTACAGGATTTACCTAGCAAGTATCTATCTTCATATAGTGGTGTGGAAATTTCTTCTCAAGATGATATAATTCCTTTAAAAGAGGGTGTTGAAAGACTGGAACAAAGACTTATTAAAAAATCTTTTGATAAATATGGTAATGTAAGGGATGCAGCAAAAGCTTTGTGTATAGATCCTTCAACTTTTGTTAGAAAAAGAAAGCGATATTCTGAAAAATATAAACAAAAACAATAGAAATTTTACAATGGCATGTTTATTGCTTGTAAAAAATATTGAATATTAGTAATAAATAGGAGGAATAAATATGAGTAACTTAGAAAAATTAAACAAAATAATTTGTGATGCTTTTGGTATTAGAGAGGTAGAAAGTATAAAGGATGAACATGGTCCAGATGAGATAGAAGGATGGGATTCTATGGCACATGTTGAATTAGTAACTCAACTTGAAGAGACTTTTGAGATAGCTATGGAAGTAATTGATGTATCAAGAATGTATACTATAGGAGATATTAAGAAAATACTTGTAAAGTATGATGTTGAACTATGATTTTCACGGATTATGTTTTTGAATTTTCATCTAAACTAGAGAAAACTGCTGTAATAGACAAAAGAGAAATTAGTTATAAAGAAGTATATAATGACATAAAGAATATAGCGAGTATACTTAAATATAAGAAATTCTCAAAAAAAGATAGTGTACTTCTCGTTTCTGAAAATTCATGTTTTTCCATTCAATGTTATTTTGGCATTATGAAAAATGGAAGTGTATGTATACCGGTAAATCCTTCTGTAAGCAGCGAGGAGATAAAGTATATTGCAGATATATTGAATATAAAATTAGTGTTTGCTCAAAAAAAATATAAAAAGAAAATAGAAGAGGTTCTTTCAAAAGAAGTAGAAATTTATACAGAAAATGAAGTGTATGATTTCATAAGTAGCTGTGATAATAACTGTTATGATAATGAAGTAAAAGCTGAATCTATAAGTGGAAATGATACAGCAGTAATGATCTTTACTTCTGGATCTACTTCAAAGCCTAAGGGAGTAATGCTAACTCATAACAATTTAATCCATAATACAGATTCTATAATAAAATATTTATCTCTTACTGAAGAAGATAGAGTAGAAGTGGTATTACCGTTTTATTACTGCTATGGTACTTCACTTTTACATACACACTTTAGGGTTGGAGGAAGTCTTGTGTTAAATAACCGATTTATGTTTCCTCAAACGGTAATAGAAGATATAAATAAATACAAATGTACAAGCTTTGCTGGAGTTCCAAGTACATATCAAATATTATTAAGAATGACTAATATGAAAGATACTAAATTTCCTTCTCTTAGATATATAACACAGGCTGGAGGAAAATTAGCAAATACATTTATAAAAGACCTTAAGGGAATTTTGAAAAGTACTGATATATATATAATGTATGGACAGACAGAAGCTACTGCTAGGCTGTCGTATCTTCCGCCGCATCTTATTGAAGAAAAAATAGGATCCATAGGAAAAGGAATTCCAGGTACTGAACTTAAAGTGTTAAATAAAGAAGGACTTCCTGTAAAAACTGGAGAAATAGGCGAAGTTGTGGCAAAAGGAAAAAATATAATGAAAGGCTATTTCAATAGTAAAGAAGAAACAGATGCAGTTTTAAAAAATGGTTATCTTTATACTGGGGATCTTGCTACTGTAGATAAAGACGAGTATATATATATAGTATCAAGAGAAAAAAATATTATAAAAAGTGGAGGAAATAGGACAAGTCCTAAAGAAATTGAAGATGTAATTGTTCAAATTCCACAAGTTGTTGAGTGTGCTGTTATTGGAGTATACGATGATATTTTAGGAGAAGCTGTTAAAGCTTTTGTAGTTCTCAAGGATAATAATACAAATATAGATGCTAAATTTATAAAGAGTTTTTGTAAAGAAAGACTTGCATCTTATAAAGTTCCGCAACATATAGAGTTTTTAAAAGGACTTCCTAAAAATTCTTCAGGCAAGGTTTTAATCCAAAAGCTTAAGGAAATGGAAAAAAATAAGTCTGGGAAATAGGTGAATTTAATGGAAAATTTTAATTTGGTAGATGATATTATATTAGGAGATCAATTTAAAAGAGAGAAAAGGGAAAAGGAAAAGATGCTTGTTGAAGCTATAAAACCTCAATTGAAAGAAAATGTGAAAAATTTAAATGTGAAGAGTTTATATGCTAAGGCAGGTATTAACATTGATGAAATAGAACGATTGGAACAAGTGCCATTTATACCTGTAACTATGTTTAAATATTTTGAACTTAAGACTTGTCGTGATGAAGATGTTGTTAGAGTTCTTAATTCAAGTGCTACAACAACAGGTATGCCTAGTAAAATATATTTAGATAAAAAAACTTCTATGCGCCAATCACAAGGATTAATATCTATATTAAAGAATTTTTTAGGCACCAAAAGAAGATCTATGCTAGTAATTGATAGTGATGATATTAATAAAAAAACTTCAACTATAAGTGCAAGAGGGGCTGCGGTAAGAGGTGTGAGTAGTTTTGCTAACAAAATAGTTTATGTTATGGACAAATATGAAGATGAGCTTAAAGTGAATATAGACAGACTTCGTGAATTTGAAGAGAAATATAAAGATAAAGAAGTTTTGGTTTATGGATTTACTTATATAGTATGGTCTAAATTTATTAAGGTTTTAAAGGAAAAAGGTATAAAGTTGAATATGCCCAATCTTAAACTTCTGCATAGTGGTGGATGGAAAAAGCTAACCTCAGAAAAAGTCGATAAAGATGAGTTTTCAAGAACAGTGGCAGAAGTTTTTAATACAAGTCCTAGCAATATAATAGATTTTTATGGAATGGTAGAACAGGTTGGTGTAGTGTTTATAGACTGTGAGTGTGGGTATAAGCATGTACCTGATTTTGCAGAAGTCATAATAAGAGATATGCTGACCTTAGAAGAAGTATCGGTAGGAGAGTCTGGGCTTATAGAAGTCATGAGTACTTTAGCTTCTAGTTATCCATCACAAGCTATTTTAACGGAAGATATTGGTGAACTAGTTGGAATAGATGATTGTAAGTGTGGAAGAAAAGGAAAATATTTTAAGTTTAAATCTAGAGTAGAAAAGGCAGAAGTAAGAGGATGTGGAGATACTTTTGCTGAAAGGGAGAATGGAAGATGATTAAGTGCTATACGCTAGATGGAGAATTTTATAAAGAAGAAATATGTTTTGGTAATTTCCACGAAATAAAGAATAGGTTGAAAAGTAATAGTCAATTTATATCTTCAATGCCTGTAGAAGCTATTGTACTTATTATGAACGAGTATAGCAAAAAACTTTCTTTAAATAAAGAAGCTTTAAGTATTGAAGGAGTACCTTTTTTATCTTTTTATTTGAAAAAAAATAATGTAAAAAAGTTGATTAGGCTAAATTTAGGTAATGAAGAATATTTAGATAATTTTTTAGAAGTAGAAGAAGGAAAATATATGAAAGCACAGCCTAGAGGGGTAGTGTGTCATTGGGTAGCTGGCAATGTAGCAACACTTGCCATATACTCAGCTTTTCAAGGATTACTGTGCAAAAATGCAAATCTTCTTCGTATTCCTAAAAAAAGTATACATGAAGTTATGAAGCTTTTGAGGCTTTTAGATAATATTGATGTTGACTATAAAGGGAATGTTTATTCATCTAAAAGTTTATTGAAGAATATATCAATTATATACTTTGATAGTAAAGATATAAAGTTAAATTCTTCTATGTCTCTAGAGGCTGATGCTAGAGTTGTATGGGGTGGGAAACAGGCTGTAGATGCTATTACAGCTTTACCTAAAAAAACTACATGTAAGGATTTGATATTTGGTCCAAAGTATTCTTTTTCGGTTTTTGATAAATCAGCTATTGAAAGTTGCGATATTGAAAGATATTTAGAAAATTTAGTGTCGGATATAATTGCTTTTGATCAAAAAGCATGTTCTTCACCACAAGTATTATTTATTGAAAGAAGTTGCATGTCACTTGAAGAAATAGGATGTAAATTAGCTAATAGTTTTGAAAAAATAAGTAAAAGATATCCTAATAATAATATAGAACAGTATATAGCTGCTAAAATTATAAATAAAAGAGGAGAGTATGGTTTAAGTCTTGAAAAAACTTTATATAGTAGTAAAGGGCTTGATTTCACAATTCTTATAGATAGAGAAGTTAAATTAGAAGAACCTGTTCAAGGAAGAACTATATTTTTGAAGGAAGTTGAGAGTATATTTGAAGTTACAAAATTAATTACATCTAAAATTCAATGTATTGGTGTAGCTTCAAAAGATAAAGAGAAGATTTTAAAATTTGCAGATGGGGTTACAAAACTAGGAGTTGACAGAGTAACGCAAATAGGATTTATGAATTTTTATGATTTTCCTTGGGACGGAAGTTTAGTGTTAAGTGAACTTGTTAGATGGTGTTCTTTGAATATTAAAGGGATGATATCTTAAGAGAAATTTAAAGAATAAATAAAAATCTTATATAAAATGATCAGTATGTATTGTAAAGTATATGATAATAATTTAAAATAATAATAAGGCGTTGCAAAAATGAAACGTGTTGCATTTTTGCAAACAAATGATGAAATACAAGCTAAAACAAACGTTGATAATAGAAAATGTTAAAAAATTATCAAAGTTTGTTGCTAAAATGCAACAAAAGGCTTCGTGAAACCTTAAAAGAGGAAAAATACTGCGGCAAAGAAGTATTTTATTTATTAAATAGTGAATTCTTAAACAATAGGAATGTTTGCTGTAAGTGGTTTTAAAAAAGTTAGAGTTGTATTAGAAATATATTTTCATAATACAGAAAAAAAATTAAAAAACGCTGAGAATGTTACTATGCAGTAAGTTGTAGAAATATTGGTGTGGTAATAATAAAAAAAATTGCAATGTTATGTTATTATAGGTGTAGATAAATATGAAGCTTGAATAAAAGACAGAATTAAATAATTATTTTTTGAAAAGATGTTTTGGCATAATAATTGCTGATATATAAGTATAAGGAATAAAAACAATTAAACAAAAGAAATATTTATTACGGAGGGAATGGTAAAAATGGCACTAATGACAGGAGAACAATATGTAGAAAGTCTTAGAAAACTTAATCTAAATGTCTACATGTTTGGAGAAAAAATAGAAAACGTGGTAGACCATCCAATACTTCGTCCATCACTTAACTCAGTTAAGATGACTTATGATTTAGCTGAAATGGAAGAATATGAAGATTTAATGACAGCAACTTCACACTTAAGTGGAGAAAAAGTTAATCGTTTCACAAACATTCATCAAAACACTGAGGATTTAGTTAAAAAAGTAAAAATGCAAAGATTACTTGGACAAAAAACAGCAGCTTGTTTCCAAAGATGTGTTGGTATGGATGCATTCAACTCTGAATACAGCACAACTTACGAAATAGACAAAGCTTATGGTACAAACTATCATGAAAGATTTAAGAAATTCTTAGAGTATGTACAAGCTAATGACTTAACAGTAGATGGAGCTATGACTGATCCAAAAGGAGATAGAGGATTATCACCAAGCAAACAAGCAGATCCAGATTTATATCTTCGTGTTGTAGAAAGAAGAGAAGATGGTGTTGTAGTTAGAGGAGCTAAAGCTCACCAAACAGGTATAACTAACTCACATGAAATCTTAGTAATGCCTACTATAGCTATGAGACCAGAAGATAAAGATTATGCTATATCTTTCTCAGTTCCAACAGATACTGAAGGAATAGTTATCATAATGGGACGTCAATCTTGTGATACAAGAAAGAGCGAAGAAGGAGCAGACATAGATGTAGGTAACTACAACTTTGGTGGACAAGAAGCTTTAGTTGTATTCGACGATGTATTCGTACCAAATGAAAGAATCTTCTTAGATGGAGAAACAGAATTTGCAGGAATGCTTGTTGAAAGATTTGCAGGATATCACAGACAAAGCTACGGCGGATGTAAAGTTGGAGTTGGTGATGTATTAATAGGAGCTTCTGCATTAGCAGCAGATTACAATGGAGCTGCAAGAGCATCACACTTAAAAGATAAATTAATAGAAATGACTCACTTAAATGAAACTTTATATGCTTGCGGAATAGCATGTTCAGCAGAAGGACATAAAACAGAATCAGGAAACTACTTAATAGATTTATTACTTGCAAATGTATGTAAACAGAATGTTACAAGATTCCCATATGAAATAGCAAGACTTGCTGAAGATATAGCTGGTGGATTAATGGTAACAATGCCAGCAGAAAAAGACTTCAGAGATGAAAAAATAGGACATTATGTAGATAAATATCTAGTAGGTGTTGCATCAGTGTCTACAGAAAATCGTATGAGAGTTTTAAGATTAATAGAAAACTTAACTTTAGGAACAGCAGCAGTTGGTTACAGAACAGAATCAATGCATGGAGCAGGATCACCACAAGCTCAAAGAATTATGATAGCAAGACAAGGAAACTTAGCTCATAAGAAAAAACTTGCTAAAGCAATTGCTAGAATAGAAGAGTAAAAAATATAACAACCTTATAAATTTATAACAAACTTACAAAAAACTTATACAAATTTACAACAAACTTATAACAAACAAACTTACAATAAACTTAAATTCCACAATATAAAACTAAAAGGGTGGTTATCACACCACCCTTTCTATAAGAATGGGGTGAAATTATGTTTGAAAAGGTAGAAAAAGTTCTCGAAGCAAAAGTAAGACCGGTTTTGGCAAAGCATTATGGAAATATAGAACTTATAAAAGTAGAAGATGGAATCGTTAAAGTTAAGCTTTTAGGACAATGTAGTGGATGTCCATCAGCCAAATATACTATTGAAGAAATCGTAGAAACTTCGTTGAAAGAGGAAATACCAGAAGTGAAAAAAGTAGTTTTGATACATGAAACAAGTGAAGAACTTATTGATATGGCTAGAAAAATTTTAAAGAAAAATTAATTGCAAGGTGATTGAAGTGAAAATAGGTGTTAAATACTGTGGAGGATGTAATCCTAGATATGATAGAGCGGAATTAGTTTCGCAGTTAAGAAAAGAGTTTAACAAAAAACATGAAATAGTATCGGCACAAGAAGGAATTATTTATGATTTAATTATTATCTTATGTGGTTGTACAAGCTGTTGTGCTGAACATGAGAAAATTCAAGCTAAATACGAAAAAATTGTCATTTCATCTGAAATGGATTATATAAAAATTACAAATACTATTGCAAAATATATGATTTAGAATAATAACAAAGAGGCGGAAGTTGTTTACAAAGCAGTTATGAGTAAGGCTGAATATGTAAAACCAGGAATTGAAAAACATTTCCGTCACAATGCTATTTTGCAAGAAATGCAACATATTATAGTATATGTGGTTGCTAAGATTAAAAACATTAAAAGATAAAGGGAAGAGCATTAATAAATATTGCTTATCCAAATTTTAAAATCAAGCCTTATAAAATAGTGAGAAACGAGATTTGATGCAGGGTTTCAAGAAAAATAAGGTTTTTTATTTACTTACAAATGTTAAAAAGTTAACAAGAATGTTAAAATAATAGCAAATAACTATATGAATTTTGAAAAAATTATGATATAATAATAGTATAGCAACAAAAAGGAGAAAATTTTGGCAAAAAATACGTCAAAATTATGGTAAACATGAGAAAATATAAAAAAAAGGAGAAGGAGAGATATGATTAAATTTGATGTAATTGCATGGCTTACTAACCCATTTATTTTAATGTTTGTAGCCGTTTTCACAGGACTACTATTTGGGAAAATAAAGTTTGGTAAGTTCAATTTTGGAGTTTCAGGAACACTTTTCACTGGTCTTATAATTGGTTGGTGGGTATACGGTTATGGAAATAAAATTGTATCAGCAGGTAAGGATGCACAAGGATTTAAAGTTGCAAAAAAGATGATGGATTCAGGTATTGTTTCTAAAGATTTCTTTATATTATTTTTGGTATTATTTGTTGCGGCTGTTGGTCTTTTAGCTGCAAAAGATATGGGAACAGTTTTAAAGAAATATGGAGCTAAATTTGTTATATTAGGATTTTTAATTACATTATTTGGAGCAGCAGGTACATATGGAATGACACATTTAAGTAAAGGATCAAGTCCATACGAAGTATCAGGAGTTTATACAGGAGCACTTACAAGTTCACCAGGACTTGCAGCGGCTTTAGAAACAGCTAAAGGTCATGCAGCAGATCGTGTTGAAAAATTTGATGAAATGACAGATGCAGAAAAAGATAAATTTTTTAGAATATTAGATCCTTCAGGAAAAATTAACAACGGAAACACTAAAGAACTTACACCAGAATTAAAAGAAAAGTTTATAGCAGCTGCTGAAGGTGGCGTTGGTGTAGGACATGCTATTGGTTATCCTTTTGGAGTTTTGATTGTTATACTTTCAGTTAACTTCTTCCCTAAAATATTTGGAATAGATGTTGAAGAAGAACAAAGGAAATTTAATGAAGAAATGAAAGCAGCTAGACAAGAAGCTGGTGGAAAAGAAATAAAGGAAGTAGCATTTGATTTAACAGCTTTTGCAGTAGCTTGTTTCTTGGGATATACAGTAGGAAAAGTGAAAATACCTATGGGACCACTAGGAGATTTTAGTTTAGGTTCTACAGGGGGAGTTTTATTAGGGTCATTAGTACTTGGACATATAGGAAAAATAGGACCATTAACTTTCAGAATGAATAATAAAATTCTTGGAGTAGTCAGACAACTTTCACTAGCATTTTTCCTTGCTATAGTAGGACTTAGATATGGATTTAAAGTGTTTGATGCATTACTTGGTTCAGGTGCTTATTTAGCATTAGTATCATTAGTAGTTGGAATTGTTGGAATGCTTCTAGGATTCCTTGTTGGAAAATATGTATTCAAGATAAACTGGATAATGTTATCAGGAGCTATTTGCGGAGGAATGACATCAACACCAGGTCTTGGAGCAGCTATAGATGCAGTTGGTAGTGATGATCCAGCGGCAGGATATGGAGCAACTTATCCATTTGCATTATTAGGAATGGTTATCTTTACAATAATTCTACACAAATTGCCAATGTAGTACATTTTAGCTTGTTTTTTTCTACTAAGTTGTGTTAAAATATTAACGAGAAGAGATTTTTATAATTACATTATAATTCTAGTAAAGATATAATTTTAACAATAATTACTTAACAGGCAGTATTGTCTGTTAAGTATACTGAATAAGGAGTGGGGATAAGATGAGTAATGAAAGAATAAGAAACAAAGAATTACTTGGGAAAATAATGTCAGCTGAAGAAGCGAGTACTTTAATTAAAGATGGTATGGTAATAGGTGCTAGTGGATTTACTCCATCAGGCTACCCAAAAGCAGTTCCATTTGCTCTTGCTGAAAGAGTTAAGGCAACTGATGAAAAGATGAAGTTAACTTTATATTCAGGAGCATCTTTAGGACCAGAAGTAGATGGAGCATGGGCTGAAGCAGGAATTATTGCTAAAAGACTTCCATACCAAACAAATGGTACATTAAGAAAGGAAATAAATGCTGGTAATGTTGAATACCTAGACATGCATTTAAGTCATTCTACTCAATATGTAAGCTATGGTGTACTTCCAAAGGTAGATGTAGCTATAGTAGAAGCATTAGCTATAACAGAAGAGGGACATATCATTCCTACAACAGCAATAGGAAACACTCCTACTTTTATAAAAAGTGCTGAAAAAGTTATAGTAGAAATTAATACATCAAAACCAATGGCACTTGAAGGAATGGCAGATATATATATGACAGAAAATCCACCATATAGACAACCTATTCCAATAACTAAGCCAGATCAAAGAATAGGAACAACGTACATAGAATGTGGACTTGATAAAATAGCTGCAATTGTTGAAACTGATTTAAAAGATAAAGCAAGACCACTAACACCAACTGATGATGTTTCTAGAAAAATTTCAGAAAATATATTAAAATTCTTCAGAAAAGAAGTTGCTGAAGGAAGATTACCTAAGAATTTACTTCCATTACAATCAGGTGTAGGTAGTGTTGCTAACGCTGTACTTTATGGATTATGTGATTCAGAATTTGAAAATTTAACATGTTATACAGAAGTTGTACAAGATTCTATGTTAGAATTAGTAAGATGTGGAAAAGCTAATTTGCTTTCAACTACATCAATAAGTGCATCACCAGAAGGAACTGAAAAATTTATAGAAGAAATTGATTTCTTTAAAGATAAAATAATATTAAGACCTCAAGAAATAAGTAATAATCCAGAAGTAGCAAGAAGAATTGGAATTATAGCTATGAATACTGCATTAGAAATAGATATATATGGAAATGTTAACTCTACTCATGTAATGGGTTCAAAGATGATGAATGGTATAGGTGGTTCAGGAGACTTTGCTAGAAACGCGTCTATTACAATCTTTACAACAGCAGCTACTGCTAAAGGTGGAGATATATCATCAATAGTTCCAATGGTTTCACATGTTGATCATACTGAACACGATGTTATGGTTATTGTAACTGATCAAGGGGTTGCAGACTTAAGAGGATTAAGTCCAAAGGAAAGAGCACTAACTATAATAAATAACTGTGTTCATCCGGATTATAAACCTATGCTTTTAGATTACTATAATAGAGCAATGGAAAATGGAGCTAAACATACTCCTCACATATTGGATGAAGCTCTTTCATGGCACTCTAGATTCCAAAAAACAGGAAGTATGAAAATAGAAAAATAAAGTAAAATAGTTTATATGTATTTAAATAAATTTTAAATACTTAATATAAAATAAATGAATATAAAAACTTGGGAGGAATTGAAAATGGATAACAAAGAATTTATATTAGGTCTTGTAGAAAAGGCAAAAAAAGCTCAAGAGGAATTAGCAACATACACTCAAGAAGAGTTAGATGCTATAGTTAAAGTAATAGCTAAGACTGTTTATGATAATGCAGAAGAATTAGCTAAAATGGCTGTTGAAGAAACAAGAATGGGAGTATACGAAGATAAAGTTGGTAAAAATAGAGGAAAATCAAAAACTATTTGGAACAACTTAAAAGATAAAAAATCTGTTGGAATAATAGATAGAGATGAAGCAAAAGGACTTGTTATGGTTGCTAAACCAGTAGGAGTAGTAGGAGCAGTTACACCAACTACAAACCCAATAGTTACTCCAATGTGTAACTCAATGTTCGCATTAAAAGGTGGAAATGCTATAATCGTTGCACCACACCCAAGATCACAAAAATGTAGTGCATATACTGTAGATTTAATAATGAAAGCATTAAAAGACCAAGGCGTAAAATGTCCAGAAGATGCTATCCAAGTTATCAGAGAATCTTCAATAGAAAAAACTAACGAACTTATGAAAGCTGTAGACGTTGTAGTTGCAACAGGTGGTATGGGAGTTGTTAAAGCTGCTTACTCAAGCGGAAGACCTTCATACGGAGTTGGAGCTGGTAACGTACAAGTTGTAATCGATAGAGATGTAGATTTCGTAGATGCTACTGCTAAAATAATAGCTGGTAGAAAATTCGATAACGGTATAATCTGCTCAGGAGAACAAACTATAATAGCTCCTGCTGAAAAATATGATGAAGTTGTAGCTGCAGCTGTATCAAATGGTGCTTACTACATCGATGATGAAGCAACAGTTGATAAGTTCAGAAAAGTAATTTTTGTAGATGGACACATCAACAAAGATGTTGTTGGTCAATCAGTACAAAAAGTTGCTGAACTTGCTGGTGTAGAAGTTCCACAAGAAACAAAAGTTATCTTATTAAAAGCAAACGGAATTGGTGCTGAAGATGATCTTTGCAAAGAAAAAATGTGCCCAGTAATGGCTGCTTTCAAATATGATACATTTGAAGATGCTGTAAGAATAGCTCAAACTAACTTAGACTTAGAAGGAAAAGGACACTCAGCTGCTTTACACTCAAACAACCAAGAACACATTGATTATGCTGGAGTTAACTTAACTGTAAGTAGATTAGTTGTAAATGCACCATCATCAACAACTGCTGGTGGATCATTAACTAACGGATTTGCTCCAACAACTACTTTAGGATGCGGAACTTGGGGTAACAATGCAATTTCAGAAAACTTCGATTACAAACACTTAATAAACGTTTCAAGAATTGGAATGGTTATTAAAGATGCTAAGGTTCCAACTGACGAAGAAATCTGGGCTTAATTAAAAGCTAAAAGTCAAATATATAAATATAAGCCGCTTTTAAAGCGGCTTATAAATGTAAATAAGAATAATTTAATTATTTGTTAATATCTAAGGAGGCCTTGGTATGAGATTACTAAAAATACAACCAGAACTTCATAAGTTTAATACATTTGTTGAGTTTGCTAAAGAATTTAACATAGGTGAAGGGGATTTTGTACTTACAAACGAATTCCTTTACACACCATTCATGAAAGAATTAGAGCTTAAAGCTGATTTCATGTTCCAAGAAAAATTTGGTTTTGGTGAACCATCAGACGAAATGATTAATGCTATAATGGCTGAAATAAGAGGAAAAGATTATAAGAGAATAATTGCTATAGGTGGAGGAAGTATTATAGATATTTCTAAACTATTAGTATTAAAAGATTCAGGAAACTGTGTTGATTTCTTTGAAAAAACTGTACCATTAGTAAAAGAAAAAGAACTTATAATAGTTCCTACAACTTGTGGAACTGGTAGTGAAGTTACAAATATTTCTATAGCAGAAATAAAATCAAAACACACAAAAATGGGTCTTGCTGTAGATGAATTATTACCAGAACATGCAGTATTAATACCAGAATTAGTAAAAGGACTTCCATTTAAGTTCTTTGTAACAAGTTCAGTAGATGCATTAATTCACGCTATTGAATCTTATGTATCACCTAAGTCTAATCCATATACTGAATTATTCAGTGTAAAAGCTATAGAGCTTATAATTAAAGGATATATGGATGTAGTAGAAAAAGGTGAAGAATACAGAACAGAAATCATAGAGGATTTTGTAATCGGAAGTAACTATGCAGGTGTTGCTTTTGGTAATACTGGTGTTGGAGCTGTTCATGCACTTTCATATCCATTAGGTGGAGTTTATCATGTTCCTCATGGTGAAGCAAACTATCAATTCTTTGTTGAAGTATTCAAGACTTACAACAAGAAGAATCCTGATGGAAAAATAAAAGAAATAAATAAAGTATTAGCTGATATCTTAGGTGTAGGAGAAGAAGGAGATGTATATGCTGAACTTGCAAACCTTCTTGATAAGTTATTAGCAAGAAAGCCTCTTAAAGAATATGGAATGAAAGAAGAAGAAATAGAAGCATTTACAGATAGTGTTATAGCTGGTCAACAAAGACTTCTAGTTAACAACTACGTTCCTTTCACAAGAGAAGATATTCTTAATGTGTACAAAAACTTATTTTAATAAGTTATAGATATTTTGTAGGTATTATTTAAAATTTAATAAAAGCAAGAAGCTTTGAAAAAAGCTCCTTGCTTTTATTTTATTAATTGATATTATATATAATATAAATATATTTAAAAGAAGGTGAAATATATGTTTGATAATAGTTTTATATACAAGAGACATAGTGTTAGAAAATTTAAAGATACTAAAGTACCTATGGAACATATAGAAGAGATAATAAAAGCAGGTTCATTTGCACCATCAGGTAAGAATATGCAAAACTGGCATTTCGTTGTTATTAATAATAAAGAATTAATTGAAAAAATAGCTAAAACTGTAGAAGAAAAAAATAAAGCTATAGCAGATAAGATTTTAGATGAAAATGTTAAGGAAAAATTCACTAAAGGAATTAGATACCAACTTGCATTTAAAAACGCTCCAACTGTAATTTTGGTTTATACAGGTAAATACATACCAACTGGTTATAATGAATTAAAGTTAGCCGGAGCACCACAGGAAGAATTAGAGGCTCTTTTAGCTACAGCTTCAGGAGTGCAAGGTGTATCTGCAGCTATAGAAAATATCATGCTTACATCTGCTAATATGGGATACGGAACATGCTGGATAACTGGTCCTGTTTATGCAGCAAAAGAAATAAGTGAAACAATAGGATTTAAAAAAGAAGGATACTCACTTATGGCCTTAACACCACTTGGTGTTCCTTTAGATGCTGAAGTGAAAAGCCCACCAAGAAAACCAGTAGAAGAAATAATGACTGTAATTGAATAGATTTTAGTAATAAAAAAACACATGTTTGAAACATGTGTTTTTTTATTATCAAAAATTACATAGCACCATCTAGGTATATTTTGATAGGGTATTTAATGGTTTCATAAAAATATTAAAAAATATTTTGGAATAAATCTCTTAACCTTTATTATATTTTATGTTTATCATCGCTACAAAAGCACATTTAAGCTATTTGTATATATTATAAACTAAAGTTTCCATGTAGAAAAATGTAGTGTTGTAAAAGTACAACACGTTGTATTTCTGCAACAGAATGTCTGAATATAGGAACTGTAAAGGATTGAATGTTAAAAAAATATCAATTCTTGTTGCTAAAATGCAACAAAACTTATTGAATTGAAAAATTTTCCTAATAAGTAAAAATAAATATCAATGATATAAAATATATAAAAACATACCTATAATATAACTCAATGCATAAAAAATACAATTTAATATACAATATTCTATAAAAAGAAAAAAATGGCATGACATATGCTTCATATAAAAGCGAAACAATACATATAAAAGAAAGGAATGGTAAAAATGGCATTAATGACAGGAGAACAATATGTAGAAAGTCTTAGAAAACTTAATCTAAATGTTTATATGTTTGGAGAAAAGATTGAAAATGTAGTAGATCATCCTATAATTCGTCCATCACTTAACTCAGTTAAGATGACTTATGATTTAGCTCAAATGGAAGAATATAAAGATTTAATGACAGCAACTTCACACTTAAGTGGGGAGAAAGTTAATCGTTTTACTCACCTTCATCAAAACACAGAAGACTTAGTTAAAAAAGTAAAAATGCAAAGATTGTGTGGACAAAAAACAGCAGCTTGTTTCCAAAGATGTGTTGGTATGGATGCATTTAATTCTGAATACAGTACAACTTATGAAATAGACAAAGCTTATGGTACAAACTATCATGAAAGATTTAAGAAATTCATGGAATATGTACAAGAAAATGATTTAACAGTAGATGGAGCTATGACTGACCCAAAAGGAGATAGAGGATTATCACCAAGCAAGCAAGAAGATCCAGATTTATATCTTCATGTTGTAGAAAGAAGAGAAGATGGTGTTGTAGTTAGAGGAGCTAAAGCTCACCAAACAGGTATAACTAACTCACATGAAGTTTTAGTAATGCCTACTATAGCTATGAGACCAGAAGATAAAGATTATGCTATATCTTTCTCAGTTCCAACAGATACTGAAGGAATAATTATGATAATGGGACGTCAATCTTGTGACACAAGAAAGAGTGAAGATGGAGCAAATATAGATGTAGGTAACCACAACTTTGGTGGACACGAAGCTTTAGTTGTATTTGACAATGTATTTGTACCAAATGAAAGAATCTTCTTAAATGGGGAAACAGAGTTTGCGGGAATGCTTGTTGAAAGATTTGCAGGATATCACAGACAAAGTTACGGTGGATGTAAAGTTGGAGTTGGTGATGTATTAATAGGTGCTGCTGCATTAGCTGCAGAGTATAATGGAGCTGCTAAAGCATCACACTTAAAAGATAAATTAATAGAAATGACTCACTTAAATGAAACTTTATATGCTTGTGGAATAGCATGTTCAGCAGAAGGATATAAAACACAATCAGGAAACTACTTAATAGATTTATTACTTGCAAATGTATGTAAACAAAATGTTACAAGATTCCCATACGAAATAGCAAGACTTGCTGAAGATATAGCTGGTGGATTAATGGTAACAATGCCATCAGAAAAAGACTTTAGAAGTGAAAAAGTAGGACATTATGTAGAAAAATACTTAAAAGGTGTTGCATCAGTATCTACAGAAAATCGTATGAGAGTTTTAAGATTAATAGAAAACTTAACTTTAGGAACAGCAGCAGTTGGTTACAGAACAGAATCAATGCACGGAGCAGGATCACCACAAGCTCAAAGAATTATGATAGCAAGACAAGGAAACTTAGCTCATAAGAAAAAACTTGCTAAAGCAATTGCTAGAATAGAAGAGTAGAAAAAAATATATAACAAGCTTATGAATTTATAACAAATTTACAAATAATTTATAACAAATTTATAGAAAATTTGAAAATAGATAACAAAGCTTACCGTTGATTAAGTAATAAAATTTAATTTATACAACATTAATTGGATAGGTGGCTATTATGCCACCTATTTTTATAAAAAATAGGTAAGATTATTAAATAATATAATAGGGAAGGAGAAAGAAAATGGATTGGAGAGAATTATATAATAGTAAGAGAGTTACCGCTAAAGAAGCAGTGACTAAAATAAAATCAGAAGATAGAGTAGTAGTGGGACATGCTTGTGCTGAACCAGTAACACTTATAAATGCTATGGTTGAAAATAAGGAAAACTACTCTGATGTTGAAATTGTTCATATGGTAGCTATGGGTGGTGCTGAATACGCAAAACCAGGAATGGAAAAATATTTCCGTCACAATGCTATTTTTGTAGGAGGAAGTACAAGAGAAGCAGTTAATGCAGGAAGAGCAGATTTTACAACTTGTTTCTTTCATGAAGTTCCTAAATTATTTAGACAAGGGTATATGCCAGTAGATGTTGCGCTTATTCAAGTCAGTTCACCAGATGAACATGGTAACTGCAGCATAGGTGTATCTGCAGATTATACAAAACCAGCAGCAGAGTGTGCTAAATTAGTAATTGCTGAAGTTAATGATAAAATGCCAAGAACACTGGGGGATTCTTTTATTCATATTTCAGAAATAGATTACATAGTAGAATCTTCGCATCCTTTAATAGAATTACAACCACCAAAAATAGGTGAAGTTGAAAAAGCAATAGGAGAACATTGTGCATCATTAGTAGAAGATGGTTCCACACTACAATTAGGAATTGGAGCTATTCCAGATGCAGTACTTTTATTTTTAAAGGATAAAAAAGATTTAGGAATACACTCAGAAATGATTTCAGATGGAGTAGTTGAGTTAGTTGAAGCTGGAGTTATAACAAATAAGGAAAAAACACTACATCCAGGAAAAATAGTTGTAACTTTTCTTATGGGAACAAAAAGATTATATGATTTTGTAGATAATAATCCAATGGTAGAAATGTATCCAGTAGATTATGTAAATGATCCTGTAGTTATTTCAAAAAATAGTAAGTTAATTTCAATAAATTCATGTGTCCAAGTTGACTTAATGGGTCAAGTGTGCTCGGAAAGTGTAGGAAGTAAACAAATCAGCGGAGTTGGAGGACAAGTAGACTTTGTAAGAGGAGCAACAATGTGCAAAGATGGTAAGTCAATAATAGCAATACCTTCAACAGCAGCAAGAGGAAAAGTATCAAGAATTGTTCCATTATTGGATGAAGGAGCAGTAGTTACAACATCAAGAAATGATGTTGATTATATTGTAACAGAATATGGAATTGCTCAACTTAAAGGAAAGACATTAAAAGACAGAGGAAGAGCTTTAATAAATATTGCTCACCCAGATTTTAGACCACAACTTATAGAAGAATGGGAAGAAAGATTTAAAGAAAAATTTTAAGCTATATGAAAGTTTTTACTAGTATATGTTAATTTATTAACAATATATAGGAGCAAATATAATCTCAGATATAGAATATGACATTTATTTGCTCTTATTAAATCTAGAATAATAAAGACGTAGGAGGAAGAAGTATGGCTATTAAAAGAGAATATGGAAAAGAACAACCATATATACCAGCAGGACCTTTTAAAATTCGTATTCCATTTGTTCACTATAAAATAGAATGGGCAGATTATCTGCAAGGATTACTTATGTGTGCTGTTTGTTTAGGAGCTATTCCTATGCTGCAAGAATATCTTGGAATGCCTTTTGAAATAGCTATGGCTATAGTGCTTTTAAATGGTGTATTTTATTGTGCACATGTATTTTTAGGTGATCCAGTAATTCCAGGATGGGTTACTCCAGCTATACCACTTCTTATGCTACATATAAGTCAATTTCCAGTTGGAGTAGAAAGAATGCATGCTTTAATTGCATTTGAGTTATTATTAGGTATTTTAGCAATATTTTTAGGCATTACAGGGTTAGGTAAAAAAATGGTTTCAATAGTTCCTAATGCTATGCAGTCAGGTATTATATTAGGGGCAGGAATTGCAGCAATAAATGTTATATTTGTTAAAGGGGCACGTTTTGATAAGTTTCCTATATCAATTATTATTTGTGTAGGTTTAGGATTTTACCTATTATTTTCTAATCATTTTAAGAGCATAAGATCCAATAATAAATTTTTAAGGATAGTATCAGATTTAGGTATTTTGCCAGTTATTTTATTAGCTGTTATAGTTGCTCCGTTAATAGGGGAAACACCTTGGCCTAATGTTCAATGGGGTATAACAAAGCCAGATTTTATTACATTATGGAAAGAATGGACTATATTTGGAATAGGATTTCCACCAGTAAGTATGTTTATAAAGTCAATTCCTATGGTACTATCAGCATATATAGTGCTATTTGGAGATATGATTCAGGCTAGTGCTTTGATTGAAGATGCTTCAAAATCAAGACCGGATGAAAAAATAGACTATAATGCAAATAGAACTCATCTTATTTTTGGATTACGTAATTCTATTATGTCAATTATAGGACCAGACTTAACTATGTGTGGACCGCTTTGGGCAGCTATGCAAGTTGTTATATGTGAAAGATACAAAAAAGGAAGAGAGGCTATGGATAGTATAAATGGTGGTGCAGCCTCTTTCCGTTTTGGAACATTAACAGGATATCTTTTATTACCAATAGTTACGCTTTGTAAACCAATTTTAGGAATTGCTCTTGCTTGTACAATGCTTATTCAAGGATATGTTTCGGTAAGAGTAGGAGTTATGAAGGCACGTACATTTAATGATTTAGGTATTGCAGGTATTATGGCTGCAGTTCTTGCAACTAGAGGAGCAGCTTGGGGACTTGCAGCAGGAATAGTACTTTGTGTATTAATACAATTAGGAAATAAACCACAATATGACAATTACATTTTTGAACAACCAGAAGGGTTAGAACAAACCGCTGCAGAGGTGGAATAGGTTTATATGAATATTAGAATAAAAGAATAATAAAAATAGAATATAGTATGAAATTATAATTTAAATCATTAATAAGCTCTATGTTAAAACATAGGGCTTATTAATGTACAAAAATAACTCTACAATCTGTTGCAAATTCGCAATGTGTTGTATTTTTGCAATAAATTATTGCTATTTTACATATTACTGGAGGTTACAAGAAAAACTGCGAAAAATATCAAAAATTGTTGCATAAATGCAATGAAATTTATTAATTTTAAGGTTTTTACTTGAAGATAATTTTGGTATAATTAATATATGTTAAAAAATAAACATAGAATCTAAGAGAAAATTATCAAAATTTTAGGTATTATAGAAAAATCACTAATAATTTATACATTGTTTAAAATAATGATGAATTGGCATGATTTTTGCTTGAAATGAAAAAGAGAAACCTATTATGAAGGGAATGGTAAAAGTGGCACTAATGACAGGAGAACAATATGTAGAAAGTCTTAGAAAACTTAATCTAAATGTTTATATGTTTGGAGAAAAAATAGAAAACGTGGTAGACCATCCAATACTTCGTCCATCACTTAACTCAGTTAAGATGACTTATGATTTAGCTGAAATGGAAGAATATGAAGATTTAATGACAGCAACTTCACACTTAAGTGGAGAAAAAGTTAATCGTTTCACAAACATTCATCAAAACACTGAGGATTTAGTTAAAAAAGTAAAAATGCAAAGATTACTTGGACAAAAAACAGCAGCTTGTTTCCAAAGATGTGTTGGTATGGATGCATTCAACTCTGAATACAGCACAACTTACGAAATAGACAAAGCTTATGGTACAAACTATCATGAAAGATTTAAGAAATTCTTAGAGTATGTACAAGCTAATGACTTAACAGTAGATGGAGCTATGACTGATCCAAAAGGAGATAGAGGATTATCACCAAGCAAACAAGCAGATCCAGATTTATATCTTCGTGTTGTAGAAAGAAGAGAAGATGGTGTTGTAGTTAGAGGAGCTAAAGCTCACCAAACAGGTATAACTAACTCACATGAAATCTTAGTAATGCCTACTATAGCTATGAGACCAGAAGATAAAGATTATGCTATATCTTTCTCAGTTCCAACAGATACTGAAGGAATAGTTATCATAATGGGACGTCAATCTTGTGATACAAGAAAGAGCGAAGAAGGAGCAGACATAGATGTAGGTAACTACAACTTTGGTGGACAAGAAGCTTTAGTTGTATTCGACGATGTATTCGTACCAAATGAAAGAATCTTCTTAGATGGAGAAACAGAATTTGCAGGAATGCTTGTTGAAAGATTTGCAGGATATCACAGACAAAGCTACGGCGGATGTAAAGTTGGAGTTGGTGATGTATTAATAGGAGCTTCTGCATTAGCAGCAGATTACAATGGAGCTGCAAGAGCATCACACTTAAAAGATAAATTAATAGAAATGACTCACTTAAATGAAACTTTATATGCTTGCGGAATAGCATGTTCAGCAGAAGGACATAAAACAGAATCAGGAAACTACTTAATAGATTTATTACTTGCAAATGTATGTAAACAGAATGTTACAAGATTCCCATATGAAATAGCAAGACTTGCTGAAGATATAGCTGGTGGATTAATGGTAACAATGCCAGCAGAAAAAGACTTCAGAGATGAAAAAATAGGACATTATGTAGATAAATATCTAGTAGGTGTTGCATCAGTGTCTACAGAAAATCGTATGAGAGTTTTAAGATTAATAGAAAACTTAACTTTAGGAACAGCAGCAGTTGGTTACAGAACAGAATCAATGCATGGAGCAGGATCACCACAAGCTCAAAGAATTATGATAGCAAGACAAGGAAACTTAGCTCATAAGAAAAAGCTTGCTAAAGCAATTGCTAGAATAGAAGAATAAATTAAACAAATATATGTATTCAAAAGGGTGGTTTAAAATCACCCTTTTATAAAATAGATATAATTTATTTATAGATCATATAACAAAGGAGGAAAAATTAATGAATTGGAGAGAACTTTATAAAAGTAAAATAGTTACTGCTGAAGAAGCTGTATCAAAAATAAAGTCAGGTAACAGGGTAGTAACAGGTCATGCGTGTGCAGAGCCAATAACACTTATAAATGCTATGTTAGAAAACAAAGAAAATTATACTGACGTTGAAATTGTTCATATGGTAGCTATGAGTGGTGCTGAATATGCAAAACCAGGAATGGAAAAGCATTTCCGTCACAATGCTATTTTTGTAGGAGGAAGTACAAGAGAAGCAGTTAATGCAGGAAGAGCAGATTTTACAACATGTTTCTTCCATGAAGTACCAAAGTTATTCAAACAAGGATATATGCCCATAGATGTAGCTCTTGTACAAGTAAGTGCTCCAGATGAACATGGTAACTGCAGTTTAGGTGTATCAATAGATTATACAAAACCAGGAGCTGAGTGTGCAAAAATAGTAATAGCAGAAGTAAATGATCAAATGCCAAGAACAATGGGGAATTCATTCATCCATGTTTCGGAAATAGATTACGTAGTAGAATCTTCACATCCAATAATAGAATTACAACCACCTAAAATAGGTGATGTTGAAAAAGCTATAGGAGAACATTGTGCATCATTAGTAGAAGATGGTTCTACACTACAATTAGGAATTGGAGCTATTCCAGATGCAGTACTTTTATTCCTAAAGGATAAGAAGGATTTAGGAATACATTCAGAAATGATATCTGATGGTGTTGTTGAGCTTGTTGAAGCTGGAGTTATAACAAATAAGAATAAGACATTAAATCCAGGGAAAATGATAGTAACATTCCTTATGGGAACAAAGAGACTTTATGATTTCGTAAATAACAACCCAACGGTAGAAATGCATCCAGTTGATTATGTAAATGATCCTGTAGTTATTTCTCAAAACAATAAATTAATTTCAATAAACTCATGTGTTCAAGTTGACTTAATGGGTCAAGTGTGCTCAGAGAGTGTAGGAAGCAAGCAAATTAGTGGAGTTGGAGGACAAGTAGACTTCGTAAGAGGAGCAACTATGTGCAAGGATGGTAAGTCAATAATAGCAATGCCTTCAACAGCAGCAAGAGGAAAAGTATCAAGAATTGTTCTTCAATTAGACGAAGGTGCGGTAGTTACAACAACAAGAAATGATGTAGATTACATTATTACAGAATATGGAATTGCTCAACTTAAAGGTAAAACATTAAAAGATAGAGCAAGAGAACTAATAAATATTGCTCATCCAAATTTCAGAGAAGAACTTGTAAAACAATTTGAAGAAAAATTCAAATGTAAGTTTTAGAACATATAAATAAGGTAACAGCATAATTAAGTGGAATACAAAGTTTGTATTCCACTTTTAATATACAAAATAAATAAAGAAAATTAGAAATTAATGTAAAATAAATTGAAAAATAAAATCAAATATGGTAAAATATGCATAATGCAAAGAAGTTAATTATAATAAAAATAATAACTTCTTTTTTTTGAGGGATATTGTTAAAAGGTTAACATATATTTGAAATTTATAATTTTACAAGGGGGATTTAGTTATGAGATTATTAAAATTACAGCCAGATGTTTACAAATTTGATTCATTTAAAGAATTTGCAGAAGAATTTAAAATAGGTAAAGGTGATTTGTTATTTACTCATGAATTTATTTATCAAGAGTTTATAAAGCAGCTTAATTTAGAAGCAGAAGTTTTATTCCAAGAAAAATATGGTACAGGGGAACCATCAGATGAGATGATAAATGCTATTTTTGAGGATGTAAACAAGTTAGAATTCAATAGAATTATTGCTGTAGGGGGAGGATCAGTAGTAGATATAGCAAAATTATTTGTATTAAAAGATGCAAAAGATGTACTAGAATTGTTTGAAAAAAGAGTTCCTCTTATAAAAGAAAAAGAACTTATTATTATTCCTACAACTTGTGGAACAGGAAGTGAAGTAACAAATATATCTATGACATCAATAAAAGCAAAGAAAACAAAAATGGGATTAGCAGTAGATGAGCTATATGCTGATTATGCTGTATTAATACCAGAACTTGTAAAAGGATTACCATATTCATTCTTTGTTACAAGTTCTATAGATGCATTAGTTCATGCTGTTGAATCATATGTTTCACCAAAATCAAATCCAGTTACAGAAATGTTTGGAGTAAAAGCTATGGAATTAATATTAAGTGGATATAAACAAATTCTTGAACATGGAAGAGACTACAGAACACAAATAATAGAAGATTTTGTTGTAGCTAGTAACTATGCTGGAATAGCTTTTGGAAATACAGGAGTAGGTGCAGTACATGCTATTTCTTATCCAATAAGCGGAATTTATCATGTTCCTCATGGTGAAGCTAACTACTTATTCTTTACAGAAGTGTTTAAGAATTATCAAAGAAAAAATCCTGAAGGAAAAATTAAAGAGTTAAATAAGATATTAGCTGGAATATTAAAAGTAGACCAAGAAGATGTATATGATGAAATAACAAGCATATTAGATAAATTACTTTCAGTAAAACCTTTAAGAGAATATGGAATGAAAGAAGAAGAAAAGAGAGCATTTGCAAAGAGCGTAATTGAAAATCAACAAAGATTACTTGTAAATAACTATGTTTCACTTTCAGAAGAAGAAATCTTTAGTATATATGAAAATTTATTTTAAAAATAGTAATAACCCCAAACCTAATTTAAGTTTGGGGTTATTACTATTTTTGTGTTAACTGCATCCAGTAGTTGATCCGCAATCTAAACATATTTTACATGTACCGTTTCTTACCATTCTTGTACTTGAACAAGTAGGACATATACTATCATATAAACGTTCGCCTATAGTTTTTTGTGATTGTGGTGGTGAATCAATAGCAATACTTTCATTAATATGATTATATTTATCAGGTTTAATTTGACATCTTGAAAAATCATCTAATTCTATATCAATTATTTTACTTATTAAATCTGAAATTGAAGTAACAGATTTTATAAAAGGATGTTTTTTCACAAAACCGTAGGGTTCATATTTTTGTCCTCTAAGCATTTTTGATATATCTTCTGGTGGTACGTGATATTGAAGCATAACCGAGATAGATTTGGAAAGTGAGTTTAAAAGTCCTGTAATTATAGTTCCTTCTCTATCAGTAGTTATATATATTTCTGATATTTCTCCTTTATCATTCCTATTAACTGTTGTATAAATTTTAACATCTTCTATTTGAGCAGGATGTGTAGTACCACGTCGAATTCCTATAAGTTTATCACGTCTTGAATAATGATGTTTAGCTTGAAGTTCTTTTGCGTTTTGTAAAAGTTCATTATAAGTTAAATCTTCTAACTGAGTTTTTTGGTCTTCAGCCAGACTTATATTAAGTGGTTGACTTACTTTTGAGGAATCTCTATATAAAGATATACCTTTAACTCCGAGTTTCCAAGAGGAGAGTACTACATTTTTAAAGTCTTCTACAGTAGCAGATTTAGGTAGATTTACAGTTTTTGATACAGCTCCAGAGATAAGTGGAGTAATAGAAGCAACTAGTTTAACATGGCCCATTGGAGAGATAAATCTCATGCCGCTGCCACATCTATTTGCTGTATCAAAGATAGCCAAATGTTCTTTTTTTAGATGTGGAGCTCCTTCAATTTTTCCATCTATTATTTTTTCATATTCAAAACCATTTTCAGTGATAGTTTCTTTTCTCATAATATATTCTACAATATCTTTAATTTCTTCATTAGAGTAACCTAAATTTTGCAGTGAGACCTCTAAAACAGGATTAACTATAGTCATGAAGCTTCCTCCAGATAGTTTTTTATAAGTTACATGACTGAAGAAAGGTTCTATTGAGGTTGCACCACAGTCCATAGCTAAAGAAATAGTACCAGTTGGAGCAATAACAGATACTTGAGCATTTCTATAACCGTAATCTTTACCAGATTTTAATGCTTTATCCCATACTTCTTTAAGGGTATTACTTAATTTATCAAATTTATTAATTTCAAGCAAGTTATGATTTATTATTACTGGCTCATAATTTAAATTTTCATATGAAGTATTATCAGCACCAGCTGTTCGTGCATGGTTTCGTATTACTCTTAGCATATGTTCTTTGTTAATTTCGTATTTAGGAAAACAACCTATTTCAGCAGCCATCAATGATGAAATATAATATGAGTATCCTGTTAATATTCCAACTAAAGCAGATACTAGATTTCTTGCATGTTCTGAATCATAAGGATACCCAATTGACATTAATAGTGAGGCAAGATTAGAAATCCCTAAGCCTGTAGTTCTAAATAAATAGGTTTTTCTAGCTATATCTTCAGTAGGAAATTGTCCCCAATGTATTGAAGCCTCTAAGGCAAGTTGAATTAAACCAATTATATGGAGATAGCCATCTACATCAAATTCTTTTGTGTTTATGTCAAAAAATTTATATATATTAATAGATGCTAAATTACATGAAGTATCATCTAAAAATGCATATTCACCACAGGGATTTGTAGAGTTTATTCTGTTGTGAGAAGTATTGAAATTTCCATCTTCACCACATGGACAGGTATGCCAAGTGTTGAATATATCATCAAATTGAGGTGCAGGATCAGCACATTCCCAAGCAGCTTCATTAAATGTATTCCATAATTTTGAAACCTTTATAGATTTATTTATATTATTGCTAACTCTACCTTTAAGCTCAATAGTTTCATTGGGATTAATATTCAGATTTTCTACTTTTTTCATGAATTCATCAGAAAATCTTACTGAATTGTTTCCATTTTGACCCGATACAGTTTCATAGGCTTCTCCTTCAAAACTTGTGTCGTACCCCATCTTACCAAGGTTTCTTACCTTGTTTTCCTCCTTAGCTTTCCACGTTATAAAATCCATTATTTCAGGATGATCAATATCGAGACACAACATTTTTGCAGCTCTCCTTGTAGTTCCGCCTGATTTAATAGCTCCTGCATTTCTATCAAGTCCTTTTAAGAAACTCATAAGCCCTGAAGATACTCCACCACCTGAAAGAGGTTCACCAATAGCTCTTATAGTAGAAAAGTTTGTTCCAGTGCCAGAGCCACCTTTGAATAGTTTTGTTTCTGTGACATATTGTTCAGAAATAGAATGATCACCTAAAAGTTTATCTTGAATAGAAAGAATAAAACATGCTGATGCCTGAGTTCTAGAGTAACTATCATCACTTTCTACCACTTTTTTCTCCTTCTCATCGAAATAATAGCTGCCTTGTTTAGAACCTTTTATGTTGTAGGAAAGGGCAAGACCAGTATTAAACCATTGAGGAGAGTTTGGAGCATACATTTGATTTAGAAGTCCATATACCATTTCATCATAAAAAATTTTTGCATCTTCTTTAGTTTGTATCAACTTTTCATCTCTTAAAGCTTGAAGCCAAAAATTCACTAGTCTATGGGCAACCATTTTCATGCTATTTTCATATCCTACATTGTTTGGTACTCCTGATTTCCTAAAATATTTTGAGGCTATAATATCACAAGCATTTTGAGAATAACTTTCGGGAAATTCTAAATTTTTCATATCCACAAGTACTTTATTAGTTTTATAGTCTTTTAGTATTACATTAACTTTTTTCCAATTAAATAAATCATAAACAGTTTTAGAACTATCTTTTTCTAACTCTTTAGTATAATATCTTTTGAAGATACTTTTTATAGAATTCATATAAATCCTCCTGTACATAATACTATATATAGTGATAAAAAAAACTAAAAACACTATATATAGTATTATATAGCAATAAGGTGTTGTACACAAGAAATTTATTCAAAAAATTTCCAAAAAATAAAAAGAATATTTATGCATAGATAAGGATTTTTATTGACAGTAGTATTGTGGTATGTTAAAGTTACAGTGCTAAATTGCAAATACTAGATAGAGGGGAAAAAATATGGAAAAACAAGTACAACTGAAAAAGGAGATAGGATTATTAACTGCAACCGCTCTTGTAGCAGGTAATATGATTGGATCAGGAATATTTATGCTTCCAACCACTTTAGCATCTATTTCTGGTCCTGGGTCTATCATGATAGCATGGTTAATAACAGGATTAGGTTCAATTTTTATTGCCCTTTCATGTGCAAATTTAGGTTCTAAAATAAGTGAAAGTGGTGGACCTTACCAATATTCAAAGAGAGCCTTCGGGAATTTTATTGGATTTTTAGTTGCCTGGTTATATTGGAATGCTGCTTGTATAGGAAATGCTGCTATTATTACCACTCTTGTAAGTTATACTATCCCATTGATACCAATAATAGGAGAAAACTCTACAATTGCTTTTATATATGCTAGTAGTGTTTTATGGATATTTACTTTCATAAATATTTTAGGAGTAAAAAAAGCCGGCTTTGCACAAGCAGCTATAACTATATTTAAAATTGTATTATTTGGTTCATTTATTGTTATTGCAGCATGTAATTTCAATGTAGAATTTATTACTCCAGCATTTCCAGCGAGGAGAGGATTAGAAACTTTACCAGCTGTAGTGGCATGTACTATATGGGCATTTGTTGGTTTTGAATCTGCATCAGTTACTGCAGGAGAAATATCTAATCCTGAACGAAATGTAAAGTTAAGTACTATATTTGGAATATCTATAGCTGTTATTATGTATATGTTAATTAGCTTTTTTGCAATGGGAGCTATGCCGCAAGATCAATTAGTTAACAGTGCGGCTCCAATAGTAGACATTCTTTCTCAGTTTTTGGGAAAAGGTGTTACTAAAATAATAGTAATATCAATGATAATTTGTGTGTTTGGAAGTATAATTGGATGGCTTTTAAGTACTGCACGTATGTCTTTTGCTGCAGGAAAGGATAAGATATTTCCACAGATTTTTGCCAAAGTACATTCCCAATATAATACTCCTCATGCAAGTTTAATAATTAATGCAATATTTACTAATATTGTTTTACTAATGAGTTATTCAAAGTCCATGATATCAGCATTTAATTTTGTAATACTTTTAACAACTTTAGCATATTTGCCAGTTTATGCATTAACTTCTTTGGCAGATATTAAATTCAAAATTAAAGAATCAAATCTTAATAAATTTAGTATAATAAAAAGCTGTATAGTGCCATTTTTAGGGTTTAGTTATGCCATATGGGCAATTTCAGGGCTAAACAAAGAAGTTATTCTATATGGAATGCTTTTAGCTATAATTGGTATACCGTTTTATTTTTATTGCAAATGGAAAAATAATAAAGAAGAAACTAAGAAATTTATTGGTGCAGCATAAAAAATGTAAATTTGACAAAAAACATCTCAGTATGAGGTGTTTTTATTTTTTTATTAATGATATTGGGTTATAATGTATAATAGATATTATTTTGGAGGGTGAGATTTATGATGCATAAATTTAATAATAAATATCCTAATATACATGAAAAGACTTTCTTAGCAAGTAGTTCAGATATTATTGGAGATGTTATTTTAAATGAAGATTCAAGCGTTTGGTTTGGAGCTGTTTTAAGGGGAGATGATAATCAAATTATAGTCGGAAAGGGTGTTAATATACAAGATAATTGTAGTATTCATTCTGCTGAAAAATATCCAACTAAAATAGGAGATTATAGTAATATAGGTCACAATTGTGTAATTCATGCATGTAAAGTAGGTAAAGAGTGTTTAATTGGAATGGGAAGTATTATTTTAGATGGTGCTGAAATAGGAGATAATACGATAATAGGAGCAGGTAGTTTAGTGACTGGTGGTAAGAAAATACCATCTGGAGTTTTATGTGTAGGTTCACCAGCTAAGGTTATAAGAGAGCTTACTGAAGAAGAGAAGAAACATATAATGGATAATACTAATCATTACATAAATCTTGCTGATCAATATAAATAAAAAGTTGAAAAGAAGGAAATTATTTTTCCTTCTTTTTTATAAGTTTGGATATTTCATTAAATAATAGAGGCATTAAACTTAAAATAATTATCCACATCCAATCGTATGCATTAAGGAAATATACTTTAAAAACATTTCTTAATGCTGGAATAAATAATATTATATTTTGAAGCAATATACCTAATAAAATAGATATAACTAGAGCTCTATTAGTGAAAAATCCTATTTTAAATATTGACTTATCTTTACTTCTCATATTTAGGGAATGTACCAGTTCGCTTATGCTCATTACCATAAAAGCCATAGTTTGTGCATGCATTAATGAACCGGAATATTTGGTCATTCCTATTTGAAAAGCTATAAGAGTTAAAGCACCTATTAGTAAAGCATTTAATGCTAAATACATAACTGAGCCTGTAAATATATTTTCTTTAGGACTTCTAGGTTTTTCATCCATAACACTTTTATCCTTTGGATCAATTCCTAAGGCTAAAGCAGGTAGTGAATCTGTAACTAAGTTAATCCATAAAATGTGTATTGAACGTAGTGGAGATGACCAGCCTAAAAGTATTGCTATAAATATAGCTATTAATTCACCTAAATTACAAGAAAGTAAAAATAAAATTGATTTTTTTATATTGTTATATATGTTTCTACCCTCTTCAATAGCAGAGACTATAGTAGAAAAGTTATCATCAGTTAATATCATATCTGATGCACCTTTTGCAACATCTGTTCCTGTAATCCCCATAGCAACTCCTATATCTGCAATTTTTAGAGATGGCGCATCGTTTACTCCGTCACCAGTCATAGAAACTATATTCCCTTTAGATTTGAAAGCTTTAACTATTTTTACCTTATGTTCTGGAGAAACTCTAGCAAAAACTTTTAAGTTATCTATTTTTTTATTAAGTTCTTCTTGAGATATACCATCAAGATCTACACCAGATATAGTTTCATTTTCATCTTGAGTTATATCTAAAGATTTTGCAATAGCAAAGGCAGTTGCTTTATGATCTCCAGTTATCATTACTGTAGATATACCAGCTTTTTTACATTCTGCAATGGAATCCTTTACCTCCAATCTAGGTGGATCTATCATACCAACTAATCCTATCAAAGTTAAATTATTTTCTAAGTTATCTATTTCTACATGGGCATTTGAAACTTTTTTATATGCAGCACCAAGAACTCTAAGTGCTTCTTTAGACATAGAAGCAGCTGCATCTAAAAAGGAAGTTTTAATTTCTTGTGTAAGAGGTACAACTTTACCATTTAAATAAATATTGTCACATATTTTTATTAGATTATCTACTGCACCTTTAGTCATTACATAAAATTCATCATTATATTTATTCACAGTAGTCATTAATTTTCTATCTGAATCAAAAGGAACTTCATTTATACGTGAATGTATTTTCTCAAGTTCATCTTTAAAAAGGTTAAATTTAATACCAGCATCTAAAAGTGCTATTTCAGTAGGATCTCCTGTTTTATTATTTTCAGAATATGTGGCATCATTACATAAAATTAAATTTTCTATAAGTAATTTGTGGGTTAAGTTATTTATATCTAATTTTTCAATATTTCCGAGAAATTTATCAGCAAAAAATTTTGTTACAGTCATTTTATTTTGAGTTAATGTACCAGTTTTATCAGAACAAACTATATTTACAGAACCAAGAGTTTCTACTGCTGGTAGTTTTCTGATTATAGCATTTTCTTTTATCATTCTTTGTACACCTAAAGCAAGAACGATTGTTACAATAGCAGGTAAACCTTCTGGTACAGCAGCTACAGCTAGACTAATAGCAGTTAAGAACATTTCAAATAAATCTCTTTTTTGTAAAAGCCCTATTATGAATATAATAGCACATACACCTAAAGCTCCTATACCTAATATTTTTCCTAATTGTTCTAATTTTTTTTGAAGAGGAGTTAGTTCTTTTTTACTTTCTTTAAGAAGAGAAGCTACTTTACCTATTTCTGTATTCATACCTGTTGCAACCGCTACACCCACTCCACGTCCGTGACTCACTAAAGTAGACATAAAAGCCATATTTTTTTGATCACCTAAAGGTATATTTTTATCTTCTAGTATTAAGCTAGAAGATTTATCTACTGGTACTGATTCACCAGTGAGAGCTGATTCTTCTATTTTTAAATTAGCTGTTTCTATAAGTCGTAAATCACAAGGAATATACCTTCCAGCATCTATAATTATAATGTCACCAGGGACAATATCTTCTGAAGAAATTTCTGTAAGCTCACCATCTCTTTTAACTATAGCTTTAGGAGTTGAAAGAGTTTTTAAAGCTTCTAGAGAATGTTCTGCTTTAGATTCTTGAATAATACCAATTACAGCATTTAATACAATTACTACAGCTATAATAATTGCATCACTAGTTTCACCTACTAAGGCAGAAATTACTGCAGCGGCTACTAGTATATAAATTAAAACATCATTAATTTGTGCTATAAAAAGCTGTAAAAGGGTTTGTTTCTTTTGAGAAGCTAATTTATTATCACCAAATTTTTTCTTACGTTTTTCTAATTCTTCAGAGGATAAACCTTTTAAGGGGTCAGAATTCAAGTCTTTTAATGTATCTTGAATATTTTTAGAGTAAAACATATTAATCACCTCGCTTATAGTATTTTATATAATTATTATTGTTTATATTAGTTTTTTTATTAAATTATTATTAAAAAAATAAAAATAAAGTAAGTACTAAATTAGCACTTACTTTTTATATTAGTTATTCATAGATAGATTATGTTTACATGTTAATAGCATACAAAACTCTCAATCTTCCTTAAATCTACTCCAAAGTAAACCCAGTAAAATCCATTCCATCTCCAACCAGCAACAGATTTTTTCCCTACATAAGTAAGCCATGCCCAGAAGGATTTGCCATTTTTTAACCAAATATATACATACCTATATTTACAAGGTCTAATTGCACCAGGATCAACAGCTTTAAGTTCTGCGTCAGCTTTAGATTTCTTAGGCGTAGTAGTTGGTGGAGGAGCCATTGGAGGACCACTTTGTTGATTACCTATAGGAGGTGGCATAGGAGGACCTTGACGGTAAAAATAGCTAAATGGGCAATACATACATTTAAAATGATCAAATTCGTTGAAGTTACGGAAATACATGCTTATACACTCCTTTTTAAAACTACACTTATATTATATGTATAAAAGGAGAAATGGTTATTAAATTAACACTGATAGTTAAAATGTAGGTAAAAAACCATAAAAGACAATTCCTAAAATTCCAGCTAGTATAATAATAAAAATAGGATGAAGCTTTGTTTTGAATAAAAGAATACCTATAAAGCCTCCAAGTATAATACTCTTTATGTCTTTTATAGAGTATGAATCCTTTGCAAGAAATAGAAAAGCGGATATTATTAAACCAATAACTGCTGGTCTCATCCCAAGTATAACAGCTTTTAGTATTTTAGATTCTTTAAATTTAATTATGTAGTGAGTAGCGATAGAAACTAGTATAAAAGAAAAAGTAACTACTCCTAAAGTTGCAAAAACACTTCCTAAAACACCGTTTACTTTAAAACCTACGAAGGTAGCTGAATTTATAGCTATTGGTCCAGGCGTCATTTGAGCGATACCTATTATATCTTTAAATGTTGAAAAATCAATCCAGTGATTATTATCTACAATCTCTTTTTTTATAAAAGGAAGCATAGCTAGTCCACCACCAAAACTAAACATTCCTATTTTTAAAAATGTGAGGAATATTTTTAATAAAAGATTCATTAATTCACCTTCTCTCTAAGAAATACAGCACCATAAATACCAGAAAGTAATATTATCAAAACTGGATGAATATTAAGTACAGATATTCCAATAATAGTGAAAATAATTATTATTAAATTAATGGTACTTTTGTTTATTGATTTTGATAGGCTAATTACAGCTACTAGAATTAGCATAGGAACTGCTGCAGAAATACCTTTGAAAACTAAATCTACAATTGGATTATTCCTAAATTGTAAGAAAAAGTGTGCTACTACAAGCATTATGAAAAATGATGGAAGAACAACTCCTATAAGAGCAAGCATGGCTCCTAATATTCCACCTATCCTGTATCCTATAAAAGTAGAGGAGTTTACAGCTAAAGCTCCAGGAAAGGTTTGAGAAATAACTATAATATCTAGAAATTCTTCTTTTTTTATCCAATGTTGTTTGTCCACAACTTCTGTTTCTATAAGTGGAATCATAGCATATCCGCCTCCAAAGGTAAAAGCTCCTATTTTAAGAAACGTTAAGAACATAGTCAAAAGTTTTTTCATGTTAACACCTCGTAAATCAAATTTAAATATCAATTGTATCTTATAAAAGACTAACTTATTTAATTATAACAAAAATAGCAAAAAAGTAAGCCGGCTTTTTAGCTAAACTTACTTTTTTATCTACATTTTTTTTATTATATTTCCTGTTCTTAAAGTGAATTTTTTATTTCGTGTAATATCTATAGGCTGAAATTTATTAGAATTAAAAGTTTTATAATAAGGAGCAGTATTATATGCTGTAGTGACTATACCTATATTAGGAATAATATTATTTTTTATCTTAACAGAATAACTTAGCGTAATATTATCACCACTTCCTAATTTTAAAATAGGAACTATAATCTTATCTGCTTCAATTTTTTCAGCTTTAAAGAAACCCGTTCCACTTACTACTACAGAATTTATATTTAAAATAAGATAATGTGAAAGAGTAGCTATCAAATTAAAATCAAAAGCATCTGCTTCAGTACCCAAAGTATTAGTATTGGTTATTTCTACAGTATAATTATAAATTTCTCCAAAATTTATAGAATTTATGTTAGGGCCTGTTACTTTTTTAGTTATTATTAAATTAGGTTTATTTATAGGAACTGATATTTTATCTCTAGTACTATAAGTTGTTGTATCAAACAATATAACACCTCCACTTAACTTATATTATGCTAATATTTAGTAGTTTAATATAGTTTTCTTTAAAAATATTGAATAATGTAATTATAAAATTAAATTTAATAACAATATTGAGTCTTTTGTGCCATAAATTGTTTTACAAAAATCATCATTATTAGCAATTATAGTACTTTGTTTTTATACTAAATTACTATATAATATACATGAAATGCTTTTTATGGAGGTGGGATTTGTGGAAATATCACGAGTAGGCAGAAATACTCCAGTTAAATCTGAAAAGAAAGTAGTAACAAGTAAAAAAAGCTTTTCTCAAAGCTTTAGTTTCGCTCAGCAAAGAAAATCTGAAGAACAATTAAAAAAGATGCTTGATGATATAAAGAAAAAAGGAAATAGGTTATCTATAACCAAATGTTATGCTGATGTAGCAGCGTATAAAAGAATGATAAGAGAGTATCTAGAATCTATACTTAATTATATGTACGGAGTAAAAAAAGATATAAGTTTTTGGCAAACTCAATACTTTATAACTGTTGAGACTATAGATGATAAATTAGAGGAACTTACCCAAATGCTTTTAAGTGATGAAAAAGAGAACTTAAATGTTGCTGCTACTATTGATGAAATAACAGGACTTATGGTTGATATATATAAATAAAGTATGAGATGAAAATATTATTGATAATATAGGACCAGTTATTTAATACATTTTCTTTTAAAAGTATAAAATGAACTGCCAACTCATAATTATGAGTGGCAGTTTGTTTTTTTAAATCCAAGCTTTATAGCTTGCATCAGATGGCATTCTCCAATCACCTCTTGGAGAAAGACTTATAGTTCCTACCTTTGGACCATCAGGTAAGGCTGAACGCTTAAATTGTTGAGTAAAGAAGCGTTTTACAAATTTATCAAACCATTTTTCTACAGTTTCATCATCATATGTATCCTTAAAGGCATATTTTGCAAGGAATAATATTTTTTTAGGAGTAGCTCCCTGTCTTATGAAATAGTATAAAAAGAAATCATGAAGCTCGTAAGGACCTACTATATCTTCTGTTTTTTGAGATATTTCTCCGCTATTATCTTTTGGGAGAAGTTCAGGACTAACTGGTGTATCTAAAATATCAAGAAGTATTTTAGATACTTTATTAGAAACTTCCTTATCTGCTACATAGTTTACTAAATATCTTACTAGAGTTTTAGGGATAGAGCAGTTTACTGAGTACATAGACATATGATCTCCATTGTAAGTAGCCCATCCTAATGCTAATTCAGAAAGATCACCTGTACCAACTAAAAGGCCGCCTTCTTTATTAGCTATATCCATAAGTATTTGAGTTCTTTCTCTAGCTTGAACATTTTCATATGTAACATCATGTTGTTCAGCAGGATGATTTATGTCTTTAAAATGCTGTAGGCAAGCATCTACAATATTTATTTCTCTAAATTCTGTATCTAATTCTTTACATAAATCTACTGCATTGTTATAAGTTCTATCTGTAGTTCCAAAACCAGGCATTGTTATTGTAATTATATTTTTACGAGGCAAGTTTAATAAATCGAAAGTTTTAACCATTACAAGTAATGCTAAAGTTGAATCTAGTCCCCCTGAAATTCCAACTACTGCTTTTTCAATTCCAGTATGATTCAAACGTTTTGCAAGTCCAGAAGCTTGGATATTGAAAATTTCTTTACAACGTTCTTCTCTTTCATGTTCATTTGAAGGTACAAAAGGATGTTTATCAACGAATCTATCAAAAATCTTAGGAGATACATCAGAAAAACTAAAAGATATTTCTTTAACTTCAAAAGGAAATAAGTTTGCATTACTACTAAAGCTTAAATTTTTTAAACGTTCGTTATTTAATTTATCAATATCAATTACTGACGTTATAACCTGATTTTCACGTTGAAATCTATCGTTTTCTCCTAATGTGATTCCATTTTCAGAGATTAACAAATGACCACTGAAAACTAAATCGGTAGATGATTCAAATACTCCAGCAGAAGAATAAACATATGAAGAAATACCTCTAGCACTTTGATTTTCAACTAAAGATTTTCTGTATTTAGTTTTGCTTACAAGTTCATTTGAAGCAGAGAGATTTCCTATTATATTTGCTCCAGCAAGGCTAAGATAAGAACTAGGTGGTATAACAGTCCATAAATCTTCGCATATTTCAAATCCAAATTTAAAAGTTCCACTAGAGAATATTAAGTTTATACCAAAAGGTACATTTTCTTGAAAAGAAAAATTTACGTTTTTATTTGTTATATTTATTCCCTCAGTAAACCAGCGTTTTTCATAGAATTCCGAATAATTTGGTACATAGCTTTTTGGAACAATTCCAAGTATTTTACCATTATATATTATATAAGCACAATTATATAAGCAATGATTATATACAAGGGGTGCACCTACTGCTATAAGGATATCTTTATTTTTAGAAAAAAGACAAAGTCTTCTTATGGCATAATTAGATTTTTCTATTAATTGTTGTTGAGAAAATAGATCTCCACAAGTATATGAAGTAATACAAAGCTCTGGAAATACTATAAGTTTACTATCTTGCTCTAGAGCTTTATTTATACAATCTTTTATATTTTCAAGATTAAAGTTAATATGTGCTACATTAGTTACAGGACATGCTGCAGCTACTCTAATAAAGTTCATTACATTCACACTCCAATTTCTAGTTTTTGTATAATACTAATTTTAAAACTAATTAAAATCTACACTTTCTAGGGCTTGTTTGTCAACTTATATTAAAACATAAGAAGGGAATTTAAGTAAAGATTTTATAAATAGATGAAAAGATTAGAAATTCTACGAAAAAAGCAATAGAAGAAAGAATAACTGTTAAAATGGTAACAAATAACTTATAATCAATCAAAATAAAACTTTTATTATTTTATAAAATACTATATTATATTAATATAACCACTAGATATATATGATTGAAATATTTTGAATATCATGTTAAAGTATTGCACAGTGATATATAATAAGATTAAGGTGATTATATATAATATCTTGGAAAGGAGTAGTATATATGATGTGGGCTCAATTAATACTATGGATTGTTATAGCAGCTTTTGCGTTGGCAGTAGATGCAGCTACTAGCAGCTTTTTATTTATATGGTTTACAGTTGGAGGAATATTGGCAGTAATATTGACTTTGCTTCATTTCCCTTTTTCAACTCAACTTATTACTTTTATTGCTTCAAGTGTGACTTTGATGGCCATTGGTTATCCTATAGTAAAAAAGACAATAAAAAAGACAGTTCCTATAACTCCAAGAATGGAAGAAGAGTATATAGGACAAGAATTTATCTGTGATAAAAATATTAAAGAAAAAGCTACAATAAAATTTGGTGGTATATACTGGACAGTAAAAAATGTTGGAGAGTATATAGATAAAGGAGAGAAAGTGAAAATTATTGGCATTGAAGGCAATAAGTTAGTTATTAAAAAAAATTAATATAAATAAAGAAAGGGGTATTTTATATGTTTGAGAGTATTTTAGGAGTAATATTGTTAGTTATAATTTTAGCAGCAGTTTTATCATCAATTAAAATTGTAAACACAGGATATATTTACATCGTTGAAAGATTTGGACAATATCATAGAAATCTTGAGCCAGGATGGCATTTTACAATTCCATTTGCAGATTATGTAAGACGCAAAATTTCAACAAAACAACAAATTTTAGATATTCAACCTCAAAGTGTTATTACAAAGGATAATGTTAAGATATCAATAGATAATGTTATTTTCTATAAAGTATTAGAACCTAAGGCTGCAGTTTATAATATAGAGGATTATAAATCAGGTATAGTTTATTCAACTATTACAAATATGAGAAATATAGTTGGAGAAATGTCTTTGGATGAAGTTTTATCAGGAAGAGATAGAATAAACTCCAAGCTGCTTGAAATAATAGATGAGATTACAGATGCTTATGGAATTAAGATTTTATCAGTAGAAATAAAAAATATAATTCCACCGTCAGAAATTCAACAAGCTATGGAAAAACAAATGAGAGCAGAAAGAGATAAGAGAGCAAGTATACTTCAAGCAGAAGGAGAAAGACAAAGTGAAATAGAGAGAGCAGAAGGTGAAAAGCAAGCTAGAATACTTAATGCAGAAGCTGAAAAAGAAGCTAATATTAGACGTGCAGAAGGTCTTCGTGAATCTCAATTACTTGAAGCTGAAGGTAAAGCTAAGGCTATTGAAATAGTTGCAAAAGCTGAGGCTGAAGCAATAAATAATGTAAACAGAGCAATAATTGAATCAGGAACAAATGAAACTGTTATAGCATTAAAACAAGTTGAAGCTCTTAAAGAAATGGCTAATGGACCTAGTAATAAGCTTATACTTCCAAATGAAACATTATCTTCTTTAGGAAGTATAGCTGCAATAGGAGAAATGATAAAAAAAGAAGAAAAATAATGCAAGAAAACAGTTAAATAAAGTTTTAAAAAGGATATTGTAGGACAATATCCTTTTTATTTTTTTTGTAGATTTATATTATTGACATTAGGGAATAAATGGCTTATGATACATATATAATATAGTAGTACATAATGTACTACTAAGCTAAAAGGGGAGGTATAATGAACATGAATAAAGTAGTAAACTTATTAGAAAAGTTGAATTTCTCAAAAACAGAAGCAGCAGTTTATATTAATTTATTAAAAAATTCAAGCTTAAATGGATATCAAATTGCTAAAAATTTAAACATGTCTCGTTCTTCGGTGTATTCAGCTTTAGATAATTTATACAAAAGAGGAGTTATATTTTTATTGCCAGGTGATTCTCAAATATATAAGGCAGAAAATCCTACAACCTTAATAAATAAAATGAAAACTGAATTTATTGAAACCGCTGATTTATTGGAAACGAAATTAAATCAATTAGGAAATTCGGATTCAGAAGAACGGTACTTAAATATAGAAGGATATGATAATGTTATTTCAAAAACAAGAGAAATACTTTTAACAGCAGAAAAAGAAGTTTATATAAATACTGATTTTAATCTTCAAACATTTTCAAAAGAGTTTATAGAATTAGGGAAAAGAGGAGTTAGAATAATTGTATTTTCTTTTGCTAAGCTTAATGGTAAAGATCTTCCGGTAGAAATATATAATCATTGCGATTCTAGTTGTTTTGGTAAGCAAACAAGAATAATGTTAGTTGTAGATTGTAAAAGAACATTAATTGCAGACAGGGGAAAACATCGAGAAGAATTTTTAGGAACTTTTACAGAGAATGTTCTTTTGGCTTCTATTGTTTCGGAACATATTCATAATGACATATATCTTCTAAGATTAAAAGATAAATATAAAAAGAATTTAATTGATGATGAAATAAAAATAAATACAATTTTAGAAAATAGATAAATTTAAATATATAAAATTTAGAGTAAGTGAACTTAGTTATATAAATAAAGGTAGGTGTATTATGATTAAAGGGTTTTTAAAAGATAAATATTATTATAAGACTATGTTAGCAATAGCTATACCTGTTTCTATTCAAAGTCTATTTCAAGCTTCTTTGAGTATGATTGATCAATTTATGATAGGACAGCTTGGAGAAGAGGCAATTGCGGCAGTGGGTTTAGGATCAAGATTTCCTTTTATCTTATTGATAACCTTAGGTGCTATTGCTTCAGTAACATCTATTTTTGCGGCTCAATTTTGGGGGAAAAAAGATACTCCAAATATAGGACGTACATTAGGGGGAACTTTTATATTTGGAGCGTTTATAACAACTATATTTACTTTAATTTCATTGATGTTTTCACAGCAAGTATTAAATCTTTATACTAAAGATACAAAAATAGTTGAATTAGGAAGTGTATATCTTAGAATTATTGCAGTGGGATATATACCGATGCTTTTCATTTCTATTTATTCATCAGTTTTAAGAAGTACAGAACATGTTAAGACACCAATGTATGCAGGATTATTTGCGGTTGGATTAAATACATTATTAAATTATTTATTTATATTTGGAAAATTTGGTTTGCCACATATGGGATTATATGGGGCAGCTTATGCTACAACTATTACTAGATTTGTAGAATGTGTTTTGATATTAATTATTACTTATGTAAATAAATATCCAGCTGCATTTAAGATTAATGAAATGTTTGATATTTCATTAGTATTTATGAAGAAAATTTTTATTGTGGCAAGTCCTTTATTAATAAGTGAATTTATGTGGGCATTAGGTGAAACAATGTATTCTATTGTATATGGAAGGATGGGGACTATAGAGGTTGCAGCAATGACTTTGACCTATCCTATACAAGGTTTAAGTATAGGATTATTTTCAGGAGTAAGTAGTGCAGCTGGAATTATGATAGGAAATAAGTTAGGTATATGGGATAACGAAGTTGCTTTTAAATATTCCAAAAAATTTATTAAATTAGGAATTGTTGGCTCAAGTATATTTGGAGTTTTATTAATAATTTGTTCAAATTTATATGTTTCAGTATTCAATGTATCTAGTGATGTAAAAGACTATACAATTAAGATTTTAGTAATGTTTAGTATAGTTTTATGGATTAAGGTTTCAAATATGATTATAGGTGGCGGAATTTTAAGAAGTGGTGGAAAGACTAAATATACCCTGTATTTAGATATAGTTGGTACATGGGGTATTGGTGTTCCTATTGGTTTCATTTCAGCTTTTGTGTTAAAGCTTCCAATTCAGTGGGTTTACTTAATAATTTCTGGAGAGGAGCTTGTAAGATTGATTATCGGATTGAAATTAGTGTATTCGAAAAAGTGGATGAAGAATATAACTGAAACTAAGTCAAAAATTGATATTGTAGAGTCTATTTAAAAATATAGAGATAGCACAAACACTTTAATTAAGTTGTTTGTGCTATTTTTATATATACATAATATGTAAATGATGTAACATTTAATTCTTACATAAATAATATAATTTAAATGTAGCTTATTTTTAATATTCAAAGATCTTGGTTAGAAGAATCTATAGAATTATACCAGTGAAGTTTATTTACAAATAATGGTTGAAAATATATCTTTATACATTATAATATATATTGTAGAAAAAAATGGTAATAACGAATTATGAAATTAACTATAAATCAAAGGAGTGTAATATATGAGAATATTAATGCTATCATGGGAGTATCCACCAAAGAATGTAGGGGGACTATCAAATCATGTTTATTATTTATCACATAGTTTAGCAAATAAGGGACATGAGGTTCATGTGATTACCTGTGAAGAAGGAACAGCTCCTATTAAAGAAAATGATAATGGAGTTCTAATTCATAGAGTATCTCCTTATAATCTAGAAACACAAGATTTTACAAAGTGGATTATGCAGCTTAATTTTGCAATGATAGAAGAAGGTATACGTCTAATAAATGATAAGGGAGAAATGGATATTATACATGCCCATGATTGGCTTACGACATATGCAGCCAAAACACTAAAATGGGCTTTTAATATTCCAGTAGTGAGTACAATACATGCTACAGAGTATGGAAGAAATAATGGAATAAAGACTGATATGCAAAGATATATATCATCAGTAGAATGGATGCTTACATACGAATCTTGGAAGGTTGTAGCATGCAGCAATTATATGAGAGAACAAATAAAAAATGTATTTTCTACACCTTGGGAGAAAATATGGGTTATTCCTAATGGAGTAGAAGCAAATGAGTTTCAATTAGATTTTGATACTCTTCAGTTTAGAAGAAAATTTGCTAAAGATGATGAAAAAATAGTTTTTTATGTTGGAAGACATGTTTTTGAAAAAGGGATACATATTTTAATAAATGCTGCATCTCAAATAATTAAAAAACATAATAAAACAAAATTTATAATTGCAGGTACAGGGCCAATGACAGACGAATTAAAGAAAAAGGTAAGAGATATAGGCTTATCTGATAAAGTTTTATTTACTGGATATATGGAAGATAATAGCAAAAATAAATTATATAAAGTAGCAGATATGGCTATTTTTCCATCTTTATATGAACCTTTTGGAATTGTTGCTTTAGAGGGAATGGCAGCAGGATGTCCAATAGTAGTTTCCGATGTAGGTGGATTTTCAGAAATAGTTGAACATAAGGTTAATGGAATGAAATTCATACCAGGCTCAGTTGAAAGTTTAAAGAAGAATGTTTTAGAACTTTTAAGTAATGAGGAATTATCAAAAAAATTAAAAGAGAATGCTTATAGATATATTCGTGAAAAATATTCTTGGGATAAAATAGCTTGTTTAACAGTACAAATGTATGAACAGGTTAAAAATGAGGCCAAAGAAACTGAATGGGAAGTAGAGAAGAAACAATAGATTAATTAAAAAGATATTAACATATAGGGGGGAGTTTATGAAAGCAGTAATTATGGCGGGGGGGCAAGGCACAAGGTTAAGACCGTTAACTTGTAATATTCCAAAGCCTATGATGCCAATACTGGATAAACCAGTATTGGAATATGCAATAGAACTGCTTAAAAAAAATGGCATAACTAACATAGCTGTAACGCTTCAGTACCTATCGGATGAAATTATAAGTTATTTTGAAGACGGAAAAAAATTTGGAGTTAATTTAAATTATTTTATGGAAGAAAATCCTTTAGGCACTGCAGGAAGTGTTAAGAATGCAGAAAAATTTTTAGATGATACATTTATTGTTATAAGTGGAGATGCATTAACTGATATTGATATATCTAAAGCTATTGCTTATCATAAAAAGAAAAAAGCAATAGCAACATTAGTATTAAAGGAAGTTCCAGTTCCTTTAGAGTATGGAGTTGTTGTAACAGATAAAGAAGGAAAAGTTACTGGATTTCTTGAAAAACCAAGTTGGAGCGAGGTTTTTAGTGACAAAGTAAATACAGGCATATATATATTAGAACCTGAAATTTTTGATTATTATGAACAAAATCAGAAATTTGATTTTAGCAATGATTTATTTCCTATTTTATTAAGTAATAATAAACCTGTATATGCATATGTGGCTGATGGATATTGGTGTGATATAGGTAATATAGAACAATATATTAAATGTCATTTTGATATTTTAAAAGGAATCGTAAAGGTAAAAATAAAAGGAGAAAGATATGGAGAGGGTATATGGATAGGGAAGAATTGTCAAATAAATCCTCAAGCTAAGATTACATCACCTTCGTATATAGGAAGTAATACAAAAATTTATGCTGGAGCTAAAATAGGACCTTATACTATTTTAGGAAAAAATAATATAGTTTCTTCAGATGCTACCATAAAGAGAAGCATAGCCTTTGACAATTGTTATATTGGTGATAATGCTGAAGTTAGAGGGGCTGTTTTATGTAAAAATGTACAGTTAGAATCAAGAAGTGCAGTTTTTGAAGAGGCAGCAATAGGTGATGATACTTTGATTGAAACTAAATCAATAGTAAAACCTGGAATTAAAATATGGCCTAATAAATTAATTGGTGCAAGTTCTGTAGTAAAATCAAATGTAATTTGGGGTGGAAAATTTTCTAAAGCTTTATTTGGTAAGAGAGGCATAAGTGGAGGAATAAATGTAGATATAACGCCTGAGTTTGTATCAAAGTTAGGATCTTCATATGGGTCTTTATTAAAATCTGGTGCTAAGGTTGCAATAAGTTGTAGTGATGACGGTGCAGCTCAAATGTTTAAATATGCATTAGCTACAGGGCTTATTTCTATGGGGATTGAAGTATATGATTTAAAAAGGATGACTACTGCAATGACAAGATATGCTGTAATGTTTTTTGGGGTTAGTGGAGCAATTCATGTTGTAGTAGATAGGGATGATCCACAAAGAGTTAATATCTTGTTTATGGATAAAAACGGAGTAGATATTGATAAAAATATGGAAAGAAGTATAGAAAATAGTTTTATAAGGGAAGATTTTAGGAGAGTTAAAAATGATGCTTTAAAGAAAATTACCCATCTATCAGATACAGTTGAATATTATATTAGAAGTCTTGTGAATAAATTGCAGGTTCATAATATAAAAATGCAAAAGTATAAGATAGTATTAAGTACAAGAAATACTTTAATAAATTCAGTAATGAAGAATATTTTGTCAGAGCTTAAGGTAAATGTTAAGTTATATGATGAAGCAAAAGATTTAAGAGGAATTAGTAGAGCGGTTATATTAAATGGTGCAAATTTAGGCGTATACATTTCTGATGAGGGTGATTCGGCTGTTTTAGTTGATGAAAAAGGCAAGATTATAAAAGATGATACATATGATGCCCTTAAAGCATTTATTATGTTAAAATCAACTGAACTTAAAACTTTAGTAGTACCAGTAACATCTTCTGGTTCTATGGAACAAATAGCTTATATGTGTGGGGCTAAATTCATAAGGACTAAAACTTCGCAAAATAATATATTAGAAGCATATATAAAGAACGAGAAAAATTTAAATAAAAGAGAGGTAGTTAATTCCTATTTAAATGTTCATGATGCTGTAGGAATAGTCATGCTTACTTTAAATTTAATGGCAAATTCTAATTTAGCGCTTTCTAAAATAATATCAAAATTCCCTAAGTATTATAAAAGGAAGCAAGAAATTGTATGTCCTTGGAATATGAAGGGAAAGGTTATGAGAAATTTAATTGAAGAAAATTCTTCAGAATCAGTAGAGCTTATTGAAGGTGTAAAGTTAAACTATCCTGATGCTTGGGCACTGGTTCTTCCAGATGCTGAAGAACCAGTATGTAGAGTTTATGCTGAATCAAAAAACTTTGATCAGGTGGAGAGATTAAGTAATGAATTAGCCAGAAAAATAAAAGATTTAGTTGGTGTGGATATAGAAGTATAGGTGAATTAGTAGATTCAAAAAAAGAATTAGATAAAAATAGAAAAAATCTATTTTTATCTAATTTTTTTGTTCCTTAAGAATAGATATAATATAAAGTTTTGTTACGAAGGAAAATCACGTTTAAATGTATAATTAAGTCTAATTCACAAAAAACATAGAACAATATGGAATAATGTGTATTAAAATAATTGATTTTACCAAAAAATACATATATACTATTATTAATTTATAAATACTTAAAAGAGTGAAAAATTAACATTTAAACCCTAGAAAATAAAATATATCGAGCTATACAGATTTTGAAAATGTCATATTACCATGTTCAGTGTTATCTGATGTATCATATATGGCTATCTGCTATTTTTTCATCAATACAATATATTTTATATTACTATTTTTAGTGATAATTTTAATTATAAACTTTGTTAAAAAATCAATAAATTTCATAATAATTATAGGAGGTATAAATTATGTTTAGAAACGTACATATAGTAGGAACAGGGAGCTATCATCCTAAAAGAATTGTAGATAATGATTATTATATTAAGCATTTTAGAAAATATGATTTGGATGTTAAATTAAAAGGCATGATGGAAAAACTAGGTAGAGATAAAAGGACTTTGGCACAAGAAAATGAAAATACTATAACTATGTCTGTAGAAGCAGCAAAAAAAGCATTAGAAGCTGCTAAATTAAATCCTAATGATATAGATATGATAATATCAGCTAGTGATACACCAGAATACCTTACACCTTGCTGTGCATTGATAATAAAAAATAAATTGGGTGCAAAGAATGTATCTGGTGTTTTTGATGTCAACTGTGATTGTATTGGAATGCTTCATGGTATAGACATAGCTACAAGATTTTTGAAGACAGATAAAAAATATAAAAGAGTTTTAGTAGTAAGTTCATTGTTAATTAGTCCTTTTGCTAGAGAAGACGACATGATAGTTTATTCAACTATAGCGGATGGAGGCGCAGCCATCATCTTAGAAGCGAGAGAAGAGGAAGAAGAAAGCGGATTTATAGGTTCTGAAATATTTACTGATGATAGTTACAATGAAACTATAAGATTTCCAGCTTGTGGATTATCCAACATGCCTAAAAATGAAATAAATGGGTATGATAGAATGATGGAATGGAAACCTTTTGCAGTTAACTTTTTATCTGAAAACTGGACAAAACTTATTACAAATCTTTTAAAAGAGCATAGTTATACTACTAGAGATGTTGATCATTATTTTATGTCTCAATTTTCCGAATTTGAAGTTGAAACTACTTTAAAGAAACTTGGGACAAACATGGACAAGACAACGTTTGTAGGAAATAAATATGGATATACTGGTCCAACTAGTCCAATTATGGCACTTGATGACAAATTGAAAGAAAAGTGCTTTGAAAAGGATGATATCATAGTATTTTGTTCTGTAGCTGGTGGATATACTATGTCAGCTTTATTATATAAATGGTAATTAAATATATGATTTTTACGGAGGAATATACATGGAAAGTAGCATAAGTGTAATCGAAAAATATCAATCTAAAACACTAAAATTTGTTATAGCTTTATATTCTATAAGTGCTTTTTGTGCGGGTATAATATTTTTTACATTTAAGTATTTTAATTTATTTGATACAATGAAATGGAATCAGGTTTGGACAATGATTATTTTATCCATAGTAGAAATTAGTATTTTCATGTATATGTATAAAAAAACTTTAGTTAATGGAAAGATAAACGAAAAAAATTTTAAAATCTTAAAAATTTTGATTCTTATAATTACATATGTTAATTATACTTATATAATTTATATACTGCCATCTAAAGAATTTTGGATAAGTATATTTTATTTTATTATAGTTGGGTCATTGTTTCTAGATATTAAAATGACTTGCAGTTCTATTGTTATGAGCATTATATCGCAGGCAATATTATTTATAAATAAACCAATGCTTCTACCAGGGGAGGAAATGTTTCTTAGTGAATTGTTAATGAGAATAATTGCTATAGCATTTGGTTCGTTTGGAATATTTATTATTACATATTTTTCTTCTAAGCTTTTAAAAGCAGTAGAAGAAAATGAAAAAGAGCTAAATGAAAGCAATGAAAATATGGTAAGAATATTCAATAAATTAGCAGAGTTTTCTCATACTCTTTTAGAAGCAAGCCAAGTATTAGCAAGTACTGCAGAAGAAGGTACATCTTCTATGCAGGAGATAGCAAGTACATGTGAACAAATAGTTAATGAATCTAACGTAATGCTTGATGAATCAACTAAAAATAGAGATGTTTTATATGAATTATTAGAAAATAACCATGAAGTATCAAAGAAAGCAGAAGATTCAAAAATAACTGCTAAAGAGGTAATAAATATATCTAATGATAATGAAAAATCTTTATATGAAGTTTTAAGCATAATAAGTGATATAAAAGAAAGTATAAAAACTACATTTAAGGCAACTAAATTATTGGAGGAAAAATCTCAAGAGATAGACGATATTTTATTAATTATTGGACAGATTTCAGAACAAACAAATTTATTGTCATTAAATGCCTCTATAGAAGCTGCTAGAGCTGGAGAAGCTGGTCAAGGTTTTGCGGTAGTAGCTGATGAAGTTAGAAAATTAGCAGAAAACACTAAAAAATCTTTAGGAGAAGTATCTATTATAACAAATGAATTTAAAGATAGAATAAGTGAAGTAGAGGAATTTATGACAAGTAATAATGATAAAATAGTATATGGGAACGATACTTTAAGCCAAACTGTAGAAAACGTGAAAAATATGATGCAAAAGTTAAATTATTCAGGAAAAAATATAAATGAGATAAATCAATTTATGAAGAAGCTTCTTCCTAAAACTAATAATGTTGTTCAATCAAATACTAATATCAGTCATAGTACAGAAAACTTAATAAACAAGTTTAATACAGTAAGTGAAACTGTAAATCAAAGTGCTGCTATGAGTGAAGAAATAAATGTTAATGTAGAAGAACTAAGGAATTTGGCTGAGGAAATAAATAATCTTATTAAAAAATAAATTATCAAGATTGAATAAATATATAAAACCTTCATGTTCTTTGCATGAAGGTTTTATATATTGCAGAAAGAAATAAATTTATTATAATCACAAAGGAAATGCTAAATTAATAATATAAGATTATATATATTGGTAAATTATCAAAAAAAAATATGTTTTTATAAAAAAACATATGAAAAACTATGTAATTTTTCTAAAATATATGGTATTATAATCAAAATAGGGTATGCAAATTTAAAAAGGGGGATTTACTATGAATACTAAAGAATATGTAGAAAAAGTATATAATGAAGTTTTGAAAAGAAATTCTGGTGAGGATGAATTTCATCAAGCTGTTAAAGAGGTTTTACACTCTTTGATACCAGTTTTTGAAAAACATCCTGAATATGTAGAAAATGGGATTTTAGAAAGGATAGTTGAACCTGAAAGACAGTTCATATTTAGAATTCCATGGGTAGATGATAATGGTCAAGTAAGAGTGAATAGAGGATTTAGAGTTCAGTTCAATAATGCTATTGGACCTTATAAGGGGGGACTTAGATTTCATCCAACTGTAAATTTAAGTATAATTAAATTTTTAGGGTTTGAGCAAATTTTAAAAAACTCATTAACTGGTCTTCCAATAGGCGGAGGTAAGGGTGGATCTGACTTTGATCCTAAAGATAAATCTGATAGAGAAATTATGAGATTTTGCCAGAACTTTATGACAGAACTTTATAAATATATTGGTCAAGATATGGATGTACCTGCTGGTGATATTGGAGTAGGTGGAAGAGAAATAGGATACTTATTTGGTCAATATAAGAAATTGAAAAGCTCATACGAAGCGGGAGTACTAACAGGTAAAGGATTGAATTATGGAGGAAGTTTAGTTAGAACGGAAGCAACAGGATATGGCTTAGTTTATTTTGTTGACGAAATGTTAAAGGGAAAAGGCATAAGCTTACAAGGAAAAAAAGTAGTTGTATCTGGTTCTGGTAATGTAGCTATTTATGCTATAGAGAAACTACAAGAGTTGGGTGCTAAAGTAGTAGCTTGTAGTGATTCAAATGGATATATATATGATGAAAATGGAATTAATTTAGATACAGTTAAGAGAATAAAAGAAGTAGAAAGAAAGAGAATAAAGGAATATGTTAAGTACCATAAAGAGGCAAAATATTATGAAGGATGTAGATCAATATGGACAATACCTTGTGATATAGCGCTTCCATGTGCTACTCAAAATGAGATAAATGATGAAGATGCTAAAGGTTTAATTAAGAATGGAGTAATAGCCGTTGGAGAGGGTGCAAATATGCCATCTACATTAGGCGCTGTTGACGCATTTTTGAAAAATGGAGTTCTTTTTGCACCAGCAAAAGCAGCTAATGCTGGAGGTGTTGCAGTATCAGCTTTAGAAATGTCTCAAAACAGTATAAGATATTCATGGAGCTTTGAAGAAGTTGATGAGAAATTAAAGAATATAATGAAGAATATCTATGACAATTCAGTAAAATGTGCTAAAGAATATGGATATGAAGATAATTATGTAATAGGAGCTAACATTGCAGGTTTCTTAAAGGTTGCAGATGCAATGATGATGCAGGGAATAGTATAAATCTATAGAAAATATAAGAACAGTAGAAGTGTTTTTTAGAAACATTTCTGCTGTTCTTTTTTCATTTTTAATAGGCTTTATTAAATTTATATTCTACAGTCCTTTGCAAATATTCAAATACTAATACGATTACCCAATATAATAAAGCTACGGCCAAATAACTTTCAAAAAATTTATATGATGCGGATCCTTCCATTTGAGCTTTACCCATAATTTCAGCTACACCTATTGTAAAAGCTAAAGAAGATCCTTTTATAATATCAATAAAATTATTAGCAAGAGAGGGGATTGCTATTCTTGCTGCTTGTGGAATAATAATTAGTTTTAGTGCTTGTAAATTTGTCATACCTAGAGATAAAGCAGCTTCCATTTGTCCTTTTTCAATAGAAGTTATAGCTGCTCTAATACTTTCTGCCATGTATGCAGAAGCATTTAAAGCTAAACATATAACTGCTGCATTATAAGCATTTAAATTTTTTAGTACAGGTATAATTTCAGGAAGTCCAAAATATAAAAGAAACAGTTGTGCTATAAAAGGCGTTCCTCTAAAAAAAGAAATATACACATTAGTAAAAAAATATAATCCTTTTATTTTATAAATTTTTATTAAAGCTAATAGTATGGCTAGAGTTATTCCTATAATCATAGAAAGTAATGAGATACTTAAGGTTACATGTATATATTTCAGTAATATATAAAATAAATTAATAATATATTGTATATCAAAGTTGTCCATTTATAATACACCACCAAGTTAGTACTTATTAGTAATATCTACTTTAACCCATTTTTCTGATATCTGCTTTAATGTTCCATCATTTCTCATGTCTTCTAAAATCTTATTAATGTTTTTTATTAATTCTTTGTTTTTACTGCTTTTAACAAATGGAAAGGAATTTTGATTTATATCAATAGGATCACCAGCTAATTGTAAGTCAAGCTTAGTCTTTTCTATTAAAGCTAAACTAGAACTTTTATCCATTAAAAATGCATCAAGTCTTCCTAATGCTACATCTCTTTCTAATGGACCTTCATCGTAAGTTATAATATTTATTTCATTGTTTTTATCATATTCTCTTAATATCTGTTCATAATTACTACCCAGGCTTACTCCTACTTTCTTTCCTTTTAAATCTTCAAGTCCTTTAATAGAAGTATTTCCTTTTTTTACAACTAATTGTGCTCCTGAATATACATAAGGATCTGAAAAATAATATTTTCCCTTTCTTTGTTCAGTAATAGATATTTGATTAGAAATTGTGTCTAGTTTTCCTGTATCTAACATACCGAATAATCCACTGAACTTAGCTGTTACAAATTCAACATCATAGTCCAATCTTTTACCTATTTCATTCCATACATCAATTTCAAAACCTTTAAGTTTATCATTTTCTACAAAGGTAAAAGGGAAATATCCTCCTGAACTTCCAACTCTTATGACTTTTTTATCATTAGATGGTGATGCCTGTGTATTAGCTGAAGTTTCATTTGATTTTTTAGAACCACATCCTACTAAAATTACCATTGCTGTTAATATGATTCCTGTTATTATTCTAATCTTGTTTTTCTTTAACATATGTATCACTCCTAGTTTAATATTTTTTGTAAATAATCTAACTAACAATCTTAAATATATACTATTCCTATAAATTTACTAGGTTTTTATTTAAAAAATTTAGTACTCATATATTTTTAGTATTAAAATGTTTTTAGTTAATGTTATAATTGTATTAAATCCTTTATAACTTCTCCACCAATTATCATACCTGCAACAGGAGGTACAAAAGATATACTTCCTGGAATTTGTCTCTTCACTGTACATTTTTTAGTACCACCTGTACATACACATCCTTCTTTACAAGTAATAACTTCATCTAATTTGGGTTTAATGGGTTTTTCTTCTGAATATAATACTTTTAAACTTTTTATTTTTCTTTTTCTTAGTTCATATCGCATAACTTTTGCTAATGGACACATTTGAGTATCATATATATCCGCTATTTTAAATTGTGTAGGATCCAATTTATTACCTGTACCCATAGAGCTTATTATGTTTATATTATGTTCTTTACACCATACTATAAGTGAAAGTTTAGATGAAACTGTATCTATTGCATCAACTACATAATCTGCATCTTTAGGTATTATTTCACTTATGTTATCTTCTTTTACAAAAGTTTGATGGATTTCAACATTACAATGAGGATTTATTTTTAAAATTCTCTCTCGCATAACTTCAACTTTTGGCTTGCTTATGCTATCAAAATTAGCATGGATTTGTCTATTAATATTGGTTAAACAAACAGTATCATCATCAATTAGTATTAAATTACCTACTCCAGCTCTAACTAAAGATTCAACAGTAAAACTTCCTACTCCACCTATTCCGAAAACAACCACTTTACTTTTGATTAATTTATCTAAGGATTTTTTCCCAATTAGTAACTCTGTTCTTGAAAGTGAATGCTGGGTCATATTTCCACTCTTTTTCCTAGTATTCTTATGTGTTTTATAGGATATATAATATATAATATTTAAGTAAAAGTCAACGTTTTTTATAAGTTATATTAAATTCCTCATAAAGTATTTTGAGTATACATTTAAATAAGTTGATTTTAAAATTTACAAACTGTTTTTATTTAGCAGTATTATTTAATTGACAAAAAGTATTTTTTTAATTTAAACTATATAGGGTATATGGGTATATATGATGTAATTTAAATATTTTATAAGGAGAAGTTATATGAGCATACTAACGGTTAAAAATATAAGTCATGGTTTTGGAGATAGAGCAATTTTTGAAGATGTCTCCTTCAGACTTTTAAAAGGGGAGCATGTTGGCCTAATTGGAGCAAACGGAGAAGGAAAATCCACCTTTATGAATATAATTACAGGGAATTTAATGCCCGATGAAGGAAATATAATTTGGTCAAATAAAGTAAGAGTTGGTTATATGGATCAACATGCAGTATTAGAAAAAGGTAAAACAATAAGGGATGTATTAAAAGAAGCTTTTAAATATCTTTTCGATTTAGAAGAAGAAATGATGAAAATAACTGAAAAGATGGGAAAAGCATCTCCAGAAGAACTCGAAAAATTATTAGAAGAGATGGGAAATATTCAGGAGATACTAGAGAATAGTGATTTTTATATAATAGATTCAAAGATTGAAGAAGTGGCTGGAGGTCTTGGACTTCGTGATATAGGGCTAGATAAAGATGTTACTGAATTAAGTGGAGGACAAAGAACTAAAATTCTTCTTGCAAAGCTGCTTCTTGAAAAACCTGATATACTTCTTTTGGACGAGCCTACCAATTATTTAGATGAGGAACATATTGAGTGGCTAAAAAAATATCTTCAAGCTTATGAAAATGCTTTTATATTAATTTCACATGATATTCCATTTTTAAATAGCGTTATAAATCTTATTTATCATGTAGAAAATAAAAAGTTAACAAGATATGTAGGAGATTATGAGAATTTTATAAGAATATATGAAGCTAACAAAAAACAATTGGAAGCAGCATATAAAAGACAGCAGCAAGAAAAAGCAAAACTAGAAGATTTTATAGCTAGAAATAAAGCAAGAATTTCTACCACTGGGCGTGCAAAATCAAGGCAAAAAAAGTTAGATAAAATGGAAATTATAGAATTACCGCAAGAAAAACCAAAGCCGGAATTTAATTTTAAACCTGCAAGAACTTCAGGAAAATTAATTTTTGAAACAACTGACCTTGTTATAGGTTATGATGAGGCATTGTCTAAGCCTCTAAATTTAAGAATGGAAAGAGGACAAAAAATTGCTTTGAGTGGTGCTAATGGACTTGGTAAGACAACCCTACTAAAAAGCTTAATGGGAGAAATAAAATCATTAAGTGGAGAAGTTGAACTAGGGGATTATCAACATATTGGATATTTTGAACAGGAAACAAAAAAAGATAATCGTAATTCTTGTATAGAAGAAATATGGAATGATTTCCCTTCTTATACTCAATATGAAGTTAGAGCAGCTCTTGCTAAATGTGGACTTACAACAAAACACATTGAAAGTAAGGTTATGGTATTAAGTGGGGGAGAACAGGCTAAAGTAAGACTGTGTAAGTTGATTAATAGAGAGACTAATATATTGATTCTAGATGAGCCTACAAACCATTTGGATGTGGAAGCAAAGGAAGAACTTAAAAGGGCTATAAAGGAGTACAAAGGAAGTATACTTTTAGTTTGCCACGAACCTGAATTTTATAGAGATGTAGTAACAGAAGTGTGGAATTGTGAAGAATGGACAACAAAAATAGTTTAAGCAGCTATATATTATAATGAGTAGAGTAGTATGTGCATAAATATAAATATTTAGTACGAAATGTAGTATAAATATTATGAGAAATATGTAGAAAAAAAGAACAAGTGTGATATAATTATTATTAAATAGTAAATATTATTTAGGAGTTGATAGATATGACAGAAGAAGGATATATAACTTCTATACAAGGAGATTATGCTTCAGTAATTGTCAAAAGAAAGTCAGGTTGTGGTGATAACTGTGCAAGTTGTAAAGGTGGATGCACACAACCATCAGTTACTACTGAAGTAAAAAATACTCTAGGGGCAAGTAAAGGTGATAAAGTAAAGGTTTCTATAGAAGAAAAGGCTTTAAATAAGTTGGTTTTTTGGGCATATGTTTTTCCTTTAATTATGATGGCTATTGGAATTGGTGGAGGAACTAGCTTTTTTAAAGGAGCAGGGTATGAAAATTATGAAATGTTAAGCTTTTTACTAGGAATGGTACTTCTTGCAGTTTCATATTTAATTTTAAAGATTATAAATGAAAAGAAAAGCCAAAATAAAGAAACTACTTTAAAAATGGTAGAAATAATTAGAGATTAAATATAAAAATCCTGTGATCAAAATACTCACAGGATTTTTATATTTAAAATTATTATTATATTAGGTCTATGGAGTGACAATTTACATTAAAATAATTGAAAGAGTATCTACATAATGGTAATATAAATAAGGGTAGTTTTAATCAAGAGTAAAAGTAATTTATACAAAATTTTTCATGTAAGGAGAAGTTTCAAATGATAGAATTTCAAAATGTATCATTAGAAGTTGGAGAACAAGATGAGAAAGTTAGCATTGTAAAGGATATCAATCTAAAACTAGAAAATAACAAAATATATGTTATTACAGGTCCTAATGGAGGTGGTAAATCTTCATTATGTAAGCTTATGATGGGTATTTATAAACCTACATCAGGGAACATTCTTTTTGATGGGGAAGATATTACCCAATTCGATATTACTGAAAGAGCAAAAAAGAAAATAGGATATGCTTTTCAACAGCCGCCTCATTTTAAAGGAATGACAGTTAGAGAATTATTAGAGCTTTCAAGTAAAAATAATAAAGAAAAAGTAGATATTGGTGAACTATTAGCAGATATGGGACTTTGTCCTAAAACTTATATAGATAGAGAAGTTAATGGAAGTCTCTCAGGAGGAGAATTAAAAAGAATAGAAATAGCTTCAGTTTTAGCTAGAGATTTAAAACTTGCCGTTTTTGACGAACCAGAAGCTGGTATTGACCTTTGGAGCTTCCAAAGACTTGTAGAGACTTTTAAGAATATGCATAATAAGTATAATTCAACAATTGTTATTATTTCACACCAAGAACGTATTATAGATATTGCAGATGAGGTTATAGTTTTATCAAATGGTTCTATTGAGAAAAGAACAAGCAGAGAAGAAATTATTAAAGAGATAAAAGATCAGGCAGCCTGTGACTATTGTGAAACTTGTGAGGGGAGAATGTAATGGATATGGTAAGTTCAGTTGAACAAAAGATATTAGAAAAAATTGATGATACTAATGAGCTTAAAAGTGGTGCACATAATATCAGAAGTAATGGTGAATCTATCAGTAGAAGCACTTCTAGAACTATAAGTATTAAAAATAAAGAAGATAAATCAGGAATAGATGTAATAATACAGCCTAATACTAAAAACCAAAGTGTACATGTTCCAGTAGTAATCTTAAATCAAGATATTACTGATACTGTTTATAATACCTTTGATGTAGGTGAAAATTCAGATGTTACTATTGTGGCAGGTTGTGGTATTCATAATTGTAATGCTCAAAAAACTGAGCATGTTGGAATACATGAAATCTTTATACATAAAGGATCAAAGGTTAAATATCTTGAAAAACATTATGCAGAAAGTACAGGTAAATCTCAAAAGATTTTTAATACGAAGACTACTATAGAGATAGAAGAAGAAGGAAGCCTTGAAATGGAATTAGTTCAAATAAAGGGTGTTGATGATGGTAATAAAGATATGGAAATTAATTTACATAACAATGCTCGATTGATTATTACAGAAAGAATATTTACTGAGCTTGAACAAGAAGCTAAATCTAATGTAACTATAAACCTAGTAGGAGAAGATGCTTCAGCTCAAATAGTATCTCGTACTGTAGCAAAGGATGAATCAAAGCAAAAATTTTATTTTATGATGAATGGTAAGAATAAGAGTAGAGGACATATTGAATGTGATTCTATAATTATGAGTAATGCTACTGTTACATCTATTCCTGCTCTTTCAGCTAGTTGTGAAGATGCAGAACTTATTCATGAAGCAGCAATAGGTAAAATAGCTTCAGATCAACTTATGAAGTTGATGTCTTTAGGACTTACTGAAGAAGAAGCTCAAGAGACAATATTACAAGGATTTTTGAAATAAGTATATCTAATCATGGTTTTTGATTACAGTGACTGGTTTTAAGGTATGGGTAACGAATAAGATAATTATATAATATTGATTAAAGAGCAATATTTAATTATACTGGTTTGAATATTTGAATTTAAATGATAAAGGTAAGATTTAGAGAATAAATCTTACCTTTATCATTTTTTGAACTAGATTACTTAAAAATATAAATTATTTTTTTACTGTGTGTATTAAACTTTTTATAGTGTGTAAAAGAGTGTGTAAAATATTGTAGATATGTTGTGTGTAACAGTGTGTAAAATGATACACTATTCATAGAGTGATACAAAAATAGGGCTTTTATAAAGTTGGCATTATTCTTGATATATATTAAAAGTGTAATAATAAATTTAATTTAGGAGGTATAGAAAATGAAAGTTTTAATGGTATGTTCAGGAGGAATGTCCAGTGCTATAGTTGTAAAGGCTATTAAAGGGGAAGCGGATAAACAAGGATTTAATTTGGAAATAAAAGCAGTAGGAACAGGAGAATTTGAAGAAGAGTTAAAAAATGGCAATTACGATATGGCTATTGTAGCACCGCAAGTTAAACACAGATTTAAAACTTTTCAAGAGCAATCAAAACCATATGATATTCCAATAGAAATGGTAGTTCCAATGGGATATACTCCAATAGGAGCACCTAAGGTTTTGAATCAAATCAAAAAGTATTCTAAATAGAATTAAGTAATTAAAGATTAAAGACATAAAACTAATTGAGGAGATGAAAAAATGGATAAGTTTTTACAATGGGTTGAAGAAAGACTTATGCCGCCTATGGCGGCATTGTCAGAACAAAGACATTTAAAAGCAATAAGAGATGGAGTTATTTCTACTTTATCACTAATTATAGTTGGAAGTTTCTTTTTGATAATTGCTTTTCCACCTATACCAGCTCTTGCAGATTTGGTTAAACCACATATAGGAAATATTTTAATTCCATTTAGAATGACAATGGGACTTATGTCACTTTATGCTTGTTACGGTATGGGTTATACTCTGGCAAAATCCTACAAATTAGATGGTATTTCAGGAGGAGTTCTTTCTCTTGCAGCTTTCTTATTAACGGTTATGCCAGTTAGTGTGAAGGATCCAGAAGGAATAGGCTGGGCACTTCCAATGGGACAGCTAGGTGGTTCAGGAATGTTTGTTGCAATTATAAGTATGATTTTTGCTGTAGAGGTTTTAAGAATTTTAAAAACTCACAATGTAACTATTAAAATGCCTGAACAAGTTCCGGAGTCAGTAGCAAGATCTTTTGAAGCTTTAATTCCTGCTTTTGTTATAATAACATCTGTTTGGGTTATAAGAGTATTATTAGGATTTGATATTCAAAAGGGAATAATGACTTTATTTAAACCAGTAGTTAATGCTGCTGGAGATACCTTAGGTGGGGTATTAGTACCAGTATTATTTATAACAATATTGTGGTCAGCAGGTGTACATGGAATGTCTGTTATAGGATCTCTTGTTAGACCTATATGGCTTGTATTGCTAGATGAAAACGTTGCTGCAGCTGCGGCTGGACAACCTCTTCCCCATATTGCACCAGAACCTTTCTTCCAATGGTTTATTTGGATTGGTGGTGCTGGAGCTACATTAGGTTTATGTATTTTATTATGCTTCTCAAAATCTGAGTATTTAAAGAGAGTAGGTAGATTTTCAATAATACCGGGACTTTTTAACATAAATGAACCATTAATTTTTGGAGTTCCACTTGTTATGAATCCAATAATTGCTATACCATTTATATTAGCACCAGTTGTGTGTGGTATAGTTTCTTACATGGCCACAGTAGCTGGTTTGGTTGGAAGAGTATCAATTTTAGCTCCTTGGACTTTACCAGCACCAATAGGAGCCTTTATGGCAACTAATGGAGATTGGAAAGCATTTGTATTAGTTATTGTAAATATAGCTTTATCAACACTTATATATTATCCATTCTTTAAAGCATATGAAAAGAAAATGATACAAGAAGAACACTCAGTAGAAGTATAAAATCAAGAAAATACTTATTAGTTTAGCCTGGAAATTCTAGGCTAAACTAAATAAAATAGTAGATATAATTAATGGAGGAATGAAAATGGAGACGCAAATATTTGAAATAATATCTCATGGTGGAGATGCTAGAGCATATGCTTATGAAGCCTTAGAAGCTGCTAAAGATGAAGATTTTCATAAGGTTGAAGAGTTGTTAGAAAAATCCCAGGAGGAATTGGATTTAGCTCACAATACACAAACTAAATTAATACAATCAGAGATTAATGGGGATAAACTAGAAATTAATTTATTAGTAATTCATGCACAAGATCAGCTAATGACAGCAATATCTGAAAAGAATTTAATTGAGCAAATGGTTAAGCTTTATAAAAAAATAAGTGAAAAGTAAGAGAGGAGATAATATGCTTGAAAAACTAATTTTTGCAATTGCAATGTTTGCAGTTGTGCTTGTAGGGGTTAAGTTAACACATATTTTAGTAAGCAAATTCAAAATAAACAGATGGGTACTAGCTTTTATATCCCCTTTAATACTAATAGTACCATCTATTGCTTTTCCTTCGTTAAATCCAATTGTATGGAAAATACTGCAGATCATCTTTTCTTTGACATGTATAATGTTTTTTGAGATAACTAGAATGATGATTGAAAATAATGAAATTAAGGGAATAATAAAATATGAAAGGAGTAATAGAAAATAATATAAGTAAGCTATAAGGCGGGATATACTATTGAGATATGAAGAAATTTATGAAACATTAAAACATATCTGCATTGAGCAGTTTAATACAGAAAATAAAGTTAAAGGAATGAGTACCAAGAAATTGGCAAAGTTTTTAAACATGCACAGAACCAACGTGTCTAGAGAGTTAGCAAGAATGGTTACAGATGGTAAAATACAAAAGAAACAAGGGAGACCTGTACTGTATTATATAGATGAAAAAACGTGGAGTGTGGAAAAAAACAATAAAATACAATATATGAAAAATTTCGAAAAACAAACACAATCCATAATTGATACTATTATTGGAAAAGATTACAGTTTAAAACATCCTATTGCACTAGCAAAGGCTGCAATTGTTTATCCACCTAGAGGGCTGCATACTCTAATTCTTGGAGATACAGGTGTAGGAAAATCATACTTTGCAAAGTGTATGTATAAATATGCTTTAGAGATAAATAGAATTAAGGAAGGAAGGTTTGTAGTTTTTAACTGTGCGGATTATGCTAATAATCCACAACTCTTAATATCACATTTATTTGGTGTAAAAAAAGGAGCATATACAGGTGCAAATGAGGATAGACATGGAATAATAGAAAAAGGTAGAGAGGGAATTATCTTTTTAGATGAAGTTCACAGACTACCACCACAAGGCCAAGAAATGTTATTTACTTTAATAGATGAAGGTGTTTATGTACCGCTTGGAGGCACAAAAGAAGTTAAGATAAATGTAATGATAATATGTGCAACTACAGAAAACATTGATTCTGTTCTTCTAAAAACTTTTACAAGAAGAATACCTGTTACAATTTCACTGCCAGATATTAAGCATAGAACAGGAGAAGAGAGATACAGCTTAATAAAAAGGTTTATAAAAGATGAAGAAGTTAGAATTAATAAGGAAATAGAAATAGATGAAGATGTATTGACTGCACTTTTAAATTACGAATGTCCAAATAATATTGGACAACTTAAGAGCGATATACAGATAGCCTCTGCTAAGGCATTTTTAAAAAACATGTTTAAGGAAGAAAAAGTAAAAATTAAGCTTGAAGATTTTTCAAATGAAATAAGAAGTGGACTTTTAATTTCAAAAAAAATTAATCCCATGGATTTAAAAATAAAAACTGGTGATATTAAAAATACAATTATAGAAGAAGATGTAAGTGATAAGTATAGCTTATCAAAAAACATTTATGAATTTATAGAAAAGAGAACAGAATATTTAACAAATAAGGGATTTGAGCAAAAAGATATTAAAAATAGATTAGTAAATGAAGTAGGTAATTTTATTAATGAATATTTGTCTAATATGCAGACTGAACATAAAGAGGATGATATTAAAAAGATAGTTAATAGTGAGCTTTATGATTTTTTAAGTAGTTTTATTCAATTGGCACAGTACAAATTAAAAAGAAAGATAACAAGAAATACCTTTTTAGGTTTATTGGTTCACATAGATACATTTCTTGGAAGGATTAAAGAAAATAGAAGTGTTGAAAATCCTAAGGTGGATGAAATAAGGAAAAAATATCCTAAGGAATTTAATTTAGCAATGCTTCTTGCAGATAAACTAGGAGAAAAATATAAGATTACAGTTCCTATAGGAGAAATCGCTTTTATTGCAATGTTTTTTTCTGTAGATAATCAAAAAGTTAAGGCTAAGGTAAATATAATTGTTGCAATGCATGGTAATTCTGCTGCTACATCCATAGCAGAAGTTTCTAATAATTTATTAAATGTAAATCATGCTATAGGATTTGATATGCCACTTTCTATGAAGCCAGAGACAGCACTATGTAAATTGGAAGAGATAATAAAAGAAAAACATGAGGGTAAAGGGATACTTCTTTTAGTGGATATGGGATCTCTTAAGTTTTTTGGTGAGATGATAAGTGAAAACACAGGTATAGAGATTAAAACAATTGATATGGTTTCAACAGCCACAGTAATAGAGGCTACACGAAAAGCTGTAATTTATCAAAGCTTAGATGAAATAATTGAAGCTGTAAATTTAGAAAGTAGATATTTAGGAGAATTCATTGATAAGCCAGTAGAAAATAAAAAGAAAAATATTATTATAACCGCTTGCTCAACAGGAGAAGGCACAGCTCAGAAACTAAAGGAAATAATAAAAGAAAAATACAGCGACAAAAACTATGAAGTAATAAATTTAAGTATAAATGATAAAAAGAAATTTAAAAAAGCTGTAGAGAATATTGAAAAAGACAAGAATATATCTTTTATAATAAGTGCTTTTGACCCAGAAATTAAGGATATTAAACATATAACAATGGAGAACTTTTTTAAAGAGGTTATGGGAGAAGAGTTCCATGAGTTTATAAATGATGAAGAAATAGTTAAGGGTGTAAAAGTTGTATATAAAGAATATTTGAATTTAGAAGAGAATGATTTCCTTGTAGATGAATTTATAAAAAGTCTTTCTACTATGAAGTGTATATACGGAATACATTTAGATAGAGACAAACTAAATGGCTTGTTAATGCATTTTGGATGTTTAGTAGAGAAATTATTAAATAGAGAAGAGACACCTAAATGTAAAACTCTACAGCTAATAACATCCAGGTATTGTGAGTTATTTAATTATTTAAAGGAGTCGCTGCAAATTATAGAATTTAGACTCCAAATAAAATTTACAGACCATGATATTGCTAATATTGTGGAGATTTTAGTAAATATTTAGAGGTGAATAAAAATGAAATACATTATTGGAGTTGATGGAGGGGGAACAAAAACAGAGGCTGCAGCTTATACTTTAGATGGTGAAGAACTAAAAACCTTTTATGGTGGATATGGAAATCTTGTATTGAATAAGCAAGTTGCTTTGAATAACATTGCTTCTATCATAGAAGAATGTATAAATTATTTTGGTAGAGAAGGGGTAATTTGCATAAGTTTAGGTCTTGCTGGAGTTGAAGCTGGAGATAATAAAAATATTGTAAAGAAAACAATAGAAGAAAAATTCAAAGTAAAAATCTTGGTGTATAACGATGCAGAAATAGCTATGGCCGCTCTTTTAAAAGGCGAAGATGGTATTTTAACTATAGCTGGAACAGGTTCTATTTCAATTGGTACTTTAGAAGGTAAAAAAGCTAAATCAGGTGGATGGGGACATCTTTTAGGTGATGAAGGCAGCGGGTATTATATTGGAATTGAAACTTTAAAGCTTATGATACAGGAAGATGATGAAATAAAAGAAAAAGGATTATTAACAAGAAGTATAATGAAATATTTAAATATTAAAGAAGCAGATGAAATAAAAGGCTTCGTATACTCATCAACAAAAGATGAGATTGCAGCACTTACTCCAGTCGTTGTAAGCTGTGCAGAAAAAGGCGATAATAAAGCACTAATAATATTAAAAAATGCAGGTGAAGCTCTTGGTATAACAACTATAAGAGTAGCTAAAAAGTTAGGAACAAAAGAAATTAAAGTTGGAATTAAAGGAAGTATTATAACAAGAATTAAAGTTGTAAGAAAGGCTTTTGAAAAAGAAATAAAAAAATATTCAAATAGTATACAAATTGTTGATGATAATATATCTTCTGCAAAGGGAGCCTATTATTTGGCAAGAAAAGGAGGGCTGATAGATGAATAAAAGTAAAGTGAAATATGCCGTTGGGCTTATGTCAGGAACTTCACTTGATGGGATAGATGCTGCTTTAGTAGAGATAAAGGGAAGCGGAATTAATACTAAAATTAATCTTATAGAATTTATTAATGATGATATTCCTGAGAAAGTAAAAAATGAGATAAGGAACTGTTGCAATGTTGAAAAATCAAATACAGAACTTGTCTGTAGCTTAAATTTTAAATTAGGATATTTATTTTCAAAGAGTGTTAAAAGGGTATGTTCAAAGGCGAACTTTGCTATGGAAAAATTAGATTTCATAGGTTCCCACGGACAGACAATTTATCATATCCCTAAAGAAGATGGAAGTTGTCTTAAATCTACACTACAAATAGGAGAACCAGCAGTTATTGCTTATGAAACTAATACTCTTGTGGTGTCAAATTTTAGAACTATGGATATGGCTGCAGGAGGAGAAGGTGCTCCACTCGTTCCCTATACTGAATATATACTTTATAGGGGAGAAAAAAATAGAGCACTTCAGAATATAGGAGGCATAGGAAATGTAACAGTTGTTCCTGCAATGTGCAACCTAGAAGATATGTATGCATTTGACACAGGTCCAGGAAATATGATAATTGATGAAATGGTTCAAAGACTAAAAGGCGTAAAATATGATAAAGGCGGAGAATTTGCTGCTCAAGGTAATGTTAATGAAGCTTTATTAAAAGAGCTAATGGAAATAAAATATATTACTTTGAAGCCACCCAAAACTACAGGAAGAGAACTATTTGGAAGTCAATTTGTAGACAAGTTACTAGATAAATATAAAGATATAGAAGATAATGATATGATAGCGACTGTTACAATGTTTACAGCTAAATCAATCCAGGAAAATTACAGGAGATTTATTTTTAATAAATATAAAATAGATGAAGTTATTTTAGGCGGCGGAGGAAGCTATAATAATACTTTAGTTAGATATATAAAAGAGCTTCTTCCAGAGTGTAAGGTTATGATTGGAGAAGATTTGGGATATTCATCAGACGCTAAGGAGTCTATTGCTTTTGCTATTCTTGCAAATGAGACTTTAAATGGAAATTATTCAAATGTTTTAGGGGCAACGGGAGCAAAGAAAAGAGTGATTTTAGGAAATATTACACCAATACCTAGGAGGGCTTAATATGAGAAAATTAGGAATTTCAGTGTATCCACATAGGGCTTCAGTGAAAGAAAACTGCAACTATATAGAGCTTGCACACAAATATGGGTTTCAAAGGATATTTACTTGTTTACTTTCGGTAGATGGGGATAAGGATAAGGTAGTAAGCGAATTTAAGGAAATAATAGCTTTTGCAAATAAATTAGGTATGGAAGTTATAGCAGATGTAAGTCCAAGAGTATTTGGTGAGCTTAATATAAGTTATAAGGATTTATCATTCTTTAATGAACTTGGTGCTTTTGGAATAAGGCTTGACATGGGATTCTCAGGAAATGAAGAATCTTTAATGACATTTAATGAGTATGGATTAAAGGTAGAATTGAATATGAGCAATGATACTGCATACTTAGATAATATAATGACGTACAAACCAAATAATGAAAATCTTTTAGGATGCCATAATTTTTATCCACATAGATATTCCGGTCTTAAATACGATCACTTTATAAAATGCAGCAAAAAATTTAAGCAATATGGACTTAAAACTGCAGCTTTTGTATCTTCACAAGATGCCCAATTTGGACCTTGGCCAGTAAATGATGGTTTATGTACAATTGAGTTGCATAGAGAAATGCCCATAACTGCTCAGGCAAAGCATTTATTTGCAACAGGACTTATTGATGATGTTATAATTGCAAATGGATTTGCTTCAGAAAGAGAATTAAAGGCATTAAGTAAGATTAATCCGGAAATTTTAACTTTAGATATAGAATTAATCAAGGATATTCCAGAAGTAGAGAAAAAAATATTGTTAGAAGAACTTCATTTTAATAGAGGTGATATTTCAGATTACTTAATAAGATCAACTCAACCGAGAGTTAAATATAAAGGACATGAATTTAAGCCTTTTAATACACTAAATATAAAAAGAGGAGATATAGTTGTTGAGACCTCATTATATGGGCATTATGCTGGAGAGATGCAGATAGCACTAAAGGATATGGAGAATTCAGGAAGAACAAATATTGTTGGACGAGTTGTCAAAGATGAATTATTTTTATTGGATTATATTGAAGCATGGCAAAAATTTAGGTTAGTTGAGAGAGAAAAATAAGGAGTGTATTATATGGTTGAAGATAAGATTACAAGCTTAGTAACTGAAGGCATAAATCCTAATACTATGAATATTGATGAAGTAAGTACTTTAGAAATGATAGAAATGATAAATAGAGAAGATAAGAGAGTTGCAGAAGCAGTTGAACAGCAAAATGAACAAATAGCTAAGGCTGTTGACCTTATAGCAGAAAGATTGTCAAAGGGTGGAAGGCTTATATATATGGGAGCAGGAACAAGTGGAAGAATAGGAATTCTTGATGCTTCAGAGTGTCCTCCTACTTATGGAGTAAGCAGTGAACTTATACAAGGAATTATTGCAGGAGGAAATACTGCAATATTTAAAGCCATAGAAGGAGCTGAAGATAATAAACAGCTTGGACATGAGGATTTGAAAAAGTTAAATTTAACCCCAAAAGATGTGCTTTGTGGAATTGCAGCTTCAGGAAGAACACCTTATGTAATAGGTGGTATGGAATATGCTAAGAGTGTTGGAGCGAGGGTCATTTCAATAACAATGAATCCAAACAGTGAAATGGCTAAAAAGGCGGAAATTTCAATTTCTGTAATTGTTGGACAGGAAGTGATCATGGGATCAACAAGAATGAAAGCAGGAACTGCTCAAAAGTTAGTCGTTAATATGCTGTCAACTGGGACTATGATAAAGCTAGGAAAAGTATATGGAAATCTTATGGTAGATGTACAACCTTCTAATGAAAAGCTATTAATTAGAGCTAAAAAAATAGTTAAATTAGCAACAGAAGCAGAAGAAAATTTCATAGAGGAAGTACTAAAAGAAACAAAATATAATGTTAAATTAAGTATAATTATGATAAAAGGTAAGCTTTCAAAGGAAAAAGCTGAAAGACTTTTACAAGAAAATGAAGGATTTATAAAGAAAGCATTAAACAATTTGTAATAAAAATAAATATACAAAAATAAAAAACATCTGTTATATTTTAATATAATACAGATGTTTTAAATTTTTATATTATTTAATTTACAATTTGGGAACTATATATTAAAAGTACGTAGTTGAAAAATTTTTGAAGTAAAATTATAATTATAGGTAGTAAAATTTATAATAAAAATAGAAAAGGAGAAATACAATATGAAAATTACTAAGGATATGACTATAGGAGAATTAATTAGACAGGATATGTCAAAAGCAGAGGTTCTTATGAGTTTTGGAATGGGATGTGTTGGATGCCCTTCAGCTCAAGGTGAAACTTTAGAAGAAGCAGCAATGGTTCACGGACTAGACTTAAATGCTTTACTAGAAGCATTAAATAAATAGAATTTTTAAGATAGTTAATAAATATTTAGTATAAAGAGCACTCGTAAAAGAGTGCTTTTTATACATTTTTTAGTCAAAAGTGGTAATTGATTTAGTCATATTAAGTAATTTACTAAAAAGAAAAAATAAATGAAGGAATTATGTGAAATTTATAGAAAATAAAAATAGTTAAGAAAGTATAAGATTTATACAAAATAAAAATATAAAACTATTTATTGAGAGGAGAAAGTAAAATGTTAAAGTTTGATTATTCCATTCCAACAAAGATTCATTTTGGTAAAGGTAGAATACAAATACTTGCAAGGACAATAAAACAATATGGTTCAAGAGTTCTGTTAACTTATGGTGGCGGCAGCATAAAGAAAAATGGTGTTTATGATAAAATTGTTGAGATTTTAAATAATAATGATATACCTTTTTTTGAACTTGGAGGTATAGATCCAAATCCAAGATTAAGTAGTGTAAAAGATGGAATTAAAATATGTAAAGAAAATAATATTGATTTTGTATTAGCAATTGGAGGGGGAAGTGTAATAGACTGCTCTAAAATAATCGCTGCAGGATGTTATTATGAAAATGATCCTTGGGATTTTTTTACAGGTAAAGCAAGAATAAAAGAGGCGCTTCCAATAGGAACAATTCTTACTTTAGCTGCTACAGGTTCTGAAATGAATGGTAATGCAGTTATAAGCAATTTAGAAACTGAAGAAAAATTACCTACAGCAGGTGAAGTTCTTAAACCTAAATTTTCAATACTAGATCCTTCTTATACTGCAACTGTTCCAGTTAAACAAACGGCAGCAGGTACAGTTGATATTATGAGTCATGCTTTTGAACAATATTTTAGTCCTACAGAAGGTGCATTTTTACAAGATAGATTAGCAGAAGCAGTGATTAAGACATGTATAAAATATGGACCAATAGCTATTAATAATCCAGAAGATTATGAGGCAAGAGCTAATTTAATGTGGGCTTCAAGTATTGCTTTAAATGGTTTATTAACATATGGAAAATTTACAGATTGGGCTACTCACGGAATAGAACATGAGTTAAGTGCTATATATGATATAACTCATGGTATTGGGCTTGCTATTCTTACTCCAAGATGGATGGAATATGTATTAGATGAATCTACAGTAGATAAATTTGTAGAATATGGTGTAAATGTTTGGGGAATACCGATGGAGGAAAATAAGTTTAATACAGCTAAAAAAGCTATTGAGAAAACAAAAGAATTTTTCATACAACTTGGAATTCCAATGACATTACAAGAAGTAGGTATAAATGAAGAAAGGTTAGAAGAAATGGCAGAAAAAGCTACTAAATTTAGACCTTTAGGTAGTTTTAAAAGACTTAAAAAAGATGATGTACTACAAATATTTAAAGCAAGTTTAAAATAGATATTTAGTATATATTGCATTAATATAAAAGGGATGTATGGAGGAAATAGGATGTTAAAATGGAAACAACAATATAGCTGTAATATTGTTGAAATTGACAAGCAGCACAAAACACTTTTTGAGTTAGGTCAAAAATTATATGATATCATTTCCCTTAAGGATGATTTTGATCACTATGATGAGCTAATGAATGCTTTAGAAGAAATGAAAAATTATACTATATATCATTTTAATTATGAAGAAAAGGTAATGGAACAATACAATTATCCAGAGCTTGAAAAGCAAAAGAAAGAACATAAGGCTTTTATAGATAAAATAATTGCTATGAAAAAAAAAGACATAGATGAAGACCAATATAAAGTTTGTATGGAAATGCTTATGTTTATAGCAGATTGGATTGAAAAGCATATCTTAAAATCTGATATGAATTATAAGAAATTTTTAAATGAAAAAGGAGTTTACTAATAGCAAGTGAAAAATTTAATATAAGAAAAAAGAAGTAAATAAAAGTAAAAAAACAGGATTAAATAAGAACATCAACGTAAATATACATTGATGTTCTTTTGTATTTTTTGGGTGTATGTAATAGAAAGAGTTTTTTCTAAATATATATTATAGTAGTAAGTTTATAGGAGGGATTATAATTGGGAAATTTTAATGCAGAATATGAAAGCTACTATAATTCCATTGTTAATAAAAGAAACAGTAGTACAGGATATTATAGTGGAATTTCAGAAAAAAAACCCCAAAAAAATAGAATAATTAAAAAAATAATTCAAGATTTATGTGGAGTTCTAGCTATGTTTATTTTTGTACTTATATGTAAAGTAGTTGTTACTCCACAAACAGCTGCAGCATACAAATACTGCAAAGGAGTTGTTAATAAAAATTATGACTATAAACAAATAATTTATCAAGTTAAACATGTGGATACAAGTAAAAATATACAAGATAAAATTGTAGATTTTATAGATAAAATAGAAAGTAACTTTACTGGTGGAGAAACAATAAAAAATAAAATAAAGGAAAAATTTGCTTTGCCCGTTCGTGGAAATGTAATAAAAAGCTCCCAAGAAGGAATAGATATAAAAACAATGGAAAACAGTAGAATTACTGCAAGTTATGATGGAAAAGTAAAAGAATGTGGCAAGGATGAAAATTTAGGACAGTATATTTTAATTGATCATGGTGATGGATTGGAAACAAGATATTCAAATTTAAATAATATAATGGTTAAAAAAGAAGATAAAGTAAAGAAAGGTGAAATTATAGGAGTAAGTGGAAAATATAATTCACAAGATACTGTTCATTTTGAAGTTTTATTTATGGGTCAAAATAAAGATTTAGAAAAAAATGTGGAAATGAAGAAATAATAGATGCAAAAACAAGGGCGTTTATTAATCAAGGTTAGCAAATTATTTATTCCTTATATTATTATACTCTTAATCATAGGGTTTAAAGGCAAGTTTTTAGTATCTTTTTTATTAGTTATTTTACATGAATTAATTCATTATTTAGTTGCAAGAAAATTGGGCTTTAAAGGATTTGATATAGAAATTCTTCCTATAGGTACTGTATTAAAACTTAAAGATTTAGATGATGCTGAGCCAAAAGAGGATTTAATAATATCTATAAGTGGACCTTTGTCAAATTTAATAATGGCAGGTATTTTCTATTTTTTAAATAAAAATTTTTCAAATGATTATTTAAATTTATTATATATGAGTAATTTAGCTTTAAGTATTTTTAATTTAATTCCAGCTTTCCCTCTTGATGGAGGGAGGATTTTAAGAGATATTTTAGCGTTAAAGACCTTTTATAAGAGAGCTAATAAAATTACTGTGAATATTAGCTTAATAATAGGTTTTTTAATAACAATTTCTTCAATAATTATGTTGGTTTTAGGTGATAGGAACTTAAGTATTGGAATTATTGGAGTTTTTATTATAGTTTCATCATATAAAGAAAAGGAAAGGATAGTTTATTTAATTATGGGAGATATTATAAGAAAGAAATATAAATTTATAAAAAGAGGATATATTGAAAATAGAAGTATATCTATGTATTATAAAAAAACTTTATTAGAGGCCTTAAGTATAGTTGATAAGAATAAATATAATATTTTCATTATACTAAATAAAGATATGAAAGCTATTAATATTATATATGAAGAGGAACTTATAGAAGGGCTTAAGGTATATGGAAATATTTCAATTGAAGATTATTTAAAGGCTACAGATGAAATAGACAAAATGGATAAATGGGCTAAAATTACTGTGGAAGAATGGAATAATTGGAAAGACGAAAGTACAAGTGAAGAGTAAAAGAAATCTTCATTTATAATTAGTTACTTTTAAAGATATATTATTTAATTTTTATAGGTAATGTGTTAAAATGTAGAAATGTATAAAACATGTAACCTAACTTAGGAGGAAGTTTAATGAACAAAATTTCGGATGATATACTATATAAGGTTGAAAAACCTGCCAGATATACAGGGGGAGAGTTAAATTCATTTTGTAAGGATAAAAATAACGTTGATATAAGATTTGCTTTTTGCTTTCCAGATGTTTATGAAGTTGGTATGTCTCATTTAGGGTCTAAAATACTTTATCATACATTGAACCAAAGAGAAGATACTTATTGTGAAAGAGCTTATGCTCCATGGCCAGATATGGAAAAGCAAATGAGAGAAAATAATATACCTATGTATACTCTAGAAACTAAGGATTCTTTAAAAGAATTTGATTTTGTAACATTTACTCTTCAGTATGAGATGAGTTATACAAATATACTTAATATGCTGGATATGGCTGATATAACTATAAGAGCCTCACAAAGAGGCGAAGAAGAGCCTATTGTTTTGTGTGGGGGACCTTGTGCTTACAATCCTGAGCCACTTTATGATATAGTAGACATTTTTGCATTAGGAGAAGGGGAAGAACAGCTTGATGAGTTAATGGAGCTGTATAAGGAATGTAAAAAGCAAGGATTAAGTAAAAAAGAATTTTTAAGAAAATCTGTAAAAGTAAGAGGAATATATATTCCGAGTCTTTATGAAGTTAGCTATAACGAAGATGGAACTATAAAAGAATTCAAGCCTAAATATGAAGATATTCCAGAAAAAGTTACAAAGGCTATAATCAATAATTTTAATGAAGTTGAATTTCCAGATAAGTTATTAGTACCATATAATGAAATAGTTCACGATAGAGTTACTCTTGAAACCTTTAGAGGTTGTACAAGAGGTTGTAGATTTTGTCAGGCAGGAATGATATATAGACCTGTTAGAGAAAAAACTACTGAAAAACTATTAGAGCAAGTTGATGAATTAATAAAAGTTACTGGGTATGAAGAGGTTTCACTAGTATCATTAAGTATTTGTGACTATTCAGATATTCAAAACTTAGTAATGTCATTAATAGAAAAATATAAAGATAAAAAGGTAGGAGTTTCACTACCATCAATTAGAATTGATGCTTTTTCAGTAGATTTAATAAAAGAAATTCAAAAGGTTAGAAAGACAGGGCTTACTTTTGCTCCAGAAGCAGGAAGTCAAAGAATGAGAGATATAATAAATAAAGGAGTTACAGAAGAAAATCTTCTAGAGTCTGTAACTAGCGCTTTCAAGTCTGGATGGTCAACTATAAAATTATACTTTATGATTGGGCTTCCTTATGAAAAAGATGAAGATATAATTGGTATAGCTGATTTAGGACAAAAGGTTGTTGAACAATATTATAGTGTACCTAAAGCAGAAAGAAAAAAAGGACTTAAGGTTACTTTAAGCACATCAATTTTTGTACCTAAACCTTTCACACCTTTCCAATGGGCTCCACAAGATAAAATGGAGGTTGTAAAGGAAAAAATTAGACTTCTAAGAGGGAAAATTAAAAGTAAGCAAATTACATATAATTGGCATGAGTCTCCTGTAAGCTATATGGAGGCAATATTAGCTAGAGGTGACAGAAGATTATGTGATGTTATAATTAAAGCTTTTGAAATGGGCGCAAAATTTGATGGATGGGCAGAACATTTTAGTTTTGAAACATGGTTAAAAGCTATGGAAGAGTGCGGAATAGACGGAGATTTTTATGCTTGTCGTGAAAGAAGCTATGATGAAATACTTCCTTGGGATTTTATAGATATCGGAGTATCAAAAGAATTCCTAATTAGAGAAAATGAAAGAGCTAAAAAAGAAGAACTTACAGTAGACTGTAGACAGGGATGTAAAAATTGTGGAATAAATACAAATGAAAACTTTAAAGAGGGGACGTGTTTTGAAAATGCGATATTTAATAAAGTACACTAAGGAAGACAACATAAAATATGTCTCTCACTTGGAGTTAATGAGAACTATACAAAGGATGATTAGAAGATCAGAACTTCCAGTGGAATATTCTAAAGGATTCAATCCCCATATAATACTATCTATTGCTCAACCACTTTCTGTTGGGGTATATTCAAAAGGAGAATATATGGATTTAATTTTTAGCAAAGAATCAGATCCTAATTATATCAAAGAGCAATTGAACATGAATTCACCTATGGGAATAAAAATAGTTGATGTAATAAAAGTTAGAGAAAAGATAGGTGATAAAAAAGCACCACAAGCAATGGCAGCAATTGAAGCTGCAGAATATAATATGAAATTAAAGTGCATTTATCCTCAGAATATAGAAAAAGAATTAAAAGAGTTAATGACACATGAAGAGTGGAATACTATAAAGAGAAGCAAAAAAGGCAGCAAAGAAGTTAATATAAAGCCTTTAATTAAGAAATTTAATTATAAGGTAAATGAAAGTATTTTAGAAATAAATACTTTAGTTACTTGTGGAAGTAAAGGGAATTTATCTGCTCAGTTACTTGGAGAGTATATAAAGGAAAAGATTCAAGGGATAGATAAAGAAGCTTTTATTCATATAGAGAGGCAAGATATGTTTGCTTATATGGAAAAGAAGCTACTTCCGCTTAATCAATACTTAAAATAATAGGGAAATCACGCTGAAGGATATAGAATATCTATTTTCAAGCGTGATTTTTATAGTTTTAGTATAATATATTTTTATATTTATATTTGTAGTAATTTTTATTTCGTGCAATCTTATTAAGCATTTTTATTAATAAGTCTATTTCGTTATAATTATTATATAAACCAAAGCTAATTCTAACCATTCCAGGAAGAGGAACATCATGGTTATTATGATAGTACTCTAAATCCTTATTGCTTAAATTTAATAATTTTTCAACATAAGGGTGGGCACAGAAAAGGCCATTTCTTACAGCAATTCCAGCTTCATTAGAAAGTATTACAGCTAATAAATTATGATGTATTCCTTTAATATTAAAAGATATGAGGCTTACTCTATTATCATCTTTTTTATCATAATAATATAATTCTATATCAGGAATGTTCTTTAATTGATTTATAGCATAATTAATTAAATTATATTCATATTCATGGAGAATATTCATTCCAATAGAAGATAGTGTTTTTATAGCTGCTGTTAATGCAGCTACACCCATAATATTAGGAGTTCCAGCTTCATCCTTTGAAGGAGGACTATCCCATTCAATAAATTGATGTGAAACTAATCTTACATCACCACCACCTTTATAAACAGGTGCTGTTTTTTCAAAAGTTTCTTTAGGACCTATAAGAACTCCAGTGCCAAAGGGAGCGTACATTTTATGTGCAGAAAACACAAGATAATCTATATGTTCTGGTGAATCATAAGGTTTCATATCAACAGACATATGAGGAACTAGTTGTGCCCCATCAACAAGAATTTTTGCTCCATATTTATGTGCTAATTTTGCAATTTTATATATAGGGTTTATATATCCTGTTACATTTGATGCTCCAGTAACAGTAACCAATTTTACTTTCCCATCATATTTTAATAATTTGTTCTCCAAATCTTTCATATAAAATTTTCCACATTTATCAATTTTAACATAATCAACTGTAAATTTATCTCTCCAAGGTAAATCATTTGCAAGATGCTCCATATCGGTAGAAAGAACAATTTGTTTTTTATCTTCTTCACATAATATATACGAAAGTATATTAATAGATTCTGTGGTGTTTTTGGTATAGATAACAATATCTTTGGATTTATCAGCATTTACAAATTTTTTAATAACTCTTCTACCTTCTTCATATAAATTTGATGACAATATTGATTTATATCCTTTCCCACGATGAATGGAAGAGTACCAAGGAGAAAAAGTCATAATTTCTCTCATAACAGAAAACAATGGTGGAGTAGTAGCGGCATTATCAAAGTTAATAGGAGTAACATATTCTCCAGTTATTAAAGGAATCTTTGTATCCATACCAATAACTAAATTCCTCAAATACGAACTTAATACTACATTATCCATATTATTCAAATCCTCCTATAATTAATGATCCATTTAGTGTAATGAATGAGTTATATTCAATGCGATTAATACATTATATTTTATAATCATATAAACCGTTACATATAGTACTTAGCAAGTTTTTATGAAGTGATTAGTTAGAAGAAATTTTCTTCTTTTAAGAAAAGTTTTACTTTATTTATAAATAGGGTATAATTAGTAATATGAAAAATTTGCAACACTTTTAGAGGGAGTATATACTTAATGAGTTTTTATTTTATAAACGACTTGGAAATGAAATTTGTTCCATATAGCTTACTAGCTATAGATTTTGAGTTTATAACTACAAGACGTATTAAAAATAAAGCTAAGAAATATTTTCAAGAAATCGTTGAAATAGGAGCAGTATTTAGAGATGAGGATGAAGTTATAGAATTTGAAAGTATTATTAAACCAAGACATTATATAAAGTCTAAAAATAAGCACATACATAGTATATATGCAGATCGGTTTTTAGAAAAAGAAATTGAAAACGGTATGGATTTAGATAATGCTTTTAAAGAATTAAAAAAATTATATGTTCCAAAAGAAACAATTTGGATATCTTGGGGAAAAGCAGAATATGATATTTTAAGAACTGTATGTAGAAGTTATAGTATAGGAATGCCATTTTTAAAAGAAGATTATTTGGATTTATCGATAGAATTTAAAAAATTTTATAATATACAGCAAAGTTTAACTTTAGATAAAGCATTAAATATATTAAATATTCCTACTCTTGATAGACATGAAGCATTGCCAGATGCAAGAGCTTTGATGAAAATAATTAAAAGAATGTTTATTGAAGGATATGAAATAGAAGAAAAATATTAGGTGATACATTAAAATAGATGAGGTGGATTACATTGGAAGAGGTTTTTATAGAAAGACAGAAAAACACTTTAAGAATTGCGCTTAGAGAAAATGACAATCTTAAAGAATGTTTTATAGAAGAAGAAAGTAAAGAACCATGTCCAGGCGAGATATACAAAGGAGTAGTTAAAAATATAGTGCCAGGAATTAAATGTGCTTTTTTAGATATAGGGTTTAAAAAAAACGCTTATATGTATCTTCATGAAAAGTTTGGAAATATGGATATAAAGACTGGTGATGAAGTGATATTAGAAGTTATGAAGGAACCAATTTTAGAAAAAGGACCTAAAGTTACTAGTCAGATAAGTATTCCAGGGAGATATGTGGTTATTGTAACCTATAATAATACTATTAATTTTTCAAAAAAAATTGAAGATAATGATAATTTTACGGAGTATATAGTAAATAATGTAGTGAAGCCAAATGATATAGGCATTATGATAAGAACCAATGCTTTAAATGCTGAAATTGAGGATATAAATAAAGAAATAGAAGAATTATATGAAATTTATAAAAGAATTATTAGAGATGGTACCTACTCTATAAAACCAAAGCTATTATATGATGGAGGAGGAAGTCTTGGAAGAATATTAATAGATATTTTAAGTGAAAATACAGAAAAAGTGATAGTAAATTCAAAAGAGGATTATGATTATATAAATGAGTTTATAAAAAATAAATCTGATTTACACATAAAGGTAGAATTATATTGTGAAAAGCAAAATTTATTTAGCTATTATAATATTGAAAGAGAAATTTTGTCTTTAAGAAATAGTAAAGTAGTACTTCAAAGTGGAGGAAATATTGTTATAGAAAAAACCGAAGCAATGTATGTAATAGATGTTAATTCAGCTAAAAATACAAAGCAAAATTCTATTGACAAAACAGTTTTAATTACAAATGTAGAAGCAGCAGAAGAAATTGCAAGACAAATAATGATAAGAAATTTAAGTGGTATAATTGTAATTGATTTTATAGATGTAAAAAACTACGAAAATAAGAAGAAAATTATGCATGCATTAAAAGATGGATTCAAAGATGATAAAAAGAAAACTGTAATTTATCCTTTTACAAAGCTTAATTTAGTTCAAATAGCAAGAAAAAGAAGAGGGAAATCCATATATGATTATATAGAGGAAGAATGTACTTTATGTAAAGGAAAAGGAAAAAGAATAAAGCTTTCCTATCTAAATAGTTTGATAAAAAATGAGATTATCAAGATAAGTAGTGCTTATGAAATTAATGATATATATATTGAAGTGGATGAGGTTTATGAAAAAGATATATTAGGAGATGTATTAGGATTTGTTAAAGAAATAGATGCTTTAGACAAAAAGGTATATGTGAATTTTATGGAAAACTTAGAGCATTTTAAGGTTGAAGCTCTATTATTTAGCAGTCAAGTAAAAAAAATTGAAAAACTAAAGAGATATGGATGATTTTTGCTTTACAAATATTAACCTATATGATAAAATGGCTTTTGTAAACCGCACACATAAGGTTTTCATGTAAACATAAAAGTTATTTTGTGTACCTAAGGTGGCGAGACTCTTATAAGGAGGTGTAGTTATGTACGCTGTAGTTAAAACTGGTGGAAAACAATACAGAGTTCAAGAAGGAGACGTTTTATTCGTAGAAAAGCTAAATGCTGAAGTGGATTCAAACGTTGAATTAAACGAAGTTATTGCTGTAAGCAAAGACGGAGAGTTAGTTATTGGAACTCCTGTAGTTGAAGGAGCTAAGGTTGTTGCTAAAGTACTTAAACAAGGAAAAGCTAAAAAAGTTATCGTGTTTAAATACAAGCCAAAGAAAGATTCAAGAAAGAAAAATGGACACAGACAACCTTACACTAAATTACAAATAGAAAAAATAGAAGCTTAATTATGACTAACATTATTTTTAAGAAAAAGGATGAAAATTTAATTTCTTTTAAGATAGATGGTCATTCAGGGTTTGACGAATATAACAAAGATATAGTATGCAGTGCGATATCAGCAGTTTCGCAAACCACTTTAATTGGTATTCTAGAAGTTCTAAAAATTAGTATGGATTATTGCATTGAAGATGGGTTTTTAAGCTTAAGTTTGGAAGAAAGTCCTGTAGAAGACATTGAAAAATGTCAGGTTTTACTTCAAGCTATGTTGCTTGGACTCAAAAGTATGGAATTATCTTATGGTGACTATATAAATGTGAAAGTAGAGGAGGTGTAAAGTATGTTATTAATGAACCTTCAATTATTTGCCCACAAAAAAGGTCAAGGTGCATCTAAGAACGGTAGAGATTCTGAATCTAAAAGACTTGGAACTAAATGTGGAGACGGTCAATTTGTTCTTGCAGGAAATATCTTAGTAAGACAAAGAGGAACAAGAATTCACCCAGGAAATAACGTTGGCAGAGGTGGAGATGATACACTTTTTGCTAAAGTTGACGGTATAGTAAAATACGAAAGAGTTGGAAGAAGCAAGAAGCAAGCAAGCGTTTATCCTGTAGAATTAGAACAAATAGCTGAATAGTTAAAGGCACCCAATAGGGTGCTTTTTTAAAACTCATTAATGGAGGATTATAATGGAGGAAGCTAGTAACATTATAGATTGTTTAAGAAAAGAAAGACATGACTTTATGAATGAGATACAGGTTATTTATGGGTATTTACAATTGAAAAAAAATGAAAAAGCTAAACAATACATAGAAGAAATGATTAAAAAGAATAGTTATATAAGTAGATTATATACTTTAGGTGATAAATATTTTGGATTTTTAATAGAAGAAAATTTAAAAAAATTATGGAACCAGGGAATTAAAATTGATTTGCACATAGAAATAGATTGTTTTTTAAAAATAGTATTTCAAAAAGAGTACAATAAAAAAAAGAATTTGGTAAATAATATATTTAATGAATTAGAAAATTACAAATTTAATTTTGTTTATATATATATATTTGAGGATGAATTAGGGCAAAGTGTACTTATAGCGAATAGAGAATCTTTGGCAGATGAATTAGAATGGATGGAAGAATGGCAGCAAATTAATTCAGATATTAAAGATATAAAAGTATATAAATATGCCTATGGCAGAGATTATGGTTACAGATTAACTTTTATATAGATAAAGGACAAGAATAAATAAACTAAGGTAGGGTGATGAAAATGTTTATAGATACAGCCAAAATATTTGTAAAGTCAGGAAACGGCGGTAACGGATGTGTTTCTTTTAGAAGAGAAAAATATGTTCCATTAGGAGGACCAGATGGTGGAGACGGTGGTAATGGTGGTAATGTAATTCTACAAGCTGATAGAAATTTAACCACTTTACTTGATTTTACATATAGTAAAAAATACTCTGCTGAAAATGGGAAAGATGGTACTGGGTCTAAATGCTTTGGGAAAAAAGGTGAAGAACTAATTATAAAAGTACCTATGGGAACTACAATTAAAGATGTGGAAAGTAATAAGATAATGGCTGATTTAGCTCATGATGGAGATACTTGTATAGTTTGTAGAGGCGGTAAAGGAGGTAAAGGAAATTATAATTTTGCAACTTCAACGAGACAGGCACCTAGCTTTGCAGAACCAGGAATGCCGGGAGAAGAAAGATGGATTTCATTAGAACTTAAATTGTTAGCTGATGTAGGGTTGTTAGGATTTCCTAATGTAGGTAAATCTACATTATTGTCTATGGTATCAAAGGCAAAACCTAAAATAGCTAATTATCATTTTACAACTTTAAAGCCTAATTTAGGAGTTGTAAAACCAGAGGGTACACCTGCTTTTGTTATGGCAGATATACCAGGTATAATTGAAGGAGCTGCAGAAGGAGTTGGACTTGGACTTGATTTTTTAAGACATATAGAGAGAACTAGACTTTTAATACATGTTGTAGATATATCAGGAATTGAAGGCAGAGATGCTGTTGAAGATTTTATAAAGATAAATGAAGAACTTAAGAACTATAGTGTAAAACTTTGGGATAGACCTCAAATTGTTGCTGCAAATAAGAGTGATATGCTATATGATGAGGAAGTTTTTGAAAAATTTAAGGAAGAAGTTAACAAAATGGGATATAAACATGTATTCAAAATTTCAGCTGCAACAAGAGAAGGGGTAGATGATCTTATCAAAGAAGCAGCCAGAATGTTAAGTACAATACCTGTAAAAGATTTAGAAATAAATGAAGCTGACATGTATGTAGAAGAAGAGAAACGCTTTACTTATGAGATAACTGTTAAAGATAATGTATATTCTATTGAAGGTAGCTTTGTAGATAGACTTCTTCAAAGTGTAAATGTATATGATCCAGATTCTTTAAGATACTTCCACAAGGTTTTAAAAAACAAAGGCATTATGGATGAACTAAAAGAGCTTGGAATTCAAGATGGAGACATTGTAAGACTTAATGATTTTGAATTTGAGTTCTTATTATAGGAGGAAAGACATGATAAGTAGTAAACAAAGAGCTTATTTAAGAAGCTTAGCAAACACAATTCAACCTATTTTTCAAGTTGGTAAAAATGGAATTGAAGAAACTTTTTTAAAACAAGTACAAGATGCATTAAAAAAAAGGGAACTTATTAAATTAAAGGTGCTTAATAATAGTGCACTTACAGCAAGAGAGGCTTCAGATATTATATGTGAAGAGATAAGATGTGAAGGAGTTCAGGCAATAGGAAGCATTGTTGTTCTTTATAAAAGAGCGAAGGAACCTAAAATAGAATTACCAAATAAATAAAAAGTAGGGAGGTTTTTTTATAACCTTCCTATTTTTTATTATTAAAATTTAATTATTTTTAGAAGAACTATTAAGTTTATATTTTATTAGAAATATAGTAAAAATAATTAAAGGAACTGCTATAAAATTTATTAGAGAAATGTAAATATAATAATCTAAAAATTTATAAAGTGTAAATATATTTCTAGATATAAAAAAAGATGATAATAAAACAGCACTGGAAGAAATGTATATATTATATTCATTACTTATATTGAATTCTTTTAGAAGATTCAAGAATGCATAGAAAGTTAAAATATATTTTATAAACCATCCACCTACCATCTGTAGCATTACAAAAAATTCTCCACTTTCTAAAAAACCAAAATAACTTACTAATTGAGTTTGAATTAGTTTTGGATACCATATAGAAAGTGCTCGTTTAGGTCCAAAAGTGGTTATTATTCCTGTCATGGATATTATCTGCATTTGAATAACTATTATTAAGGCTATAATACTGTTCTTTATTAATTTATGTCTTTCTTTTTTATTTATATCTACTAAAAAAGGCAAGAATATAGCAATACTGCTGTAACACCCTAAAGATTTTAATGTGCCAATCCAGAAATTTAAATCCAATCCATTCTCCAAAATAGGAAAAAGATACTTACTTTGTTTATATTTTGTTGTCATAATTCCTAGATTTATACCTGCAAACATTATGGTTATAATTGCAAAAATGGTTATCATAAGTAGAGCTCGTAATCCTTTATTTATAGAATATATTGCTATAAGTATAAAAAATAAAAGAATATACCAAGAAGGGGTATCTAAAAGCAGATTTTCACGTAATGCATTAGATTCAATTGAGGAACTTTCAATTAAAGTTAAAAATAAGGTTAAAATAAAAAAAAATAAGCAAATAGGACCTAGAATTTTTCCTAAAGCTGAATTGTATATTTCAGAAAGATTATATGTATTAGTTTTTTTACAAATCCACAATATATAAATAGTAAATAAAAAGATTAATACAGAAGCTATTGATACAGCTATCCAAGAATCTCTTACTGCATGTTGAATAATCAAATTTGGATAGGTCTTTAATCCAACTATGGTTGTTCCAAGAATTATAAATATAAAATGTCTACAATTCAATTTACTCATTTAATTCCCACCTTTTTAAAAATAAATGCATTAAATGAAAATTAATCATTTTAAGGAAATAAGAATAATAACTATTATAATATTATTTACCATAAAAATGAATAATATCCTTACGTATTACAAAAAATAAGGTTCAATAAAGAAAAGTATAAGGTGATGATTTCATGAATGAACAATATGTTGAAAATATAAAGGAAAAATTGAGGGATAGCTTTGATGTTAAGTATAGAGAAATTAAATGTTTAAAGGGATTAGCACATGCAATATATATTGATAACTTGTGTGACTCAAAATTTATAAGTGAATATATAATAGAACCTTTGATAAAAAATGATAAAATCGAGGATATTGAAAGCATAAAAAAAGAAGTATTATATGCTAATAATGTAGGAAAAGTTACTACAGAAGAAGATGCAATAAATCATATTTTATCTGGAGATGTAGTATTAGTATTTAATTTCGGAAAGACTATTCTTTATTGTGAAGCTAAAGGTTTTGTCAAAAGAACAGTTGGTGTTCCACCTACAGAGTCTGTACTTAAAGGGCCTAGAGAGGGTTTTACGGAGGTTATTGTTGATAATATTGCGCTTATCAGAAGAAAAATTAAAAATCAAAACTTGAAGTTTGAAAGCATGAATTTAGGAAATACATCAAATACTATAGTAGTTCTTTGTTATTTAAAGGGAGCAGCGCCTGAAAGTTTAATACAATATATAAAGAATAAAATTAAAAATATAAATGCAGATTTTATAATAGATATAAATTATATTGAAGAAGAATTAAAAAATAAACATACAGTTTTTGATACTGTTGGGTATACGGAAAAACCAGATATTGCGGCTTCTAAGCTATTTGAGGGTAAAGTAGTGGTTATGGTAGATGGAACTTCTTCTGTTATTACAGTACCTTTCTTTTTCATAGAAAATTTACAAGCAGCAGATGATTATTATTTAAACAAGTATTTTACAAATGTATCAAGAATTCAGAGGTGGCTTTCTTTTATTATAGCTATTATACTGCCTGGATTATATGTGGCTTTAAGTACATACCATTTTTCTCTTATTCCTGCAATTTTTGTAGTTAAATTAGCAAATTCAAGAGCAGGTGTTCCATTTCCCACTATAGTTGAAGTAATAATTATGATGGTATTTTTTCAATTGTTGAGAGAAGCAGGTATAAGGTTACCACAACCTACAGGACAGGCTATGAGTATTGTAGGAGCTCTTATATTAGGTGAGGCCGCAGTTGGAGCAGGATTGGCTTCAGAAAGTACTATTGTAATTGTAGCAGTAGCTTCAATATCTACTTTTTTAGTTCCCGACCTTTATAAAGCTGTTGTGATATGGAACATGATTATAATAATCTTTTCAGCATTACTTGGTCTTCCGGGATTATATATGGGATGCTTTTTGCTTATAACCCATCTAGCTTCATTGGAAACTTGTGGATATCCATATTTGTTTCCTCTGGGAACATTACAGGTTTATAAATATAGAGATATATTTATAAGAAGCAATCTCAATAAAATATCTAAGACTATATTTGATAAGGATGAAAATTCATGAGAAAAATAACATTGATTTTAATAAGTATTATTATCAACTGTATATTTATGTCAGGGTGTTTTAGCTATAGGGATATCAATAAGATATTATTTGTAACTGGAATAATTATAGATATAGATAAAGAAAACAATCCAATAGTATATTGTGAGGCTTTTAAAGGAAAGACTGGTCCAGCAAAAGGTGGTGGAAAAGAGGAAAAAATAATTTTCAAAGGTACTGGTAAAACATGCTTTGAGGCTATAAGAAATATAAGTTTAAGATCTAGTTATAAGCTAAATTATACTCAAAATAAGATAATAATATTTAGTGCTAAAGCTGCTGAATATGGTCTGGATAATTTTATAGACTTTTTTGATAGAGATCAAGAATTAATTATTAGACCTCTTATTTCAGTTTATGATGGAAATTGTGATATACTTATGCAAACACAATTAGATGAGGAGAACTATTTAGGTGTATATATTGTGCAACTTATAAAGAATGTTAGAACATCTTCTAGAGCCATAGAACTATCTTTACATAAATATCTAAATCAAAGATTAATTGGAGATAAGACTAATGTAGTTCCTGTTATAGAATTAAAAACTGATATGGGTAATAAGCTTACTATATCTGGAGGAGCTATTATAAAGGAAGATAAGATGGTTGGCGTTATTAAAAAAGAAGAAGGTCAAGGGTTTAATTTTTTGATGGATAGTGTAAAATCAGGGACGTTAGAGCCTAAAAATCCTCAGGCTAAAGGCAAATTCACAACCTTAGAAATTTTAGACAGTAACACTAAAACTGATATAAAATATGATGAAAATAAAATAAAGTTAATTAAGAATATTAAAGTCAAGACAAGTTTAGGTGAGGTGCAGGAAAAGTTTATAATAAGAGATAATAGTTTAAGAGCATTAAAAATGACAACAGAAGCTAATATTAAGAATGCATGTGAAACTATTTTTAATAAATACAAAGAAGAAGGAATAGATGTTTTCGATATACAAGAAGAATTTTATAGAAAATATCCAAAAGAAAAGATTGATGATGCTATCAAGGTAACCGACTTAATTGTAAATGTGGAAGTTGAAATTTTGATTTCTGGTGATACATCTGATTTTTTTTAATAAAATTATATAAGTGAATTAGGCAAGGGGTTTCTAATAGGAAACTTCTTGTCTTTAATTTTTATTTTTTTATGTTATACTTTTTATGATAGAAAGTACTAAATATACTGCTAGAAGAGGAATGATAAGATATGAATAAAAATGGAATATTCGGAGGAACTTTTGATCCAATTCATAACGGACATCTACATATAGCATATGAAGCTCTATATAGATTAGGTTTGGAGAAAGTTATATTTATTCCAGCTGGAAATCCTCCACATAAGACTAACAAAGGAGTGACTGATGCAGAGGTAAGATTTCAATTAGTTAAAAAAACTATAGAAAAGGAAAAAAAATTTGAGGTTAGTGATTATGAAATAAAAAAGAAAAATTTAAGCTATACATATGAAACATTGAAGCACTTTAAATTACTACAGTCGCAAATCCAATGGTACTTTATAACAGGTGTAGATTGTTTGATGGAAATAGATTCTTGGAAGAATGTGAAAGAAATTCTTGATTATTGCAAGTTTGTAGTCTTTAATAGACCTGGATATACCAAAGAAGATATAATTAGGCAAAAAAATAGTATAGAAAAAAAGTATAATAAAGAAATAATATTTTTAGACATACCGATTTTAGAAATTTCATCTACTCAAATAAGAGAAAAAATCAAAAAAGGTGAAAATGTAAGTTATCTAATTCCAGAAAAATTAAACTATTTGTTAACTGATATGAAATTATACAGATAATACAAAAGAACCAAGGGGGAGTCTCATACATGTGGTCTGAAGAACAAATTATTGAATATTTAAAGGAAAATTTAAAGGAGAGAAGATTTAAACACAGTTTAAGTGTTAGGGATACAGCAGTAAAGTTAGCTGAAATTTATGGAGTGGATATTGAAAAAGCAAGAATAGCAGGACTTGCTCATGATTGTGCTAAAAATATAAAAAATCAAGAAATGTTAAATATTGCAGAAAAATATGGGTATAATATAAATGATGTATGCATAAAATCTCCAAGTTTACTACATGGAGTTGTAGGTGCCTACATTTCTAAAAATATTATGGGAATTCATGATGAAAGTATATTAAATGCTATAGCCTATCATACTACTGGAAGAAAAAATATGAGTCTTCTTGAAAAAATAATTTACATGGCAGATTATATTGAACCTTTAAGAAACTTTCCAGGAGTTGAAGAAGTAAGAAAATTAACATATGAAGATATAGATGAAGCTCTAATTGTAACATTTAATAATACAATAAAATATATAATTAAAAATGGTCAACTTTTGCATAGTGATACAATTGAAGCAAGAAATTATATGTTATGTTTAAAACATATGGAGGAGTTATGAGCAAAAAAAGGAAACGTGGAGTGCTAAAAATTATATTAGTCTTTATAACTTTAACTTTATGTATAGCAGTAGTAGGGGGTACATATTTATATGATACCCTTTCAAAGTTAAGTGAAAATGCAGAGCTTAAAGATCACATAATAAATAATAAAGGTAGTATAAAGGAAAAAAATAGAGAAGAAAAAATAGATGATTCTATAAACGTACTAGCTTTAGGAGTAGATGTAGGAGACCCAACTTCTAAAAAACAGAATGATCCTAAGCGTACTGATACAATGATGCTTATTCACTACAATTCTGCTGAAAAATTAGTAAATGTGGTATCTATTCCCAGAGATACTTTAATAAGAATAAATAAGAAGGATGCTAAAATCAATGCTGCTCATGCTATAGGGGGAGTGTCTTATGCTATAGATGCAGTAGAAAAACTGCTTGATATAAAAATTGATTATTATGGAAAAGTAAACTATGAAGGTTTTAGAAAAATTATAGATTCCATTGGCGGAGTTGACATGAAAATAAGCAGAACAATGAACTATGATGATTATTCTCAAAATTTACATATTCACTTTAAAAAGGGAGAAACAGTACATTTGGATGGAGAAAAAGCTGAACAATTTTTTAGATGGAGAAAAAACAATAATGGTACTGGTTTATCAGAAGGAGATCTTGGGCGAATTGAAAATCAACATTTATTTATAGAAAAAGTTGTAGAAAATCTAAAAAGTCCTAAAATAATACCAAGGATACCTGGTATTTTAATGACTCTTCCTAAATATTGTGAAACAAATATGTCAGCAGATGAAATAATAAAATATGGTTATGAACTTATTATAGCAGATGAAGTTGAACTGCAAACTTTAAAAGGAGATTCACAATATATTAATGGTATTTCTTACTTTCTTTATGATAAAAGTTTGAATAAAGAAATTCTAAGAGAACTTCATGAGGAAAGAGTAGTTAAAATGAGTGGTAATTTTGATAAAAGTGCTATAAAAATAAAAGTTTTGAATTGTACTAAGAAAACAGGATTAGCTGCTCATTTCAGAAAGCAGTTAGGGCAAAAGGGATATAAAAATATTTCTATTGGAAATGGGAAGGCTAGCAATACTACAAAAATTCAATTAGAAGGATTTAGTAATAAACAAATTAATTACATAAAAGAAGAATTTGAGGTAAAAAAAGTTGAAAAAATTAGTGACAATTATGGAAAGTTTGATATAATAGTTATGTTAGGCGAAGATTATGCCAATAAAAAACATTAAAATTAGGAGGACTAAAAATGGAAAAACAAATTATAAACACATCAAATGCACCATCAGCAATAGGACCATATTCACAAGCTGTTAAGGTAGGAAATTTATTATTTACTTCAGGTCAAATTCCACTAAATCCACAAACAGGTGAATTAGTTACTGATAATATAGAAAATGCAGCAGAACAAGTAATGCAAAATTTAAAAGCTATTTTAGAAGAAGCAGGAACTAAATTTGAAAACGTTATAAAAACTACTGTATTATTAAGAGATATAAACGATTTTGGTAAGGTAAATGAAGTATATGCAAAATACTTTAGCTCAGAACAACCTGCAAGATCTTGCTTCCAAGTAGGAAAACTTCCAAAGGATGCATTCTTAGAAATTGAGGTTACTGCAATAGTTGAATAGTAAAGACCCTGGATTAATATTTAAAGTTAGAGAAGAAGAACAGGGGTTAAAGCTTAATGAATATCTTAGAAGTGTAGTAAGATTTTCCAGTAGATTTACTCAAAAGGTTGTTAGAGACGGAGGAGTTAAAGTAAACAATAATAGAGCAACATTATTCTCAAAATTGAAAAGTGGAGATGTAATAGAAGTACAAATTGAAAAAGAAGAGGAACAGGATATTATTCCAGAAAAAATGGAGTTAGATATAATCTATGAAGATCAAGATATCATAGTTGTTAATAAACCATATGGAATGATTGTTCATCCAACAAAGAATTATGCTTGTGGAACCTTGACTAATGGACTTTTATATCATTTTAAAGAGAATGGTGAAAGGTGTATAGTTAGGTTGGTAAGCAGACTTGATAGGGATACATCTGGGCTTATTCTTGTTGCTAAAAATGCTTTTAGCCATATGTCTTTGGCAAGAGATATGAATAGAGAGGAGTTCCAAAAAACTTATTTGGCTATAGTTCATGGAAACCTTTCTAAAAAAAATGGTGTTATAGATAAGCCAATATACAAAGTTGATGATGGTAGCTTAAAGCGAATTATTGACGAAAGAGGTCAGAGAAGTATAACTCATTTTGAAGTTGTAAAGAGATTTAAAGATGCTGATTTGATAAAGCTTATTCTTGAAACTGGACGTACTCATCAAATAAGAGTTCACTTGAATAGTATGGGAAATCCTATATATGGAGATACACTATATGGAAATAAAGAGGATGAATACATAGAAAGACAAGCTTTGCATGCATGCAGATTGCAAATTATTCACCCTAGAACTGAAGAGATACTAAAGTTAGAATGTGATTTACCAGAAGATATGAATAAACTTCTAAGTAAGCTAAAATAAACTTGTATAAAAGAACAAAAGGTCAGATTACATGAAATAATTATTGTAATCTGACCTTGATTTATTTGCTTCTAGTTTTAGAATTATACATATAAAGTGTATTTTCTTTTCTATTTTTTCTTCTTTTTCTATCTCTTATTTTTTTTCTTATTCTTAAGATAAATACAATTGCTAATAATACTGAAACAACATATCCTGATATTTTTAATATATTTAGGAATTTGTCATCATAGTTATTTCCTAAAGGCATTAAGAAACTTTTAGGTGAATAATTCACTCCACTAGCTATTTTTAAAGTACCAATAGCTTCATTATTATATGTTACAGCAGCTGTTAAAATATTGTCACCTCTTTTAAAGGATTCTTTATTTAAATCTTTATTATTTATTTTAAACTGAGGAACTTCTGTAGAAGTATTACCTTTTACATAATAAAAATTTTCTGCACATAAAAGTGGTATTTTGGTATTTTCATTTAAAGTATAGTCGCCTAAAGAATCTCCCTCTAAGTAAAAAGATTCTAAAGTAAAGTTATCAAAACCATAGTCAAATAATTTTCTAACGTCTGACCAATAGGTACGTTCAGAGTCATGAAGCAGTATGGCTATAAGTCTTTGCCCATTTCTTGAAGCTATAGCTACGTAAGAATGTTTAGATTGAATAGTATAACCAGTTTTTCCACCTTCACATCCTTCGTAATAATATTTAGAGTTTTTTTGAATTAATTTATTTTTATTCCAAAGAGGACGTTTTTCTTTACTTTTAGCTGTTGGTTCTATGTAGTACATTGAAGTAGTGGATATTTCTTTATATTCAGGGTATTTAGTTAGTTCTTTTAGAATTAAAGCTAAATCTAAAGCGCTAGTTCTATGATTATCATCGTATAATCCATGGGGATTAACAAAGTTAGTATTTTTACATCCAAGTTCTGCTGCTCGTTTATTCATTAGTTTTGCAAATTCTTCTGTTGAACCAGAAATGTGTTCTGCTAGAGCTTCTGCACAATCATTAGCTGATTGTAAAAGCAGTCCATATAGTAAATCTTTTACCGTTAATTTTTCATCTTTCAATATACATATTTTACTTCCATCGGCAAAAGGAGGTTTTTTACCTACTGTTACAACATCATCTAACTTACAGTTTTCAAGTGCTAAAAGTGCGGTCATGATTTTAGTAGTGGAAGCTGGTGGATATTTAGAATCCTTATTTTTAGAATACAAAATATCACCTGTAGTTGCATCCATTAAAACTACACCATCGGCAGATACTTTAGGGGGTGAGCTTTTTGCTTTTGTATTATGTGATATTAGTGAGATGAATAATATAAATGTTAGTAAGAATATGAATATTTTACGCATTGGTTACCTCCTAGGTTTTATAAGAATAGTATATCAGAATATTAAAAACAGTGCAAAGTTTGTCAATAAAAGGACAAATAAATATATACAATAGTTATTAATTACTAGAGAAGTGTCAATAATTTAGGTAATGAGATATAACTATTGGAGGATTAGAAATGGATAAGAAAGAAAAGTTAATCGGTTCTATAGTAATGGTAGTTGGATGTTTAATCTTTTTAGTGGTTGGGTATTTTTCATCTAAGCCTAAAGCATATAATAGTGATAATGTTTTTAAAAAGCAGAGTATAGGAAATAAAAGTGGAGAAGTAATTGTGAATAATTCAAGAGATTCAGATAATAATTCATCCAAAGCTGATTCAAATGATTACAAGACAATCATTGTGGAAATTAAAGGACAGGTTAGAAAACCAAATGTATATGAAATGAAGTTTGGAAGTAGAGTTTATGAGTTAATTCAAAAAGCTGGGGGATATACTCCAAATGCTGATACATATAGTGTAAATGGTTCGATGAAACTAAATGATGAAGATTGTATTGTTATATACAGCAAAGATGAAATGAAAAATTCTAAAATACCTAATACATTAAATAGGGTACATTCTACAGCAGGAAGCCAAGAAAAAGGAAAAATTAATATAAATATTGCTACTAAGGAAGAATTAAAAACTTTATCAGGAGTAGGGGATGTAACAGCTCAGAAAATAATAGATTACAGAGAACAAAATGGAGGTTTTTCATCAATTAATGAGTTAACAAAGATAAATAGAATTGGAGAAAAGACCGTTGCAAAATTTAAAGATAAAATTGAAGTGAGATAATTTTTTAGTGAATAGTAATTATTAACCTTCTTTCAATGTTAGTATATCCTAAATTAACATTTTTATTTACAAAATGACCTAGAAAATAATAGATTCTAGGTCATTTTATACAATCATTGATATTATATCTTACTATTAGTCATCTAATTCATAAGTGTAGGGATATACTTCATCAACAGTTTTATCTAGTTTTTTTGCGAAATTTTCTACGTCTACTTCTTCTACTACTCCATTATCTTTATAAATTTTTGCATTCCATACTTGACCATTTGACTTAACTAATAATTCAGCAGGATATTCAGAACCATCATCAAATTTAATTCTACCTTTTTTCCATACCATTATAAATATCTCCTTTATAAAATTTTGTTTATAGAATTTTAGTTTATATATAGATATATTTTTAATTTAACCAATTCTAGAAAATATATAGTGAGAGTTTTGATAATTAATACCATGAAATGGTATTAGAATCAAAAATCAAATTAATAAATTGTTAAAATAAAAATAAGGATATTAAGACATATTCAACAATGAAGGTTAAAGTTTCTCAAAAATATGTTTTGGTTTTAGGAGACAACAGAATAGATAGTGTTGATAGTAGAAAAATAGGGTTTATTCCAATAGAAAATATTAAACGACATGCTTTATATAGATTCAATATTTTTAAATTCTCAGCAAATAAATTAGAATAACATAGCTTAATATGTATATAGAAATAAATTTTACAAAAATAGTACTGATTAATATTAGTGCTATTTTTTATTTGTAACGGTTGTATTTGAATACTGCATAGTATATATTATAGCCTTACTTGTTTATAAGGAGGTATAGTGTTTTCAATATGGAATCAATTTTGGTTAAATTAATTTTTGCAGCTACTTTAGTAGATGTGTTGGTAGAATTTGTAAAAGTTGTATTTGATGGGTATTTTAAAACTAAAAATATTAAATATAAAAATATTGTTTTAAGAAGTATAAGTATTATAGTAGGCATCGCATTGAGTATAGTATATCAATTGGATTTCCCAGCTATGTGGGGGTTAAATAGTAGAATAACTGTTGTAGGTGAAATTATAACTGGACTTTTAATTTCACGTGGTTCTAATTTTATTCATGATATTGTAAAAAAATTAGGTATAAACACTAAACTTTAAACAAAAGCATGAAGTGTTATTTTTAATACTTCATGCTTTATCTGCATATTGAATATATATGTATTATAATCTTAAAATTACATCTACCATTGGTTTAAAAATTTATATAAAGCAGGATATACATTTAAAGCTTTCATTAAATTATGATATTCATCCATAGCTTTTAAATCTTCATCTTTAACTTTCATGGCTCTAATCATAAGATTTTTAGGGGTTTCTAATGGAGATATATATTCTACTACAGAAACATCATATCCCTTAGCTTCAAGCATAGTTGCACGCATGCCATCTGTTAGTATATCAGCCATTCTGGATTTCAAAATTCCATGTTTTGTTATACTTTTAAAAGGGTCATAAGAGTACTGATTTAAAAGTTCTCTATGGCAACATGGAACTGCAATAATAACATCAGCATTTACTTTTATACCTAGAGCAAGTGCCATATCTGTGGCAGTATCACAAGCATGAAGAGATAAAACTATATTTATTTTTTTATCAGCTACATAATCTTTTATATCTATAGCATGAAATTCCATATTTCTATAACCAAGATTATTTGCCATTTTCTTTGAAGATTCAATTACATTTTCTGAATAATCTAGTCCTATAAAATGACATTTTATCTTTTTAACTTCTGTTAGATAGTAGTTAAGTACAAAGGAAAGATATGATTTCCCACAGCCGCAGTCTAGTAAAGTTAATGTTCCATCTTTAGGAAGTTTATTAAAGATTCCATCTAAAAGTTCTACATAATGATCTATTTGATTATATTTTCTTATCTTATCGTTTTTAATTTTACCGTCTTTAGTCATTATATTAATCTCTTTGAGAAGTCTATCGGCTTTTCCTACCTTAATGTAATAATCTCTATTTAGTAGAGTAGATGTTCCTTCTACATGATGACAGGCAGCTTTTGATAGAGTAGTTTTTTCTTTTCTTTTTATATTATTATTGGAAGCTTCTTTTATTTCTATATTTTTCATAGTGACATTTTTGTTGTCAGCACAAATTAAAATATCAGTACCTCTTTCACTATAGATAACTTGTAATGAATCAAATTTCTCAGCATCACTATATATTTTTTCAAATACACTCTTTAAGTTTTGGGTTTCTGTAATTCCATTAAAATTAAATTTGATATTTCCATTATCGTAAGTACCATGACCATTAAATTCTTTTAAACCAGCTTTAAAACTTACATTTATACTTTTAAAAATAAAACTATTTTCTGAGAATCTGTTATCTAAACCCATGAAAAAAAGCTTTAATTTAGTTAAACTTTGTTTATTCATATGTATTCTAAATTCCTCCATTTTCGTTAATAGTAAAATAATTATATCAAAACAGTATGATATAATTCAATTCTATATAAAACATCTTTTCCATTTAATATAATTTTCATTATAAAATTTTGAATTAAATGAATAAAGGTGATATAATATTGTCCATGCTAAAATGTAATAAGTAATTTAATATTAATTAATATCAAAAATATTTTATAAAAAGGAGTTTGGATTAATGCAAGAGATACAAGAAATGCAAGAAATGGAAGAAATAGAAGAGCTAGAAGAGTTAGAAGGTATGGAAGGTATGGAAGAAATACAAGAAATGGAAGAGAAACAAGAACTTATTAAACCTATCAAAAAAGTAATCTTTAAAAATAATACTCAAGAAAAATTAGGAGTTAAAGTAAATTTAACTAAAGATAAAGAATATGATGTATTAAGTGTAAAAGTACCAGTACAATATGATATTAAACCATCAGTAAATAATTCTACTTTGTATTTAATAGAAGATGATAATGGAGAAAGAAAGTATTTTAGATCAAACTATTTTAGAAACAAAGAACTTTAGTAAAATTAGTGAGTCTTTATAAGACTCACTAATTTTTATTATTATAGTTTAAAATATGATATAATTGAAGTATATATTTATATCAATTACTATGGGGGAATATGAAATGAGTGAGCTAACAGAGAAGGATAAATCTGGAATAGGAATAGGAGATATTATATATATTTTTATTCTTTATATGACTATTATTGCAGGAGTAATAGAATCTATCTTTCTTTTAATCACAAAAGTACCTTATTTTAATACTAATCCAACGATAGTTCCATACATTAATCTTATAGGAGAGATTATAACAAAAGTAATTGTATTGTCTCTTATCTTAAAAAAAGTATATGATAAGAATCTAAAAACTTTAAATTACAAAGGGAATTTTACTTTAACCTTATTTATATGTACTATAGGTTTGATAGGGGGATACTTCATATTTGCACAAAATTCCATTCATTTATTATTGAGGAATGTTAAAGTTAATGAAGTTGTTGAAGAAGCATTTAGAAAATTAGCTCAAAATGAATTCGTTTTTTTTACTAGTATTGTTATAGTAGCTCCAATATATGAAGAACTACTTTTTAGAAAAATATTTTTAGGCGGAATGTCAAAACGATATAAAAAAGTAACTGCATTAGTTCTTTCATCATTAATTTTTGGAGCAATGCATTTAAATATACCTCAATTTGTAAATGCATTTTTCCTAGGACTTATTTTAGGAGTAATATACTTAAAAACAGAATCTTTAACTTTATGTATGATTGCTCATGGATTTAATAATTTAATAGCTCTTTTTATAAGTACTCCAGAGAAGTTTAACGGCGTAGGACTTACAATTGGAATTATTATAATTATAATTTTTGCTGTTTTTTTTCATAAGGAAACTAAAAAGAATAAATTTGGAACACAAAGTTCTTATAGCTATATGGTTAGGGAAAATCACTATATGGATAAATAGAATTTTTTATAAAGTAAAATATAAGCGATTGTGGGGAAAGTTTCACAAAACTGTTGACAATTTGGTTGGCAGTTTTTTTACTTTAAATAACAATAGATATACTATATTTACCCATATTTTCATTAAAGTCTTTAATGTTATATACGACTATAAAAAAGAGACTATAGTATTTTTTGCTAATAAATTAGGGTACTATAAAATTAGATAATAAAAAAATGAGGGATATTTTATGATAGAATGGTATAATTATAGCTGGAATGATGTAGTAAACGAGCTGCAAAGTGATGTTCATAGAGGACTTAGTAAGGAAAAAATTGAAGAAAACAAAATCAAATATGGAAAAAATAATACTTTAAGTATAAAAATAAAAAGCGGCATTTTTTTATTTGCAAAGCAAATGATTAACTTGTATGTATTAGCAGGAATGGTGATTTTTACATTATTATTTTATATTAGAGAAGTACGTACTGCTATTATTTTGGGTATGTTAGTTTTTTTATGTGTTATATTACATACTATAAAAGACTATAAGAATGAAAAAAACTTAATGGAACTTGAAAAAATAACTCCAAAAGAGGCTATAGTAATAAGAGAAGGTAGAGTACAAAAAATTGAATGTGAAGAGCTTGTGATAGGTGATATTGTTTATCTTGAAAGAGGAGATATAGTTCCAGCAGATTTAAGATTAATAAACTGTGAAGAGTTAAAGATAAAAGAATCAGCTTTAACAGGTAATAATGATATTATTGAAAAATATTCAACAAAAATTGAAGATAAAGAAATATTATTAAGTGAAATGAAAAATATGGCATTTAAGTCTTCCTTTGTAATGGATGGAAGTGCTACAGCTATAGTTACGGCTATAGGTGAAAACACTCAGATAGGAAAAATAACAAAAGATTTGCTTGAGGGAAAATGCGAAAAAAATGTATTGGAAAAAAATATATCAAGCATAATTAATGTTTTGACAGTAGTGTTTTTTATATTTTCTTGTTTAACATTAATATACTACTTTAGGAATAAGGAAAGTATAAAAGACTACGTATACTTAATATCTACGGGATATTTAACCATAGTGTCTATACAGATAATTTTAGTTATTGGAATAATTTCATTGATTGTTAAAAGAAAAATGGAGAATTGGGGAGTTTATTTCAACGGATTATCATCTTTACAAAGATTATCTAGTACTAACATAATTTTTGTTGATAAAGTTGGTACATTAACTGAAGATAAAATGTATGTGGATAAGATATATACTAATAGTATGATACTTGAAAATGATTCAGAGCAAATAGAAGAAAATAACCATAATGTAGATAGAATATTGAATATTGGTTTGCTCTGTAATGATACTAAAAGGGATATGAATGGAGAAGTTGTAAAAGGAAATTTAATAGATATAGCACTAGTAAATCATGGAATGAGAAATTCTATTGATAAAAAAGTATTGGATAGAGAACAAGAAAGGATTTTTCAGATACCATATGATACAGATAAGAGAATAAAAACTACTCTAAATAAAATAGAAGATAATTATAGAGCTAATGTTAAGGGAGCAGTAGATAAACTTTTGACAAGATGTACACATATAATGAAAAATGGTATAGAAGTGGAAATTACTGATAAGGATAAAACTGAGATACGAAATGCAGATTTGATTCTATCTAAACAGTCACTTTATGTTGAAGGATTTGCTTATAGAAATTTTAGTTATGAACCTAGTATCAACGAAAATATTGAAAGTAACTTGGTATTTGTTGGTCTAGTAGGATTTGAAAATCCTATTAAAGAGAATGCACAAAAGTATTTGCATCATTGCAAGTCTCTAGCTATAAAACCTACAGTTATAACTGAAGATAATAAAATTACAGCAGAGGCATTTGGAAGAAAAATTAAAATTTTAAATAGAAATGATATTGTACTGTCAGGAGTAGAAATAGATAATATGGAGGATATAGAACTAGAAAGATATATTGAAAGAGTAGGAATATATTCAAAAATTTCTTCTAAAAATAAATGGGCAATTTCTAGCATTTTTAAAAAACTTGGATATAATTTAGCAGTTACAGGGAATAAATTTACGGATTCTCCAAGTTTTAGAATAGCTCATGTTGGAGTTGCTACAGGTAAGAAGTGTACTAATATTACTAAAAAATTAGGTGATATATATATAGAAGATAATGATTTTATGAAGCTTCTTTCAGTTATAGAAGAGAGTAGGAAACTAATAAAACTTCTAAAAGATGAAGTGAGATTTATTTTAACAATTGTTCTAGGTGAATTTGTAAGCTTAATATTACCTATAATTTTAGGATATGAACCAATAATAACTCCTATAAAACTTTTATTAACGAATTTTATAACTATTATATTAAGTTCAATATATATATATAGCCAGCATGAAAATATTAAAATAAAAAATTACGAAAGAGTAAGTATAGATAAAACTATTTTTAAAGATTTTACTTCTGGTATGGTATTGTATGGAGTTTTTGTGGGAATAATATCTACTTTAGCTCTTTACTTAGGCAATAAAAATAGTTTAGCCTTAGGGATAGCTAATGCATTTATTATCTTAAATTTAAGTCCAATAATATTTTCTAATTATTTTGTAGAAGTAAAAAAATGTATTAAAAATAAAACATCAAATTTATTGTTTATAATAAACATAATTTTCAGTATATCTATATTTAGTATAATTTTTAATAAGAATTTATTGATTTTATTATCAAGTAATTTCAGAAATTTAACAACTGTTATTATTATTTTAGTAGTACAGGTTATTGTAATTATGTTTATGAAAGAGGTTGAAAGAGCATAAACAAAGAAAAGACAATAGGGAATGATTAAACCTCCATATATTTGGTTAAATTAATATATGGAGGTGTATTTTTATGCTTGATAATATTTTTGAAACTATTGTAGTTGGTAGTAATACTGAGTTTTTGGACATACCAGAAAAAGATTTTTTCTTGAATTATGATAAAGTAGATGAAGAATCAGCACAGGATTTGGCAGATAAGTATTTTGCTATGCGTGAAAAAGAGGGTATACCTCATGCTAAAGATATAAAAATGGATAATTCAACCCATAGAGTGAAAATTACAGTAGAAGTACACAAAAACAGAAAAGAAAAATCTGAAAATTTTTTATAAGGTATTAGTATCAAAATATGAAAAGACCCTTATTATATTATTCAGTATCGGTATTTATAGGATGTTTTTCTATATTTGTTTTAGATGGTAATATTTTCTGTGGTGCAATTTTATTTGTATCGTTTTTGGGTATTACATTTTTTACATTAGATAGAAAAGAATTTATTATTGTATGTACATTTTTTATTATGGGCTGTTTAAATTTTTATATGTATTTTAATATAAATTTAATAAATGAAGTAGAATTTAGAGTAGTAGAGAGAAAAAATTACTATTGTATGGCTAGCTATAAAGGTAGAAAAGTATATCTTTTAGGTAATACAAATGGTCTGAAAAATGGAGAAAGAATAAAGGCATATGGGAGTTTTAAGAAAGATATAAATTATGTTAAGGGAAGTATAGGGTGTTATAAAATTAATTTTTATAAAAATAAGAAAGAAGATTGGATTTATAAAATATGTGAATTTAAAGAAGAATTATTTGAAAAATATTCAAAAGAACTTGGTAAGAAAAAAGCAGCTTTAATTATGGGGACTTGTTATGGAGAAACTAAATATTTATCTCTAAATCAAAAAGAAAATTTCAAAAAGTTAGGTATAACTCATATAATTAGTGTTTCAGGATTTCATATGGCAGTAGTATATAAGCTTTTAGAAAGTATTTTTGGAATGAATTTAAGTTTATTATTATCTTTTATATATTTATTATTTACAGGCGCAAAGGCCGCTACATCAAGAGCATATATAATGATATTAATTTTAAAGTTATCTAAGATTGTTTATAAAAGATATGATAGTCTTTCAGCTCTTGGATTAGCAGGTTTTTTGTTATTATTTATAAGACCATATTACATTTTAGATATGGGTTTTATCTTATCTTTTTTAGCTGCCCTAGGAATAATATTATACAATAAAAAATTTCAGAGGTATTTATATAAACTGCCTCGAAAACTTAACGAAAGTTTAAGTATAACTTTAAGTGCTCAAATTTTTGCAATGCCTTATGTTATGTGTGCACTTAATAACATAAGTCTGTTTTTTATACCTGCAAATTTAATTTTAATTCCTTTGTATTCAATGCTTGTATTTTTAGGCAATATAGTACTGCTGATTTTTAAAATTCCAGTAATATTTAGATTTGTGATATCGATATTATATTCCTTAACTACAGCCATAGAAGGTGCTAATTATATTTTGTTAAGTATATGTCCAAGTGTTGGTGTATATAATTATTTTTATGGAGTAGCTTTATTAGGCATATTCATGAGTTATTTGTTTTACAAGCATGGATATACTGAATTAAAGTACTTTCCAGTAGTTTTGGTATATTTTATTCTTTTATATAACGTGATATAATAATATGGCTATGTTTAGAATAGATCCAATTAGTTAGAAAATGGGGGACGAGACTTGATTGATTTTTTACAATTAGAAAATAAACTAAAGAATAATGAAATAAGTAATTGTTACATATTTTGCGGAAGTGATGAAAAGAGCATTAAAAATAGTATAAAGACTATATTGGACAAAACTGTAAATAAGGACTTTTTAGATTTGAATTATGCTCAATTAGATGGACTTACTGTTGATATTAATGGAATTATTAATGCTTGTGAAACTCTACCTTTTATGTGCGAAAAAAAGGTGGTTACTGTTTATAGGGCTAATTTTCTTCGTGATAAATGCGATAAAGCTATGGAAAAAGTACATAAAGATATAGCACAGTATCTAAAAAATTTACCTGAAGAATGCATTCTAATAATGTATTATATTTTTGAAAATGATAGAGAAAAAGAGAGCTATAAGTTAAAAAAACTAGATAAATTAGCTACTGTTGTTAAGTTTTCAAAGCTAAAAGGTGCAATGCTCCAAAAAAAAATTAAGGCTATTTTTGATAAAAAAGATAAAAAGATAGATAAAACTGAACTTGCATTATTTTGCAGCTGTGTAGAAAATAATATGGATATAATAGAAAATGAAGTGGAAAAGTTGTGCTGCTATACCTATGGAAGAGAAATAACTTCGAGAGATATTACAGAAATTATAAGTGCTAAAAATGATAATGATATATTTAATTTAGTTGATTATTTATCTCAAAGAAAACCGCAAAAGGCGTTAGATATTTTAAATGAATTAATATTTAAAGGAGAGTCTATAACTACTATCTTAAGAATGATAGAAAGACAGTTTAAAATACTTTTTGATATAAAATTAGGGGTAGAAGGTGGAAGTACAAAAGAAATATTAGCGAGAGAGTTAAAACTTCATCCATTTATCTGTGAAAAGATGATGATTCAAAGTAAGAAGTTTACTCTACAGCAAATTCAAAAGAGTATAGAATTGAGTTTGGAAACTGAAAAAATTTTAAAAAGTAGTTCAGTAAATTCAAAAACGGAAATGGAACTTTTAATCATAAATACAGCAAGAGCATAATTAAAATGTATAATAAAAAACCGGTGAAATTCACCGGTTTATTTTATTAAGCGCTTAAGCCGTTTAATTTTGAAGCTAATCTTGATTTTTTTCTTGCAGCTTTGTTCTTATGTATTACTCCTTTTGAAGTAGCCATGTCTAAAGATTTAACGCAAGAAGCAAAAGCAGCTTTAGCTTCTGCTACATCATTGTTAGCAACAGCTGTTTCAAAATTCTTTATAGTAGTTTTTAATGCTGATTTAATCATTTTATTTCTAAGAGTTTTAACTTTAATTACTTTAACTCTTTTCTTAGCTGATTTTATATTTGCCATTTCTATTTCACCCCCTTGTGATTTTAGTAGGGTTAAGCAGCTTTGGGGAATTCGTAATTGAATTGCCTTACTCAACAAATGCTATTATAGCATTATTTGTTAAGTACTTCAAGTAGAAATTTTCAAAAATATAATGAAGGATAAACCAGTATTTTTAAATTTGTTATATATTTTTTTATGAATTATTAAAAAAGAAATAGGAGAAGATATTAATAAAAAGTTAGAGAGGAAGTGCATATATGACTAGTGTAAGAACAGATTTAGCTGTAGAAGCAAAAGAAATTTATGAACAGCAGAATCAAGGGGGAATTTCAGGGGTTGAAATCAATGAGTATATAGAAAATGGAATGAAAGTTACAGATGTAAGGATAGTTGATGAAATTGGAGAAAAGAATATGGGGAAACCTATAGGGAAATATATAACCATAGATATGCCAGAATTTGTTCATTATGACAAGGATATTATGGATGATGTGAGTAAAGGGCTTGCTAAGACTTTATCAGGCATTATAAAACTTGATAAAAGTATGACAGCTTTAGTTGTAGGACTTGGAAATTGGAATGTAACTCCAGATGCTTTAGGTCCTAAGGTTATCTCAAGATTAATGGTTACAAGGCATTTAAAAGAATTAGTTCCAGATAGTATAGATGAAAATATTAGACCAGTATGTGCTATGTCACCAGGAGTATTAGGAATTACAGGAATTGAGACTGGAGAGATAATAAAATCTGTTGCAGACAAAATTAAACCTAATTTGATTATTTGTATAGATGCTTTAGCTTCAAGAAAGACAGAAAGAGTTAATACAACTATTCAAATTGGGGATAGTGGAATATCTCCAGGGTCAGGTATAGGAAATAAAAGAATGGAAATTAGTAAAAGAACATTAGGTATACCAGTTATTGCTATAGGTGTACCTACAGTAGTGCATGCTGCAACTTTAGCTAATGATACAATTGATTTGGCAATTGATGAAATGATAAATCAATCTACTGAGGGAAGTGGATTTTACAATATGTTAAAGTCTCTTGATAAAGGTGAAAAAGAAAGACTCATTAATGAGGTCTTACATCCTTATGTTGGTGATTTAGTTGTTACTCCAAAGGAAGTTGATATGGTTATAGATTCTATTTCTAAGGTAATTGCTAATGGTATAAATATTGCACTTCAACCAGCCTTGAATTTAGAAGACATAAACAAATATGTAAATTAGGAATATTTTAAAAATGGCTCCTCATATATATAAAGTAAACAAGGGAGGGGTCGTGATGAACAGTAAGAAAAGTGGCATGGAAAGAGAAAAATTTACTTTATTAGTAAGTATTTTAATATTTTTAATAAGTATACTTTTGGCTTTAGTTTTATTTGGTCAAGTGAAAAAAGTAATGATGAAGAGTACTGGAAGAGAAATTAGTTTTTATTGTAGTATTTTGGATTATAGTGCACCAATTTTATGTAACAATCTTTCAGAAAAAGAAGAAAGAGAAATGAATGAACTAGTTAGAAATAACATTTTAAATTTAATAGGGATAGGCAATGAAAAATCCTTATCTATTGTTGGAAAAGAGATATCTTACTTAAAAACAGATGAAAATTACCAAGTTGCTTTGAATAGTAAGAGCAAAAATGGAACCCTAAAAAGAGATCCTGAGCATATTTTTGATAAATTTACTTTAGCAGAGGATCAAGTTTTTGAAGAAAAAAATCAGGTTGGAAATAATACTAATATTAAAACTACTGTGTATAATCCAAAATTAAAGAAAGAACTATCTTCCAAACCAGAAATTCTTATTTATCATACACATACCTGTGAAAGTTATAAACCAAATGGAATTAATACTATGGATAAGACTCAAAATGTATGTGCTGTAGGTGAGGAATTAAAAAAAGAATTAGAAGAAAAATATGGAATATCAGTAGTGCACGATACAACAGTACATGATGCAGCAGCTTATGCAAAAAGTTACGATAGATCTGGAGTAACTTTAGATAAATATATGAAAAAATATGGAGATTTTAAACTGATAATTGATTTGCATAGAGATTCAGTGGAAAACAAAAAAGCAGTAACTGCCAATATAAATAATGAAAATGTTGCCAGGTTTATGTTTGTTATGGCAAGAAAAAATCCTCATTTTAATAAGAATATGCAGATAGTAAATAAAATGATAAATATATCAAATAAGTTATATCCTAGCTTATGTAAAGGCACATTTTATTATAATTATGGAAGAAAATTTTTTAATCAAGCTGTTAGTAATAATGCTGTTTTATTAGAAGTTGGATCCCATATTAATACAATAGATGAAGCTAAGGCATCATCAAAGTATTTAGCTAGAATAATTGCTGAATATCTAAATGGAAAGAATTGAATAAAAATATAAAAAAAGTACATCCTTATAAAAAAGGAGGTGCTTTTTTTATGAAAAAGTTGAAAATAATTTTAATGAGTATAATTATGTTTTTAATATTGGGATATGGCATTTTTTGTGTAAATATAAATCTTAACAGACAAATATATAATAGTATAGTGGGAGATATAATTTGTTATGGAGATGATAAAAAAACATGGAATTTAGATAATATGCAGCAGGTTTTAAATAATCCATGTAGATATAAATCAAAAAATATATCCAAGGATAAAGAAGAAGGATGTGTTCCTAAAATTAGAATATTATTTAATAATAATCCCTTTGATTTTAGAATAGATACACATAATTATGTATTTTTTATTAATAACAATGTAATTACTAAATTTAAATCTAATATATTTTTTAATAATTTAAGAGAAAATACTTTCAAATTAATTGAAGTAATAAAAGAGAATATTGGAATACTATATAATAATACAGAGTTTTTATTGACATATATACAGAGTTATATGCTATAATTTAGTTTGATTTATTATGTGCAATGGGGGTAAAGAAACAAATGCAAAATGATAAAAAAAAGTATATAAGAAATTTTTCAATTGTAGCACATATCGACCATGGTAAGTCTACACTTGCAGATAGATTACTTGAAGCTACAGGTACATTGACTCAAAGAGAGATGGAAAATCAAGTTCTTGATAATATGGAACTTGAACGTGAAAGAGGAATTACTATAAAATCTCAAGCTGCAAGATTAGTTTATAAAAGAGAAAATGGAGAAGAATATGTACTAAACTTAATTGATACTCCTGGACATGTAGATTTTGCCTATGAAGTTTCAAGAAGTTTAGCTGCTTGCGAAGGAGCATTACTTGTAGTTGACGCAACTCAAGGTATACAAGCACAAACATTAGCTAATTGCTATCTTGCTTTAGATAATGATTTGGAAATAGTGCCAGTTATAAATAAAATTGATTTACCAAGTGCAAGACCAGATGAAATAAAACAAGAAATTGAAGATGTTATAGGGATAGAAGCTCAAAATGCACCTTTAGTTTCTGCTAAAACTGGTCTTAATATAAATGATGTACTGGAGACTATAGTTGAAAAAGTACCATCACCTGAAGGGGATGAAGAGGCGCCTTTAAAGGCACTAATATTTGACTCTTATTATGATAGTTACAAAGGCGTAGTATGTTATGTAAGAATTAAAGAAGGAACAGTACGTCCAGGAACTAAAATAAGATTCATGGCAAGTAAAAAAGAGTATGAGGTAACAGAGGTTGGAATTTTTGCTCCAAATTTTGTTCCTATGAAGGAACTTAGTGCTGGAGAGGTGGGATATATAACAGCTTCTATTAAGAATGTTAGAGATGCTGGTGTTGGAGATACTATAACAGAAGCTGCAAGACCTGCTGATGAACCTCTACAAGGATATAGACCAGCAATTCCAATGGTATATAGTGGTATTTATCCTGTGGATGGAGCAAAATATGATGAATTAAAAGAGGCTCTTGAAAAATTGAAAATAAATGATGCTGCGTTAGGATTTGAGCCAGAAACATCTATAGCTTTAGGTTTTGGATTTAGATGTGGATTTTTAGGACTTTTACACATGGAAATAATTCAAGAAAGAATTGAAAGAGAATTTAATCTTGATATTATTACTACAGCACCATCTGTTATATACAAAATATATAGAAATAATGGTGATATGTTAGAAATCACCAATCCTACTAACATGCCAGATCCTACAGAAATAGAACATATGGAAGAACCAGTTGTAAAAGCATCAATAATAACACCTTCAGATTATGTTGGTGCAGTTATGGATCTTTGTCAAACTAGACGTGGTACTTTCATAGATATGGAGTATATTGAGACTACTAGAGTAGTACTTAACTACTATATACCGCTAAATGAAATAATATATGATTTCTTTGACACTTTAAAATCGAAAACAAGAGGATATGCTTCTTTAGATTATGAACTTCATGGATATCAGCAAACTAAGCTTGTTAAGCTTGATATGCTTTTAAATGGAGATGTTGTAGATGCATTGTCAATGATTGTACCAGAAGAAAAAGCTTACCACAAAGGAAGAGCTATAGCTGAAAAACTTAAAGAGGTTATTCCAAGACAAATGTTTGAAATCCCAATACAAGCAGCTGTTGGTTCTAAGATTATTGCAAGAGAAACTGTAAAAGCTATGAGAAAAGATGTTCTTGCAAAATGTTATGGTGGAGATATTTCAAGAAAGAGAAAGCTTCTTGAAAAGCAAAAGGAAGGTAAGAAGAGAATGCGTCAAGTCGGTAGCGTAGAAGTACCTCAAGAAGCATTTATGTCAATATTAAAGGTTGATTAGGTAAAGAGAGGAAAGTGTATATGAGTAAAGGTATAGCATTATATATTCATATTCCATTTTGCAAGCAAAAATGCCTGTATTGTGATTTTCCATCTTATTGTGGAAAAGAAAATAAAATGGTTAGCTATGCAAAAGCCCTTTCTAAAGAGATAGATACAATAAAAGATAAAAGAATTAAAACAATATTTATAGGTGGGGGTACTCCCACCTATTTATCTTTAGAGGGATGGAGTATTATAAAAAAAAGTATAGATAAATTGAATAAGGATATAGAGTTAGAATTTACAGTAGAAGGCAATCCAGGTACTTTTAATGAGGAAAAACTAAAATTTTTAAAGGATATGGGTGTAAATAGATTAAGTATAGGCCTACAGGCATGGCAGAATAAACATTTAAAAAGTTTAGGAAGAATACATTCATCTGAGGATTTTGAGAAAAGCTTTTCATTAGCTAGAATGCTAGGATTTAAAAATATTAATGTAGATTTAATGTTTGGACTTCCTGAACAAAATATACAAGATTGGAAGGAAACTTTAAAAAAAGTCACAGAATTGCATCCAGAACATTTGTCTTGTTATAGTTTAATAGTTGAAGAAGGAACAAAATTTTATAATTTATATAGACAAAATAAATTAAATCTTCCACATGAAGACACAGAGAGAGAAATGTACTTGTATACTTTAGAATATTTAAGGGAAAAAGAATATTATCAGTATGAAATATCAAATTTTTCAAAAATAAATAAGGAATGTAAGCATAATTTAGTTTATTGGAATTTAGAGGAATATATAGGATGTGGGGCTGCTGCCCATTCTTATATAGATGGATACAGATATAGCAATGAAGTAGATATTGACAATTATATAACAATGATGGAAAATAAATTTTCGGCCATTATAGAAAAGAAAGAGAATTCTAAAAAAGATGATATGGAAGAATTTATGTTTATGGGGCTTAGAAAGATAAAGGGTATATCCGTAGAGAAATTTAACAAAAAGTTTAAAATTTCTCTAGCTGAAATATATGGGGATATTATTGAAAAACATAAAGGTAATAAATTCTTAATTGAAGAAGATGGACGTATATTTTTGTCTTCTAAAGGAATAGAGATTTCAAACAGCATAATGAGTGATTTTATCCTGGATATCTAAAAAATAGAGAGAAGTACAAAAAAAAAGAGTAATTTAAAGAAAAATATAAATATTTGAGAAAATTACTCCAAATAGATAAATTATGCAAATAACAAAATCTTGACAAAAAAATACTGGAGTGATAATTTAAAAGCGTAGTAATTAGCACTCAACAAGATAGAGTGCTAATAAAAGAGGTGATTCAGTAAATATGAATTTTGATATGGAGGAAAGAAAAATTAAAATACTTGAGGCCATTATCCGTGATTATATCTGTACTGGAGAGCCTGTAGGGTCAAGGACAATTGCTAAAAAGTATGATTTGGGTGTAAGTTCAGCTACTATAAGAAATGAGATGTCTGATTTAGAGGAAATGGGTTTTATTGAACAACTGCATACCTCCTCTGGTAGAAAACCATCAGACAAAGGATATAGATTGTATGTTGATAAATTAATTCAATTTCAAAAACTAACGCCTGAGGAAGAAATTAGAATTAAAACTGAACTTATAAATCAAGCCTTATATGAAGTAGACAAAATGGTAAAGAGAGCAACTTTATTGCTTTCAGAACTTACCAGCCTTACTTGTGTAGTTAAAACGCCATCTGTAAGAAATAGTTATATTAGAACAATTCAGCTGATACCTATAGATAATAACAATATTCTTGCTGTAATAGTTACACAAGATGGGATAATAAATAACAACATCATAAGAGTAAACAGAGCACTAGAGACAGATTCGCTTCATAAGCTATCAAATATATTAAATAGTAAGCTGAAGAATCTAACAATTCAAGATATAAACTTAAAGATTATAAATGATTTAAAAAATGAATTGAAAGGATATGAAAGTATTTTTGATGGTATTATTTCTGCACTTTATGAAGCGTTGAGCAAAGCTGATGATAGTGAAATCTATTGTGAAGGTGCAGCTAATATATTTAACTATGCTGAATACAATGATGTAGAAAAAGCAAGGAAATTTTTAGCCTTACTGGATAATAAAGAGGTAATAGGGCAATTATTTAATAAGAAACCCCTTATTCCTAATGATGGTGCTAAAATTTCAATCAGTATAGGTAAAGAAAACTTTGTTGAGGATGCTCAAAATTGCAGTATAATTTCCGCAGTTTATAATTTGGGTGGAAAGCCTGTAGGAACTATAGGTGTTATTGGACCTACGAGAATGCAATATTCAAAGGTTATTTCTATGCTTACTCAATTTGTGAGGGAACTAGATAAAAGTATAGGGCAAAATTATTTTGATGATAGACAGAGGTGAGTTTATGGAAAATAAAGAGAATTTACAGGAAACTTTAAAAGAAGAAACAGAAGTAAATAACAATGAAGAAGTAGAAGAAGTAAAGTCAGAAGAAATTAAGTTTGAAGAAGAGATTAGTGAGTTAAAAGATAAAAATAAAGTATTAAAAGATGAAAATAAAAAACTTGAAAATGAATTGAATTCTTTAAAAGACAGATTTTTAAGAATGAATGCAGAGTATGAAAACTTTAGAAAGAGAACTGAAAAAGAAAAGAAAGCTATTTATACTGATGCATGTTCTGATGTACTTAACAATATGTTCCCTGCATTTGATAATTTAGAAAGAGCTATTGTAGCAGAAGGAAATGCAGAGGATCTTAAAAAAGGAATTGAAGCTGTAATGAAACAATTTATAGAATCTTTAAGCAAACTTGATGTTGAAGAAATTGGAGCAGAAGGTGAATTTGATCCTAACTATCACAATGCTATAATGCATGTAGAGGATGAAAGTTTAGGTGAAAATCAGATTGTAGAAGTTTTTCAAAAAGGGTTTAAAAGAGGAGATAAAGTTTTAAGATACAGTTTGGTTAAAGTAGCTAATTAATTTAATATTATTAATCATTGACTTAAAACTAAAAATTTAAATCAACTTACTTTTAGGAGGTAAACAAAATGGGAAAAATTATAGGAATAGACTTAGGAACAACTAACTCTTGTGTATCAGTTATGGAAGGTGGAAATCCAACTGTTATAGCAAATGCAGAAGGTGCTAGAACTACACCATCAGTAGTAGCATTCAAAGGTGATGGAGAAAGACTTGCTGGTCAAGTTGCAAAAAGACAAGCAATCACAAATCCAGATAAAACTATAATTTCTATAAAAAGACATATGGGAACTGAATATAGAGTAGATATAGATGGAAAGAAATACTCACCAGAAGAAATATCAGCAATGGTACTTCAAAAATTAAAAGCTGATGCAGAAGCTTATTTAGGTGAAACTGTAACTGAAGCAGTTATAACAGTTCCAGCATATTTTAATGATAGTGAAAGACAGGCTACTAAAAATGCTGGTAAAATAGCAGGACTTGATGTAAAAAGAATCATAAACGAACCAACAGCTGCTTCACTTGCTTATGGACTTGACAAAATGGATACTACTCAAAAGATTTTTGTATATGATTTAGGTGGTGGTACTTTCGATGTATCTATCCTAGAACTTGGAGACGGAGTATTTGAAGTTAAAGCTACAAACGGAAATACTTCTTTAGGTGGAGATGATTTTGACCAAAAAGTAATGGATCATATAGCTGAAACTTTTAAAGCTGAAAATGGAATAGATTTAAGAAATGATAAGATGGCGCTTCAAAGATTAAAAGAAGCAGCAGAAAAAGCTAAAATAGAATTATCATCATCAACAACAACTAATATTAACTTACCATTTATAACAGCTGATGCAACTGGTCCAAAACACATTGATATGAACTTAACAAGAGCTAAATTTGATGAATTAACTCATGACTTAGTAGAAGCTACAATAGAACCAATGAGAAAAGCATTAAGTGATGCAGATATGTCAATAAATGAAATTGATAAAGTTGTATTAGTTGGTGGTTCAACAAGAATTCCAGCAGTTCAAGAAGCTGTTAAGAAATTTACAGGACAAGAACCAACTAAAGGTGTTAATCCTGATGAATGTGTTGCTATGGGTGCAGCAATTCAAGCAGGAGTATTAACTGGAGAAGTTAAAGATATTTTACTTCTAGATGTAACTCCATTAACACTTGGAATAGAAACAATGGGAGGAGTAGCTACTCCATTAATAGAAAGAAACACAACAATACCAGCAAGAAAGAGCCAAATATTCTCAACAGCTGCAGATAATCAAACTTCAGTTGAAATTCACATAGTTCAAGGTGAAAGAAAAATGGCTGCTGGAAATAAGACTCTTGGAAGATTCCAATTAACTGATATACCACCAGCACCAAGAGGAATACCTCAAATTGAAGTAACTTTTGATATAGACGCTAATGGTATATTAAATGTTTCAGCAAAAGATAAAGGAACAGGCAAAGAAGCTAATATTACGATTACAGCTTCTACTAACCTAAATGATGAAGAAATAGATAAGGCTGTTAAAGAAGCTGAAAAATATGCAGAAGAAGATGAACAAAGAAAAGAAGCTATAGATACTAAGAATAATGCTGATTCTGTTGCTTACCAAACAGAAAAAACATTAAAAGATCTTGGAGATAAAGTTTCACCAGAAGATAAGAAATCTATTGAAGATAAATTAGAAGAACTAAAGAAAGTAAAAGACGGCGAAGATATAGAGGCTATTAAAAAAGCTACTGAAGAATTAACTGAAGCATTCCATGCTGTATCTTCAAAGATGTATCAACAAGCAGGAGCACAAGCAGGACCAGATATGGGAAATATGGGTGGAACTGATGCAAATGCAGAAAAAGCAAGTGATGATAATGTAGTAGATGCTGATTTCAAGGTTGAAGATGATAAATAATTTGTATATAATAGAATAGTTGTACCATTTAAGGGATGGGTAATTACCCTTCCCTTAATTTTGGTAATTGAAGATATAGTTGTATTTCTCTAAAACAATAAACATTAGGTGGTGAAAAAACAGGGATGGCAAATAAAGACTACTATGATATTCTCGGAGTATCAAAGGGTGCTAGTGATGATGAAGTAAAAAAAGCATATAGAAAACTTGCAATGAAATACCATCCAGATAGAAATCCAGACAATAAAGAAGCTGAAGATAAATTTAAGGATATAAATGAGGCTTACCAAGTATTATCAGATCCTCAAAAGAAATCACAATATGATCAATTTGGTACTACTGATTTCAATGGTGGATTTGGTGGTACTGGTGGTTTTGATTTCTCAGGTATGGGTGGATTTGAAGATATTTTTGATTCATTCTTTGGTGGTGGATTTTCATCTAGAAAAAGAAAAAATGGACCTGAAAGAGGAGCGGATCTTGAATATACTTTAAACTTAACTTTTGAAGAGGCTGTTTTTGGAGTAGAAAAAGAGATATCAGTTTCAAAAAATGAAAAATGTGATACGTGTAATGGTACAGGTGCAAAACCAGGAACAAACTCTAAAACCTGTGAACAATGTGGAGGGACAGGTCAAGTTAGATATCAAAGGAATACTCCACTTGGAAGTTTTGTAAGCACTGGTACTTGTGATAAATGTAATGGAACTGGTAAAATTATAACTGATCCATGTTCGCATTGTCATGGAAAAGGTACTGTTAGAAAAAATAAAAAGATAAAGATAAAGGTACCAGCAGGAGTAGACACAGGTAATGTATTACCTCTTAGAGGGCAGGGTGAACCAGGAAAAAATGGAGGACCATCAGGAGATTTATACATTAATATCAGAGTTTCACCACATAAATTATTTAATAGAAAAGGCTTTGATATATATATAGAGCACCATATAAGCTTTGCAAAAGCAACTCTTGGAACAGAACTTAAGGTTGCTACTGTAGATGGTGATGTAAAATATAAAGTTCCAGCTGGAACACAACCAGGAACTATCTTCAGATTAAAAGGTAAAGGTGTACCAAGGGTTAATAGCCATGGTAGAGGCGATGAGTACGTTAAGATTATAGTAGATGTACCTAAAACTCTGAATCAAAAACAAAACGAAGCTTTATTAGCATTTATGGAAGCAAGTGGCGAAAAAATGGAAGATTCACAAAAAAAATCTTTTGTGGATAAAATAAAAGATAGCTTTAAATAAAAAATGTTTCTCTCTTTCAATGAGAGAAACATTTTTTTATTTTTTATATTTAGGTATTACTATTCCGCTAGATTCTAAATTTTCATATGCTATGGTTTCGGTATCATTTTCGTTATTCAAAATATAGGATGCTGAAATACAACCAGATTTACTTGATATTTTAATATATTTTTTATAGTTAGTCTTATTATTTATATGTTTCATAAGGTTAACTCCTCTCTTATCTTAATTGTCTCCAACCTTGTTCAGTTATATTTATACTATCTAATGAATTTTTTACATTAGGTATTTTGGGAATATTTCCTTCAAATATATATCCATCAGTATAATAATTACTTTCTATTATTCCACAGCATACAGAAAATTTACCATTAGGTGTTAAAATTTGTTCAGGAGCAAAAGGCCTATCAAGAAGTAAATCATTTTCATAAGTTTTATAGAGATTCCACATATATTTTTCAAGGTCATTATCACAATAAGTTATAGGAAGCTTTATTAGATTTTTTGCTTCTTGTCTACTTATCATATAACTATGAGAATGTAGATTTTCTGTTAAATTTTCTATGATTTCATTTATTTTGTATTTTTCTGAAGGATTTATATGTTTTAGTAAAAGCTTATTTGCTATAGAACGAATCATTGCATGACTTCTATATACACTTCCAATAGCTAAAGGATGAACATGCTCAGAAAGTAGAGAAAAAACTTTTACAAGTGAATCATCTGTTTTAAGACCCATTTCATCAGTAGCTATATTAAAAAATGAATAAACATCTTCAACACTAATGGGAAGTCTAACATTTGGATTATTAGAATCTAGAGGATTAAAAGTACTTGTTACATTGGGATCTATAGGACTTAGTTCAGCAAGTTTTGTCATAACTATTTCTGAAGCACCAAGACTTATTAAAGTTCCAGCGCTATACGATTTATAAGGTATTAAAACAGAAAAATCATCAGTATATTCATACAATAATTCAACTAATCTTAATGCAGTTAGAACATCTCCACCTTTAGTAAATAAAAACAAATCTATTTTTGATGATTTGCCCATTTTTTCTAAGTGTTTGTAAAATACAGGTATAATATCAGGGGCAATTCTGATGCTCATATTTTGTCTATCTCCACCAATATACGATATGACATTTGAACCTCTAAGTTGAGATATATGGTTTATAAGATCAGTTCTATAATTATTCATATTAGGAATCCTTCCTTTATAATTTATATTTATTACTATATCTTATTTTGATGAATATTAAAGATTTATATTCAATATTATGCTGTATGTTAATTTGAATAATTGAATCTTAAGGAGGGTAGAATATGAATTGTAATAATAGTTTAAAAATTAGGAGGTTTATATAATGCAAGTAACTAATAATTGGGCATCAACAAATCAAGTACGTTTATTACCTGTATCTAATTGGGCAGGTAAAACAGTAACGTATGCATATAATAATAATACAATGGCATCAGGAACTTTTGCTAATGTAAATCAGCTAACATCTCCTACAGCAGGAAGCGTTGTGACAACAGCTCAATATCCTCAGCAATTCGTAACAACTGCAGCAACTCCAACAGTAGTTTCATCAACAAGTCCTACAGCAATAACATCAGGAATTACATCATTTGTTTATCCAACTGTAGATATTTCAGAAACATCTAGTGATATAGTTGTTTCAGCATATGTTGGAAACAGGAATGTTGATGATGTAAGTTTAAGTGTTGCTGAAGATTCATTAACAATATCAGGATCTACTAATGCTTTAACTGGAATTCAAGTATTCAATAGAACAGTAGCATTATCTACAATTATAAGAGCTGATTTAGCAGATGCAACTCTAAAGAGTGGAATACTTGAAATAAGATTACCCAAAATAGAAAAATATGAAAAAAATGTAACTTCCACTACTGCTGTAGTTAGATAAAACTAATAGAGTGGTAAACAAGAGGGATAATTATTATTTATCCCTCATATATTTTGAATTATACATAAAAAATTAAGGAGGATTTTATAATGATAGTAAATAATGAACAAGTGCCTAATGCTACAGATAATGTAGCAGAAATTCATTTAATACCAATTTCGAAAAATATTTCAAAGACAGGAACAACTGTTACCTATGCGCTTAACAATACTGAAATTACTTCAGGAAATTATATAAATACAAGTGAAGTTACTAACAGTGAAGATTTTGGGGTAACTGCACAATACCAACAACAACCATCTTCAATGACACTAAACCAAATGGCTTTTGAACATATGATTCATCCAGCTATAGAGCTTTCAGAAACATCAAGTGATTTAGTTGTTTCAGCTTGTCTAGGAAATGAGAGGATTGATGATGTAAGTCTAAGTGTTGTAGATGATTCATTAACATTATCTGGTGTTGTGACTAATATGAATGGAAGTCAAAGATTTAATAGAGTAGTAGCTCTTCCTACTCTTGTGAAAGCAGATTTAGTAGATGCAAGAATTGAAAGTGGCATAGTTGAAATTAGATTACCCAAAGTGGAAAAACTAGCTGAGAATTTAATTGACTCAAATAATATGATGAAATAAAAATAATAAAAGGGCTTAGATGATTTAGTACATCAAAGCTCTTTTGTTTTATTAAAATATTTAAAGTTTACAGTTTTGGGGTATTTGCATTATAATGAGATATGTTGTGATGTAAAAGAATTTTTGGTATAAAAAGGAGTGCTTTTAAGTAATGGATAAAGATTGGTTAGAGGTAGAGATTATTACTAGTAGTGAAGCTACAGAAGCTGTAACTGGAATATTATATAATACAGGAGTACAAGGAGTTTCTATTTTAGATTCTGAAGATGTTCAGTTTAAGAAGAAAAATCCAGGTCAATTTGATTGGTTTGATGAAACTATAATAAATGTTAAAGAAGGAGCTATAATAAAAGCATATTATAAACAAGATAATAAATTTGATGAATATGTGAAATACATAAAAGAAAGTATCACAAATTTAGATAAGTTTGGTCTAGACAAAGGTGAAGGAATAGTTACTGTAAATAAAGTAAATGAAGAAGAATGGGAGAACAATTGGAAAAAGTATTATAAGCCTACAAAAGTAGGAGGGAAAACAGTAGTTAAGCCTATTTGGGAAGAATATAAACCTAATAATAATGAGATAGTTATTGAACTAGATCCAGGTATGGCTTTTGGTACAGGGACACATGAAACTACTAGATTATGTGTTAAGGCTCTTGAAGAATATATAAAAGAAGATTCTACTGTTTTTGATATAGGAACGGGTTCTGGTATTCTTGCAATTACAGCTGCAAAGTTGAATGCAAAAAAAGTTGTTGGAGTAGATCTTGATCCAGTAGCTGTAGAATCAGCAAAGCAAAATGTGGGTTATAATGATGTTGATAATATAGAAATATTATATGGAGATTTAATGGAAGTAGTAGAAGGTAAAGCTGATATTGTTGTTGCAAATATTCTTGCTGATGTTATAAAAATATTAGCAGAGGATGTTAAGAAATTTATAGTGGATGGAGGATATTTTATATCTTCAGGAATAATATTAGACAGAAAAGAAGATGTTATTGAAAAACTTGAAGAATGTGGTTTTGAAATTGAGAAAACAAATATAGATGGAGAATGGTGCTGTATAATAGCAAGAGCATAGAAAAAAGGAGAGTTAACTATGCATAAATTTTTTGTACACCAAAATAAAATATTTGATAATAAAGCCCTTATTGAAGGTGAGGATGTAAAACATATTTATAAGGTTTTAAGACTTAAAGAGGGGGAAAAAGTAAATATAAATGATTGTAATGGGAAAGAATATTTAGGAAGAATAAAATCTGTAAATAAAGTTAAAGTAGAGGTAGAACTTTTAGAACAACTTGAAGTTAATAACGAAAGTCCTATAGATGTTTATCTTTATCAGGGGTTCCCAAAAGGCAGTAAGATGGATTTAATTACTCAAAAATGTACCGAACTTGGTATAAAAGATATAATTCCAGTAATAACTTCAAGAGTATTATCTTCTATGGGAGAGGTAAGACGAGATAGTAAAAAAATTGAAAGATGGAACAGGATTGCTTTTGAAGCTTGTAAGCAAAGTAAAAGAAGTTTAATACCTGAGGTAAAAGACATTATCGATTTTAATGAACTTATGAATCAATTAGAAGAAATGGATTTAATTGTTGTACCTTATGAAAATGCAGATAATTATGGTGTTAAGAGTATGATTAAAAATTTAGATAGAGATATAAAGAAAATTGCTATAATAATTGGACCTGAGGGAGGCTTTGAAGAAGAAGAAATAGCAGCATTAAAGGAAATAAATGCTCATATAGTTACCTTGGGGCCGAGAATACTTAGAACAGAAACAGCTGGATTTACATGTCTTAGCTTGCTTATGTATGAATTAGGAGATTTAGGAGGAAAGTATTAATGAAAGTTGCTTTTGCCACATTAGGCTGCAGAGTGAATCAATATGAATCTGAAGCTATGGCTGAAAAATTTATAAAAAGTGGATATGAAGTAGTACCTTTTAGTGAAATAGCTGATGTATATGTAATAAATACATGTACTGTTACAAATATGAGTGATAAAAAGTCTCGTCAAATGATATCTAGAGCTAGAAGATTAAATGATAATTCTACAATTGCAGCTGTGGGATGTTATACTCAAATTGCTCCTGAGAAGGTTTCGGAAATATCCGATGTAGATGTTATATTAGGAACGCGTAACAAGGGAGAAATAGTATACTGGGTAAATAGAGCTAGAGAAGAAAAAAAACAAATAGTTGCAGTTAATGATGTCCTTAAAAATAAGATTTTTGAGGATTTAAGAATAGAAGAGTATCAAGATAAAACAAGAGCTTTTTTGAAAATTCAAGATGGATGTAATAATTTTTGTTCTTATTGTTTAATTCCTTTTGCAAGAGGTGCGGTTTGCAGTAAGAAACCAGATAGAGTCATAAATGAAGTTAAAGAGCTTGCAGATCATGGGTTTAAAGAAGTAATTTTATCTGGTATTGATATATCTTCTTATGGAGTTGATTTAGAAGAGGATTACAGCCTTGTTAAAATTCTACAAGAAATAGATAAAATTGAAGGAATAGAAAGAGTTAGAATAGGATCTATTGGACCAGAATTTTTTAATGAACATATTATAAAAGAGATGAGCAAATTAAATAAGTTATGTCCTCATTTCCATCTTTCACTTCAAAGTGGATGTAATGAAACACTAAAAAGAATGAATAGAAGATATACTATAGAACAATATAAAAATATAGTAGACAGTCTTAGAGATAAGATTAAGGATGTTTCTATAACTACAGACATAATTGTTGGATTCCCAGGAGAAACGGAAGAGGAATTTAATAGAACCTATGAATTCTTAAAAGAAATAAAGCTTTCTAAAATGCATATATTCAAGTATAGTCCTAGAACAGGGACCAAAGCTTCTAAAATGAAAGAGCAGGTAAATGGTACTATAAAAGAAAGTAGAAGTAAAAAGCTTATAAAGCTCAATGAAGAAAATGAGAAAGAATTTATGAGTGAATTTATTGGAAGAGAAATGCACGTTTTATATGAGCAAAAAACAGATAAATATGAGGAGAGCTATGAAGGGTATACTCCTAATTATATAAAAGTTATATCAAATTCCAATGAAGATATAACAGAAAAAATTATAAATACATCGTTAAAAGAAGTCAAAGCTGAACATATACTTGGTATAATTAAATAAAGTTATAAAAAATATTATTTTTAGAAGGAATTTTATATGGTTATGTTGAATACTACATAGTACAGGTAAGGAGGTGAGAAGCATGGAAGAGTGCATATTCTGCAAAATAGTAAAAGGCGATATACCATCTAAAAAGGTTTATGAGGATGATATGGTATTAGGCTTTGAGGATATTAACCCGGCAGCACCGGTTCATGTTCTCGTAATACCTAAAAATCATATTAAAAGCTTGAATGAAGTAAGTGATGAGGATTCAAAGATAATATCACATATTTTCTCTGTAAGCAAAGAGATTGCTAAAAAATTAAATATATCTGAAAGTGGATATAGAATTGTTATGAATTGTGGAGAAGATGGAGGACAAGAAGTTCCTCATATCCATTTTCACATTATAGGTGGAAGAAATCTTTCTTGGCCACCGGGCTAATTTTAAGAGAAATTTGGCCAATGCTGTGAAAACAGTTGACAGCTTGTAAAATAATGTTGTATAATTACCAATGTGCTATTTTGCCCTCAGCAACTGCAAACAACTTAGGTTTGAATACTGCTAGGGAGGGAGGGATAATCGGTGTCAGAAGTTAAAATTAGAGAAAATGAAACTTTAGAGAGTGCTTTAAAAAGATTTAAAAGATCTTGCGCTAAAGCAGGTGTTTTATCTGAAGTAAGAAAAAGAGAACATTACGAAAAGCCAAGCGTTAAAAGAAAGAAAAAATCAGAAGCTGCAAGAAGAAGAAAGACAAAAGTTAGATAGAATAAATTATCAAATAAATTGTAAGTAAGAAGGTACCTCAAGTATGTCTCTTAAGAGAAGGTTGCTTTGCAAACTTAGTTATAAATAGAGATTTTATTAGAGTACCTTCCTAAGCAGTTGACCGAAGATGAAATTGCTGAAATAGTTCGTCAGTAGGTTGATGAAAACGGGGCAGATAGTATAAAAATATAATAGGCTTTATGTTTGATATTGTATCTTAACTAAGTGATATACATGTAGATGGCATATAAGCTGAATAGTTAAAAACTTTAAACTAAAATTACAGTCTTTTAAGACTTAACTTAAGAACCAGTTAAAAACTGGTTCTTTTTATTTTCATTAAATGTAGTAATTTATTAAAGTTAAAATTCATAAATTAGTATGAAAGCAATTATTAGGAGATATAAATTGAAAGAAAAATTTGATATGACCAAGGAAAATGTAGCACAAAAGCTTGATTTGCCAAGAGATGTGGTTTTAAATATACCTAAAATAACGATAACTGGAAATAACGAAATAATAATTGAAAATCATAAAGGAATAATAATATTTGAAGAAAAGGAAATAAAAATAAATTCAAATGTGGGCGTGATATCAATAAAAGGAGAGGGACTTGAAATACTATTTATTGGGGGAAGTACTATAATCCTAGGAGGGAAATTTAAAGGGGTAATATATGAGGGGATTGGTCTATGAGTAAATTTAATTTTGCTAAGTATAAAAAAGGAATTATAAGAATAGAAGTTCAATCGATTACGCCTGAGAAATTTATAAATTTATTATGGAAAAATAATGTTTATGTAAAAAATATTAAGAAGATAAATATTACTACTATATCTATGGATGTTAATTTAAAGGACTATGAGAAGATAAAAGATATTTCTAAAAAAACAAGTACAAAGATAAAAATTGTTGATAGAAAAGGGATATCTTTTTTTATGATTAAAACTAGAAAGAGAAAAACTTTAATAGGTGGTATAATTATATTTGCTGGAATAATTTATTTTTTATCTACTTTTATATGGTCAATAGATATAACTACAGAAAAAAATATTACACCTTTTGAACTTAGAAATCAATTAAAAGATTTAGGGATTACTGCGGGCATTAATAAAAGAAAAATTAATGTATACGAATTAGAAGAAAAAATTGTAAAAGAAAATGAAGATATAATGTGGGCTAGAGCTAGAGTTGAAGGCTCTAGATTAAATATAAATATTGCAGAAAGACAAGAACCACCTAAATTTAAAAATGATGATGGCCCTTGTGATATAATAGCAAAAAAAGATGGAGAAGTTGTTAGAGTTTATACAACAGCTGGAACTGCTATAGTAAAAAAAGGTGATATAGTAAAAAAAGGTGATATACTTGTAAAAGGAGAACAAGGAAAAGAGGAGAATGTATATACTGTTCATGCAGAGGCTAATGTTATTGCTAAAACTTTTTATGAAAGAATAAAGGAGATTTCTACTAAAAAAGTTGAAAGAAAAAGAACTGGAAGACAACAAAAAAGTATATATTTGAATGTATTAGGAAAAAATATTTGTCTAAAAAAAGCAAAAAATAATTTCAAAAATTATGATAAAATAGTAGTAGATAAATCATTAATTAAGCAGGAGATTTACTATGAGGTAGAAGAAAAGACTAAAATATTAGATAAAAATAGTGTAATACAAGATACTGCTGAAGAACTTTCTTCAGATATAATTGTAAAATTAGATAAATCTGTTAAAATAGTAGATAAGATACTTGATGTTGAACCAGTAGGAGAAAAATATAGAGTGAGAATTGTATTAGTAGTAGAAGAAAATATAGCTCAAGCTCAGAAAAGAGAAATGGATAATGAAGAATCTAATCCCACTTAAGATAAGCTAGAATAAAAACTAAGGGACGTGATGAGAAAATGGGTAAATTTAGAGAGGCAATAGATAGTAGTAATGCTAAAAAGATAATAACTTTTTTACTTACTTTTGTTTTTATTGTAGGTATATTAATAACATCTTTGGTAACTAAAAAATATGATTTGAGTGAAGGTGAAATTGCTAAGTTTGACATTAAGGCAGCCAGAGAAGTTAAAGATGTATTAAAAACTAGAGAAAAGGAAATACAGGCTGAAGAATCCGTAGGAGAACAATATAACAAAAATTTAGAAATAAAAAAACAAGCTCTAGAGGAGATAAATAATTTATTCTTTCAAGTTGCTAAGTTACTGGAAAGTGAGTTAGATGAAAATGCTAAGATAGATGCTTTGAAAAAGCAATTTCATATGAATTTATCAGAAGAAGATACAAGAACCCTTGTTTCTTTAAATAAAGAGCAACTGGCACTTCTTAAAAAAAATGTAGTAGATATTATGGAAAAAGTACTTGATTATGATATAAGGGAAGATAGTGAAGAAGATATAAAGAAAGCCCAAGATACTATAGATGTAAAATTTAATGCAGCAAAGCTTCCTAAAACTTTAAGAGAACTGGGAAAAAGTATTGGATATTCAGAGGTTAAACCTAATTTTTTCTATGATGAAGAAAAGACCAATCAATTAAAAGCAGAAGCAAGAAAAACAGTACAGCCAATTATGATTAAAAAAGGTCAAACTGTAATTAAAGAGGGTGAACCTGTAACAGCTAGAGATTTAATAATTCTTAAAGATTTAGGATTATTGGACAATGAAGATAACAAATACATTTATATAGCAATAATTGTATTAGTGCTTTTCATACTTTTTATACAATGGTTTTATCTTTATAAATATTATAGAGAAATTTATAAAGATACAAGTAAGTTGATTTTAATAAGTATACTCACATGCTTATCAGTTTTATTTGCAAGAACACTAAATGTAGTATCTCCATTTTTAATACCTCTTGCATGTGTACCTATGTTGTTTACACTTTTAATAAATCATAAAATATCATTGAATTTAAATATAATCAATTGTATTCTTATAAGTGCTGTTGTTCAATTTAATATTGAAATAACTTTATTGGCTATATTGAATAGTATATTAGGTGCAATTGCTCTGAAAAAACTACAGCAGAGAAATGATATTTTGTATTCTTCATTATTCATTGGAAGCATGAATGTAGTTTTAACTTTTACAGTTGGTTTTCTATTAAGTAATAATGTCTTTGAAGTTATGAAGAAAACAGGATTTTCATTTGTGGCAAGTGTTTTAGCAGCAGTATTAACTATTGGTTTTCTACCTTTTTTTGAAAGTACTTTTGATATTGTTACAACTATTAAGCTTTTAGAATTGTCAAACCCCAATCATCCTGTACAAAAAATGCTTCTATTGGAGGCACCAGGTACATATCATCATAGTGTACTTGTAGCTAACTTAGCTGAAGTTGCTGCAGAACAAGTTGGAGGGAATCCAGTACTTGCTAGAGTTTCTGCTTATTATCATGATATAGGAAAAATAAAAAGACCTATGTTCTTTAAGGAAAATCAAATCGGAAAAGATAATCCTCATGATAAGATAAACCCTAATTTAAGTACATTAATAATTACATCTCATGTGAAGGATGGATTAGAGATTGCAAAGGAACATAAACTTCCTAAAGTTATTCAAGATGCTATAGAACAACATCATGGAACATCTCTTGTTAAGTATTTTTATATTACAGCAAAAAATACAAGTGAAAAACCAGAAGAAGTAAAAGAAGAGGATTTTAGATATTTAGGTCCTATTCCAGAGAGTAAAGAAATAGCTATTCTAATGTTAGCAGATAGTATTGAAGCTGCTGTAAGATCTATAAGTGAACCGACAAAGGGAAAAATAGAAGAAATGGTAAATAATATAATAAAAGCTAGGCTTAATGAAGGTCAGCTAGATAATTGTGACTTAACCCTTAAAGATTTGGATAAAATAAGAAAGGCTTTCCTTAAAGCTTTATCTGGAATATATCATCAGAGAATAGAATATCCTACTGAGAATATTGCTATAAAAAAACAAAAGGAGAATGATGAATGATATATATAGATAATAGACAAGATAAAATTGAAGTTACAAATAAACTTGTAGAAAAAGTGGAAGAAATAATTAATTATGCTTTGAAGGAAGAAGAGGTACATATCTCTACTGAAGTAAGTGTAATTTTTATAGATAATGAAAATATAAGAGAACTAAATAAAGAACAAAGAAATATTGAGAGAGTTACAGATGTTTTATCCTTTCCTATGTTAGATTACTCCGAAGGGCAAGTCTATAAAGAAGTGTATGAACATAATAACTTTCATGATGCAGATTTACATGAAGGCCAGCTTATACTGGGAGACATTGTGTTATCATTAGAGAGAGCTAAGGAACAAAGTGAAGAGTATGGACATTCTTTTATGAGAGAAGTGTGCTATCTTACTGTTCATTCCGTACTCCATTTATTAGGTTATGATCATATGATAGACGAGGATAAGATAAGAATGCGAAAAAGAGAAGAAGAAATTTTAGAAAATTTTAATATTACTAGAAATTAAAATATAAATGGCATGCAGCATTATAAAAGTTGCATGTCAATATTTTATATAAAGGGGGAATTTCTATTAAAAAGGTAAAAAAACTTGTAGATAGTTTTAATTATGCTATTGAGGGAATGATATATACTGTAAGAACTCAAAGAAATATGAGAATACATATGATTGCTGCTTTATTTGTATTAAGTGCATGTTTTTTTTATGATTTGAGTAAAATAGAGTTACTTACTATAACTATAACTATAACTATGGTTTTAGTATGTGAAATGATCAATACAGCTATAGAATGTACAATAGATGCCACTACCAATTATTATCATCCATTAGCTAAAATTGCTAAAAATGTTGCAGCAGGTGCTGTTTTGGTTTCTGCCATAAATGCGGTATTAGTCGGATATATAATATTTTGGGATAGAGTAACACCTTTTACCCTGGTTGTGATAAGCAAAATTAAGAATTCAAGTCCATATATGGTTTTCTTTAGTCTAGTTATTGTATCTTTAGTTACTGTTATTGTAAAAGCGATTTTTGGTGAAGGAACACCTCTTAAAGGAGGAATGCCTAGCGGACATAGCGCTATAGCATTTTCTATTGCAACAACAATAGCATTGCTTACAGAAGCACCAGTAGTTATTGTTTTAAGTTATCTTATGGCTTTGCTAGTTGCACAAAGTAGGGTGGATTCAGAAGTACATTCGATTTTTGAAGTAATTGCTGGAGGTGCTTTTGGTATTTTATTAACTTTACTAATTTTTAGGGTTTTTGGATAAAAAATTTGAAATGTTAATAAGACGTGGTATAATTTATATACTACTAATTATAGAGAAAATAAATCCTATGGAGGAAAAGTTATGGATTATACAGAATTAGTGAAAAAATCATTAGAATTCAGAGAAAAAGCATATGCACCTTATTCAAATTTTAAAGTAGGTGCAGCAGTACTTATGGATGATAATAAAATTTATGGAGGATGCAATATTGAAAATGCCTCTTACGGTGCTACTAACTGTGCAGAGAGAACAGCTATCTTTAATGCAGTTTCTAAAGGAAATAGAAAGCTTAAAGCTATAGCATTGGTAGGAGATGTATCTACTCATACATATCCTTGTGGTATATGCAGACAGGTTATTAGTGAATTTAGTGATAAAGATACAGATATAATACTTGTGAAGAATGAGAATGATTATTTAATAAAAAAATTAGATGAAATACTTCCCGGAGCATTTACAAAAAACGATTTAGAGAAATAAGGAGGTTTTATGTTTAAATCAGGATTTATAACAATTATAGGAAGACCTAATGTAGGAAAATCTACTCTTACTAATAAAATAGTAGGTGAAAAATTATCTATTGTATCATGTAGGCCTCAAACTACAAGGAATAATATACGTGCGATTTTAACTAAGGATGAATATCAGCTTGTATTCGTTGATACTCCTGGTATTCATAAGCCTAGACATAAATTAGGAGAATACATGGTTAAAGTTGCTGAGGATTCGGCTAAAGAAGTTGATTTAATAATTTTCATGACTACACCTCAAGAAGAAATTGGTAAAGGCGATGAAATGATACTTGAGGGACTAAAAAATAGTAAAAAGCCTGTTTTTTTAGTAATTAATAAAATTGATGAGAATTCTCCAGATGTGGTTGCAAATACTTTGCAGAAATATTCTTCTTATATAGATTTTGCAGAAATAATACCTATTTCTGCTAAGAAAGATAAGAATATAGATACTTTACAAGAGTTAATGGTTAAATATATACCAGAGGGACCTAAATATTATCCAGATGATATGATTACTGATCAACAGGAGAGATTTGTAATCTCAGAAATTATAAGAGAAAAAGCTTTAAAGCTGTTATCGGAAGAAGTTCCTCATGGTATTGCTGTAGAAATACTATCTATGAAGAAAAATGATAGAGGAACGTATCATATTAATGCAAACCTTCTTTGTGAAAAAGATTCTCATAAAGGTATAATCATAGGCAAAGGCGGACAAATGTTGAAACGAATTTCTACTTATGCAAGACAAGATATGGAGAAATTTTTAGAGCATAAAGTTAATCTTAAAGTGTGGGTTAAGGTGAAAAAAGAGTGGCGAGATAGTAAGTTTATGCTTAAGGAGCTTGGATACAAGGATAAATAAAAGTTAACTAAAAAGTAGTAGGCGATTTTAATATATACATAATAAGTTATTTCCCTATATAAATTGTATTAAGAATACACAAAAAATATTTTTTAGAAAAAATTTACAAAAAAATCTGTTATTTCTTTGGGGAAATAGGTTATAATATATATAGATAGAATAATTGTCATCTGATAACTTTAAAAGTTAATTGTTCAGAATAGGGGATGGTGTTCTGTCGATATTTAAAACTAGAGCATTGGTATTGAAAACTCAAGACTATAAAGAGAATGATAAACTTGTATGGCTCTTTAGTGAAAAATTAGGTAAAGTTTGTGCATTAGCTAGAGGTGCAAAAAAAGGAAAAAGTAAATTTTTATCATCGACTCAATCCTTTTGCTTTGGTGAATATATACTTTACAGGGGAAAAAGTCTATATACGATAAATGAAGTGGAAATAATAGACTCTTTCCAAAGCATACTGAAAGATATAGACTCAATAACTTATGGTTCCTATTTTTGTGAACTAATACTAATTGCACTGCAGGATGAAGAAAGTAATAGAGAGCTTTTTAAAGATTTTGTAAAAACCTTTTATCTTTTGAAAAGTAAAGCTGTTGATGTGGAAGTTTTAGCAAGAATGTTTGAAATGAAGCTTTTAGATGTTACAGGATATAGGTTTAATTTTGAAAGATGCAGCGTATGTGGTAAGAAAATAGCAACTTCTAATTATATAAGCTTTCAATATCATGGAGGAATTTGCAATGAGTGTGAGAGAAATAATGGTACTATTATAAGTTATCCTGCTTATAATATATTAAGATTTTTAAATAAAACACCTGTAGAGAATATAAATAGAATTGCAGTATCAACAGAGTTTAAAGAAGAAATATATAAAGTGCTAAACATATTTATTTCTCAAAATTATGCAAAAAAGCCCAAGAGCTTGGAGATTTTTAATTGTTTAAAAGGGAGTGAATAAAATGAATGATATATCTTTAGAAAAAATTGATATAGTAAGAGAGAGAACAGGTGTAACTTATACTGAAGCAAAAGAAGCGTTAGAAGCTTGTGAGGGGAATGTTGTTGACGCTTTAATTTATATTGAAAGAAATCAACATAATATTAAAGAAGATTTATATACTACTAAAGAAGAATTTGCAAAATGGCTTAAAGATACTGTAAAAAAAGGCAATGTTAATAGAATAGTAATTAAAAAAGATGAAAAAATAGTTGCAGATATACCAGTTAATGCTGGAGTTGCAGCAGGAATAGTTGCTCTTGCAATTCCATCTCTTGCAGTTATAGGTGTATTAACAGCAGTTTTCACAAAGATTACTGTTGAAATAGTTAAAAGTGATGGTACTGTGGAAGTAGTAAATAAAATTATAAAAAACAAAGCGCAAGATGTAAAAGAAAAAGTTGATGATTTTGCAACTGATATAAAAGAAAAAATTGACAATAAAAGTGAGGCTCATGAAGAAGAAAATGTATATCAATATACTGTAACTTTCGAAGAGATTGATGAGAAGAAAGAAAAGAATAATGACGACAGATAATACTGTCGTTTTTATTTTTAAAATATAGGCATTCTACATTTAATACATAAAATACATAGAAAAAGTTAAATATAGTAGCTCAAATACAGAAAAAGTATAACAAACTAGAGAAAAGAAGAGAAAAGCATAACATATACCAGAATAATTTTAAATAATGAGTAACAAATAAATAAAAGTGCTATACTGTTTCCAAAGGATACATGTTATAATGTACTAGTGTTAGCACGAGGGAGGTTGGAAACAATTAATCTATCATCTAGACAAAAAGAAATTATTGAATTGGTAAAACACCATGGACCAATAACTAGTGAGCAATTAGCAAGTAAAGTTGGAGTTACAAGGGCAGCATTAAGGCCGGATTTAGCTATACTTACTATGACGGAAATATTAGAAGCCAGACCTAAAGTTGGATACATTTATTCTAAAAAGCCAGCTTCTAGTTTAGTTTACGATTATTTAAGGAAAATTAAGGTTAAAGATGTAATGTCAAAACCTGTTACCGTAGATGAGCAAACAACTGTATATAATGCTATAGTAAATTTATTTTTAAATGATGTAGGAACAATTTTTGTTGAAAATAAAGGCTGCCTAGTTGGTGCTGTGTCCAGGAAGGACTTTTTAAAAACAGCTATAGGGGGAACTGATATTAATAAAGTTCCAGTAGGTATAATTATGACAAGAATGCCTAATATTATATATGTAGATGCAGAAGATTCAGTTTATGTAGCAGCAAAAAAGATTATTGAACGTGAAGTTGATAGTCTACCAGTTGTAGAAAAAATTCCAAAAGAAAATGAGGATAAGATAAAAGTTATAGGTAAACTTTCTAAAACAAATATAACACGTCTTTTTGTCAAAATGAATGAAAATGATTAATACGCTTATAACGAGGAAACTCGTACTATAAAAAATGACAAATTTGCAAAGGGGATGTTTAGTATGGAACAAAAGTATGTTTACCTTTTTAGTGAAGGCAATGCAACCATGAGAAATCTTTTAGGTGGAAAAGGAGCTAATTTAGCTGAAATGACTAATCTTGGAATTCCCGTTCCACAAGGATTTACAATAACAACGGAAGCTTGCACTAAATACTATGATGATGGCGAAGTTATAGCTGATACAATAATTCAGCAAATAACAGAAGCTTTGAAAAAAACAGAAGAAATAACAGGTAAGAAATTTGGAGATAAGAACAATCCTCTTCTTGTTTCAGTAAGATCAGGTGCAAGAGTTTCTATGCCTGGAATGATGGATACTATACTAAACTTAGGACTAAATGATGAGTCAGTACAAGGCCTTGCAGCTCTTACAGGCAATGAAAGATTTGCTTATGACTCTTATAGAAGATTTATTCAAATGTTTTCAGATGTTGCAATAGGTATTGAAAAAAGAAATTTTGAAAATATCTTAGATAGTGTAAAAGAATCAAAAGGTATTGAATACGACACAGATTTGACTGCTGAGGATTTAAAAGAAATAGTTATTAAATTTAAAAAACTTTATTTAAAAGAAATGGGAACTGAATTTCCACAAGATCCTAGACAACAGCTTATGGAAGCTGTAAAGGCTGTCTTTAGTTCATGGAATAATCCTAGAGCTATAGTGTATAGAAGATTAAATGATATACCTTCAAGTTGGGGAACAGCTGTAAATGTTCAATCTATGGTATTCGGTAATATGGGTGACAATTCTGGAACTGGAGTTGCGTTTACTAGAGATCCTGCAACAGGAGAAAAGAAAATCTTTGGTGAGTATTTAATTAATGCTCAGGGGGAAGACGTTGTTGCTGGTATTAGAACACCACAACCAATTTCAAAATTAGAACAAGATCTTCCAGAGTGTTATAAGCAATTTATGGAGATAGCTCAAAACTTAGAAAGTCATTATAAAGATATGCAGGACATGGAGTTTACAATAGAGCAAGGTAAATTATACTTTTTACAAACTAGAAATGGAAAAAGAACAGCCCCTGCTGCTTTAAAAATTGCAGTAAGTTTGGTTGAGGAAGGCGTATTAACAAAGGAAGAAGCTTTATTAAAAGTTGAACCTAAACAACTAGACTCTTTACTTCACCCAGCTTTTGATCCAGAAGAATTAAAGAAATCTTCTGCTATAGCTAAAGGGTTACCAGCATCACCAGGAGCTGCATGTGGTAAAATTTACTTTACTGCTCAAGATGCAAAAGCCCATCATGAAAAAGGTGAAAAAGTAATTTTAGTAAGACTTGAAACTTCACCTGAAGATATTGAAGGTATGGTTGCTGCTGAAGGAATACTTACAGTAAGAGGAGGAATGACATCACATGCTGCAGTTGTAGCTAGAGGTATGGGAACATGCTGTGTAGCAGGATGCGGATCTCTAAAAGTAAATGAAGAAGAAAAGAGTTTTTCAGTTGATGGAAAGATGTATAAAGAGGGAGATTACATATCTCTTGATGGAAGTACAGGAAATGTATACGGAGGTGCTATAAAGACAGTAGCTCCAGAAATAACTGGATATTTTGGAACTTTTATGGCGTGGGCTGATGAAGTAAGAGCATTAAAAGTAAGAACTAATGCAGATACTCCAAGAGATGCTGAGCAGGCTGTTGGTTTTGGTGCAGAAGGTATAGGACTTTGCAGAACTGAACATATGTTCTTTGATGAAGATAGAATACCTGTGGTTAGAGAAATGATAGTTTCTGAAAGTGAAGAACAAAGAAGGAAAGCATTAGAAAAATTACTTCCAATGCAAAGAGAAGATTTTGTAGGAATTTATAAGGCTATGCAAGATAGACCTGTAACAATAAGATTTTTAGATCCACCACTACATGAATTCCTACCAAATGAAGAGGCTGATGTTAGAGCGCTTGCAGAAGAAATGAGCTTAAGGTATGAAGACTTAAAAGCTACAGTTGAAAGTTTACATGAATTTAATCCGATGATGGGACATAGAGGATGCCGTTTAACAGTTTCATATCCTGAAATTGCAGAAATGCAAACAAGAGCAGTAATTGAAGCTGCAATTAAAGTTAAGGAAGAAATGGCGTATAATATAGTTCCAGAGATAATGATTCCATTAGTTGGAGAAATAAAAGAATTAAAATATGTTAAAGATATTGTAGTTAAAACTGCAAATGAGATAATTGAAAATGAAGGTGTAGACTTACAATATAAAGTAGGTACAATGATTGAAATTCCAAGAGCATGTTTAACTGCAGATGAAATAGCTAAAGAAGCAGAGTTCTTCTCATTTGGAACTAATGATTTAACTCAGATGACTTTTGGTTTCTCAAGAGATGATTCTGGTAAATTCTTAAATGACTATTATGAAAAAAATATATATGAATTTGATCCATTCCAAAAATTAGATCAAAATGGAGTAGGTAAGCTTGTTGAAATGGCTTCTACTTTAGGAAGAAAAACAAGGGAAGATATTAAAATTGGAATTTGTGGAGAGCATGGTGGAGATCCAGCTTCAGTTGAATTTTTCCATAATACAGGACTTAACTATGTTTCATGTTCACCATTTAGAGTTCCACTTGCAAGACTTGCTGCAGCCCAGTCTCAACTTAAAAATCCAAGAAAATAAAAAAGTAAAAGTCACTGATTCATATATCAGTGACTTTTTTAGAGGAATGACTAAATTTATTTCCAATATGTTTTTTAAAAATATCTACAAATTTTATTTGTGAATCAAAGTTAGTGCAAGACTTAAGTAGTATTTCTCTAAAGGCTTTTTTATTACATTTTTTTATGTTTCTATAGTAATCTCTAGAAATTTTCCAATATCTTTGAGGAAAAGCTAAATATCCTAGTAAATAATTATATTCATCTATATTTAGAGGACGTATTTGTTCATAGGCATCTAGACACATTAAGGCAATATCAATGTTCCAATTGGTATTCTCTCTTTTTAATAGTCGTCTAAAATAATAAGATAAATCATGAACTGTATAGTCTATTCTACATTTATCAAAGTCTATAATCCAAATATTACAATTGTTGTCAAAAATAAGATTTTTGTTAACATAATCCATATGACAAAGAGATATACTTAAATTATTTTGATTAACTTTACTTAGAGCTTCACTGGATTCTTTTGCAAGATTAATACCTTTATCAAAACTTTTTAAGTATATCTTTGAAAAATGGTCTCCATATTTAAATGCTAAATTAGAGTTTATTAATAATTGTTCAAAATGTTTGTTTATTGATGTATATAAGTTATTGCAACCTTTTCTATCTGTACTTCCTTCAATTGGTGTAAAGTTATTACACTTATTATGCATTAAGGCTAAGGTAGTACAAGTTTTGGTAATATGAATATATGAGTCATAATCACATTTTTCTCCATCAATCCAAGGTGTTAGAATAAATAACATATTCTCATAGTTAACAAATCTACCTTTATATTTATTAGGTAGTATTCTTGGAACTTTAATATTGTTTCTATATAACCATTCTATAGCTGAATATATAAATAATAATTCACCTTTACCAAAATAAACCTTTTTTAAACAATAGTGTTTATTATCATATTCTACTCTATAAACAGCTCTTTGTTTGTCTGTATTTTTAAATTTTATTGCAGTAATCTGAGCATTTTCTAAGTTATAATATGGGAGAACAAATTTTTTTACGTTTTCTTCTGATAATAAATTTATATTGTATAATTTAGCTGATTCAGGCATAACAGCCCCCCTAAAAAAAAGATCTCAATATAAACATATTAAAAAAAAATAGAGATTATACATTCATGCTATAAAAAAGGAATTTTATATTGATGTATAGAAATAATAATTATGAAAACAAAAGTAGTACTACATTGGAAAGGAGCTTCTAAATGAATATTCGAAATAAAATAGAAGAAAATGAAAAAAAGATACTAATTCCTTATGCTACTTATTCTTCAAAAACTAAAGGCAGAAAATATTTTGAAAAGAAAGATGAAATAAAAACAGATTTTATGCTTGATAGGGATAGAATAATTCACAGCAAATCATTTAGAAGACTTAAACATAAGACACAAGTATATATAAAGACTTGGGGAGATCACTATAGAACTAGACTTACACATACTCTAGAAGTAGCACAAATTGCAAAAACTATAGGTAAAGGTATAGGACTTAATGAAGATTTAATTGAAGCAATAGCTCTAGGACACGATATTGGTCATGTTCCATTTGCTCATAATGGGGAAGAAGTTTTAGATAAGCTAGCACCTAATGGATTTAAACATAATGAAAATAGTGTGAGAATTCTTACCAAAATTGAAAGGGAGGGAAAAGACCTAAATTTGACTAATGAGGTTTTAGATGGTATATTACATCACAGTGGCTTTTCAAAAGATTCTAAAAAACCTTTTACTTTAGAAGGGCAAGTTGTAAGATATAGTGATAAAATTGCATATGTTAATCATGATATAGATGATTCTATAAGAGCTGGTTTATTGAATCAACAAGAAATACCTAAAGAATTTTTAGAACAATTAGGGGACACTCATGGTAAAAGAATAGATACCCTTGTGCAAGATTGTATTTATACTACTCTTCATAATATAGGAAATAGAAATATAGTAGTAGCTTTAAGCAAAAGTGGTGAAAGTAATTTATCACAACTGAGAAACTTTATGTTTGATAATATTTATAAAGGTGAAATACTAAAGAAAGAAAGAAAAAAGGCTAAATTTGTTTTAGAACAAGTTTATAGGTATTTTTTAGAAAATCCTAAAAAGATGCCCAAATTTTATTGTGATATTGTAGAAAAAGAAGGACTGTATACTGGGGTTACAGATTATATATCTGGTATGAGCGATGATTATTGCTTATTTTTGTTTAATGAACTGTATGTTCCTAAAGTTGTAATATATTAAATCCATGAATAATTTTTACAAAGATATGGAAAAATATATGTGTACATAAAATAAAAAAAATTGAAGGAAATTTGTATTTTATAAAGAATATATATAGAGAGAGAAAAAAGTAAAAAAACATAGAAGGATAATCTGTTTTTTTGTCGAATATATATAAAGTTGCTTCAAAAATTAATAAGTAGTAGGTGGGAATGCTTTATTGATAAGTGAAGAATTAATTCAAAAAATTAAAGAACAAAATGATATAGTTGATGTTATCTCTGAAAGTGTTAAACTCAAAAGAGTTGGAAGAAATTTTGTAGGAATTTGTCCATTTCATAATGAGAAGACACCTTCTTTTAGCGTTTCTCAGGATAAGCAGATATATAAATGTTTTGGATGTGGTGAAGCAGGTAATGTAATAACTTTTGTTATGAAGACTAAAAATATGTCTTTTATTGAAGGTGTAAAGTATCTTGCAGAAAAGGCTAATATAGAACTAAATATTCAAGGAACAAATAAGGAACAGAGAGATAAAAATGAAAAGCTGTTTAAAGTTAATGTAGAAGCAGCTAGATATTATTTTAAGAAACTCCAAAATGAGAAAAAAGTTATTGAATATTTTACACTCAGAGGAATTTTAAATAATACAATAAGAAAGTTTGGATTAGGATATGCTCCTAAAGGATGGCATAATCTTATGAATTATTTAAAAGCAAAAGGATACTCTGAACTTGACTTGTTAAACGCAGGATTGATAGTTAGAGGAAAAAATAATTCTTTATACGATAGATTTAGGGATAGAGTTATATTTCCTGTTTTTGATTATAAAGGTAAAGTAATAGGGTTTGGAGGAAGAGTATTAGATAATTCAAAGCCTAAATATTTAAATTCACCTGAAACAGAGATATTTAAGAAGGGAACAAATCTTTATGGATTAAATTTTTCTATAAAAAATTTAAAAGATAGAACAATAATTATTGTAGAAGGTTACATGGATTGTATATCTTTACATCAATATGGGATAACTAATGTTGTGGCCTCATTAGGTACAGCACTTACATCTGAGCAGGCAAAATTATTGAAAAGATATGCTGATAAAATAATCATATCTTATGATGCAGATTTAGCAGGAAGAAGTGCAACAATACGAGGATTAAAAATATTAAGGAAACAGGGATTTGACCTAAGAGTACTAACAGTTCCGCAAGGAAAAGATCCTGATGAATTTATTAGAAATAATGGTAAAGAAGCTTTTATGAAGCTTATAAATAATTCATTACCTTTTATTGATTATAGAATAAAAATGGCAAAATATGGCCTTGATTTAAAAAATAGAGAAATGGTTATGAAGTACATCAATAAAGCTTGTGAAATAATTTCGGAGTTGGATCCTGTAGAAATGGATCTCTATATAAGGAAGTTATCAGAAGAAACAGGCATAAACGAACAAGCAATTTATGATTCCCTAACCACAAAAAATCAAAAAAATGTAAAAAAATCACAGCACACGTATACTGAGAATGATTTTGGACAAAAATTATACTTAGAGCCTGCATATATGAAGGCTGAAAGAAACTTGCTTAAAATTATGTTGCAAGATATGGATAGTTATAGATATATTATTGAAAATTTTAATAAAGAAGATTTTATACTAGATAGTCATAAAAAAATATTTAGCTTAATTGGTGAAAGCATAGAAAATAATATAGAAAATATAGAAAAGCACATAGAGGCTAAATGTGATGATGTAGAAAGTTCTAAAGAATGGATTAAAGTTCAACAAATTGAATTTATCGATGATGATTATAAAGAACTTATAAATGACTATATTAGAGAAATTAAAAAATTTAAGCTAGAGGAGTCGAAAAAAGAAATTATGAAGAAAATTAAACACTATGAAGCAAAAGGTTTTTTTGAAGAATCCTTAAAGCTTGTAAAACAACTCCAAAAAATTCAAGCAGATATAATGCAAATGAACAATAACGAAAGGAGGTAATCAAATGCCAGAGAAAAACAAAAAGAAAGAGCCTAATAAGAAAAAGAGCATGAAAGACAATAATGAAAAAATGAGAATAATAAAAAGTCTCATTGATAAAGGTAAGAAAAAAGGTAGTTTAACATACCAAGAAATAATGGATGAATTAGAAAATGTGGAATTAAGTCCAGAGCAGATAGAAAAAGTATATGCAGTTCTTGAATCTATGGATATTGAAGTAATTGGGGATATGAAAGAAGAACAAGAGGCTGAAGAAGAAGAAGAATTAGATTTAAGTATACCAGAAGGTATATCTATAGATGACCCTGTAAGAATGTACTTAAAAGAAATAGGTAAAGTACCTCTTTTATCATCAGAACAAGAAATTGAATTAGCTCAAAAAATTGAAGAGGGAAGCATGATTGCTAAGAAAAAATTAGCAGAAGCAAACCTTAGATTGGTTGTAAGTATTGCCAAAAGATATGTAGGACGTGGTATGCTTTTCCTTGATCTTATTCAAGAAGGTAATTTAGGACTTATAAAAGCAGTAGAAAAATTTGATTATAGAAAGGGTTACAAGTTTAGTACTTATGCTACATGGTGGATAAGACAGGCAATAACTAGAGCAATAGCCGATCAAGCTAGAACTATTAGAATACCTGTTCATATGGTTGAGACAATAAATAAGCTTATTAGAGTTTCAAGACAACTTCTTCAAGAGTTAGGACGTGAGCCGCAACCAGAAGAAATAGCAAAAATGATGGAAATGCCTGTAGATAAAGTAAGAGAAATTATGAAAATAGCTCAAGAACCAGTATCATTAGAAACTCCTATTGGAGAAGAAGAAGATAGTCATTTAGGAGATTTCATTCCAGATGATGAAGCTCCAGCACCAGCAGAAGCAGCAGCATTTACAATGTTAAAAGAACAACTAATAAATGTTCTAGATACATTAACACCAAGAGAAGAAAAAGTTTTAAGATTAAGATTTGGTTTGGATGATGGAAGAGCTAGAACGTTAGAAGAAGTTGGAAAAGAATTTAACGTAACTAGAGAAAGAATAAGACAGATAGAAGCGAAGGCTTTAAGAAAATTAAGACATCCAAGTAGAAGTAAAAAGTTAAAAGATTATCTAGATTAGATTGCAAAAAAGAGTAAAGTTTAACTTTACTCTTTTTTTATGATATAATACCTTTAAAGAGGGTGATAATATGAAAGCATATAAGAATAAAAAAGGCAAAGGAGTTTACAGTATACTTTCTTATATTATAACAGTAAATTTATGTACATTATTATTAATTAATTTAATAGATATATATGTGATACTTTCATTAATTAAAGTATTTTTAATATTAGCTAATGTTTATGGAATTTATTATTTGTTTTTGAATTTCACATTAAAATATTTATTAGATGATGAAAATTTATATATTGTAGGATTATGGGGACTTAAAAAGATAATAATTCCATTCAGCAGTATAGAAGGGTACAAATGTTCTAAAGATATAATTCATGGAGTTAAATTGTCAGGAATTGGAAGAAACAATTTTGCTTTAGGAAGATTTGTGGTGGACAAGATAGGAACAACTAGAATGTTTGTAACTTGTAGTAAGGGAGTAATATATTTAAAAACAGAAGATGTAAATTATGCTATTTCACCAGAAAATACTGAAGAATTTAAAAAACTTCTAGAGAAAAAAGGAAGTGAATATTTAGATTGGGAATATAAGCCAAATAAAGAGCTGAGTCTACATAAAGAAAAAGAGTTTATGCTACCTTTTATCTTAGTGAGTGTAATTATAGTAATATTTACACTGACTCCGTTCATTTTATACTTAAAACAAATGCTTCCAGCAGAAATGCCAATAAACTTTAATGCAAAATTTGAAGCAGTAAAAATGGGGACAGGCAAACAATTTGCTTTTAAACAAATGACATATGGTGTATTAAATATGGCAATTTTATTTTGCATGTATTATGCAGCGCATTTTCACGCAAAATATGATAAAAAGAGTGCTCATAGATATATTTACGCATCACTTATTATATCTTCAGCATTTTTTCTAATGCAGATAAAGACATTATTACAATTTATATAGGAGACAAACGATGAATATAAGTAATAGACTAAAAGTAATTGGAGAAATGGTAGACAACTGTGAAGTAATATGTGATATAGGTACTGATCATGCATATTTACCTATATATTTAATTAAAAAATACGTTTGCAATAAAGCTGTTGCATCAGATATAAATAAAGGACCAGTAGAAAAAGCAAAATTCAATGTTAAGAGAGAAGGATTAAGTGATAAGATATCCTGCAGATTAGGGGGAGGATTTACTACTATTAAGCCTTTTGAGGTTGATGGTGCAGTGATTGCTGGAATGGGTGGAAATTTAATAAGAGATATAATAGAAGAAAGAAAAAATGTGTTTCAAAGTTTGAAATTTGTAATACTTCAACCTGTTCAAAACCCGGAGATTTTAAGACAGTATATTTATGAGGTAGGATATGATATAATTGATGAAGAACTATGTTTTGATGAAGACAAATATTATGAAATAATAAAGATAAAATATAATAATAAACCTATTAAGGTGGAGAGTATATATTATGAAATAAGCAAAAGACTAATAGAAAAAAAGCATCCACTTATAGGGGATTATATTAAATTTAAAATAGAAAAATATACAAATATTTTAAAGTATATAGGTAATGAAACTCAATCAGTAAAAAAGAGAAAAGAAGAAGTTGAGGATAAGATAAAAAAATTGGAGGAATTGCTATTATGTCTTTAAAAGTTAAGGATATAAAAAATATTATGGAAGAATTTGCACCAATAAAGTTTAAAGAAAGTTATGATAATGTTGGACTTATGGTGGGCGATAGCAATGAAGAGGTAACATCTATTTTAGTAGCCTTAGATTGTACATTAAAGGTTATTGAAGAAGCAAAAAAGAAAAAGTGTAATTTGATTTTGACTCATCACCCTCTTTTATTTAGAAAACCTTCTTCAATAACTACTGAAACTCTTTTTGGTAAAAAAATAATAGAGCTGATTAGGAACAATATAAGTGTATATTCAAGCCATACAAACTTGGATTCTGTTAAAGGTGGAATAAATGACGTAATTATGGATATATTAGGATTTGAAGGCTCAAAAACTATAGATCTTTCACCTAATAGAGAGACTGGAGACAATAATAGTGGTATAGGTAGAGTTGCTGAGTTAGATAAAAACATAACTTTAAAAGAGTTATGTTGTAAGATAAAGGCAGCTTTGGGTATTCCTTATTTAAGGTATGCAGGTGAAGATTCTATGACTATAAAGAAGATTGCTGTAATAAATGGAAGTGGGCAGGATTATTTTTATTCAGCAAAAAAGCTAGGTGCAGATTGTATACTTACTGGAGATACAACTTATCATTATGTTAGTGATTATAGTGAAGAAGGAATAGGAATAATTGATGCTGGACATTTTGGAACAGAATGGGCATGTATTAAAGTTGTTGCTAAAAAATTAGAAAATAGAATAAAAGAAATGGGTTTTAATAATGATGTTATAATATCAGAATCTACTAAAGACCCTTATAAATTTAAATAGAAATAAGTTTTAATGCTTATTTCTATTTTTTTATATATAAAATTAAATTTTTATTAGATCACAATATGAGAATCCCACATTAAGAGAATATAAATAAAAAACAGGAGGAATTTATATGAAACATAATTTACAGAAGTTAATTCAATTAGAAGAAAATTACAATAAGATTAGTGAAGGAAATAAGATAATAAAAGATGGAACTCATATGTATTTATTAAACAAGATGAAAAGGGAGTTCAACACGCTAAAGATAAAATATCTAGAAAAAAAAGAACAAATTGAAGAAATAAGAAATGAATGTGTAAAGATAAATAATAAAATTAATATAGAAAAGAAAGAATTAGAAAATATAGAAGAAAAACTGTATAATAAATGTGGAAGTAATGTAAAATTAATAGAAAAATATGAAATAGAAGTTAAAAAGCATAAATTAGTTGTAAAAGAAATGGAAGATAGCTGGATGGAACTTTTAGAAAAAGAGGAGGCATTAAAAGCTGAAAAAGAAAAAATAAGGCAGCAATTGTCTAGTATAAAGAACAGTTTTGATAACTATAAAGAAGGTGTTACAAATAAGTTGAGAGAAGCAAAGATAAAAGTTGGGGAAGGCGAAAAGGCTATAGATATATTAAAAAATGAAATTCCAAAAGAAATATTATTAGAATATAATTCAATAAAGAAATGTAAGGATAAAGTAATAGTCCCAGTGAAGAATGGTGTATGTAGTGGGTGTAAAATAAGGTTATCATCCATGACAATAAGCAAATTAAATAAGAGTAAAGAAGTAGTTTATTGTGATAATTGTGAAAGAATAGTTTATTTACCACAAAAATAAATTTGATTTTTATTTATTAGTATGTTATTATTATATCTGCGAGTAAGCCAGATGGTCGCTGCTGCAAATTTTGCAGGAGAGGAAAGTCCGAGCTCCATAGGGCAGGGTGCTGGGTAATACCCAGTGGAGGCAACTCTAAGGAAAGTGCAACAGAGATATACCGCCAAAGTTTACTTTGGTAAGGGTGGAAAGGTGAGGTAAGAGCTCACCAGCGCAATGGCGACTTTGCGGCTATGTAAACCCCACTTGGAGCAAGATCGAATAGGGGGACATATGGGGCTGCCCGTCCCGTCCCCGGGTAAGATCGCTTGAGCCTATTGGTAACAATAGGCCTAGATAGATGACCGTTTAACACAGAACTCGGCTTATAGACTTAGTCGCATACAATGTAGATAACTCAAGGTATTTTACCTTGAGTTTTTTGCGTGGATTCAAGAAGGAATATGAGATGATAAATACATAACAAACCAAACTAATTGCTTCTAGATATCAATTTAAAAGTGTTTCAGAGCAATTTCTTTTTTAAATCAAAATTATTAATTATATTATAATACTACTATTTTTATGTATAGAATTCAGCTTGTAGGTTTGGGTATGCATTATAAATACTACCTTTTGGGGTAGTTATTTTGTTATAATAAGGTTTAATATGATATAATTTAATATGAAATAGTGTCGTAAAATTTATATCAGTAATTTGAACTTTTCTGTATTTTGTTTCGTCTATATATGGGAAGGGATAATAAAGTGCGTCGGAAATAAGATAATCTGTATTATATAAAATAATAAGAAATTATATGAGGTGATATTATGAAATTTTCCTGTAATCATTGCGAATTATATGATAATATAGAAAAATATAGAATAGAGCTAAATGATTTGATAGTTAAAAAAAATCATAAATTACTTGATCAGGAAATTATTAATTTAAGTCAATCTTTAGATGATTTAGTATATAAATGTGTGTTTTGCAATAAAAACTTAAATGATTTTTCAAAATTAAATCTAAAAAATATATTTGGAACACACTCAACTTTTTATTACTACGGAGATCAACATCTGTTTGCTAGTATGTATTTCTATATAACTGAAGGTATTAATAATAATGAACTTATTTATATTTCTATGCAAGAAAGTCTCTATAATAAATTGATAGCTTTTCTGACAATTAATGATGTTCTTGTTGAATATATTAAATTTAGACCTGTAAAAGAATTGATTATGAGCAATAGACATGGTGGTTTAACTCAATTAAAAGAAAAAATTAATAATATTTGTTTAGAAAATGAAGTGAAAAGATATAGTGGTATTAGATGGATTGGTCAACCAACTTATGCTATTCAAACTACTTCACAAAAAGACTTTCTAGATTGGGAAACAAACTTAAGTGAAGCTCTAAAGAATACTAACACATCGTTAATTTGTATATATGATGCCTACGATTATATACATAAAAGTGAATTTATAAATGAAACAGTAATAAAAAAATCTCTAGATACTCATTCTCACATTTTAAAGCACTCAGTTTTAAAAGAAATAAATTAATTTTTTATTGGTAAAGGAATTTATATGATGATATTGATTACGTTATTTTGATACACAAGGAGCTGCAGTAGCTCCTTAATTATTTATATAAGTATTTTTGTTTTTACAATGGAGGGAAATTTATTATATGAAAATAAACAAAGATGATTTGGAGTCTTTAACAGAACATGTATATTCAAGACGAAAATTTCTAGAAGCAACTTATGGATTAAGCACTATGGCTGAAGAGGTGCAGAGCATATCTATGTGTATTGTAGATGGATCATACAGATATATGATGCTTAACAATAGGCATAGAGTATTTATGAAAAAGTTAATGGGAATAGAAGTTAAAATAGGTATGAATCTTTTAGATATTATTGAAAACATTAAGGAAGAGAACTTTAAGAAGAATTTAATTGCAAGAATTAAAGAAAAAATAGAACATACTTTAAAAGGTAATAAGTTTGTTACAAATGAAGAAATATTAATTAAAAAAGATAAAATTGAATATTATAGATTAGAATTTACACCTATTAAAAGTTTAAATAATAAAATTATAGGGGTAGGTATATGTGCTTTAAATATAACAGAAAATATCTACATAATGAAGCAATTGTTAAAGATGAAATTAGACATGACGGCTGAAGAGAGAGAAAGAGCAAAATTTTTAAGTAATATGAGTCATGAAATGCGAACTCCTATGAATGGTATTATTGGACTTGCGGATATTATGTTAAAAGGAGAATTAGATGAAAAACAGAGGGAATATATAAAGTCAATTAAAGAGTCAGCAAATTCACTATTAAAAACTATTGATAATGTATTAGATACTTCGAGAATAGAAACAGGTAGATTTGAAATTGTTAAGAAACCGTTTGATTTCTATAATTTGATGGAAAGATTAAGGAATATGTTTTCGGTTAATGAAAATCAGAAGAAAATCAAGCTTGAATATGAAATTGACAATAATATTGCTGAGTGGATAATTGGAGATGAATTAAGACTTCAGCAAATTATTATAAGTTTTATTAGTAATGTCTTAAATCTTGCTGATAAGAATAAAATTAAAGTACATATAACAAAAAATAAGAACATATATCATAAAGCAAATACATTAATTAAATTAAAATTTGACATAACATATAAAGGTAAAGAATTTAATGAACAAAATATCAACAATATTGTTAAAGTATCTAATAAACCACAATTACAGGATACTAAATATAGTGAAATATCACATGGTTTTGCAATTGCAAAAAAGTTGCTAAAAACTATGGGAGGACATCTTAACATAAATAATAATAATTTTGAAAATAAGGTTATTTTTCAATTACCTTTTGAAGTATTAGATGACAAAATAGAAAAAAATGAAGTATCAGAAAAAAGTGAAAATAAATGCAAAGATAAAGTTTCACAGGTAAAACAAAAGGAATGTAATAATATAAAAATACTAGTAGCTGAAGATAATTTAGTAAATCAGATGGTAATTAGTGAATTAATACAAATAAATGGTTGGTCAAAAAACATAGTTAAAAATGGTAAAGAAGCAATACAGGCTTTGGAAAAGGATAGTTATGATTTAATATTAATGGATATTTCTATGCCAGTAATGGATGGATTAGAAGCTGCAAAAATAATTAAGAGGAATAAAGAGTGGGGAGATATTCCTATTATAGCCTTAACAGCACACGCATTGGTACAAGATAAAGAAAAATTTATTCAATTGGGGATGGATGATTATTTGCCGAAACCAGTAGATGGAGATAAATTATATTCTATGGTAATAAAGCAGTTAAAATTACATAGTAATATTTCCACAAAAGAAGTGAAGTGTTTAAATAAAGGTGAGTTTGATGAGGGATTTGAAAGGTTAGAAAAAATCTTAGATGGAAATACTGAATTAATAATTGATTTAGGACAGAAAATAGTTGATATGTTTTCAAAGGAGGAAATGAATAAAATTATTTATCTTTCACAAAATGGAAATATAGAAGAGTTAAAAAATATAATACATAAATTAAAAGGAGCAATATCAAATTTTAAATTAATTAAAATAAATAATATTTTAAGAGAAATTAAAGGAAAAGCAATTTGCGGAGATATAAAAGCTATATATGAATTGATTGACAAAATAAATAAAAATATACAGATATTTAAAGAAAAACTTACAGAATATGAACATAAATGCCAATAATAGCAAAATATAATGGTAAGTAAAAATTGAACTAATTAACATTATAGTGTAAAATTGATTTGGTTTGAGTTTAAAATTATCGTTTTAATGTATTGATAAAATCAATAGAGAATAAGTATTTATTTTGCTAAAGGTATATCAATATGAAAAGATTCAATGTTAAATTATAATGTATAAAAAGTAAATAATGTACTGGTACGATGGATAGAGAATAGAAGCCTATTCTGCTAGATGTAAGCCAGCATAATTAGTTTTTAATTGCTTTATTATGATAAATGAGCAGTTAAATTGATTATGTTGGCTTTTTTGTTTAGCTATATATTTACAAAGAAAGAAGGTGTTTAAATAGATGAGTGAATTAAGATTTTCATTGAAGAATGATTTTAAAGTTATAAAAAATGAAAGTCTAAATTTAGAAACAGTTTTACATAGTAAAAGAGTGGCAATTTACGCAAAACAGCTTGCACAGCAGATGAATTATACTTCCAAGCAAATTAATTATTTGGTTTTAGCAGCATTAAACCATGATATTGGAAAATGTAAAATACCCCAACATGTACTTAATAAAAAAGGGAGATTAACACAGCAAGAATATGAACTAGTCAAAAATCATGCAAAATATGGTTCTAATATATTAACAAAATATAAATTCTCAAATGATTTTTGCAATATTGTGAAATTTCATCATGAAAATTTCGATGGTAGTGGATACTATGGAGTAGTTGGAAATAAAATTCCAATAACATCTCGCATTATCCATATTGTAGATGTTTATGATGCTTTAATATCAAATAGATGTTATAGAAAAGCTTATACAAAAGAGAAAGCTCTGGAAATTATAGAGAATGAAAGAGATACATATGATCCCTATATATTCCATGTGTTTATGAAAATTATGGATAAGGATTTATAATAATACTTATGCCTATAAGAATACTTTTAAATTATAAATTTAAAAAAGAATATAAGTGGTGTTAATGAAAAGCATATGATGAAAAAGCATTGTATGCTTTTATTAATTACATAATATTTGAATATTATACTTAAATCTGATAAAATTAACTTGGAATTGTTATATTATAATACAACAATTCATCAAAAAAATAAAAAATTAAGTGAATTTTATAGTATCTTTTACAATATATTTAATGAGGTGTTTACTAAAATATGGAGAACGTTGGACGAATAATAAATAATATTAAGGTACTGTATGTTGAAGATGAAGAAATAACGAGAATTGTTACTAAAAAGATATTAAAAAAAGTGGTTGGAAAGTTATTTATAGCAAAAGATGGACAAGAAGGTTTTGAATTGTTTAGAAAATACAGACCTGATATTGTTATAACTGATTTAAGAATGCCTATTTTAGACGGAATTGGTATGATAAAAAAGATAAGAGATTTTGATCAAGAATGTGGTATTATCATAAATACCGAAGTTGAAGATATGGATTATATTTTAAAAAGTGTAGATATAGGTATTGACAAGTATGTATTAAAACCCATAGAACAAGAAGAAATGTTAGAATCTTTACAAAATGTTCTCTTTAAAGTAATTAAGCGAAAAAAAGATAAGAATAAATTATATGAAATTTTAAAACTAAGTAAAGAAGAAAAGAAAAAAATTGAAGATGAAATAAAAGTAAAAGTGCCTTCTTTTATAAAACAGTCAACAGGAAAAGGTCCAAGAGATGTTCAGGTGTTTTGTGGTGGAAGTGTAATTGAAGTTAGGATATATGATGTATTGACTCCTATGGAAAAAGTTTTACTTGATGACAAAAATAATTTAATACTAGTTGAATATTATAGAAAATTATTTTATAAACAGATACATAATCAATTGGTAAATCTAGTTAAAGCAATCATAAAAACAGAAATTATAATTAGTAAGATTAATATAAATGTATTAGAAAACATGGAACAAATTGTTTTTGAAATTAAATTTGATGAAACATTTAAATTAAATTATTTATAACTAGATTTAGAATTTTAGATAATAGATACCTATTACTATGAAAAATAGTAGTAGGTATATTTATATATTAGGTATTAGATATGATTACAATAAACTTAAACAATATTTTGGGAGGGATATTAAAATGATTGAAAGACAAATTAAGTTAGGAAAAAAATATAAGCATTTTAAAGGAAAAGAGTATTTAGTGTTACATGTAGCAAAACATTCTGAAACCCTTGAGAAAATGGTTGTATATAAGGCTTTATATGGTGAAAGGGGCATATGGGTAAGACCTTTAAGTATGTTCTTAGGTAAAAAAGAAGTAAACGGTAAATTAGTTAACAGGTTTGAGGAAATTAGTGATTAAATTTTAAATAAAAATATTGTGTTTTGATGGTAGGGGGAGATAAAGGAATGAGTACAGCATTTAAGATTTTACTAATAGTACTAGGTATTGTTGAAATTATTTTAGCTTTAAATATGGAGAAGTTTACAAAGAAAAAATATGCATCTATAAAAGTGAGGAATATCAAAGGTTTAATACAATGGGAGAAGATAACCACTATTTTAATGGGAATTGCAATATTATTTTTTGCTTGTTTAAGTTTTTGGGGAGTATATGCCAAATATAATACTATATTGACTATAGCAATTGCTTTATTGATGATTATCACGTATGTAGGTAGAAAAAGATTTATATAGCCACAAGAGATTTTTACACCTACTAAGAGAAAAAAGTAAGAAATATAATATGGAATAGTAAAATAATTACTTGTAATAAATAAAATTATCAAGTAAAATATAAATCAAAATAAATTTTGCAATTAAAGGCAGAGTAGGCATTTGTGCGTTAAGTGCTAGTAGAACGGGAAGTTGTCTATTAGACGAAAAATGAACATTCATTTGCGATACATATACCGCATTCCGCTGCCATAAAGGTATAAATGTATTACCCTCTTTTTGGCGTATTGCAAGTTAAGAAAGGAGGGAGAATTATTGAATAAGGTTAATAAAATAGTGTATATGGGGTTACTTATAGCTTTGGAAGTAATTTTAACTAGATTTCTCTCTATACAAACTTTAATTGTAAGAATAGGTTTTGGATTTTTACCTATTGCAGCAGCAGGAATAATGTTTGGACCAATTTTTGCAGGCATGATAGCAGCAATAGCAGATATCCTTGGAATAATTATATTTCCAAAAGGAGCGTATTTTCCAGGATTTACGCTAAGTGCTTTTGTAAGTGGCCTAATTTATGGAGCTTTGCTTTGGAAAAATTCAATGTCTGTAGTTAGAACTGCAATGGCGGTTGGTTTGATAATAGTTTTTGTAGACTTAATAATGAATACCTATTGGCTAACTATTATAACTGGTAAGGCAGCTCAAATTTTGCTTGCACCAAGATTGATAAAATCAGCTATAATGTTTCCAATACAAACAATTCTAATTTACACTCTATGGAGAACTGTTAATAAATTAGAATTCATTCCTAAATTATATAAACTATAATTTTACTAGAACTTATAAAAAATAGGAAGCTAAAGCTTCTATTTTTTATATTAAGTTTTGCATGGAGTAAAATATTTTAATATACAATTAGATTAACGATATAATGAATGTTTTAGATATCTATATTACAGTATCTATTAAAATAATTTGTATATTTTTTGAGAAAGAACTTGTATTTTTATACAAAGTTTATTATAATAGTAAACAAAAATAATAAAAACTTAAGAAGTGTTCGGATGAAGGTAGTAGGAGAGAGATGTTTTATACATCCACCGAAGAAGTCAATCTTTCAGGTGCCTAATGATTTAGGCAAGGACTGTTACTGGACGAGCCTCTGGAGAGAGCCAATTTATTTTGGACACCGAAGGAGAAAGATAGCAAATAATATGCTATTGAAACTCTCAGGTAAAAGGACAGAGGATAGGATTATTTCATAATAATTCGTATTCTCCTCCGCAATTAATTCATATCATAAGGAGGATGACAACATGTCAAACGTATTAGAAATTTTTAACAAAATCGATCAGGTGGTTTGGGGACCACCACTACTCATTTTATTAGTAGGAACAGGTATTTATTTAACAATACGACTTGGACTACTACAAATTTTAAAACTACCCTTAGCTTTAAAATATTTATTTGCAAAAGATAAGGATTCACAAGGTGAAGGTGATGTATCTAGTTTTGCTGCACTTTGCACAGCATTATCTGCAACAATTGGTACAGGTAATATAGTAGGTGTAGCTACGGCAATAAAAGCCGGTGGACCTGGTGCATTATTTTGGATGTGGATAGCAGCATTTTTTGGAATGGCTACTAAATACGCCGAAGGAGTACTTGCAGTAAAGTATAGAACTGTTGATGAAAATGGACAAATGTCTGGAGGACCTATGTACTATATAGAAAAAGGTCTTGGAAATAAAGTATTAGCAAAAATGTTTGCTGTATTTGGTATAGGGGTTGCTTTCTTTGGTATTGGTACATTTGCACAGGTAAATGCAATAAAAGATGTAGCTAAAGATTCTTTTAATATGCCAATAGTAGCTACAGCAATAATACTTACACTATTAGTAACACTTGTAACTGTTGGAGGTATTAAAAGTATAGCAGGAGTTGCAGAACGTACAGTGCCGTTTATGGCAGTATTTTATATAGCTGGTTCAATTATAATTTTGGCAGCAAACGCTAGTTTAATTCCACAAACTATTTCTTTAGTAATTAAAAGTGCATTTACTCCTACAGCAGCAGGTGGTGGATTTTTGGGAGCTACAGTTATGATGGCTGTTAGAAGTGGTGTAGCTAGAGGAGTTTTCTCAAATGAATCAGGACTTGGTAGTGCACCAATTGCAGCAGCGGCTGCTAAGACAAAGTCATGTGTTAGACAAGGACTTATATCAATGACAGGTACTTTCTTTGATACTATTATAGTTTGTACTATGACAGGGCTTGTGTTGATATTAACAGGTGTTTGGCAATCAGATCTTGAAGGTGCAGTTATGACAAGTACGGCTTTTAAATCTGGATTATCAATTCCGATGGTAGGTCAGACGATTGTTACAATAGGACTTATATTTTTTGCATTTACAACTATACTTGGATGGAATTATTATGGAGAAAGATGTACAGAATATTTATTTGGAGTTAAAGGAATAAAACCTTATAAGGTTATTTATATAGTATTGGTTGCATCAGGATCATTCTTAAAGCTTGATTTAATATGGGTAATAGCTGATATAGTAAATGGTTTAATGGCAATACCAAACTTAATAGGACTAATTGGATTAAGTGGTGTGGTAGTTGCAGAAACAAAAGCTTATTTTAAACAATTAGAAGATAAAAAAAATATGCAGGTAAATATGAAAGTAGATTTAAATAACTAAATTATAAATGTAACAAAAATCCGTATCTTTTTAAAGGTACGGATTTTTATTGTATTTATAATAGAATAATTTCATGTATTGAGTAATAGTATTTTGTACAAGGATAAATTAATAAAAGCAAAGTTATAGTATAGAGGAGGGGTTAAATATGAACATTGATTATTTAAATAATAGAGACGTTTATGTATGGTGTATGTGAAAAAAGTTTTAAGAGGAGGATATTTAGTTACACTAAGAAGTGGTATAAAAGTTATCAAAAGAATGATAAATGATAAACTAAGTAAAGAAAGTATTATAGTTGCTATAGGTGCTTTTATTACTTTTATATTATTTACAAAATTTGATATTTTTGAACTATTAAATACAGTCTGCAGAAAGTATGAAAAATATGAGATTGATGAAATTATTTTGGTTTTAATAATTGTATCTATAACTTTCTCTTATTTTTCTATTAAAAGGTGGAGAAAACTTAAAATAGTAACAAATAGATTACAGCAGGCAGTTGTGAGAGACAAACTTACAGGATTATTAAATCGTAGAGGAGTTTTTTCTATTGCTGAAAAACAATTTAAAATAGCTAATATTGTTGAAATGCCAATATGTATAATGTTCATTGATTTGAATAGATTTAAAAAAATTAATGATTCACTAGGACATAAAGTTGGCGATTTAGTATTGCAAGAAGTAGCGAAAAGACTTAAAGCTAATATAAGGGAAAGTGATATTGCAGCTCGATTAGGTGGAGACGAGTTCTTGATTATGTTTCCTAATATGAATGAAGAAGAGTCTGAAAAAATGGCTTTAAGGATAACAAAGTTTTTTTCATTTCCGTTTTTATTAGATAGCAATGAAATATCTATTGGTGCTAGTATTGGTATTAGTTTATATCCCAATCACAGCACTAATTTTGAAAAATTGATTCAGTATTCAGATATAGCCATGTATAATGCAAAAAAAAGAAATTTAAATTATAAGATTTATAATGCTAAAATAAGTAATGAATTCAAACGAGAATTTCTTAAATAATATGAAGTGGAAAAAGATTCTAAATAAAACTTATAGGCTTAGTGCTTATAAGTTTTTTATTTAGTATAAATAAAAAATCAATTAAGTAGTTGAGGTGTTTAAAAATTCAAGCAAATATGGAATGTTCGCATTACAACGAACGTTTGTAGAAAAATGAACAGCATAAAGAACGTTACGTAACGAAATATAAAATGAATATTCGATTTAATGATTGACTTTTAAAAAAGACAGTGATATATTAAAAACAACAAAGTGAAAAATATAAAAACGCAAATAAATTTTAGCTACCATTTAGTTCCATACATTTACATAGAAAAATAAGGAGGAGTTATTATGAAAGTAGCAATTATTTTCGGAAGTAAGTCTGATATAGATAAAATGAAAGGTGCAGCAAATATACTAAAGGAATTTTATGTAGAATACAAAGCATATGTATTATCTGCTCACAGAATCCCTGAAAGACTATCTCAAACAATAAGAGAAATAGAGAAGGATGGATGTGAAGTTATTATAGCAGGTGCAGGTCTTGCAGCCCATCTTCCAGGTGTCATTGCCTCTCAAACAATTTTACCAGTCATAGGAGTTCCTATAAATGCTGCGCTACAAGGATATGATTCACTTCTATCAATGGTTCAAATGCCTAAACCAATTCCTGTTGCAGTTGTAGGTATAAATAACAGTTATAATGCTGGAATGCTTGCAGTTCAAATCTTATCTTTAAAATATCCAGAATTAAAAGAAAATTTAATTAAATACAGAGAAAATATGAAAGAAAAATTTATAAAAGAAAATGCTGAAGGAGTGGAATTATAATGAAAATGTTATATGAAGGTAAGGCTAAAAAAGTTTATGAAGCTGAAGATAGAGATCACGTTATTATATACTACAAGGATGATGCAACAGCCTTTAATGGTGTTAAAAAATCAGAGATAGGTGGTAAAGGTATATTAAACAATAGTATTACATCAATGATTTTTGAACTTCTCCATAAAAATGGAATTGAGACACATTTTGAAAAAAAGATGAATGACAGAGAACAGCTTTGCAAAAAGGTTGAAATAGTTCCATTGGAAGTTATCGTAAGAAATGTTGCAGCGGGAAGCATGGCAAAAAGACTTGGTATTGAAGAAGGAACGGAATTAAATACAACTATTTTTGAAATATGCTATAAGAATGATGAATTAGGAGATCCACTTATAAATGATTATCATGCTGTAGCTATGGGAATAACAAGTTTTGAGGAATTAGAAACTATTTATAATACTACAGCTAAAATAAATGAAATATTAAAAGAATTTTTTATAAAGCAAAATATAAAGCTTATAGATTTTAAACTTGAATTCGGAAGATTTAATGGAAAAATAATTTTAGCTGATGAAATATCACCAGATACTTGCAGATTTTGGGATGCTGTTACAAATGAAAAGTTAGATAAAGATAGATTTAGAAGAGATTTAGGAAATGTTGAAGATGCATATGCTGAAATATTGAAAAGAATAGATAATGCCAATAATTAACTTAAAAAGTTGAGGGGTAAAATAATGATTAATAAAAAAGACATGATAGATAACGAAGTATTTAATGATAAGTTTAAAGAAGAATGTGGAGTTTTTGGAGTATATTCAAAATCAAACTTAGATGTTGCCGCAATGACTTATTATGGTCTTTATGCTCTTCAGCATAGAGGACAAGAAAGTGCAGGAATAGTAGTTTCAGATGGAAATAAGCATATTTGTCATAAGGATATGGGACTTGTCAGTGATGTCTTTAATGAGAATATATTAAAAACTATGAATGGGAAAGCAGCAATTGGTCATGTTAGATATTCTACTACAGGTTCAAGCAAGGCTTCAAATGCACAACCACTTTTAGGACAATTTAAGCTTGGAGATATTTCAATAGCACATAATGGAAATTTAGTAAATGCAGATATTATAAGAGAACTTTTAGAGGATGCAGGAGTTTTATTTCAAACATCTATAGATTCAGAGGTTATACTAAATTTAATTGCAAGAAAAGCTAAGAAAGGTATAGAAACAGCTGTTATTGATGCCATAGGAGCAATTAAAGGATCATATGCAATAGTTATACTTACTAAAGATAAGCTTATAGGTGTTAGAGATCCAAATGGTATAAGACCTATGTGTATTGGAAAGATAGAAGAAGATTATATACTTTGTTCAGAAAGCTGTGCGTTAGATGCTGTAGGAGCTGAATTTGTGAGAGATGTAAATCCTGGAGAAATTGTTATAATAGATGATAGTGGTATTAAATCTATTCAATTTGCTGAGAGAACTAAATGTATGACTTGTGCTTTTGAATATATTTATTTTGCAAGACCTGATAGTGTTATAGATGGAATAAATGTTTACAATTCAAGAGTAGCTGCTGGTGAACAGCTTTATAAGGAGGCTCCTGTAGAGGCGGATATAGTAATAGGAGTTCCGGATTCAGGAATACCAGCAGCAGTTGGATATGCTAAAGCTTCTGGAATTCCTTATGGAATAGGCTTTATAAAAAATAAATATGTGGGAAGAACTTTTATATCTCCATCACAAGAAATGAGAGAAAGAGCAGTTTCTGTTAAGTTAAATGTTCTTAAAGTAAATATAGAAGGAAAAAGAGTTGTTATTATAGATGATTCTATAGTAAGAGGAACAACAAGCAAAAGATTAGTACAAATTTTACGTAAAGCTGGAGCAAAAGAGGTGCATTTTAGAGTTGCGTCTCCTATGGTAAAATATCCTTGCTATTTTGGAATTGACACACCCTATAGGAAGGAATTAATAGGAGCTCAAATGCAGGTAGAAGATATAAATAAATTAATTGGCTCAGATAGTCTTAGATATATAAGTACAGAAGGCTTACTAAGCACTTTTAAAAATAAAAAAGGTTTTTGTTTAGGGTGCTTTAATGGAGAATATCCAATGTCAGCTCCTATTGAAAATTCAAAGGATTATCTGGAAAGGTAGGTTATTATGGCAACTTATAAAGAAGCAGGAGTAAATATTGAAGAAGGTTATTCAGCAGTAAAGCTTATGAAAGAACATGCAGCTAAAACTTTTAACAGTGGAGTACTTAATAATTTAGGTAGTTTTGCAGGAATGTATGAATTACCTAATTACAAAAATCCTGTTCTAGTATCAGGTACAGATGGAATAGGTACTAAACTAAAGATAGCTTTTCAAATGGAAAAGTATGATACTGTTGGTATAGATTGTGTAGCAATGTGTGTAAATGATATACTTTGCCATGGTGCAAAGCCATTGTTTTTCTTGGATTATATTGCTTGTGGAAAGCTTAATGCAAAAAATGCAGCGGATTTGGTAAAAGGAATTAGTGATGGATGTCTTCAAGCTGAGAGTGCTTTGATTGGTGGCGAAACTGCTGAAATGCCAGGTTTTTATAAAGAAGGAGAATATGATGTAGCTGGATTTTGTGTTGGGATAGTTGAAAAGGAAGAAATAATAGATGGAAGCGATATTAGTGCTGGAGATGTATTGATAGGTATTGAATCCTCTGGAATTCATAGCAACGGATATTCTTTAGTAAGAAAGCTTATTACCAACTTAGATGAAGAATTAAATGGAGAGAAGCTTGGGAATATACTTTTAGCACCTACGAAGATATATGTAAAAACAGTTTTGAACTTATTGAAAAAGTACAAAATAAAAGGAATGGCTCATATTACCGGTGGCGGTTTTTATGAGAATATTCCAAGAATGTTTAAAGCGGATTTTACAGCAGTTATAAACAAAGGAAGCTTTGAAGTGCCAGCCATTTTTAAATATATAATGTCTTTAGGAGTTGACGAAGAACATATGTATAATACCTTCAATATGGGTATAGGATATGTTTTGTGTGTAGATAAAGAAAACTCTAGAGAAATTATAAATGAAATTGAAAAGATGGGAAACAAAGCTTACGAGATAGGCCATATAGAAGCTGGAGGCAAGGGAGTATGTTTAAAATAGCAGTTCTTATATCTGGTGGTGGAAGTAATCTTCAGACAATAATAGATGGTATAGAAAATAATCATTTAAACTGCAGTATAGAGTATGTAATTAGTGATAAAGCGGGGACCTTTGGAATAGAAAGAGCAAAGAAACATAATATAAAAACTTTTGTCTTTGAAAAAAAAGAGTATGGGGATGCTCTTTCAGGCAAAATTTTAGAAGTATTAGATGGGAAAGTGGACTTAATAGTTTTAGCTGGATATTTATCTATTTTAAAAGGAGATATTATAAAGAGGTTTAAAAATAGAATTATAAATATTCATCCATCCTTAATTCCATCCTTTTGTGGAAAAGGAATGTACGGTATAAAGGTTCATGAAAAAGCTCTTGAGTATGGGGTTAAAATAACTGGCTGTACTGTTCATTTTGTGGATGAAGGTACAGATACAGGAAGTATAATTATTCAAAAGGCTGTAGAAGTTCATGATAATGATACTCCAGAAACTTTGCAAAAAAGAGTGTTAGTTGAGGAACATAAGGCTTTACCGGAAGCTATAAAGTTAATATCAGAAGAAAAAGTTAAAGTTGAAGAAAGACGGATATTAATTAATAGATAAAGCTCAAAGAAAATAATGATTCTAAACAGAGTGATTCATTGTATAATTTAGTTATTTAAAGTAGTAGAATACTGAATTGAAAGGGGTATAAAATATGATAAAAAGAGCATTGATAAGCGTTTTTAATAAAGAGGGAATAGTAGATCTTGCAAAATTTCTTGTAGATAAAGATGTAGAGATAATATCAACAGGAGGAACTTTTAGACATTTAAAAGAAAATGGAATACCTGTTACAGAGGTTAATGAAGTTACTGGTTTTGATGAAATTTTAGATGGAAGAGTAAAAACACTTCATCCAATTATACATGGAGGAATACTTGCTATTAGAGAAAATCAAGAACATATGCAGGTAATTGAAGAAAAAGGTATAGAGCCTATTGATATGGTAGTTGTAAATTTATATCCTTTCTTTGAAAAGGTAAAAGAAGATTTAGAGTTTGATGAGAAAGTAGAATTTATTGATATTGGTGGACCAACTATGATTAGGTCTGCAGCAAAAAACTTTAAGGATGTAGCTGTACTTACAGATACTAAGGATTATAAAAATATTATGGAACAAATAGAAGCTAACGGTGACGTAGATTATGAAACAAGAAAAAAACTTGCAGGAAAAGTCTTTAATTTAATGTCAGCTTATGATTCTGCTATAAGCAATTTCCTTTTAAATGATGATTCATATCCGGAATACCTTTCACTTTCATATAAAAAATCAATGGACTTAAGATATGGTGAAAATTCACACCAAACTGCTGCTTATTATACATCTACTGATGGAAAAGGAGCAATAAATAATTTTGAAATTTTAAATGGAAAACAATTATCTTACAATAACATAAAAGATATGGACATAGCTTGGAGAACAGTATGGGAATTTGATGAAATAGCCTGCTGTGGACTTAAACATAACACTCCTTGTGGAGTTGCAATTGGAGAGGATGTAGAGACTGCTTATGTTAAGGCATATTCCTGCGATCCTATTTCAATTTTTGGAGGAATTGTGGCTTTAAATAGAAAAGTAAATAAAGCTGCAGCGGAAAAAATGATAGAAATCTTTTTAGAGATTGTTATTGCACCGGATTATGATGAGGATGCTCTAGAAGTGTTAAAGAAGAAGAAAAATTTAAGAGTAATAAAATGTGCTGTTAAACCACAAGATGAATTCAATATAGCTAAAGTTGATGGTGGAATTTTAGTTATGAGTGAGGATAATAAATTTGCTGATAAAATAGAAGTTGTAACAGAGAAAAAACCAACTGAAAATGAAATGAATGATATGATATTTGCTATGAAGGTTTGCAAATATGTAAAATCTAATGCTATAGTAGTAGCTAGAGATGGCATGGCTACAGGCGTTGGTGCTGGACAGGTTAATAGAATATGGGCAGCCAAGCAGGCTCTTGAGAGAGCAAAAGATGGTTTGGTATTAGCCTCTGATGCCTTTTTCCCATTTGATGATGTAGTAAAAGAAGCTGCTAAATATGGAATAAAAGCTATAATTCAGCCAGGTGGTTCTATAAGAGATAAAGATTCCATAAAGGCATGTGATGAAAATGATATGTCAATGGTATTTACAGGCATTAGACATTTCAAACATTAAAGAGTAATTGAGAGTTAAAAATTGAAAGTTGAAAGTGATATAAAGTTTTGATAGGGAGTTGAAGTTTAAATGAAGGTACTAATAGTTGGTTCTGGTGGACGTGAACATGCTATTGCATGGAGGGTTTCACAAAGTCCCTTAGTAGAGAAAATATTTTGTGCTCCTGGAAACGGTGGTACTGAAAAAGAAAATAAATGTGAGAATATAAAGATAGAAAAGATAAATGAACTTGCAGAATTTGCTAAAAAGGAAGAAATAAAGCTTACTATAGTAGGACCTGAAGCACCTTTAGTAGATGGTATTGTAGATGCTTTTAAAGAAAATAACTTAAAAATTTTTGGACCCTCAAAAAAAGCTGCAGCTTTAGAAGGAAGTAAAATAGTTGCTAAGGATTTTATGAAAAAATACGGAATTAAAAGTGCTGAATATGCAGTTTTTTATGAAAGAGAAAAAGCACTAACATATATAGAACATTGTTCTTATCCAACGGTTATAAAAGCTGATGGACTTGCTGCAGGTAAAGGAGTTATAATCTGCCAAAATAAAAAAGAAGCAGAAGAAGCAATAAACAGTTTTATGCTGCAAGATATATTTAATGGAGCGGGGCTTAAAATTGTTATTGAAGAATTTTTAGAAGGGGTAGAAGCATCAATTCTTTCTATAACTGATGGAAATACTATTATTCCTTTTATATCTAGCAAGGATCACAAACAAATTTTTGATGGAGATAAGGGACCTAATACTGGAGGAATGGGAGTTATTGCCCCTAATCCTTACTGCAGTGAAGAGGTATTAAATTCCTTTGAAAAAGATATTTTAGAGCCTACATTAAAAGGAATAAAAGAAGAAAAAATGGATTATGTAGGTACAATATTTTTCGGACTTATGATAACTAAAAAAGGAGTATATCTTTTAGAATATAATGTTAGAATGGGAGACCCTGAGACTCAGGCAGTATTATCACTTATGGAAAGTGATTATGCAGAAATTATGTTAAAGGCTTTAGATAATACTTTAGAAGAATGTGAGATAAAGTGGAAACAAGGAAGTGCCTGCTGTGTAACAGCGGTTTCAGAAGGTTATCCTGGAAAATATAAAAAAGGTTTGAAAATAACGGATATGGATAAGGTAGAAAACAAGATTTTTATAGCAGGAGCTCAAATTAAGGAAGAAAAGCTGTTAACAAGTGGTGGTAGAGTTTTATCAGTAGTATCAGTTGGAGATAGCTTAGAGGAGGCTAGGGAAAAGGCATATAGAGATATTGAGAAAGTTTCTTTTCAGGGAATGTATTATAGAAAAGATATAGGAAAAATAAAGTCTATATAAAATATATATTAGATAAGGAGAAGAGACAATGGAAACTAAGGTGAGAAGAATATTTGCAGAAAAGAAACTTCATTTTGATGTTGAGGCAAAAGGGCTTCTTAAAGATCTTAGAGAGAATTTAAACATAAAAGGTCTAGAAAATCTAAGAATTTTAAATCGCTATGATATTTCTGGAATAGAGGAAGAAGAACATATTAGAGCTAGAAAGATAATATTTTCAGAGCCTACTGTAGATTATGTTTTTGATGAAAGTATAGAGTTAGAAAAGGATGAAATAGTGTTTGCTGTTGAATATTTACCAGGACAGTATGATCAAAGAGCAGATTCAGCAGCTCAATGTATACAAATATTAACTCAAAAAGAAAAACCTTTAATTAAATGTGCCAAAGTCATAGTATTAAAAGGAAATATAAAAAAAGAAGATATTGAAAAGATAAAACACTACTATATTAATGCTGTAGATTCAAGAGAAGCTTCTTTAGAAAAGCCTGAGAATTTAAAAATTGAAAGTAATATACCTGAAGAAGTAGAGATACTGGAAGGTTTTATATATAAAAATAGAGAAGAAATTGAAAAATTTAAAGAAAAACATGGTTTAGCTATGAGTTTTGAAGACTTATTATTTTGCCAAAAATATTTTAAGGATCAAGAAAAAAGAAATCCTACTATTACTGAGATAAAAGTTATTGACACTTATTGGTCAGATCACTGTAGACACACAACTTTTAATACTAAAATTGAAAAAGTAGAATTTGAAGATGGAAAATATGTTGAACCTATCAAAGAAGCGTACAATGAATATTTAAAATCTAGAGAATTTGTATATGGAGATAATCCAAAGAATATATGTCTTATGGATATGGCTGTAATGGCTATGAAAGAGCTTAGAAAAAAAGGTGAATTAGACGACCTTGAAGAATCAGATGAAATTAATGCTTGTAGTATTGAGTGTGATGTAGAGATTGATGGAAAATTAGAAAAGTATTTAGTTATGTTCAAAAATGAAACTCACAATCATCCAACAGAAATAGAACCTTTTGGTGGAGCTGCAACTTGCTTAGGAGGATCAATACGTGATCCATTATCAGGCAGATCATATGTCTATCAAGCTATGAGAGTTACAGGAAGTGCAGATCCAACGAAACCTATAGAAGAAACACTGCATGGAAAACTTCCTCAAAGGCAGATAACAATAAATGCAGCTCATGGTTATAGTTCTTACGGAAATCAAATTGGACTTGCTACTGGACATGTGGCAGAGGTTTATGATGAAGATTTTGTAGCAAAGAGAATGGAAGTTGGTGCTGTAATAGCGGCTGCTCCAAAAGAAAATGTAGTTCGCAAGAAACCTATAAAAGGAGATGCCATTATCCTAGTAGGTGGAAGAACAGGTAGAGATGGATGTGGTGGAGCTACAGGTTCATCAAAGGAACATGATGAAACTTCAATTTTACAATGTGGAGCAGAAGTACAAAAAGGAAATGCACCTACTGAAAGAAAGCTGCAAAGGCTTTTTAGAAACCCTAAAGTTAGTAAAATGATTAAGAAATGTAATGACTTTGGTGCTGGTGGTGTTTCTGTAGCTATAGGAGAGCTAAGTGATGGTCTTAATATAAATCTAGATTTAGTTACTAAGAAATATGAAGGTTTAGATGGAACGGAGCTTGCCATATCTGAATCTCAAGAAAGAATGGCAGTAGTTGTAACTGAAGAAGATAAAGAAAAGTTTATAGAATATGCAAAAGAGGAAAATCTTGAAGCTGAACAAGTTGCTGTAGTAACAGATGATGATAGACTTGTAATGACATGGAGAGGAAAAAGAATAGTAGATGTAAGCAGAAAATTCTTAGATACTAATGGTGTTACACAAATAACTAATATAAAAGTTAAGAATCCATGCGAGAAAACTTATTTTAATACAAAAGTTAGTGAAGATATTTCTAAAACATGGACAGAAACTCTTGAAAATTTAAATATCTGCAGTCAAAAAGGATTAGTTGAAAGATTTGATAGTTCTATAGGAGCGGGAACTGTGTTGATGCCTTTTGGAGGCAGATATCAAGCTACTCCAGCAGAAGCTATGTGTGCTAAAATTCCTGTTATGAATGGAGAAACGTCAACAGGAAGCATTATGGCTCATGGGTATAATCCTAAAATAGGTAAATGGAGTCCTTTCCATGGTGCCTTATATGCTGTAGTTGAGGCAGTAACTAAAGTGGTTGCAGCTGGAGGAGATTATAAGAATATAAGACTCACTCTTCAAGAGTATTTTGAAAAGCTTTATGATGATCCCCAAAAATGGGGAAAGCCATTCAGTGCTTTACTTGGAGCTTTTTATGCACAAAAGGCTTTTGAGATACCTGCTATTGGAGGAAAAGATAGTATGTCTGGTACTTTTAAAGATATAAATGTACCTCCAACATTAGTGGCTTTTGCTGTAGATGTTGTAAATACTGATAAAGTTATCTCCCCTGAATTTAAAAAAAGTGGAAGTAGAATTATTCTTCTAAAACCATCAGTGGATGAAAATCTTATTCCAAACTTTGAAGAACTAAAGAAAAATTTTGATATAGTAAATAAGCTTATTAAAAAGGAGAGAGTTTTAGCAGCTCATACTGTAAAAAGTGGTGGAATTGCTGAGGCTATATCAAAAATGAGTTTTGGTAATAAAATAGGAATGAATTTTTCTCATAATATAAAAAATGAAGATTTATTTAGTGCAGATTATGGTTCTATAATTTTAGAAATTGATGATAAAGTAGAATTAAAAGAAGCTTTTAGTAATACAAACTATACTTTGATTGGTTTTACTAGCTCAAAGCCAGAGATAAAAATTGATGATATAAAAATATCTATAGATGAACTTTATAAAAAATGGCAAAGTCCATTAGAACGTGTTTTTGCTACTAAAACGGGAGAAATTAAAGATAAAATAAAGATAAATCTTTTTGATAAACAATTTTCTAAAGGTCCAAAGATAAATGTGGCTAAGCCTAAAATATTCATACCAGTATTTCCAGGTACAAATTGTGAGTATGATTTAGAAAAATCTTTTAAAAAGGCAGGTGGAGAAGTGGAGATAGGAGTTTTCAGAAATATGACTCCACAGGATATTGAAGATTCTATTGAGAATATGGTTAAATCTATTAATAAATCTCAAATAGTTATGCTGCCAGGAGGCTTTAGTGCAGGAGATGAGCCAGATGGTTCTGGAAAATTTATTGCAGCAGCATTTAGAAATCCAAAAGTCAAAGAAGCTGTAATGGACTTACTTAATAAAAGGGATGGACTAATGCTTGGAATATGCAATGGATTTCAAGTGCTTATAAAACTTGGGCTTGTGCCTTATGGACAAATAAGAGATATGGATGAAGAGTGTCCAACTTTAACATTTAATAAAATAGGAAGACACATGTCTAATATAGTAAATACAAAAGTAGTATCTAAATTATCACCATGGTTTAATAAGGTTGAACTAGGAGATGTTCATAGTATAGCTATTTCTCATGGAGAAGGACGCTTCGTATGCAATGAAAAATTAGCCAAAGAATTATTTGAAAATGGTCAGATAGCTACTCAGTATGTCGATTTTAATGGAAATCCTAGTTATGATATAGAGTTTAATCCTAATGGTTCTATGTATGCTGTAGAAGGAATAACAAGTCCTGATGGAAGAATCTTAGGTAAAATGGGTCATTCAGAAAGAATAGGAAAGAACGTTTATAAGAACATTATAGGTGAAAAGGATCAAAAAATATTTGAAAGTGGAGTAGAATACTTCAAAATTTAAAATTAAAATATAGAAAAATTTAAGCATATAAATTTCAATGAAAAATCTTTTGTTGAAATTTATATGCTTTTGTTTATGTAAACTTTTATTAAATTCATCCATTGCTTATTTAATACATATTATGTAATATATCCATATTTTGGAGGGATAATATGAGTTTACTGCAAAAATCTATTGATAGAGACTTATGTTCGTATTTTTCAGATTTTAAAGAAAGGGCAGAAGAGTTATTATTAATATTAAAAAGTATTACTTCTACACAAGAAGAGGGAGTTTTCATGTCTAAATTAGTTTCTTCTAGTGATGATAGTAAAGTTGAGGCTCACATAACTAATAGGGCGGAGGTAGGAATTTATAATATTAAAGTTTTAAAATTAGCTTCTAGTCAGAAAAATTTAAGTGATGGCTTGTATATAAAAGAATTTTGTTTGTTGGATGAAGGAAAACATATTTTTACTTTGCTTTATGGACAAAAATCCATAGATATTTCAGTAGATATTAAAGACGAGGACAAAAATGATACTGTGTTAGAAAAATTATTACAAGCTATAGAAAAAGCAAATGTAGAAATATATGGTAACATTGAATGTTATGGTAAGTATAAAGAAAAATTGGTATTAAATGGTAAAAACAAAGGAAGGAGTAATAGTTTTAAGTTATTTGATAAGGATGGAAGAATTATTTCATATACTGGTATATGGAATGTTGCTAGAGAGGCGAAAAATGCTGAATTTATTATAAATGATATAAGCTATGAAAATGAAGAGAATATAGCTATTTTGCAAGATGAAGATATAATTTTAAAATTTAATGAAGTTTCAAAACGGAATATAGAAATAAAAATATGGAACGATGTAAGAAAAGTTGAAGAAAATATAGAAAGTTTTAAAAAAAAATATAATCTTTTCTTTAAAAGGTTAAAAAAAATAAAATCATATAAAGAAATAGAAGATGAAATAAAAATTTTAGAAGAAAAGGATATAAAAAAATTAAATGAAATAGGATTAAAAGCAGATAATATATATTATATAAAATTAAATAAGAACATATTAAGAAAAAATTTAAAAGATAATTATGAAAAAGTTAAAGAAGTTTTTATGATAAGAAATGACTTTTTATTAGAATTGACTAAGTTTTGTAGTCAACTTGTAGAAAATAAATTTACTATAATAAAGGATAATTTCACTGTAGAAAAAAATAATGAAGAAATAAATTCAAAAGCAGTATATACAAATGAAGGTAAAATTGCATTTACCAAAGAGGAAATAGGTAAAAAAATGGACTATATCTGTTAAAAAAACAATAAAAAATGTTGACTTATGTAAAATAGGGTGATATCATACCTAATAAGAAATTAAATAGTATTATATACCTCATATAATTCCGATAATATGGTTCGGGTGTTTCTACGAGAAAACCTTAAAGTTTCTCACTATGGGTGAATCTGTATATGTTTATACTAAATTCTAGTATCGGATTTGCTTATATCCGTTTACTAGAATTTTTTTATATAAAGGGGAGGCAAAATGAAATGGAAACTACAAACGTAGGAAAAAAATCAATATTAGAAACTTTCTTTAAATTATCAGAGAATGGTACAGATGTAAAAACAGAAATTTTAGCAGGATTTACTACTTATATAACAGTAGCTTATGCTTTGCTAGTCATTCCTAACATATTGAAAATGTCAGGAATGAATGCGGCAGGATTAAAAGGTGATGAAGCAGCATTACTTACTATTTTAAATGATCCTATAGTAGGTTCAGCTTTCGCATCAACTTGTATAGCAGCTGCCATTGGAACATTAATAATGGCATTTTATGCAAACTTGCCTTTTGTATTAGCACCTGGAATTGGACTTACAGCATTCTTTTCTTATAGTGTTTGCTTAAAGCTAGGATATACATGGCAGCAGGGATTAACAGCAGTTTGTATTTCAGGATTTATATTTATTTTAATAACTCTTACGTCTATAAGAGAAAAAATAGTTGATGCTTTGCCACAAAATTTAAAGCTTGCTATAACAGGTGGTATCGGACTTTTTATAGCACTTATAGGACTTAAAAGTGGAAGTGTTATAGTTGCAAATCCAGGAACTTTAGTAAGTTTTGGAAGCTTTACAAATCCACATACTGCATTAACTATAATCGGTATAGTTATAACAGGAATACTTGTGGCTCGTAAAGTAAAAGGTTCAATGTTAATAGGAATTATTTTAACTACTATAGTAGGTATACCGATGGGAATAACTCAGACAAGCGGTTTTAAATTATTTTATGTACCTCCAATAGGAAAGACTTTCTTTGCTTTTGATTTTCCAGGACTATTAAGTCATGGAGGAAGTGGAGTTATTGGTGCAATAATAAGTATTGTAATGGTTGTTGTAACTTTCAGTTTAGTAGATTTATTTGATTCTATAGGAACATTAGTAGGAACAGCTCAAAAATCAGGAATGGTAGATGAAAATGGAAGAGTTAAAAACATTAGAAAAGCTTTATTCGCTGATGCTTTTGCTACAACTTTAGGAGGAGCTTTAGGGACAACTACTTTGGCAACAGTTGTAGAATCAGCAGCAGGTATTGCAGAAGGTGGAAGAACAGGACTTACAAATGTGGTAGTAGGAGTATTATTTATTATTTCTATTTTCTTTGGAGGAGTAATAGGAATTGTACCAGCAGAAGCTACATCACCAGCTCTTGTAATTGTTGGAGTTCTTATGTTAGGAGCTGTTTCAGACATAGAGTTTAATGATTTTACAGAAGCACTTCCAGCTTTCTTTACAATTGCAATTATGCCTTTTAGCTATAGTATAGCTAACGGTGTAGCAGCAGGAATCATATTCTATCCTATAATGAAGGTTGTTACAGGAAGAAAAAAAGAAGTACATCCTATAATGTACATAATGGCATTCTTATTTATATTAAGATTTATATTACTTCCAGAATAAAATATAAAAACTTTTAAGGTTTTCTAAAAGTTTTAAGTCAGATATTATGGCTTCTAAACTTTTAGGAAACCTTATTTTTTATAACAAAGTAGTTTTGTAAAAATTGACATTTTTGATTACGAGGTGTAATATTATATATAAAGAAATTGTTAAAAAATAAACAATAAAACATGGAAGAAAATAAGATGACAACATATTGAAGATAAATAAATCATTATAAAATACCATGAAAAACTTATTATATGGTATTGTTCTCAATATAAAAGGTTAATATTTCATCTTAAATAGAAAAAGGTTTGAGAACGTTTGTTAAAAAAATGTCAATATGTAAATGAATTTTGTATATTTTGGGGGGGATGTTATATGAAGTTTAAACAAGAGAATATGGAGGAATTAATGCAAAATGTATCTAAAAACCTTGATAATATTTGCAGTGATAATAGAATAATTAGGGTGACTTTAATAGAAATTTTGGTTGATTTTAATAGCCATATAAATGAAGAGAATTTTTTACAGTATCTAATAGAAAAGAATAGGGGCTTTGTAGATAAATATACAAAGGTAAAGATTAGATTTAAAGATATGCCAAAGGATACAGCAATCATTAGCGAAGTTGATGGGGATAAAATGTAAAGAAAAAGATAATAAAATTAGTATATATAAACCATAATAAAATGTGATAAAATCAAGTATAGTTAAAAATTACACATAGGAGGAGAAGTTATGAAAATAGCGGTTATGTCAGATATACATGGAAATATTACTGCATTGGAAGCTGTACTAGAGGATATCAAAAAAAGAGATGTAGATACAATGGTATGTCTTGGAGATTTGGTAGGATATGGTCCTTTCCCAAATGAAGTTATAGATTTAATAAGAAAAGAAAATATTTTAGTAATTATGGGGAATTATGATGCTGCAGTAGTTAGCAATGATATAAAATATATACAAGATAATGAATTAAACAGAAATTTCGCACTACCTTGGTCTGTAAATGAAGTAAATGAAAAAAATAAAAAGTATTTAAAAAGACTCCCAGAAGATATTACTGTTGTAGATAAAGGAAGAGTTATTACCTTTGTTCATGGAAGTACAAGAAAAATAAATGAATATTTAAAAGAAAATTCTAAAGAAGCACAAGAGGTAATGGAATCATATGATAGAGAGGTACTAGTATGTGCACATACCCACGTACCATACGAGAAAAAATATGGTGAAAAGCTTTTAGTTAATGATGGCAGTGTTGGTAAACCTAAAATAGGAAGACCTAACTGCACATATAGTATTTTAACATGTGATGAGAATACTGTAGATGTAGAGATGGTTGAAGTTCCTTATAACTATGAAAAAATTATAAAGGCTATGGAAGAAAGAAACTTTCCTGAAAAATTAATAGAGTCCATAAGAACAGGAAATGCTTAAGGAGTGAAACAAATGAGGATAGCACTAGGGCAGATTGATGTTGCTTGGAAAAACACAAGTAAAAATAAAGAAAAGTGTGAAGAGTTTATACAGAAGGCTAGTGAAAATAAAGTAGATATGATTATCTTTCCAGAGATGACTATAACAGGTGTTTCAAATAATGTTCCATATTTACTTGAAGCTAATGAAGAAATTGTTCAGTGGTTTAAAGATAGAGCTAATAAATATAATATAAATATATGTTTTGGATATGTTAAAGAGGCTGATGACAAAGGCCAAAACAATTTATTAGTAGTCTCACCTAAAAAAGAAAAAATTGTGGAATACACAAAAATACATCCTTTTTCTTATGCAAATGAAGATAAGTATTTTAAAAGGGGAGAAGAAATAAAATTCTTTAATATTAATGAAATGATTTTTTCACCTTTTATTTGCTATGATTTAAGATTTCCAGAAATATTTCAGATAGCTTCTAAAAAAGCACATGCTGTTATTGTAATTGCAAATTGGCCTAAGAATAGAAGGGAGCATTGGATGGCTCTTTTAAAGGCAAGAGCTATTGAAAATCAATGTTATGTTTTTGGAGTAAACAGAGTTGGAGAAGTTAAGAGTCTTGTATATAGTGGAGATTCTATGATTATAGACCCTCTTGGCAATGTTATTGAAACTATTTCTGAAAAAGAAGAATTGATTATTGCAGATATTAATTTAAAAGAGGTTGAAAATATTAGAGAAAAATTTAATATAAAAAATGATAGACGAGAAGAGTTTTATGCAGAATTCATAAAATAATATGAGGAAAATCCCCTAAGTTTAGGGGATTTATTGTTTTCTAAAGTAATAAAGTTTTCCATCCTCAATAGAGCAATCTATCAAATCTAAATCATAAAGGTATGATAAAAAACCAGAAAGAGAGCATAAGTCAAGTAAGTATTCTTTCACATCTACAGAAATATCGTTTAATATAATTATATTTTCTAAAATATCTTCTTTTGTGCAAGGTTGATCTAATAATTCTAATATTGTATTTGAAGTATCTTCTATATTTTTTATATTGCGTTCAATCAATATATTTAATTCATCTTTGTTCAATATATCTTTACCATGACTTATTACAAAATAATCTGAGTCCACATCTCTTAAGGTGTTTAAAGTTTTAAGAGTTTCTTCAATATTAAATAGATATGGAAAAGGATATTTGTCTAAAGTTTCATTACTAAAAATAGAATCTCCAAGAAAACACACTTTTTCAGGTGTAATAATTCCTATATGCTCGTGGGAATGTCCGCTTAAAGATAAAATTTCGAATTTTTCATCGTTAATTTTGTTTATTCCGTATTCCAAAGTATAATCCACTTCAAAAGGTTTTTTAGTTTTAAATAATCTTTTTGGAGTAGTACCCGAATTTGATATTAAAGAGTGTAAAATTGGATTTTCCATATATACTCTTTCTTCTTCAGAAGTATATACAAGAGTACCAGAATAATTCTCTTTAAAATAATGATTACCTCCACAGTGGTCTATATGGCTGTGAGTATTAATTATGTATTTAGGATGCAGATTATTATCTTTAAGCACTTCATCTATTTTTCTTGCAATTGTATTATTTATCCCACTATCTATTAAAAGACAGAATTTATTTTTATATACATATACTCCAATATTAGTATTTGAAGGTATGTAATAGGTGTTTCCTTTTATTTTAACTAATTCCATAGTTATCACATCCTTTGTTTAAATTACCAATAAAAATATATCATAATTGAAAACAAATAACAAATTCATAATTTTAAAATGGCATTTGCCACAAAGTAAAAAATGGTGTATAATATATTTGGCATATGCCATAATAATAATGTGGAAAAAATTCAATATTATGCATAACACAAGGTTATGTAAAATTAGGAGGAAGTAAAATGAAAATATTAGTATCAGCTTATGGTAAAGAAAAAAATGATCTTTTAGATTCTAGATTTGGTAGATGCAGTTATTTTCAAATTTTTGATACAGAAACTAATGAACATACAGCTGTTGAAAATAAAGGAGTTACATCATCACAAGGTGCAGGAATAACAGCAGCTCAGCAAGTAGTTGATAATGAAGTAGAAGTTGTAATTACTGGTAGTGCAGGTCCTAATGCTTTCAGAATATTAAACAGCTCTGATATAAGAATATTTAAGGCAGCAGAGGAAAAGGTAGAAGACGTTATAAATGCATACATGCAAGGAAAATTAGAAGAAATTTCAGGTGCTGGAGCTGCTCATAAAGGAATGGCGAGATAGGAGTTGAGTTCATTGAATATAGCAATATTAAGTGGTAAGGGTGGAACAGGTAAAACAACTGTATCCACAAATTTGGCTAGAGTTTTAAAGGCGAACTACATTGATTGTGATGTAGAAGAGCCAAATGGATTTATATTTCTAAAGCCTGAGATAGTTAAAAAAGAAGATGTTAAGGTTATATATCCTGTAATAGATGATGATAAGTGCATTATGTGTGGTAAATGTGCAGAGATATGTCAATTTAATGCTCTTGCAAAGACAAAAAAAGATATATTGTTATTTCAAAAATTATGCCACGGCTGTGGAGCTTGCCAAATAGTTTGTCCTAATAATGCTATAAATTATGAAGAAAGAACAACTGGTATAGTTGAAGAAGGAAAATCAGAAGATATAACTTGCATGAGAGGATTATTAGATATTGGAGAACCTATGGCTGTACCTGTAATAAAAAAGCTTTTAAAGAGTGTAAAGGAAGGTGTTAATATAGTAGATTGTTCTCCAGGAACTTCTTGTAATGTAGTAAATATTCTTCAACAGGTAGATGCAGCGGTGCTTGTTACAGAAACAACAGAGTTTGGATTGCATGATTTAAAGCTTGCAGTGGAACTTGTGAGGAATTTTAATATACCTTTTGGAATAATTATAAATAAAGAAATGAACAGGGAAAATATAATAAGAAATTATTGCAATGAGGAAAATATTAAAATAGTAGGAGCAATACCTTATAATAGAGAAATTGCTGAAATTTATTCAAAGGGAAAAATGCTTTTAGATGAGCAAAAATATAAAGATGTATTTGAGGACATAGCTGGAGAAATAAAGGCGGTGATACCTTGGAGTTAGTAGTTATAAGTGGAAAAGGTGGAACAGGTAAAACAACTATATCAATAGCCTTATCTGAGCTTGCAAAAGATGTAGTAAAGGCAGATTGTGATGTAGATGCTCCTAATCTTTATCTGATGTATAGGGGCGAGGATGTAGAGGAACATGACTTTATCACTGGAAATAAGGCAATTATAAATAGTGATAAATGTATTAGATGTGGAAAATGTGAAGAGGTATGCCGATTTGATGCCATAAAAGACTATAAAATAAATGAATATAAATGTGAAGGTTGTACAGCGTGTTCTTTGATATGTCCTAATAACGCAATTGAAATAAAGGATGATATTGGAGCTAAAACAATAGTGACTAAAACTTCTAAAGGAATCATATCAAGAGCAAAGATGGAAATAGGTGCAGATGGCTCTGGAAAATTAATAACTGAAGTTAGAAAAAATGCAAAAAAGTATGCAGGTAACAATATCATAATAATTGATGGTTCACCTGGAATAGGATGTCCAGTCATTTCATCTATAACTGGAACAGATGTGGCATTGGTAGTTACAGAACCTACAAAGTCTGGACTTGAAGATATGAAAAGAGTTTTATCAGTATGTGATTATTTTAGTGTTAAGGCTTTGGTATGTATAAATAAATCTGATATAAATAAAGAAATTACAGAAGAAATAAAAAGCTTCTGTAGAAAAGAAAATTATGAAGTTGTAGGAGAAATTTCTTATGATGATACAGTAATGAAAGCTATTAATGAGCTTAAGGCTGTAACAGAATATAAGGAAAGTAAAGTAAATTTAGAAATAATTAAAATGTGGGCAAAAATAAATAAAATTTTATATAAATAAAGAGGAGGAATTTTAAATGAAAATAGCAATAGCAGCAGATGGTAAATTTGTAAGTGGACACTTTGGACATTGTGAGGGTTTTAGACTTTATGATGTAGAAAATAATAAAGTTGTAGGAAGTCAAATGGTTCCAAATCCAGGCCATAAACCAGGTTTTTTACCAGTATTTTTAAAAGAACAGAATGCTGATGTAATAATTGCTGGAGGAATGGGAGCAACTGCTCAAGAGTTATTCACTCAAAATGGTATTAAAGTTGTTGTAGGTGCTAGTGGAGAAACTGATAAAGTTATAGAAGGATATTTAGAAGGAACAGTAAAATCTACCGGTTCAGTATGTAGTGAACATGCACATGAAGGACATTGCGAAGAATAAAAAAAAAGGGTGATTTTATCCCCTTTTTTTATTATAATAAAATTTATAGAATTTTTATTATAATAAAAGGAGGTTTACGATGCCAAGACCTATTAAATGGAGAAGAGTTCAATTTGTTCCTGAAGATACTTATTTTATACCATTAAATAAGAGAAAGTGTGAACTAGAGGAAATCGTACTTAAAATAGAAGAATTAGAAGCCATGAGACTAAAGGATATCGAAAAATTAAATCAGGAACAATGTGCTGAAAAAATGATGGTATCAAGGCAGACTTTTCAAAACATTATTGATGAAGCAAGGCGTAAAGTTGCTCAGGCTTTAACTGAGGGAAAAGCTATCAAAATAGAAGGTGGAAATTATACTATAAATATCTGTGCTTTGAAATGTTTGGAGTGTGGAAATGTTTTTGAAGTGAATTATGAAAATAAAGAGAGAAAATGTCCCAAATGTGGTTCAATGGAAGTTATATGTGTTAAAAAAGAGAATTTCTGTAAGAAAAAATGTTCACGTATAAATATAGAATAGAATATCTCATTACTAAAGTAGAATTCAAAAAATTCAAAACAGGATTTATAAGTGAGTATAATAGGATGTATAACTTTTTATAATATAATATATACACTTGTGTTACACGATTTTAAAAAATATATAACAGAAAATATTATGGGTAAAAATAAATTTAAAATATGTGTTGACAGTTTGCATTAAAAGAGGTATATTATACTTGTAAACGCAGTAAAACATATATAGGGAACGATTGAATTACTTGGCAGTTGACCGGAGAGGCAATTGACATAGATAATCTCGAATATAGGCAGGCAGTTGACCGAAGAGGCAATTGACCTGCTTATTGGTTATTCTTAACAACTAAAGGGAGATAGGGGACTATATTAAAATAGGAGGAGAATTTTATGAAAGTAGTAAAAAAAGATGGAAGGCTACAGGAGTTTGATATTAATAAGATTAAGACATCTATTATGAGAGCATCCGATGATTTAAATGAGCCTTTAAATACATCAGACATTGATAATATAGCTCACAGCATAGAAGATAAAATTAAAAAATATAATAGATATTCTATGGAAGCCCTAGAAATTCACCAAATTGTTGTAGAAGAATTGAAAAATAATGGTTTTCAGCATATTGCAAAAGCGTATGACGAAGGAACTAAATAATAAATTACTTTACCTCTAGCGTGTTTGCTAGAGGATTTTTAGTTATAGATACTTTACATATACAAAATACTGATGCATAATTAGTTTATGCGTGTTCAAGATTAACCTTATGACTTAGAGGAGGTAACAAATATGTTAGAACAAAATAAAGAAGAAGAGAATATTAAAGCTGTAGTAGAAGCTGATGAAGAACAGTTGCAAAACCAAAGTGAAAAAGTTGAAATACAAGATTATGAAGCTAAAGATAAAATAAGCTTTTTAGATACATTTAAAGCAAATTTAATTGATATAATTGCTACTGGAGTAATTTCAATTGCAGCATTATATATATTTGACATACTACTTAGAGCAACTGCTGGATATTATGTAAAAGAAAAAATATCAATGCTAGCTATTTTTTATTTAATTTCATCATTACTCTATACAAGTATTATGGAAAGTAAAAGTGCAGATACTATAGGAAAAAGAGTATCTAAAATAAAAATACATAAATAAAGTAATTTAGGAGTGAACATATGAGAAAAAGAAAGGTATACGAATTTAATATAGAAAGCACTGAATTCCCAGGATTTGGAGTTGCTTATCACGATGAACAAAAGGTTTTAATAAAGAATGCACTTCCAGGACAAAAAGTTAAGGCGTTTGTACATAAATTTAAAGGTGGAAATGCACAGGCTAAGATAAATGAAATTATTGAGGACGCAAACTATAAGGTAGAAGCGAAATGTCCTGTGTTTGAATTGTGTGGGGGATGTTCTCATCAATTTATTTCTTATGAAAAACAATTAGAATTTAAAAAAGAACAGGTACTTAAATTATTTCAAGATGCAGGTATTGAAGGTTTTGAATTTTTAGGTATAGAAGGAAGCCCAGAAGAATGGGAATATAGAAACAAAATGGAGTTTACCTTTGGAGATATGGAAAAGGGTGGAGAACTTTGTCTTGGTATGCATTTAAAAGGAAAGAGTTTTGGAATTGTTTCAGCTGATGTATGCCAAATAGTAGATGAAGATTTTAGAGTTGTTTTAAAAACTGTATTAGATTATTTTAAAGGAAAGGGATTTCCACACTATAGAGTCAGAAGTCATGAAGGATATTTAAGAAACCTAGTTATAAGAAAAGGTAAGAATACAGGGGAACTTCTTATAAGTTTGGTAACTACATCTCAAATAGATTTTGATATGAGTGAGATTGCAGATATATTAAAGAACTTAAGTTACAAAGGTGAGTTAAAAGGAATACTACATATAATTAATGACTCTCTGTCAGACGTGGTTCAAGCTGATAGAATAGAAGTCCTTTACGGACAGGATTATATAATGGAAGAATTATTAGGACTTAAATTTAAGATATCTCCATTTTCTTTCTTCCAAACAAACTCTAAGGGCGCAGAAAAATTATATACTTTAGTTAGAAATTTTATGGGAGATGCAAAGTCTAAGACAGTATTTGATCTTTACTGTGGAACAGGAACTATAGGCCAAATAGCAGCTAACAATGCTAAAAAGGTTATTGGAATAGAACTTATAGAAGAAGCAGTTGAAGCAGCCAATGAAAATGCTAAACTTAACGGATTAAATAACTGTGAATTTATTGCAGGTGATGTAGCTAAGGTAATAAAAGATGTAACGGCTAAGCCAGATATAATAATCTTAGACCCACCAAGACCAGGAGTGCATCCAGAGGCATTAAAATATGTAATTAAATTTGATGCTAAGGATTTAATCTATGTATCTTGTAATCCTAAGACTCTAGTAAATGATTTGAAAGTTCTTATAGAGGCTGGATATAAGGTTGAAAAGGTTATAGCTAAGGACATGTTCCCTCACACGCCTCATGTGGAGACTGTAGTGAAGTTATATAAGTAAAATCAACATTTATAAAAAATTAAATAGGTCAATTTTACTCATTTGCCACCCATTTGCCACCGCTTTTTTGCATTGGGTGGCAAATTATTTTATTGTAGAAATAACAGACTCAAATTTATCTACACTATCTTGTTTTAATTGTTATGAGCAAAGGAAATATGATTATGATGAATTGGAGAAGAAACTTCTAGGATTAGATGAGGAAAAGGAAAGAGAAGAGGATAAAGAGAATAATATGGAAGAAGCAGTGTGAAGAGCTAAGGTAGCTCTTCTTTTTTATTTATGTAAAAATATGGTTAAGACAACCCCTTGTAAGGGGCTTATAAGGGGCTTATAAACACCTTGGTAGTAAATAAGTAATAAGTAATAAATAAAAAACAAAAAATAAAAAGTACAAAATAATAAATAATAAATATAAAAGTAATAAATAAAGAATAAACAGGAGCAGCAGAAAGGCAACTTCTTTTTTATCACTGAATTGTTTATAATATGTTAAGATGTTATAATATGTATTATAGTGTAGAAGTTTGAAAGTGATATTTTGATGATGGGAATACACTAGATATTTGAAATTCAAGAATTATGGAAACTTATTATCACGTAGCTAGAAATACATAGGAGATAGTAAAATATGTCTAAATTATAGTGTAATTATGCCTATAATCACAACTTAATTGTAATGTTGGTTAGTCCAAAAGAGAAAGAGCGTAGAGGATAGAAAGTTAGAAAATGAAAAATATAGCAGCTAACGAGAAGTCTATGGGATTTGAGGATTTTTAGATATTATAAACTAGACAGAAGTTGAGAAATTATAATTTATAGTAAGTTCAGAATAACTCTTAACTAAGGTCCTAGTTAAGCCTGAAATTTTTTTATAGTACTAGGATCTAATTATTCATAGAAGCTTCAGCAGTAGGTGAATGTAATCGTGTGACGAAAGGATTAGTAAGGATTAGTAAGAATTAGTTAGGCTAATTTGAGCACATTTGGTAAGGGAGGATGATGTATGTTTGGTACAGTAATTATTGATGCTTATAGAAAAGATGAAGCAAAGGAAATCGCTGAAGCTATTGATGATTTATGTAGTCCGAATGACAATTATGGTTGGGCTTCAGCAGGAATATATTGTTTTTGGGATTACTACATTGAAGAAGTTCTTTATATAGGTTTAGCTAGTGACTTATGTGAAAGATTTAAACAACATAATGGTATTCTACCCATTGATGAAGCTTCTTCCAAGCAAAAGCAAATTGAAGCTTATTTTGAGTGTAAGGAACGTTTAGGATATACTATTTTTGTTCAATCACCATTATCTCAACCATTGACTTATAGAAATAAATCTATATATGAAAAATTTGCAAAACAAAGAAATGCGCCAATTGAAGACATGCTAAGTGAGCAAGGGAAAAAAGATATAAAAAGGGTAGAAGGAATATTAATAGAAGCTTATCGAGCTAAACATGGACATTTTCCACCTTGGAATAAGGTGGGTGGCTCAGTAGATGGTCAAAAAGTAGTTATGAAGAATAATTATAATATAGTTAAGAGCTTCTGCAAACCTGATGATTTTATGTTAAATCCAATAGTATCTAGGTCAACATTGAGAGAATTATCAGACAATCCACAATATGAAGGATTCGAGAATTTTCTTCATGCAGTAAGAATGAACATACTTATTCATGGAATGAATTATCAAGAGGCTCTTGAATTCACTAATAAAAATGATACATTTGGCTATTATAAGCAAATTGAAGAAGCTAGATATAATAAGAAGAGGTTGGTAGTGTAAGGGAGTTGGTATGAGAAATTGGTTTACACTACTATTTAGGTATTCCCTCATTTTTTCTTGAAAATAGATATAGCTTACATTTTATTTAAAAATAAGATTTTTAAACTAAATATTATAGGGGAGATATGATTATGAGAGATAATTTTAGTTCCAAAACAAAAGACACTCTATTTAAAAGGGCAGGTGGGCGTTGTTCAAATCCTAATTGTAGGAAACCAACAAGTGGACCTCATACCGAAACGAATAAAATAGTTAATATTGGAGTTGCTGCGCATATTACTGCAGCGGAAAAAGGTGGACCAAGATATGACTCAAATATTACTTCAGAAGAGCGTAAGGCAGTAGAAAATGGAATATGGTTATGCCAAGGATGTGCAAAATTAATTGATAGCGATGAAAAAAGGTATACTGTTGATTTGATAAAAAAGTGGAAAGAAATTTCAGAAGAAGCTGCTTTACTAGATATTGAAAATTGGGATGAAGTTCATAGTAAAACAACTAATGATAAGGAGATAATCAGATTTTTTTCCCAATGTTTTGATAGACCAGCATTCCAAGATAAATTTTCACAAGAAGGTTCAAATGAGGCATTTGATAAAGCAATTGAAGATACCATAATAGCTATAAATACTGGTTGCTTAAGGGATAGAAATGGTAATGTTTTATTCAAATCATATGGAAAATCATATCTATTAGATTTTGAGTAACGAGATAAGATGGATACCATAGTTGACTTGTTAAGAGCTATTAAATCAAGATATAAGTTGGCTATACAACTTGGACAACTAAGTGTAGGAAAAGAATATGAAGGACGACAATGTTATTGCTTTAATTATCCCCATGATGAACTATCCAAATGGTTTGATGATACGAGAAATGAAGTTATTAATATATTTTCTGATATTTGTAAAAAATTTAAAATTCCATGTTTGAAATTTCCTAGAAAGCATAGCAAATGGTTTTAAAACATGTTTTTTATAAAATATAGATATCACATACATATAATAGTCAGCTTCTAATTATCCATATACCTATTAGGTTAATAATATGAACCTTAATTAACTGAACAGTTTATAACAGGAAAACTAATATATTTTCAGAGATGAATATTTTTATATAAAAATATTGGTTTCAAAAGTAGTTTGTAAAAATTATGATGTAAGGGGGAAGGAGCAATGTTGAAAAAAATAGCAATAAAAAATGTGGCTACATATGATGAATCAGGTATGGTTGTTGATAATCTTAATAAAGTTAATTTTATATACGGAGCTAATGGAAGCGGAAAAACTACAATTAGTAAATTTATAGATAATTGCAATAAAGAGGAATATAAAGATTGCGAAATAGAATGGTCGGATAATATTGAAATTAAAACATTGGTGTATAACAAGGAATTTAGAGATAGAAATTTTGGAAAAAGTGATATTGCCGGTATTTTTACACTAGGACAAGCTACTAAAGAGGAAATAGAAAAGATACAAGAGAAAAAAACAAAGTTGACAGATATAAAAAATGAAATGGTGCAAAAGAAAAAGACAATAACAAAACAAAACGAAACGCTACAAACTGAAGAAGATAGTTTTAAAGAAGTTATTTGGAGAGATATATTCAAGAAAAATGAAACTATGTTTAAAGAAGCATTTAAAGGATTTATGACTAAACAAAGATTTAAGGATAAGGTATTAGATGTTTATAAAAGTTCTAATGGCACAACTTTAAAGAAAGAAGAACTAGAAGAAAAAGCGAAAACTATCTTTGATGATGAACCTGAAAAAATAGATATGATTACTGAGATTCAATATGGTAAAATTAAGACTATTGAAGAAGATGAGATTTGGAATGCTAAAATAGTGGGTAAACAGGATATTAATATAAGTAAATTGATTCAAAAACTTAATAACGGTGACTGGATAAATACGGGACGCAAATACATACAGGAAAGTGATATTTGTCCTTTTTGCCAACAACATACAATTACGAACGAATTCAAAAAAAATATTAGTGAATTTTTCGATGAAGAGTTTGAGAAACAAATTGATACTTTGAACTATGCAAAGAACCAATATGACACAATAGCATCTGAAATACTTGAAAGAGCGAAAACTTCGTTTGATAAAGAAAAATCTATGAAGGCGCAAAGTAAGTTAGAAGTAGATAAATTGAGTATATATATAGAATCACTAAATGTACAGATTGAAAGTAATAAAGAACTAATTGAAAAAAAATGCAAAGAACCTAGTATCAGTGTAGATATAGTTAAACTAAAAAGTATTATTGAAAGTATAAATAAACTGATCATTAATGCAAATTGTAAAATACGAGAAAATAATAGGATAGTAGATAATTATCATAGTGAAAAAAGCAAATTAGTAGATAATATATGGAGTTATTTAGTTACTGAGAATAAGACTATTATTGATAAATACGAAAAGAAGAAAAATGGTTTAAAAAAAGGAATTTCAATGATTGAAGAGAAATATAAAGATTTACAAAATCAACAAACAACACTGGATGTAGAAATTAAAAGAGATTCGAAAAATGTAACAAGTGTACAGCCTTCAGTCGATGAAATTAATAGATTGCTTAAGGCTTATGGATTTGAGAATTTTATGATTGTGCCTTCAACTACAACTGCTAACCACTATCAAATTCAAAGGCAAGATGGTAGTTTGGCAGAATCTACATTAAGTGAGGGTGAAGTTACTTTTATTACATTTTTGTATTTCTTGCAATTAGCAAAAGGAAGTATGGATGACCAACAGATTACAGAGGACAGAATTTTAGTTGTTGATGATCCAATTTCAAGTCTTGATAGCAGTGTGCTTTTTATTGTAAGTTCGTTATTAAAAGAAATAATTATTGATATACAAAGTAATAAAGGTTCAATTAAGCAAATTATAGTATTGACTCATAATGTTTATTTTCATAAAGAAATATCATTTTTTGGAAATGGTAATGAGGCTAGAAAAGATACATGTTATTGGATGCTTAGAAAAAAGGGTAATGTGACCAATATCGAATGTTTTAGACGTGAAAATCCGATTAGTTCGTCTTATGAATTACTATGGAAAGAATTGAAGGAAGTAAATAAAAATTCAGGAATTACCATACAAAATATAATGCGTAGAATTCTTGAAAATTATTTTAAAATATTAGGAAGATTTAAAGATGATGATTTAATACTTAAGTTTGATGATGTAGAAAGCCAAAGAATATGTAGATCATTATTATGCTGGATTAACGATGGCTCACATTGTATGCCAGACGATTTATTTGTAGAGTGTCCTATGGATACTATTGAGAAGTATCAGGATGTATTCAAAGATATTTTTTATAATATGGGGCAAATTGAACATTACAATATGATGATGGGTATCAAAAGAGGTGCCTAGCATAAGTAATTATTTAAGAGTAAATGTATAATAGTTGAAATGATTATATAACTCCAAGAATAAAATCTTAGAAATTTTAAATTATTGTTTGATATATACATATTCTCCTGGTGGGCGGGGGGGCGATTTAATTCAATTATAGACATGCCAAGGACGGCTTGTTTATAATTTCCTATTTGATGCCCCTAGAGGAATACATACAAGGGGTGGAACTGCCTTGCTGCTCAAGAGTTATGTACATGTCTTTTCAATGCATGTACATGAGGAGTGAAGCTGGAAGCAAGTCCACCCCTACGCACTCTGCCGGGTACCCAAATAAAGGACTAGCTAAAGTCGTGGAGTTCTTAGAGCGTAGAAGGCTCGGAATTAAGGGAGAGACTTTTACACTCTTAGAGATACTAGACAAGAGCCTGTACTTTTTGGGGTGGCAGTTAAAGTGCCAGTGGTTAAAAAAATAGGTATAGCAGTATTAACTATAATAGAGTAATTTTAAAATTAAATAGTGATAATTATATTACGAGTTTTAGGTAGAGTTATAAAATCAGTCAATCTGATTAATCTTATAAATATGAATATGAAAATAAAGTATAAAAATATAAAGGTATATGAATTAATAGAAGTAAAAATATAATTATTGACAGTAATAATATAATAGTTAGTTAGGTTGGACAAGCTTTTGTGACAATTTATTGTGACAGTAAAAGCTTGTCCAACCTATAGACCCTATAGGAATACCTTAGCAAAGACCACAAGGAAATGCCTAGCTGATACAATTTTAACATGGAGGTACGGAAGGTTAAAGTTGTATCAGCGGAGATAGGACCTGTGAGGAATGCTGAAGGGGATGGGGTGCGTGAAAAGCGAGAGCTTTTGACGCTTATTTTTATTTAATAAAAATTATATTTTAAATTGTAGTGTATTTGATTTAATAAATATAAATTTGTAGTAAAGAGCTAAGAGAGTTAAATGTATCAAAATATAGCAGTTGCTATGTATTTAATCTTAATAATCTAGATTGTAAAGCATATGAATATAATTTTAAATGTTGGGTTGAACATTATGAAAGTGTAGAAGATGGTGTTTTTAATGGAGATAGAAAATCATTAGAAAATTTATTAAAGAATGATTCAGTGAATATTATTAAATGTTCAATAGTAAAACATACTAAAGCATAGGAAAGATAAAATCAAATATTTGAAAATAAATATAGACCGTTTAAATTAATATTTTATTAGGCTATAATATAATTAAGGATATTATTTATTGGAGGAATTGTTATGAAAAAAATAATTTATATGGCCAATTCTTACAATAATTTAAGGAGATAGCTGTTATGGACGAAAAGATATTAGAATTTACTATATTTTGCATTGAAAGCTTAGCTGAACAATTGGGAATGAGTGCAAAAGATATATATAAATTAATTAATAGTGATACAGATATTTTGCAAAGTTACATTGTTCCTTGTTATGAACCATTACACTCTCAAAGTAAACACTATATAGTAGAAGACTTGATAGAGGTACTTAAAGAGAGAGGAGCATTAAAATGATAGTATATCATGGATCTTATTGTTTAGTTGATAATCCTCATGTATCTTTTTCAAGAGAAGCTTTAGATTTTGGAAAAGGATTTTATGTAACAGGAATCGAAGAACAAGCAATTAATTGGACAAATAGGTTTAAGAGAAGAGGTAAAAAAGGCTATTTAAATATCTATACATTACCAATAGAGGAAATTAAGCAAATTTATAAAGTTAAAGAGTTTTTAAGTTATGACCTTGAGTGGTTAGACTTTATATTAGATTGTAGAGCAGGAAGTAATCTTTATTTAAATTACGATATGATTATAGGTGGAATAGCTGATGATAGGGTATATAACACAATAGAACTTTATAAAGATCAGCTAATTGGTAAAGATGAAGCTCTTAAAAGATTACAGTATTATAAGCCTAATCATCAAATTTGCATTATTAATCAAGAAATTATAAATAGATATTTAAAGTATGAAGAAAGTAGGGAAGTGTAAGTATGGAAGCAAATAAAATATTACTACAATCTTTATATAAAGATATAATACTTGAATTTTCAAAAGAGACTGGTAAGGGATTAGACGAAAGTATGGATTATTTTTATAAATCTGAAACTTATGAATTAATTAGTGAAGGTGTTGGGGACTTGCATTGTAGAGGAGTTAAATACCTAACACAGGAACTAATGCTAGAGTATGGGTTAATGAAACACAAAAGTTATCCAAAGGATTTTGTGCATTAGGGAAGTTATTTAATATGGTTGCATTTTATGATATTTTTCTTAATTTTTAAATTGTGTAGACATATCTGCACAATCAAATATGAAATATATCTAAATAGATGGTAGAAAACTATAAAATAAAAGAAACAGTAAGTGATTAATTTAACTCACTTACTGTTTTTTCTTAAAATCATAAAAAAATCTTATAGCAGCATCTACAATATCATTGTATTTTATGTATGGATCATCATATATGAAAACCTTAAGCTCCTGAAGCATTTTTACGGTAGAAGGTCTTAGGGTATAGCTTCTTTTTACTGAAAGAGTTTCTTCAACAGTTTCCTTTGAATTTATGTCTAATTTTTCTGCGTCTTCATCCTCTACATTTACATTTAGTACAGGTGTATTATTCGAGTTGAAGCTAAACTGCTTCTCTAACTTAGCATAGCAAGGCATCCCTAAGGGTCTGATATTTACAGTAAAAAATTAAATGATAAATAAAATGAACTTATAAAATTAAGAAAGCACTAGGTACTTAACCACCTAGTGCTTTAACTTATTTGAGTCTCTATATTGCCAGTGTAAAGCTACCAGAGCACATTACTGCAAATAAAAATATGAATATTATACGCAAATGGGCATTCGCTTGTATCGGAAGCTTTAATGCTTATCTTGTAGAAATATGTAAATAAATATATAATTACAGTAAGAATGGAAAATTTATTCATGGATACATTTACTAAAATATTATATAGGAAGTAGTAGATAAATTGAATACGGAAGAATTAAAAGAATATATGAAAAGAAGTAAAGGAGAAACAGCATAATGAAATATTGTTTAGATAATTTAAGAAAAAATTTTCAGAAGGGTATTAAAAATGATTTTTTATTTTTCTGGGGACATCAACCAAGTAAAGATGGGAAAATAGGTATGAGCTGCTTAAGTCAATGGTGGAATGTAGAGTTTGAAGTTGATAATTTAAAATTTTATTCTGCTGAACAGTTTATGATGGCTGAAAAAGCAAGAATATTTAATGATATGGATATTCTTAAGAAAATACTGCTATCACCATCTCCACATGAAGTTAAACAATTAGGACGACAAGTAAAAAATTTTAATGAAGAAATATGGAAAAAAGAAAGATATGAAATAGTTAAAAGAGGAAATATGGCTAAGTTCTCACAAAATATAGAACTAAAAAACTATTTATTAAGTACTGAAAATAAAGTGTTAGTAGAAGCAAGTCCTTATGATAGAATTTGGGGAATAGGATTAGATAAGAAAAATGAAAAAGTACACAATCCACTTTTGTGGCAAGGTCAAAATTTACTTGGATTTGCATTAATGGAAGTTAGAGATGCATTAGAAATGGAGAAGAACAGATGAATAATAAATTAAATATAATAATGGATAACTTTACAAGATTTATGAAAGAAGGCTTTGAAAAGATTGGTGATATAGAAGACAAAAATAACTTTTTTTATAAAAGTGAGATTTTGGAATTGGTTAAGTATTGTAACACAAATAAGGATATGATAAATGAGGTACTATCCCAAATATCAAAGGAATTTCATACATATAACGAACTTAAGGCAAACCTTCTTTGTCATGTATGTGGTGCTTTAGTTGAATTTGGTGGTAATCAAGACATAATAATTTCTCATGTAATTGAAAAACTTAAGGACGCGTTAACACGTATAGGAGAAAGCATAATAAAAAAAGAAGAGGAGCAGGATGTATATAAAAAGGTAGGTATTTATGTAAGTTTTCAAATTATAGATTATTTGATAATGGCTTCTATGACAATGCTTGCAAGAAACTCATTAGAACGAGAAAAATTTAAAAATGATGAAGATATACAGGTTTTATTAAACTTTGTCACTACTGATGTGGTAAAAAATATATATTATATTCAAAAAATAATGGGACTTACAGATAACTTAGAAATGACTGTAATACATGTGGGTAAAAAGAAAGGATATAAAGTTAAAGTAGATGGAGTGCAAAACTATTTTCACTTCTTTACCTTATTTCAAGGTGAACTCATAGAAAAGGTTAGTGATGAGTTAGGATTGGATAAAGCTTTATTAAACAAAAATGCAGTAGATATTGCAAGAGCAGCAAAAATTTCTGATGGTTCTGAAAAAGCAGAGGATAAGGCTATATTTAGCTATTATATATGGACTGCCCTTAGTTCAGATAAAACACTAAGTAAAAATATACCTCTTGAACAGTGGGTTTATGGAGAATTAATGCCAAAACATACACCAACCATTCTTGGTGAAAAAGTAGTATTAATTGGAGATAATGTATTAGCAGAGCGCAGCTGGGATAGATCATTTTTTTCTCCATTGCATGATGCACTAAAACCACAGGTTTCAATCCTATCACATTTAACTGAAACTGAAGTTGAAGAGTGGCTGCATAAGATAGTTTTGGAAAAAAGTAAAATAGAACAAACTAGTACAAGTAATGAAAGTGTTAAAGAGATAAAAAAAGATGAAGAAGTAAAAACAGAAACTAAAGTTGAAAATAATGAAAAGAGATTTAAGAAATTTTTTAAAAAGTTATTTGGTAAATAGTTTTGAATAGTACAAGCTTTGTGTGAAATAAGAAAGGGGCAATAACAATAGATTACAGATTGTGATTAAATAAGATTACTAAAAAGGAGATACAAAATGAAATATGACAAACTTAATGAAATATATAAAACTCATATACCTTTAGAAATTTTAGAAGCATTAGAGGAACATAGGTATAAACAAGAGAAAAGTGAGTTTTTTATTAGATTAATGAAAATGGATGAAATATTGGAAATGAAGCAATTTCTTGATAAATTTGAAGTGTTTAAAAACTTAATAGCAATATGGACTGACGATAACTCTAATTATATTTGTATGTATTATTCTGGACCACTAAAATATAGAATTTGTTATTTAAATCATGAAGAAACTGATGTGTCACCTCAATTTAGAAATGTAAAGACATTTATTAACGAACTTGAAAAAGATGAGGAATGTGACTGGGATGAGTTAGTGAAAGATTATCCAAATGAATGTGATATTAGTAGAAATGATATGGAAACAGATTTAAATGCAATCAAGGAGTTAAACTCAATGCTGAATAACAGTGATTTAGATGAGGATTTCAGAACTCAAATAATATATTCTATTCTAGCATTAACTCCATATGACTATTTAGATAGCATAATTAAGTATTTAGATGATGAAGATGACTATGTACAAGAAAGAGCTTGTGACATAGTTGGATTTCACAGATATAATTCAGCTATCTGTAAGCTAAAAGAACTTTGTATAACTGGAAAGATTAATGTTCCAGGTGCGGCTGAGAGAGCATTGAGACAAATGGGACATAAGATAAAATAAGTTAAAACTTAGAAGGATTATGAGTGGAAAAATAGAGATTATATTATGTTGAACATAAAAATTATTTAGTGGAATTAAGTAGTGATAGAAAAGGAATCAATAATATGTGGGTACAATTGCTATAAAATTAGATCCATCAAAGATGGAAAACCCTGATTTAGATTTAAGATATCTAATTCCAGAAAGAATTGAGGAATTAACAAATGGAAAATTGTTTTTTTGAATTTGAAATTAATAATGAAGATAAGTTTAAAAAGTTACAAGAATTTTATTACGCCATAAAATTAAGTAAGGATGAGGAAAGAATTATACCAAATGATTCGAAATGGATTGATTATTTTGATGAAGATACTCTTATGAAATTTTGGTGGCCTTCATCAGAGGAGGTTGAAGAGTATGGAAGGTTATGGACAGAAACTCCAGTAGAAGAACGCTTTACATGTGAAGCATTGCAGCATCCATGGGATTTTGAATCAATGATAGATGCATTCGCTAATGGAGAGTATCATTTCATATCATGTGAAATGATATCTAAAAGAAAAGGAAGAATTGAATATAATCCATGGTGTTGGCCATACGGTGGAGCTGATTCTTTTAGAGCATTAATAGAATATCATGGATTTAAAATACTTAGAGAAAATATTTAAGAGAGATATATTAGACATTGTATGAATTTATGAAGAAGCATGAAAATATATAATTAGTTTTTAGAAAGGAATGATGCATATGAAAAGCAGCATTATTTTTTCCTACGACATTGCAGATGAATTTTGCATAGGACAAGTTGTTGGACTTACAGCTAATTCCGCTGTAGTTCTTGCCGAATCGAATGATACAAGAGAAGTAAATTTAATACTTCTTGAAGGGGATAAATATTACCCTAGAAATATCTCAAAAGAACTTCCTGCTTTAGATAAATATAAAATAGGAATTAAAACCTTAATGTATAATATTGTGATTTTTAAGTATAATCAGGGGTTTGGTTTGCTCATTCATGATTATCTGTATTTATGGGATACATTCTATTCTAATTATACTGAGTATAAGATTAGAAATCATTTTGAAAAAGATGTTCATAATAGAGTTATTGGACCAGTAAGGGCTTCAGCTATTGAAAATAGCAATGAAATATTAGTCACATTATCTGATTATGACTGCTGTCTTGATGTAGCCAGATATTACTGTACATTAAAGATACAAAATGATTATGCTGAATGGTTAAGACCTGAGAGACAGTTGAAGTTAGAGCAATTTTCAATAGAAACTGCTTCAACGCGAAAGTGGAGTGTAATTCAAGATGCCGTATTCCAAAATAATATGTATTATATACACACTATTGGAGAAGACATGAATCATTATAAATTTGGAATGAGTTGCTCAGTATTATGCGATAATGACATAAACGGTAAAGTTGTAAAGACCAGGAATATTGAAAAGGGTTTTGGATTCTTTTCATCCATGAAAGAGTATTTAATAGTTCATTCATTAAAAAACAAGTCAAAGTTATACTTTTACGGAATTACGAAGGAGTTTGAAGATATTTTATCTTTAACACCAAAGCAAAATTTAGGAAGTGGGGACAAGTATTTTATTAAGTGTGATGCAATAGAGAATACCTTATGGATATACAATGCTCAAATGTTGAACTGTTGTAAATTAAAAATTAAGTAGTTGGAGATGATTTTTTATGCTTAAAATTAGTAAGGATGGAGAAGAAGTTTATTGGGATAAAATTGTTGACTTAGGTGTTATGGGTAAGTTTGATAGTATATCTATAGATTTATATGGATGTGAAATTGCAGGAGTGCAAGATGATATGTCAGAAGAACAGAAATTCTTAAGAATTTCAAAATACTATGGAGATAGATTTAAAGAATTAGAAGCAGATGTGAACTACATAAATGAGCAATTTTTAATGTGGATTATAACCCACCTATGTGATATAGAATATCCTTTTTGGGAGTTTGGATTTAGAGATAAAGGCAGTAAGAAGTATCCAGATTACATAGTTGAAGAAGAAATGAAAAAGTTTGAAGATGAAAATGGACATGTAATGCATGATTTACAGAATCCAAGTCTTGTTTATAAAAAAATACAGGAATATAATGTGTATACCAATAAAGATAATTTAACCAGTTATGAAATAGTAGCTAAATATTTGCAAATGCTTGATTTCAAAAAACTTATAGATACAATTGAAGCTGACAGCCTTGATACTTACGAAGATGAAATACATTTTCAAGTTAGTAGCAAGGTTTGTGGTGGTATGTTACTTTGTGCTACTTATGGAACTATATATGAAAACAATAAGTTAGAAGTTACACATAATTGCTAAGTTATAAATTTATTGAGAAGGAGTTAATTTTATTGAAAGTAAACTATATTCATGATTTTAATCAAAAGACAGAAGAAGAGTTTTTAAATATACAAAACAATTTAAAAGTGAAAATTAATATTACAAATAAAATAGATTTACAAAACATAAAAGTTTGTGCAGGGATAGATATTGCTTATTGGGACAAGAATAATGAAACTTTTGGGGCTTGTAGTATAGTAATTATTGATTTTCAAACTAAAGAGGTGTTAGAAAAAGTTTATAGTGTTGGAAAGATATCTGTTCCTTATGTTGCAGGATTTTTAGCTTTTAGGGAATTACCTTTAATATTAGAAGCTGTAGAAAAAATTACAGTTGAGCCAGATGTTTTTATATTTGATGGTAATGGATATCTTCACCATAATAATATGGGTATAGCTACGCATGCAGGTTTATTTTTAAATAAACCTACTATGGGAGTAGCAAAAACATATTTAAAAATAAATAAAGTAGACTTTATTATGCCAGAAAATCAAATAGGAGCGGATACTGATATAATTGTAAATGATAAGGTCTATGGAAGAGTTGTAAGAACTAGAAAAAATGTAAAGCCTATATTTGTTTCTTGTGGTAATAACATAGACATAAATAGTTGTTATGAAATAGCAATGAATTTATTATCTAAAGACAGTAGAATACCAATCCCAACAAGACTTGCTGATTTAGAAACACATGTTTTAAAAAATAAATTTTGCAATGAAAGTGTTGCTAGTAAATAAAATATTTCTATTTTCCTAAAATTGAGTATGAAAAGCTGCTGCAAATTTTATATTTACAGCAGTTTAGCTATTTTTTTGCACATTATTATGATTTTGTTACATCTTTGCACAATATCTTGTAATTGGTAATTTATTCCTTGTGGAAAAGTTTGTATTATATACATAGATATATGTATATTAAATTTACTTAGTTAAAGGGGAGAAGAATTATGGGAAGTTATCAAAATATCAACACTTTAAAACCTGAAGGAATAGAAAATAAAAAGGCATATCTAATTGGTGGTGGTATCGCTTCATTAGCTGCTGCTGAATACTTAATACGTGATGGGCATATGAACGGTAAAAATATTACTATTTTAGAAGAAACTAATATTTTTGGTGGTGCCATCGATGGTTTTGGAAATGCAGAAGAGGGATATGTTGCACGTGGTGGAAGAGAAATGGAAGAACATTATGAATGTACTTGGGACTTATTTGGAGGAGTACCATCATTAGAAGAACCAGGAAGAACTGTTTTAGATGAATTTAGAGAACTAAATATTGATGATCCTAACTATTCTAACTGTCGTGTAATTGCTAATCGTGGAGAAAAACTTGATTTTTCAAGTCTTGGACTAGGTGAATCTCATATTAAGCAACTTACTAAGTTATTTCTTGCTACAGAAGACTCTTTAGGTGCAACTACTGTTGAACAATTTTTCGATGCTACATTCTTAGAAACTGATATGTGGTTATATTGGAGAACTATGTTTGCATTTGAACCTTGGCACAGTGTTGTAGAAATGAAACGTTATATGCATCGTTTTATACATTTAATGCCAGGAATGAGCAAAATGGAAGGGCTAGTATTTACTAAATATAATCAATATGATTCAATGATTCTTCCATTAAAAAAATGGTTAGAAGCACAAGATGTAGTATTTGACTTAAATACACAAGTAACTGATTTAGATATAGATATAACTGCAGATGAAAAAACAGTTACAGGAATTCATTTAACTCGTAATGGTGAAAAAGAAAAAATCATAAAAACTACTAAAGATGATTTAGTATTCTTCACTAATGGATCTATGACAGAGAACTCTACACTTGGAAGTATGGATAAAGCACCTGTATTAGACAGAAGCGAAGGCGGATGCTGGAGTCTATGGAAGAAAATAGCTAAAAAAGATGCTTCATTCGGAAAACCAGAAGTATTCTGTAGCGATATTGATAAAACCAAATGGGAATCATATACAATAACTGCAAAAGGCCCTAAAATGATTAAACTTATTGAAGAATTTTCAGGTAGGAATATTATTCCACATAAAACTATAACAGGCGGAATAATAACAGTTAAAGACTCAAAGTGGTTATTAAGTGTTACGGCTAATAGACATCTTCAATTTACTAATCAACCTAATGATGTGATAGTGCTGTGGGCATATGCTTTGTTCCCTGATAATGAAGGTGATTTCATTAAAAAGAAAATGAGCGACTGTACTGGTAAAGAATTATTACAAGAACTTTTATATCATCTAGGTATTGATGAAAAAGATATGCATGAATATATTGATACATCAATTGTAATTCCTGCTATGATGCCTTATGTTACAAGTCAATTTATGCCTCGTGTTAAAGGCGATAGACCACAAGTAGTACCTGCAGGTAGTACAAACCTTGCATTTTTAGGTCAATTTGCAGAAATTAAAGGTGATTGTGTGTTTACTGTTGAATATTCAATTCGTTCTGCTATGATGGCTGTGTATACTTTACTTGGACTTGAGAAAAATCCACCTGAAATATATGCTAGTCAATATGATATACGTGTTATTGCTAATGCAACTAAAGCACTATATAGTGGAAGACCATTACCAGCTGAAGCAATTATTAAAAAGTTATTAAAAGATACAACTTTAGATGGTTTGATATAAATAGATGGTGTAGTTAAAATTGTAAAAGGGAAGTCATTTTAATTTGACTTCCCTTTTTTTTCATATTTTAATAATGCTCTATAAATATCTCCACCTATTATTTTGTCAAGATTATCAATAATTTTTTCGGGATATTCAGTCATATTATTTCTTATCCAATCGCTTATTATACCTACAAGTGCAATTTCATAAAATTTCACTATATATTTTTTATCTTCTGCTGATACATTTAAATCTTTAGCGAGCTCATTTACAACTTCTAAAATAAGATTAAATATTTCATTATGTAAATGATTTTCTAAACAATCTCTATCAATAGAATTATAGGTATTCAACACTACTTTCTGATTTTCACATAAATATGAAAGAATTTCCAAAAATCCTTTTTGCCATGTCCCGTAAGTCTTATTTTTACCAAGAACTTTTTTAATTTCAGTTTTAAAAATCCATTCTAGAAGATCATAAATATCACGAAAATAATAGTATAATGTACGTCGATTTAATCCACATTCATCAACAACATCGTTAACTGTAATTTTTGCTAATGGTATTGTCTGCATTTGTTTTTTTAATGACTCAGCTAAAGCTTTTTTCGTAATTTCTGACATATTATTCACCTCTTTATGTCAATCATCAACTTCAAATATTTCTTGATAATTTAATTTTTATTTTAATACATGAATTAATTATACAGTTTTTATTTTTACAATTCAACTGTTGGAATTTGTAGGTTTGTATAAAGTTCTAGTTGGAATTTTTTTCGAATCTGTTCATTCTTTATTCTTGCTTTTTATGTCTTCTATCCTGAGTTTTTAATATATATATATAATAAATGCAACTGAAAGAGCTGCCCATATTCCTTATGATGAAGCTAGTTTCAAAAGTTGATTTCCCACAAAACACCTTCTCTAATTTTAAAATTTACTAGGTGCTTAGGATTATTTTTTTATTGGTAAAGATGTATCATTTTGTTATAATAAGGTTTAATATGATATAATTTGATATAGAGTGATGCTGCAACATATAAAGAAATTGTGCATTAACAGGCATAAATGTATTAAAACATAATTGTATAATAGTGTATACATAATTAAGTAAAAATTATTTATATTAGATGAGGGAGATTTTATTATGACAAAAGAAGGCGAAGGACAAGGAAAAATATCACTTATGATATCAGCTCTGATTTCAATCATAGTGGCGGTATTCAATATAAAATCCAAACACTATTTTTATGGGATTATCATGTTAATAGTGTTTGTTTTGATATCTATTGAAGTATTAAGAAAATTTAAAAATGTACATATTACTTAAAACGCATTTTTCTTAAATTATGGGGTAAACAGTATTTATGATACATCTAAGTTCCTGTAGCTAAGGGAGTTCTTTATTTATTAAATTTAGATTTAGTTATTCAAGGACAAGGGCATATAAGTTTTACCTATAATCATTTGGGGATAATTAGAATATATTTTTTGGAACTTTTAACTTCTTTAGGGTATTATTTAAATATATAGGTTATAGGAGGATGATGCTTTCATGTCTATAGATGAACAACTACAAAATTTAGATAGGACAAAAATTGATTTTTCACGTGAAAAAAATAATTTACTTAATACAGCACTTAGAAAAATAACTATTAATCTAATTAAGCAAGGTATGGATAATGAATTTATAAAAAGAACTTGTGAATTGGAAGATCAAGAAATAAATGAGTTAAGAGAAAAATTCAAAAAATTAGATATGGCAAGACAAGAAAAAGTTGCTCTTAATCTAATTAAACATGGACTAAACAACGAATTTATAATAACAACTACTGAATTACAAGAAGAAGAAATAAATGCTTTAAAAGAAGCATTAAAAAAAGGAAAAATAGAAATAATAGTGGAGCAATTAAATAAGAAGTTTGGAATTGTATCAAATGAATATGTTGAAAAATTAAAGTTATTATCTAATAAAGAGTTAAACAAAATAGGCGTTAAAATACTTGATTTAGAAAATCTTAGAGAGTTAGATAGGTATTTGATGGATTGTGCAGATTGACTAAGAGATAGAACAGCAGAAGAACTAATAAAAAATAACTCGATTAAATGATTTTGAGTTAAGCGTAATCAAAGAAGAACCTGAGTAGGCAGATATGAGGAAGCTATTGAATATGGAAAAGAGATACTAAAAATTAAACCTAATGAAATAAATACATATGAATCTATAGCTACTAATTATTCTAGTTTAGGTAATTATGATGAGGCATTACAATACTATGATACGGAAATAGAATTTGATGTTTTACAAAAACCTAGTATAGACGACCCTAAATATAAAATACGAATTTATAAAGGAACAAGTAAAAATGTAATAAATAAAAGTAACGATGTAATAGTTACTTAGGTTAGACAATTTAATGTAATGAATATTTTTGAAGACTATGTGAGAAATTATAGAAGAGTTAGGATACTTTTCTTTTGTATAAGATACAATGCATTTAGCATGGTGGAAGACAGATGAAAGAATTGATAAAGAATATTTTACTAAATTAGTTTTACATTTAGAAAGAGAAAATTTATGAAATATTGTAGATAAGGTTATGTCTGACTATATAAAAAGGAAAAATTGGATTAGGGATAACGGAGCGAGTTTGGATATTTAATTTGGAGGAATTTGAAATGGCAGATATTAAATACGAAATAAAAGAAAATATAGGAATAGTTTCAGAATCACCAAAAGGATGGACTAAAGAATTAAATATAATCAGATGGAATGGAAGAGATCCTAAGTTTGATTTAAGAGATTGGGCACCTGAACATGAAAAGATGGGGAAGGGAATAACTCTATCAGCTGAGGAATTGAAAAAGTTGAGAGATATATTGAATGGTATGGAGCTATAGAAAATAAGATAAAAATAAAAAATCTCTACTTAATTAGCGGAGATTTTTTACACATATGCTTAACAAAGAAACATAACTAATGAATTTTTAGCCATTATGATTTATTAAAGCATTAACTTGTCCTTTGAAAGGCAGCCATTCTTTATAGCTTTCAGCAGTATTAGGTATAAGTTTCATTCTGTTAAAGCCTTCACGAGTTGATTTGTATTCAGATATTAATTGATTTTTATTTTCATAAACATTAGTTTCTGTGATTAATCCTACTGATTTTAGTGCTAGAATATGTGTTTTTATAGTTTTATCACAGCACTGTTTTTCATTACCATATTCTAAATTAATTAGGTTTATAATTTCATGTGTATTTATTATTTTAAGTTGAATACTTCTTTCACAAATTAATTGAAGTATTCTAAATTTCATTGGTAGTTTCATTTTCATAATTATTACTCCTTATATTCTCTTAATCTTAGCATTTCTTTTGGGTTCCCTGAAACTAAAATTGCTCCAAACACAATTATTAAACATCCAATTATCAAATTTGGAGAAGCTTGCACACCTGTTATCAACCATTCTAATATTATAACCCAGAGAGGATAAGTAATATTAAGAGCCATAGCTCTACCTACTCCAGTCATACTTAAGCCAAAGTACCAAGTTATATAAGAAACACTACATAATATACCTGCTAATATTAAAATTATCATATTAGAAGCTGTAAAGGAATTAAATAATATTTTAAATCCTTTTATAAATGGAATAACACAAAATATATACATGAAGAAGGAAGCTGTTTGTCGAACTGAAATAGCTATTTCAGGATCTACAATGTCCATAACATAAGCACCAAAAACACCTTCTAAACCCCAGCCTAGTGCAGCAATAAAAGCAAATATTATTCCTAAATAAAACTTAGGATATAATATATTAGTTGGTGACATATATCCTGTAGCTATGGCTCCCACAACACATAACAAAATTCCTATTAAAGTTCTTTTATTTAATTTTTCTTTAAGAAATATTACAGCTAAAACTGTTCCTATTGCAGGATAACTAGAAGTTATAACTGCTGCATAGGAAGCTCCTGCCATATTAATTCCAAGTAAATATCCTGACATTGCTAATGGTCCACTACATATTGCACAAATAATAATAAGTATACCAGCTTTACTAAATAGACATCTACCAAATTCTTTAATTTTACCAGTATAAAAATTGTAAAGTAAAATAAAAAAAGATGAAAATCCTGTATGTATGCAGGCTGCTATAAGAGGTGCTTGCATAGCAGTATTAGTATCGTTAAATGGATAATTAGTTAATAAATAACCAAGCAGTATAGCATCTATTCCCCAGGTTATACCTGAAATTAAACAATTAGCTATACCGTTTTTAGCATAATGCAAATCTCTTTGTAATGTTAAACTAGCTATATTTTTCAATATTAATCGGTCCTTTCATATATAGAAGGTACTTTGTTTAATAACAAAGTACAAGATTTAGATAGTTTTATTCGTATTTTCAATTTAGCTTGAAGTACTTTGAACTCTTAAAAGACTTTCACTTATTTTTTAGTGAAAGTCTTGATTAAACGACTTTTATTATTCTTTATCAATATATTTTATTATTTTACAAGGGTTCCCAGCAGCGACAACATTGGATGGAATATTCTTTGTAACCACACTGCCTGAACCTATTACGCTATTATCACCAATGGTTACACCGGGATTTATTATAGATCCAGCACCAATCCATACATTATTTCCGATAGTTACAGATTTTGTATAATCAGCATTTTTAGGTCTTAACTTAGGATCGATTAGATGAGTTGCAGTAAGTATGCTTACATTAGGTGCAATCAATACATTGTCTCCAATTTTTACAAGTCCATCATCTAAAACTAAAAAATTAAAATTTGCATAAAAATTTTCTCCAATTTCCATATTAGTGCCATAATCACAATGAAAAGGAGGCTCTATTTCAAAATTATCTCCTATTTTTCCAAATAAATTTTTGAGAATATTTATTCTTTGTTCTGTTGCCTCAGGGTCTGTGCTATTGTATGCTTTTGTAAGATGTCTAGCTTTATTTCTTAAAAGTATTAAATTTTCATCATAGGCATTATATATTTCACCATTTAACATTTTCTGTTTTTCACTCATTTTATACACTCCTTATTTAGTGCGCGCCTGAAACATTATAGCATAGTTGTATAAACAATATGGTCAAACAGTTCATAAAGCTAAATATAGAAAGTAAAGTGTTTAAAAATTGAACTATGTGTTATATGTTTAAAGCACATAGGATATATTAGGAATAATAGGTTCATTTTACAATAATTTTGAGAAATAATTGTTGTAGAAACCTGGTGTTAGTATAATATTGTAGACACAAAAAGCCGAACACTTTAAAATATAAAAAAGAGAAGTTACAAAAAATACTTGAAATATAAAGGAGTATGAAATGAAATTTATACCTGCAAAAACAATTATAACAAAAACAAACAATATAGATTGGTTTGGCACTGAGTATAATATGAATATATATAAAGGTTGCTGTCATGGATGCATTTATTGTGATTCAAGAAGTGAATGCTATCAAATTAAAGATTTTGATACTGTTCGTGCAAAGCAGGATGCTATTGAAATAATAAATAGGGAACTTAAATCAAAACGTAAAAAAGGGATAGTTGCTACAGGATCAATGTCAGATCCGTATAATCCTTTTGAAGCTGAGTATGAGTTTACTAGAAAAGCATTAAAACTTATAAATAAATATAATTTTGGGATTGCCATAGCAACAAAAAGTGATCTTGTTACAAGAGATATAGATATATTGCAAGATATAAAAAAGTATTCCCCTGTTATTGTTAAAATCACAATTACAACAGGGGATGACAGTCTTTGTAAAAAGCTTGAACCTAATGTGGCAGTAGCATCAAAGAGATTTGATGCAATAAAAAGGCTTTCTGCAAGTGGTATTTTTACAGGTATATTGCTAATGCCTGTACTATCTTTTATTGAAGATAGTGACGAAAATATATTAAATATTATAAGGTTAGCAAAGGAAAGTGGTGCAAAATTTATTTATCCTGCTTTTGGGGTAACACTTAGACAAAATCAAAGAAATTATTTCTTTAAAAAGTTAGATGAACAGTTCTATGGTACAACTCAGAGGTATATAAAGGAATATGGATTTTCTTATGAATGTCGTTCAAAACGCGCAACTGCATTGTGGAAACTCTTTAAAGAAGAGTGTGATAAAGCAAATATACTATATAAAATGCAGGATATTATAACTGCTTATAAGAAAGACTATGAGAAAAAGCAATTAAGTTTATTTTAATCTTTCATTTATAATCTTACATAGTTTCATAATCGCAAATTTATAATCCTCATCATTTAAATATGAAACTGAAATTCTTATTTCATTATGGTGGGGATGTAGTGGATAGCAGATAGCTCCCGGTAAAAATGTAATTCCTTTATCATAAGCACATTCAAATAGAATATTCGCTGTATTTATTTCATTAGGAAGTTTAAGCCAAATATTGAATCCGCCATTTGGAACTATGTACTTTACTTTTTTATTTAAATTCTCTCTTAAAATTTTTATTGTAAGTTGCATTCTTTGTTGAACAAAATCCTTTATATTTTGAATATGAGTATCAATCTTTGGACTATTTAAAACTTCAGATAGTAGTCTTTGCGTTAATAAAGCTGTTCCTAAATCGGCGCAAGCCTTTGCTTTTTCAATAGTATTAGTGATATTTTCAGAGGCTGAGAGAAGGCTTACTCTATAACCAGCACCTAAAATTTTACTAATCCCTTTGATGTATATAACTCTATTATTTTTATCATAAGCTTTAATAGGTAATGGAGGCTCTTTCTCAAAACTAATTTCTCCCCAAGGATCATCTTCGATAATATGAAAATTGAAAGATTCAGCAATATTTAAGAGTTCAAGACGTTCTTGTTTTGACAAGCAATATCCTGTTGGATTACTGTAATTTGGTGTTAGATACACAAATTTTGGAGGTCGCTGATCACATTGTTTTAAAAGTTCGTTAAGAGAAAGTCTGTTATTACAAATTGGTAATGCTTTTATCACAGCACCAGAACTTTTAAAGGCATCTATTGCACCAGTATAAGATGGAGACTCTATCATTATAAGGTCTTTTGAATTTGTAAAAACAGATGCTATTAAACTTAGACCTTGTTGTGTGCCAGAAATAATTATCATCTCTTTAGAATTTGTATTAATACTTCTATATTTAGATAGATATTGAATAAATGATTTTTTTAACTTTGAATCTCCAGAGGTCTCTGTATAAGTCATTAGTGCTTCAGGCTGAGTAGATAAAACATTCATAAATATATCTTTAACATCTAGACATAAACTCGTAGGCAGCATAGCATATGATAAATTGTATTTTTTCTTGATTAAAGTATTTTTTAAAAGATTTAGCGTAAGAGCCCTAGGTTGATAATCTTCGATAGAACTATACCATGAGGATATTATTTTTGTATTAGAAGTTGGGCAGAGTACAGAAGAATTAACAAAAATACCTTTACCATGAATTTTTACTATCATCTTATCTTTTTCAAGTAACTCATAAGCTTTAACAATAGTCATATGACTTAATCCAAGATTCTTAGATAATTCTCTAACGGAAGGTAATTTCATATTGTTTGAAAATTCTGCTGACAGAATTTTGTCTGTAATACCATGAGCTACTTGTTTATAGAGTGGTTCTTTCTTATTTCTATCAAAAGATATAAACATTGAATATTCTCCCTTTTAACTGTTATGCTTTTGTTTTGACTGTTATATATAATTTACTTTATAATATAACAAATTTACCAAGTATTCAATCATAAAACTAGTTTAAAGATTATTAGAGTAAATTAATTATATCTTTGAGAGGAGAGATACAATATAAAATGAATAAGAATTATTTATCAGAAATTAAGGCAGGGTTTCAAGCTGGGGCGTCTATAGCATTAGGATTTATTCCTATTGCCATGACATTTGGAATTTTAGCTAAATCCAGTGGCATTAGTTTAGCAGAATGTGTAGGGTTTTCAGCAATTGTTTATGCAGGTGCATCACAGTTTGTTGCACTAGAGTTATTAAATTCAGGAGCAGGTGTATTGAGTATAATATTCACAACATTGCTTTTTAATTTCAGGCATTTTATTATGGGAGTCTCACTTAGTACTAAACTTAATAAAAATTGTTTGAAATGGCGTCCTTTAATAGCATTTTGGATGACAGACGAAACATATTCTATATCATATTTAAAACAAGAATCTGTTGGAGTATATTTTTATTTGCCTATGGCTGCAACTGCATATTTATCTTTATCACTAGGTTCTTTGTTAGGATTTCAACTAGGAAGTATAATCTCAAGTGCATTAAGTCAAAGTATGGGAATAGCTTTATATGCTATGTTTTTAGCAATATTAGCACCAGAGTTTAAAAAATCTTTTAAAACTATTGGCATTGTAGTAACTTCAGGCATCCTAAATTTATTAATTCACAATATTAAATTTATTCCTCAAGGATGGCACATCATAATAGTTATAGTATTAACTGTTATGATATGGAATGTAATAGATGAAAAAAATAATGAAAATGAGGAGAAATGTTATGAATAAGATAATGCTATTAATTATAGGAATGATGCTAGCAACATATATACCGCGAGTTTTACCTTTTTATATTGTTGAGAGATTAAATTTTTCAGATAAGGTGAAAAGAAGTTTAACATACATACCTTATGCAGCTTTAGGAGCTATGGTTATACCTGGCGGATTTTCAGCTATAGATGGACATCCTTTGATTTCAATATGTGCGTTAGGAATTGCAATACTATTAAGCGCTATCAAAGAGAAATTATTTATTGCAGTAACTGGTTCTGTTTTATTTACTTATATATGTTTACTTATGATTTAGATGATTAGATATTCAAGCAGATGGTGGAACACGTGATATCATTTTTTTGTATACTATAGTGAGGTTAATATATTATGTTAACCTAATAGTTGGGGGTGACTAAAGATGATACAGAAGGAAAATAATAGTGAATATAATAGGATACAAATGGAAAAAGATATTGACAACAATATATATGCACATACCTTTTATCTTATAAACAAAAAGGCCACACGTTCTTTAAGTGGTTATAATCCAACACAAATTAGAATGCTTCCTTTCACTGGTTATCATCCATCACAAATTAAAAAGGGTTATTATTTTGACAGATGTTTTATTGGTGAAGGCCAGACCGTTGCTATTGTTACAGCTTTCGATCATCCTAATATAGAAAATGATTTATGTGTGTTCAGTAACATGTTTAATCTACCGAAGGCTGATATTACAATTGCTTATCCCGATGGGCGACCACCAGTAAATCCTGGGTGGGCACTAGAAACTGCTCTTGATGTTCAGTGGGTTCATGCTTTGGCTCCAGGAGCAAAAATATTGGTTGTAGAAGCTAAATCAAACTCATACCGCCATATGTTCTCTGCTGTTGATTATGCCGTGAAACAAGGTGTACAAGTTGTTTCTATGAGCTGGGGAGGAAAAGAATTTAGCCTTGAATGGGTATTTGACCATCATTTTCAACATGAAGATATAGTATTTGTGGCGTCTTCAGGTAATGATGGCATACCAATATATCCGGCAGCATCATCTTATGTTCTGAGTGTAGGAGGAACTTCTCTGAAACTCAGCAAAAAGGGGAAACGTATATGTCCCGAGATCGCCTGGTCCGGTTCTGGCGGAGGTATAAGCCAGTTTGTACCCGAGCCTTGTTGGCAAATTACTTTTGGTATAACCAACGAAAATCAAAAACGCCGCATTCCCGATGTTTCATTTGTTGCTGACCCTAGTATGGGAGTTTGGGTTTATACTAGTGTTCCTATCCAAGGCAAATGGGGATGGACTGTTCTGGGAGGCACCAGCTTTGCAGCTCCTGCATGGGCAGCTGTGATAGCTTGTGCGGGACAGGGATACGGACCGATTACAAATTGCAGTGAGCGTCTTTACGCCATTGCTGGAAAAACTTCTTATTCAATTCCTCAGTATAACTTCTGTGATATAATAAAAGGTTCAAATGGTTTTCATCGTGCATCAAAAGAATATGATTATGTCACTGGGTTGGGATCTCCGATTGTGTACCGTTTAATTAGAAAACTCCGATGTTTAAAATAGATTGATAATTTAAAAATGTAAATCGCTATTATAAAAGCATTATGAACCACTGATATCATTTTTTTATATACTATAGTGAGGTTAATATATTATATTAACCTAATAGTTGGGGGTGACTAAAGATGATACAGAAGGAAAATAATAGTGAATATAATAGGATACAAAAGGAAAAAGATATTGGCAACAGTATGCAAGTGCACACCTTTTATCATATAAACAAAAAGGCCACAAGTTCTTTAAATGGTTATAATCCATCACAAATTAAAATGCTTCCTTTTACTGGTTATCATCCATCACAAATTAAAAAGGCTTATTATTTTGACAAATGTTTTATTGGTGAAGGTCAGACAGTTGCTATCATTACAGCTTTCGACCATCCCAATATAGAGCATGACTTATGTGTGTTTAATCGCATGTTTAATCTACCGAAGGCAGATCTTACAATTGCTTACCCAGATGGGCGACCACCAGTACATCCTGTTTGGGCGCTAGAAACTTGCCTTGATGTGGAATGGATTCATGCTTTGGCACCAAGAGCAAAAATACTGGTTGTAGCTGCTAAATCAAACAGATTAGTCGATATTTGCTCTGCTGTTGATTATGCCGTGAAACAAGGTGTACAAGTTGTTTCTATGAGCTTTGGAGGAGAAGAATTTAAGGGGCAATATCTTTTTGACCATCATTTTGTGCATGAAGATATAGTATTTGTGGCGTCTTCAGGTGATTATGGCATACCAGTGTATCCGGCAGCATCATCTCATGTTCTGGGTATAGGAGGAACCTCTCTGAAGCTTAGCAAAAAGGGGAAACGTATATGCCCCGAAATTGCTTGGTTTGGTTCCGGCGGAGGTATAAGCCAGTTTGTACCCGAGCCTTGCTGGCAAATTACTTTTGGTATAACCAACCAAAACCAAAAACGCGGTATTCCCGATGTTTCATTTCTTGCTGACCCAGGTACGGGAGTTTGGGTTTATATTAGTATTCCTGTGGAGGGTATGATAGAATGGGTTGTTTTGGGAGGCACTAGCTTTAGCGCTCCTGCATGGGCAGCTGTGATAGCTTGTGCGGGCCAGGGATACGGCTCGATTACAAATTGCAGTAAGCGTCTCTACACCATTGCTGGAAAAACTTCTTATTCAATTCCTCAGTATAACTTCTGCGATATAACAAAAGGTTCAAACGGTTTTTATCGTGCGTCAAAAGGCTATGATTATGTCACTGGGCTAGGATCTCCGATTGTATACCGTTTAATTAGAAAGCTTCGTTGTTTAAAATAGATTGATAATTTAAAAATACAAATTGATATTAAAAAGCATTATGCACCACTGATATCGTTTTTTTGTATACTATAGTGAGGTTAATATATTAGGCTAACCTAATATTTGGGGGTGACTAAAGATGATACAGAAGGAAAATAATAGGGAATATAATAGGATACAAAAGGAAAAAGATATTGGCAACAATATATATGCACATCCCTTTTATCTTATAAACAAAAAGATTACAAGTTCTTTAAAAGGTTATAATCCATTACAAATTAAAACTCTTCCTTTCACTGGTTATCATCCATCACAAATTAAAAAGGCTTATTATTTTGACAAATGTTTTATTGGTCAAGGTCAGACTGTTGCTATTATTACAGCTTTCGATCACCCTAATATAGAAAATGACCTATGTGTGTTCAGCAACATGTTTAATCTACCTAAGGCCAACATTACAATTGCTTATCCCGATGGGCGACCACCAGTGGATCCCTTATGGGCCCTAGAAACTTCTCTTGATGTGGAATGGATTCATACTTTGGCACCAAGAGCAAAAATACTGCTTGTGGCTGCTAAATCAAACACATTCACCAATCTTTTCTCTGCTATTGATTATGCAGTAAAACAAGGTGTACAAGTTGTTTCTATGAGTTGGGGAAGAGAAGAATTTTATGGTGAATGGGTTTTTGACTATCATTTTCAACATGAAGGCACAGTATTTGTGGCAGGTTCAGGCGATGCAGGTATGCCATTGTATCCGGCAGCCTCACCTTATGTTCTTGCTGTAGGCGGAACCTCTCTGCAGCTTAGCAAAAATGGGAAACGTATATGCCCCGAGGTCGCCTGGTCTGGTTCTGGTGGAGGTATAAGCCCGTTTGTCCCCGAGCCTTACTGGCAAATTATTTTTGGTATAACCAACCAAAACCAAAAACGCGGCATTCCCGATGTTTCATTCCTTGCAGATCCTAAGACGGGAGTTTGGATTTATATTAGTATTCCTTTTCATGGATACGTAGGATGGATTGTTCTGGGAGGTACCAGCTTTAGCGCTCCTGCATGGGCAGCTGTGATAGCTTGTGCAGGACAAGGATACGGCCCGATTACAAATTGCAGTGAGCGTCTTTACACCATTGCTGGAAAAACTTCTTATTCAATTCCTCAGTATAACTTCTGTGATATAACAAAAGGTTCAAATGGTTTTCATCGTGCATCAAAAGGCTATGATTATGTCACTGGGTTGGGATCTCCGATTGTGTACCGTTTAATTAGAAAGCTTCGATGTTTAAAATAGATTGATAATTTAAAAATGCAAATTGATATTAAAAATAACTACCCGCTTAGCGGGTGGTTTTCTTTGATACTATAAGGAAAATAGATTTTCTTATGTATTTAAAAGTAAAAAAATAGAGTAGCCTCTAAGAGAAACTACCCTATTTTCATTAAATAAAAATCAAAACTAAAGGAGATATTCAAAAATTACCTAGTAGGTTTTTGAAATTATATTTATATTTTAATAAAAAAAGCATATAAAATTCAATGTAGTTTAGATGGAAGTATTGGTGTTATTATACAAGTAAAATATAAAAAAATTAACATTAGCTTAAACAGAATATTACATACATTCATTATAATTTAATTAATAATTGTTAAAAAAATACATAGAATTTAATAAAAAATACGTCTTTATTTAATACTATGTTGTATAATAGTATTAAAGAGATAAAGGATGTGATTAAATGATCATTTTAAATGATAGTAATTACCTCATAAAGAAAAGTAAACGTGGATATGTAGTAATTAATTTAAAAGGACTTTATAAAAATCACAGTCACTTTAAGAATATTGGAACAGCAAAGAAATGTATATATTTAACTAAGAATAGGATAGTTCCAAAATCATTTTACATGATGGTAGCCTGTATAAGGTTATCTACAGATGAATTATATATAAGGAAAATACAAAAATTAAAAGAAGTAAAAGAGAATAAACAAAATATTAAATATAAAAATAAAAAAGTATCAGACAGAAAAAGTAGTTATGCTTTAGCATAGCTACTTTTTACTTTGGAAATATCGTTTCTAGCGTTTTGATATCAACAAAAGTAAACAGAATGAAGTAGGTATTTTAACAATAGCATTAACATAACATATATGCTATTATATATTGGTAATAATTATATATAATACTTTAAAAAAACATGTATAAATGTAGAAATCTGGTTTGAATATAAGCAGAGTAACAAATATAGTAACAATAAGAAAAAGGAGTAGGTGTATGGATAAAACAACAAGATTGAGAGAAGAAAATATAGGAAGTTTATTATTGAAATTTTTTATACCAGCTATTGTTGGAAACGTGGTAAATGCTTTATATAATATTGTTGATAGAATATATATTGGTAGAGGGGTAGGAGATTTAGCTTTAGCTGCATTGAGCATTATTTTCCCTATTATGATAATTACTTCTGGATTTGGTATGCTTATGGGGATTGGTGGCGGAGTGTTACAGTCTCTTAATTTAGGAAAGGGAGATAAAGATAAAGCAGAAAAAGTATTAGGAAATACATTTATCTTGCTTATTATTGCGTCAATTATAGTAAGTATATTATGCTTTATAATTAAAACTCCATTATTAAAAGCTTTTGGTGCAAGTAAAAACACTATTCAGTTTGCGGAAGAATATCTATCAATTATTTTACTAGGTACTATAGTTCAAAATTTAGGATTTGGTTTGAATAATTCCATTCGTTCTGAAGGAAATGCCAATATTGCTATGATAACTATGATTATAGGTGCTGTATTAAATATAATTTTGGATCCCTTATTTATATTTGTTTTTAAGATGGGAATAAAAGGAGCAGCTATAGCTACAGTTATTTCTCAAACGGCTAATACAATATGGGTTATTGCACACTTTAGAAGCACTAGAAGTGTATTAAAATTAAAAAAAGAGAATTTTAAATTGAATATTGAAATTGTTAAAGGCATTGTTGCAATAGGTATGGCTCCTTTTGCAATCCAAGCAGCTGGTGGGGCTGTAAATATTTTATTAAACAAACAATTAATAAGATACAGTGGAGATTCAGCTATTGGTGCTATGGGGGTTATAACTAGTATTTCTATGCTTATAATAATGTCTATAATATCTATAACACAAGCAGCTCAACCTATTATAGGTTATAACTATGGTGCTAAATTGTATTTTAGAGTTAAGAAAACTTTAAAATTAGCTGTTATTGGTGCTACTATTCTTGGGATTACAGCAGATATAATAATTCAGTTATTCCCTGAGCATATAATTGGATTATTTAATAAAGAACCTCAATTAATGCAAATAGGTTCTGTTGGATTGAGAATTACCTTGTGTATGCTGCCAATTATAGGATATCAAATAATAGGCGGTAATTATTTTCAGGCTATAGGAAAAGCTAAGACTTCTATGATTCTTTCAATGTTAAGACAGGTACTTGTTTTGATACCATTATTAATAATTTTACCTAAGTATTTAGGATTAATTGGGGTGTGGATTGCTGCTCCAATATCAGATATTATTTCGTTTTTTATAACAGTTTTTTTGTTTAACAAAGAAGTTAAAAAGTTAGATATATATGAGTTGGATAGTTCAACATTAGATAATAAAATTGTTGCATAAAATAGTAAATTTACAGTTATTAATGAAGATAGCTAATGAAAAGTTTTTAATGAAGTAATTAAAATGATTTTGGAGTGAAGTGAAATGATCGTAAAAGTAAAACCTTTAAAAACGGGTATATTACAAACTAAAGCTCCTTTTGAAGATATAAAATGTATTTTTAAGGATGAAAGAAATAATCTTTCAAATAGAAGCTTAATTAAACCAGTTCTTTTTTGTAGATATATAGGTATGAATTATAATGAGAGTGATTATATTAATAAATTAAAAGAGTTAGACAAGTATTTGCAATCAATTGAAGTAAGTTATATTAAATTCACAAACGGTTTGGAAAAAGTTTTAGATATGAATGAAATAGAAAAAGCTAAGAAAATTATGGACAATTATATTGAGTTAGAAAATGACAAGCATATAAATCCGTATAAATTATTCACTTTAAATATGGGCTATGAAATAAAAAATGAATGTTTAGAATGGACAAAAAAACAGGCTTTTAAAGAAATAATGGACTTGTATGATGCAAACAATATTAGTAAAAGTGAAACTGCCCGAAAAAATTTTGGTGTGAAATTGTTATTATGGATGAACAAATATCTGAAACAGCTGTTTGCAAATGAGTGTAATATTAATATAATACATAAGATTATATTTTACGGAACTATTAAAAGACATGAACTATATTTCTTGATACTGTTATCTAAGTTAGGGTGTGATGTAATCTACATAAATCCAAAAGAAGATATAGATTGTGAAATTCCAGAAGTAAAACATTATTCAAATGTCATAAGATGCAGCAAAATGCATAATAAAGTAATACAGTTTCCAGTACATAGGTCCAAAGTACAAGATGTAAGAATAGAAGAAAGTGTACATAAAAATTTTGAGGAAAAAGTAAATAAACATATGTCAAATATTAAAGTACAGGTCGAAAAAAGTTGTGAAGAACTTTCTAAATTGGCTGAATCAGTAGTAATGATAAATGTATATGATAATAATAAACAATTACTTGGTAAAGGATCTGGAGTTGTAATAAGTGACGAAGGGTTTATTATAACGAATTTTCATGTGGTAAATAAAGGAGTATTATTTGGTGTTGTTTTTGAAAATGATAACAATGAATATATGGTATACAACATTGTAAAATATCATACAGACTATGATTTGGCTTTAATAAAAGTGGACAAGAGAACAAAATCCATTGAATTGAGTAAAAAGAATTTAGTGAGAGGACAGAAGATTATAGCAATAGGTAGTCCTTTAGGTTTGTTTAATACTATTTCAGAAGGTATTGTATCAGGATTTAGAAAATTTGATTATGTAGAAATGGTTCAAATAACGGCACCTATTTCTTCCGGAAGTTCAGGAGGAGCATTAATTGATATGTATGGAAATTTGGCAGGGATAACAACGTCAGGATTCGATGGACAAAATTTAAATATGGCTGTGTTATCACAATGTATACAACAATTTGCTGGAAATATATTAAAGTTTACATAAAAAGGTAATGATGTTGAGTGTAGTTTAAACTAAGAGATGGAAATAGCCAACTCTTAGTTTTTATTTTATATTCTTTTATTTCCACCCTAAAAGCTTTTTTTCAAGCTCATCAAAATCATATTTTCTTTGTTCATAGTTGTTAAAAGAATCTACCTTTTCTTTTGGTATAGGAGGTTTGAAGTCTTCTTTTAAAGCTTTTATAATCCAAGGAACTAAACTTTTAATTTTTTTCTGATTTTTAGCTAGCAAATACTTTTCTTTTATTAAATATATATTCCCGTTAGCTGTTTTATGTATTTTTTCTGCTTCAAGAGGGGTTATATCTTCATCAAATATATTTTTAACCTGTTCTATGTAATTATTATTTTCGATTTGGAATATAGCGTTATTTTGATTCGTAGTATTAGTTATTATAAATTTTAGAGCTGTTACCTTTCTACCGTTTTTTATTTGCTCAAAATCAAAGGAGAGGTCTGTTTTAACGTTTATTTCTTTTTGTGCTTTTAAGATAACTTTCCTTTTAAAATCAGCATATAAAGTATATCTATCTTTTTCTATACCAAGAATACACTTTAATTCTTCTAAATCAAAGGTTCTTTGACCTATTCTCTCGTATTGTTTTAGAAGTTCATATATTCTAAAAGCATAGCCGCTTTTAAGTTGTATAATGTTTGTTAAATTATAGCTTGTGAATCTTGATTTTAGTTGCAATAAATAAGGTTTTAAATTAGGATCAAATCGCAATACTACTATTCCTTTGCCTTTTAGGTATGTTACAGAAGATAGCCAGGATAGTTGAATTTCTCTATCTTCTTCTTTAATGGTAAAAACTTTTCTCATTAACTCTTTAGTTACTTGAGGTACTTCTGCATATTTTGCTTGATTTTTTATTCCTAGTAGTTTTATAAAATCTTTTATTTTAAATTCATAGTCTTTAAACTCTTCATCCTCAGGTTTAATTTTAGAAGAAAGAGTTAATATAATTTTTTGTTCTCCAGCTGTTAATTTATAAGAAGCTTCTATTAATTTATTAGATTTTACAATTAGAGTATTGTTTTCTTTTGTTATCATGTAATCACCTCATGCATACAATTATATCTTTTTATGACTAGGAAGTAAATTGTCATATTATGCTATGAAATAGTCATATTTAATATTTTTTACTATAATTAGGTTACAGCACACTATGAAAAAGTCATATTAAAAAATGTATAATACTATGGAAAAGTCATATTAAAAAATGTATAACGCTATGAAAAAGTCATATTTTAAAGATATAGCATACCATAGAAGATTCATAGTACACTATGAAAAAGGCATATTTGAAGATATATTATCCTATGGAAAGGTCATAATCACTATGAAAAAGTCATGTTTGAAGATGCATTAGGCTATAGAAAGGTCATAATATACTATGGAAAGGTCGTATTTAAAATGTATTATACTATGAAAAAGGCATAATATACTATGAAAAGGTCATATTTCTTATTAAAAAACCTAGTGATATCAATACTTTAGAGGGAGCGTAAAATATTTAAAATTAGTTGTTTATATAAAATATTTAAAACAACTGTTGTAATATACTATGAAAAAGTCATATTTAATTATATAAATTTATAAGAAGTAACTTAAAACTAGATTCTAAAAATTTAAACTTAGAACCTGATTTTTATTATTTAAAAACTTAAGTTTAATTTTAAATTAAATTTGTAATAGTATTCTAGGGTAAATTATATTTACTATGAAAAGGTCATATTTAAAATTTGGTTTTACTATAGAAAGGTCATAATTTATATTAGCATAATAGATATTATGACTATGAAAAGGTCATATTAAAAAATATGTTTGTATAAAAGGTTACTATAGTTAAAATATGAGAGGAGTACACTTATATATTGAGTCTTATTTTTGAAAAGTTTCTTTTGTAGAATTTTGTTGAAATGTGTTGAAAAATAAGGTAATATTCCATATATAATAATATTTTTATGGAGGAATTTTATGCGGAGAAAAAAAATATCTTTTTTGGTTTGTACAGTTTTAATTTTCTTTCTAATTTTATTGGGGAGGCAAGCATTTATTTCAAAAAAAACAACTGAGATATCATTAAAAGAAAATAGCAGTTCAATATATAAAGTTTATTGTGGAAATGGAAAAATGGGACACAAAGATGGTAACAGATTAGAAGCAGAGTTTTTGTTTAATTATGGAATTGCTTTAGATAAAGCAGGAAATTTGTTAGTTGCAGATTCTTATAATAATAGAATAAGAAAAATATCTAATGATAAGGTTACAACGTTAGCAGGGTATTCAGATAAGAAGGATAGATTTAATTTTCCCTTAGGTGAATTTATAGATGGAGATGTTGACAAAGCTAAATTTAATAAGCCTAGAGATTTAGCTGTAGACAAAGAAGGAAATCTATATATTTCAGATAGTGGAAATAATGTAATAAGAACAATAATAAAAGGACAAGTATATACTTTTGTAGGCACAGGCAAGGAAGGATATAAGGATGGTAAAGCACAAGAAGCTCAATTTGCTTTACCATCAGGAATAGCAGTAGATGATAAAAAAAATATTTATATAGCTGATACATTAAATCATGTCATACGTAGGATATCTCCAAAGGGTGTGGTTTCCACTTTTGCTGGTGTTAAGAGCAAAGATGGTGGTTATAAAGACGGAGATTTAAAGGAAGCTATGTTTAATGAACCTTCAGATATAGTTATAGATAAAGATGGAGCAATATACATAACTGATAGTGGAAATCAAAGAATTAGAAAAATACATAAAGGGAAAGTTGTAACTATTGCAGGTTCTGAAAAGGAGATTATAAAAGGAACTTCATATATAAAAGGTGGGTTCGCTAATGGCCAGGCTCTACAAGCAAAATTCAATTTTCCAAAGGGCTTATGTTTAGACGAACAAGGAAATATATATGTAGCGGATACATTTAATCATAGTATAAGAGTTATAAAAAGAGATGGAGCAGTTTCTACACTATTAGGTGATGGTAAGTCTGGTATGTATAATAAAGAGAGATTTAATCATCCTACAGCTGTATTATATAAGGATGGTTATTTATATGTATCAGATAATAAAAACAACATTATTGGAAAGATAAAAGTTAAATAGGAGGCTATTAATGAGAATAAAAAAATATATATTTTCGCTATTCCTTACTTTATTAGTTGCGATTACTGGATTTGCAGGTTTGTTTGATGGTATAGAAAATAATGTAAGAGATAGCGTGTTTCAATATAAAGAGAGAAATGTAGATTTAGAAAACATAGTTATTGTAGGAATTGATGATCGCAGCTTAAACAAGATTGGTAGATGGCCATGGGATAGATCTGTTCATGCGGAGCTTATAGAAAAGTTAACAGAGGGAGAAGCAGTAGTTATTGGTGTAGACGTAATCTTATCTGAAACCTCTAAAAAAGAAAGTGATGATGTATTAGTTAAGGTGGTTAAAAATGTGGGGAATGTAGTATTTCCTATAGTAGGTAATTTTAATTATAAAAAGTTATCAGCAAATATAGGAATAGATAGAATTAAGGGAGATGTAAAACCTGATAGTATTATTGAAAGCTTTAATGAATTAAAGAAGGTATGTGCTGCGGGTCACATCAATGTTTTGGAGGATCCTAATGATGGAGTGGTTAGAAGTGCATTAGATTCTTTTAAATATAATGATAAAGAAATAAAAAGCTTTGATTATACTATAGTAAAAGAATATGAAAAAAGAACAGGAAAAAAAATCTTAAATAGAGAAATTCCTAAAGATTTTTTTAATAGATATTATATAAATTTTAATGGAAAGCCAGGAGCGTTTAAAGCAATATCATATTATGATGTTTTGAGTGGAAAAGTACCTTCAATATATTTTAAAGATAAAATTGTTTTGATTGGTCCATATGCTGAAGGATTTCCAAATGATAGTTTTTATACTTCTATACAAAAGAATGCTAAGATGTATGGGGTAGAAGTCCATGCAAATATTATTCAAAATATATTTCATAATAATTTTAAACAAGAAATTTCAGAGCTTATTAAAGCATTAATAATAATAATTTTAGGGATAGCTGCACACCTTATTTTCAATAAGATAAATCCTAAGTTTTCTTTTATAATATTTGGGGTAATATCAGCTCTTTATTTATTTGTTGCAAGATTTACATATTCTAAGGGATATATTTTAAATATAGCATATCCAATAATACTATTAGCACTACTTTATATATCTAGTATTGTATATAAATATCTAAGCGAATTTGCAGAAAGAAGAAGAGTTACAAATGTCTTTGGAAAATATGTAGCACCTGAGGTAGTTGATGAGATATTAAAAGGTGAATTAAAAACACTTAAATTAGGTGGAGGGAAAAGAGAAATTTCAGTTTTATTTGTAGATATTAGAGGATTTACGCCGTTGTCAGAAAAGGTACAGCCAGAGCAAGTAGTTGAAATTTTAAATGAATATTTAACTTTAACCTCAGAATCTATATTTAAATTTGGTGGAACATTAGACAAATTTATTGGGGATGCTACAATGGCAATTTTTAATGCTCCTTTAGATCTGGAAGATCATCCATTAAAAGCTGTGCAGGCTGCATTTGCAATGAAAAAAGGATCAGAAGACCTTAAGAAAAAGCTGGAAGAAAAATTTGGAATATCTGTCGAATTTGGAATAGGTGTTAATACAGGTTATGCAGTTGTGGGAAATATAGGTTCAAAAACAAGAATGGACTATACAGCTATAGGAGACACAGTAAATACTTCTGCTAGATTGGAAAGCAATGCAAAAAGAGGACAAATATTATTAAGTGCCTCAACCTATGAAAGAGTAAAGGAAAAGGTTACAGCAAATTATCTAGGAGAAATGAAGGTAAAAGGAAAAGAGAAGATGATTCCAGTTTATGAACTTAAAGATATTCATATAGATTAGAAAAGAGGTGATGTATTGGCGCAATATAAATTTAAGAAACGATTAAAAGCTTTAATTGCAAAAGTAAGTATAGTTATTTATATACATAGTATGCTTTTTGGAAAAATGATTTTTGCACAAGAGCATAGGAATACTCAGATTATCAAGCTTAGTGGTGATGCAAAAGTGTTTATACAGGGCGGCGAGCGATCATTTGATGCTTTTGAAGGGATGAGCTTAGTAGAAGGAGATAGTATTGTTGTAGGCAAAAATTCACAGATGACACTTTTAATAGATACTGATAAACAGATAATTCTTTCAGAAAATAATCAATTAACCTTAAGTGAATTATCGGGAAAAGCATCAGAAGGACAAACTGAAATATCACTTTGGGTGGGTAAAATATGGACAGATATTAAAAATAAGTTAAAAGGATCAAGTAAATTTGAAATTAAAGCCTCTTCCACAGTGATGGGAGTAAGAGGAACAAAGTTTTATGTAGATTTTAATGATAATAATATTAATGTTGGTGTTTTAGAAGGGATTGTTAGTTCTATTACATCAATAAATGTTAAAGACAAGGATGGAGAAAGAATTGTTAAGGAAATTGAAACTCTATTAAAGAAGAATGAACAAGCAGTTGTTAATTCAGATGTGAATAATAAAGAAAATTTAGCTATGAAGGAAGTGACAAAAGAGTCACTAGATTTATTTGTACTTGAAATAATTAAAGATAATCCTGAGAAAATAGATAAAAAGCTGCTGGAAGGAATAGAGGAAGTTATAGAAAAGAAAAAGCAGGAGAAAGACAAGAAAGTCAACAGAAAAGAGAAACAAAATAAAGAACAAGCAAAAAAACTATATTTGATAGAGGAAGATAATACATCTATTATAAATAACACTGATAGAGTAGATAATAATCCACCAGATAATAATAACCCACCAGATGGTAATAATCCACCGAATGAAAATACTATACCAGATGAAAATACTATACCAGATGAAAATACTATACCAGATGAAAATACTATACCAGATGAAAATACTATACCAGATGAAAATACTATACCAGATGAAAATACTATACCAGATG
>NZ_JAPQES010000005.1:0-112732 GCF_026735165.1 Clostridium ganghwense | reverse complement strand
CTATACCAGATGAAAATACTATACCAGATGAAAATACTATACCAGATGAAAATACTATACCAGATGAAAATACTATACCAGATGAAAATACTATACCAGATGAAAATACTATACCAGATGAAAATACTACACCAGATGAAAATACTACACCGGATGAAAATACTACACCGGATGAAAATACTATACCAGATGAAAATACTACACTAGATGAAAGTACTATACCAGATGAAAGTACTACACCAGATAAAAGTACTACACCAGATAAAAATACTAAGCCAGATAAAAATAATACACCTGTATCAATAGTAAATAATGCAAATAGTTCTGAACAAATGAAAACAGCATTAGAGTCACCAGATTTAGGGTTGAATTTAGGAATCGAATATCCAACGATGTTAATAACAGAAAAAACAAAAGTAATAGACAAGGTGTTAAGCTTAAAACCAATAGGGGGATATGCAGATAAAGCAGCGATACAAAAGACATTTGACGTAGCAGTGGTAGAAGTTAAGAAAGAAAAAGAAGCTCCTTCAGTAAATTTACAGCTTAATGATGATGGAACTATTAGTATTGAAGGTGCAGAGGATACTATGGAATATAAAATAAATGATAAAAGCTGGAAGGATATCAGTAGCTTTAAAACTGAAGAATTACTAAATACTACTGATAGTAGTATAAGCATACAGGTAAAAAACAAAGGAATTCCAAATGGAGAAGTTAAAACGCTCACAATGAATCATAATGGAGTTGTTACTGAATCAAATTACAATGCTGTACTTAAAGAAGAAAATCAGAGTTGTACAATTCAATTCTTGAATATTAGTGATAATATAAAAAATGTTTGGGTTAAAATTGGAAACAATGATTTCACTCAATACAAATTAGAAAATAACAGCATTACTATACCATCACCTGCAAAGGATATAGATGATATAAAAATTAAATATATAACTGATACTTCTATTAATGAATTAAAATTGTTAATGATTAAAGTGAAAGAGTTGCGTAAAAATGATTTTAGAGGTGATATTCAATATACATTTGTTGAAATCTCTACTGATTATGATAAGAAGATTAATAATAATATTAATTTTCAACTGGGAGTAGTTGATTCCTCGGTTAATATCACTGATGTAAATGATTTGAAGAAAAACAGTCATATATATGAAGTTGAATCAACATATTTTAATATTTGTAGATTTACAACAGAGCTTTTGAAACCTGAGAACAAGCTATATTTAATAGCCACAAATGGTGATGAAAGTTATATAGTATATACTTATGCACAGAATACTAAACCTATTGATATAAGCAATAAAATTACTATAATTAATAATGTAGATGGAGAGGATTCTGTAATCATAGATAATAGTGATGGAACAATACCAGGAGGATCAACTATAAATATTTATGATTCAAGTACAGGTGGAAATAATGTAGGAACAATTAATATTGACGGCATATCTACAAGTAGAATATCAATACCAGCAAATATATTTGATACCTCAAACAATGTTTATGTTTCATTAATAGAGCCTGGTAAAAACGAAAGTAAAAGATATGAACTTATAGTACCAAATTCACCAGAAGCACCTTCAGTAAATCTACAAGTTAATGCTGAAGGAAGTATTAGTATCAATGGTGCAGATAGTACTATGGAATATAAAATAGGTGATGCAATTTGGAAGGATATTAATCAATTCAGTACAGAAGAACTAGTAGCATATACTGATGCGGCAATAGATATTCATGTAAGGGTAAAGGAACAAGCAGAACCAGATGGACATGGAAGTGGAAAAATTACAACTTTAACTATGAGTAACAACAGTGTTGATTCTCAGACAAGTTATGGTGCAGTAGTTAAAAAGGAGACAGGATTTTATACAATTGAATTATTAAATAACGTTAATAATATTTGGGTGAAAATTGGAGACAAGAATTGGACAAAACATGGATTAGTTGATAATAAAGTTTCTATAAATACAACTGAAAATATTAGAGTTAAATGTGTTACAGATAATTCGATTGATGAATTAAAACTATTAGCAATTAATAATATAGTTATAGCACCGCAGGCATATGATAATTACATTCAATTTAATATGGATAATAAAGGTGATGATGTTACATTCAGTATAGCGGCAATAATACCATCAGAAGCTGAAACTTATATTATTAATACTGCCCAAGACGTGGAGGATATTATTAATAGTGTTGATAATTTTGGTTTTGCAGACTATCTAAATGATGTTATGGAGTATCAAGGCAATTATAGGTGCAAACATAATTGGATAGGAGATATGAGAGCATATATTATAGCTGAGTATCAAAAGAAGAAATACCTTGTATATGTTTCAGAGAAGTTTGCTAATAATATCATTATTACTAATGAAGGACAAGCTACAGTAAATAGTGCAGGTAATTCAGAAGATATGAAGGTGGCATTAGAATCAGGAATTTTAGGGTTGGATTTTGGAATGGATTATGGAACATTAACATATGAAGAAAAATTAAAAGTAGCAGAAAAAGTACTAGCCTTAAGACCACAACCAGCATTTCCAGATAGAAAATCAATCAAAGAAGCATTTGATACAGCAGTGTCACAGGTAGTATCAGCAAAAGCAAAATCAGAAGCTGAGAGATTAGCATCAATATTAGTAGTTAATAATGCAGAAGGAGAAGATAATTTAATTGTAGATAATACAGCAGGAACAATACCAATTGGAACAGTAGTAACTTTATATGATTCAAGCACAGGTGGAAATAATATAGGAACAATTAATATTGATAGTACAGCTTTAAAAAGCATATCAATACCAGCAAATATATTTGATACCTTAAACAATGTTTATGTTTCATTAACAGAGCCTGGTAAAAATGAAAGTGAAAGATACGAATTTGTAGTACCCAATGTAATAGAGGCACCTTTAGTGAATTTACAAGCTGATGCTGATGGAAGTATTAGTATTAATGGTGCAGATAGCACTATGGAGTATAAAATTGGTAATGAAAGCTGGAAAGATATTAGTAGTTTTGAAACCAAAGAATTATTATCAAATAATACTGATACAATAAATATTCAGGTAAGAGTTAAGTCAGTACTAGAATCAGGAGGACATGAAAGTGGGAAAATTACTACTTTAACAATGAGTAATAAGGATAAATATTCTCACTTAGGTTATGATGGATTAGTTAAGAAAGAGGGAAATCTTTGGTCAATTGAATTGCTAAATAATGCTAACAATATAAATAATATATGGGTAAAGATTGGAGATAATGATTGGACAAAACATGAATTGGTCAATAATGCTATTTCTATAAGTACAAGTGAAAATCATAATATTAAAGTTAAATATGTGACAGATAATTCGGTTAATGAATTGAATTTAATAACTGTTGATAATATAATTATAGACACAGAGAGTGGATATATTGAATTTCATGTAGAGGATGATAATGATATTACATTTGAAGTGGGAGCAGTTCAATCTTCTTCTAATACAGTTATTAATGACCTAAATGATATACAGGCTAATGGAGAAATTTTAAATCTTTGGTCGCTTAGTGATCATAATTATAAATATTATATCACTTATGGAGAATATAGAATATTTATAGTAGTTGTATATAAGAATGAGAGTCACATATTATATGTTTCAGATATGATTAATCGTGAATTACAAATTCCAGATCCAGTATAATATTTTAGTTTACACAGTGATAAAAAAGTAATATCTAATTTTTAGAATTATTTTAAATAATAATTTGGATAAAGTGAATGAGCAATTGTATAGTTAATTATATAATTGCTCATTATTCTAAATTTATAGGAGGAGTTTCATGGGGAGATATAAAGGGGCTTTAAAATTTATTGGATGCGGCAGTGCATTTAATGTGAGATATGGAAATAATAATGCTTATATAAAAAAAGGTAATTCTTTATTGTTAATTGATTGTGGAAGCTTGACATTTAATAAAATAGTTGAAAATAAATTACTTGAAAGAGTAGACAATTTATTTGTTTTAATTACACATACTCATTCTGATCATATAGGTTCTTTAGGAGATTTAATAGCTTATTGTTACTATATTTTAAAGAGAAAGATACACATAATTTATCCAAATATTCAACATATAAAACAATATTTAAATTTAGTAGGTATGAGTGATGAGGTATACTCTTTAATAAATAAACAAGAAATATACAATATAAAAACAGAGGATTTTAATATTGTTATTGAACCTATTAAAGTTGAACATGTTAATAACTTAATGTGTTATGGATATGTTTTAAATTATGATAATAAAACAATATACTTTAGTGGAGATTCTTCAAAAATAAGTGATTATGTATTAAATAAATTTTATAATAATGAGATTGATTGTTTATATCAGGATACTTGTGGATATGATTTCAGAGGCAATCCTCACCTGTATATAGATAAATTATGCAAATATATAAAACCAAGCTATAGACAAAAGGTTTATTGTATGCATTTTGATGAAAAATTTGATTTTAATAAAGTTTTAGAATATGGTTTTAATTTAGTAGAAAATGAATACTAAATAACTTTAAATAGTAAGAGGTGAAACCTTGAATAATAATGAGATTATAAAGAAACTTAAATATACGATTATGCAATTAAACAAAATAGGAATTGCTCTATCACAAGAAAAAGATACTTATAAACTACTTAAAAGTATATTAGAATTTGCTATGGAGTTTACAAAAAGTGATGCAGGAAGTTTATATACTGTTGAAGAAAAGGAAGGAAAAAAGTTTCTGAAATTTGCTATAACGAGGAATAATTCGAGAGAAATTAAATTAAAAGAATTTACATTGAATATAGATAAGAATAGCATAGCTGGATATGCTGCTTATACGGGAGATTATTTAAATTTAAAAAATGTAAAAGAAATTCCAAGAGAATTAGGTTTAAAATATAATGATAGTTTTGATAAAATTATTAATTATAAAACAATTAATATGTTGGTTGTACCTATGAAGGATTTTGAAGGAAATGTAATAGGTGTTCTTCAAATTATAAATAAAAAAAAGGATTATGATAAGAAACTTAACAGCGAAGATGATTTTCAAAATTATATAATACCTTATGAAAATGAAGAAGCAGAGATGGTTATTTCTATAGCTTCACAAGTTGCTGTATTGTTTCAGAGAGTTAACTTGTATGAAAGAATAGAAAATTTATTCAAATCTTTTATGGAAACTATGGTAGCTACTATTGATGCTAGAAATCCAGAAACTGCTGGTCATTCTAAAAAAGTAGCAATTCTTGCTTTGAGGTTTGCAAAAGCCATTAATAATGTAGATTATGGTAGGTATAAAGATTATGTTTTTTCTGATGAGGAGTTAATGGAATTCTATTATGCAGCATTATTACATGATATTGGGAAAATTGGTATATCAGAGAATGTATTATTGAAAAAAAATAGATTAACGGATGATAGAATTAGCAGTATTGTTTATAGATTTAAATTTATTAAAAGGGATTTAGAATTAAAAAAATTAAAAAAATCAATAAATAAAGAAGAAAAAGAAATATACAATAGATTAGATGATTATTTAAAATTTATAGTAGAAACCAATACAAAAGGCTACATAACTGAAGAAGAGGAAAACAAGCTTGTAGAAATTAAAAATATTAATTACGAAGACTATGATGGTATTGAAAAATCATTAATAGATGATTTTGAATTTGAAAATCTTAAAGTTAAAAGAGGAAATCTAACACAAGGTGAAAGAGCACATATTGAAAAACATGTTCTTTATACGGATCAGATACTTAAAAAAATTAATTGGATGGATAGTTTAAGTGAGCTGAGAAATATTGTATTAACTCACCATGAAAAATGTAATGGTACAGGATATCCTTTAGGTTTAAATAAAGAGCAAATTCCTTTTAAAGGTAAAATGCTTGCAATTTTAGATATTTTTGAAGCACTTACAGCAAAGGATAGGGCATACAAAAAAGCTTTAAGTGTAGAGAAATCTCTATCTATTTTAGAGAATGAGGTTGAAAGAGGGAATTTGGATAGTGAATTATTTGAAATATTTAAAAAAGAAAAGGTTTATGAAGTACTGGATATTATATAGAAAATAAGATAAATAATGAAAGATAAAAAGCAAGACTTTATTTTAATTTAATAAAGTCTTGCTTTTTTATGAAAAAATTTAATATTAAATCTTAATAAATTTGTAAGAATTATGATAGGAAATTTGTAAAAATTATTTTGTATAATCAGTTATAGCTTATTAAATTAGAAATATTGGTAAATGAATTGAGTTGATGTTTAAGGAGATGATAATATGAGAAAATTCATAAAAACTACGTCTATTGTATTGGCATCATTTATATTAATTATCTACACAAACAATCCTGTAGAAGAAAAAATGTCCAAGCCAATACACATGCAGCATCAACAAGTAGTGAAGTTGATCTATCGTTTATTAAAACAATACATGGATTTAAACTAGTTAAATTTAATTTTATTAAGGAGGAAAATACATATGAAGAAAATGAAATTATTTGGAAAATTTATAATAATAGTTAGTTTACCGTTATTAATTTTAGTCAATATTATGCCAACTACAAAAGGTGAGAACTTATATTTACGTAAAAGTATATATAAATTTTTACAAAATAAAAACAATAGAAGAACAGCATTTTCAGCTGCAGTAAAATTGCATAATGGCAATTCTTCGAATACTTGTGTTTATTTTGCATCTGAAGTGCTAAGAAGAAATAATTATGAAGTTCCTAAAAATATGGCTAGTGTAGCTAAATTTATTCCCTTTTTAGAGAAAGAGGGATGGGAAAAGGAAAGGGATTATAAAAAATTAAAGCCTGGAGATTTATGTTTTTCAACAGATGCTTATGATAACAAAAAGGGTATTCCTACTCACACCTATATATTCATGGGGTGGGTACAAGAAGGCAATTATGATTATGCTTATATATGTGATAATCAAGCAAAAGATTATGAAAATAAAGTGTATCACATTCGGAATATGAATGTTATTGCTAAAGTTAATGGCGATAAAAAAGAGGCTTTTAGCTTTTTTATGAAAGCTACACAATAATACTGTTTATTTATTAAGATATAATTTTTTGTATTGAAAAAATATTTTGTATAATTATTTATGTCTTTGTTAAGGGGGAAAGAAGAGTGATATAATGTTGCAGAAAGGAAGTGACAGTTATGACAAAATATAATGTTTTAGTAGTAGATGATGAAGAAGAAATAAGAGAAGCTATAGGAATATATTTAAAAAATGAAGGTATAAAAGTACTTAAGGCTAAAGATGGCATAGAGGCTTTGATGATTTTAGAAGAGGAAGAAATTCAACTTATACTGATGGATATTATGATGCCGAGAATGGATGGAATTAAAGCTACTTTTAAGATAAGAGAAAATGAAAATATTCCTATAATAATGCTTTCAGCTAAATCAGAAGATACGGATAAAATATTGGGGCTTAATATAGGTGCAGATGATTATATTACAAAGCCGTTTAATCCTTTGGAGTTAGTAGCTAGAGTTAAGTCACAGTTGAGAAGATATGTAAACCTTGGAAATTATAAAAAGAGTGAAGATGAACTTAGTGTAGGAGGTCTTATTTTAAATAAAAATACAAAGACTGCAATGGTAGATGAAGAAGAAATAAATCTTACACCTACTGAATATAAAATATTGAAACTTTTAATGGAGAATAAAGGAAGGGTATTTTCCATAGAAGAAATATATGAAAAGGTTTGGAAAGAGCCCTTTTATAATGGGGAAAATACTGTTGCAGTTCATATAAGAAGAATAAGAGAAAAGATAGAGATCAATCCTAAGGAACCTAAATATTTAAAGGTGGTGTGGGGAATTGGATATAAAATCGAAAAGTAAGCATTTATACATAACACTTTTTATTTTAAGTATATATATGATTGCACTTTCATTTATGTCAGCATTTGATTTTATAGAAAAGAACGAGTATATTGCAAAAGATGCTTATTTTAATAGCTATAAGTTTAAACATGAACTAGTAGAGTATTACAGAAATGTGGAAATTTTACTTAAAGATACGCAAAAGGCTGATGATGAATTAGAAGAAGTTAAACAAGAAAGTACTAAAAATTTAGAAAATAAAAAAAGGAAATCTCTTGAAAAATATGAGAAAACAAAAAAATATATAGACTCGAGAAAGTTTTTTAAATATTATATTGTGGAGAAAGAAAGTGGGGAAATTCATACCAACTTGGAAGAGACATCGGATATAGAAAATTACATACAAAACAAAGCTTTATATAGTATAAACTTTCCAAAGAAGTATATAAGAGATGGTTATATACAACCTATTAATGAGTGGTTTCAAGTTAATGGTTTTGAAGGGAGTTTTATAATTTTAGAAGATGTTGAAGGGTATAGTCAAATCCAGAAAGACTATGAATATTATAATTCTATCAAAGTAAGAGTTATTAAAGAAGAAATAATATGTGTTTTTTCATTGTTGATAGGATTGTCCATATTAATATATATAGTGAAAAACAAAAGAGATGAAATATCATATATAGAAAAAATAGGAATATTATACGAAAAAATACCTTTAGATTCAAGAATATGTATATTTATTATTTGCTCATTTTTAATATTAATATATCAGGTGAATGTTAACTTTTTTTATTTACCTATGAACATAAGTCATGTTATCAAACTTACCATAGTAGCATTTTATGTTTTTTATCTAATACTCAATATAAAAATTGCAATAAGATTAATAAAAGATGCAGAAGAACGAGCAATTCAGTGGAAAGATAGCTCAATTTATCAATTTACAGCGCTTGTTAAGGATAGTTCTATGAGTAAAAACATAATATCTAAAATAAATATAATTTTTATTCTAACCATATTATTGGGCATATTTATATGCGCTGCATTAATTACCTTGTTTTCCGGTGATGGGTTTATTTTTGTGATATCAGCAGTGTATATATTTATATATCTTCTTCTAGTTCCCCAATATATACTTAAAAAAACGGCTTCATTAAATAAAATAATAAAGGCAACTGATGAAATAGTTTCTGGAAATCTAAATTATACAATAGAAGAAAATGAAAAAGGAAATCTTTCAAAACTAGCTCATAATATCAATAATATGAAAGAGGGATTTAGAAAATCAGTTGAAAGTCAGGTGAAGAGTGAAAGACTTAAATCTGAATTAATAACCAATGTATCCCATGATTTAAAAACACCACTTACTTCTATAATAAATTACATAAATTTACTTAAAAAAGAAGATTTATCTAAAGAAGAAAGTTCAGCATATATTGAGATTTTAGATAGAAAATCTCAGAGACTTAAGATACTTATAGATGACCTCTTTGAGGCTTCAAAAATAGCAAGTGGTGCAGCAGAGCTTAATGTTGAAAGAGTAGATATAGTTGCTATACTAAGACAGGCTATGGGAGAATTTGACGAGAAGATTGAAAATTCTTCACTGACATTTAGAGTTAATATTCCTAAAAAGAATATATATATGAATTTAGATGGTAAAAGAACCTGGAGAGTATTTGAGAATTTAATAGGCAATATTTTAAAGTATTCAATGCCAAATACAAGAGCATATATTGATTTAAAGGAAGAAGAGAATAAAGTGTTAATTATTATGAAAAATATTTCTGCTTATGAAATGGATTTTGATGTAGAGGAGATTTTTGAAAGGTTTAAAAGAGGAGATAAATCTAGAAATACTGAAGGTTCTGGACTAGGACTTGCAATTGCAAAAAGTATTGTTGAGCTTCAAGGTGGAAATATGCGTATTGATATTGATGGGGATCTTTTTAAAGTTAGTGTAGAACTTAATAAATAGTATTTGGATAAATACTTTTCAAAGTCTTCTCATACAATATAATGATAATAATGTAATTAAAGAAGAGGGTATTATGGATAAAAATGATAGTGGCTATATTGATTTAGATAGTAGAGCTGAAAAAATGCTAAGAAAAGGTGAATTCTTAGGATGTGGTCATAATGGTATAGTATATTTACTTCCTGACAAAAGAGTAATTAAGATTTTTAAAGATAAAAAAGTTTGTGAAAAGGAATATGATATTTTAAAGAGAGCCAGAAAGAGTAAATACTTTCCTAAGGTATATGCTCAAGGAACATATTATATTGTAAGAAATTATGTGAGTGGAGAACGTTTGGATAAATATATTAAAAAGGAAGGTTTTAATAAACAAATAGCACATAATATTATCAAACTTATTAAGGAATTTAAAATGCTTGGTTTTAAAAAGCTTGATATTAGATGTAAAGATTTGTATGTTGGAAAACATTTCTCATTGAAAGTAATAGATCCTAAAAATAATTATTCTGAAAAGGTTATTTATCCTAGGCATCTAATGAAAGGATTAAATAAATTAGGTGTATTAGATGAATTTCTATCAGTAGTAAACAATGAATGTCCTGAAATTTATGAACTTTGGAATTTTAGGATTAAACAGTATTTAGATAAAGGGATTAAATAAGAAGTTGTATATTAAAAAAGCATTCAATCTTATGGGATTGAGTGCTTTTGTTGTAGTTAAATTAATAAAAAATAAAGGATGTATCTATAAAATATAGAATAAAATATATTTATATAGAAAATTTAGTACAAGGGAGTTATGAAAATACATAACTATAAATGAAAAAATTACAAGGAGATGAAAAGTTTGAAGTTAGGAACTTTATGTTATATAGAAAAGGATAATAAAATTCTGCTCCTTCATCGTGTGAAAAAAGAAAATGACATTCATGAAGGCAAATGGATTGGAGTAGGAGGAAAAGTAGAACAAGGAGAGACACCAGAAGAATGCGTAATAAGAGAAGTTAAAGAAGAAACAGGACTAACTATAGAGAAGCCAGCATTAAGAGGTGTTATGACCTTTCCTAAATTTAAAGATGATGAGGATTGGTATGTATTTTTGTTTACTGCTGATGAGTGTGAAGGTGAATTAATAGAATGCAATGAAGGTAATCTTAAGTGGGTAGAAAAATCAAAGGTTTTGGATATGCCTACATGGGAAGGGGATAAAATATTTATTAAATGGATTTTAGAAAACAGAAACTTCTTTTCAGCAAAATTCATATATGAAAAAGGTGAATTGGTTGATTATGATGCAGTGTTTCATGGGTAAGAGAGATTAAATATTTGGTTATTACTCATTTATAAGTTTACTAATAATAAAATATAAACTATATGGAAAGCTTGTTGCTTTCCATATAGTTTATTATTGTATTCTATAGATTCATTATTTAACAAAAACCATATTACCAATCCTAGCAGTAATAGGCTTGGACCACAACCATTTATTAGTAGTACTGTCATCGAAATAAAATAATGCACCTTTACTTGGATCAGAACCATATAAAGCCTCTTTAGCGGCTTTCTTAGCAGTAGCATTTGAAGGTTTGTTTATCCAACCATTTGCTACAGGAGTAAATTGATAGTATCCGTAACTTTTTTCATAAATTACAGAAGAAATAGTATTTGGGAACTGAGAACTTTTTATTCTATTTAGAACTACTGCCGCTACACCAACTTGAGCACTATAAGGTTGATTTTGTGCTTCTGCAGTAACGAGTCTTGCCAAAAGGTCTAAATCAGCTTCAGTATAATTCACAATAGGTTTCGTAGTAGGCTCAGTACTTCCTGTATTAGAATTTATTTTAGGAAGGTTAAGCACTTGCCCAGGATAAATATTATTATCCCATTTATTATTGGCTTTTCTTAAGTCATATAAAGTTATACCATATTTTTTAGCAATAAGATATAAACTATCACCGCTTTTTATAGTGTATGTGTCACAAGGAACCTTTAAAACTTGTCCAGGATAAATGCTGGCTCCTTTAAGATTATTAGTTGCCAGTATATCATTTGCGGAAGTATTGAATACTTTTCCTATTTTATACAATGAATCTCCAGAAACTACAGTGTAGTCCCCTGCAAAAGCTGGGGTAGATAAAATTGCACATAAAGTTAGTGCAGACAATAAAGTTTTTAATGATTTAAATTTTTTCATTAGTTTAAATCCCTCCATATTCATAAGGTAGTGACATTTTAACAAAGTATTTAATGGCATGTCCATATTGAACTTTTGGTTAGGGAGAATAAAAATGGAGTATTTAATAAGAATTTGTTAATAACTTTGGAATTTAGAAAGTAATATAGTGTAATAGTATGTTAATGTAACTTTGGGTAAGGGGAGGGAGATGAGTTCAAGTAATTTTTGCTGTTATATATTTAAGTATATACTACGAAAAATTAGAGGAAGGTGATGTTTTGAATTGGCAAGGTATTATCATAGGATCAGCGTCTTTTTTGATAATAGGTATATTTCATCCTATTGTAATTAAGAGTGAATACTATTTCAGTAAAAAAATATGGCCATTATTTTTAGCTTTAGGAATTATATTTATTTTGCTGTCGGTTTGTGTAAAGGCTCAAATATTATCATCTATAATGGGGGTTACAGGATTTTCATGCCTTTGGAGTATTCATGAGATCTTTGAGCAGGAGGAAAGAGTAAAAAAAGGATGGTTCCCAAAGAATCCTAAGAAATAGTATTGATAAAAATGATAACTAATATTATGATAAAATAAATTTATAAAAGAAATTAAAGGAGAAAACAAACTAATGAATATTCAAATTTTTGGTATAAAAAAATGCTTTGATACAAAAAAAGCTGAAAGATATTTTAAAGAGAGAAGAATTAAATATCAATTTATTGATTTAAATGAAAAAGGGTTAAGTAAAGGAGAAATGCAGAGTGTTAAAGCGTCAGTAGGAATATCTGAGCTAATAAACAGTAAATCTAAGGAATATACAAAACTAAATCTTCAGCATATTAGAGAAGCTAGTGTTAAAGAAGAAATACTTTTAAAAAATCCCAAGCTTTATAAAACTCCTATAGTGCGTAATGGTAAACAAGCTACTGTAGGATATAAACCTGAAGTTTGGAAGGATTGGGAGTAATTAAGGAGATAAATAGAGTATTAAAGCGTATACTTGACTTTATAGTGCAAAAGTAATATATTGAAATCATATAAAATTATTGGAAAAGGGTGGAAGATATGATAGAAACTTTAGAACAAAATGAACTTATAAAATCGTTTAATAATTTAATACCATATTTTCAATATTACTTTGAAGATGAGATAGCTTTTACTATTTCAAATACTGATAAGTTTTTAAGAGTTGTTGATAGTGAAACAATTAAATTAGGAGTAAAAGCAGGCGATACCCTTCCAGTAGGCTGTGCAGCTTATGAATGTTTAAAGGCTAAAAAACCTATATCTATAATTGTACCTAAAGAGGTTTTTGGTGTTTCTATAAAAGCAATGGGAGTTCCGGTTAAAGAAAATGGACAAGTAGTTGGAACTATAGTTATAGCAAAAAGTTTAAAACGTAAAAAAGAAGTGAGTACTTTAACTGAGAATCTGTCTGATTCTTTGGAGCAAATAACTAAATCTCTTAATCAAATTAATAAAGGAGTACAAAATGTTTCAGTAGCTAATGCTTCTATACAACAAAATGTAGAAAAGACTTATGATGAAGCACAAAATACGGATGAAGTACTAAAATTTATTGAAAATATTGCAAGTAAGACTAACTTATTGGGATTAAATGCAGCAATTGAATCAGCTAGAGCAGGAGAGTTTGGTAAAGGGTTTAGCGTTGTTGCAAGTGAAATAAGAAAGCTATCTGTATCCAGTAGTGAATCAATTAAGCAGATAAATGGAGTACTAAAGAATATTCAAGATTCAGTAATGGAAATATCAGATAAAATTAATGATTCCAATAATGTTTTTGATGCACAGGTTTCTTCTATTCAAGAAATAACAGCAGTTATAGAAAAATTAAACGAATCTTCATCATTACTTAAACAAATGGCATCTGAAATCTAATTTAACTAAAACAAATAATATAAGAATCAAATAGGGGGAGATGTTACGTATGAAAATTACAACAGTAATAGAAAATTCTTTGGGAGATAATAAAGAACTGCATAATGAACATGGACTATCTTTTTTTATTGAAACACCAGAGGGTAATATTTTATTTGATACAGGTAAAACAGGAAACTTTACTGAAAATGCAAAAGCTTTGGGAATTGATTTAAATGAAACAGACTATTTGCTACTTAGTCACGCTCATTATGATCACTGTGGAGGAGTTAGAAGATTTTTAGATACTTTTAATGCTTGTCCAGAATTTTATGTAAGTAAAAATTTCTTTATAAATAGTGATAAATATCATTATTCAGATGGAAGTCAAAAATTAGATTTTACTTCTGATAGTTCAGAATATAGATATATAGGAATAGACTTTGATGAATCATTTATAAAAGATAAAAAATTAAATGTTAACTATGTAGAAAGTGATATGGTAAAGCTTAGTGAAAAGGTATATATTTTTACTAATTTTGAAAGAAGTTATGATTTTGAAGCTTTAAATCCTAATATGAAAATTAAAAAAGGAGAAGAATACATAGTGGATCCTTTTGATGATGAAATAACTGTAGCTATAGATACAGAAAAAGGACTTTTGATTTTACTTGGTTGTTCTCATCCTGGAATTTTAAATATAGTTGATACAATTGCTAAAAGAACAGGTAAGAAGATATATGGTGTTATGGGAGGAACTCATCTTGTAGAAGCAGATGAGCAGCGTATAAACAAAACTATAGAACGTTTAAAAGAAATGAACATTGAGATTATAGGTGTATCTCATTGTACAGGAGAAAAAGCAGTTAAAATGTTTAAGGAAAAGTGTGATAATTTCTTTGTAAATTGTACAGGAACTGTTTTGGAAGTGTAAAAATAGAATCTATAGACTAAAAAAGTCTATCTCTAGAAAAATATGATTTTATATTTTAGAGATAGACTTTTTTAGTCTATGTAAATATTACACATTTGTAAGATAGATGTAATAGAAATCGATAGTTAATAAATCCTTATCCAGCGTATAATTAATCTAAAATTAAGATTTTGTACTAAAAACAGTATGATTTTATGATGGATAAGGAGGAAGTTTTATGAAATTAAATAGCTTTCAATTAAAAATTTTTGCAATGATATTGATGGTTTTAGACCATCTAGTTACGTATGTTCCTAATATGCCAGTGTGGTTTAGTTATGTAGGGAGACTAGTAGCACCTATATTTTTCTTCTTTATAGTAGAAGGATTTTTTCATACGAGAAGCAGGCTAAAATATACCTTTAGATTGTTTACTTGGTCCTTAGTTATGTTTACTGGAAGTAAATTAGTTGTAATGTTGTTTAAGAGAGAATACGGACTACATAACAATATATTTCTGTCCATGGCAATGGCCGTATTGTTAATGAGTATTATTGAATGGACTAAAAAAAATAAAGAAAATAAAAAATTATATGTTTTAGGTATTATTGTAGCAATAGCAGCAGTGGCTTTATCAGTAGTTACAGAAGCTAGTATATATGGTGTAGCAATGACTTTAGTTTTTTACTTCTTAAGAGATAAAAAAGGAAAGATGGTTATCGTATATATAATAACATCATTAATATTAACATTAGGACTTTCATTACCAACGTTTATAACAGATACTAATTATACTGTTTATGGTTTATTTTTCTTTGATATTCAATGGATGCAGGTTTTCGCTTTCCCATTTTTCCTTATGTACAATGGAAAACGTGGACTAAATACAAAATTTACAAAATACTTATTTTATATTTTCTACCCTGTACATCTATGGTGTATATATATAATAGGTTATTATTTAGGAGCAAAATAAAATTTTATAATTTAAAAAGAAGATTAGATTTTATATAAATGAAAGGATGATTAGTTTGAAAAACGTATTGGTAGCGAAGAATTTGAAAAAGATTTATGGTGGAAAAGGAAATGTATATACTGCATTGAATGGAATAGATTTAGAAATAGAAGAGGGAGAATTCATAGGTATTATGGGACCTTCAGGTGCAGGGAAGACTACTTTATTAAATATTATATCTACAATTGACAAGCCTACTAGTGGTACAGTTGTTATTGATAATCAAGATATAACAAAAATGAAAGATAAAGATTTAGCTAAATTTAGAAGAGAAAGCTTAGGCTTCATATTTCAAGATTTTAATTTGTTGGATACATTAACAATTAAAGAAAACATAGCACTACCTTTAGCTTTAGCAAAGGTTAATAATAAAGAACTAAATAAAAAAGTAAAAAAAATATCAAAGTTATTGGGAATTGATAATTTATTAAATAAGTATCCTTATGAGGTTTCAGGTGGGCAGAAACAAAGAGCAGCGGCTGCAAGAGCTATAATAACAAGACCATCATTAGTATTGGCTGATGAACCAACAGGGGCATTAGATTCAAGATCATCAACAGAATTATTAGAAGCATTAAGTGAATTGAATAAAAATGATAAAGCAACAATTATGATGGTAACACATGATGCTTTTGCTGCAAGCTATTGTAAAAAAGTTTTATTAATAAAAGATGGAGTAATATATGAAGAAATCAATCGTACATCAACAAGAAAAGCTTTTTTCCAAGAAATAATGGAGATGATGTCTAGGATAGGTGGGGATAATAGTGCAGTTATTTAATATAGCTTTTAGTAATGTAAAGAAGAACTTTAAAAATTATTTTATATATATTTTTTCTATTATTTTTAGTGTTACAATATATTTCATATTCAAATCAATTGAACACAATAATGAAATAAATAAAGCATTATTATCAGTTGCTAAATTAAATGATGCATTTAAGGCTGCAGCTATTGTCATTGCATTGTTCTCAGCAGTATTTATATGGTACTCTAATAGCTTTTTTATAAGAAAAAGAAAAAAAGAAATCGGATTATATTCAATTTTAGGAATAGAAAAAAAGCAGATTGGAAGAATGTTATTTTATGAAACATTGGCAATAGGGACTATATCTTTGGGTATAGGAATAATTGTAGGAATAGTTTTATCAAAAATTTTCATAGGAATTCTTATAAAATTAATAGGAATACCTACTGTTATAAAATTTACAATATCATTTAAAGCCATTAAAGAAACTATTACTATATTTTTTATACTGTTTATAATAATTTCAGTACATGGCTATTCAATAATTTACAGATATGAATTGATTGAATTGTTTAAAGCAGAAAATAAAAGAGAAAAAGAACCAAAGACATCCTTAATATTGGCTATGTTATCATTAATACTTATAGGAAGTGGATATTTTATATATAATTTACCAGGACAAGATTTTATGGTAACTATTTTGATTACGCTTATACTAGTAGTTTCAGGAACTTATATTTTGTTTGGATCATGTATAATATTTGTAATTAAAGCTTCAAAGAAGAATGAGAAAAAATATTTTAAAGGACTAAATATGATAGCTACTTCGCAATTGCTTTATAGAATTAAAGGTAATTCTAAAACATTAGCAACTATAGCAATTTTAAGTGCATCTACATTAACAGCTATGGGGGTAAGTGTAAGTTATTATAAAAATTTTTCAGGTACAATGAATAAAACAATGCCCTTCTCCTATGTAAGTAGTTTGTCTGAAAATAATTTTGATAAACAATTTAAAAGTGTGGTTAGTAAACACAAAAACAATAAATTATTATCTGAAGTACATGTTAATGTTGCTAAAGTTCATTATAAAATAGGTAATGATAGAGAAATGCCTGTAAGTATAATATCACAAAGTAAATTAAAAGAAATATTTAAGGCTAGAAAGTTAACCTATGATCTTCCAAGTTTAAAATCAGAAAAGGAAGTAATACTTTTTGATGAAATGTATAATTCAAAATTTATGGATAGTTATAAAGATAAACAGGTTACTATGAATTTTGAGAATTCTAAAGAAAAATTTAATATATTAGATTTTAGAGATTATCCGCTATTTAATGAACATATGCTGTTCCAAACAGTTGTGGTAAAAGATAGTATTTTTGATAAATATAATGTAAAAGGTAAGGCAAAAAAGTTTGATGCTTATATTATAAATGATCAAAATAAGAGCGAATCATTAGATAAAGAGGTAAATGATTTATATCAAAAAATAAAGGATAAGGCATATTATGAAGATAAATTAGATGATTTGGGTACTGTTTCGTCTTATTATTCAGTATATAAAGAAACCTCTGTAATGACAGGAGTAATACTATTTATAGGAATATTTTTAGGATTAGTATTTTTAATATGTACAGGAAGTATAATATTTTTCAAACAACTTTCAGAAGCACAAGAAGAAGTAGGAAGATATGATATTTTGAGAAAAGTAGGAGCAGATAATAGAGAAATCAAAATGAGTATATTTAAACAAATGATATTTGTGTTTTTAACTCCTTTTGTAGTAGGAACAATTCATAGTTTAGTTGCAGTCTCACTTTTTACAGGGGCATTTAAGGTTAATTTATTAGATATTAGTATTTTAACTACAATACCTTATTTAGTAATATACCTTATTTATTATTTTGTAACATCAAATTTTTATTATAAAACAGTTACTAGAGAAAGTTAAGTTATACACAAATTAATTTAGAATGATAAAGATGTTGAGAAAGACTAAGGTTTAAGCTACTTTTGATAATATGAGCAAAATGGTATAATTAGGCTCATAAGATGATTGAAAGGAGTTATTAGATATGACGGAAAAGCTTTATTATTTAGATTCTTATTTAAAGGAATGTGAAGCAGAAATAGTTGATGTAATAAAAGAAGAGGAAAAGATATTTGTGGTGTTAGATAAAACACCTTTTTATCCAGAAGGAGGAGGACAGCCTTCAGATACTGGAAGTATAAATGGAGTTAAGGTTATATATGTTTACGAAAAAGATAATATAATATATCATCAAGTAGAAAAAGAACTTAAGTGTGGAAAAGCAATGTGTAGTGTAGAGTTTGAAAGAAGATTTGATTTTATGCAGCAGCATTCTGGAGAGCACCTTATATCAGGAGCTATATATAGGTTATATGAAGGAAATAATAAAGGATTTCATTTAGGAGAAGATTATGTAACTCTAGATATAGATATTTATCCTTTTACTGATAATATGGTACATGAAATAGAAGGAGAAGTAAATAGGTATATATATATGAATGAGCCTTTTACAACTTATATAGTAGACAAAGAAAACTTGAATAAAACCCCTTCTAGAAAGAAGATAGATGTAGAAGGAGATATAAGAATAGTAGAAGCAAAAGATATGGATTGTTGTCCTTGTTGCGGAACTCATGTGTTAAGAACTGGAGAGATAGGTCTTATAAAAATACTTAAAGTAGAAAAGTATAAAGGAATGAGTAGAATATACATAAAATGTGGTAAGAGAGCATATGAAGACTTTAAAGTTAAGCATGACATAATAAGTACTTTAAGCAGACAATTTTCTACAGATGAAAAATGTTTAATTAAAAATGTAAATAAGCAATCAGAAGAAATACTTGATTTAAAAAGACAATTAAATGATTTAAAGACTAAATTAGCTGAAGAAGAAGCTTTAAAATTAATAGAGGATTCAAACGAAAGCTTTATCTTTAAAAGTTATGAGAATAAGAGTTTCGAGGAGGTTAAATGTATTGGAGAAGCTTTAAGTAAAAAGCCTTATATATTTATATTAACTTCATTAAAAGATAAGAATATATTGTTTGTTAATAATACTGATATTGAATTAAGTTGCGGAAATATTTTTAAAGAACATATTAACAAATTTAATGGTAAAGGTGGAGGAAGAAATGAAAAAGCTCAAGGTTCTTTCAACAATATAGAGGACTTAGATAAATTTTACTTGTTTTTATGTGAAATGGTCCGAAATACAAAATAATAACTTAGGATTAGATACAATCAATTGAAATAACAAATTTAGAAATCCTCTTTAGCGAATATGATATAAATTGCTAAAGAGGATTTTATTATGCACTGATTTGGAGTACTTCTAAAACCTTACAAGGATGTAATGAAACTGAAATATAAATCGATAGTTGAAAATACTAATAAGTTTTAAAATATAATTGTAGGTCGAGTTTGACAGAAGATAAAAGGGTATATAAGGAATAAAATTAGGAGGAGTATGAAAATGAAGAAATTAGGAATTGTTTTTGGAACCGTATTAGCAGTAATTATAGGTGGAATTTTGATTGTTAGGACATTGGTATTTCCTTTGAAATATGAAACTGAAATCAAAAAATATGCTCAAGAGTATAAGGTAGAGCCAGAGTTAATAGCAGCTATTATTCAGATTTCAAGCAATTTTGATTCGAAAGAATATAAAAAAGGAGAAAAATGTGGTCCTATGAACTTACAGGATAAATCAGCAGAAGTGATAGCAAAAGAAATGGGTTTTACAGATTTTAAACCTGAAAATTTAGCTGACCCAGATACTAATATAAAAATAGGTACTTGGTTTATAGCACAAAATTATAAAAATAAGGATGTAGAACAAGCTGTAACAAAGTGGGGAGGCGTAAATTGGCAAGATGTTAAAGGGGATAAAGAAAAAGATGAAAAGAAGAAATTTTGGGAAGATTACTATAAAAAATATTTTGTAGAAAAAATAAAAAATAGAATGAAGGTATATGAAGTATTGTATCCTAGTTTATAATATAAACTAGGTACAATACTTTTACTCTAGAAAAATATAATTATTTATTAGAAAGGTGATAGTTATGAGTTATAAAATAATGATAGTAGAAGATGATAAAAATATAGCAAAGCTTTTATCGGAGTATATTGAAAGATATGAGTATCAAACGTTAATAGTAGAAGAGTTTGATAGAGTTTTAGAGGTTTTTATCGAAGAAAAACCTGACTTAGTATTACTTGATGTAAATTTACCTAAATATGATGGGTATTTTTGGTGTGCAAAGATAAGACAAAAATCAATATGTCCTATAATATTTATTTCTGCTAGGGATAGTGAAATGAATCAAGTGATGGCCATAGAAAGTGGAGCAGATGATTATATAACAAAACCGTTTTATTATGAAGTTGTTTTAGCTAAAATAAAAGGGCAGTTAAGAAGGGTTTATGGAGAATACGCTTCAAAAGGAATAGATACAGAAAGAGTTGTTCAGATCGAAGGACTTGTAATGTATCCAGAACGTTCAGAGCTTCATTTTCAAGATAAAGAAATAGGTTTAAGTAAAAGAGAAGTTGAACTACTAGAAGTGATAATAAAAAAATATCCTAAAGTGGCAACAAGAGAAGTACTTCTAGAAAAATTATGGGATGATGAGAGTTTTGTAGAAGAGAATACCTTAAATGTTAATATAACAAGAGTTAGAAAAAAATTAAATGAGCTTGGAATAGAAAGTGCTGTAGAAACTGTTAGAGGTTCAGGGTATAGATTAAATATTACTTGGAGGAATTCTTAATGAAATTATTTTTAAGGGAGCATATAGGAATAATTTTTTTATATATTCTAAATTTTGTTGTTTTATTTGCAATTTACTCTGTATTTAATGGATTTAGTGATTTAGCTAATACATTTTATTTTATATTTCTAAGTTTGTTTTTACTTGTAAGTTATTTAATACTAAGGTATTTAAATAATAGAAAGATATATACTGTCTTAAAAACAAAACCCGATGATTTTAATAATGTATTAGGTAGCTTTGGAACATCAGAATTTGGAAAAAATCTAAATAGATTTGTAAATGATTTATATGGTCTTTATCAGTATAAAGTACATTCTTACATAAGGAAACAAAATGAGCATTTGAATTTTATAAATCAATGGGTACATCAGATGAAAACACCATTATCGGTAATAAAATTAATTTTACAAGAAAATGAGGATGAACCATATATTTCAGAAATAAAAGAAGAGGCCGACAAATTAGAAAGAGGGTTAAATGTAGCATTATATAATGCAAGATTAGATACGTTTGAACATGATTTTAATGTAACTGATTTAAATTTAAAAGAGGTAGTTAACGAAGTTATAAATTCATTGAAAAGATACTTTATAAAAAATCAAATTTACCCTAAAGTTTATATTGATAAAAGTTTGATTATAAAATCTGATAGAAAATGGATTAAGTTTATATTAGAACAATTAATGATAAATTCAGTTAAATATTCTTTAAATAAAGGTAAGTATGTTCAAGTAAATGCTTATAGAAATAATGGTAGTATGATTTTAGAAGTGGCAGATGAAGGAGTAGGAATCCCTAAAAAGGATTTAAAGAGAGTTCTTGAGCCTTTTTATACAGGAGAAAATGGAAGAAAATTTGGAGAATCAACAGGTATGAGGCTTTATTTAGTAAATCAGGTTTGTAAAAAGTTAAATCATGATATAAGTATTGAGTCAGAAGAAGGGATTGGAACTAAAGTGAAAATTGTTGTTAAAAATTTTAAGTTAGATAATGAGGTGAACTGATGAGTGTCTTAGAGTTAAAAGAGATATACAAGATTTTTGGTTCGGGACACGGACATATAGCTTTAAAGAATATTAACTTAGTGTTGGATAAAGGAGAGTTTGCTGCTGTAATGGGACCCTCAGGAAGTGGAAAAACTACCTTGATGAATGTTACATCTACTGTTATGAAAGCATCTTCTGGAAAAGTAATTATAGATGGTTTAGATATGGAGCATTTAAATGAAGAAGAGTTAGCTGTAATCAGAAGAGAAAAAGTAGGATTTGTTTTTCAAGATTTTAGGCTTATAGACAATTTAAATGTTAGAGAAAATATAATATTACCATTAGTGTTAAAAGGATTAAAAGCTAATGAAATAGATAATAAGTTAAATAGAATAAAAGATATTTTAAATTTAGAAGACATAGTTAATAAGAAGAGCATTTATGAACTTTCAGGAGGACAGAAGCAAAAAATTGCTATTGCAAGGGCTATAATACATGAACCGTTGATGTTATTTGCAGATGAGCCAACAGGAAAATTAGATTCTGATTCAGCAAATAATATAATGAATTTATTTCAAGCAATAAATAAAAATTTTCATATGTCCATAATTATGGTTACACATAACCCATTATCAGCAAGTTTTTGTGATAGGGTTTTATTTTTAAGAGATGGAGAAATATATAATGAAATATATAAGGGGGAAGAAAAAAATAATTTTCATAAGAGAATTTTAGATGTAGTTGCTTTCTTAGGAGGTAAAACTTATGACCTTTGAGAAAATAATAGTAAATAATGTATTTAGGAATTTAAGAATATACATAGGATATATACTAAGTAGTATTTTTTCAGTAACTACATTTTTTATATTTTCTATGATTTATTATTATCCTTTTCTTGGAGAAAGCTATACTAAAGGGATTTTTTTATTTTTTAGAGAACTGATTTATATAATAACAATATTTTTTATTATATATTTTTTAAGGATGTTCATTAAGTCAAAGAAAAAAGATTTTGGAATATTCCTCATATTAGGGATGAACAAAAAACAGTTAAGGAAAATATTGTTCATAGAAAATATGGTTATAGGTAGTTTAGCTGTAGTAATAGGAATAATTTTGGGAATTGTATTTTCAAAATTTTTCTTGATTATAATTTCTAGTATATTAGAAATTGAAGAATTAAAATTTTATTTTTCAATAAAGGTAATAGTGATTACTGTATTTAGATATTTGGCATTATTTTATATCGTACCCATATTTATAGGGAGAATTATTAAATTTAAAAATGTTATTGATTTAATAAATTATAAAAAAGAAGAAAATACAAAAATAAAAGTTTCTTTAATAAAATCTATAATTTCTACTATAGTAATTATATTAGGATATTTTGCAGTTCTTACTTCAGATATAAATAATATTTTATCTACTAGACTTTTGATAATATTGATGTTATTTGTATTAGGTAATTATTTGTTTTTCTACTATATAATTAACTATATAGTATATCTAATTTCTAAAGCTAAGAAAATTTATTTAAATAAGATAAATTTTTTATTTTTATCTAGTTTGAAGTATAGATTGTATGACAATATATCTATGCTTTTTATAGTAACTATACTTTTGGCGGTTTCTTTTACGGCAATAGGAGCTGTTTATATACAGAAATCTATATTAAAGAGTGATGCTGTTAAAAATTCACCATTTAGTTTGAATTATTTTGTTAATGATTATTCTAAGTATGATGAGGATGAAAAGTTTATTGATGATATACTTAAGTCTAATAATCTTAAATATAATAAAAGTAAATTACATATTATACAAATATTTAAGAGAGGAACTGAAAAAAATGAACGATATTCCTTTAACTTAATCAAACAAAGTGAGTATAATAATATAGTTCATATAGTAAAAAGAAAACCAGTAAATTTACAAAAAAAAGAAACTATATTAGTACCTAATTATGAAGATATGACTGAATTGGAGAAAAGATACATTGGGCAAAAAATTAAATTTTATCAAGAAGATGATTTTATTATTAAAAGTAATGTAGAAGGATGTATTGCTTTTAAAGGGATGTTATTTAATACTTTTATAGTACCAGATAAAGAATTTGATAGAATGTATGATAAATATAATAAAAAAATATTTATAGGATATGAAGTTGAAAGATGGGAAGAAATAAAGAATATAACAGAAAAAATAAAGTATGAATCTGAAATTTTAAACAAAAGTAGAAATATAGATAATTTATTTCTTTCTAGAATGTATGCATATGGGATGGAAAAGACAACTAATAGCATATTAATGTACTTTACATTTTTTATAGGAACCATATTATATTTAGCTGCTGTTAGTTTTATGAACTACAAATTTTATGTAGAACTTGAACAAGAACAGAATAAGTATTCTAATATGATGAGTTTAGGATTAACTTTTAATGAATTAAAAAAAATAATATCTAAAGAAATGATGGTAATTCTTTTTGTACCGTATATAATGGCAACTATAGATGCTATATTTGCATATAGAATTTTATATATAGTTTACGAGATTCCTATTTTAAAATCAATTTTACAAGTTCAAATTATATTTTTTATAATAAATTTACTATACTTTTTTATTTGGAGATTTAAGAACATTAATTTTTTAGCTAAGAATAAAACGCATATAATATAAATTTATACAAGGCAAGCATTGGTTAAAATAACCTAATGCTTGCCTTATTCAATTTTTAGAGTGATTATTATTATGAATATGTTCAAAGTATATTGCAAAAAATATGCAATATACACATTTAGAAGGAGGAAAAATTTTTGTGTAAGAATGATATAGAAAAAACAGCACAAGATTTAAAAAATTTGCTTGGTAATCAGGAAAATATAATTATCAAAAAAATAAATGTTGGCAAAGATATTCCAATTAAGGCATTTATTATATATATAAATGCTATTGCAGATAAGAATATTATAGATACGGATATTTTAAAACCTTTAATGCTTCATACAAATGAAAATTTAAATGATAAAGAGGACATCAATAATTATTTGTGTGAGACATACATTTCCTTAAGCAATATATATATTGAACAAGATATAAACAAAGTTATAGCTGCTTTAAAGAGGGGGAAGACAGCAGTTTTTACTGAAATAAGCATTGGTTACATTTTAGCAGATACTATAGGTGGCAAGTATAGGAATATTATTGAACCTGAGGATGAAGCATCCACTAGAGACAGTAAAGAAGGATTTGTTGAAAATCTAGAAACTAATATAAGTATGATACGAAGAAGATTAAAAGATGACAGGCTTATTATTGAAACTTTAACTTTAGGCAGACGTACCCAGACGGATATATCTCTTTTATATATTGGGGATATAGCTAATGATAATGTTATAAACGAGCTAAGGAAAAGATTAAATTCTATAGATGTGGATAATATAATTGCTTCAGGTATGCTTGAGCAATATATTGAGCATGAGCCTTACTGTATTTTCCCTCAGTATGTATCTTCACAAAGACCAGATAGAATAGTATCTGAAATTTTGGAAGGAAAAGCAGCTATAGTTATAGATGGAAGTCCATCAGTTTTACTTGCACCAAGTACATTCTTCGATTTTTTTCAATCTGTTGATGACTATTATAATAGAACTATAATAGCAACATTTATAAGAATTCTAAGAATGTTGGCAGTATTTATAGTTATAACCCTTCCATCTATTTATCTTACTTTATTAAAATTCAATGCTGAATTAATTCCAATTAAATTTATAACTCCAATTATTCAATCGAGAACGGGTATTGCATTAACTCCATTTCTTGAAATATTATCAATGGAAATTATGGTTGAATTCTTAAGAGAGGGTGGACTTAGACTGCCTTCTAAAATAGCTCAAACATTAAGTGTGGTTGGTGGTATTATAATCGGAGACACTGCGATTCAATCTAAAATAGTAAGTCCAAGTACTTTGCTTATAGTGGGAATAACAGTTATCTCCAGTTTCTTAATACCAAATTATGATATGTCTATTTCAATAAGATTTATAAGATTCCCTATGCTGATTTTATCAAATTTTTTAGGGATATTTGGGATATCAATAGGATGGTTTTTTATTTTAATTAAATTGTTTTATATGCAAAATTATGGAGTGGAATATTTAGCTTTTTTTAAAGATGATATGAAAGATACTCTTGTAAGAGTACCTTTATGGAAAATGAATAAAAGACCTGTAATTACTTCGCCAAAAGATAATATAAGACAAACAGACTTTAGAAAAAAATGGAATGGTGGAAATAATAAAAATGAATAATACGTTGGAAAACTTGAAAGAAGACAAGATATTTTATTTGTTAATAGGTGGAATGATAAATATAGGAATTTTATCTTTACCTAATACAATGATTTTAACTGCTAAACAAGATGGATGGCTATCAACAATTATAGGAATAGTTTATCCACTTTATATAGTTTTTGTAGCTAATTTTTTAAAAAAAGTATCGCCAAATGAGAATATATTTTGTTTAAGTAAAAAATACTTTGGTAAATATGTAGGAAGTGTATTTAATCTATTATTTGGAAGCTTATATTTTGTTAGCATAATCTCAAGTGGAGCAGCAATAATATATTTTATATACTATAATATGTCTTCTTATAAAACTAATAAAGTAGTTATTTCATTAATTTTAATTATAGGAGCTCTAGCAGCTCATATGGGTATTAAAGTACTTGTGAAATTGTGTGAAATTTCGTTTTTTATAGGGATTCTTATAAGCTTATTATCAATTAATGTATTAAAATATGGAAGCATATTAAATCTAATGCCTATTGGAGATATGGGACTAACAAAAATAATTAAAGCAAGTACTGCTGGGATTTATTCTTATGCAGGAGCAGAAATTATTTTGTTTATGCATCCGTTATTTGAAGATAGAAAAAAGCTGATTAAGAATGCATTAATAAGTATAGTTATTATTTGTTTAACATATGTAATGATTGTATTTACTACCACTTATTATTTAGGAGATGAAATAATAAAAAAAACTTTATGGTCAGCTGAATATTTAGTTGATAGCTTGAGGTTTCCTATATTTAATAATTTGAGATTAGTTGTATTTGGTTTTTGGATTTTTGTAGTGCTTAAAGCTATTGGGGTATATTATTATGTTTTAAATATACTTTTAGTTGATACTTTTGGTTCAAGAAAAATAAAGGAATATTATTTAATTATTTATGTTCCAGCAGCTATTTTAGCATTTTTGATTAAAAATGAAATTTCTAGAAGATACATGATGGAAAATATTACAAAATATGTAGTTGTATATAATTTAATTTATGTTACTTTGCTGTTAATTATAGCATTTTTTAAAAAAGGTGAAATATATGAAAAATAAAATATATATCATAATTATTTGTATTAATCTAATGTTAATATTTTTTACTAAATCAGAAAGAATACCTATAGAAAATATGGCTATTCCTTCTGGGGTTGGATTTGATATTGATAAAAATGGTAATTACAATGTCGCTGTAAATAATTATATATTCAGAGAAGAAGGAGAAACTTTATCTATTGTTAATAAGGGGATAGGGAATAGTATGGGTAAAACAAGAGAAAATCGTCAAATAAAACAAGATAAGGTATATGTAGTAGGACAAGAAAGAGGAATTGTCATAGGTGAAAAAGCTGCTTATAAAGGAATTAGAAAGATTATAGATTTAATTTTTAGAAACCCCTTAGTTAATGATAAAGCATATATGGTTGTTTATGATGGGGTGGCCAGCGAAATACTTCAATATAAAATTAAAAATTATGTAAGTGCTGCAGAATTTATAGAAGAATTAATAAATAAAATATCTTCACAAAATTTTTATCCTGATGATGTAAAAATAATAGACGTATATGTAAGACTTGACTCTGAAGGAAGAAATGTGATTTTGCCATATTTAAAAAAAGAAGAAGGAAAATTAAAAGTATCAGGACTTGCTGTTTTTAAAAAAGATAAAATGGTTTTGAAAATCAATAAAAATGAAAGCAAACTTTTAAATATACTTAGACCGAATAGTGGCAGAGGAATTATAACTGTTAAAAAAGGAAATAAATACATGGATTTATACGGAAAAGTTAAAAGAAAAGTAAAATGTTCTAAAGAAAATAATAAATATAAATTTGATATAGATTTACAATTTAAAGGGAATGTAGTGAGTAATGAATTGTATGAAAATTTAGATGAAGACTATGATGTTGTAAAAGAAGCTGAAGAAGAAGCTGCTAAAATTATGGAAAAAAAGCTTAATGATTTTATAAAAAAAGTAAAAAACAATTATAAAATTGATTGTTTTGAGCTAGGAAGGGTCGCAGCAGCAACTTTTGGTAGAAATAAGGAAGAAGATTGGGATGAAATAATAGCAAATTCAGAAATAAATGTTAATGTTAAAGTTAAAATTGGTTCTCACGGAAGAGGTGAGTATTAATGCAAGACAATAGTAATAGTTCAATTAGTTCCTTGGATATGTTTTTTATAATAAATGGAACTGTTGTTGGAGTAGGGGTTTTGAGTGTAGCAAATTCCCAGATAAAAATTTGTTATCAAGACGGATGGATATCTATGCTACTAGGTGGTATATATCCTATAATTATTGTATTACTAGGAAACTATCTTATAAAGAAATATCCTAAAGATAATGTTTTAGTGCTGAATGATAGATTTTTTGGCAGATTTATTGGGGGTATACTTAATTTTATATTTGGTAGTTATTTTTTTATGATTTTAGTATTTGGTGTTTGTGGAGCTGCAAATGTTTTTAGAGTGTATGGCATAGCATTTATTAAACCATTAAAATTTATAGGATTAGCTGTTTTTGTAGGAGGATGGGCTGCACATAAAGGTTTGAGAGTTCTAGCAAAAATAAATATAATAGGTTTTATTATAAGTATTGTGTTTATTGTATCTATAATTCCAGGAAGTTTTAAAGGAACTTATACGAATATACTTCCTGTATTTCAAATGAAAACAACAGATTTAATGAAGGCGATGATTCAGACATTTTACTCATATTCAGGTGCAGAAGTATTAATGTTATTTCATCCTTATATTAGAGATAAAAACAAAATAAGAAAAAACTCATTAATTTCAGTTTTAATAATTATATTTATGTATATTATAGTTACAATTAGTACTATATTTTATTATGGACCTGAAATTGCACCAAAAAGCATGTGGTCTTTAATAGACATAAGTAAAAGTATAGAGATTCCTATACTTAATAATTTTAGATTTATTCTTGTATGTATGATTATTATAATTAGTTTAAAAATAATTGTTAACTATTATTTTTGTTCTTCAGTTGTAGTTCAACATATTTTTAAAATAAAAAAAATGGAATACATAATTATGGTTTTATATCCTATAATTGTATATTTGGCTATGAAACTTACTAATGAAATTTTTAGAAGAAAGGTTAGCGATACTATTTTCCCATATTACATAATTTTTGTACTTGTGATGTTAATAACAATAGCAATTATTACTGCTTTCAAAAAGAAGGGATAAGTGTGAATAAAAAAATATTAATTTTCATAATGATTGTTTTAGGTTTAACTCTTTTATTTATTCCCAATGAAAGAAAACAGCCAGTAGAAAACTTAGGGGTTGAAATAGCAGCAGGGTTTGACGTAGAAGAAATTTTTAAGAATAACTATATATATGAGATTACAAGAAATGTAGTTTTATATAGTGGACAAAACAAAGAATTTACAGAAAATTATTCAGGTGTTGGAGATACTATTGGGGAAACAAGGGAAGAAAGAAGTAATAAAACTGAAAAAACAATATTACAAGGCATGGAAAAAATATATCTTGTTAGTGAAAAACAAGCAGAAGTAGGTATAAAAAACTTAATTGATATAATTTCAAGAAATCCATATGTTAATGATACTGGAAAGTTTGTTGTGTGTGAAGGAAAGGCAAAAGAATTTTTTGAATATAAAATTCCAGGTTATAATAGTATTGTGAATTATATAGATGGATTGATTGAAAGCTCTAGTAATGATAATTTTGTAGATAAAAATTTTTCTGTTACTGATATTTTAGTGAGAGTTAATGGAGAAGGAAAAAATGTGGTTATGCCTTATATAAGTATTGGGAAAAATGGTATTCATATAGGAGGATTTGCAATTTTTAAAGGTGAGAAGATGGTAAAGAAAATAAATATGAAAGATGCAAAAATTATGAATTTATTAAGAGGGCGAAAGACTAGAGGAATAATAACAATACAAAAGGATTCTGAACATTATTTAGATTTATCTACGATTTCACGAAAAAAAGTTAAGTGTTATAAAAAAGATGATAAAATGGTATTTGATATAAATTTAAAGTTAAAAGGTCAAGTATTAACTAATGAGTTACACAAAAAACTTTACGAAGATGTTAAGGTTGTAAAACAGGTTGAAGGAGAAAGTGAAAAAGAATTAGAGAAACAATGTAATGATTTTATTTATAAGATGAAGAAGGATATTAAAACAGATTGTTTGGAACTTGGAAGATATGCAGCTGCTAAATTTGGAAGAAGAACAGGGACGGACTGGAATAAAGTAGTTCAAGATTCGGAAATAAATATAAATGTTAGTGTTGATATAGTTAATTTTGGAAGAGGAGATTATTAAAAAGAAATAACCAATAAAGAAAAAAATAAAATTTCTTAAGAATTTTGGAACTTAGGAAGTTTTATTTTTTTATATAAAAAAAGCAAAGTATATTTGAGAAAATTGAAATTTTTTGAGCGTAAGCAGTAAATTTATCTTTTATATATTGTAACTTTTACCATTTAGTAGTATAATACTTAATGTTTGTTTTATTTACTAAGGAGGGATTTTGTTGAATAATGAAAAATATTGGGGTTATTTATCAGTTATTATAAGCAATTCTATAATAGGGCTTTCTTTTTTATTTACAAAAAAAGCTGTATCTACTACAGATCCATATAATACTCTTGCAATGAGATTTGCTATTTCTTTTTTTGTTATATTTTTAGCTGCTGCATTAAATTTGATAAAACTAAATTTTAAAGGAAAAGACTTAAAAAAACTTATACTTTTATCTATATTTTTTCCAAGTAGTTTTTTCCTTTTGCAAAGCTTTGGTCTTAAATGGGCAACATCTTCAGAAGCGGGTATAATAAGTGCCTTGACACCTGCAATGATATTAGTTTTTAGTATTTTATTTTTAAAAGAAAAAGTAAATTTAAAGCAAGTATTATCTATTATGGTTTCCATATGTGGGGTAGTATATATTTTCTGCATGAAAGGAAATGTATTAAATCTTGATAATTTTATAGGAATATTTTTAATATTTCTTTCTTGTGTATGCTTTGCAATTTTTAGTATTTTATCAAGAAAATGTTCAAATGATTTTACTCCCATGGAAATATGTTTTTTCATGCAGGGATTTGGTTTTATACTTTTTTCAAGTTTAGCTATTTTTAGAGGATTTAATTTTTATGAGTTGAACAGTTTAATTAAAAATACTTCATTTGTTACGTCAATAATATACTTAGCTATTCCATCAACTTTATTTACTGCAATACTTAATAATTATTCTCTATCAAAGATAGAAGCATCTAAGGTAGGCGTGTTTTCTAATATCTCTACAATTATTTCTATTATAGCAGGTGCTTTAATATTAAAAGAACAAATAATGTATTATCATATTATAGGATCTATTTTAATAATAGGTGGAATTATTGGAGTAAATTGTTTATCTTCTCATACTACAAATAATAAAGAGGAAATAACTAATAATAAGAAAAAAATGTTAAAAAAAATGCGTTTAGTGGCAAGCAGAATAAACTTTTTATAATTAAAGGATAAAAAATAAGAGAATGAAAGAGTATTAACTCTTCATTCTCTAGTAAATAATATTTCACCTTTAACTTTTTTAGCAGTTCGTAATTCTTCTATTTTACTAATCTTTTCTTTACCTTTTAATTGAATTAATATTATTGAAGCTATAATCAAAATCATACCTATAAATTGAGGAAGTTCAAACAATTCATCAAAAATTATAAAAGCTAATATTGAAGCGACTACAGGTTCTACACTGGCTATAATGCTTGTTTTACCTGATTCAATATACTGAAGTGCTTTAATCATTGCTTCGTTTGGTATAAGAGTAGCAACAAATCCTAGCCCAAGAATATTAATTAATGAAGTTGTACCTTTAATTGATTTTACTAAAGTCCATGGGGGTACAAAAAACCATAGAAATATTGCTCCAAATAAAAATGAATATACTAAATGTGTTTTATAGGAATATTTTTTTACAGCAATTTTTCCTAAAACATTTTGCAATGCAACTGCAACTCCAGAAAGTATTCCCCAGATTATACCTACTAAATTTAATTTGAAAGCTGTACTGTCATATGCTCGTACAACCAAACAACATCCTACTATGGCTAAAATTAAAGCGATAAATTTTTTTATTGTAAATTCTTCTTTGAATATAAAATATGATAAAACAACTACAATAATAGGATTTATAAATAGTAAGACTGAAGCCGTGGCTACACCTGTATATTTAACAGCATAACTAGATGCAATAAACATTCCGTCTAAAGCAAATATTCCATAAAAAGCAAAGAATAAAAGACCCTTTAAATCTGTTTTAAAGCATTTGGGATTTTTTACTAGGGTCACTATAAGATAAAAAATTACTCCTATAGTTGGTCTAAAAGCTGATATTGTCATAGAATCAAATCCTAAATTATCTAAAATTTTTACGAAAACGCCAAGAAATCCCCATGAAATTCCTGCAAGTAAGGCTAATAAATGTCCTTTTTTATTATTATCTATCATAAAATATCTCCCTTCAATGAACTTTTATAAAAACTTTGGAACAAAAAATAAAGAGAGAACAAATCCCAAGTTTGTTCTCTCTGTTTGTATCCAGAGTCTATCCAGATATAGTTCTTTTGCCTGAGAAATTCACTTTGTTTTATTGGGGTAAAACGAAGCTTGTCCCTTCGGCGGCTTAACATTTTGAGCTCTCTCCTATATCCTTCAACTAGTATGAAACAATATTCAATTTTTAAAATTATACATATATGTAATGGAATAGCTATTCTCATAAAAACATGCAAAAAAAATAAAGAGAGAACAAAACCCAAGTTTGTTCTCTCTGTTTATATTCAGAGTCTATCCAGATATAATTCTTTTGCCTGAGAATTTCACTTTGTTTTATTGGGGTAAAACAAAACTTGTCCCTTCGGCGGCTTAACATTTTAAACTCTCTCTTATATCTTTCAACTAGTGAACTTTATTTATTTTTACATTTATTGGTTCAAACAAATTACATTTGAATTGTACAACATAAAAATACCATTGTCAACAATTTTTATTTTAGATTTATTATATTTCCAATTGTGAGGGTGAAATATATATTATTTAAAGGTTCAAATATTTAATTTTTTACCAACCAGAATGAAGTTTATTCTATATTATAAATTTGGTGTATTATTTAATAATTTAAAAAAGATAAGTATATGTTATAATTAGAATATATTGGGTTTAGATTTGATTATTTTTGGAGTAGATAATATGGAGGGATTAAAGTGATTAAACCAGTAAAAAGAATTGCAGCAATACATGATTTATCGGGCTTTGGCAGAGCATCTTTAACTGTCATCATGCCAATTTTATCAACTATGGGAATACAGGTTTGTCCAATGCCTACTGCTATACTTTCAAGTCATACAGGGGGATTTACAGGATATAGTTTTGTTGATTTGACAGATACTATGATAGATTATAAGAATCATTGGAAAGAATTGAATATAGATTTTGACTGTATATATAGTGGTTTTTTAGGCTCAACAAAACAAATAGATATTATATCTGGTTTTATAGATGATTTTGGCACAGAGGAAAATTTGGTTGTTGTTGATCCTGTTATGGGTGATAATGGTAAGCTATATGATACTATGGGTACAGATATGATTGAAAGTATGAAAAAATTAGTTAGTAAAGCCGATGTTATAACACCCAATTTTACAGAAGCCGCATATTTACTAAATAAAAATTGCGATTTAGATATATCAGAAGAAATGATTAAAGAATGGTTAGTTGAATTATCACATATGGGTCCGAATACTGTAATAATAACAAGTGTTCCTGAACCTAAAATGAGTAAAAATACAAGTGTTATTGCATATGACCGTAAATCAAATAAATTTTGGAAAGTAAGTTGTGAATACATACCGGCTCATTTCCCAGGTACTGGAGATGGTTTTACAAGTGTAATAGTAGGTAGTTTGTTACAAGGAGATAGCTTGCCTATAGCATTAGATAGAGGAGTACAATTTATTACAGCTTGTATAAGAGCAAGTTATGGCTTTGATTATCCACACAGAGAAGGGGTTTTATTGGAAAAAGTACTTCAAAATTTAAATATGCCTGTAATGGTAAGTAGTTATGAATTGATATAAATTATAATTATTTCATGTACATGTTAAAAAATCCTTTCATATAATATTTTTAAGAATAATATATGAAAGGATTTTTTTATGTGGTGTGGAACTGAGAATTTATATACTGCTTCAGTCAAAAATATTGATGGAGTAAAATGGGGATATATAAACAATATAGGAGAGTTTATAATTAAACCTAAATATGATTATGCTAACAGTTTCCAAGATAATTATCTTGCTATTGTAGAGTTTAAAAATCGTTATGGAATTATTGATGAATCAGGAAAATATGTTGTACATCCAAAGTATGATACTATTAATCAATTTTCAGAAGGACGAGCAGTTATTGTTGATAAAGGTGGATTTAAGCTGATAGATGAGAGTGGAAAAGAAATAACAACAAAACAATATAATTTTATAGGAACATTTCAAGAGGAAAGAGCTTTATACAGTATCACAGACTCACAAGGAAAATGGTTGTATGGATATTTGGATAGACAAGGGAATAAAGTAATACCTGCTAAATATGAAAATGTCAGCGATTCTAAAGAAGGTAAGGCAATTGTTAAAGTTAGAGAGGGTGAGTACCAACTAATAGGCTTAAATGGAGAAGTATTAAACACATATAAGTATGCTTATGTGGGCAACAGAGGAGAGGGACTTTTAGCATTTAAGGAAAATATTGATGGGAAATATGGTTTTATAAATGAAGATGGAAACGTAGTGATACAACCTAAATATACAAGCACTCAACCTTTCAGTGGAGGAAGGACAGTTGTTAATATTGCAGAAGATTATGGCAATAGTTATGGAGTTATAGATAAAAAAGGTGATTTTATAATAAAGCCTAAGTATAATGATATACAGTTATTAGGTGAGAATAGGGTAGCTGTTGGAATACCTATTGATAAAAAGAAACCTTTTAGAGGTTCAAAATATGCAATTGCTGATACTGATGGTATGTTCCTTACGAATTATATTTACTATGGTATTTCAAATTACAAAGATGGATTAGCTTCTGCATATGACAATAAGTATACATTTTTTTATTGATAAAAGTGGAAGACGGGTAAAAAGCTTACCGGTAGTAAGGGGAAGTGGAAATTTGACATTTGAGAAAGATGTTATCAAAGCAGATGTAGATTATAGACAATCTTATTTAGATAAAGCAGGAAATATTATATACAAGCAAAATACCATTATTCCTTTGAATGAGAAGTATAGTGTTAAAGAAAAAAAATTCAATTCCAATAAGGATTATGTAGTATACTATCCTCAAGTTAAAGGTATGGTAAATAAAAAAGCCCAAAAAAGGGTAAATAAAAATTTGAAAGAATTATCACAAATTAAAGATATTAATAGCCATGTTCAGCTTGAATACAATTATTCAGGAGATTTTTCAGTTGAATTCTTCAAAAACAATTTGTTAGTTTTGGAGCTTTTGGGATATAAATATTATTTTGGTGCAGCTCATGGTATGCCAACAGAGATTTATGCACATGTGGATTTAGTTAGTGGAAGATTTTATGAGCTTAAAGATTTATTTAAAGAGGATAGTAATTATGTAAAAGTACTTAGCGATATTATAGAAAATCAAATAAAAAATAACGAAGAGTATTCATATGTATGGCTTTATAACTATAAGGGTATAAAAGAAAATCAGCCATTCTATGTAACAGACGATGCTCTATATATTTATTTTTATCCTTATGAAATAGCACCTTATGTTGCAGGATTCCCTACATTCAAAATACCTTACGCAGATATAATGAATATTATTGATGTTAATGGTGAGTTTTGGAGAGCTTTTAAAGGATAAAATTACGCACTAAAAATCAATATTTATGATATAATTACTAAATGGTATAATGAAATAGTACAATAAATTTAGTTTAGGATGGTATATTATGAACGAGACAACACTTATAGTAAAAAAACAATTTGTAAATAAATATAAGAATGGATATCCGTTAATTTTTAAAGAAGCTATAGAGAATATAGAAGAGTTAAAAAAGGAAGGACAAATTGTAAAACTTATAGATAAAAAGAATACTTTTTTAGGAAGAGGATATTATGGAAAGCAGAATAAAGGATACGGTTGGATTTTAAGTAATAGTAAAAAAAGTTCTCTTGATTATAAATTATTTTATGATAAGCTTGGAAATGCATTATATAAAAGAAAAAAGTTTTATTATTCCAAAGATACCACTGCATTTAGAGTAGTTAATGGGGAAGGGGATGGAATAGGAGGTCTTACTATTGACTATTTTGATGGTTATTATCTAATAACATGGTATAGTAAGGGAATATATGCATTTAGAGATATAATAATTAAAGCAATAAAATCACTAGTACCTTTTGATGGTATATATGAAAAAATGAGATTTGACGAAAATGGTATGGTTTTAGATGAAGACAGCTACGTATGTGGAAGAAAAGCACCAGAACCTCTTATAGTTAAGGAAAATGGAGTTAATTTTGCAATTTACCTTAATGAAGGTGCAATGGTAGGTATATTTTTAGATCAGAAGGAAGTAAGAAAGGCTATTAGAGACAGATATTCTAAAGGTAAAACTGTGCTTAATACTTTTTCCTATACAGGAGCTTTTTCCATGTTTGCAGCCAAAGGTGGAGCAGTTACTACAAGCCTTGATTTGGCAAAGAGAAGTTTAGATAAAACTATTGAGAATTTTACTATAAATAATATTGATTATAAAAAACATAATATAATAGTGGAAGATCTTTTTGTTTATTTTAAGTATGCCAAAAAGAATAATATAAAATTTGATATGGTTATTCTTGATCCACCGAGTTTTGCTACATCTAAAGACAACAGCTTTAGTGCAGCTAGAGATTATAAAGATTTAGTTAAATCGACTATTGAAATAACAGAAGATGAAGGGGTAATTGTAGCTTCTACAAACTGTAGTACATTTAATATGACAAAATTTAAGAAATTTATAGATGAAGCTTTTAAAGAATCAAATAAGAAATATCAAATAGTAGAGGAACATCAGCTTCCAAAAGATTTTGCAGTTACAGATAAATTTCCAGAAGGCAACTATTTAAAGGTTTTATTTATAAGAGTTTACTAAGATACAAAAGTTCGATACAGATATAATGTCAATGAAATATGAAAGATAAAGAGCAAGACCTTATTAAATTAAAATAAAGTCTTGCTTTTTATAATGAAAAAAAGAGTATAATATTTATTCTATATTTTATATTTTCCCATAGTATTATCTAAATTTTCTACCAATTCAACAAGGTTATTCCCAGATTCTTTTACTTTTTTTATTGTTGTAAATTGCTCATCCATTAAGGAATATACTTCTTGGCTACTAGCAGCATAGGTTTGTGAAATTAAAGATATATTATTCATTTCTTCTACTGTTTCGGTACAATTATTATTTAACTTTACCGAAGCATCAGCAACATTATTTACATTTGATATTAGTGTGTTTACAACTTCAGATATTTGTTTAAAAGCAGTTATTGTTTTATTCAGAGAATGGTTTTGTTCATCTACTACTTTTTCAACTTCATTTATTTCTTTTGCAGTTTTACCAATACCTGATTGAACATATAAAACTAATTCGTTAATTTTTTGTGCTGATATAGATGATTGCTCGGCTAATTTTCTTACTTCTTCTGCTACTACAGCAAATCCTTTTCCATGTTCTCCTGCTCTAGATGCTTCAATAGATGCATTTAATGCTAGTAAATTTGTTTGTTCGGCAATACTGCTTATTACTTCTACTATTTCACCTATTTCTTTTGAGTTTTGCTCAAGAGTTTTAATAGAATTAGTAGCATTAATAGATGTATGTTTAGTTTCAGACATTTTTTTATTTTGAAGTTCTATATTTTCTTCTATATTATTAATTGTACTTATGGCTTTTTCTGTAAGTTGTTTAGAATCATTCATATTTATTGAAATGTTATTTAGGCCTTTAGCTATATTGGATAATAAATTATTACAATATTCTATTGAATTTGCTTGTTCCATAGATGTATTGGATAAATCTGATACAGATGAAGTTACTTTAGTTGTAACTTGTAATGCGTTATTTAAAAGAGACATATTATCTTCAGATACAATATACACAGTTTTACTCAGTTGTTTTATTTCAGTAATCAGCAATGTTAATTTTTCCATTATATTATTTAAGCTGTATAAGTATTCTGATTTAGCTGAGTTTGCAGAAGTTTCGATTTTATATGTAAAGTCATTTCTTTCTAAGCTTTGAGCAAATTCATTTATTAAAATAGATGGTTTTATGAACTTTTTAATATTTTTAATTATAGATGCACAGCCAACAATTATACCCGATAGTACATAAAAAAATATGTTTAAAGCAAACTTATAACCAGTAAGAGATAATACATAGCTGGTTATTATTCCTAAAATCATAGTAGAAGGAATAATAGTAAGCATTGTTGTAGTTATGTATTTTTTAATTTTATTTTCACTTTTTTGTGTGTTAGTAGAGAATTCCATAATTTTATCCTTTCTGCTTTCAAAATTTTTTTATATTTGCAATAAAACCATGATGATGTCAAACAGTTATATTATCGGGATACTAAAAATTAACTTTATAGTTTTTAATATAAAATAAGGATATAGAGAGAAAAGGGATATCAAAGACTAGAGTTTTTATTTTATAAATATTTGTTGTTGAGGTATATTTTGTATGATATAGTATTAGAGTATTTTCAATTACGAAAATATAATTAAAAAGGAGAGATATGCTTGATAGATATAAAAGAAACTTATTCTAAAAGAAAAGAAAGATATAAGAAAATTTTAGAAAAACAAAATAAAATTATAAATATCATAAGCTCAATTAGAATGATACTTTTTATAAGTGCTGTAGTTTTCCCTTTAATTTCTTATTATAGTATAAAAAATATATATTTAAGTCTTTTTGCATTTTGTATATTTGTTTTGGGATTTATAATCATGGTTTTAATACATGACAAAGTAATAAATAATAGAGATTTAATATCTAATATATACAGTATAAATATGCAATGTATAGAACGTGTAGAGGGAAGATGGAAAGAATTTGAGGATGATGGAGAAGAATATAGAGATGAAAACCATCCGTATTCTAATGACTTGGATATATTTGGTAGAGCATCTCTTTTTCAGTATATAAATGATACTACAACTTATATTGGAAGAGAAAAATTGAAAAAGAGTTTGACCAATAGTAGTTATTCAGAACAGAAAATTTATAAAAGACAAGAAGCTATAAAAGAACTTAGTAAAATGATAGGATTTAGGCAAAGACTAAAAGGAACAGGACTTAGAAATTTTCATTCAGGTAAAAATGTAGAAAGTTTATTAAAATGGACAAAACAGAAACACAATCTTTATGATAGTAAATTTATTAAAATTATTAGTATAGCGTTACCAGTAGTAACTTTAGGAGCTATTATATATTATTTTTTAGGTATATTTAAAAGTTATTATATACCTTTATTGTTTATAACTATAAATCTTATTATTCTTAGAATAAATAAAAATGAAAGAAATAGTGTATTAGATACGGTTTATATTTATAGAAAACAAATAAATGATTATTATAATATGTTAAAACTTATTGAAAAAATGAACTTTAAATCAACCTATTTGAAGGAATTAAAAATGAATCTTACATATAAAAACAGTACTGCTTCACAAAAGATAATAAAGCTTAATAAACTTTCAGATTTAATTTTAGATAGAAAAAATTTAATATATTTTATATTAAACTATGTGTTTTTATGGGATTATCATTGTATGATAAATCTTGAAAAATGGAGAAAACTATATGGTGAAAATTTTGAAAAGTGGTTAGAAACTATAGGTACTATAGAAGAATTAGCAAGTTTTTCAACCTTGGCTTTTGATAATTCAGATTGGACTATGCCGAATTTTAAAAATGATGAATTTGTATTTAAAGGGAAAAATATGGGTCATCCTCTTTTGGGAAACAAAAAAGTATGTAATGATTTGACTATAGGAAAAGGTAAAAAAGTTGTATTAATTACAGGATCAAATATGTCTGGGAAAAGTACTTTTCTCAGAACAGCTGGTATAAATTTAGTATTAGCATATGCAGGAGCACCTGTGTGTGCAAAGAATTTTGAATGCAGCATAATGGAGATATTTACTTGTATGAGAATTAGCGATAATTTAGAAAAAAATATTTCATCTTTTTATGGAGAGTTGCTTAGAATAAAGGAACTTGTAAGGAAAACTAAAGAAGGAAGAAATATATTCTTTTTGTTAGATGAAATATTTAAGGGAACTAATTCCATAGATAGGCATACAGGAGCAAGGATTTTAATAAACAAACTTAGCAAGGAAAAAGTACTAGGAATGATTTCAACTCATGATTTGGAGCTTGGAAGTTTGCAAAAAGAAAATTATAGTGTTATAAACTATCATTTTGAAGAATACTACAGAAATAATAAGATATATTTTGATTATAAGTTAAGAGGGGGAGTTTCTACTACAAGAAATGCCATGTATCTTATGAAGATTGCAGGAATAGTAGATACTATACCTCAGAGTAAGTAGAAGGAGTGATGATTTGAAACTTGAACGGTTATTCGGTATATTACTTATTCTACTTACGGAAAAGAGAGTTAGTGCCAATTACTTGGCTAACTATTTTGAAGTTTCTAAGAGAACAATTTATAGAGATATTGAGTCAATTGAATTAGCAGGAATACCAATTATAACTTATTCAGGCAGGGATGGAGGTATAGAACTTGTCAACAATTGTAAAATAGATAGTCATCTTTTTGGTGAAAAAGAAAAGGAACTTATAATAGATAGTTTGAAATTAAGAAAAACATTATTTGAAGATAGAAGTACTGATTTACTCATTAAAAAAATTGAAAAAATATCTGATGAAGATATTTACAAACAATTATCAAAATCTATTGATATCCTTAAATTTAGTATTATAAGAGATGAAATGGAAATAGATACAAAAAATAAACTTAAACTATTAAAAGAAGCTATTGATGAAAAACGAATAGTAAGATTTAGATATACTAATTACTATGGAGAAACTATACTTAGACAAGTTGAACCACTGCTTATAAGATTGAATAATGGCTTTTGGTATTTTAATGGGTTTTGTAAATTTAGGAATGATTTTAGAGTTTTTAAACTGACAAGAATTAGAGCTCTAGAGATAACAGAAAAAACTTTTATTCCAAAACATGAAAATGATAATAATTTAACTTATATTGCTGATTATAAAAATTGTGATGTTGTAATTCTTAAATTCCATAGAGCTGAACTAGGAAAACTTTATGACTATTTTACAGAAGCGGAATTTATAGAAATAAATACTGAGTCAGTTACAGTTAAATTTAAATATTATCATGATTATAACCTTATTAATTTTATTCTAGGATTTGGCAGTTCGGTCAAAATCATAGAACCTGAATATTTGAAAGAAAAATTTCTAGGTGAAGTAGAAAAAATCCTTAAAAAGATAAAAAACTAGAATATATAAATAATTTATAAATTTATTATTATATATGACATATAGCTGTCAACTTTTCTATGATATGATTTCATTAAAGAAATTTTGAGGAGTGATATCATGAAATATGAAATAGTTGAATTGAAAGAAAAACAAGTTGTAGGTATTATTAAAAAGACTACAAATGAAAATATGCAAGCTGTAAAAGACATTGGTGAATTATGGCAGAGGTTTATAGCAGAAGAAGTTTATAATAATATTGAAAATAAGGTAAATCAACAAGGTATAGGATTGTATACTAATTACGAAGGGGATTATACAAAACCCTATAGTTTTATGACTTGTTGTGAAGTTAGTGCAGTTGGTGATTTAAAACATCCATTAATTTTTAAAACAATCAATGCAGGTAAGTATGCAAAGTTTTCTATTAGGGGTCATATTCAGGAAGCAGTAATGGATGTATGGGAAGCTATTTGGGCACTTAATCTTAACAGGAAATATGAATGTGATTTTGAAATATATCATAATAACTCTGAAGATATGACTGATCAGATTATAGATATTTATATATCAATTATATAAAACATTTGTGGATGATGGTAAATACAGAAGATTTGAAAGTTAATATATAAGCATAATAAAAAACATCTAATTGTAAAGATTAGATGTTTTTTATATATTTAAAATATACAAGATGAGTTGTTAAAGCACTAAAGTAGTTAAATTCATAAAAATGCAAAGCATATGAAAATTTTAACTAAAGCAAAAGAGAAAAATGTCGAAAAATATATAATTAGGTATAAAGATATTATATATTAATTATAAAAAGGGGAGATTAATATAGTATTGAAAAATAATATTGATAACAATGTGATTTCTACCTAAGGAGAGATATTCAGGAGGATAAATAATGAGGTGGAATGTACTACCATATACTATACCATTATGGATTACTTTAATTTTTTCCATAGGTACTGCAATATATATATTTAAGCGTAGAGCTGTTCCAGGAGCTATAGCTTTATTTATAATGTCTTTAATAATGTCACTATGGTCTTTGGGGTATATTTTTGAATTACTTTCACAAAGCTTAAGAGAAAAAATATTTTGGGATAACGTTCAAATGTTAGGCGGTGCAATGGGGGTAAGTTGTTTTGCTTTTGCCTTACAATATACAAAACAGAAGATATGCCTTAAACGAAGAGTTACCATTTTATTAGCAATTGAACCTGTAATTATATGGATTTTAGCTGTATCAAATTTAACAGAGTTATTTAGAGGGAATGCATATATTGATACAAGTGGACCATTCCCAGCTCTTATATATGATATGGGGATTGCTTCATGGATTGATTTTGCTTTTGGTTATGTAATGTATATTTTATTTATTATTTTGCTTATTAGATTTTTTATTCGTTCACATGATTTATATCGTAAGCAAGCTTCATTTATGATGATTGGATTAACAATTACAGCTGGTGGTTATATATTGTCTTTCTTAGATTTAATTCCAAAATATATGAGAGATGTATCTCCTTTTACTTTTACAATTTTAAATTTGTCTTTATTTTTTAGTATCTATCGCTATAAATTTTTAAATACAGTACCAATTGCAAGAGAAACACTTTTTGAAAAAATAAATGATGGATTGATTGTATTAGATGCTAACAAGGTAATTGTGGATATTAACTTATTAGCACAAACGATTATTAATACTACAACTAATGAAGTTATTGGTCAGCTATTTCATGGGATATTTCCAAATTCACAAGAAATTTTAAAAAATATGGATAATTCCATGCAAACAAATTTAGAAATTTCTCTAAAAAAAATTGATCAAGAATATATATATGAAGTAGAATCTTTACCTTTAGTTAATAAACGTAATACTAATATTGGTTGGCTGATTGTACTTCATGATATAAGTGAGCGTAAAAAAATGGAGAAAGCTTTACAAATTAGTGAAGAAAAATATAGAAATGTTTGCGAATTTGCCAATGATGGTATTGTAATAATACAAGATGGATATATAAAGTATATGAATACTAAATTATTAGAAATGATAAATCATACGTATGAAGAGGTAATTAATCATTATTTTGATATATTTGTTATTCAAGAATTTAGAACCTTGGTTCGGGAAACTTACAGGCGTCGTATAATGGGAGAAGAGGTTAATAACAGATATGAAATAACTTTACTCTGTAAAAATGGTGATAAATTAGATGTAGAAGTAAATGCTGCAGTAATGAATTATAATGGACGTCTTGCTACATTAGGGTATATACGTGATATTACTGAGCGTAAACGAGCAGAAAAGGCTTTAAGAGAGCTGGCGGTAAAAGATCCATTAACTCAAATTTTTAATCGCCGCCATTTTTTTATACTTGCCCAAAAAGAGTTTGAATTAAGTATACATCATAAATATTCTATGTGTGCAATTATGATAGATATTGATCATTTTAAGCAAGTAAATGATAATTATGGGCATGCAATAGGTGACCAGGTTTTATGTAATATTGCAAATAATATTATAGATTCAATTAGAGATACTGATGTATTAGGTCGATATGGTGGAGAAGAATTTGCTGTATTTTTACCTAAAACAGATATTTGTAAAGCTCAATTAATAGCAGAAAGAATTCGAAAAAACATAATGCAGAGTTCAGTAAGCACTGACAGAGGGCAAATATTTGTTACAGCAAGTTTAGGAGTAGCCCAAATATTAAATTTTGATGAAGATGATATTGATAAATTGTTTGATAGAGCAGATAAAGCGCTTTATACTGCTAAGCAAAAAGGCAGAAATAAAGTAATAATATATAACTGAGAAATAATTTGGGTGAAGTAAAAGTATTTACAATTCAATAAGTTGTAGGTACTTTTTTATTATTTAATAATATAAATCATATTGAAAATATGGTAAAATCATCTTAGTATGAACAAATGAGGAAAATTTTTATTTTAATAAAAATAGGAGGAAAAAATGAAAAAAAGGACAGGCACAAATAATAAAATTTTAATTGCTATAATAATTTTATTATTCAGTATACTTATGGCAATAGTGATTGCGTTTTATAAGGTCTACATGACATCATCAAAGTCTAGTGTAAAACAAACAAAAAATATACAGCAAGTACAAAATCAAGAAGTAGAAAAACAAAATGACGTAGAGAATGGAAAGTTGTTATTAGTATCAGAAAGAGAAGGATTGTATTCGTGTAATATGAAATACATAAATAGTAAAAATGGAAAAGTAGTATTAGATCTAGGTTATAATTATTACGATGCAAATGATTTTTCAGAAGGATTAGCTTGTGTACATAAAGAGGTCAACCGCACATATGATAAGAGTGTGAATATATATTCAATACAGTCTAAATCTGGATATATAGATGAGAAAGGGAATATAGCAATACAGATTAAATTTGATAGAGCAGGTGATTTTTCGGAAGGTTTAGCAGCTGTAGTAGTTAATAAAAAAATAGGTTATATAAATAAAAAAGGTGAGTTTGTAATAGAACCTCAGTTTGATCCACTTTATAATCCAGAAGATGTGAATTGGAGATATTCTGCTATTTTTAGTAGATTCAAATTTTCTCAAGGTTTAGCACCTATAAGAAAAAATAAAAAATGGGGATATATTAATCAAAAGGGTGAATTTGTAATAAAACCTCAATTCGATTGTGCAGGCACATTTTCAGAGGATTTAGCACCTGTAATGAAAGGGGAAAAATGGGGATACATAAATAAAAAAGGTGAGTTTGTAATAGAACCTCAATTTCTTGATGCAAATATATTTTCAGAAGGATTAGCTTTTGTAGAAGCAAGAAATAAAGAATTAAATGGGCGACATCTTTGGGGTATTATAGATAAAAATGGGAATTTTATAAAAGAACCTGTTTATGAATATGGAGGTCCATTTTCGGAAGGGTTAGCAGCTGTAGCGAGTTCAGATTATACAATTGCTTATATAAATAAAGAAGCTAAAGTAGTAATACCATATAGATTTCGTGATGCATGGCCTTTTTCACAGGGGTTAGCACGTATTTCTACCAGTAATAGTACTGCTAATAGTACTGCGTATATAGATAAAAAAGGAAATATAGTATATGGTAATTTAGGAAAAGTAAAAAAGAAACAATCTACGAATAAACATTCTAAAGCTTATATGGAATATAATAAGAATCATTCTAACACTTATGACGATGAATCTTATGTTCCTGATTATGATAATATGACTGATGAAGAATTTAAAGAAGTATATAAGAAGGAAATGGAACATTTTTCAGATTGGAGTAATGTAGACAAATAGGAAAAAGGTAACTGATTTTGATAACAGTTGCCTTTTTATGATTATATTAAGATATATTTAAGATAATACAAGTAAAAATGTGCTATAATATGTGCAGTACAGGTTTAAATTACAATTATTTTTAATATTCTTGCAAATATATTTGATTAGTTTATTTAATGAAATATATTTGCAATAATTTTACTTATGTTTAGGAGAGGATAGTATGTTAAAGCAGCTTTTGGGAAAACAATCTACAAAAAAGTTTATTTATTTTCTTATCTTACTAGTACTTTTGTACTCTATAAAGTCTGTATTTGATTTATTTTTACTTACTTTTTTACTTGCATACTTTGTAGATACTATTAAAACATTTATTGTGGATAAGCTTAATGACTTTGTGAAAATAAACCCTAAATTAGTCACCATTGTTATTTATCTATTCATAGTTTTGTTATTGGTATTTGCAAGTGTAAAGTATGTACCAATTGCTATAAATCAAAGTATGTATCTTATAGATCAAGTGTCTCAGCTTAAGCTTGAACAGTTTGAATACATCAATCAAATATTAGAACAAGTAGATATTGGAAAGTATGCACAAATGGGAGTAAATAGCTTGGTTACAGGGGCAACTCATGTTGGCAAATGGGCATTTAATATATTTATATCATTAATTCTAAGTTTGTTCTTCGTACTTCAAAAAGAAGAAATTAAACATTTTATGAGAAAATTTAAAGATAGTAAGATATCTGGTTTCTATGATTATATATCTTATTTTGGAAAGAGTTTTTTGAATTCTTTTGCTAAAGTTATACAAGCTCAAATACTTATAGCAGTAGCAAATACTTCTCTTTCTCTTATAGGGCTTTCAATTATAGGGTTTAAAAGTTTAATTGCACTAGGGATTATGATATTTATTTTAAGTTTAATTCCAGTAGCAGGAGTAATTATATCACTTATACCTTTAGGGTTTATGGCTTTTGAAATGGGTGGTATAATGCAAGTAATTTATGTATTAATTATGGTAGCTATAATTCATGCTTTTGAAAGTTACATATTAAATCCTAAGTTGATGTCAAATAAGACAAACCTTCCTGTATTTTTTACTTTTGTTATACTTATTGTTTCAGAGCATTTTATGGGAGCTTGGGGTCTTTTATTAGGTATTCCAATAGTTATATTTATGTTAGATATGTTTGGAGTTGACCTGAATAATAACAAAAAACAAATTAAATTAAGATTTAAGAAAGATAAGATTAAAAAGGATAAAAAAGTTGAGATGGTTGAAGTATAAAGTTGTATAGGAAAAAACACTAGGTAAAGAAACCTAGTGTTTTTTGGTGCTTAAATTAGAATGTCTATTAATACTCTTTTTGGTGCTTAAATTAGAATGTCTATTAATACTCTTTTTAGGGGCTGATTTACCTTTTCTTATATCTATGATCTTTCCTTTATATATTTCTTTTGCTTCAATTTTTATATTGAAATCTTTTTCATACATTCTAATTAATGATGTTTCTTTTTGCGTAACTATAGAAATAGCAGTACCTAATTCTCCAGATCTACCAGTTCTACCTGCTCTATGTAGATACTCCTTTGAATCCTCAGGTAAATCTAAATTAAATATATGAGTTACACCTTTTACATCGAGTCCTCTGGCAGCTATATCTGAAGCTATTAAAAGTTGAATTTTCCCACTTCTAAATCCTTCTAAAGTTTTTTTGCGTTCTTCTTTTGATGCATTACCATATATTCCGTATGCTTTAATGTGGTGATATTGAAGTTTTGATGTGGTTATTTCTATTTCTTCACTTTTATTTATAAATACAATTGCTTTTTGTGGTTTTATAGAAGCTATTAACTTTCTTAAAACTTCAATTTTATCTCTTTGTTCTGTAGTAAGATACATATGAGTAATATTTGGATTAACTAGTTTTTTATCTTCTATTTTTATAACTTCTGGGTTTTTCATTAAATCCTTTGCTATATTTATTGCTTTTTCATTTATAGTAGCTGAAAATACCATTAACTGTCTGTCTCTCATTGTAGTTTTTATAACATCTTTTACTCCAGCTAAATTGTTTTTATCTAATAGTCTGTCACCTTCATCTATAACAATGGTTTTAATAGTATGTGCACTTATCTTTTTCTTTTTTATAAGTTGAAATATTCTTCCTGTTGAACCTATAATTATATGAGGTTTTTTCTTTAGCTTTTCAATTTGTCTTTTTACATTAACTTCTCCTATTATAGTAGTAGAAGTTATAGGTGCTCCAGAATTTTGAGATAAAAGTTTTATTTGTCTATCTATTTGCATAACTAGTTCGTGGGTTGGGGCTAATATAATAGCTTGCATTTCTTTTTTATTACTATCTATCTTTTGAAATATAGGTAGTAAATAGGCTAATGTTTTTCCACTTCCAGTTTGTGACTGACCTATTATATCTTTATTTTCTAATGCTAAAGGTATTGTTTTTACCTGAATATCTGTGGGTTCATTTATACCTTCTTTTTTTAATCCTTCTATTAAATTTGAATTTAATTCTAACTTATCAAATGAAATTGCCATAGCTATCTCCTTTATAATTTTGTTGTATTTGTAAATAACTTGTATTTGTTTTTTATAGTAAAAGACAATTTTATACTTAGCGTCTCTTTTTGTCAATTGAATACTAGAAATATATACAGAACATTAATAAAGTTGAAGTTTCAACTAAAATATGATAAAGTGAAAATAGATGAAATTTCAACTATTTTGCAGAGGTGTTATATGGATTATTTAATTTTAAGAGAAATAGGAATGATAGCTAGATGTTTTCAAACAATTAATGATATTGAATTTAGAGAGTTAAGTTTAGAAAAAGGGCAATATCTATTTTTAGTAAGAATATGTGAGAATCCAGGAATAAATCAAGAAAGACTTTCTAATATGTTAAAAGTTGATAAAACTACTACAGCAAAAGCTGTAAAAAAATTAATTTCAAAAGGGTATATTTTAAAAGAACAGAGTAAAGAAGATAAAAGATCCTTTAAACTTTATCCAGATAAAAAAGCAATGGAAATTTATCAATTTTTAAGAACAGAAGAAGATTATTCAACGGAAACTGCATTAAAGGGATTCTGTAATGAAGAAAAAGAGATTGTACATAAGCTTTTAAAAAAAATGAGAGAAAATATAGAAAAAGATTGGCAAGCAGTTAAAAATGGTAAAGATAGAGGCTATTTAGATTAATGAAGGGATGTTGAAAATTTGAATTGGAAAATTAAAAAGTTTAAAGAATTAAGCGGAGAAGAGATGTATGAAATTTTAAAAAGAAGAAATGAAATATTTGTTGTAGAGCAAAAATGCATTTATCAAGATTGTGATAATAAAGATAAAAGTGCTTATCACTTATTTTTAGATAAGAACGGTAAAATAATTGCATATCTAAGAATTTTAGAAAAAGGTGTTTCTTACAATGAAATATCAATAGGAAGAGTTTTAGTTGATAAAGATTACCGTGGGAAAGGGTTAGCAAGACAGATGTTGTTAAAAGTAATAGATTTTATTAAGAATAATTTAGATGAAACAATAATAAGAATTTCAGCACAAGAATATTTAACAAGGTTTTATAAAAGTTTAGGTTTTGAAGAAGTTTCTGATGTGTATTTAGAAGACAATATTCCACATATAGAGATGTTGTATAAAGAATAATTAAATTACACAATTAATTCATTAAAAATAAGGGGGCAAATGATGAAGATAGTAATACTAGATAGAAAAACTTTAGGAAATGATATAGATTTAAAGCTTTTTGAAAAGTTTGGAGAAGTTGAGATTTATGATGTAACTGAAAAAGAAAAGGTTGCTAATAGAATAAAAGATAAAGATATAATAATAACCAATAAAGTAGTTTTAAATGAAGAAAATTTAAAACATGCTTCAAATGTAAAATTAATATGTATTGCCGCAACAGGCACAAATAACGTAGATTTAGAGTATGCAACAGCAAGAAATATAGCAGTTACTAATGTAGCAGGGTACTCTACTAACAGTGTTATTCAGCATACATTTGCAATGGTGCTTTATTTATTAGAACATTTAAATTATTATGATGAATATACAAAAAGTGGAGAGTATTGTAAAAGCGATGTATTTACTCATTTTTCAAAGCCATTTTGGGAGCTTAGTGGCAAAACATGGGGTATAATTGGACTTGGAGAAATTGGAGGAGGAGTTGCAAAAATTGCTGAATCTTTTGGATGCAGCGTTATATATTATTCTACATCGGGAAAAAATAATAGTTCAAATTATAAAAGGAAAGAACTTGATGATCTTTTAATGTCTAGTGATGTTGTTTCTATTCACTGTCCATTAAATGAAAAAACAGAAAATTTAATAACTTTAAATCAACTAAAACGTATGAAAGAATCGGCTATTCTAATAAACGTGGGTAGAGGAAAGATAGTAAATGAAGCAGATTTAGCGAAAGCTTTAGATGAACACATAATTGCAGGCGCAGCCTTAGATGTAATATCAAGGGAACCAATAAATGAGGATAATCCATTATTGAATATAAAAAATAAAGAGAGATTACTTATAACTCCACACATTGCTTGGGCTAGTGTAGAAGCTAGAACTAAACTTGTAAATGAGATAGTATTAAATATTGAAGCTTTTTTAAATGAAGAGAAAAGAAATATTTTAAATATGAGCATCTGACCAAAAGGTTGGATGTTTTTTACTTATCCCACTACCATATGGTAAAATATATGTAAAAAAATATAAGTTTTAGTCGAAATAATATGTAAGCATAAAACACATATTTATTTACTTGGGAGGAAAGAAGATGATGAATCAAAGACAAGAAAGTACAAAAGAGATAATTGATAGACTATCACAAAGTGGTTTGTCTTTTGAAGCACTAAATGTTTTAGAAAAATATTTTATAGGAGATGTAGAGGAGAAAAAATTAAGCGGAGTATTGATGAATGAAGATGTAGACTTCAATGGAGTCTATTCAGATTGGCATGAAATATTTTATAACTATATAAGAAGTGATGAGGAACTTATTGATAAATTTATCAAGGTATTATTTTTAATTTTTAAGGAGAAAGCATTTGATATTTATGTTATGTCATACATAATAGGAGAAGATATAACTGAAATATATACAAAATTCAAAAAATTAAATATACCTTTTTACTATTATATAGTTAATAAAGCTCAGGAAATAGAGAAAGAAAATCCATATTATTATCATGCACGTTTTTTTATAAAGTATTTTAGAAATTTAAAAAATATGTATAAAAAATATAAAGAAGATTATATTAAAGCTTTTAATTATGCAGATGGAAATGTAAAGTTATATTTAGCTATTGAAATTTTAAGAAAAGATTGTAATGAAGTAGAGAATTTAGAAGAATACATAAATGAAGCTTTAAAAAAGTTTGTATTTGAATTCTTTAATTATGATTATAATAATGAAGAAAAAATAAATAATTATTTAAATGGGGAAGAGGAGTGTTTAGAAGAAGTAGTAAATATATTAAGAAATTTACCAAATGCAAGTGCAAATAATTTTGATAGTTTAAAAAAGATTAATATGGTAGTTTATAATTGCTGGAAAATAAGTGAACTTGGAAGAAGGATATTAAAGCTTGTTGCATACTTGGATGTGAAAAATACTGTAGATAATATTTTTGATTTTTCGTGTGCTGTAGAAAATGATTATAGAAGATATAGAAAGAAGATACAAGGTCAGCTAGAAGAATTTCCAAATGAACTCAAAAAATTGGGACTACCAAACAGTTTTTATTTAGTTTGGGTAGCTGATCAATATTTTAATGATGATATTTATGAAAGTGATAGAGAATATTTAAAAAAGGTTATAAACGAATATTTAAATCATGATATAGAAGGTTTTAAAGAAGCAGCAAAATTATCTGATGGAATTGCAAAAGAATATTTGGAACATTATTTATGGAAGTTAAAAAATGATGATGAACTTATAGAAGAAGCAAAGGATAAATGTATAAACAATGTTAAAGAAGTATTAATAGAATGTGATTTTGAAAAAAAGGAAATAGATGATTTTATACTTTATATGGAAGGTGAGAAGGAAATTGAAAAGGTCTTAAAACCTTCTAAATTTAAAAATAATGATAATATTTATGGTTATCATATAAGAAACTACTTGAAGAGAATTGTTTGGTACAGTGATGTAAATGAAATTTTCAATAAGGTTGTAAGATATTTTATACAACTTCAAAATGGAAAATTATTTGACTATTTAATAGATGAATTTATAAATGAGAATGACAGCAACTTCAATAGATTTATGTCTATTGTGGATAGTCTTCAGGTAGGCATTAAAGAAGTACTTCCACTATTATCATATAATGAATTTGAAGGACATCATAGTCAAGAGTGCTATGAATTATCTAGTAAGTGGATAAAAAACAAACCTTATGAAGTATCAAAGTATATACATTTATGTAGAGCAGAGGGAAGAGCAGATTTAATTAAGAGAATTTATGAAAGTAATTTTGTTAAGGAAGATAGAGAAGAATTTAAGAAGATTTTATTGAAGTTTACGGCAGATTCATCAAAAACTGTTAGAGAATGTGTAATGAATATAATAAATGAAGCATTAAGTAATGATGAATGTAAAAAGATATTCATACCTCTTTTGAGTAATAAAAAAGCAGCTGTTAGAGAGGGAGCCGTTAAAGTTCTTGTGCCCATATTAGATGAGGAATGTATAGTTGTTTTAAAGGATCAGCTTGAGAAAGAAACAAGCAGTAAAGTTAAAAATATTATAATTCAAAGCTTAAATATTGAAACAGAGAATAATGAACAAGAAAGTATGTCAGATATAAATGAGTATTGTAAAAAGAACTTAAATAAGAGAAAAAAAGCAAAAATAGAATGGCTTCATCCAAATACACTTCCAGCTTTAATATTAAAAGAAAGTGGACAAGAAGTTAGTGAGGATACTTTACATTATATGCTTATATCCTTTGCAGATAACAAAGAAGTAGAGATAAATTCAGAAGTAAAAAATATGATGAGTTTCTTTACACAATGTAGTTTAGCAGATATAGCACTTGAGAGTTTAGAAAGATGGTGTGCAGTTGGTGCGGAAGCTAAGAAAAAATGGATTCTTTCTTTAGTTGGAATGTTTGGAGATACAAAATGTGTTCAATTCTTAGAAAAACATATTAAGGAATGGCCTAAGAAATCAAGAGGTGCCATAGCTTGCGAAGCTTTAAAAGCACTTGCTATGATAGGCAGCGATGAAACACTGATGATTATTGATAGTATAGCTAGAAAGTTTAAATTTAAACAAGTTAAAAAAGCTGCTTCAGAAGCATTGGATTTTGCAGCAAAAGAACTTGGAATAGATAAGGAAGAGCTATCTGACAGAGTAGTTTAAACTTTAGGTTTTGATGATAATGGACAAAGAATATTTGATTATGGAAATAGAAAATTTATAATAAAAATAAATCCAGAATTGAAACTAGAAGTTTATAATGAGGCTGAAAAGAAGCTTAAGAATTTACCAACTGTAGGAAAGAATGATAATGAGGAAATGGCTACTAAAGCACGCGAAGAGTTTAAAACATTAAAGAAACAGCTTAAGACATTAGTTGATGTTCAAAGTACAAGACTTGAGATGGCACTTTCAGCAAATAGAAAGTGGAGAATTGATAAATGGAAGAAGCTTTTTGTAGAGAATGTTGTAATGCATAGATTTGCTACTAGTCTTATATGGGGTGTTTATGAAGGAAATAAGTTAATTCAAAGCTTTAGATATATTGAGGATGGAACATTTAACACTGTGGATGATGAAGAATTCCAAGTGTCAGACAATACAGAAATAGGATTAGTTCATCCTATAGAACTTAAAGAAGAGGAAATCGAGTCTTGGAAAGAACAACTTGAAGATTATGAAATAAGTCAGCCTATAGAACAATTAGATAGAAAGATATTTGTTTTAGAAGATGAGAAAAGTGTAAATATTGATAAATTTGGTGGTAAAGTTCTGAGTGGAGCATCTCTTTTAAGTAAACTTACTAAAAGGGGATGGTATACAGGCTCTGTTAGAGATGGAGGATGGTATGAGGAATTTTATAAAGAGGATGAAAACTGTGGAATAGGAGCAGAAATTGAGTTCAGTGGTATGGGGGTTTATGACCCATATGAGACAGTAACAGTATTTGTACTTAGATTTTATAAAGCAGGAACAGTTGAAAGAGGAAGTTATATTTATGACACAATTAAAAAAGAAAATTTAATTCTTCCAAAAGACTTACCTGCAAGATTATTTAGTGAGATTATGTATGATGTGTATATTGCCACAATGAGCAGTTCTGAATTTGATGATAAGTGGAGAACAGAAATGAAAAATGTAAGTAATTATGGTGCAGAAATAGTATAAAACATATCTATACTGAATTTTAAATTGAGAATTCAGTATAGGTATAATGTCTTAGAAAGAATTTTATGAAATGATAGCAATAGAAAATTAAAAGCTATCAAAGTGTTCTAAATAGAACATTTTGATAGCTTCTTGTTTATAATGAAATTACTTATAATAAAGTATTTTGATCATTTGTATCATTTGCTGTTGCAGAAATCTCACTGGATACTTCTACATTAGAATTATCTAAGTTATTAATTTCTGTATATGAAGTATTGTTGTTTGTATTGGCAGGTTTCTTTTTAAATATACCTATTATTTTCTTAAAAAGTCCACCTATGCCTAATATGAGTACTATCCATAACTTCTTAAATATAAGTAGTATTTTTGCTAATAATCCTAGCTTTGATGCTGCTGTACCACCTACAATTAGTGCAGCCAAACCAAATTTAGAAACTTTATCTTCACCTTTTACGTAATCTGTATACTTATTACCCTTTTTATAAGAGTAGTTGCTAATTATATTTTGTAAATGAGGTTTAACTTGTTCCATTTTTTCTTTATCTGCAACTAAAGTAACTAAAGTTACTCCTTTTCTACCAAGAATTCTTACATTATAATTTACTATCTTTTCTCCTTGAGAAGTGGCTAAAATAGACCAAACTAAGTTATGTGTTTTAGTATCATAGTGTGGTTTTTCATCCCAACCAATTATATCTAAGGTAGGAGTGCCTTGTGATCTTCTTTTTTTATTATCTTCTTCTGTTCCCTTTTTTATAGATGATAATAATTTATCCGCATCAATTTTTTTGGCATCATTATCATTAACATATCCTATATCGTCAAATTCAAATAAAACATACCAATCTTGTTCTGGATCACTAGAAACAACTATCCCTTGTTCGATTCCACTAATAGAATTGTCCATTTGTTTCATCAAGACTTTAGCATCTTTACCATTAGCGAAAACATATCCATCAGATAAATTTAATTCTGCTAAATTAGTTCCAACATCTACAGTAGTAGGACCTACAATCCAGTTAATATTTATTTCAGAGTTATTATCTGCATATGCAGGCTGAGAGATAAATATAACTGAAAGTAAAACTAGTAATAAATAAGATAATTTCTTATACATAAAGTTACCTCCATTAATATATTAAATATATGAAAAATTTTGCAAAAATAACAATTTGCTTGTACATTTTAGCATAATTATGTATATTGCGTCAATATTTCCTACTAAAATTTTAATTATATTGAATCATTGATTATATATGAGATGATATTTATAAGTATTATATATGTCTTTGGGGTTTGACAAACATATGTTCTGGTGATATTATGTAGAAAAATTACTAAATAATAGGGAAACAAATATTAATTGATGATATACTCAAAAGTATTTCTAATCTTGGAATAAGTGAGCATGTAATTTGTGAAATAAAAAAGCTAGATGAATTAAGATTTTATCCAAGAATTTTAAGATTTTATAAAAATAAGAAAGGTAGTATTATAAGCATATGAAAAACAATTAAAATTACTATGCTTGCTGACCTAAGATATTCTTGGAATTTGATGTATAAAATTAAACATGAGGAGAATCTGTATAATGAATTCTAATAAAAGTATAGAACAGTTAGTACACAGTTTTATGAGCGAAGAATTAGAAAAATGTCATATAATCAAAGATGCTCTAATTGAAGCAGTTGCTTCAAAAGAGATAGCCTCAAAGGTAGTTCTTTTACTAAAAGATTGCCTAATAACTTGTCAATCAGAACAAGAAATTGGAAACAAAGGTTTTTATAAGGAGGTAAGTAATCCTGAACTTGTTGTGATAATTTTAGAAATACTTCATAAGTGTTTTAAAACTGGTGCAGATCTTGCTCCAGTAATTGTACATATAGCACATATTCTTTATATAGATAAAAGAGAAAGTGATAAATCTAAAATTGAATTATATATTCAATTTTGTGCTGCAGCAATTTTAGATTTAGTAATTAGTTCAGAAATTTCTTTCTCACAAGAAGTGATAGGCCTAATCCTTGCAGATGTTTATAGAAGTGACAAGTTAACGGAAGAATACATGTGTGATATTTACTGTAAGCTGGCAGAACAAGGAGTGAATATATCAAGTAAAATTAAATCTCTCCTAACAACATTACACAATGAAGGAACCCTTGTCCTTATGAAAAATTCACTGTTGGCCCTTTGGGCAGCTGTACGAGGTGGGTGTTTTGACACTAAGATACCGAACAGTGACAATACCTACAATTTATGGTTATGGCATTTAGTAACTAAATGTGTATGGAAGTTAAAGCCAAAGTATGAGGAAGTAATTAAATTGGGTGCTGTGGGGTGTCTTATTGAAACAGCAATAAGATATCCTCAAACTAGATTTCTTATTCTAGAATGTATGGAAAAGTGGGGTATACGTGAACCAAAACGTCCTAGAACTGTTTTTAAACGAGATTTAGTTCAGTTATTTTCATACTGTCGAGAAAATCCAGGAATTACATGTTTGCCTAGTAATATACAAATAGGCAAGAGGGGTATTATGTATACATAATAATTTTAATAAATATTTAATTTAATAGAAAGAGAAAAAATACGATTTCAATGAAATTCTTATTAAATACTTTTGACTTGAATGATTATTTTGAAAAACTTAACAAGATAGGTTTTATAAATAAAAGCTCAAGAAATTGTTATGAATTTGAGGTTCTAAAAAAAATTGGACAAGGAAAAATAAAAAGATATTCTTTTAAAAATGGACTAGATGTATCTATGATTAATATGAAATTGAATCAGGAACTAAATTATAATTTTGAATATTTGAGTACTTTTTATGAAGTGCTCTTTTTTTATGACATAATTAAGAATTATATATTGATAAAAAGGGATAAATATGTAATAATTATTATCAATACGAACAAATGTTTGCTAATGTATATTGTAATTGAAAAACATTAACTTAAAATAGTGCGGAGGAAAAAATTGATGTATGATATTTATGAGGTATTAAAGCAGGAGTAGGTGGAGAAAAAAAGATATTAATTATAAAGATGAACTAATTTTAGGAGGAAACAAGATGGCACTAGAAAAGGTTAAAACTAATGAATTTACAGAGATATTAAAGAAATATAATTATGGATATAGAAAAAAAGCTGAGGAAACTGATACAGTAATAGAAGAGATAAAGGCTTATCTTTTAGAAGAAAAGTCCCTAGATGAAGTTTTTGATTTTGTAAGAGATAACTTGAAGGGAGAAAGAATGACTTCTAGTTTAATGGATTATTACTTTTTCCAAGCTGGTAGAGTTGAAAAATTTATAATTAAAATAATAAAGGCATATAAAGAAGATAATTTTCAAAAGAGATTATTTAATCTTTTAATAAAGTTAAATCCCTATAGAACTATAGAGTTAATCACCTATGGCTATGATAGAAGTGGCTGTGATTTAAAATCTATAGAAAATTATGAAAAAATAAGAAGTGATTTAAAGAACAAGTTTAAATTTAATGAAACTCAGATATTGTCTTGGGCTTTAGGATATTCTTATGGACATTATACTTGTGGGCCATTGAGAAAGCAAATTTATGAAAGAGTAATAGAAGAAGTTAATGAGAAAAAGAATTTATTAAAAGAAGCTGTAGAATATATAGAAACCGGGTATAGAATAAGTCTCTATGGAATATGCTATGAGATCACAAAGGATGAGTATTTTAATGATAAGGTAAGAGAGTATTTTTACAATGAATTTAATACCTTTCTAGATAAAAACTTCAAATATGAAAATGAGGAAGCAAAAGTTCTTATAAAAAAATATACTAAGGGAGAAGTACATTTTGAAGAAATTAAGCCTTTATTAAAAGAGGAATATAGAATAGAGCATAGTCTTAGAATAGATGGTGAACTCATATATTTCTGGGCTTTGGAAGAAGAAGAGAGAAAGAAATACTTTAACATATTCTTTGAATTGGATAATGTAGGAATTATAAATAGCATATGGTCTCATCTTAAGAGAAGTAGAAAGAAAAGTGAAAAGAAAACCATGGAAAATTTTTTAGAAGAAGTTGTTGAAGCAGGTATAGAAATATCTAAAATTGTAGAGTTTTTAGGTATTGGTGCAGTTGAGTATTGTACAGAATATTATAATTCGAATGTAGATGAATATAAAACAGGTATAAGATATCTAACTAAGAATGAATACAATGTTTTAGAATATATTAAAGACTTTTCAGCAGATAGTAAGTTATTTATTATTAATTCCCTATTTGAAAGTAAGAAATACAAAGAAGAACATATAAAAATAGCATTAGAATATTTAAAGGATAAGTCAAAAAAAATAAGAGAGGCTTTGGTACGTCATTTATCTAAATTAGAACTTTCACAAATTGTATATTTTATAGAAGATTTTAAAAAGCTTTTAGAAAATAAAAAAGCAGATGTAAGACTTGCTGTCACTGAAATTTTAGTTAATTATAAGGAAGAAAAGTTAGTACAAGATGTATTACAAAACTTATTTAAAAAAGAAACTGATCCTAAGATAAGAAGTCTTTTAATAGAAACTTTAAACATAGAGGTTAGAACACTTTATTTAGATGAAGAAGGAAAATTTGATTTATTAGCCTATATAAAGGGCTTGTCTAAAAACTTAAAGAAAAAGAAATTATCACTTCCATATAAAGAATTTACACAAATAAGATATAAACATAATGAAAAGGTTATGGGAGATGAAATAATAGAATATTTCTTGCTATCTTATATGACAAGTGATGAATTAAAAATAAATAATGATGCATTACTTATTAGTGAGTACATGAATGAAGAGGATTTAAATGGATTTTCAAATAATGTATTAGATTACTTTATAAGCAATGGATTTAATAATAAAGAAAAGTGGATGATATTACTGGCTTCCATTCATGGAGATTATAACATAATTAAAAAATTAAACACACTTATAACAGAGCTTGCATCAAAATCTAAGCAAAAAATAGCTTCTTATATAGTAAAAGCTCTAGCTTTAAATGGAAGTGGAGAAGCTTTAATATTAGTAGATTCTATAGGTAGAAAGTTTAAATATAAAAGTGTAAAAGATAGTGCAAAAGAAGCCTTTAAACTTGTGGCAAGTGAATTAGGCTATTCTTTAGGAGAGCTTCAGGATAAAATAGTACCGGATTTAGGATTTAAAAATATAAGCTGCAAAGAATATGATTATGGCAGCAGAAAATTCAAGGTTTATTTAAATGATAATTTAGCATTAGAGATAGAAAAGGACGATGGAAAGATACTTAAGAATCTTCCTAAAGGTACTAAAGATGACAATGAAGAAATGGTAAAGAAAGCAAAAGATAACCTTAAGATTTTGAAGAAGGAATTAAAGGATATAGTAAAGGCTCAAATCGAAAGAATGGAAGCTTCTTTAAGTGATTTTAGAATTTGGAATGTAGAGTCTTGGAGAGAATTATTTATGAAAAATCCTATAATGCATAGATTAGGAAAAAGGATAATTTGGGGATTATATGAAGATGGTGAATTAAAGACTTCATTTATTTATGATGATGATTTTTATAATGTAAATGACGATGTTATAGAATTAGATGAAAAATACAAAATATCAATAGTTCACCCACTAGAATTAAGTGAAGAGGAAAAGGCCTCATGGAAGGAAATATTTGAAGATAATGAAATAGAAGAATTTTTTCCGCAAATAAATAGAAATGTATTTATTTGTGAAGATGAAAATATAAAATTTATAGAAGACTTTAAAAACACCAAGGTAAACGATGCCACATTAGTCAATAGAATAATGAAAAAAGGTTGGTATAGAGGTTCTGTAACGGATGGTGGTGGATACCATGAGTTTTATAAAGAAAATGAGGAATTAAACATAGGGGTTGAAGTTACACTTGATGAATATATAAATACTTATGATTTAGGGTATGAAGAAGTAGCGATAAAAACAGTGGAGTTCTATAAGGCTGGAACCATTGAAAGAGGTTCTTATGAATATGATGAAATAGATAGCAATAGAAGAATACTTCCTATAAATGTACCAGAGAGATATTATAGTGAAATGATTTATGATATTTATGAGATTTTAAGTAAATAAAAGGATAATAGGAAGAGTGAAAGAGAGGAATAGTAATGAACGCAAAGATAATTAAACCTCCTGCAGAGGAACTATATAAGAAGGAATTACTAGCACTTGAAAAACATGATAAAGGACCTAAGCCTTTAAATTGGAGATTGTCTCCAAAGGCTGTGAGAACATTTATTTTAGGAAGTGATGAGCCTTTAGAAATAGAGGGAGAAGAGATTTATATAAAGAAAAAGTTTTATGGTGATGATGCTCTTATTGAAAGATGTATAGTAACTTTAGCTGGAAACAGAGGATTGATGCTTGTAGGTGAGCCTGGAACAGCAAAAACTATGCTCAGCGAGCTTTTAACTGCAGCTATTTGCGGGATAAGCACTAATACAATTCAAGGAACAGCAGGTACTACAGAGGATATGATTAAGTATTCTTGGAACTATGCTATGCTTTTAGCAAAAGGACCTAGCAAAGAAGCTTTAGTTCCATCACCTTTATACACAGGAATGGAAAATGGAATTATAACAAGACTCGAAGAAATTACTCGTTGTCCTTCAGAAGTTCAAGACAGTTTAATAAGTATGTTAAGTGATAAAGTTTTGAATATTCCAGAGCTTGGTAAAGATGGAGTTGTTTTTGCTTCACCAGGATTTAATGTTATAGCTACAGCTAATATCAGAGATAAAGGTGTAAACGAAATGAGTAGTGCATTAAAAAGAAGATTTAATTTTGAAACGGTTTTTCCAATAAAGGATTTATCTTTAGAGGTTGAAATAATTGAAAATGAATCTAGAAAACTTTTAAAACAAGCAGATATTGATATGGAAATAGATAGAGATGCCGTGAAAATTTTAGCATCTACATTCCATGAACTTAGAGAAGGAATTACAGTGGAAGGACATAGATTAGATAAGCCTGAAGCAGTTATGAGTACAGCAGAGGCTGTTTCTGTTTATTTCCAGAGTGCTATGAGTGCCTATTATTATGATGGTGGAGATATAAGTATGGATAGAGTAGTTCAAAACATACTTGGTGCTGTTATAAAAGAAAGTAGAGAGGATTTAAATAAACTAAAGAATTACTTTACTATTGTAGCAAAACAAAGAAGTACAAAGGAGGGAGGGCTATGGACAAACTATTATTCAGCAAAGAAATGGATAAAATAAATGAATTGTGTAAAAAGACCTTTAATCTACAGGAAAATATAGTTTATTTTCCTGTAAGACATCATAGTCCTGCTTGTTCATTTCATTTAAAAAAGGTTATAGATGAGTATAACCCAGAAATTATATTAATTGAAGGACCAAGTAATGCAAATGATTTAATATCATCACTTGTACATGAAGAAAGTAAAACTCCTTTGAGTATTTATTATACATATTCAGATAGTAAAGAATTATTAGGAGAAAAAGATGATAAATATATGTGTTATTATCCTTTCTTAGATTATTCTCCAGAATTTGTAGCTATTAAAACTGCTAGTGAAAAAGGTATTCCTGCGAAGTTTATAGATCTTCCTTATGAGCAGATTTTAATTAATAGCAGACAAGGAGAAGGTATTAGAGAAAAATTTAAAAAGAAAAATTATAATGATGATTATTTGTTTGCTAGAAGTAAATTTATAAAGAAGTTATGTAAAAAGCAAAATTGCAGAAGTTTTAATGAGTTATGGGAAAAATTATATGAAATAGATGGTATAAATATTAGTAAAGAGGCATTTGTAAAAAATCTTTTAGCATATTGTTATCTTTCAAGAGTGGATTATACAGAGGAAATGCTTGAACAAGAGGGATGCATTGCAAGAGAAAAATATATGAATATGCAAATAGAAAAACATTCTCAAAAATATAGTAGGATTTTAGTTGTTACAGGTGGATTTCATACTTTTGGATTAGTGCAGCTTAAAGGAATGGATACAAAGCTTAGACTTAAAAGAATAAAGAAAGAGGATACAGGAGCTTATGCAATGGCGTATTCTTTTGAAGAATGTGATCAATTGAATGGATATGCAAGTGGAATGCCGTATATAGCTTTTTATAGTGAAATTTGGAATAATATTTATGATAAGAAAAAAAATCCTTATGAAGATACTGTTGTGCATTTTATAGCCAAGTGTGGAAGAGAGCTTAGAAAAAAAGGTGAAGGAATATCTACTGCTGATTCAATTGAAGCATTAAATATGGCAAGAGGACTTGCTGCATTAAGAGATAAAGTAGAGTGTGGTGCCTATGAATTGTTGGATGGTGTTAGAAGTTCATTTATAAAGGGAGAAATGAATATTTCTAATAATGCATCTTTAGATACTTTAAATAAACTTATGACTGGAGATAAAGTTGGAATTTTAAGTGATGTTGCTAATATGCCTCCTATAGTTTTGGATTTTAGAGATAAGTGTAAAAGTCTTAAAATAAATTTAAATACAACAGTAAAACAGCAAAAGATTTTAAATATTTATAAAATCAAGTCTCATAGAGAAATAAGCAGAATTTTTCATATGATGAGATTTTTAGAAACAGAGTTTTGTGTAAGAACTAAGGGGCCTGATTTTGCCGCATCAAAAAATACAAATTTAATAAGAGAAATTTGGGAATATAGATGGAATCCTAATGTGGAAACAAAGTTAATAGAGTATTCTGTTTATGGAGGAAGTTTAAAAGAGGCTGTGCGTGAGATTATAGCAAAAAGAATGAAGGATATAGGAGCTCATAGTGAACAAGCAGCAGAATTAATGATTAATGCGGCAGTTATGGGATTAGAAGAACTTGTAGATAAGCTATTATTACAGATGGAAATAATAATTCAAAAGGATGGAGAATTCTATTCTCTTTCAGAAGCTTGCAGCAAATTATATTTTCTTTATAGAGAAAAATATTTAATGGATATATCAAATACAGAGAAGATTGAGATTCTTTTGAAAAAGTGCTATGAGAAATCAGCTTCTTTAATTTCAGGATTATACAATATACCTAAAGATGATGAAAATGACATAATTCAAAAATTAAAAGAACTTTATAATATTTCTATGGATAATAGTTTAGATTTAAATGATGAAATATACAGTGAGCAGCTTAAACTTTTAATAAGTAGAAAAGAGTGCAATACTGCATTAGAAGGAGCTGCTGTAGGTATTTTAATAGGAGTAAATGAGTTAGAGATTGAAGAGGGAATAAAAAGAGCTAAATCATATCTGTATGCTTCAGGAGAAGAATTATTTAAAGCTGCAGCATATTTAAAAGGATTATTTAGTACTTCAAGAGATTTAATAATGTGCAGTAGTGGATTAATAGATGGAATAGATCATATGCTGAAAGAAATTGATTATGAAGAATTCTTAAAAATAATACCAGAAATGCGTATGGCATTTAGCTTTTTTATTCCTAGTGAAATTAATGAAATAGGTAATAAAGTAGGGCAGTTATATGATAAAGATTTATATGAAATTTTAGAAAAAAAACCTGTAAGTGAAGAAGATATAATTCTTGCTAGGGACTTAGATAAATTTGCAGTAGAGCAGCTTAAAGAATGGGGGATTATTAATAGCTGAGAGTGGGATGTTGAAGGGAAGTGAAGTTTTGGAGAGGGATTTGGAGACTTTAAATCGTTGGAGGCTTGTACTAGGAAAGTTTTCAGAGGATAGTTTTGGTTTTGGTGAAGGTGGATTTAAGTATACAGAAGTTGATGATGTTTTAGATTTCTTGTATGGAAGAGAGTACGGAGAAGAACAGGGAGTTAGAACTGATAGAGGAAAAAATAGAGCAGCAGGAAATGGAAATTCTATTTTAACTGTTCCAAGATGGATTACTAAGATAAGAGAGTTGTTTCCGAGGCAAACTATAGAGATATTAGAAAAGCATGCCCTTGATAAGTATGGTTTGGTTGAGCTTTTAAATGATAAAGAGGTACTTTCAAAATTAGAGCCTAATGTTGATCTTTTGAAAAGTATTATTCAAATGAAACATATGATGAAGGGTGAAGTACTGGAGACAGCAAAGAGTATAGTAAAAAAGGTTGCAAAAGAAATAGAAAAGCAGCTTGAGAGTGATATAAAAACTAGTATAATGGGTAAAATAGACAAAAATAATAGAGGACATATTAAATCAATTAGAAATATAGATTTTAAGAGAACTATTAATAAAAATTTAAAAAACTTTGATATTGAAAGAAATCAGTTGATAGTAGATCAGGTTTACTTTAATAGAAGGGTTAAATCATATAATAAATGGAATGTTATAATAGCTGTGGATGAGAGTGGAAGTATGCTAGATTCTATTATACATAGTGCTGTTATGGCAGGGATTTTTGCTAAGCTGCCCATGCTTAAAACCAACTTAATTATATTTGATACTCAGGTTGTTGATTTGTCAGATCATATAGATGATCCAGTTACAACTCTTATGAGTGTTCAACTTGGAGGTGGAACATATATAGCAAAGGCACTTCAATACTGTGAAAGTTTGATTCAAAATCCTTATAGAACTATGGTTGTAATGGTTACGGATTTATATGAATGTGGAGATATTAGAAATATGTATAGAAGGGCAAAGAATATTATTGATACAGGTGCTAAACTAATAATATTAACTGCATTAGATTCACAGTCAGTACCATCATATGATAAAAATGCAGCAAAAACTCTTAGAAATATGGGGGCAGAGGTTGCAGCATTAACACCGGAGGGATTATCTAAATGGATAGCAAGTGTAATTTCATAGAAAGGTTTAAGAATTTTATAATTTCTTGTGATGAACTTTATCTTATTGATGCTGCTAATAAGGGGCTTTATAAGAGAGCACTAAAGGAAATAGATAAGGGTGCTCAAGTAGAAGTTCAGTTTAAAGATGATAAAGTGATTTGTAAACTGTCAGATGGAACTATATGTGACCTTAAAGATGATATGGTAAATTATAAATGTAGTTGTCCATCTAGAACTGTATGCAAGCATATATTGATAAGTATACTTTATATTAAGAAGAATATTAATATTATGTTTGAAAAACAGGATTTGGTACAAAAATATAGTAATACAGCTAAAAATATAGACAAGCAGTTTAAGTCAGAGAATATTGAAGAGGGATTTAGAGAAGAAAATAATAAAGTTAGAGACTTTTCTTGGGTTATAGATTACAATATTGAAGATATTAAGAAAAAGATTTCTAATAAAGCATTTAAAGATATTGTATTTAGATTGAATTTTGGAATAGAGGTTGAAGTAAAAGAAGAGAATTTTTTAGTAGTTGAATTTAAAGATTTAGGAATTAGGGTTCGCTTTACAGAAAATCCATCTATAGATAAAACTATTTGCACATGTAAAGAAAAAGGTTTTTGTATACATAGAGCAGAAGCAATAATTTATTATAAATTATATAAAAAGACTTTAGATATAAATGCTCTTAATGAAGCTATAGATATAAAAATTTCAAAGGAAGCTTTGAATGAAGTAAAGAATTTGATTGAAGAAATTACTATATTGGGTTTAGCTAAACTTCCTAAAAGTATAGTTGATAGAATTGAAACTACAGCAGTAGTTTGTCATAGTTGTGATTTGCCAAGACTTGAAAAGCTTTTAAGAAGTTTAAGTAATCAGCTTATAATGTATTTTAATAAAAATGCTGCATTTTCTAGACAAACAGTTAGAAGGTTAATTACTCAAATATATATAATTGCACAGGCAATCGAAAAAACTTCTTCTAAAATATTGTGTCAAAACTTAATTGGTGAACATAAGACAGCATATACAGAAATAAATCCTATTGAACTTGTAGGTATGGGAGCAGGTGCGTGGAAATCAGCTTCGGGATATGAAGGGATAACATATTATTTTTTTAATGAAAAAAGAAAGCTTTGGATGACATATACATCAATGAAACCTAATTATTATGAAGGAATGAGTATAAATATAAACGGTATGTATAAAGGAAGATGTCCTTGGAATATAGAAGCTTCAATGGAAAATATATCAAAGGTTAAATGTAAGCTATATAATTGCAAATTAAATAAGAACTTTAGAATCTCATCTTCTGAGGAGATAAGGGGAGACATTATATGCAAAACAGATATAAGTTCAGTAGATTTTGGAGATAAGTTATATGATAATTGGCGGTTGTTAATTGAAAATAATAAAGAGAATTTTAAATATAAGCTTACTGAAGAAAATGAGAATTTTAATATAGTATTACTTAAAATAGATTCATGGGATAAAAGCAGTTTTGATAATGTAAATCAAGTATTTAAATTGCCTATTTATGATATAGAGAATAATGAAATTAATATTGTTTTAAGATTTAATAAAGATACTAAATATTTAATTAGAGGATTGGAAAGAGTTGGAAAAGAAGGCGAACTTGGAGATTTGATTTTAGGCAAGATTTATAGAGTTGAAGGAGAATATGTTATTAATCCTATTACTATATACTATGAAGATGGAAACATAGTTAATTTAACTTTGGATTAATATGTATACTATAAAAGTTAAATATTAATGTAAATAAAATGATAGGAGTCTTTATATGGATTTTGAAAATACTGCTAATGTGAATCTTTTAATAGAAGATTTAGAAAATATTTTAGATGAGATGTTTTTAAGGGGTTTAGGATGTGCTTATAACAATATTATTGAAGATATAAATATTGTGTCAAAAAAATGCAAAGATATAGGTTTATTTTTTGCAACAGAAAAATTGGATAATATAAAAAAAGAGCTTAGTAAAAAGCAACACAGCATGAATTTTAATTATTCTAAAGTAGTTGAGGAATATTATGCTTTGAGTGTGTATGTTAATGTTATTAAATAAAAAGTACCAAAGAGATATCTGTTTATATCCCTTTGGTACTTTTAGTTTTTCAAGCTTAGAATATTATATGAGCCATAAGTGTAATGACTGGTAAGGTGATAAGTGTACGTTGAATAAATATTATTACTAAGTCCTTTAAAGAAACAGGGATTTTTGATCCTAACAATAGTCCACCTACTTCAGACATGTAAATTAGCTGTGTAACAGAAGTACATGCTATTACAAATCTTGTTAATTCACTTTTGATTGTAGCTCCGATAACAGATGGTAGAAACATATCTGCAAATCCAACGATAAGTGTTTGAGAAGCTTCTTTTGCTTCAGGTATATGAAGAAGCTTTAATAAAGGTATAAAAGGTATCCCCATCCATTTAAATATAGGAGTATATTCAGCTAAAATAAGAGCAAGAGTTCCCATAGCCATAACTACAGGTGCTACTCCTAGCCACATATCAAGTATGTTCTGAATTCCTTGTTTTATAAAGCCACTTAAGCTATTATTTTTGCTAGCTTTTTCTACTGCTTTTGTTACTCCCCATGTAAAAGAAGTATAGTTTTCAGGAATTGCTTCAGAATCTTCTCTTTTATTATCATTAAAATATGTGTCAGGCTTTCTTGAAAGCGGTGGAATACGTGGAGTTATTATAGCTGCTGCTAATCCAGCTAGAGTTATAGTTAAGTAAAAAGGAACGAAAAGATGTCCAAGATTTACTTGAGAAATAACTACAAGGCTGAATGTTATTGAAACGGCAGAGAACGTTGTGCCAATAACTGCAGCTTCTCTTTTAGTGTAATAACCTTCTTCATACTGTTTGCTTGTAAGCATTACACCAATTGTTCCATCTCCAAGCCATGACGCTATACAATCTATTGAAGAACGTCCAGGTAAAGAGAAAATAGGACGCATAATTTTTGTAAGTATTGCACCGAAAAATTCTAATAAACCAAAGTCCAGTAATAGAGGTAATAGCATACCTGCGAAAAGAAATACAGAAAATAAAATAGGAAGCAGGTCATTTAATAAAAGACCACCTGTATTTTCTGACCATATCCATTCAGGACCTATCTTGAAAAAAGTAAGAATTGCAAATATGGTTCCAAGAATTCTAGCAGAAAACCATAAGGGAGACACATTAAACAATGTATTTAAAAACTTATTATTCAAAAAGGTTTTAGGCTTGAAAACTTTAGTTGCAATTGTGCCTAAAAAAGTAATACATATGATAATTGTCATAATTCCCGGCAATATATTTGAAAGATGATTTTGTACAAATTTTGAAAGTATTGCAATAGGGATAGTAACTTCTCCATTGTAGAAAATAGGAGTCATAAAAAATAAAATTCCCAACAATGACGGTATTATAAACTGAAATAAGTTTTTTAACGAATAATTAATTTTCATTTGTTTTTCCATATTTATTCTCCTTTATGTTATAAATATTCATGAAGCAATATTCATTATAATGTATAAATATAAGTTTATCAAGAGATTAAAATTTGAAATAAAAGGATTTTTATTGCGATTAAAGAAGCAGTAAATTATAATAGAAGCAGTATGTGTTACATAAAGGAGGACAACAATGGAGTTTAAGAAAGTTTTAGAAAGAATTAATTTTTTATATCATAAGAGCCAGAATGAAGGGCTTACAGAAGAAGAGAAAAAAGAGCAGCAAGAACTTAGAAGATATTACATTGATGTTATAAAAGGTAATTTTAAAATGCATTTAGATAAAATTGAGAAAGTTGATACAAAAACAAGCAAATATAAAAATTAGAAAATGAGCATCTACACAGAAGTAGATGCTCATTAGTTTGTTTTCAAAAAATATAAAGAACATAACAATCTACCTTGCACCACTATAGATAGCTTATTACCTCACCATAATCTTCCGACCATGACAAAGCAGGTCACAACCTATAATGATGGTTCGTTCGACCATACAGAATATCTACCCAACCCTATGCAACCTCTCGGCTACATAGAACCGATTAACTTAAAAAGTCTACCAACACCCTGTATGATCTTCGCTCGACCTTATAGAATAAGTTAGAACCCTATTGCAATCAATAATTCAAAAATTCCGACTGCAATAAAGCTTTTCCTCACCCTATAAAATCTTCCCTCCGACTGCATACGAGCCAGGTTTTAATCTGACCCGTATGCAATCTTTGGCCGACATATATACACCCCGTTTTAAGGAGCATATATATGCCTTGGCTCAACCGTTATGTTCCTTACACTAGTAATGTGTGCAAATATTCTAAAAAAATTCATGATGAAAATATGTAATTTTTTCTATTTCAATTTTGATATTAATGTATTTAAATAAGTATAAATTTAAAAGTGAGAAAAATGTAAGCTTTATAAGCACAATTGTAATATAATCCCAATAAACATTTTGATAAGGCTAAAAAGACAAAAGATTGTACTCGATGCCATGGCTAAAAATGGATTTATAAGTAAAGAGCAACAAGTAAAAATTCAAAAGGAAATGATAATAGAATACATTAAATATTAAATACGTTGGGTAGAAAATGTTTATTTTCGATACAACGTATTTTGTTTTTTTAGATGAAAAAATTAGTGCTTTTTATAATAATTTAAGATTGGTTAGTTTTATTTATATTTAGATTTTCAGAATTTATTGAATGTTACACTAAATTTTGGGCAAAAATTTATATGATTGCAAAAGAAATTTATTAGTTTTAGTATGAGTATCTCAAAATAAGTATTTACTATTTAATTAAAGTTAGTGATTATAAAAAATTGCATGTATATTATGATGGGTTATATTAAAAGCTAAAATAAGATGAACAAAGTAAATAATTTATGAAATATAGAAGTTTAAGGGAGTAATAGAAGAAGGGTTTTTAGTAATTTGTTATGTACTATTGTTGGTGTATATAGATAAAAAAGTAGTGAATAATAGGAGGTAGTTTGCATGGTATTTTTAAGTATTTTTTTAATAGTATTTTCACCATATTTGGCATTTTTACCTATGATGGTTACAGGATTTCAGATGTTACAGAAAAATAATTTTACAAAAAATATTTGGAATATAGGATTGATTTTTCTGTTTATTTGGGCATTATTTGTAGGTATTATAAATGCTAGTGTAGTTTCAATAGCAGCCTCCTTTGCAGTTTTAGTTTATTTTTTTATTAGTGTTTATCTTGAAAATAACTACAACGAAGAGGAGAAAATTGAAAAACTTTTAAAAAATATTATATTAATCTCAATAGGATCTGCTTTTATTGGAATTATAGAAAGATTTACACTAGTTCATTACAATCCTACCTGGTGGAAATACTTATTTGGAATTTATCCACTGCTTCCGTTTAGTGAGACTTATAGAATTTCCGGAACTTTTGGTAACCCTAACGTAGCAGGAACATGGTATGCTGCTATGGTCCTTATATGTTTTTATTTCTACCAAAAGTCTTTTAAAATTAAAAAAATATTTTATGCACTTATGGTTATATTATTTATTGGTGTTTTATTGATGACGGGGTCACGCGGAGCTATAATTGGTTTACTGGTAGGATTGATTACATATGCATATTTTATGAAAGATAAAAAGAAGATGTTATTCCTAATTTTCATTTTACTATCAGGCATAATACTAATGTTTGCTTTTCCACAGTATTTTCCAAGAGGGGAAGGACTACTCATTTCAATAAAGGATCGTAGCCTCATTTGGAAAAATTGTTTAAATATGTTTAAATATAAGCCTATCACTGGATGGGGATTGATGGGGATTTATTTTGCAAATGGAGATGTTTATGATTATGTAAGGACAGTTCATGGACATAATATTTGGATTACCATAATAACTACACTAGGTATTGTTGGGTTTAGTATTTTTACATGCATGATATATTATTTATTTAAGGAAACTAGAGTGCTTAGTAATCATCATTGTCCATTAATTCCTTTACTAACAGGGTTAGAAGCTGTTATTCTAGGTCAGGGATTGGTTGATTTTACAATTATAAGTCCTCAAGCAGGTATCATATTTTTTGGTTGTTCTGCAATTATCAGTGGTCTTGCGTTTCAATATAAAAATGTACCGGTGAAGGATTATTTTCCAATGCCATTGTTATCAAGGATTAAAAATAAGTAAAGTTATTTTATATAGTAAAAAATTCAAATCAATATATATAAAAGGAATCTGTCTTTTAAGATAGATTCCTATTCCAATAGCATTGCAATCTGAAATTACACTTTGAACAACTTTTTTAATACCTGTTGAACTTTGATTGTTCTTCAAAAAACGAAGATAGTTGATATAAAATATTCGCTCTGTTTTAAATAAATTTTTATTTATTTAAAACTTTTTATCAATTAATAAATCTACTAAATTTGATATTGATTTTTTACAGTCTGGTCCTAATCTATTATCCCCCATATTTCCAGAACAATGTAATAATCCATAGGCAGAATTGCTCTTATCAGGAACAAGATTTGATGGTATTGGAATATTAATCATTCCTAAATGTTGTGCAAATGTATTTATAGCTTTAAGGCAATTTTCTCCTCCAGCTTCAGCAGTTCCGCATGTTGTAAATGAAATTACTCTTTTCCCAAATAATTTAGCATCAGCCCATAAAGGAGAAAAAGAATCCATAAAACTCTTCATTTCAGCAGACACATTCCCAAAATAAGTTGGAGAACCTAAAAATATATAGTCGCTTTCTAAAATTTTATCTAAATTTATAATAGGTACTTTTAAAATTTCACTTAAATGCTCATTAGCTACTGGAATATTCTTTGCAATTTCTTTTAAATCATCATCTTTTACTCTATAGATGCAAACATCTACTTCTTTGTCAGAAAAATTTTTATATATTTGTTTTGCCATAAGATAAGTATTACCACAAACGCTATGAAAAACAATTGATACTTTCATCTAAATCTCTCCTTTAATAAAGTTTTTTCATATTTTCAGACTACAGTGAAACACTTGCTTCTTGTATAATTATACCATATAATATATACCAAATATAAACAATTAATTAAAATATATCTAATGTAAAAATACTAAGCTAAAGTAGCAATTGTAAATTAAATATTATTTAACGTTATATATTAATTAAAAATAAAAAGTATGAATTGATGTATAAAATGAATAAAAAAGCCAAAAAAGAACAAACTATATTTTACTTATGAGAATAACATAGTGCTAGATTAAAGATAGTTAATGAATTTTCAGAAATGTGAAGGTGGGCAAAATGAAAAAAATAAAAATTGTAATTGTTGATGACTCTCCTTTTTCAATAAGTATACTTAAAGATATATTAGTGGAAAAAGGTTTTGATGTAGTTGGAGATGCAAGTTCTTTAGAAGAGACTATTGAGGTAGTTAAAGCCCAAAAACCAGATTTAGTAACTATGGATATGACGATTCCTGGAACAGATGGTTTAGAATGTACAAGAGCGATTCACTCAATAGATAAAAATATAAAGGTAGTAGTTGTTAGTTCAATGATGGATGAGGAAATAGTAAAAAAGGCTAAAGAAAACAAGGTGGCAGGATATATTCAAAAACCAGTAGATTCAGATGAACTTATTACTGTAATAGAAAGAATAATGGCTACTGAAGAGTTGTTTTATGAATTAGAACAAATATATTTTAAGGTGTTTAAAGAAGCTCTTTCAGATAATATTAATAGATTAACCAAAACAATACCTTGTTATGCTAATGAAATTAAATACAATCATACAGAAAGTTCAAGGGGAATTTCAGCTGTAGTAGGAATTATAGGAAAATATTCAGGTACAATGATTATTGATTTATCTTATGAAGCTGCTAAAGATATGGCAGAAGTAGCTTTGAAAAGAGAAGTTGAAAATATGGAAGAATGTTTAGCTATGATTGGGGAATTTGCAAATATTGTAGCTGGAAATGCTTGTTCTATATTAAACCACAAAAATAAAATTTTGGGATTACGTGTAGCGCCACCTACATTATTTCATGGGACTTCATTAAATATATCAAAGACTATGCTAAAAACAATATCAGTAGTAGCAAATACAGAGTTTGGAGAGATGTATTTAAATGTAGGATTTAAAAGAGGTGAAGAAGAGTGGATGTAAAATTAGTAAATCCTTTTATTGAGTCTTTTTTAACTGTAATGCCTCAACTTGGATTTAGTGATATAAAGAAACATGGAGTTAGTATAAAAGATAAAAAACTTAAAAGTATTGGTGTAATGATAATTTTAGGTATTGTGGGAAATATAAAGGGTAATGTGGTATATGGGATGAATATAGAAAGTGCAAAAAAAATTGCTTCTAAAATGATGATGGGGATGCCTGTTAATGAATTAGATGATATGGCACAAAGTGCTATTTCGGAACTTTCAAATATGGTAACAGCAAATGCTAGTATGAATTTTTCTAATATTGGAATAAATACTAATATATCAACACCTACATTAATGTATGGTAAAGATTTTGAAGTGAAAATGAATGCTGATAAAGTTTTGTGTGTTGGAATTCTTGTTGATAATATTCCAATAGAAATAAATATTGCTTTTGATAAAATAATTCAATGATATATTTAATTGAATCTTTTAAGGCATCTACTGATGAAGTAGGTGTCTGTTTTATTTCCCCTTTTTCGAGATTTCATACAAAATATGTAAATTTTTAAATGCAGTTTTTGCTGAGTATTAAAAAATAAATTAATTGTTTAATATAGTGTATAATAAGTTTGAAGGGGAAACTATTAAAATATAGGTTTATATTTTTGGGAGGTTATAACAAATGAAACAATTGTACAGATGGGATGACAAAAATAATAGATAGAAGTTAAACTATCTAATAGTACTTTAAAATCTGAACTTGATACTTTAAATGAGAAAAAAGGTTTTACAAGATATGAGAAATTACAATTTATGAATAAAAGTTTAATAGAACTTTCAAAGGAATTAGAAGAGAAAAATAAATTACTTGAAAAATTAGCATCTACAGATAGCTTAACAGGAATTTATAATAGGCGTTTTTTTGTTGAACTTGCAAAAAAGGAATTATATGAAATAAAAAGATATAATAAGACAGATACATTATTAATTCTAGATGTAGATAATTTTAAGCAAATTAATGATGAATATGGGCATATGTATGGAGATAAAGCGCTAAAGGCTTTTTCAAAGGTTTGTAGTAGTGAAATTAGGGGGGGAGACATATTTGGAAGAATAGGTGGAGAAGAATTTGCTATTATATTGACTAATACATCAATAAATAATGCCGTGACTTTTGCAGAAAGATTAAGAAATTTAGTTTCTAAGATAGAAATTGAAGTCCAAAATAAAAAATTTTCACTTACTATTAGTATTGGTATTACAAATATTTTGCCTGATGAAAGTATATATAAAGTAATGTCTATGGCAGATAAGGCTTTATACGAAGCAAAAGGAAAAGGAAGAAATAGAGTAGAAATACTTGAAAGATAAATGTGAATTAGAATAATAAAGCAGAAACTGAGAGAAGTTTCTGCTTTATTTATTTATTCCAGCGGAAATTTTTATTTTATCTTGATGGTTATAATCTATTTCCCCATCCTTATGTCGTGTACTATTAAGAAAATGTATATCAAAATGCCCATCGAAATTATTATCAGTTATATACTGAATGCTATGAGGCATAAAAGACATAGAGGCTGCAATTTTATGTCCATTAACTTCTATTAAAACAGGTCTGCTATTCCATGAAAAACCTGCCCAAATTTCTTTTGCTATAGCTGTATCTGAAGCTGTTAGTGGTTCACAATCAGCGTGATTTGCACCTATAGTTCTTTTAACCATAAAGGTTTTACCTGTATGAAAATCTGTAACTTTAGCAACAGCATCTATAGTAAAAACATATTGAGCTTCTTTCCACCAATCTAAATATTCTCCGTATTGAGGAGCTATTGTAGGTTTTACAGGTATATTGTGAACTGGGATTGTAAGTTCTTGACCTATGCTAAGTACACTATCAGAAGATAGTCCATTAGCTGTTAGTAGTTCTGGCATTGGTATTCCATAATCAACGCTAATTGTCCAAAGATTTTCACCAGATTTAACACTGTGAGTTGCATAAGTTATAGTAGGTTCAGTACCTTCTACATCGCCAATCAATTTTAGTATTTGACCTACATAAAGAGCATCAGTAGTTAAATTATTTATTCGCTTTAGCTCATCTACAGATATATCATATTTTTGAGATATTCTCCAAAGAGTATCACCAGATTTTACTTCATAAGTTGAAGTATCAGAAGTTTTTTCAGTTTCGGGTATAGTTAATTTTTGACCCACATAAATCATATCACTTGATAAGTTATTGGCTTCCTTTATTGCAGCAACAGTTATACCAAAGGTTTGTGCAATTTTACTTAAAGTATCTCCAGAGTTAACCTCATAAATATTAGTATCAACGGTTTTGGTAGGAATTTTTAAAACTTGATTAATGTATAAATCATTAGTAATAAGATTGTTTGTTGATTTAATTTCATCTATAGGAATATCAAATTTTTGGGAAATTAACCACAAGCTATCACCTTTAAGTATGGTGTAATTTGTATATGACGCTTCAGATGTGGTTGCTGGGCTAGTTGCTGCAAAAGCAGTTCCACTAGTAAATGGTACAGCAGCTACTAAAATTGAACCTAACATTACTTTACATACAGAAATTTTGAGATTAGGAAATTTCTTTTTTACATAATTTACTACATAGTTATAGAGTTGTTTTTCTTTATCTTTATTTATATGCCCCAATTCATCTGAGAATTCTGTATTGTGAGGATTTAAATATAATACAACAGTATAATTTCCATTATTATTTTCTAATTTAAAACTACTAATTAAGTCCACTTAAGTTTCTCTCCTTTTTAGAATTATAATCAATAATATAGTTTGCAAAATAAGATAGATTTATAATAAAAGGAAAATGAAAAGTATTACTAGTAATGAGATTAATTATTTCAAGCTAGAATAAATAAAAGAAGCTTAAGGCAAAATATTTTTATGCAATAATTTATTATATGATATAATATCTTTACTTTTAAATAGATTAAAGGAGGAATAAGAAATGAGTGTACATATAGCAGCAAAAGAAGGAGAAATAGCGGAAACAATTTTACTACCTGGAGATCCCTTAAGGGCAAAATTTATTGCAGAAAATTTTTTGGAAGATGCAGTTTGTTACAATGAAGTTCGTGGAATGTATGGTTTTACAGGTACATATAAGGGTAAAAGAGTGTCAGTTCAAGGAACAGGTATGGGTATACCGTCTATATCTATATATGCTAATGAACTTATAGAAAGCTATGGAGTTAAAAATCTAATAAGAATAGGTACTTGTGGTTCTATACAAAAAGATGTGAAAATAAGAGATGTCGTCTTAGCTATGAGTGCATCAACTACTTCTGGTATTAATAAAGTACGTTTTAAAGGAATGGATTTTGCTCCTACAGCTAGCTTTAACTTATTAAAAAAAGCTTATGACATTGCTGAAAGCAAAGGTGTCAATGTTAAAGCTGGAAATGTATTAACTAGTGATTTATTCTATGATGATGACCCTAACTCATGGAAGCAATGGGCAAAATTTGGCGCACTAGCTATAGAAATGGAAACAGCTGGTTTGTATACTCTTGGAGCAAAATATGGTGTAAATACTCTTTCAATTTTAACTGTTAGTGATAGTTTAGTAACTGGGGAAGCAACAACTTCTGAAGAACGTCAGAATACTTTTACAAAGATGATGGAAATTGCTCTTGAATTAGCAGAATAAAAAATGTAATATACAGAAGGCATATAGTTTTAAAACATTCTATGTGCCTTTTTTATTATCCTTTGTGGTGTCTTTTTAAAGTATAGATGAAAAAAGAGATTAGAAAATTAAGGATTTATTGTATATTAAAAGACTAAGTATTATGTTATACTTAAAAATAATATTATTATGAAACTTTATCTAGAAAGGTAACATAAAATGAGCAGTAATCAATATATGATTAATAATTATAAAAATATGGCAAAAAAATTCAAAGAAGAAAAACACTTATTAAAAGCACTGAAATTTTATAAGAAAGCATATAACTGTAAAAACGGCAGTACAGATATGGAGTTGTTGTTAGATATTGCACTACTTTATGATGAACTAGGACATTATACATTAGCAGAAGAGAAGTATCAAGAAATTTTAGCAATAAATCCTAGAGATTGTAGAGCTTATTATGGTCTAGCTGTTTTACATGATAATCAAAAGGAGTATTTAAAAGCTATACATTACTACAAAAAAGCAATTCATATTAATCCGAATTATGATAGAGCATATTTTTATCTGGCTAATGTTTATGATCAAATTGGTAAAAAAGATAAAGCAATTATGTATTATAAGAAAGTAATTGAGTTTAAACCCGAAGATTGTTGGGCTTACATGAATTTAGGTTCAATTTATGAAGAACTAAATCAAAATGATTTAGCTTTAAAAATGATGAAAAGAAGTTTAGAAATTAATCCTAATCATTATATGAATTTGTATAATATGGGGGTAATTCTAAAAAAATCAGGATATAAGGATGAGACTGTATACTACTATAAAAAATCAATTGAAGAAAATCCATATTATCCATCCAGTTTTTTGAATCTAGCTGTTTTTTATAAAGAACAGTTAGATTATAAGAAAGCCATTGATGTCATAAGTGAAGGCATCTATTATAATTCAGAAACAGAGTTTTTGTATTATAATAGAGCTTGTTTTTATGTTCATGAAAATTTATTAGCAGAAGCAATAGATGATCTTATTAGAGCAGTTGAATTATATCCTAATTTTATTGATTATATAAAAAAAGATGAGGAATTAGAACCAATAAAAAAATTTAAGGAATATGAGAGCATATTTAATAGTGATTGAGAATAGTATCAGTTGTTTATTTAAAGTGTATTTGATATTATATAGTAGGGTTATTTTATGAAAATCAAGATAAATTGATATAAATATGAAGGATTTGACAAAAACTATTGCAGTTTTTGAGTATAAAGTATTATAATTAAGTTTATTATTATAAATACATATAAATTATAAAATTGCTTGAAATAACATATATTTATGATACCATAATATAAGAATATATTGTTTTTATGCAATTAGGCTTTATATAAATTTTCAGATTGGAGGAAAAGTAAGACATGAAAAATAATAATGAAAAAACTGAAATGAATAAAAATATATCAGAAGAGTCAAATGTAACATCTAACTTTATACATAATATTATAGATGAATACGTAGAAGCTAATCCTGATAATAAAATTCACACTCGTTTTCCACCAGAACCAAATGGGTATTTACATATAGGCCATGCAAAAGCTATATGCATAGATTTTGGTACGGCTGAAAAATATAATGGTTTATGTAATTTAAGATTTGATGACACCAATCCTACCAAGGAAGATGAGGAATATGTAAATTCTATAAAAGAAGATGTTAAATGGCTTGGATTTGATTGGGAAGATAGATTATTCTATGCATCAGATTACTTTGAGAAGTTCTATGAATATGCTATTAAATTGATTAAAAAGGGTAAAGCATATGTAGATGATTTAACTCCAGATGAAATTAGAGGATATCGTGGTACATTAACTGAACCAGGTAAAAATAGTCCATATCGTGACCGTTCAGTAGAAGAAAATCTTGATTTATTTGAAAGAATGAAAAAGGGAGAATTTGAAGATGGTTCACGTGTATTAAGAGCAAAAATAGATATGGCATCACCAAATCTTAATATGAGAGATCCAGTTATATATAGAATTTTCCATGCTACCCATCATAATACAGGAGATAAATGGTGTATTTATCCTATGTATGATTATGCACATCCGCTTGAAGATGCTATTGAGGGAATTACACATTCTCTTTGTACGTTAGAATTTGAAGCACACAGACCACTTTATGATTGGGTTTTAAAAGAGTGTGAAATAGAAAATCCACCAAGACAAATTGAGTTTGCAAGATTAAATATTACAAATATGATAACAAGTAAGCGTAAACTTAAAGCATTTGTTGATGAAGAAATAGTTGATGGTTGGGATGATCCTCGTATGCCAACTATTTCAGGATTAAGAAGAAGAGGATATACTCCAGAAGCTATTAAAGATTTCTGTGAAAGAATAGGTGTTGCTAAATCTGAGTCTATAGTTGATATAGCATTACTTGAACACTGTTTAAGAGATGATTTGAAATTAAAAGCATCTCGTGTTATGGGAGTATTAAATCCATTAAAAGTTGTTATTACAAACTACCCAGAAGGTGAAGTTGAATACTTAGATGTAGATAACAATCAAGAAAATCCAGAAATGGGTTCAAGAAAAGTTCCATTCTCAAGAGTTATATATATTGAAAAAGAAGATTTTATGGAAAATCCACCTAAGAAATACTTTAGATTATTTCCTGGAAACGAAGTAAGATTAAAAAATGCTTATTTTGTAAAATGTAATGAAGTTATAAAAGATGAAAATGGGGAAGTAGTTGAATTACATTGTACGTATGATCCAGAAACTAAGAGTGGAAGTGGATTTACAGGAAGAAAAGTTAAAGGTACACTTCACTGGGTAAGTGCAGAACATGCAATTGATACTGAAGTTAGATTATATGATTATATAATGATAGAAGATGAAGAGAATGAAGGAGAAATGAAACAAAATCTAAATTCTCTTGAAGTTTTAACTAACTGTAAGTTAGAGCCATCTCTTTCTGAAGCAAAACCAGGAGATAAATTCCAATTCTTAAGACATGGATATTTCTGTGTAGATACTAAGAATGCAACTGAAGATAAATGTGTATTCAACAGAATAGTTTCAATGAAAAGTTCATGGAAAAAGAAAAAATAAAATTATAAATGATAAGCATCACATTTTCTATGTGATGCTTTAATTTTTTTATTTTTCAAAATATAAAGAGGAATAAAGTTAAAAATGTCGAATATAGTAGACAAAATATGAAATATTTCATATAAATAAAAAGAAAAATTTCTTAATTTCAAGCGGAGGAGGACTTTAAAATGAGGAATAAGCTTTCGAAGGAAAGCAAAAAAAGATCATTGAAAAATAAGCTTGCATTTATTTCAATTTTATTATTTGGAGTAATGGTATTTACCAGTATAATTATTACTACTATATTGATTAAAAACAATATGATTGATGTTATCACACAAAAAGGTGTTGAACAAGCTCATGAAATAGCAGCTCAGGCTGAATATGTTTTTAACTTAAAGGGAAATGAAATTGATAATTTACAAAAATTTGTAGAGAAGAAAGCTAAACAAGATAATATAGCTTATGCAGTTATTATTGACACTAATGTTGCAGCTGTAGCACATAGTGATAGACCTAAAATAGGAAAAAGATATGAAAATGATGAGTATACAGCAGATGGAGCTAAAAATGGAAATGTAAAAACTTCAAGATTTTATGCAGATGTTCAAAAAATTCAGACCTATGATATTATGGTTCCAATACATAAAAATGGACAACTGTACGGAGCTTTAGATATTGGTATACCAGAGAGTGGAATTAAAGAGGTTACAAATGGTTTAGTAATGATTCAAGTAATAGTAGCAATTGTTAGCTTTATTTTAATAGGGGGACTTCTTATTATTATATATGGCAGAGTACTAAAGCCTGTAGATAAGTTAGTGAATCTTATACATAAGACAAGTCAGTTAAAACTTAAGCAAGATGAAGAGATTGATAAATTGCTTAATAGAAATGACGAACTAGGAAGAATGGCTACTGCTATAATAAATATGCGTAATACTTTAAAAAGTATAATTGTATCAATAAAAGAGTCATCTGATGTTGTTAATGGTGCATCAGATGATTTAGCAAAAATATCAGATCAAACTTTAGGAGCTACCAATGAAATGGCAGCATCTATTTCAGAAATTGCAAAAGGAACAGAAGTGGAAGCTGTTGATACACAAAGAGGATCAGAGCAAGTAAATGAATTAGCCTTAGAGATAGACAATGTATTGATAAGTACCAAGGCAATAGCAGACCAAACAGTAAAAACAAATAATTTAAGTAATAATGGCTTGGAGATTATTAAAGATTTATCTTATTGGACAGAAAAAAATATAGAAACTTCAAATGAAGTAGAAAGTATAGTTGTTGATATGGATAAAAGTTCATCAGAAATTACAAGTATAGTTGATACTATAAATCAAATTGCTGATCAAACTAAGCTTCTTGCTTTAAATGCTTCTATTGAATCTGCAAGAGCGGGAGAAGCTGGAAAAGGATTTGCAGTGGTAGCTGACGAAATAAGAAAACTTGCAGAGCAAACTGCTGTATCTACTGAGGAAATAAGAGAAAAGATAAGTAATATTCAAGAAAGATCGAGTACAGCTGTTACGGTTATGAAAAATAGTATGGAGATAGTTGATGAAAATACTAAAGCTGTAAATAGAACAGAAGATATATTTAACAAAATATCAAATACATTAGAAGATTTGAAAAATAAAATTGGTGAGGTTATGGCTTATAGTGAAAATATGGAGGATAAGAAAAATAGTATTGTAGATATAATTCAAAATATCTCTGCATTAGCTGAAGAAACTTCTGCTAGTACTGAGGAAATGAATTCAATATCACAAGAACAGCTGACAAATATGGAAGCTTTATCACGTCATGCTGGAGATTTACAGGGATTATCCAATAGTTTACAGGACGAGATAAATAAATTTATATTATAGTATTCGATCAATTAGTATATTCAAAGGGCATATAGTGCGTATAGTGTGGTTCAATAACACTGCACTATATGCTTTTATTTTTTAGAATATAAGTTTATAAAAAGTAAAAAGCAAAAAGAATATGGATAATCTTCTGAAGATAGATAGTAAGAGATTGGAAAAGCTATACTAACTATGATACTATATTTATGGGTATTAAGTGAAAGTTTAAAAATTAATTCATTGAAAGTATAAATTTAACTTGTATACTAAATTTATTAATAAAAACGATTTGAAGATGACAAGTGGAGGTACAAAAATGAAGATAAAAAAGAAAGGAATTGTGTCAATTGTTGTAGCTGTTATTATTGCAGGAACAATAGGAATATTAAATATAAGTAAAAGTAAATATTTATCTGTACAGGCTACTAGGATTTCACAAGGAAATTTAAAGGCATATTTATCTACAACAGGTGTAATTAAATCTCAGGATATGAAAAAATATTATGGTCCTCAAGCAAAGGTTAGCAAAGTAAATATAAAGGTTGGAGATAAAGTTAAAAAAGGTGATATTTTAATTACTTATGCAGTAGAAAATTTAAATACTTTAGTAAAACAAGCTGAACTTCAATATAATAATTCTATACTTCAAAAACGGGATTTGGAGAACCAAAATGCTGAAATTAATAACAAATTAAAGGACAAAAACAATCAAATAGAAGATATAGAGAAGAAAATAGAAGATATAAACAATCAAATTGAAACTTTGAAAAATAGTATTCTACCTTCAGCTTCTATACAGGTTCAAGGATTTGAGTGGCAAAAATCTACTTTGGAACAACAAAAAACTATTTTAGTTCAGCAAAAAAATGCTGTACAACCTATTTCAAATGAAAAATTAAAACAAGCAGATAATGCAGTGAATTTAGCTAAATTAAATTTAAAAGTTGCAAAAGAAAATCTTTCTAAAAGTATAGATAAGATTGTTGCAACAAATGATGGAGTTGTTACAACATTAAATGCTGTAGAAGGATCTGTGGAAAATATGACTCAGCCAGTTGCAGTTGTTCAAAATACTGAAAATTTAAAAGTAGTGCTTTCTGTAGGTAAATATGATGCTAACAATGTAAAACTAAATCAAACAGCTATCATTAAAAGTTCAAAAAAACAATATAAAGGTAAAGTTACTTATATTGCTCCAGCAGCTGAAAAATCAAAAGATCCAACTAGTGGTGATACAACTCTTACAGTAGAGGTAAGTATAATAGATAAAAATCCCGATTTAAAAATAGATTTTGATGTTGATACAGAGATTTTATTGGCTGAAGCGCAAAATGTAATAAAGGTACCTACAGAATGTATTAAAACAGATAAAAGGGGGAAAAATTTTATTTATGTTATAAAAGACAATAAGGTTATTGGAAAAGAAATTCAATTAGGTATCGAATCAGATAATGAAGCTGAAATAATTAAAGGTGCGGCAGTAGGAGAACAAGTCATACTTAATCCAACAGATAAAATTAAAAATGAAACTTTAGTAAATGTTTCATCTGATATAAATAGTATTAAAACAAAAAGATTGTTCTTTTTTAAATAGTTATTATCAATATAGTATTGAACTTAAAATAATATAAAAACTATTTAAAACAATTATGAAAATTATCATTTTATAGGTAATATGGAGGAAAGTAAATATGGATATTACAAATATAATAGAAGTAAAAAACATAATTAAAACCTATACAAATGGTTCTATTAACTTTAAAGCTCTTAATGGGATAGATTTCAAAGCTAATAAAGGAGAATTTACCTCTATAATGGGAGCGTCTGGTTCAGGTAAATCTACTTTTATGAATATATTGGGCTGTCTTGATCGTATGAATGAGGGAGAATATATATTAAACGGCAAAAATGTTTCTGAGCTTACAGATAATGAACTGGCTTTTGTGAGAAATAAAGAAATTGGTTTTGTATTTCAAGCATTTAATCTTTTGCCAAGAATGACTATACTTGAAAATGTGGAACTTCCATTAATTTATGCTGGATTTTCCTCAAAAGTAAGAAGGGAAAAAGCCATAAAAGCTTTAGAAAAAGTAGGACTTGGTGATAGACTACATCATAAGGCTAATGAAATATCAGGAGGTCAAAAGCAAAGGGTTGCTATAGCAAGAGCTATAGTTAATGAACCTACAATTATAATGGCAGATGAGCCTACTGGTAATTTAGATACAAAATCTACTTTTGAAATTATGAGAATATTTCAGAAGTTAAATGATGAAGGGGCTACTATTATTATGGTTACTCATGAGAATGAAGTGGCACAATATACAAAAAGAATTATTAGATTTAAAGATGGAGAAATAATAGAAGACAAAGAAGTACAAAATAGGATTAGACTTTAGTGAAGGAGAGGACTGATGAATTTTTTAGAAAATTTTAAAATGGCATTAGAGAGTATAAAAGCAAATAAAATGCGTTCCTTCCTTACCATGCTTGGAATAATTATAGGCATAAGCTCGGTAATAGCAGTTATCTCCCTCGGAAAAGGAGGACAAACTAGTGTTATTAGTGAGTTCGAAAAAATGGGAGCCAATAATGTAGATATAGATGTAGATAGGGCTAATGCTGAAATAAGTGACTATATAAATCTTAAAGATGTACAAGCTGTAAAAACTAAGGTTAATAGAGTAAAGCACATAAGTCCTTCGATATTACAGAGGGGGATAGCATCTTCAGAAACAAAAAGAAAAACAGCTTATATGACTGGAAGTAATGAAGAATTCGATGAAATTAATAATTATGTTATGTTGTACGGAAGATTTTTTAATGAAAATGAGGTTTTAAAGGGAAAAGCTGTAGCGGTTTTAGATGAAAATTCAGCTAAACAATTATTTGGTAATTCGGATGTGGTAGGAAAAACTATTAAAATAGGATCTGTGGAATCCAGTAAAAAAGTAACTATAGTAGGGGTGAGAGAATCTATTGTAAGACTTAGAAATAGCAATACCATTTCTATAAATATCCCTATAAGCTTTTTTCAAAAACTTTATCCTAAAGCAAATAAAATACCTTCTTTGACTTTAACAGCTATTTCAAAAGAAGAAGTGGAAGAGGTTGGAAATGATGTTTTGAACATTTTAGAGAGCAGACATCATAATAAAGGCAAAGAGATTTATCAAGCTAATAATATGATTGATAAACTTTCCCAAATTAATAGTATTTTAGATATTTTTACAGGCTTTATTGTGTCAGTTGCAGCTATATCTATTTTTGTTGGTGGTATAGGAGTTATGAACATAATGCTTGTATCTGTTACTGAAAGAACAAGAGAAATAGGAATAAGAAAAGCTTTAGGAGCGACAACTAAAACTATACTTATTCAATTTTTAACTGAGGCTATAATAATATCCTTAATTGGAGGTATTATAGGTATAATATTTGGTGTATTAGCTTCACAAATAATAGGAATGATAATGGATATAATTCCAGTAATCTCTCCAATAGTTGTTATAGGTGTAATCATGTTTTCTTCTGCAATAGGAATATTTTTTGGAATTTATCCAGCAAAAAAAGCTGCAAATTTGAATCCTATTGATGCATTAAGGTATGAATAAATATAAAAAAGTAGAAATTGTAGTCTGAAGAGCTATAATTTCTATTTTTTTATACATTATTAATAATTTTAAGAATCAAATAAACATTTTACTAAATTTCCATTAATAACTGGATGGTTTTAATGTAAAATGTTATTAAGAAAAAATAAAATATGTAAAAATATGCTGAAATGTTTAAAAACATGAAATAATTTGATATAATTAGCATAAATTGAATATATAATAAATATTTTAAATTGATTAAAAAATTTGTATAATTTTTGTTAGGGGGAGAGGAAGTGAAAAAAATTAAGCTGACGAGTAAAGGTATTAAAGCCAAAAGTATAAAAACAACAATGATGATCAGTTTTGGCTTGTTATTAATTGCTGTGTGTATTGGGCAAGCAGTTATATCTTATATGAATGCAAAAAAAGCATTAGTCAATACTGTTAATTTAATTTTACCGCAAGTAGCTGTTCAGGCTAGAGATTCAGTGGAAGGTGATATTATTGGACAGCTTAATGCTTTAGAAGCTATAGCTGATAATGATAAAATAAAAGATAAAAACGTTCCAATTACTGAAAAAATGTTACGTTTAGATAATGAAGTTAAAAGAAGTGGTCATATTGCTATGGGAATTGCAGATATAAATGGAAATGAGAAATTTACAAATGGAAAAACAACTAATATTAAGGACCGAGAATATTTTAAAAGGGCAATTGAAGGTAATATAAGTGTGTCAGATCCTATAGTTAGCCAAATAGATAACAGCATAATTGTGGCTTATGCAGTTCCTATTAAAAATAATAATGAAGTTATTGGTGTATTAACTGCTTTGACAGATGGAAATGTTTTAAGTGAATTTATTAAAGAAATTAAATTTGGAACAACAGGGCAAGCATTTATGATAAAAAATGATGGTACAATCATTGCTCATAGAAATAAAGATTTAGTAATTAATATGGATAATAGTTTTGAAAATATAAAGAAGGATCCTTCACTTAAAGGATTAGTAGAAATAGAGAAGAAAATGGTACAAGGAGAATCAGGAGTTGGGGAATATGTATATAATAACCAACATAAATTTGTAGCCTATGCTCCAATAGAAAGCACTGGTTGGTCTATTGCTATAGCAGTAGAAAAGGATGAAGTTTTATCAGAACTTAGTGGTATGGGAATATATGCATTAATAAGTAGCTTAGTATTTGTAGTTGGAGGTATGATTTTAGTGTTTGTTATTTCTGCTTCTATTTCAAAAAGTATTAAGGCTTCAGTAAAACATTTAAAACTGATAGCAAAAGGTGATTTTACTCTACATCCTCCAAAAAAATACATGCAAAGACAGGATGAGATTGGTGAGATGGCAAAGGCTGTAGATACGATGCAAGGTTCTATTGTGGGCATGATAAAAACTATAAAAGATAGTTCTAGTAGTATAGATGAACAATCTATGAATTTATCTTCCGTAGCACAAGAAATGTCAGCATCATCAGAAAATGTTTCAACAGCTATACAAGAAGTAGCTCAAGGTGCAGGTACTCAGGCTGAAGAGTTGGTTAACAGTACAACTATATTAAATGATTTTGGTTTAGAGTTAGAAGAAATGGTAAAATCTATAGAACAGATAGCTTGTAATACTAAAGAAATTCAAAATATGGCGGATGGAAGCAACGATGACATGAATAATGTTATAAATTCTGTAGAAAGAGTTACTAGTACCTTCAATGAGCTAACTTCTCAGATTGGGAATGTTGGAGAAAATGTAAATAGAATATATGAAATAACTGATCTTATAAATAGTATAGCAGAACAGACTAATTTGCTTGCATTAAATGCAGCTATTGAAGCTGCACGAGCAGGAGAAGCAGGAAAAGGATTTTCAGTTGTAGCTGAAGAAATTAGAAAGCTTTCAGAACAGAGTAAAGATTCATCACAAAATATAGCCGAATTAATTAGTAAAATATCAAAGAATACAGATATTATGATTGAAAATACTGATACTGTGAAAAATGAATTAGTAAGTCAGAAAAATGATATTGATACTGCAATAAAATCTTTTGGAGAAATAACAAAAGCAGTTGATGAAATAAATCCTAAAATAGAAGGAACTAATACATCAGCTGTAAACATAGAGAATAAAAAGAATGTTATTTTAGAAAAGATAGAGGCAGTTTCATCTATTGCAGAAGAAGTTTCCGCTTCCTCAGAAGAAGTTTCAGCATCTTCTGAAGAAATGAATTCTTCTACTGAAGAAGTAGCATTAACTGCACAATCTTTAAGCGAAATGACCAAAGAAATGATGGATCAGATTAATAAATTTAAAATATAAGTTTAGCTTTGTTAAAAGAGAATTTAAAATATTTAATGGGTTGATAGATAAGATATAAGTAATCTTATCTATCAACCCATTTTGTTTTTAGTTATATTATTCATTTATAAAGCATTTAAACTCATCAGTATATTTTGTAGGCAGAAATTCAATTATTTCATATTCAGCAATTTTTTTTTGGTAAAATGGGTCTTCTTTAATTATATCTTCAACCTCTTTTAAATCCTTTGCATTACATAGGATTACGCCTCCTATTCTTGGATTACGTCTTCCAGAACAAATAAACTTTTGTAATGAATAGTATTTTTCCAAATAATCTACATGTGAATTTAATTCTTTATCAACCTCTTCAAGTGGTTTAACATATTTTAAAAGTAAGATAAACATAATTACTTCCCCCTTGTATTTTATTATTTGTACTATATGGTACAATTTGAGTGTAGAACATAATTGTTCTTATAGCAATAACTAAAAAAGAATATTGTACCAGTACAAGTATAAAGAGGTGGCAGTAATGACTAAATATAATGAAATTGTAAAGTATATTGAGAATGAAATTTCAAATAGTAATATAAAATTCGGACAGAAGATGCCAACTATAAGAGAATTATCAGAGAAATTTCAGTGCAGCAAAGTAACAGTAGTAAGGGCTTATAGTGAATTACAAAAAAATCATATAGTTTATTCTATACCTCAAAGTGGATATTACTTAGTTGAAAAGAACAATACAGCATGTGAAGATTTAAACACAAATATAATTAATTTTTCTTCAGTAGCTCCTGATGAAAGTGTTTTACCATATCAGGAATTTCAGCATTGTTTAAATCAAGCAATAGATATATACAAACAAAGTCTTTTTAATTATTCAGATTCTAAGGGACTTTCAAATTTAATAAAGGTATTAACAAAACATTTTCAAGAGTATCAGGTGTTTTGTAATACTGATAATATTTTTATAACAACGGGTTCACAGCAGGCAATTAATATTTTATGTGCAATGCCTTTCCCAAATGGTAAGAATAATGTACTTGTTGAGCAGCCTACGTATAATGGCGCTTTGAAATCACTTGAACTTAATAATATTTCTGTTATAGGAATTGAGAGAAATTTTCAAGGCTTAGATTTTGACGAATTGGAAAGAAAATTTGCAAATGGAAACATAAAGTGTTTTTATACTATTCCGAGGTTTCACAATCCATTAGGAACAAGCTATTCTAATGAGGATAAAAAACGTATTTTAAAGCTAGCTGAAAAGTATGATGTATATATAATTGAGGATGATTATATTGGAGATTTAAATATTAAGAATAATTCATATCCCATATATTATCATGATGTGTCCTCAAGGGTTATATATGTAAAAAGTTTTTCAAAAATATTGCTTCCAGGTCTTAGAGTTGCTGCTGTAGTATTACCTAAAATTTTGATAAATACATTTACTGAGTATAAAAAATGGTCAGATTTGAGTACACCAGTACTTTCACAAGGAGCTTTAGAAATTTATATAAAAAGTGGAATGTTTAAGGCACATGGAAAAAAGATTAGAAATATTTATTCACAGAGAATGGAGGCTCTAAAAAGAAGTTCATTGTCATCTAATATACCATATATTAAGTGGCATATACCTGATACGGGTTTTTTTGCTTGTATTGAATTTACAAATAATGTAAATAGCGCTCATATTATTAGTAGCATTAAGGAAAGAAATATATATGTTTCAGATATGAAAAAAAATCACTTGAAAGATTATTTGAATGATAAAATTTTAAAAATAAGCATAAGCAGAGCTAATGTAGATAATATAAAGTATGGAATTCCAATTATTTTAGATGAAATATCAAAAATTAAAAGTCACAAGAAACTCATATTTAAAAATATATTTGATCTTTAAGAAAGGCATATTTGCAAAAATAGTAAGGTTAGTTTTGAGAAACAAGAGTAATTTTAAATACCATATTATTTCTAACATAAAATTTTTTAGTATTACTTTGAAATATAAAGTGATCAGTTAAAGAGTCAATGTAGGTTACTTTTAAAAGATCTTCTTTTAGTGATTTTTGGGGTAGTTTAATGCTGCATCCAGTAATGTGATTATCTTGTACTGCTTTTAAGAAGAGGTTTAAAATAGTAGTTTCGTAATTAGTGGGAATTTTATTTCTTTTAAGTTTATTACACTGTTTGCAGCATAATACTAAATTAAAAACATCTTTGGTACCCTTTTTACTTTTAGGAATATAGTGGTCAAGAGTAATTTGATGACATTTGAGTGTTTTTCCGCAAAAGAAACATTGTCTGTTTTCACGATTGTAAATATAAAGTTTATCTGAATTTTTTATATTCATAAGTAGTTTACCTTTCAAATTTAATATTATTATAGTGATTATAACACAAGTGAAATTTTGAACCCATTATAGCTTAATATATTATTTAGATATAAAAATCAGACCACCTTAATTTGTGGTCTGATTTTTATTTAAAATTTTTAGAGTAGAACGTTTAAACTGCCCAGTTTCCATTTTTAAATATTTGAATCTTTTCTCCATCTTTTGTTTCCCCAGTTATGTCAAGGTTAGCAGAACCTATCATAAAGTCTTCATGAGTTAAAGAACTGTTAGCACCAGCTTTTTCAAGTTCTTCTTCAGTCATATCACTGCCGCTTTCAACGCAAGTAGGATAAGCCATTCCTAAAGCTAAATGGCAGGAAGCATTTTCATCAAATAATGTATTGTAAAAAATTATATTTGAATTTGAAATTGGTGAGTCATCAGGTACTAAAGCAACTTCTCCAAGGTAGTGTGAGCCTTCATCTGTTTCTATTAGTTTTTTTAATGTTTCATAACCTTGTTCAGCTGAAAAGTCAACAATTTTACCATCTTTAAAATTTAAGGTGAAATTATCTATTAAGTTACCACCATAGTTAAGAGGCTTTGTACTTTTAACTTTACCATTTACTCCTGTTTTTAATGGTAGAGTAAATACTTCTTCAGTTGGCATGTTGGCAACAAAATAAGTTTTTTTTGTATTGTATTCTCCACCGCCAGCCCATAAGTGTTTTTTAGGTAGTTCTATTGTTAAATCAGTATCATTTGAAACAAAGTGAAGTGTTTTAAATTTCTTATTATTTAAAAATTCAACTTTTTCATTTATAGTGTTTAGGTGTTCATTCCATGCCTCTACTGGATTATCTTTATCGACTCTAACTATTTTAAAAATGCTTTCCCAAAGTTTTTCTACAGCTTTTTCTTCAGAAATATTAGGGAATACTTTTTTCGCCCAACCTTTTGTAGGAATTGAAACTACGGACCAAGCAACTGTACTATTCATTATATATTCTCTATAATTTTTTAGTGCAATTGATCTTGTTTTATTTGCTGCTGCAATTCTTTTAGGATCTGCATCTTTTAAAAGTTCAGGATTTGATGCAGAAATTGAAAGAAATGCTGCTCCGTTTTTAGCAAGCTCTTCATATCCTTCTGCCTTCCATTTAGGAAATTCTTTAAAAGCTTCTTCTGGTGCATTTATATATTTTATAAGAGCTAATTCTTCATCATTCCATTCAACGTGAACATTTTTAGCACCTGCTTTGTAAGCAAACTTTGCTACAAGTCTTACAAATTCTGCACATTCAATTGGTGAATTTATAACAAGAGTCTGATCTTTTTGAATGTTAACACCTGTTTTAACTGCAAGTTCTGCGTATTTTTGAAGAAACTGACTAAACTTCTCCATTTTATCACTCCTTTAACTATTTTACATATTATTAGTTTATACTAAATTGATTATAAGTCAAATTTCTATTCTTAATAAGGAGGAGGTATTGTAAAAATAGAAATTTCAATTTTGAAGTTTGGTAAATGTGACAAAAATGTAAGAAAAGAATAATAAAATGTAAGGTTAATAAATGGATGGTGCTATACTGATTTCTTATAATTAAATTATAATATGACATAGGAGAAACTTAAAATGAAAAGAAAGAGAACCAAAATAAGAGGACGAGGTATGATAAAAAACGTATTTAAAATAATTAGTTTATTGTTTATTATAGTATTAAGTTTAAATATAGTAAATTATTTTAAAGTTAAAAATAATCATATTAATGTAAAAAAACTAAATATAAGTTTTTATATTAATGCTGCAGATGAATCTAGTAAGGGCAAGCTACAGATTAATTGGAAGCATTTAGCCGCTATTGATGGTGTTAGCTATAAAAATGATTTTTCAAAAACAAATAGTAAAAGTTTAAAAGAATTAGCTGATATGTTTGTTGTAAAAAACAGTACAAACTATAAAGTTAGGGATAGTAAATATAGATTAAGAAGTTTAGAGGAAGTTTTAGATGAACTATCTTTTGAAAAAGAAGAAAGGGAAAAAGTTTATACTTACTTAGAAGATTTAAAGTATATAGGATTAGTTAAGAAAAATTTAAAGGAAAATTCATCACAGAGAAAATTTATTAATGAAATTTCTCCTGGGGCTATTGAAATATATAAGCAATATGGAATTTTCCCTTCTATAACTATAGCTCAAGCTATTTTAGAAACAAGATGGGGGAAGTCCGAATTAGTTATTAAAGCAAATAACTTATTTGGAATAAAAGCTGATAGAAGTTGGAAGGGCAAGTGTATAACTATGAAAACCACAGAATATTACGATAAAGTTATAACTGATGATTTCAGAGTATATGAAAATGCAAGCGAATCTTTAAAGGACTATGCAAAATTTCTCAGTAAAAATAAGAGATATAGAGAACATGGAGTTTTTTCCACTTCTCATTATATAGAACAAGCGGAAGCTATAGAAAATGCAGGATATAGTACTAAAGAAGATAAAAAAGGGAAAAAAGTCTATGCAGATTTATTAATAAAGTTGATAAGACAAAATAATCTTCAGCTAATAGATCATGAGGTACAAATGAAATATTCTAAAAGAGCAATTTAATGATGGAGTCATATTATAGACGATGTAATTGTTAAGTTTAAATTGTTACAAAAAAGTATAAAGAACATAACGATCTACCTTACACCATTATAGATAGCTTATTACCCTATCATAATCTTTCGACCATGATAAAGCAGGTCACAACCTATAATGATGGTTCGTTCGACCATACAAGATATTTACCCAGCCCTATGCAACCTTTCGGCTGCATAGAACCAGTACAACACCCTGTACAGTCTTCGCTCGACCCTATAGGATAAGTTGGAACCCTATTACAATCAATAGTTTGTAATAAAATTACAAATTTTCGACTGCAATAAAGCTTTTCCTCACCCTATAGAATTTTCCCGCCGATCACATATGAGCCAGATTTTAAGCTGACCCATATGTGATCTTTGGCCGACCTATATACACTCCGAGTTAAGAAGCATATATAAGTCTCGGCTCAACCGTTATGTTCCTTACAATATTAATATGTGTAGTTTAAAGAAATATATTCAAAGTTAAATATGTAATTTTTACTAATAGAACTTTGAGTTACAAAACACAGTTTATAATTTATTGAAAGTAGTATCACCATATAGTAAAATATAATGTGTAAATTTGAAACTAAGGAGTTATTAACATGATAAGACCAATTTGATACACAATAAAATTTTGCGAAATTTTTCAAACCTTTAAATAAAGGTTTTTTGACATGCAATTTTTGGAGGTGTATCAAAATTGAATAAAAAGGTAAATGTATACTTGATGTATTTGATTGTGTTTTTACAAGGCTTTGTTTTTTATGGACCAATCGCTACTTTATATAGACAGGCTAGAGGCCTTTCTATGTATGAAATATTTTTGATAGAGTCCATATTTGGTATATTAATGATTGCTTTTGAAATTCCATGGGGATGGTTTGCAGATAGAATTGGATATAAGAGGACGTTAATATTTTCTAATTTAATGTTTTTCATATCAAAAATTATTTTCTATAAGGCTAGTTCATTTAGAGTGTTTTTAATAGAAAGAGTATTACTTGCATTAGTTTTATCAGGTATTTCTGGATGTGATATTGCATTACTTTATTCTTCAGCTGATGAAAGTGAATCAGAAAAAATATTTGGAAGGTATAGTGCATTTTCAATTGGTGGATTTTTAATTGCATCATTTATATCTTCGATAATTGTAAAACAATCAATGGATAAAACTGCATTCTGGACTATTATACCTTATGGTATTGCAGCGGTAGTGACTTTGTTTATAAAGGATGTAGATGCTCATTTGAAAGAAAAACCGAAGCTTAAAGAGAGTTTGAAAACAGTCTTTAGCAATAAAGAAATTGTAATATTTATATTTTCTATTGCTTTGATTCGTGAGGTAGTTCAAGCTGTAAATGTATTTTTGAACCAATTGCAGTACTTGAGAAGTGGAATTGACATAAAATATTTTGGCATAGTGATGGCTATTATTCAAATTGTTCGTTTGAGTTCAGCCAAGGCGTATAAATTAAGCAGTAAATTAGGGAAAAATAGAAGTATTGAAGTTTTATATATAATAATTGTTATTAGTTGTTCTCTTCTGATAGTCACAACAAATCCGATTTTCAGCATATTATTTATAACTTTTATAGCTGGAAGTATGGCTTTGATTAATCCTATTGTTTTAGAGATACAGAACAAATCAATAAATACAGGAGATAGGGCCACTATTTTATCTATATATGCTATAATTGGAGATATAGTAGCAGTATCTATAAATCCACTTATTGGGAAAGCAGCGGATGTTTCTGTAGAAACTGCATTCAAAATATGTGTAATAATATGTATTTGTGCCTATGCTTTGCTCTTCTTTTACAAGAGAAAAAGTAAGAAAGTAGAATAGTTAATTTAAGAATGTAATAAAAACTTTCTAAGAATTTTGGAATTTAGGAATAAAGCTTCTTCTGTGTTTTAGAAATTAAGAAGTTTTATTCTTTATTTTATGACCTATTATAGAAAAATGCAAAATTACAAATTAAGGTAGTGCAAAAAATTGACAAAAATATAAAAAATTTTGACAAAAATATAAAAAATAAAATTTATCTAGGTATTTTAGCATGATGGTAATACTTATGAAAAGTATAAAAATTAAATTTATGAACTTAGGTATTTAAATGATTTTAGAATTTTTAAATTATGGGGGGGAAGCTTTATGTTTGAGTTTTTATTTAATCTTACAATTGAACAAGTTGTAATGATAAACGTAATTTTAATTGCTATTAATTTATTATCTTCAGTATTTATTAAGAAAAGGGTTAAGACAAAATACAATAAAACACAATCTGTAGAAGAAGCGTTATATCTGCAGCAGAAGCTTAGTAAATATATTCAAATTTTATTACTTGTAATTACATCATTTATAAGTGCATTAACAATTACTCCACACACTGATAGTATGGGTAAACTTGGAATATTTGTTGTTATGGGTGTTTGTTTTATTAATATGATTGTAATTTTGATTGGAAGTCAATTAATTCTCTATAAAACAAATCAGTTTCTTAGAAAAACAACAGCAACACGTAAAGAACAGATAGGAATGTTAATACGATTTTTAATTTTTTCAATAATTCCTATGATGATTATGTTTACAGTTATTATTATGAAACCAGATAATTTTAATATAGATGAAAGATTTGAGAAATATATACATATATTAATTCCAGCAGCAGTATATTTATTGATTACATTTATTATGCCGTTTTTTTACAAATATATGTTCAAAGCTGAGCATTTAAATGATTTAGAACTTCATGATAATTTACTTTCCTTTGTAAGAATGGCAGGGATAAATCGTGTTAAAATGTTTTTATGGCCAACTAAAAATAATCGCCATGCTAATGCACTTGTAGCAGGTTTAATAAGAAAAGATATCTATGTATCTGATTATCTTTTAGAAAATTTTACATTGGAGGAAACCCAATCTATTCTTGCTCATGAAATAGGTCATATTAAAAAACATCATTTATGGATAAGAACAGGACTTATACTAGGATTCATTATTATATTTCCGTTACTTGGAGAAGCTATGGAGATGTATGAAGAACAATTCTCAGAAATATCAATATGGGTTGGCTTATTGATATTTTTAAGTATATTTGTGCTATATTTTATAGTTTTAAGACATTATATTAGTCGTGTACAGGAAAGACAGGCAGATACTTTTGTATTGGATATAGGGGTAGAGCCTTTAGTGTACATCTCAGCACTTTACAAGCTGGCAAAATTAAATAATGTAGTTTTTAAATTCGGTAAACTAGATGAAAAATTCCAAACTCATCCATCTATTGTTAAAAGAATAAGATGGATGATGGAACAAGGAAATATATCAGAAGATGAGATTGAGTTTATTTTAACAGTTGAGTAAAAAATTTTCATAAAAATAGTTATTGCATTTTGTATATATTTTGATATAATAGATATCAGAAAGAGGGATTTTAATAAATCCCAAAACTAATAGATAAATAATTAAGTTAATATTTCTGAAGTATTTGTGAAGCTTTTATTTTGAACCTACAGTACTTGAACGGGAGTTCAATATTTAGATGCTGATAAGATCTATAAGACCAGTATAAGGCAAGAACTATGAAACATCTGTGAGAACACCCACCTATCTTAGAGATAGGTGTCAAAATCAAAGCAGCGGTATTTTGGATTTATAATTAGAGATTATTAAAGGAGAGGTAGAGATACCTCTCCTTTTGATTTATTACAAAACAAATTAATATAGTATGTTTGAGATTTAGTATTTTGAAGAGTGAATATAAAAATAAGTATTACAAATAATAAAACATAAGCAAGTTTAGAAGGGGGCTTATGATGAATACAAGATTATTTGTAATAGCAGTAATTCCAGGAATAGCTTTAGCACTTTCTGTATATTTAACCGATAGATATGATAAAGAACCAATTGGTTTATTAATGAAAGTGTTTATTTTAGGAGCACTTTCTGTAATACCAGCAGCTGCTGTAGAGACAGTATTAACATTGTTTAATGTATTTCCAGGAGTGCTGGGAAGTGCTTTTACAGCTTTTATAGTAGCAGGGTTAACAGAAGAGTTTTTAAAAAGAGAAGTTATTTTAAGAACTTCATTTAAAAATAAAGCCTTTAATGAGAAATTGGATGGTATAATATATGCAGTATTTTCAGCTTTAGGCTTTGCAACTGTAGAAAATATAATGTATGTGGTTTTTAGGTTTGCTACTAATCCATATGTTGGAATTTATAGAGGGGTATTTTCTGTACCTGCCCATATGTTATTTGCGGTAACTATGGGGTATTATTTATCTCTAGCAAAATTTTCATATACTGGTGATGAATATAGAATTTTTTTGAGGAGGTCATTGACAGTTCCAGTCATATTACATGGAATTTTTGATTTTATATTAATGTCTAAGATTCCAATATTATTAGCTATTTTCATTCCTTATATCATTTATCTATGGATAGTAAACTTGAGAAAACTTAATGAATATTATTTGGAATCAAAGAGAGGCTTTGAAGGAGAAATATATGGAAATAAAAGATAAATATTATGTATATTTAATATTAGTGTTTTATTTTAATTTTTGTAATAGAACTGGAGAAAATATGAACTATTTACATAAAAATAATTATTGCATTTTGTATATAATTTGATATAATAGGTATCAGAAAGCGGGATTTTAATAAATTCCAAAACTAATATATAAATAATTAAGTTAATATTTCTGAAATATTTGTTAAGCTCTTATTTTGAACCTACAGTACTTAAACGGGAGTTCAATATTTAGATGCCGATTAGACCTATAAGACCAATATAATGGCAAGGACAGTGAAGTATCTGTGAGAACACCCACCTATCGAAGAGATAGGTGTCAAAATCAGGGCAGCGGTATTTTGGATTATAAATTAGATATTATAATGAATATTCTATTAAGGAGAGGTAGAGATACCTCTCCTTTTGATTTTATAGATTATAATTTAGATTTTTTTGTTACAATTTGGCAACAAGTTTATTATATAATGTGAGAATAGTAAGTTTAAAGATGTACTTATCTCAAAGAAAGGATGGAAGTTAATGCAAAATTCAATACTTATAATCGAAGATGATGATTCTATTAGAGATATACTTTTGTATTCTTTGAAAAACGAAGGGTATACAGTAAGTGAGGCATCTAATGGAACTGATGGTTTGGAATTAGTAAAATATAATAAATTTGATTTAATTATACTTGATTTAATGCTTCCTGACATAAGTGGCTTTGATATATGTAAAAAGATATCTATTGAATATAAAATTCCTATAATAATGCTTACTGCAAGAAATGATATAGTAGACAAAGTATTAGGACTAGAACTTGGTGCTGATGATTATATTACTAAGCCTTTTGATATTAGAGAGGTACTTGCTAGGGTTAAAGTAAGTTTAAGAAGAATAGAAAAGATGAAAGAAATAACTGATAAGGATGAAAATACTATTAGATTAAAAAATAATATAATAATATTTAAAGATAGACATGAAGTTTTTAAAGATAATGAAATGATAAAATTAAAACCAAAGGAATATGATTTACTTTTAATTTTATCAGAAAATAGAAACATAGTATTTTCAAGAGATAAACTTTTGGAAAAGGTATGGGGATTTGATTTTGAAGGTGAAAGTCGCACCGTGGATGTACACGTTCAAAGAGTGAGAAAAAAGTTAGATGACCATAAAGAAAACTCAATAATAGAAACAGTTTTTGGAGTTGGATATAAAATGTTATAACGAGAGGAATGATAATTTAAATGAAGCTAACTATAAGGTATAAATTTGTTGTAGGCTTCTTAGTTATTTTTTGTATAGGTTTTACTACTATGAGTTTCTTTTTAAACAAAATAATCATTAAAAATAATGAAAAGATAATAAAAAAAGAGCTTTTAAGTTTTCAAAAGGATTTAACAATATATTTAAGACAGTATTTAAAATTAAAGCAAATAAAATTAGAAGAGAATAATTTCAAGAAAAATGCAGGGGAGATTGGAACAGTATTAGCAGTAAAGTTTGATGATAGAGCAATTATTTATTCTAGAAAAGGTGAGTTTTTATATGATTCTGCCTATGAAAATGGGGAAATATTAATTTATGAAGATATAAAGAATTGGGACAAGGATAAACAATTACATAATAAGGATTTAAAATTAGCTGTTAATAATAAATCAGGTTATACAATAGTTACTGTTAATAATAAATACATAGCAGTTTTTTCATGTCCAATTTTTATTGATAATATGCAATTAGGAATAGTTAGATGTACAAAAGACTATTCAGAATTATTTAATTCTAGTAAAGAGCTGCTGAGAGTAATCAATATATCTATATCATTGGTATTTGGAGTTATTTTTTTATTTTCGGTATTGTTATGCACTAAAATAACAATACCAATAATAAGGTTAAGCAAAGTTTCTAAAGAAGTTGCTAAAGGAAATTTTGATGTTAGTGTGAATACAAATTCAAAAGATGAATTAGGTGAGTTAGCAGATAATTTTAATAAAATGAGAATGCAAATAAAAGAGCAAATTGGAACTATAAAAAAAGATAGAGACAATCTGAAAAAAATAGAAAAACACAGAAAAGCTTTTTTTGATAATGTAACTCATGAAATGAAAACACCTCTTACAATCATATCGGGGTATTCTCAAATTCTACTACAACAGAATTTTCACGATAAAGAATTTTTTAAAAAAGCTGTTACAGGAATGAACAATGAAAGTAATAGAATGCATAATATGGTATTGGATTTATTAGAAATGTCAAAAGTTGAGTCTAATTTAGATTTAGATGAGATACAAGAAATTAGTATATCTGAAATTGTGACTTCAACCTGTGAAGATATGAAGATAAGGGCAGATAAATATGACATTTTCATAGAGAAAAGTATAGAGAAAAATGTGTTTGTTTTAGGAAAGCAATATGAATTGAGGCAGATGATGATTAATTTGATAGATAATTCTATTAAATATGGAGATATAAAGTCTGTTATTAAAATTAAACTTTTTAAGGAGAAGGATTATTGTAATATAATTGTTGAAGACAAAGGACAAGGTATACCTGCCGATAAAATAGATAAGATATTTGAGCCTTTTTATAGAGTTGATAAGGTAAGTTCAAGAGAAAAGGGAAGTAATGGATTGGGATTATCCATAGTTAAAAGTATTGTTGAAAAACATAAAGGAGAAATAAAACTAAGCAGTAAAGAAAATAAAGGTACAAAAATTTATATAAAAATTCCTCTTATTGTTTACAAAATGGCAATATCTGTTTAAATTATAGCAATAACTGTTTTGTACAATAACACCATAAAATAGAGAATGATTTGTCAGGAGGATTTGATTATGAAAAAAAGTACTAAATTAACAGCATTGAAAATTTCTATTCCAGCAGTATTAATAGGAGGATGTATTGGTATAAACTACTTGTTTAATACTAAGGTTTCAGCAACAGCAGATAAATCGGTAATTGTTTGTGAAGATGCATCTCAACTTCAAATATCAGATGATAAGCCACTGCAAATAGTTCAAAGGCAAAAGAACGGAAATATAGATGGATTACATGAGATTTTTGGATTTAATGAGAATCAAGCTATTGTGGGAATAGGGCTTAATAAAAAACAATTTGAGCAAAAATATAAAGATAAAAAGCGTACTGAAATGAGTGATGAGGAACATGATGAAGCTTATAATGATATAAATGGTGAATTATACAAGTTGAATTTATCTACTTTGGAAAAAACTCCTTTAAAAAATGGAAAATATATTGTAGATGCTGAAGCGGTTTCAGCAGGATTTTCACCAGATAAAATGAAATTTGAATATACGTTTAATAACAAACAATATATTTATGATGTTAAAAAAGGTACAAGTAGAAAATATCATGATAAGTCAATGTGCGGTAACTGGTCAGAAGATGGAGATTTTATTATAAATGGCAGAGCTTTTGGATCAAATGAATCATCTAATAATTTATATATATATGATGTAAAAAATAATATGACAAAGAAGATATGTATAGACGATAAGGTTTTTTTATATGCCACACCAAGTTTTTATAGTAAAGATGGAAAGGAAATATATTTTTTAGGTGAGCAATCAAAAGAAGATAACTTGAGTATTAGAATAAAGGGTGTATTTAAAATAAATATTGATACTAAAAAAGTAGAACCAGTAATGCTTTTACCATATCTGAATAATAAAAAAGGTTCTAGAAGAAACAAAAATCGTATATATGATGATTATAATTTAATTGATGGAGAAAAAAAGATAATATTTGAAGGTAGGTTAAATGAAGAAGATGGAGTATTTATTTACGATATACAAAACAAAAAAAATTACAAGGTAATTTCTGCTACAGAAAAAGGATTTGGTGTTTCATATTGGCTTTCACCAGATAAGAGTAAGTTGATTTATGCAACTCCAGAAGATAAAGGGAATAAGAGATTTTGGAATTTATATGCTGCAAAAATTAGTGAGAATAAATTAATAAATAGAATATGTTTAGGTAAATGTATAGATTTAGGTGGCTCAATTCCTAATATGGTACACTGGAGTAGTGACAGCAAAAAGATAGTATTTTTTGAAGAAAATGATGAATATAATAAAAATGGATTTAATGTTTCTGATAGAAACATCATTAATGTGATTACTTTTAAGTAAAGGATTAAATTTCTAATGATTTAAATGATTACATTAATCAATTTCTTAGGAAAACCCACTAATTAATGTAAATGTAATAAATCTCATAGGAAACAATTGGCATATAAATTTATATTATATATAATACAAAACAAATAAAATAAACTTGTTTATTTTTAGAGAGTGTACCTAGGGTTCCGGTTGTATAGCAATGTCTGGTCCGAGCGGTGCAAGCTAAGTATTTAGCTACACTTTTAGGATAAAAGCCTGAAGGACGAGTCTCATTTGAGATTTGTCTTTCAGGCTTTTTTATATTTGCAACTGCAGAGATTTTATTTTCTATTGGAGCAACTTTCAAATCAGGAGCAGATATAGCACTTAGTTATGATTCATTAAAAGCATTAGGAATGGAGAAGGAATTTGAAAGGATTGAAGAGAGAGCCAAATCATTTAGTTTTTATGCACAAGCTATTGGTTCAATAGCAGCAGGATTCTTATATGCTGAAAATATAGAACTACCAATGATAGTTTCAGCAGTATTTATGGTTTTTACTATGGTTATAAGTTTAAAATTTATTGAACCTTCAATTGAAAATAAGAAAGAGAAATATGGAGAAATATATTTAAATCAGATTGCAGATAGTGGAAAATATATTCTAAATAATGAAAAACCTAAAGCTATAATTTTATATTCTATGGTTTTCTTTATATTTTATAGAGGTGCATTTTTCTTATATCAACCATATTTTGAAGGTGTAAATATTCCTTATAAATTTTTTGGAGTTATTTTTGCTGCTTTTAATATAGTTGCAGGAATAACTTCAAAATACAGCTATAAGATTATGAAGATTACTAATAGAAGAACACTTATGTTTCTATCAGCTTTATTAATAGTTTCTTTTTTTATTTTAGGAATAACTAAGACATGGATAGGAATTATAGCTATACTTTTACAGCAGGTAGCATGAGGATTATATGGTCCAGTTACAAGAAAATATTTAAATAAAAATATACCTTCTGATAAACGAACTACTATATTATCATTCTTTAGTTTATTAACATGTTTAGCGGAAGCAGCAGCATCACCGTTCATTGGAGTATTAAGAGATTCTACTACTATTTTTAATACTCATTTAGTAATTGCGATAGTTATGTTAGGATTAACATTTTTAACTTCTATCTATATGAATAAAAGATTAGGAGTTAGACATATTAAAAGTTTATCAGCTTGAATTATAGACCATTTTAAGTAATACCACAAGAGAAATGAGTTCTAGAGTAAGTAAATTTAAGCTTTAATATTTCAAAGTATCTTTTTAATTAAGAAAAATATATATTGAAAACACTGGGAATTGAATTACCTAGTGTTTTTTATTTTATACAAAAATCAATTTGATTTGAGAGATATAATATCATGCTTATTAACGTATAAATTTACTACGAAACAGATTGATAAAAAAATAACACTTATATATATGACATACTAAGCATATTGTTAAAAAATAAACTTAAATATATTAAACCTAGAGGGAAGGTTTAAGACGAGAAATGTTGGTAAAACGCTTATATAACAAGAAAAGAGTGGCTGCAAAGATAATGCGAAATAATAAAGAAAGAAAAAGATTGTTAAAAAAATATCTAAAATTATAAGAAAACTGTTTACTTATACCAAAAGTTTGTGATATAATTAACACAAGCCGAGAGGTGATAAGATGTTTTCTTGATTTTAATACTAAATTTTCTAAAAATTTAAAGTTTATAATTTATTTAAATAGTATAAAAGTATTTAATTATACAAGTATAACTCATGATAAAGCAATTTTAAGAAAGAGGTGCAAATGATGAAAGTAACAAATGTAAAAGAATTAATGAAAAGAATGGAAAGTATGAGAGAAGCGCAAAGGGAATTTGCAACTTATACTCAAGAACAAGTAGATGAAATTTTTAGAAGTGCTGCTATGGCTGCAAATAATGCAAGGATTAAGCTGGCAAAGATGGCGGCAGAAGAAACTGGTATGGGTATTATAGAAGACAAGGTAATAAAGAATCATTTTGCTTCAGAATATATTTATAACAAATATAAGGATGAAAAAACTTGTGGAGTTATTGAAAAAGATAATTCTTTTGGTATTACAAAAGTGGCAGAACCAATAGGTGTTGTGGCTGCGATTGTTCCAACTACAAATCCAACATCTACTGCAATATTTAAGGCGCTTATAGCATTAAAGACTAGAAATGCCATAATATTTTCACCACATCCAAGAGCAAAAAAATCAACTGTTGCTGCTGCTAAAATAGTTCTTGATGCTGCAGTTAGAGCTGGAGCACCAGAAGGAATAGTAGGATGGATAGATGAACCTTCTGTAGAACTTTCACAAGTAGTAATGAGAGAGGCTGATATAATTCTTGCTACTGGTGGACCAGGAATGGTTAAGGCAGCATATTCTTCTGGTAAACCAGCTATAGGAGTTGGTGCAGGTAATACACCAGCTATTATAGATGAAACTGCTCATATTAAAATGGCAGTAAACTCAATACTTCTTTCAAAAAGTTTTGATAATGGAGTTATATGTGCTTCAGAACAGTCAGTATTAGTTATGGAAGAAATTTATAATGAGGTTAAGAAAGAATTTGCAGAAAGAGGAGCTTATATACTTAAAAAAGCTGAAATAGATAAAGTAAGAAAAGTAATATTGGTTAACGGAGGATTAAATGCAAATATAGTTGGACAATCAGCTTATAAAATAGCAGAAATGGCAGGGGTTAAGGTTCCAGAAAGCACTAAGGTTCTTATAGGAGAAGTTGAATCAGTAGAGCTTGAAGAACCATTCTCACATGAAAAATTATCTCCAGTTCTTGCTATGTATAAGGTGAAAAATTTTGATGAGGCTTTAACAAAAGCAGTAAGACTTGTTGAACTTGGCGGTTTTGGTCATACTTCAGTTTTATATACTGATCAAATTAAATCAAAAGATAGATTAGCTAAATTTAGTGCGGCTATGAAGACAGGAAGAACTATAATAAATATGCCTGCAGCTCAAGGTGCTATAGGAGATGTATACAACTTTAAGCTAGCTCCTTCATTAACTTTAGGGTGTGGTTCATGGGGTGGAAACTCTGTATCAGAGAACGTTGGAGTTAAACATTTATTAAACGTGAAGAGTGTAGCCGAGAGGAGAGAAAACATGCTTTGGTTTAGAGTTCCGGAAAAAGTTTACTTCAAGTATGGTAGCTTAGGAGTAGCATTAAAAGAATTAAATGATATGAATAAAAAGAAAGCATTTATTGTAACTGATAAGGTTCTTTATGATTTAGGATATGTAGATAAGGTTACAAATATTTTAGATGAAATTGGAGTTGACTTTAAGGTATTCTTTGATGTAGAACCAGATCCAACTCTTGCTATAGCTAAAAAAGGTGCTAAGGAAATGGAAAGCTTTAAGCCAGATACAATTATAGCGCTAGGTGGAGGATCACCAATGGATGCTGCCAAAATTATGTGGGTAATGTATGAGCACCCAGAAGTAAAATTTGAAGATCTTGCTATGAGATTTATGGATATAAGAAAGAGAGTATGTCCATTCCCTAAAATGGGTGAAAAAGCTATGATGGTTGCAATACCAACTTCAGCAGGTACAGGTTCTGAGGTTACGCCATTTGCAGTTATTACAGATGAAAAAACAGGAATGAAATATCCGCTAGCAGACTATGAGTTAACACCTGATATGGCTATAGTAGATGCTGAATTAATGCTAAATATGCCAAAGGGATTAACGGCAGCTTCAGGTATAGATGCTTTAACTCATGCTATAGAAGCTTATGTATCAGTACTTGCTTCAGAGTATACTAATGGAATGGCTTTAGAAGCAATAAGATTAATATTTAAATATTTACCACAAGCTTATAATGATGGTATAAATAACATAAAATCAAGAGAGAAAATGGCTCATGCTTCAACTATGGCAGGTATGGCTTTTGCCAACGCTTTCTTAGGAGTATGTCATTCAATGGCACATAAATTAGGAGCTATGCATCACGTAGCACATGGTGTAGCAAATGGATTGCTAATTAATGAAGTTATCAGATTCAATGCAGTAGATAATCCAAGAAAACAAGCAGCATTTCCACAATACAAATATCCAAATGCAAAGTGGAGATATGCAAGAATTGCTGACTACCTACAATTAGGTGGTAATACAGAAGAAGAAAAAATAGAGCTTTTAATTAAGGCTATTGATGAATTAAAAGCTAAGATTGATTTGCCAATGACTATAAGTGAAGCTGGTGTTTCTAAAGAGAAGTTCTATGCTACTTTAGATGAAATGAGTGAGCAAGCTTTTGACGATCAATGTACAGGTGCTAACCCAAGATATCCATTAATCAGTGAAATAAAGCAAATGTATATAAAAGTTTTTCAAGGAAAAGCTGAACAAGGATTAGATAAAAAATAAATGATTAAAAAGCAAGAGAATTTTAGAATTCTCTTGCTTTTACTTTAATTATTTTAATTCCTGCATCATTTGATTAGCTTCAGTTTTAAGTTGTTGTACATCTGCATCTGCAGCATCTTTTGTAGGATACCATCCTTTTTGTCTCATAGCATCAAATACTTGATATTGAACACTTTGAACTTTAACAAAATTATCTACTAATGTATTTCTTAAATTTGGACAAGAACTTTCAGTTATTCCAGTGCTGTAAGCAGATATTACTTGCTTTTCAGTAGTAAGTAAATCCTGCATCATTTCTTTTTCTGTAAAAGTCATATTTGCATCCATAAATTTTCCTCCTTTTATATCCATATAATAAACTATTAGTTTTTTAGAAATGGTATTTTATCATGTTTGTATTATTGATGAGAATCTAAATAATTTTTTAGGTTATCAAAGTTACTTCTGTGTACACCGCTTAATTCTTGGCATAAAGATTTTAATTGTTGATCAGTACAACTATTTGAATATTGACTGAATTTCTTATTCATTAAAGCTTCATACTCGATTTGATCTTTAATAACTTTTAAGTTTTTGTCTTCTAATTGTTTGGTTTGTGTAGCCATCATAAATATTCCTCCTTTAAATTTAATTATTACAAAATTATTATTTGCTTTTATGCTAGAATTATATATGGAAAAAGAATGAAGTTTTAAATTTGGTATTGATAAAAAATTAAGTTTTAGAAAATAGTTAAAATTGTACAAATATAAAATTTCGTATATAATTATGATAATAAGTGTATCAATGATAAATTTTATGTGAAATAAATAATAAACAAATATAAATTTAATTAATTTTAATAAAATAATTTATTTATATGGTTAAAAGTTTGAAAATAAATGCAATTTAGAAAATAGAAAGGTGGATAAAAATGGAAAAGAAAAAATTGTAATTGTTGATGATTCTCCTTTTTCAATAAGTATTCTTAAAGATATATTAGATGAAAAGGGATTTGACGTGGTTGGAGATGCCAGTTCTTTAGAAGAAACTATCAAAGTTGTTAAAGAAAAAAAACCTGATTTGGTAACTATGGATATGACTATGCCAGGCACTGATGGATTAGAATGTACAAGAGCTATTCATCGTATAGATGAAGATATAAAGGTAGTGATTGTTAGTTCGATGATGGATGATGAAATAGTTAAAAAAGCTAAAGAAAATAGGGTGTCAGGATATGTTCAAAAACCAGTAGATCCCGATGAAATTACTACTGTAATAAAAAGAGCGATGGTGGGAGAAGATTTACTTCATGAACTAGAAAAAATATATTTTGATGTATTTAAAGAAAGTCTTTCTGATAATCTTAACAGATTGACTAAGACAATACCTTCTTATGGTAATGAAACTAAATCAAATGATGCGGAAAGTTCTAGAGGTATTTCAGCAGTAGTAGGGGTTATAGGAAAATGCTCTGGCAGAATGATTATTGATTTATCTTATGAAACTGCTAAAAATATGGCAGAGGTTGTGTTAAGAAGAGAAGTTGAAAATATAGATGCATGCCTGGCTATGATTGGAGAATTTGCCAATATTGTTGCAGGGAATGCATGCTCTACATTAAATCGTAAAAATAAAATTTTTGGACTACGTGTAGCACCACCTACAATATTCCATGGAAAGTCTTTAAATATATCCAAAACCAGCTTAAAAACCACTTCCATAATAGCAAAGACAGATTTTGGAGAAATATACTTAAATATAGGATTTAAAAGAGGTGAAGACGAATGGATGCAAAATTAGTAAATCCTTTTATTGAAGCTTTTTTTTCTGTGATGCCTCAAGTAGGATTTAGTGAGATAAAGAAAAAAGCTGTTAGTGTAAAAGATAAAAATATTAAAAGTATTGGTGTAATGATAAATTTAGGGATTGTAGGAGATATAAGAGGTAATGTTATATATGGTATGGATATAGAAAGTGCAAAACAAGTTGCTTCAAAAATGATGATGGGAATGCCTGTTGATGAGCTGAATGATATGGCGCAAAGTGCTATTTCAGAACTTACAAATATGCTCACAGCAAATGCTAGTACAAATTTCTCAAATGTTGGAACAAATATAAATATATCAACACCAGCGTTAATGTATGGGGAGGAATTTCAAGTAAAAATGAATACTGATAAAGTTTTGTGTATTGAAATTCTTGCGGATAATATTCCTATTGAAATCAATATTGCTTTTAACAAAATTTGATGTGGATTGGAAGCACTAGACTAGAATCTAGTGCTTTTTTTATAAAATTACATAATAATGTATTTTGTTTATTTTATAGTGAATAGTGTTATCATAGTCATTATTACACCCATAGCAATAAAAGCTACTCCTACAATTTTCTTTAATAAATTTTCATTGATTTTATTTGCATAGCGAGAACCTAGTGCACCACCTATAATTGAACCTATGCCTATAAGAAGTGATAGTGTCAAATTTATATTACCTCTAATAGCATAGCCAGCTGCACCTGAAAGAGCAGTTATGGCCATAATTAGGGTAGAAGTACCTATGGCTTTGTGAAGAGGGAATGAAAGTAGGACTATCAAAGCTATAAGTATCATTACTCCACCACCAGCACCAAATATACCACTTAGTATACCTATGGCAAATCCAATTAATAAAGACGCTACTATTCTTTGCCATTCATATTTAAAATTTATACGTTTATGCATTTTGTTTGATGTAGTTTTATTATCGTTGGATTTTTTGAAAAACATGAATAAACCTGCCAAAAGTAATATAACTCCAAAACTAGAGCTAAGATTACTTTCGCCCATAGAATCTGCAAGTAGTGCGCCTAATTGAGAACCAGCTATAGACCCTATTGCTATCCATATACCTGATTTAAGATCTATATTACCGTTTTTATAGTATGCATAAGAGACTGTTAAAGAAGCTATAACATCTACCAAAAGACTTGTCCCTATTGCAGCATGAACGCTGACAGAAAAAAGCATAGTTAACAGGGGAACTATAATCATTACGCCGCTAGCACCAATAAGACTGGTAATAGCACCTGTACCAATTCCAATTAATATCATTAATAAATACATATAAGGTTGCATCATTTATTACACCTCCAATCTTTTGTTTCTATATTATAGAAATCTTATTTTAAACTTCAATATGAACTTGGATTCATATTGAATAAAAACAAATTCATTATAGTTTCTGGGGTTTAAACTGTCAAGTGCCAAATTGTAATTTTTTCAAATAAATAACAATAAAAAGAATGTTTTGCAAAAAGTAAAGTTACAGAGTGTAACAGTAAACTATTGTTGACAAGATAATAATATAATATTATAATGAATCCATGTTCATTTAATATGAATCGATATTCATAAAAGAAAGAAGTGTAAATATGCCAAAGATTATAAAAGGCATTGAAGAAAAAATTTTTAATGCTGGTATGAACTTATTTGGTGAAAAAGGTTACTCAAATGTTGATATGAAAATGATTGCTAAAGAGGCTGATATTGCTGTAGGTACTTTGTACAATTATTATTCTAATAAAAAACAATTATATATCAAAGTCTTTGAGGTTAGTTGGAAATATACATTTAGTAAACTTGATACGATAATAGAGTCATCTATTCCTCTTGAGGAAAAAATTGAGGGAGTTGTAATAACATTATATGAAGAAATTGAGAGAAAAAAAGGTATAGGGCAAGAATTAACAAAAGAAAATGTCTTTGATAAGAATAAAGGAGATGGAATGTCATGGATAAAAAATGAGTTAATTAGAAAAATGGAATTTTTGATAATGAAGCTTAAGATAAAATATGGAATTAAACTTGAAGAGGGTATGGAAGGAAGATTCGTTGAGACTATGTTAATTTTAATAAATGAAATGTCTAAAGAACATCCTGATGAAAAGGAGAAAAATATTAAATATATAAATCAAATTTTACAACTAATTTATGTGAAATAGCAACAGTTTCAATATAAATATATACTATTTTAAAAAAAATTATAGTAAAAAGGAGGAAATAAAATGGAAGCTAGAGATCAAAGAGCAAATATGCTTGGAGAAGAAAAAATATCTAAAGTTTTAATAAAGCTATCTGTACCAGCTATTATAGCAATGCTGGTTAATGCAATATACAATATTGTGGATACTATGTTTGTAGGAAGGTTAGGAGAAACTAGTGCTATAGGCGCTGTTTCAGTAGTTTTTCCATTATTTATGCTTATAGGAGCTGTAGGTCAGACTTTTGGAGTAGGAGCAGGATCATATATATCAAGACTATTAGGTGAAAAGAAGAAGAAGGAGGCAGATAAAACTGCGGCAACAGCTTTTTTTAGCAGTTTAGCTTGTGGGATTATTTTTACCATATTTGGTTTAATATTTATTGAACCCTTACTTAAGGCTTTTGGTGCTACTAGTACAATATTACCTTATGCAAAGGGGTATGCTTCTATATTAGTTGCAGGTTCTATTTTTACAATGCTTAATATGACTATGAATAATATGATTAGAGCTGAAGGAAATGCTAAGTATAGTATGTATGCTATAAGTTTAGGTGCTGTAATAAATATAATTCTTGATCCAATTTTCATATTTACATTAAATATGGGGATAAAAGGAGCAGCGTGGGCAACAGTAATAGCTCAAATTATATCTTTCATTTTCCTAATTAAATATTATCTTTTAGGAAAAAGTTATATTGTATTATCAAGAAAAAATTATAGATTTTCTAAATTTATCTATTCTGAAATAATGAAAGCTGGAATGCCTTCATTGGCAAGACAAGCTCTTTCTAGTATATCCTTAGCATTAATTAATGTAGCAGCTAATCCTTATGGTGATTCAGCAGTAGCTGCAATGGGAGTCTCACTTAGAATACTTTCTATAGGGTATTTTGTGGTATTTGGATTTACACAAGGATTTCAACCTATAGCAGGATATAACTATGGGGCTAAAAAATTCAAGCGATTATTTGAGGCGATAAAGTTATCTGTTATTTGGTCTTCAATTTTCACATTAGGCCTTTCAATATTACTTATGATTTTTGCAGAGTCTACTGTAAGTATGTTTAGTAAGGATTTAGAAGTAATTAAAGTGGGAGCAAGGACACTTAGAGCTACATGTTTATTATTTCCAGTATGCGGTTTTATGAATGTTTTTGTTTCATTATTTCAAGCATTAGGTAAGGGTGGAGAAGCATTTATTTTAGCAACTTCTAGACAGGGGATATTTTTCATACCAACTATAATAATACTTCCTAAAATATTTAACTTAGATGGAGTGATTTTTAGTCAGCCTATAGCAGATATCTTTACTTTGATAGTTACTATAATTTTGGGAGCGAGATTATTAAAAAAATTAAAAGAAGAGGAAAAACACCTTAGTTTTAAAGAAAATGATATAACAAAGTCAGTATTTGAATAAAGCTTTAAATAATAAAAACCTCCTACTACAGATTATTGTAAATAGGAGGTTTTTATTAAAGTATATTGACAGAAAATTTAAAAAAATATGTCGAAAAAAATAAAAAAACGTTGAAAAAGAATATAGGATATGTTATCATTAATTCAAAGACAGGTGAAGTGATGCGACAGATGTAAAAGTTTACACTCACCCCATTTAAATTACAGTTAAATATTTTGCGTGTTACTGATTCGATCAGGCATGAGCAAAGGTAATTAAATAAATAGGTTTATGTCTATTTGTATTGTTCAAATAGGTGTATATTTATTGTTATTAACCTTGTTCATGCCTGATCGTATTTTATTTAGCGCAAAAAAATTTTTAAAGGAGGAATTCAGAATGTTCAAAAAATCATTTGGCGTTTTGCAACAAGTAGGTAAAGCATTAATGTTACCAGTTGCATTACTACCAGCAGCAGGTTTATTACTTGCATTTGGTAACATGTTTCAAAATCCACAATTTTTATCTGCAGTTCCAGCATTAGATGTACATTGGTTCCAAGCATTTGCTAAAGTTATGGAACAATCAGGAGGAATTATTTTTGGTAATCTTTCATTATTATTCGCAGTAGGAGTTGCAGTAGGTTTAGCAGGAGGAGAAGGTGTTGCAGGACTTGCAGCAATAG
>NZ_JAPQES010000004.1 GCF_026735165.1 Clostridium ganghwense | reverse complement strand
CAAGAACTATAGCATCTGGTGGTTATGGCTTGAAGGTAACACCCGTTCCCATACCGAACACGAAGGTTAAGCTTCAAAGCGCCGATGGTACTGCACTGGAGACGGTGTGGAAGAGTAGGTCGCCGCCAGGTAAATATTCCGCGATAGCTCAACGGTGGAGCACTCGGCTGTTAACCGATAGGTTGAAGGTTCGAATCCTTTTCGCGGAGCCATTTTTATTTTTTGAGTAAATTATTGGATTATTAAATATTGAATAATAAAAAAATCACCTTGTACTTATTTAAAGTACAAGGTGATTTTTTATTTGCATGAATAAGATTGGTAGTATATGAGTAATATATACATATGAGATAAAAATAGCTGGTTAAGTCAAATAATTCTGAATATTTAGCTTAATCAAGAGGAATTTTAAATTTAAAATAGAATATATTTATTAACCAATAAAAACCAATAAAGTTATACAAAATAAGGGGGAATTATTATGAAAAAATACAGGACCCAAAATTTAAGAAACATAGGCTTTATAGGACATAGTGGTGCAGGAAAAACTACACTTACAGAGGCATTATTGTATTATACAAAGAATAGTGACAGATTTGGAAAAGTTGAAGAAGGAACTACAATTAGTGATTACGATTCAGAAGAAAAGAAGAGAAAAATTTCTATATCTACAACAATATTACCGTGTGAATGGAATGACATAAAAATTAATATGGTTGATATACCTGGATATTTTGATTTTATAGGAGAAATGGTTGAGGGATTAAGTGCAGTTGATATGTCAATAATTGCCGTATCAGGAAAATCAGGAATACAAGTTGGTACAGAAAAAGCATGGAAATATGTAAATGAACATAATATGCCTAAGGCATTTTTTATAAATAAATTAGATAGAGAAAATAGTAATTTTGATAAAGTATTATCGCAATTGAAAGAGCAATTTGGAATTTCAGTAGTACCGATTCAATATCCTATAGGGAAAGAAAATGATTTCCGAGGAGTAGTAAATGTTATTTCTAAGAAAGCAAGAATATTCAATCCTAAAACTCATCAAATGGAAGAAGATGAAATTCCAAAAGAGTTATTAGAAAAAGTTGATGAGTGTAAAAATATGATAATGGAGGCTGTTGCAGAAACTGATGAAGTTCTATTAGAAAAATATTTTGCAGATGGTGAATTAGGTGATGAGGAAATATATGAAGGATTAATAAGAGGAGCAGAAGAAGGTGATATTGCACCTGTAATGTGTGGTTCTGCTTACCTTGGAATAGGTTTAGAAACATTTTTAGAAGATATATTAGAATGTTTCCCATCACCAAATGATGCAAAGCCTATAAAAGCTATAGATTTACAAAACAAAAAAGAAATAGAATTAAAGGTAGATGAAAAATCTAAGTTTTCAGCTTTTGTATTTAAAACAGTAGCTGATCCTTTTGTTGGTAAGTTATCTATGTTTAGGGTTATGACAGGAAAGATTAAAGCTGATAGTGTAATATATAATGCTAACAAAGAAAAACAAGAGAAAATTGGTTCAATGTATTTCTTAAAGGGTAAGGAACAAATATCTACTTCAGAAATAGTAGCAGGAGATATTGGTGCTGTTTCAAAATTACAATATACTTGCACAGGTGATACATTGTGTGAGATGTCAGCTCCTGTAGCTTTCGAAGAAATTAAATTTCCAAAGCCTTCAATGTCCATGGCGGTAGTTACTAAATCAAAAGGAGATGAGGATAAAATATCTTCAGGATTAAGTAAACTTTTAGATGAAGATCCTACTTTTAAAGTTAATAGGGATAAGGAAAATGCTGATACTATTATTTCAGGAATGGGTGCTACACATCTCGAAATAATTGCAAATAAATTAAAAAATAAATTTGGTGTTGAAGTAGCACTTCAGATTCCCAAAGTACCTTATAGAGAAACAATAAAAAAACAATCAGATGTTCAAGGGAAGCATAAAAAACAAAGTGGAGGACATGGTCAATACGGAGATGTAAAAATAAAGTTTGAGCCAAGAAATGATGGAGAAAATGATTTACTTTTTGTAGATAAAATAGTTGGAGGGGTTGTACCTAGACAATATATACCAGCGGTAGAAAAAGGATTAAGAGAATGTATGCATCATGGGGTTTTAGCTGGATATCCAGTTATAGGACTAAAGGCAACACTTCATGATGGGTCATATCATCCAGTAGATTCTTCAGAAATGGCTTTTAAGGTGGCAGCTTCCTTGGCATTTAAAAAGGGAATGGAAATGGCTGAGTCCGTTTTATTAGAACCAATTATGCATGTTGAAATACAAATTCCTGATGAGTATATGGGGGATATAATAGGAGATATAAATAAAAAGAGAGGTAGAGTTCTAGGAATGGAACCAGTTAAGGATGGTCAAAATGTTATAGCAGAAGTTCCAATGGTAGAAATGTTTAAATATGCTACAGATTTAAAATCAATGACTGGTGCTAGAGGTAGTTTTGAAATGAGAGTTGAAAGGTATGAAGAAGTACCTCCTAACGAAGCTCAAAAAATAATTAGTGAAGTTAACAAATAAAATTTAGTTATAATAAAAAACTCTGACTTTTTAAAAAGTCAGAGTTTTTTATTAATAATTTTCAATAAATAATTCAAAGTAGCTTTGAGGATGAGCACAGGCAGGACAAACTTTAGGAGCTTCAGTTCCTTCATGGATATATCCACAGTTGCCACATTTCCATAAAGTTTTAGCTTCTTTTTTGAATACACTATCATTTTCTATGTTTTCTAGTAGTTTTTTATATCTTAATTCATGTCTTTCTTCTACTTTAGCAATATTTATAAATACAGCAGCTATTTCTGAAAAACCTTCTTGTTCGGCAATCTTTGCAAATGCTGGATATAAGTCTGTCCATTCTTCATTTTCACCACCAGCAGCAGCACGTAAATTGGACTTTGTATCACCAAGTTGAACTGGATATGAAGCTGTAATTTCTAATGCTTCCCCATTTAAATCTTCCTTTAAAAATTTAAAAAATCTTTTAGCATGTTCCTTTTCATTTCTGGCTGTTTCAGAAAAAATATCGGATATTTGAACATAACCATCTTTTTTTGCTTGAGATGCATAATAATCATATCTAGTTCTTGCTTGACATTCCCCAGCAAAAGCTTTCATTAGGTTTTTAGCAGTTTTGGTATTTTTTAAACTTTTCATTTTATATTTCCTCCAATCTATATAGTAATATTTCCTCCAATCTATATAGTAATATTTACCAATAGTGTAACATTAATAGTTTGAAATATCAATTATTAAAAATGTTATTTAATTAATTATAATTATTGTTTAATAGAAGTCTATGTATACTAATGAATATTTTAAGCAAAAGTGCAAAAAATAAATATAAATAAACCGAAAGGGAGGTTATTATGTCAGAGTACCACTTAGATATTGTGGAGGATATTAATTTAAGTGATTATAGTAAAATACATGATTATCTAGGAATAGTAGGGTTAGATGACACATTCACAATAACATTAAGTAATAAAAGCATAAAAAATTCAGACATTATATACAACATGTTAGAAGATAACAATTTTATTATTAACTCTAAAGGAGGAAAGGAAAATGGCAAATTATGCATCTCAGCCTCAAGACACAAAAGGTAGTTCAATAAATATTCCTCACTTTTATCAAAATGAGGAAGCAAATGCAGTACAATATGGAGAGACTTTACAAGAAAATGCTGGACAGATTCCAACCCTTCATTCGGTTGCTCAAACTTATGAACAAAACCAAAAATTAAAGGAAATATTTAATGATAATGTATTAAAGTAAAAAAATATATATAACAAAAAGAAAATAAAGTCCTATAAATTTTATTAGGATTTTATTTTCTTTTTATGTTGACAATAGTAATAAGCGAATGATATTATTTATATAAATAATTTAATGAATTAAAGTGTTAAATCAATGAAGTGAAGGGTGTATGCGATGAGTAAATGGAAGAGATATATACCAGAAGGAATGAAAGATATATTATTTGATGAATGCAGTACTAAATTATTTATAGAAGAAAAGCTAAGAAAAATTTATAAATTTAGTGGATTTTCAGAAATAATTTCTCCTACTTTAGAGTTTTATGATGTTTTTAATTCTGAAAATCAGCCTATTTCTCAAGAAAAAATGTATAAACTATTTGATAATACAGGAAGAATATTAGTGTTACGACCAGATATGACAACTCCAATAGCTAGGATCACATCAACAAAAATCAAAGATACGACTTACCCATTAAAACTTTCTTATACTTCAAATATTTTTAGAATTAATGAAAATTTGAACGGAAAAATGAGCGAAATTACTCAATCAGGAGTAGAAATTATAGGAACTAATAATCTAAAGGCTGATGCTGAAATCATAATAACGGCAATAAAATCCCTTAAAGAGTTAGGAATTAAAAATTTTAAAGTAGAGTTAGGGCAAGCAAATTTTTTCAAAGCTCTAATAGAAGAAATACAGATAAATGATGAAGAGGCGGAAAAGCTTAGAAGATTAATTGAAAACAAGAATTATATTTCACTTGGCAATTTTTTAAGAGATAAAGAAGCTTATGTTTATAAAGAAAATATAGATATTTTAGAAAAGCTTCCACAATTATTTGGAGACATAAATATTATTAATAAGGCAAGAAGTCTTACTAGAAATTGTAAAGCATTAGAAGCGTTAGACAATATTTATGATATCTATAAAATTATTGAGAAAATAGGACTAAGCTCGTATATATCAATTGACTTAGGAATGGTTCAGAATATTGATTATTATACGGGTATAATTTTTAAAGCTTATGTAGATGAAGTTGGAGAATACATCTTAAGTGGTGGTAGATATGATAATTTGATAGAAGAATTTGGCCCTAAGCTTCCAGCTACAGGTTTTGCTATCAATGTTGATAACACAATGGTAGCACTTAAAAAGCAAGGTAAATTTAAGATAAGGGCTTATAAAAAGGTTTTGATATTCTATAGAGAAAATTTTTTACAAGATGCTTATAAATTGATGGATATTATTCATAGTAAAAACATGATATGTCAACTTAGTTTATATAAAGATGAAGAAGAATCTTTAGAATATGCAAGAAATAGTGAAATGGATAAGATGATAAGTATTATTGATGAAAAAAATATAAAAGTTTTTAGAGTAGACACAGGTGAATATATGATAGTAGGGTTTGAGAAGTTTATTAAGATGCTTAATTAGGGCTTAATAAAAAGCGGGGTGTGTGATGTGAAGAATATAAAGATAGCATTGACAAAGGGAAGATTGGAGAAGGCTGCAGTTAAAATCTTTGAATCCATGGGTGTAGATACAAAAGAACTTGAAGATAAAGGTAGAAAGCTTATTTTTCATTGTGAAAATGATTTATATAATATAGACTTTTTCCTTGTGAAGGCACCTGATGTTACAACCTATGTAGAGTATGGGGCTGCTGATATTGGTATTGTAGGAAAGGATACTTTACTTGAAAAAAATAAAGAATTTTATGAGGTGCTAGATTTAGAAATTGGTAAATGCAGATTTGCTCTTGCAGCTCTTAAAGGCTTTAAAATGGATGAAGGATATAGTAGAAAGAAAATAGCAACAAAATATCCTAATGTAGCAAGAGAATTTTTTAGAAGAAAAGAGCAGGATATTGAACTTATAAAAATAGAAGGTTCAGTAGAATTGGCACCTATAGTAGGACTTGCAGATGCTATAGTTGATATTGTTGAAACTGGGTCAACACTAAAAGAAAATGGATTAGTTATTATAGAAGAAATATGTGATATAAGTGCAAGAATGATAGTAAATAAAGCAAGTATGAAAACTAAAAGAGAAGAGGTTATGAAAATAATAGAGGAAACTAGCAAAATTATTAACAAGTAAATTTAAGTTATGAACTTATAAATTAGAAGGAAAAGCTAAAAAGGGGTGCTATTGAAATGATTGATATAGTTAGATTAGATGAGAATAATAAAAGCTATTATGTTGAAAACTTAAAAAATAGAGCAGAAGCTGTTCAAAGAGATGTTATTATCTCAGTAGAAAATATATTAGATGATGTAAGGCAAAATGGGGACATTGCTTTAATTAAATATACTAATAAGTTTGATAGTGAAAATATTAATTCACAAAATGTCAAAGTAACTGTGGATGAAATTAAAAAAGCATATGAAGTTGTGGATAAAAAATTTATAGATGCTATTAAGTTAGCTAAAGAAAATATATGGTTTTACCATGAAAAGCAGAAGCAAAAGGCATGGATGACAACAAAGGAGGATGGAATAATTCTTGGACAACAAGTAAGAGCATTAGAAAGTGTAGGAATTTATGTGCCAGGGGGAACGGCTGCATATCCTTCGTCTGTACTTATGAATACAATTCCAGCAAAAGTAGCGGGAGTTAGGAAAGTTGTAATGGTAACCCCTCCTTCAGAGGATGGAAGTATAAATCCTAATATTTTAGTGGCAGCAGATATAGCTAAAGTTGATGAGATTTATAAAGCAGGAGGAGCACAGGCAGTTGCTGCACTTGCATATGGGACAGAATCTATTCCTAAAGTTGATAAGATTGTAGGACCTGGAAACATATATGTAGCAATGGCAAAGAGAAGTGTTTATGGATTTGTTGATATAGATATGATAGCAGGACCATCTGAAATATTAGTTATAGCAGATAAAACAGGAGATGCAAAATATATTGCAGCAGATTTAATGTCACAAGCAGAGCATGATATTCTTGCCTCTTCTATTCTAGTTACTACATCTCAAGAGCTTGCGAAGAAGGTTAAAGAGGAACTAGAAAAACAAGTACAGTGCTTAGAGAGAAAAGATATTATATTATCATCTTTAAAGAACTATGGAGGTATTATAGTTGTAGATAATATAAAAGAAGCAATAGAAATGGCAAATATTATAGCACCGGAACATCTTGAAGTCATGGTAGATGAACCATTTTTATTATTAGGAGAAATTAAAAATGCTGGTTCAATATTCTTAGGAAAATATTCACCAGAACCTCTCGGAGATTACATTGCAGGGCCAAATCATGTTTTGCCAACAAGCGGAAGCGCTAAATTTTTCTCACCATTATCAGTAGATGATTATATAAAAAAATCTAGCTTTATATATTACTCACAACAAGGCTTAGCTAAAGTTAAAGATGAAGTTGTTACAATTGCAGAAACAGAAGGTCTTACAGCACATGCAAATTCAATTAAAGTGAGGTTTCAATAATGATTCAAAGCTTATTTAGAGAAGATATTAAAGACTTTATACCTTATGAAGTGGGAGAACAAAATTATAAGGTTAGATTAGATGCAAATGAAAGCTTTATAGGTTTTAGTGAAGAATTAAAAAATAAGATATGTTTAGCGGTAAGAAATATTGATTTTAATAGATATCCTGATCCAGATTCTAAGAAATTATGTAGTTTTTATAGTGATTATTGTGGTGTAAGTAAAGAGTATATGATGGCGGGAAATGGTTCAGATGAACTTATACAAATTATAGTAAATGCATTTTTAAATAAGGATGATAAGATAGCTGTAATAAATCCAGATTTTACAATGTATAAGGTTTATACAGAGGTTAGAGGAGGAAAAGTTATAACTCTATCTTCAAATGAAAATTTTAATTTAGATGTAGATTCTATAATTGAAAAAGTTAATAATAAAAAACCAAAGATTTTGATACTTTCAAATCCTAATAATCCTACTGGGGCAGTAATACCTAAAAAAGATATATTGAAAATAGTAGAAAAGTGCAAATGTATAGTTGTTATAGATGAAGCTTATGTTGATTTCTATGGAAAGACAGTAATAGATCAAATATCAAACTATGAAAATTTAATAGTTTTAAGAACTTGTTCCAAAGCATTAGGAAGTGCTGCACTTAGACTTGGTTTTTTAATAACAAATAAGCTTTTGTTGAAAGAGATAAAAAAGGTTAAACCACCTTTTAATGTTAACTCTGTAAGTCAGACTATTGGAGAAGTTATTTTAAAGAATAAAAAATATATAAAGGAATGTATTAATAGAATTATTCAAGAAAGAGACTATCTTTATGAAGTGCTGAGTAAAATTGACGGATTAAAGGTTTATCCTACAGAAGCTAACTTTGTTTTATTTGAAAGTGAAAATGCTGAAGAGATAAATAGATATTTACTAGAGAAAGGGATAAAAATTAGAAAGTTTAAAGATGGACGACTAAAGAATTGTTTAAGAATAACAGCAGGTACTAGAGAAGAGAATAGAGTTGTGATTAAAGAAATAGAAGAAAGAGGGTAAGTAAGGTGAAGAGGGAGGCAAAGGTAGTTCGAAGAACTGGGGAAACAGATATAGAAATAAGCTTATGTTTAGATGGTGAAGGAAATTATGATATTAGTACAGGAATAGGCTTTTTTGATCATATGCTAAATTTAATGACAAAACACGGACTACTTGATATTGCAGTAAAAGCTCAAGGAGATTTAGAAGTAGATGCTCACCATACAGTAGAAGATGTAGGAATAGTATTAGGTCAGTGTATGAATAAAGCTTTAGGAGAGAAAAAAGGCATAAAGAGGTATGGAACTTCCTTTGTACCTATGGATGAAACTTTAGCTTCCGTATCTTTAGATATTAGTGGAAGACCTTATATTGTGTGTAAATGTGAATTTACTGTGGATAAAGTAGGAAAGATGGATACGGAACTTGTGGAAGAATTTTTAAGGGCTTTTGCTTTTAATGCTGGTATAACTCTTCATGCAAGAATTATATACGGTAAGAATAATCACCATATGATAGAAGCTGTATTTAAAGCATTGGGCAGAGCAATTAGAGAAGCTGTAGGTATTGATGAAAGGATAAGCGGTGTTATGTCTACGAAAGGACTACTTTAGCACAATAATGGTCAGTAAATGAAAGCTGATGGATAAGTGCTAATGTTGAAAGGATGAGATTATATGATTGCAATTGTAGACTATGGAATGGGGAATTTGAAAAGTGTGGAAAATGCTTTAGATTTACTAGAGTTTAATTCAATTATAACATCAGATAGAGAGACTATATTAAATAGTGACGGAATTATACTTCCAGGGGTAGGAGCTTTTCCAGATGCTATAGATAATATTAAAGAAGCAGGTTTAGATAAAGTATTAATACAAGCAGTTGAAAAAGAAAAACCCTTACTTGGAATTTGTCTTGGTATGCAGCTATTATTTGAAGAAAGTGATGAAGGAAGATTGAGTAAGGGACTTGGATTTTTAAAGGGAAGAGTTGAAAAATTAAATGTGGATTTAAAGATACCTCATATGGGATGGAATAGTTTGAAGAGTGAAAAAGAAAGCCCTATACTAAATGGAATTGAAGAAGGAAGTTATGTATATTTTGTTCATTCATACTATGCTGTAACAGGAGAAGAAGGAATATTGAATGCTTATGCAGATTATGGAGTTAAAGTTCCAGGGGTTGTTAGCAAAAGAAATGTGTATGGTATGCAATTTCATCCAGAAAAGAGTGGTGACGTGGGATTAAAAATGCTAAAGAATTTTGGGGAGATGATAAAATGATAATTTTACCTGCCATAGATTTAAGAGACGGAAAATGTGTAAGACTGTATAAAGGAGATTTTAATAAGTCACAAGTTGTGGCAGAAAGTGCTGTAGATACTGCTAGAAGTTTTAAAGAAGCAGGAGCAGAATATATTCACATGGTAGATTTAGATGGAGCACTTAAAGGAAAAGGAGTAAATATAGATATAGTTTCAAAGGTTATAGAAGAAGTAAAAGTACCAGTTGAGCTTGGGGGAGGAGTAAGAGATTTACAAACGATAGGTTATCTCATAGAAAAAGGGATAGATAGAGTAATCCTAGGTACAGCAGCATTAAATAATCCAGAGTTTGTTAAAGAGGCTGTAAAAAAGTACAGTGAAAAAATTGCAGTAGGCATAGATGCTAAAAATGGATATGTTGCAGTAGATGGATGGCTTAATGTAAGTGAAGTTAATTATATAGATTTTGCGATGAAGATGGAGGATATAGGAGTTAAAAATATTATATTTACAGATATAAGTCGTGATGGAACACTAAAAGGACCTAATTTAGATGCGCTTAGAAAACTGAAAGAAAGAGTAACATGTGATATTACAGCTTCAGGTGGAATTAAAGATATTGATGATGTAAAAAAGATTAAAGAGCTGAATTTATATGGTGTTATTATTGGAAAGGCAATTTATTCTAAGACTATAGATTTAAAAGAAACAGTAGATTTGAGTAAAGAATAAGAGGTGATAATATGCTCACTAAAAGAATAATTCCTTGTCTGGATGTAGATATGGGCAGGGTAGTTAAAGGAGTTAATTTTATAAATCTAAAAGATGTAGGAGATCCTGTTGAAATAGCTGAATTTTATAATAAAGAAGGAGCAGATGAACTAGTTTTTCTAGACATTACTGCTACTCATGAAGGAAGAGCTACAATGATAGATGTAGTTAGAAGAACAGCAGAAAAAGTATTTATACCTCTTACAGTAGGTGGCGGAATTAAGACTCTTGATGATTTTAAGGAAATATTAAGGGCTGGAGCTGATAAAGTATCGGTTAATTCAGCAGCTATAAGAGAGCCTAAATTAGTAAAAAAAGCAGCAGAGAAGTTTGGGAATCAATGTGTGGTAGTTGCTATTGATGGAAAAAGAAGAGAAGATGGATCGGGGTGGAATGTATATATAAATGGAGGAAGAATTGATACAGGACTGGATGCTTTAGAATGGGCTAGGAAAGTAAAAGCTTTAGGTGCAGGAGAAATATTGTTAACTAGTATGAATGCAGATGGAACAAAAAAGGGATATGATATTGAGTTTACACAAGCTGTGTGTAAAGCTGTGGATATTCCTGTAATAGCATCAGGGGGCTGTGGAAAAATAGAGCACTTTGCAGAAGTGTTCAAGAAAAGTGAAGCAGATGCCGCACTTGCAGCTAGTCTTTTCCATTTTAAAGAGCTTACGATAAGAGAAGTTAAGAATTATCTACGGAAAAAAGGAATAGAAGTTAGAATTTAAAGAAGTTTATTAAGGTAATTAGGTGGTGAATTCATGAATAAGGAAGAACTTATTAAGAAAGTGAACTTTGATAAAGGTAATGGTTTAGTTCCTACTATTGTACAAGATTATGAAAATGGAGAAGTACTTATGATGGCTTATATGAATGAGCAATCTCTTAAAAGAACAATAGAGAGTGGAACTACATGGTTTTGGAGTAGATCAAGAAATGAGTTTTGGAACAAAGGTGCTACTTCAGGACATTTTCAATTTGTTAAGAGTATAAGTATAGACTGTGATTGTGATACTTTACTAATTAAAGTTAATCAAATAGGAGCGGCATGCCATACGGGAAATAGAAGCTGCTTTTATAGAAAAATAGAAATTAAAGGAGAATAGTATATGAGTAGAGTGGATGTTATTAAAGAGCTGTATTGTGTTATACAGGATAGAAAAGAAAATCCTGTTGAAGGTTCTTATACTAATTATTTATTCGAAAAAGGTTTAGATAAAATCTTGAAAAAAGTTGGAGAAGAGAGTACAGAAGTTATTATAGCAGCTAAAAACAAAGATAATGAAGAAATTACTAATGAGATTTGTGATTTGACATATCACCTTTTAGTTCTTATGGCTCAAAATGGAGTTAGTATAGAAAAAGTAAGAGAAGAGCTTGAAAAAAGAAGAGAAAAGATAGGCAACAAAAAGAAAGAGAGAAGAGAGATTGAACAGTTATAGGAGATGCTTATGTATCTCTTTTTTATTTGAGGAAATAATATTTTATTTTATGGTTATATTTACAGTATAACAAAGGGTATTATATACTAGATTATGTTGATATATTACAAATATATCACAAGCTATAGTAGCAAATGTTAGTTAGAGAATTTATAATAAATACAAAGATAGAAAGGAAAATATAAATGAAATTTGAAGGTAAAAAAAATACAGAAAGTCTTTCAGATATAGCATATAAAAAGTTAGAAACGATGATTATAACTCTTCAATTAAAACCGGGAAGTTTATGGTCTGAAAAAGAACTTAGTGAGCTATTGGGAATAGGAAGAATGCCAGTAAGAGAAGCGATTAAAAAACTAGATGCAGCTCATTTAGTTACTATAATGCCTCGAAGAGGAATAATGATAACAGAGTTTAAAGCGGAAGACTTCTTTCTACAGATAGAGGTATGTAGATTACTTGAAAGATTAATAGCTACTCGTGCAGCTAAATTTGCAACACCAGATGAAAGAACCAGATTTTTAGAATTAGCTGATGAATACGAAAAAGCTACTATTGAAAATAATGAGATGGAAGCAATTAAAATAGATAATGAATTTAATGAATTAGTGGCAGACGCAGGTCGTAATCCATATGCATCTAGTGCTGTTGCACCATTACATGCGTTGGCTAGAAGATTGTATTATATGCAATATAAAGCAGATACGGAGCTTACTAAGGATATAAATTATGCGCATTGTGATCTGATGAGAGCAATAGCATCTGGAAATGAAGAATTAGCAGCAGAAAAATCTGATTATTTGATAGATTGTGTTACAAAGCTTAATAGATTAAAGTTCGATGTATATTTTCAAGGAAAAATGTAAACATACATTCTAGTTAGAATTTTATATATAAATAAAGGTATTGTAGATATAATTTCTTACAATACTTTTATTTTTTATAAAAGTGATAAATTTATAAGGTATTTTCAAATAATATATAATAAAATTAAATTTTAAGAAAGCAAAAAAATTACAAAATGTGTTGAATAAAGGTGGAGTTGAGGTTATAATATACCCATGATATACAACTGATATATCAGTTGTATATCAACAAAGTGTTTGGAGGAAGTTTGAAGTTTGAAGTTTATTATTAATATATTTTATTTTAATGATATGTAAAGGTTTACTATATTTTTAAATATGTAAAAAGAGGTGGGGAAATATGAAACCATTAGAAATATCTAAAATTGAGGTTTTTATTACTGGAGATGAAAAACAGGAGAGACCTAGATGGGCAAAATACTTGGAGGAAATTTTTACAACTAACACTATTGTAAGGATTACTACAAAAGATGGCTATATAGGAATTGGTGGAACAATAACTTATACAGAAAATCATTTTGATAAATCAATTGGTGAAACTATAAGATTATATGTTCCTAATTTAATTGGAAAGTCAGCTCTTAATACTGAAAAAATATGGAGTTGGATGAGTAAAAGACCAACTGTAATTGCAAAGCCTGCTATGTCAGTAATTGATATTGCTCTTTGGGATTTAAGAGCTAAGTATGCAGGAATGCCTTTATATCAGATGCTAGGAGGAGCTAGGGATAAGATTTTATCATATGCTTCCACACCACTTTTAGATTCAAATCAAGAGTATATGGAATTTATCGATAGATGCATTGCTGAGGGATTCAGAGCTATTAAGATTCATCCATATGCAGTATTCAAGGATGACTATCCACTTGTTAAGGAGATTCAAAAAAAATACAGAGATTCTGGAATTAGGTTCAGCTTCGATCCTGATCAGCAGTATAGCAGAGAAGAAGCTTATAAAATGGCTAAGCTTTTAGAAGAATATGATTGGGATTGGTTTGAAGCTCCTTTACCTGATACAGATTTAGAAGGATATGTAAACTTAAAGAAAAAAACCAATATACCTATATCATGTGGTGGAAACCATTATTTATCACTTGCTGAAATACAACACGGAATTAAACTAGGAGCTTGGACGGATATTAGAGTAGATACTACTGTTTGTGGAGGAATAACTCCAATGAGAAAGCTTGTTGCACTTGCTGAAGCAAATAATATGAGAATAGAAATTCAGTCATGGGGAATGACTCTTACTCAAGCAGCGAACCTTCATATTATGCTTTCTACAAATGCTTGTACTTATTTTGAACAAGCGTATCCTTATAAACCTTTTGAAGTAGGGGCTTTAGATGTGATTAGAACGGATGAAAATGGATATGTACATGCACCAGAAGGGAACGGATTAGGTGTGAGAATGGATTGGGATGCTATAGAGAACATTACAATAGAAAAATTTGAGTATAAATAGAATTATGGAAAATGGATGTTTAATCTTTTTAAAAAGATTAAATAAAAATATGGTATTATAAAATATTTGCTAAGGAGGGATATCATGAATTTTAATATTTATAAAGAAATGACAAAAGAAATTCCAATAATCAAAGAAATAGATGTAGTAGTTGTAGGGGGAGGTCCAGCTGGAGTTGCTGCTGCAGTAACCTCCGCTGAACAAGGAATGAAAACTTTAATTATAGAAAGATATGGTTTCTTTGGAGGAGCAAATGTTGCAGGATTTTCTGCTACAATAGGAGGATTATATAGTTCTACAGAAAATGGGGAAGTAGAACAAATAGTACAAGGATTTGCAGGAAGATTTACTGATTTATTAAGAGCAAAAGGTGGCTTAATTGGACCAGTAAAATTTGGACATACTGCCTTAGCTCCACATGACCCATTTATTTGGAAGGAAACCGCTGATGAATTAATTAAAGGTGCTAATGTTGAAGTATTATTCCATACATCTTTTGTTGATGTAATTATGGAAGATAATAAGATTGTTGGAGTAGTTATAGAAAATAAAGATGGACGTAGTGCAATTAAGGGAAAAGTATTCATAGATGCTACAGGTGATGGAGATGTAGCGGCTAAAGCAGGAGCGCCATATGTTTATGGTAAAGATGGAGTTATTCAATCTACTACTATGACTTTCAGAATGGGTAATGTAAATTGGGACAAGGCATCTAAATATTCTTTAGAAGATATTTGGGAAAAGGCTGAAGAAGCTGATACAACGGGAAAATATAATTTACCCCGTAAACATCCATTTATTTTCCCAGCACCACGCAAAGAACAGGCAATTATGAATGCAACTAGTATTATAGCAACAGATAATAGAGTACTATATCCAACAAAGACAGAAGATTTAACTTACTGTGAGTTTGCTGGAAGAGAGCAAATTAGAGAGTACGAAAAATTTGTAAAAGATTATATTCCAGGATTCGAAAATGCATATATTATTGATAATGCTCCGCAGATAGGAATTAGACAATCGCGTACAATAGAAGGAGAATATACATTAACTAATGAAGATGTAGTTAATGCACGAAAATTTGATACAGCAATTGCACGTAGTGCATGGCCAATAGAAATACATGGTGGAGCAGATGGAGTAAAGGTAGTTAATCTAGATGATGACTATTATGAAATTCCGTTTGAAGTAATGCTTCCAAAGAATGTGGAAGGTATTATGACAGCAGGCAGATGTGTTTCATGTGAACATGAAGCTTTAGCTTCAGCTAGAGTAGTAGCTCAGTGTTTTGAAGAAGGTTCTGCAGCAGGTTTTGCAGCAGCATTAGCTATAAAAGAAGGCATAATGCCAAAGCAGGTAGATGTTAAAAAAGTACGAGAATGTATGATTAAAAACGGGAGTATTTTATATTAGGTGATTAAATGAGTTAAAAAAATTATTGGAGTGTGTTTTGTTATATTATCCATATTTATAATTACTTTTAATTCTTCATCAATAGAAAAAATACCAAGTACGAAAGAGAGATTAAGAAAAATATCTTAAGGTAAATATTGTGAGTATTATAGGTAATAATATATAATTAATATTATTATTTGTAAAATTAACACAAAATTACACGAAATATGGAGGGTTAAAATGAAAACTAAATTAACAGAACTACTTAATATTAAGTATCCAATAATTCAAGGAGCTATGGCTTGGGTATCAGAATCTAATTTAACTGCAGCTGTATCTAATGCAGGCGGTGCTGGAACTATAGCATCAGGAGGAAGAACTGCGGAGTGGGTAAAAGAAGAAATACAAAAAACAAAAAAGCTTACAAATAAGTCTTTTGGAGTAAATATAGCCATAATAGAGGGGAATTGTGATGAAATTATAAAGGTTATTTGTGAAGCTAGAGTAGCTTATGTTACAACAGGTGCAGGAAATCCTATTCCATATTTTGAAAAGTTACATAAAGCAGGAATAAAAGTAATACCTGTTGTTCCTAATTTAAAATTAGCAAAAAGAGTTGCTGAAAAGGGGGCAGATGCAGTTATTATAGAAGGTATGGAATCCGGAGGCCACATCGGAACTATATCATCAATGGCACTTATGACTCAAGTTATACCACAAGTAGATATTCCTGTTATTGCAGCAGGAGGTTTTTCAGATGGAAGAGGATTAGCGGCAGCTTTAACTATGGGAGCAGCAGGAGTTCAAATAGGAACAAGATTTTATGCATCAAAAGAATGTACTGCTCATATTGATGTAAAACAAAGAATTGTTGATGCCATAGATACAGATACAGTAGTTACAGGAAAGTCAATTGGGCATAGAGTAAGAACTTTAAGTAACAAACTTTCAGATAAATATTTAGAACTTGAAAAGAATGGTGTATCAGAAGAAGAACTTATCAATTTAGTAACAGGAACATCCCAAAAAGCACCTCAAGAAGGGGATGTAGAATTTGGATCAGTTTATGCAGGACAAAGTATTACTGTTATAGATAAAATTGAAAGTTGCCAATCAATAATAGAAAAAATTATAACTGATGCAAAAGAAGCTATCCAATATACACAAAAGTATATATAATGTAAAAAATAAACTTCAACAATAAAAAACTTGTATATGTTGAAGTTTATTTTGTGCTTTGTTATAAAGTTTAGTGATTAAAATTTACACTTTTTTATTACAACACAATTATAATACAGGAGAAAGCAATCTAGATATAGATTCTTTGAACTTTATTATATGTGATCTTTTTTCATAGAATTCTTTAGTTATTTCTGTACAGTTTAAGATATCTTGTTCAAATATTTTTTCAAGTTCTTGTGCAATAGTACTATCATATAAAAAGGCATTTACCTCGAAGTTCAATTTAAAGCTTCGTACATCCATATTTGCTGTACCCACAGAGGCGACGTTACTATCAATAACTACCATTTTACTGTGAAGAAAACCTTTATTATAAGTGTAACATTTAACACCTGCTTTTAGTAATTCACCTACATAAGATAAAGATGCCCAATATACAAATGGATGGTCGGGTTTATTAGGAATCATAATTCTTACATCAACTCCAGATAGAGAAGCTATTTTTAAAGCTTCAGTTATACTATCATCAGGAACTAAGTAAGGACTATGAATATAAACATTTTTTTTAGCAGATTGAATCATTTTAAGGTATCCATTTTTAATCTGTTCCCATTCAGAGTCGGGACCACTAGATACTATTTGAGTGCCCACTCCTTTGTAAAGAGGTTTACTTGGAAAATATTTTTTATCAAAGGTTATTTTTTCATTCGATGCATGGCGCCAATCAAGTAAAAATCTCTGCTGAAGAGAATCAACAGCACTTCCCACAATTTTTAAATGAGTATCTCTCCAATAACCAAATTTTTTACTTTTGCCTAAATATTCATCTCCTATATTAAATCCTCCTATAAAGGCTTCCTTCCCATCAATTACTGCTATTTTTCTATGATTTCTAAAATTAATTCTAATATTTACGTGGGGAAGTACAGAAGGAAAGAAAATAGCTACTTTACCACCAACCTTTTTTAAATCATTGAAAAAACGTTTAGGTAATTTTCTACATCCCATTTCATCATATAAAAATCTTACTTCTACTCCTTCAGATGCTTTTTTTATAAGAGCATTTAATATTTTATTTCCTAGGGTATCATTTTTTACAATATAATAAACCATATGAATATGATCTTGAGCATTTTCAATGGAATGAAGTATAGAATCAAAAGTAGAATCGCCATGCGTATAAATTTTAACATTATTATCTTGGGTAAAAATAGCTTGACTGTTATTAAGATGCAGATACATCATATCTTTATACTTTACCATTTCCTTATCATGAAAATCTATATGATTTTCCGTCAGTTGTTTTCCCTGAGATAACAATTCTTTATGAAATCTATCTTCCTCAGCTTTTAAATCAAATATTTTTTCTCTACTAAGATTTTGACCTAAAAGTAAATATAAAACAAAGCCAATACCAGGAATGAGAACTAAAACCATTAACCAAGCCCAAGTAGTAGAAGCGTTTTTCCTTTCAAAGAATATTACTGCTAGGGCAAATAGAATATTAATATAGGATAATATCCTAAATATTTCAAATAGACGTTCCATAGATTATATATCCTCCCTGTAATATAAAATCTTCATTTGTTTATATTACAATTTTATATTTTTAATCTTATTATACAAATATGCATATATCAATAGTTTGGTCAAAAGATTAATAATTAAGTTGTTTGATTTCAGGACAAAATGTATTATATTATATATAAAGGAAGTTTTATAAAAAGTTTAAATGAATTATATATTTCATAAAAATATATGATTTGATAATCAATAAAACTTAGGAGGAATAATATGAAAAAGGCAAAAGAGGTTAAAGGGCAATTATCATTAAAATTAAAAATCGCAATTACATCTTTAATGGTATTATTTGCTGCTCTATTAGTTTTTTCAACTGTTTCATTAAAAATTGTCAATAAAAAAATTGAACAACAAATGAAAACAGATGGAAATATGATAGTAGAGCAAATTAGAGATCAAATATCGACTAATTTTGTAATTGAACAGGAAATTGAGAAGGTTTTAGAGGATAAAATAGTAGGTACGGCATATTTGCTAGGAAAAATACCTAATATTTCAAATGCATATCTAACACAAATTTCAGAAGAACTTGGTGTGGAAGAAATAAATATTTCTGATTCAAATGGGACTATTATTTATTCTAATTTATCAGAGAACATAAACTATAAATACCCAAATAAGCATATGGTTCAGAGTATTCTAAAAAATAAAGAGAGTAAAATAGTTGAGGATATTCGAGAAAGTAGTGTTAAAAAAGGAGAATTTTATAAATATGGAGCAGTTGCCATGAGCAACGGAGGATTTGTACAAGTAGGAATACTTGCAACAAACATAAATAAAGTATTACATAATGTGAATACCCAAACTATTATTGATAAATTAGGAGAAAATGAAAATCTGGTATATGCTCTAACAATAGGAAAAGATGTAAAGGTAAATACTCATACAGATAAGGCGAGAATAGGAAAAGTTTTAGACGATGCAGGAAGTATAGCAGCTGCAAGAGATGGTAAAGTATATTCATCAACGTATACATATAAGGGAGAAGAAGTATATGATGTGTTATTACCTACATATAAAGGAGACAAGCATATTGGTGCTGTTAACATAGGGCTTTCAATGAAGAATGTAAGAGCAGCTAAAAAAGATTTGATGTTTAATTCTATATTTATAATAGTAATATCATTTATTATAGGGGCAACCTTATTGATTTACTTAATTTCAAAGCTTATGAAACCTTTAAAAGAATTAGAGATGGTTGCTAAAGAAGTAGCACAAGGGGATTTAACTAAAAAAGTAAACATTAATAGCAATGATGAAATTGGAATATTGGCCCATAGTTTTAATGAAATGATAAATAATCTTAAAAATATCACTGGTAAAATAAATAGTATTTCAGAGCAGCTATTAACTTCTTCAGAAACTTTATTGCAGTCAACAGAACAATCATCAGCAGTTTCACAAGAAATTGCAACAGCAACTCAAGAACTTGCTGAAGGAAGTGAAAAGCAAGTAAAAGCTACAGAAAAAATATCATTTAATTCTACTGAATTAGTGAATAATATGGGAGATATATATGAAGAGGTAAAAAGTGTTGTAAAAATGGCAGATGAGACTAATTATCTTGCCAAAGATGGAAAAAATAAAATGAATGATATGGTTAGACAAATAAATGTTATAAAGGATAAGGTTATTTATTCAAATAATGTGATAGAAGAGCTGCAGGTGACTTCATCACAAATTGGTAATATAGTAGAGATAATAGATAGCATAGCAAGTCAAACAAATCTTTTAGCTTTAAATGCATCTATTGAAGCAGCACGTGCAGGAGAAGCTGGTAAAGGTTTTGTGGTTGTAGCAGAAGAAGTTAGAAAGCTTGCAGAAGAAACAATGAATTCTTCTAATAGCATTAAAGAACTTATAGAAACTACTCAAAGTAATACTAGGTTGGCTATAGAGGCAATACATGAAGGGACTGAAGAAACTGACAAAGGAGAAGCTACCGTTCAAAATGTAGAGCTATCTTTAGGTCAAATATTAGAAGGATTTGAGTTAACAAAAAATAGGCTAGATATAGTAAATAAGAAAATAACAAATTCTAACGAAAAAATAGAATATATGGCTAAGTATGTTGATAATGTTGCCGCTATATCTGAGGAATCAGCAGCGTCTACAGAAGAAGTTACAGCTTCAATTGAAGAACAAACAACTACAATAGAGGAAATTTCTTTTGCTGTTAAGGATTTAAAACAAATGGCTGAAGAACTTCAACAAAGTGTAAAAATATTTAGGTTATCATAGATAATATATACAAGGATAGTGGAAGAAAAATATTAAAAGAGCAAGCTAATAAAAAATCTATTAGCTTGCTCTTTAGTGTTTACATCCGTTACATCCTCCATGACAGCTAGAGCAATTATTAGAAGGAGGGTTTAGTGGAATGGTCTTTATCATAAAATTAGAATTTTTATAAATTAGTTCAACTTTTTTTATATTTTCTATAACTTTATTATTATATATAAATGTAATATCTTTAAAGTTTTGAGTTGTATATCCTTTTTTATTTTCAAAATCATCTAGAAATATTTCTATACCAGGAGTCTTACAGCAAGTTCTATTATAAGAAAGTTTTATACATGAGTACTCATCACTGTGAGATGAAAGTAATGTTTTTAGTTTATTATAAGCAGTATCTGATATTTTTATTTCAAGTTTATTATCCAAATTATCACCTTCTTAATATTTGATTATTATGATTTAAATTTTATTAGTATATATTATTATAAGCTATTTTAATTTTAAATTATACTAAAAGTTTAAACCGATTATTTAACAAATTAAGATTGTATGCATAATATATAAAGTGAGTTAACAAGGTATAATATTAGGAGGTTCTATGTATAATATGTATTGCATGTATTGCATGCCTATGATGGCAATGGAATGTATGGAAGAAGATGACAGAGAATTAAAGAAAATGTATCCTAAAATTTATTACAAAATACATCCTTGGATAAAATATCACTGCCATACAATGGAAAGAGAATATGGAGAAATGTATATTCCTACAGAAAAAGAGTTAGATGCAATGTGTAAAGATATCTATGATAAAATAAAAGATGAATTAGAAGAAGAGGATGAAGAGAATAGAGATGGAACAAGAAGACGACCTTATGGGAGAAGAGATACTGTAGATGATTTATTAAAGATATTACTTATAAGAGAGGTAAGACGTAGAAGAAGAAGGCGTAGAAGAATACGTAGAAGGAGAAGAAGACCATATTACGATTACGGATATTATTATTATTATTAAAATAAAAGTCAATGAAGCTTTAGAATAGGGCTTCATTGACTTTATTTATAACTTGTAATGTGAGGAATATATAGATATAATTTTTACTAACTAATTAATAAATAATAGATATAAATTAAGGAGGAGAAGTGAAATGAAGAAGAAGTTTGCTGCTGCTATTAATTGTATGGATGGTAGAGTTCAAATTCCTGTTATTCAATATATTACAAAGAAGTATCATGTAAAATATGTTGATATGATAACAGAAGCAGGTCCCAATAAAATATTAGCAGAAAATAAAGATAGTGAGACTGTAGATTCTATTAAAAAAAGAGTGGAGATTTCTATAGATAAGCATGATTCAGATCTAGTTGCAATAGTGGGACATTATGACTGTGCTGGAAATCCTGTGGATGAAGAAAAACAGATAGAAGATATTAAGCTTGCAATTAAAACTGTTGAAGCATGGAATCTAGACGTAAAAATTATAGGATTATATGTTAATGAAAAGTGGAGTGTTAAGAAGATTTGTTAGTGTTTTTTTCATTAAAGTATAAACAATTTTTACCTGTTGATTGAAACACTACAAGAGAAGGCATTAGTTTTGTCTTAAATCCCATTGCTCTACAACCATAAGGAGATTTTGCATCCCAAGTAATATAAAAATATTTACATTTTCTACAATTTATTTTTTTAGTATCCATTATATACACAAGTCCTTTCAGTATAGTTTATTTTCAAGCTTATTTTAACATAATATATATTAAACTATTAATTTAATAATGTAAACAGCTGTTTATATTAGCAAATAACTAGCAAAAATTGAAAAAAAGATATAGCAATGTTATATTATAAACATGTAATATAAGAGTTTAGGAATTCATTTACAAAGAATTAATAACCAGCAATAGATTATTAGATTATAAAGGAGAAGATTAGTATGAGTAAGGAAAGTACGCTTTATCCAGTAGTAGTAAAAGGTAAATATGGATATATTGATAGGAATGGTGATTTAATTATAGATACACAATTTGATTATGCAGAAGATTTTAGTGATGAACTTGCTATAATAGGCATTAAAGGCACATATGGATTTATAAATAAAAATGGAGAAGTTGTTATAGAACCAAAGTATAAAGAAGTAAATTCTTTTAAGGAAGGATTAGCTGCGGTTCAAAGAGGATATAGCTGGGGTTATATAGATAAAAAAGGCAATGAAGTAATTCCGCTTACTTTTTTAGATGCCTATGATTTTAATGATGGAGTAGCTTTAGTTCAAATTGGTGGTAAACAAGGGTATATAAATAAAGAAGGTAAGATTATTATTGAACCAAAATATGATTATGCCCATAGTTTTAGTGAAGGATTAGCAGGAGTAGATTTGAATGGTAAATATGGATATATAGATAAGGACGGTAATTTGATAATACAACCAAAGTATATTGCTGTTAGTGATTTTTCAGAAGGATTAGCAGCTGTAGAAGTAAAAAATGGCTGGGGATATATAGATAAACAAGGAGACATGGTTATAGCTCCTAAATATGAAGAAGCAGATGATTTTTATGATGAATATGCAGTAGTAGGAAAAGATGAAGTGTACGGATATATAGATAAAGAAGGAAAAGAAATAATTCCTATAAAATATAGTAACATAGACATTATTGCAGGAGACTTAATAGGTGTTGAAGCTGGAAATAAATGGGGATATATAAATATGAACGGAGAAATGGTTATAGAACCTAAATTTAGTGAGGCTTATGAGTTCAATGATGGTATAGCTGCTGTAGAGATAGGAAGTAAATTAGGTTATATAAATACAAAAGGAGAATATATTTGGAAACCTCAAAAGTAATTTTGAGGTTTCTTTTATCCAAAACATGTTTCAAGACATTCTTCAATAACATCTTGAGTAATTTGAAATGTTTTTTTTACCTCCACAGTTTCATTAGTTTTAGTTGTAACTTCAGTATTTTTAGTTTTTTTCATTTCGTATGATTTTTCCATAGCATTTATGCCTCCTTATTTTTGATATTAAACTTATATTGTTTAATGATTAGTATATGTTAAATAATATATTTGAATGATAGGAAATTTATTACAATTATATCACAATGAATTGTAAAAATATACAAAATTTATATAATTTTTTTGAAATATATTACAATAATAAGGTCAATTTTAATTAAAAGTGCTACATAATTATTAAAAGAAAATTATTATTGAATAACGCAGAGATTCTATTATATATTTTGAAATTCTGGCTAAAATAATATAGAAAATTTTTAAATATATAATGGAGGTATTAAAATGTCTCATAAGGATAATAAGAATAATAAAGAAAATAAAAAAGCTAACAAAAAAGCCAAAAAAGAACTAGCGAAAATGAAGATGGAAACATCTAATGAACTAGGATATTCAAGTGAGTCAAGAAAATTAGGAAATGATAAAGAGAGACAAAATAAACAAAGAAGTAAAAATCAATAAAAATTAAGCTAACAGAGATTAATTTCTGTTAGCTTAATTTTTATAATTTAAAGGGTATAACCAGGCCATTATTATTAGATATATTTTTTGATTTTTTTAACATATCTTTTATTATAATATAATAGCATCTAGCCCATTCATCTGAAGGGTTTAAATTATAAGCTTTTTTAGCAAGGGGTAAGGCTTTCTCATAATCCTTCAAATCCATATAAATAATGGCTTTAGATGTATATGCTTCACTTTTTTTATTATCTACTTCTATTGCTTTAGAGTAAACATTTAATGCTTCTTCATGTCTACATAAAGTAGTTAAAATTTCGCCTTTTTCACAGTATGCTTCATAAAAGTCAGGTTTTAGTTCTATACATTTGTTTAAGCAATCAACAGCATCTAGTAATCTACTAAGTTCTGTTAATATGCAGGCTTTTCTATAGTAAATATAGGAATCGATTTTTCTTGTTTCTAATACTTTATCGCAAAATTCAAGTGCTTTTTCATATTTCCCGCTTATGTCATATATTTCTATCATATTTAAGTATCCTCTGCATGTATCTGAGCTTATTTTAAGATAGTTTTTTATACATTCTTCAGCTTTTTCCATTTCAAACATTTGTATGTATGCTTCACCCTTAACTAAATAAGTTTCTGCATAATTGCTGTCAAGCTGTAATGCTTTATCAAACATTTTAAAAGCTCTATCTATCTCATTTCTTTCAAATAAATGTCTTCCCTTTGAGATATATTCTAAAATTTTTTTTTGTAACATTTTATTCATATCAAGATCATTTTGCATATACATAGCTCCTCTACTAAATAATTATATTGTAATTATTGCCATTAGTTTTTATTTTTAGAACTATATATATGCATAAAAGTATAAGTTGATAATAATAATACAAAAAGTTTATAATTATATAATGGATTTAGAATTAATGTAAACAGTTGGGAGAGATATATATGGAATTAAACAGAAAAATAGATGAAATGAGAGAGGAGATTATAAAATCTACTCAAGAAATAATAAAAATAAAAAGTGTTGAAGAACAACCTAAGGAAGGAATGCCTTTTGGAGAGGGTCCTTATAATGCACTTAAATATGCTTTGGATTTATGTGAAAAGCTTGGTTTTAAAACTGTAAATTTAGATAATTATGTAGGGTATGCTGAATATGGTGAAGGTGAAGAATATGTAGCAATTCTTGGACATTTAGATGTTGTGCCAGAAGGAGATGGATGGATTCATCCACCATATGCTGCTGAAATACATGATGGAAAGATGTATGGACGTGGTACTATGGATGATAAAGGACCTATGATATCAGTACTTTATGGACTTAAAGCAATGAAGGATTTAGGAATTAAACTTTCTAAAAAGGTAAGAATTATTTTTGGTACAAATGAAGAAAGTGGTTGTGGAGAAATAGAACACTATTTTAAAACCGAAACAGCTCCTGTATCAGGATTTACTCCAGATGCAGAATATCCAATTATAAATGGAGAAAAAGGACTTACAATATTTGATTTTGTTAAAGATTTAAAAGTTAAAGGAAACAATACAGTAATTAAATATATAAAAGGCGGTCAAAAGGCAAATATGGTTCCAGATTATTGTGAAGCAGCAGTGATAACTAATGAAGCAGAAAAAGTATTGTTATATGCACGTAACTTTAAAGAGATAACTGGATATGATATAACTGCAGAAGTTAAAGATGATATGGCAATAATAAAATCAGTTGGAGCATCGGCTCATGGTAGTACACCAGAGCTTGGAAAGAATGCTATAATGCAATTATTTGGGTTTGTAGAACAATTGGGTTTTGAAGATAGTGATATATTAAATCTTATAAAGTTTTTTAATAAGCACGTTGGATTAGAAACAGATGGTGAATCTTTTGGCGTAGGGCTTAAAGATGATGTTTCAGGAACGCTTTCATTTAATGTTGGAACAATAGATATAAACGAAGAAAAAGCGAGAATGACTGTAAATCTTAGATATCCTGTAACATGCACTTTTGAAGAAATGATGAATGGAATAAATGCTACCCTTGAAGGAAGTGAAATAAGAGTAGAAAATATGGAACACCAAAAACCTCTATATTTTCCACAGGATCATCCAACTATCAAAGCGCTTTCAAAGGTTTATGAAGAACAAACAGGAGAAAAAGTTGAACTTTTATCAATTGGAGGAGGTACATATGCAAAGGAAATGCCTAATATAGTTGCTTTTGGGCCATTATTTCCTGGTGAACCTGAATTGATTCATCAACCAAATGAATATATAGAAGTTGAGGATTTAATTAAAAATGCAAAAATTTATGCACATGCAATTTATGAGCTTGCTAAATAATTTTGCCGTCCTTTAGGGCGGCTTTTAAATTTAATAAGGGGGAGATACAAATGGGGCTATTCAAAACTTTTAGAAGGTATTCTAACCTTCCAAGAAGCATTATTATATTATTTTTTGCGAGGATAATAAATAGTTTAGGAAATTTTATATATCCTTTTTTAACTATGTTTCTTACAGATAAAATGGGAATGAGTACTGATAAGATAGGAACTTTTATGATGATGTCTGCTGTTGCTTTTGTTCCAGGGTCTATAATTGGTGGAAAACTATGTGATCATCTAGGAAGAAAAAAAATATTAATAATTTTTCAATCTCTTGCAGCTATTATGCTAATACCATGTGGTTTTTTAGGAAATTCAATATTAATACCATGGCTTTTAATTTTATCAAATTTTTTTGGTGGGGCAGTACAGCCAGCAAGTTCGGCTATGGTAGGAGATTTAACTAATGAGGATAATAGACAAGAGGCATTTTCACTTTTATATTTAGGAATAAATATAGGAGTAGCTGTAGGTCCATTAATAGCAGGATTTTTGTATAATAATTATCTTCAATGGATATTTTGGGGAGATGCTTTAACAACTATAGCGTCATTGATATTAGTAGCTATATTTGTTAAAGAAACAATTCCTGATGATCATGAATATGATGATAAAGAAATTACAAATGAAAAAGAAAAAGGTGTAAGTGGAAGTTTAATTTCTGTTATTATAAATAGACCTGCTCTTTTAGCTTTTTCACTAGTTTCAGCTATATATTCTTTTGTGTATTCTCAACATGCTTTTTGTATACCGCTACAAGCAAAAAATATGTTCGGAGAAAGAGGTGCTGTGATTTTTGGATCTATAATGTCAGTAAACGCTTTGGTAGTTGTATTTTTTACTGTTTTGATAATTAGATTAACTAGAAAAAATAGACCTATTTTTAACATAGCTATGGCAGGAATTTTTTATTCCTTAGGATTTGGAATGCTGTTTTTTATAAAAAGCTACTTTTTACTAATAATTTCAACAATAATTTGGACTATTGGAGAAATCTTAGCTTCCACTAATAGTGGAGTATATGTTGCAAATCATACACCTATGTCTCATAGAGGGAGAGTAAATTCAATATTACCTATTATATCTGGGGCAGGATTTGCTATTGGACCTAAGGTTATGGGAACATATATAAAATATAGAGGTGTAAGAAGTGCATGGCCGTTAATGGCAGTTTTAGCTTTAGGAGCTTCTATACTTATGTATGTTTTATACTTACAAGAGAAAACTTCTGCAGCATCAAGAGAAGTGAATAAAAAAGAAAAAAAATATATGGTATAAAAAACTATTTGAATTTACTCCAAAAAGTTGTTAAAATATTTACAAAGTCGGTATTTCATTTGGAAACTGAACTTAAAATTAAATGATTAAGGAAGTTTAGGAATTCGACTTATATCCTAGAAGGAATAAGAACGGAGGTAAATTTATGGAAAGAAATTTTGAAGTAGGTTCAAAACGTAGAATGGGTACAAGAAAACTTACTACTCTTGCAATGTTGTCTGCAATAGCAGTAATACTTGGGTTTACACCACTGGGGATCATTCCTATACCACCAGTGGGAGCTACAATAATGCACATACCTGTTATTATTGCAGCTGTTTTAGAAGGACCTGTAATTGGTGCAATTATGGGACTTATATTTGGTGTTTTAAGTATTATTCGTGCTGTAACAACAGGAAATATACTTTTGGTAGCATTTCTTAACCCATTAGTATCAGTAGTTCCTAGAATACTTATAGGAGTTGGTGCTTATTATGCTTATAAGCTTGTGCCTGGTAAGAGTGAAAGTATCAAAGTTGGAGTAGCTGCTGCATTAGGTACTTTAATTAATACTCTTGGATTTTTAGGAATGATGTTCTTATTGTATGCTGAGCCATTTGCAAAAGCTAATAAGATTGCAGTAGATACTGTAGGAAAAACAATATTGGGAATTGGTATTACTCATGGAATTCCAGAAATTATTGTTGCAGTTATAATAACTGTTGGAGTTATTATGGCAGTTAAAAAAGTAAGAAAAAATTAGTTTAATTGATGATTTAGCAGTAAAAGCGTAAAAAGTTTTTACTGCTTTTGTTATATAAGCAATAAAAAAATAATGTATAATTGTTTTAAGGTTATATGAATTTTGAAAGTACTAAAAATAAATTAGAGGTGGAAAAATGGAGATTATAAATTTTACTGATATAAAGGGAATTAAAGTAGGACATGAACAAAATTTAGAAGCAGCTACAGGTTGTACAGTAATTCTTTGTGAAGAAGGTGCAGCAGCAGGAGTAGATGTAAGAGGAGGAGCCCCAGGAACTCGTGAGACAGATCTTTTAAATCCAGTAAATATGGTTGATAAAATACATGGAGTTTTATTAACTGGTGGAAGTGCTTTTGGGCTTGATGCTGCATCGGGTATAATGCAATACTTAGAAGAGAAAGGAATTGGCTTTGATGTAGGAGTTACAAAGGTTCCTATAGTTTGTGGTGCTGCACTATTTGATTTAGTAATAGGAAATCATAAAATTAGACCAGATAAGGAAATGGGATATAAAGCTTGTATCAATGCAAATAATACAGAATCCCTAGAAGGAAATGTAGGGGCAGGTACAGGAGCCACAGTTGGTAAAATTTTAGGACCAGAGTTTTCTATGAAAGGTGGTCTTGGAAGTTTTGCACTTAAAGCAGGAGATTTAACCGTTGGAGCTATTGTAGCTGTTAATGCTCTTGGCGACATTATAGATCCTGAAGAGGGTAAAATAGCAGCTGGAGTTTTAAATAAAGATAAAACAGCATTTAGAAATACAGAAGACATTATGGTAGCAAAGTATGATGATAAAACAAATGTATTTAATGGAAATACTACTATTGGGGTTATAGCTACTAATGCAAAGCTTACTAAAGCGGGAGCAAATAAGGTCGCTTCTATGGCCCATAATGGTTTCGGTAGAACAATTTATCCAGCACATTCTATGTATGATGGTGATACTATATTTGCACTTGCAACTGGAGAAATTGAAGCTGATATTAATGTAGTTGGACTTTTGGCTGCAAGAGTTATGGAAAGAGCAGTTGTTAGAGCAGTGAAAAACGCTGAGAGTCTTTGTGGGCATAAATGTTATAAGGATTTAAAGTAAATTTGATAATAATTTTTTTACAAAACATTAAAAATAACTTGAAATATTCAGTATATTATGTTATCATTTAAAAAATTAATTATTAGGAGAAATTATTATGAATTATATAAATAACAGCAACATTAAAACAGAAATATTTTTTAATAGCCATTTTAGATAGGGTTTGTATATATGATATTTGAATAGTTTATCATAGATACAGGCCCCGTAAGAGATTATTTTTATAGGGTTTGTATCTATGATGGTTATTATATAATGATATATTTTTGCCACATAGATATTGTCTATGTGGTTTTTTTGCATTTAAATTTACTTAATTTAAAAAGGGGGAAAGACTAATGAAAGAAAGAGAAAATTTTTCAGGAAAATTAGGATTTATACTGTCATGTATAGGTTCAGCAGTAGGATTAGGGAACATTTGGATGTTCTCATGGAGGCTTGGGCAATACGGAGGGGCAGCTTTTCTTATTCCATATTGTTTATTTGTATTAATTTTAGGTACTACAGGTCTAATGGGGGAATTTGCTCTTGGTAGAAGTAGAAAAAAAGGTTCTTTTGGTGGAATTAAAGAGATTTTTGAAGAAAAGAAATTGCCTTTTGGTTCTCTATTTGCAAGTATACCTACAATAGGACTTGCTGGAATATTTGTTTTTTATACTATAGTAGTAGGCTGGATACTTAGATATTTTTTAGCAATTATAGGTGGTACTTTTAATAAAGTAGATATACCAGCTTACTTTACTAGTTTTGCAGGTACGTCAACTAGTATAGGATGGCACGCTTTAGCTGTAATAATTACGGCAAGTATAGTTATTGGTGGGGTTTCTAAAGGAATAGAAAAGATAAATAAAATTATAATGCCAGCGCTTTTTATAATATTTGTTGCACTAATGGTAAAATCTTTAACTCTTCCAGGAGCTGCAGAAGGTATAAAATATTTATTAATACCTAAGTGGTCTTATTTACAAAAACCTATAACTTGGGTTATGGCACTTGGACAAGCATTTTTCACAGTATCACTAACAGGTTCAGCTTTAGTTGTGTATGGAAGTTATTTAAATGATGAAATTGATATACCTAATTCTGCTATTAACACTGTAATTTTTGATACAATGTCTGCTTTGCTTGCAGCATTTATAATAATACCAGCAGCATTTTCATTTGGATTAGATCCAACAGCAGGACCAGCTTTGTTATTCATTACTGTACCATCAATTTTTAAGATGATGCCAGGTGGACAGGTATTTGGAGCGTTATTTTTCTTAAGTATAATTTTTGCTGCCATTTCTTCAGCTATAAATATGTTAGAAGCACCTGTAGAGGCTGTTATGTATAGATTAAAATGGACAAGAAGTAAAAGTGTACTAATAATTTCTATTTTAGCTTTCATTTTAGGTATTCCACTAGATTTAAGTTTAGAAAAGTTTGGGGCTTTTTCAGATTTCATAACAATATATCTTTCACCTTTAGGAGCAATATTAGCAGCAGTAGCTTTTTTCTGGATATTCGGAATTGGTAAAGCAAGAGAAGAAATAAATAAAGGTGCAGTTAAACCTCTAGGAAAATGGTTTGAGCCTGTAGCTAAATATGTATTTACAATTGTAGCTATAGTAGTTTTGATTTTAGGTGCTGTATATGGAGGCATTGGTTAAAAAGAAATAAAAAATGTTGGAGTTTATCCAACATTTTTTTTATTTTAGTCTTATTTTAGATATAAGTTAATAAAAACAACCAAAAATCACTTAAATATAAAAACAATTAGTAATTCATAAAAATTAAGAGCAATAAAGAGTTAATTTAGCTAGATTAACTATAATGATAAGAGAATAAATTGCTAAAAAATAAAATATAGTATATAGTATAAATATAGCAACGGAAAATAATTATTAACAAATAATAATTATTTAAATAACAAAAAATATAATGTAAATATTAAATAAAAATATATAAATAATTAGGAGGAATATAAAATGAAAAAATTTGTTTGTACAGTATGCGGATATGTTCACGAAGGAGCTGAGGCACCAGAATTTTGCCCACAATGTAAAGCGCCAAAGGATAAGTTTATAGAAAAGAAAGAAGATGACAATTTACAATGGGCAGATGAACATAGAATAGGTATAGCTAAAGATGTAGATGCTGAAGTATTAGAAGGATTAAGAGCTAACTTTGTTGGAGAATGTACTGAAGTAGGTATGTACTTAGCAATGAGTAGACAAGCAGATAGAGAAGGATTCCCAGAAGTAGCAGAAGCATATAAGAGAATAGCTTTTGAAGAAGCAGAACATGCTGCTAAATTTGCAGAACTTTTAGGAGAAGTAGTAACTGATAGTACTAAGAAAAACTTAGAAATGAGAGTTGAAGCAGAGCATGGTGCCTGTCAAGGAAAGAAAGACCTTGCTACACTTGCTAAAAAATTAAACTATGATGCAATTCATGATACTGTCCATGAAATGTGCAAAGATGAAGCTAGACATGGTTCAGCTTTCAGAGGTCTATTAAAGAGATTTTTCGGATAATATACTAAACGATTATATATTTAATAAAATGTAAATGATAAAGCTGCTGGGATAGAATTAAAAGTTCTATTCTTGTGGCTTTTTTTATTGAAAACTATTAATGTATATAAATATATTACTGTAAAACTAAGCTATATATAGAAAAAATTAATTATGATTGAAAATAATGTCGAATAAAGGTATAATAACAAATAGTGAAAGTTAACTAATTATTGAAAGGAGAGTTTAATATGAAAATACTTAAAATATTTAGTGTAATAATTGTTTTATCATTAGGGTTCTATGGATGTGGTTCTAATAATGTTAGTAGCACTAATTGGAATTCTACTTCACAAGAATCAAATTCTCAAAATACAAACGTCACTAGTAAATGGAATAATGAAATTATAAAGGAAACAGTTTCTCTTATAAAAGAAGGGATTAATACAGGAGATTTTGATATAGGGAAAATTTACATTAATTTAAAAGATTGCAAAATCCAAGGAGCAGAAAACCTAAAATATTATACACAAGCTATGCATAACATTTATACTAATGATGATAGGATAAAAAAATATAGTTTAGAAATTAGAATAAGAGATGCAAAAAGGAAAATAAAAAGAATAGAGTCGGATTATGATGGGCCATTTTCAGAACAAATAAAAAGATTACAAAATTATTTAGAAGATAGGAAATATGAGCCGGAAATTGGTATGAATGAGTTGGAATTATTATTTGCATGTGGTATACCTAATGATATAAATACAACTAAAACAGCTAATAGTATATCTAAACAATATGTTTATGATAATAATTTATATGTTTATGTAAAAAATGGTACTGTAACTACTATTCAAAATTAATATAAGAAGTTAAGCCTCAGGCATTAAGCCTGGGGTTTTTTTAGGTGAATTTTGGCGAAAAATATGAACTTGTATTTTAATTGTTGATACATATTTAGATTTTATTACATTAAAGGTATTCGAAAAGCAAGTTGAAGAACAATTACACATAGTGTAAAATTACACTATGTGTAATTGTTTATACTATAGAAGATGGAGGCAAATAACGTGGATAAGGAAAAAATAATAGAAATAATATCTAGTAAATTAAAATTAATAAGAACAGAATATAATTTTTCTCAAGAAAAAATGGCTGAAGTTTTAGGATTATCAAAGAAAACCCTAGTACAAATAGAAAAAGATAGAACTAAGTTAAGCTGGACAGCAGCAGTTGCTTTGTGTGCCATATTTAGAGAAAGTGAAATTCTTCAGATGGCTCTTGGAGATAATCCTGTAGAAGTAGTTGAGATTATAGCTCTTGATAATTTATATACTCCTAGAAATAAAACCATGGGAGGATATGTATGGTGGGACAATGTAAAAAGTACGGAAAATTTTAGATTACAGCAGAATAGAATAAGCGGTCATTACAGAATTTTGGATAATGAAAATAGAAGATGGTATAGTTCTTCTAATAAAGAATATATTGAAGAAAAATTTCAATTACTTAATGAAAACTAAAGAAAGTTTAAGATTGATTTAAGGTTTATGTTACGTGATTGTTACAATTTTGTTAATACTAAATGTTATCATAATATTAAAAATATGCAGATAAGAGAGGGAATTTTAATGAAAATAAGATTAAAAGGATTTCTAGTAATTTTTTTAACCCTATTTATAATATTAGCTACTTTTCCCATAACTTCATATGCTAGTGAAGGAAAAGTAGATTTGAATGTTAAAGTAGGGTTTAATGGCAGTTATAAAGTTGGATATTATGTACCTATAAATGTTGATATAAATAATAAATTAAAGGATATAGATGGAGAAATACAGGTAGAAACAGAAAGTGGTAATGGAAAAGTAACTATTTTTGCCAAGCCAATAAATTTGCCTATAAATTCAACTAAACAAGTATACATTAGTGTACCTATAATGAAGATAACATCAAAGCTAAACATAAAGTTGGTGCAAGGAAAGAAAGTTGTTTATGAAGAAGAAAAAACAATAAGTACAGGATATAATTCTGAGAGTTTTTTTACAGGAATACTAAGCGATGAATTTGATAATTTGAATTATATTAGTTCAATTGGTTCAATGTCATTTTTAAATTCAGTTACTATGCAGAATAAAACATTAAAATTAAACGAAAAGATTTTTCCACAGGATTATAATACAATTCGTATGTTTGATGTAATTGTTATAAACGATTTTGACACATCTAAGTTAAGTAATAAGCAATATGATGTATTAAAAAAGTGGGTAAACAAAGGGGGCACTTTAATTATAGGAACCGGTTCAGCATATAATAAAACTTTTTCAATATTTAAGGATGAATTTTTATCTGGAAAAGTTGGAGAAACTACAAAGAAAAATACTGACGGGTTATACTCTTTATTACAAAATAATAAGAATAGAACTTCTATGGATTTAAATATTCTTGATATAAAGTTACAGAATGGCACTTCAATTCTTAAAGATAAAGGTGTAGAGATTGTAAAAAAAATACAAAATGGAAAAGGAAGTATTGTTGTAGCTGGTTTTGATTTTGGGGTAGATCCAATGCCAAGCTGGAATTATAATTCTCAATTTGTAAAGAACTTAATACAAAAGGTGTTACCATCAGATTATTATTCAGGCGGTAATTTTAATAATATGCAAAGTAATGAAGGGAGAAAACATGATTTTAGACGTGCTTTAAATATAATACCAGAGCTGCCTGTTCCTAGTGAGTCCAAGCTTATAATTATATTTATTATTTACATAATATTAATTGCACCAGTTAACTATTTAATTTTAAAGAAGAAAGACAAAAGAGAATATATGTGGATAACAGTTCCTGTTATATCATTGGTTTTTGTGGTGATTATGTATGTTTCAGGAATTTCTACGAAAATTACAGGCTCAATAGCAAATGTAATTAATATTATTGAGGTAAATAAAAGTGGAAACTTAAATATTCAAACATATTCTTCTATATTTACGCCTAATAAAGGAGATATGAAGATTGAAAGTGCAGATGGAATGGACATAGAACCCATATTTAATCTCATACATGATAACTATCCACAGTCAAAGGAGAAAATTATAGAATCTAAAATTATCTGGGAACCTAAAACTTCCGTTGAATTTTATAATAATTCAGTTTTTGAAAATAAAATACTTAAGCTTAATGTAAATGAAACTAAAAAAGGAATCTTGGAAGGAAAACTAAATTATATTAACGGAGAATATAATGGAGAAATTAAAAATAATTTAGGATTTGACTTAGAAGATTGCTATTTAATTACTTCTAGCGGTTGTATAAAAATTGGTGAGATAAAGAAGGGAGAAGTAAAAAAAATTAATCAAGCTACAAAAATATACTCTAATAATGTAAGGAATAACAATATATATGATCTTGTGGATAACATTTATAATGATTATAACCTTCCAAGAAGTCAGCATGAACAAATCAAACTTAATAATCAAAAGAGACGATTATTGTTAGGATATTTTAAAGATAATGATAGAGATAAGACAATTGAACCAACTATATTTGGATGGACCAAAGTGCCTATAACAAAGAATTTACTTGTAAATGGTAAAAAAATTGATAAATATGAAAAAAGCTTAGTTACAGCTCCTATAGAGTTAAGCTATAGAAATGGAAATATAATCGAAATTCCTTTTGATGTTATAAGACCTAAGGTAGAAGTTTTAAATGGAATAAGAGATTTGGATAGCACATCTCAATGGATAGATGCTAGTGGAGAATATGAGATTAATTTTAATTTTGATAAAAAAGTTAAAGTAGAAGATATAAAGTTAAAATACAAATTAGAAACGAGAAGTAATAATAATAAAGATAAAGAAGTGATTCAATATATTTGGAATAACAAAACTGCAAAGTGGGAAGAAGGTATATATCAAAATTTACACATAAAGAAAGAAGATACAAGTAAATATGTTGATAATAATAATAAACTTAAGCTTAAACTTGTAGTAAAGAAGCATGCTTCTGTAGAAATTCCTAAAGTTTCTGTAAAGGGGAGTGTTAAGTAATGCTAGAAATTAAAAATTTAAAGAAAAGTTATGGAAAATTTACTGCTGTTGATGATTTAACTTTGGAGATACCTGAAAAAGAAATTTTAGGATTTGTAGGGCCTAATGGAGCTGGAAAAACAACAACCATGAAAATCGTTTCAGGACTTTTAAGTGCTACCTCTGGAGAAGTTAGAATAGATGGAATAGATGTTTTTAAAGACAGTAGAAAGGCAAAGGAACTTATAGGATATATGCCAGATTTCTTTGGAGTATACGATGATCTAAAGGTAAGCGAGTATTTAGATTTTTATGCTTCAATTTATGATATATATGGTGAAGATAGAAAAAAAGTATGCTCAGATCTTTTAGAATTGGTTAATTTAAGTGATAAAAGGGATGCGTATGTAGATGGCTTATCAAGAGGGATGAAACAAAGATTATGTTTAGCTAGAAGTCTTGTTCATAATCCTAGATTTTTAATTTTAGATGAGCCAGCTTCAGGGATGGATCCAAGAGCTAGATATGAAATGAAAGAAATTTTGAAAACTCTTAAGGATATGGGGAAAACAGTATTAATTAGCTCGCATATATTATCAGAGCTTTCAGAGATATGCACAAGTATTGCTATTTTAGATAGAGGAAGAAAAGTAATTAGTGGGACAGTAGATGAAGTTATGGATAGAATTTACAAAAATAAAACATTGAGAATAAAGGTTAAGGATAGAGTAGAAAAAACTATAACTATATTAGAAGAATCACCCAATATAGGTACAATTAATAAAAATGAAAACACATTAGAAGTAGCTTTTGAGGGAAATGAAGAAGAAATGAGTAAAGTTCTTATAACCCTTGTTAAAAATGAGATTCCTGTTATTACATACTCACAGATAGATGGAAATCTTGAAGATATATTTATGAAGGTTACTAATAAGGGGGAAGAAGTATGAAGATAAATCCAGTGCTTCTTAAAGAAGCAAAAGTTAGAATGAGAAATTGGAAAGCAGCAGGTATGATTGCTATTTATGTTGGTATTCTTTCATTTGTAGCTTTATTTATTTTAATGAATACCTTATTAGATCCATATTCTTCTGGTATTACTAAAGAACATTTTATGATTGCTTATATGTTTTTAGCTGGGATACAAATTACTATTATATCTTTTATAGTTCCATCTTTAACATCAGGATGTATTTCAGGGGAAAGAGAAAGACAAACCTTAGATTTATTACTTTGTACTAAATTATCTCCAAGTTCTATTATAATAGGGAAATTGTTCACATCAATAAGTCAAGTGTTACTATTAATAGTAGCTTCACTTCCTATATTTTCAATTATATTTTTATTTGGAGGAATATCTATAGGGGAGCTTTTACAGTTACTTTTATTTTATGTCGTTCTTACAATAATGATAGGGAGTATTGGAATTTTCTTTTCTACACATTTAAAGAGAACTACAGCTTCAACAGTTTTAACTTATGCAGTTTTGTTCTTTTTAGTAGTAGGAACACTTATTGTTACTGTATTTTATTATGAATTTTATATATATCGCTTGCCAGGTAATCCAGTACAAAAGCCAACTTTCCCACTATTATATATAAATCCAGCAGTAGCTTTTATAGAAATGATGGCAGGACAATTTGGAATTCATAATGGATATTTACTTCCTGGAATAAATTTAGGTAAGCTTTCGGTTTTTAAACATATAAAATTTTGGCATGTGAATCTTATTATAAATTTTGTTACGTCAATAGTATTACTTACTTTATCTTCTATAAGATTAAATCCAATAAAGAGAAGAGATAATAAAGGAAAAGCTTTTAAAAAGAAGAAATAATATATTAATTTCGGAGGTGAATTTGTGAGTGTAATAGATAAGGAAATTACCGATATTTTAAAGAAAATAAAAATGAGGATTCACCTAAAAAACATATTGAATTTGACAATTGTAGGGAGTGGCTTAGGCTGTATTTTAGGTATATTGTTAGTTTTATTATCTAAAATAATCCCAATTTATGCTGTTTACTACAAAGCGTGGATAGTTATTTTTGTATCTATTTTAATTTTTATAGTATACTCTCTATTTAAAGCTCCTAAGGAAATATATTCAGCTCTTAAAGCAGATTCTTTAGGACTTAAAGAGAGAGTTGTTACAGCAGTTGAACTTAAAGAAGATGATTCCACATTTGCACAGTTACAAAAGAAAGATGCTTTAAATCATTTAAAAAAGTTAGATTATAAAAAGAGTTTGTCTATAAAACCTAGTAATAAATATATCATTACCATGTTTGTGACTTTGTTATGTTTTGGATTGACTACATTTTTACCAAAACCTTTAGAAAATAAGGCAGCAGAAATTCATAAAACTAAGGAAATGAAAAAAACTGCTATAAATGAGATAAAAAAAGTTGAAAAGAAGGTTGAAGATAATAAAAAGCTTTCAGAATGGCAGAAGATGAAAATAAAAGATAATCTTAATAAACTGCAGGATGAAATAAAAGCAGCAAACAGTAAGAAAGATATAAAGAAGGCAGTACAAAAATCAGATAGAAAGCTAGAAATAGTTAAAAAAGAATATACAAATGAAGAATTAGAAAAAGTTGCAGAAACTTTAATGAAAAATAAAATCACAAAAGAACTAGGACAGCTTGTAAAGAATGGAGATACAGATAAACTATTAAAGTCTATGGAAATGCAGGCTAAAGCACTTAAAAATGCTTCGCAAGAACAAATCAAACAGCTATCTAAGGACCTTCTTAAAATGGCTAGAGAACTTAAAAATAATCCTGAGCTTGCAGAGGCTATTAAGAATTTATCAGAGCAACTTGTAAAAGGTAATTCTAATATGTGCTCTCAATGTATTAAAGAAATGGGGGATACTCTAGCTAAACTTATGAACGATGCAGAGTTTAGAAATGCTATGTCACAGGTACAGCAAGCATTAAAAAATTCAGTAAATGGTACTGAAGGCAGTGGACAACAAGGTGAAAATAAAGATGGGAATGGAAATGGGAATAGTAATGGTAATGGAACTGGAACAGGCAACGGAAGCAGCGAAGGTTCTGAAAGTACAAATTCCCCAAATACCAATAATTTAAGTTCAGGAATAAGAAAAAAAGATGGAAATAAGGGAAATGATGTTAAGGATTATGAGAAAATTTTTACTCCTAAAACTATAGGTGGAGAAGGTAAAACTTCAGTACTTGGAGGAAAAAAAGGAAGCTCTGGTTCTTCAGATTCAACGTTAACAGAAAGAGGTGTGTCTGTTAAAGGAAATAATATTCCGTATAATCAAGTCATAGGAGAATATAAAAGTAAAGCTTATGATAATATAAATAATTCTTCAGTTCCAGAAGGAATGAAGGAAGTGGTAAAAGATTATTTTTCATCACTAGAAGAATAGAGTGGAGGATGAAGTATGGAAATTAATGAGAAGGATATATTAGAAATTTCCGAGATGGTTAAGAAGATAGAAGAAGAAATTGGAAAGGGAATTATAGGACAGAAGGATATAATAAGACAAGTTTTAATTGGAATATTTTCAGGGGGAAACATTCTACTAGAGGGGGTACCGGGACTTGGGAAAACTCAATTAGTAAAGACTTTAGCTAGAGTTTTAGATTTATCATTTGCAAGAATTCAGTTTACTCCAGATTTAATGCCAGCAGATGTTACAGGGACAAATATTATAGTTAAGGATGATGAAGGAAGAAGTAAATTTGAATATCAAAAGGGTCCTGTTTTTGCAAATTTAGTTTTGGCAGATGAGATAAATAGAGCAACTCCTAAAACGCAATCTGCTTTGCTTGAAGCTATGCAGGAACAGACTGTTACAGTTGGAAGAGAAACGTACAATTTACCACAGCCTTTTATGGTACTTGCAACTCAAAATCCACTTGAGATGGAAGGGACATATCCATTACCAGAAGCTCAGTTAGATAGATTCCTTTTTAAGCTTCATGTTAAATTTCCTAATTTAGAAGAACTTAAAAAAATAATCGATTTAACAGTAAGTAATGAAGCAGTAGATATAGATAAGATAATAGATGGAGAAAAAATTCTAAGTATTAGAAAAATCATAAGAGAAGTTCCAATTTCAAAACCAGTACAAGAATATGCCCTTAAGGTAGTTCTTGCAACTCATCCAGAAAATGATGATTTACCAGAAATATCTAAAAAATATATAAGAGTAGGAGCAAGCCCAAGAGCAGCGCAGGCAATAATAGCTACCGCAAAGGTTCGTGCTTTGATGGAAGGTAGATATAATGTATCTTTTGAGGATATTAAGTATGTAGCTTATCCAGCATTAAGACATAGGTTTTTCTTAAACTTTGATGCTATGGCAGATAAAGTTACTGCTGATGAAATTGTAAGTAATTTATTGGAATCAGTTAGAAATAACTAAAGCCTAAGGGAAGGATATAAAGTATGAAGGGTAATATATTTGATACGGAATTTTATAAAAAATTAGAGAATATATCCTTAAATGTTAGAATGCTTATGAATGAGGGAGCTGCAGGTGGACGTAAATCCAAAGCTAAGGGTAGTTCAGTGGAATTTTCTGATTATAGGGAATATGCAAGAGGAGATGACTTTAGAAGAATAGATTGGAATGCCTATGGTAGGTTTGGCAAGCTGTTTATAAAGCTTTTTATGGAAGAAAGAGAAGCACTTATAAATATTTTTATAGACAGCAGTAAGTCTATGGATTTTGGAGAGCATAAAAAAAGTGAAATGGCATTAAAGCTAAGTGCAGTTTTAAGTTTTCTTGCTCTTAATAATTTAGATAGAGTATGTATTAATGATATAAGTGAAGAAAATATAAAAATATCAAAAAGTATGATGGGAAAAAATATGTTTAGTTCCTGTATTGAGCATTTACAAAATATAGAGTTTAGCGGTAGTACTGATATAAACAGATGTATAAAAAAGAAAGCATTGAATGGTAGAGGTGTTTCTGTTATTATTTCTGATTTTTTTACTGAAGGAAACTTGGAAGAAGTAATAAAATATTTAGTTTATAAAAAGCAAGAGGTTATCTTAATTCACTTATTATGTAAAGAAGAGTTAAAACCAGAGCTGGAGGGCCAGATACGCTTAATAGATAGTGAAACAGGAGAAGCTAGAAATATTGCTGTAACTTCTCAATTATTAAAGAGATATGAAGCTAGTTTAAATGAATTCACAAATAATATAAAGGAACTTACAAGGAAAGTTGGAGCACATTATATGCTTATAGAGTCTAGTGATTCTATTGAAAAAGTAGTCTTTGAGAAATTTATTAATACAGGAATTATAAGATAGGAGGGAGAAGATGACTTTATTTTCGCCAAAGTTTTTATGGTTTTTATTGTTTATACCTCCTGTAATTCTAATGTATATTTTAAAACAGAAGTTTGAGGAGAAAAAAATATCTAGTATTTATTTATGGAACAACGCGCTTAAAGATATTGAGGTAAATACGCCTTGGCAAAAGCTTAAGAAAAATTTACTTTTATTCATGCAGATTTTATTAATACTTTTAATAATTTTTGCTGCTGCAAATCCTTTTCTAAATTTATGGGGAAAAAATTACAATAATTTAATTATTGTCATAGATAATAGTGGAAGTATGAATGCTGTATATCAAAAGACAACAAGGCTTGAAGAGGCAAAAAACAGAGCTGAAGTTTTGGTTAAAGGAACAGCTTCAGGAAGTAAAATAAGTGTTATTTCATCAGGAAAAAATCAAAAGGTTGAGATAAGTGGAAGTAGTAATAAAGATGAAGTAATAAATAAAATAAAAGCTATAGAATCTTCTAATTCAAGAGGAAATATAAATGATTCAATATCACTTGTAAAATCTATAGCTAAGCAGTATGAAGATTACCAAGCAGTTTTTTATAGTGACAGCAATGTAGAGTTGAAAAATATTAATGGAGAGAATATAAGCTTAGCTTCAAGAGGGGAAAATGTAAGTCTTGATTATATTTCAAATAGTTTAGCAGATAACAAAATTAAGAGCTTAGTTAGAATTACAAATAGAAGTGATAAAGAACTTCAGAGAGAAGTATCTTTGTTTGGAGATGAGGATAGTAAGCTCATTGATGTAAGAAGTATAAAACTTAAACCTAAGGAAACGGTAACTATAGTTTTTGATAATTATGATTCAAATTACAAGTCTGTATATGCTGAAATTACTGAGAAGGACGCTTTGGTAGAGGATAATATTATTTATAGTATTGTTAAACAGCCTAAACTAAAAAAAGTTCTTTTAGTTTCAGATAGAAATATATTTATTGAAAAGGCATTACTTCCTATAAACAGCATTGAGTTATATAAGGCAAAAGAGGTTCAGGATATAGAAGAAGGATATGATTTATATGTTTTTGATGGAAAAGCTCCTGACAAGATGCCGGAGAAAGGAAGTATATTATTTATAAATCCTTTAAAAGATAATGAAGCAGTAAAGATAAAAGGTGAAGTACAAGGTGGAAAAGTTCAAGTAGCAGACCATCCAATTACTAAATATATAAGAGATGCTAAATTTGCAGTTTCTAAAGTTCGGGATATAAGTATTCCATATTGGGGAGAAACTTTACTAAATGTAAATTCAAAGTCAATAGCTTTTGTTGGAGAGCACAGTGGTAGAAAGATAGGAGTCATAGGTTTTGATTTACATAATAGTGATTTCCCTTTAAATGCTGAATTTCCTATATTCATAAATCAGATTTCTAGTTATTTTTTAGGAGATAATTCAATTCAAAACAATAGATATTTTTGTGGTGAAGAGGTAAATATTAATCCAAGCCCTAATTCAAAAAAAATATATATTAAGACTCCAGATAATAAAAAAGAAGAAATTGAGAATAAGTATCCAATTAGGCCTTTTGAGAACACTATAAAGTCTGGAATATATACTTTAACACAAAAAAATGATAGTGGAGAAAGCAAAAATATGTTTGCAGTTAATTTCCCATCAGAAAGTGAATCAAATATAAACGTAAAGGTTGAAGGTACTCGAAATTCTGTGATGAATAATAGTAGTGTTAAATCTATGGGAATAAGCATACAGTGGATTTTAATATTATTTGCTCTTGTTTTTATGATGATCGAATGGTTTATATATGCTAAAAGGGTGTAGAACCTAACAAATTTATTATTGAAAGTACAAAATATATAATTCTGTTAAGGAGTGATAGCGTTGAAATTAGAAGTTTTACATCCTTTAATCTTGATTTTTATACCTTTGGTAGTTATATATGTGGTGTATATGTCAAAATATATAAAGACAAATAAGCTTAGAAAAAAATTAATAGTAGTGCTTAGAAGTATAATTTTAACTTTAATGATACTTTCCTTGTCAGGAATAAGTATGGTATGGAAGGCACAAAATACTACAACTATATTTTTAGCTGATACCTCTCATAGTATGAATCAAAATAAAGATAAAGTAGAGAGTTTTATTAAATCAGCAGTAAGCAAAAAATCTGCTAATGACTTAGTTGGAGTTGTATCTTTTGGTGAGGACGCTGTTGTTGACAGTTTTGTATCACCTAAAAACTCATTTGCAAAACTCGAAGCTCAAGCAAATGGTACATATACGAATATAGAAAATGCACTAACTACTTCTCTTTCACTTATGGGAGAAAATACAAAAAAAAGAATTGTATTAGTAAGTGATGGAGAAGAAAATGAGGGGAAAAGTGAAAAATTAGTACCTTCATTAAAAGAACAGGGAATAGATTTTAAAGTTTATAAAATAAAGAAAACTTTAGGTGAAGATGTTCAAGTTGAAGATATTTCGGTACCTCAAACTTTAAGGATAGGTCAGAAATTTAATGTAGGGGTAAATATAAAGAGCAATGTAAATACTTCTGCAAAAATTGTTTTATTTAGTGATACACAAAAAAAAGTTGAGCAAAAAGTACAGCTAAATAAGGGGAATAATAGATTCGTTTTTAGAGATATTGCGGAAAATGGTGGTTTTAAAACTTATAAAGTAATAGTAGATGCGGATAAAGATAGTGAAAGTAAAAATAATGAGAGTTCTACTTTTACAAATGTTAAAGATAAGCCAAGAATTCTAGTGATTACAGATAAACAAGGTGAAGCTTCTGAAATAGTTAAGATGCTTAAAGCTTCTAATATGGATTATGATATAGTAGCTGCAGTGGGAGCACCTACTACTATTAAGAGTTTATCAAAGTATAAAAGTATAATAATGTGTAATGTTTCAGCTGAAAACTTGAATGATGAATTTTTAAATATATTAGAGTCTTATGTAAAAGACTTAGGGGGAGGACTTATTGCTGTGGGAGGAAACAATTCCTATGCCCTAGGTGGATATTTTAAAACTCCTTTAGAAAAAGTACTTCCAGTATATATGGATATGAGAGGAAAAAAAGAAATGCCAGATATGGCTTTAAACTTAGTTATCGATAGATCAGGAAGTATGGATGGAGCCAAAATTGATCTGGCAAAGGAAGCTGCTGCAAGGTCTTTGGATGCTCTTCGTGAAAAAGATGAAATAGGAGTTTTAACCTTTGATGACAGTCAATACTGGGTTGTTGAAAGACAAAAGGCTGCAGATAAGAAAAAGATAAGGAATGATATAGGAACTATAAGATCAGGAGGTGGAACAAGCATACTTCCAGCTCTTGAAGAAGCTTATCAGTCTATCAAACAGAGTAATGCAAAGATAAAGCATATTATTCTTTTAACAGATGGACAGGGTGAAAGAAACGGATTTGATGAGCTTATAGATAGAATGAATAAGGATAATATTACAGTGTCTACTGTATCAGTAGGACAGGATTCGGATAGATTGCTTCTTGAAAATATAGCGAAAAGAGCAAAAGGAAGGTTCTATTATACAGATGAGGGGACAAATATACCAAGAATATTTGCAAAAGAAGCTTTTATGGCATCAAGAACCTATTTAAATAACAAAGAATTTACTCCTATAATTCAAAGTTCTCATACCATTTTACAAGGAGCAGGAGAAAATGGACTTCCATCATTACTTGGATATATAGGTGCATCTCCTAAAAATACGGCAAAGGTAATACTTAAAAGTGATGAAGAAGACCCTATTCTTACAGTATGGAGATATGGTCTTGGAAAAACCGTTGCATGGAATTCAGATATGAATGGTAAATGGAGTGCCAATTATATTGGATGGAACAAAAATATAACACTGTGGCAGAACATGATAAATTGGACTATTGAGAATTATGATGATGATAATGTAATGTTAGAAGCTTCTATTAAAGATGGAAAGGGAGAAATTCATCTAACTAATAAAAATTCAAGTGAAGTTTTAAATACAGAAGCAGAAATTATAACACCTTCTATGAAAAAATTAAAGGTAAATTTAAATCCTTCAAGTCCAGGAGAATATAGTGGAGAATTTAATCTTAAAGAAACAGGAGTATATATCATAAAAGCAAAGCAGTTAAAGAATGGAGAGATGGTAAGTGCAGCAATGACAGGTGCCAATCTTCCTTATTCTCCAGAATACAAAATGTATAATGAAAATAATTCCTTAGATTTATTACTGAAGGAAAGTGGAGGAATATATATAAGTACGCCAGATGAAGTTTTTAAAGGTAAGATAGAAGATGTTTTAGGAAAGAGGTATCTTACAGAAATACTTCTGATAATTGCTTTGATTTTATTTGTATTGGACATTGCTCTAAGAAGACTTAATCTTCCTTTTGAAAGAATTGAGGAAAAACTCTCTAAGATAAAAAAATATCATGTGAAAGATAAGAAGAAAATAGTTAAGTCAGATGATAAGAAAGTTAAAGTTCATGAAAATAATGATATAAATAAACATCATACTGATGAAAGTAAGGTGAATAAAAAAGTTAGAGAAAAGGGTAAAGAACAATCTCAAAAGGAAATGTTAGATACTACAGCTTTATTAAAAAACAAGAAGAAATAAATATGTAAAACCACAGTCATAAAGGCTGTGGTTTTGTTATTACTAAATTTTTATCATATAGCTCAACATACAAAGTATAAAACCGCTTATTGCCATGAAAGCCATAAACTTTAGAGACGAATCTCTTAGCCGAAAATCATCTTCGGTATTTTCAAAGGATTCTCTATAGCCAGCACTACGAGCTTGTAAAAATTTCATATTACCCATAAAAGAAGCACTACCAAGATTGCTTAAAAGGCCAACAAGCATGTAGACAAGACCGGTAAACCTTAAAGCATTGTTTAAGTTAGAGTGTTTAAAGTAGCTTATGGCAAAACACATTACAAAGGTAGCAGTAATTAAAATAATCATCTTTAAAATAGTTTTTAATAAGGATATAAAAAATTTTTTCATAAGATGTCTCCTAATATTGTATTAAAATTTTTAATATCTTATTATATCATATGTTTGTTTCTGAATTTTTTAATTTTCTCATTGTAATCGTTAATTTTAACGTATTCTCTATCCCAAAAATTCATAGTTCTCATAGAATCTAAATATTCTTTTGAATGACCAAAGTGAAGCCAATCTTTTTCCTTTTGTTTGTATAATCTTTCTTTTGCTTCACTGCTTCTAAAATCATAAATTTCATTTATATCTTGATTTAAAAATACATCTTTTATCCATTGTTTTACTGTTGAATTATTATCTTCTTTGAATTCTTTATTTAATTTTTTTAGAACGGAACCATACCTATCAAAACCGTCAGTAGCTATTGTTACAACGTTATCATCAGATCCTAAATTTAAATATTTAGCCATTTTTATTGCACCAAGAATATTACAAATTCCAGAAGGACCAAAAATGTTTTTCATATATTGAGCAAGCTTACTACTAACACCTACTTCTTCAAGAGCTTTTCCATAGTCATGAAGAATCTTAAAGCCAAGCATAGCCTCTTTTTCCTTAATGCAGGCTATATAATCTGTATTTAATACATTGTGAATTAAAGTACACATTTTATCTCCTATGCCTTCAATTCTATGCTGACCTCTGCGTCCATTTGAAAGGGTTGAACATTCAAAAGGTTCTACAGCTGTAACTTGACACTGAGAAAAGACTTTTTTGATTTCATCTCCAGCAGCTAAAGTGCCACCAGAACCAGGAGCAGAACAGAAACAGGCGATTTTACCATTTCCTATATTTTTAGCAGCTTCTATTGCAGAATTTCCTGTAACATATCTATGAAATCTATAATTTGAGAAAAACTCAAATTGAGCTAATACTCTATAGTTTGAATTATTTTTAGCAAGTTCATAGGTTTTTTCTAACGTAAATATAACATCAGATTCACTTGGTGGAGTTAGAGAAAGTTTTCCACCGTATTTTTTTATTCTTTCATGTCTTTCGTTACTTACATTTTCAGGCATAACAACTATGGAGTCATATCCCATAAGTTTGCATATATAGGCTGCTCCTATACCAAAGTTTCCTGTGGATGGAGCTAATAAGGTGTGTTTTCCAGGTATCATATTGCCATCTAAATAGCTTTCTATTAAAGTTGCATAGGCAGGTCCAACTTTATGAGAACCTGATGGAAAATCATTTCCAAGTAAAACTAGTATATTTGCGTTAACTCCAGTAAGTTCTTTTGGAAGAACTAGCTTTCTAACTTTATTACTTTTATCTTTCCATGTAATATTAAATAAATTTATAGAATTTAATTCATCCTTTTTTAATGCTTTGATAGCCTTTTCTCTACAAGAGTTATCTATCTTTTCAGGATATAGCATTTCTTCGTAGGTTGGATAATAACACATACTATTCATAAATATTCCTCCTAGGTAATTGAATATACTAAGTGTTGATTTATCTAATAAATTATATATTGTATATATTTATTTATCCTTATTAAATTTTATTCACCTAAGCCTTATTCAGTGACTAATAAAGAATTTTCCCATTCATTTTTTAATAAATCGGTGTATTATTTAGATACATAATATGAGTCATTTTTCTCTGTTAGTGGATATATAACATTTTTACTATTGAAAGTAATATCAGGTAAATCAAAAGTTATTAAATGAAAATTTTTTTCATTCAAAGATATCTCATAAATTCTAAATGCTTTGCTTCGTATAAGCTGGATAAATTTGTTCTTTTTCAGAGTTAATTCTATGCCTGTTATATATCCATCATTATCTATATCATTACCATATTCTGAATCTATATCTGCATCTGCACCATATAATGCCCTTTTATAAGTTTTATTCATTAATTTCATATTTTCTAGCTTTTTTGATAAATGATTTCCTTTAAGAATAGGAATTTCTAAATCAATATCTTTATAATATTGATTCAAATTACTTTTATAATTACCAAAATGTCTTGAGGGCATTAGAGTAATATAACCCATGTTACAATCCACATCACAAGTAATACGCATAATATACCACTCCTATATATTTTTCAAATATTGTTTTAATATCAATTTGGAAAATTTTGATACAAATTATAAATACAATATTAAGTTATAATATTATATCTAGGCAATAAAATATCAGTTTTGGGGAAAACTATTTTCACAAATAAATGAATCATTAGTAAAATAAATTTAAAATACTATGAAAATATTAGTAATTTTGAGTAATGTAAAGAAATATTAAGATAAATTTGAATATAGCTTAAATAATCTAATCAATAATAAATTTTCAGAATTGAATAAAAAATATATTAGTAATAATATAAAAGTAAGTCAAAGGTCAAAGAAAGACAAAGTCAGTTAGGGGTGAAAAGATGCCGAGGCTTTCAGATATTATAGAAGAATTTATAAAAGAACTTTTAGAAGAAACAGGAGAAAAAGAACTTGAAATTGGAAGAAATGAGCTAGCCAATCACTTTAGTTGTGCTCCCTCACAAATAAATTATGTTTTAACTACAAGATTTTCAACAGATAGTGGATACTATGTTGAAAGCAGAAGAGGGGGAGGAGGATGCATAAAAATAAGAAGAATACAGTATGAAAATAATGAACCTTTAAGAAGGATTATTAACGAAAAAATAGGTGGCAGTATTACTTATGGTACTTCTAAAATAATTATACAGGGATTAGTTGATAGGAAGATAATAAATATAAAAGAAGCAAATATAATGAAAGCTGCAATTAACGATAGAAGCCTACTAGTTCCACCAGAAAACAAAAATAACATAAGAGCAGAGATTTTGAAGGCAATGCTAAGGGTTATATTGTTATAATATTAGAAAAATATGGTAAAATATTAAAAGGGGAATTTAATGAAAAGTTTTATAGCAACAAAAACTACTACAACTGTAAATTGTAAAATAATAAAGAGGTGATTTTATGTTATGTGATGTTTGTAAAAAAAATGAAGCTACCATTCATATAACAAAGATAATTAATGGGGTTAAACAGGAAATAAAGCTATGTCCAGAGTGTGCTGGGAAAAGTGAAGAGTTTAATATAGTTCCAGATATGGATATAATCACTCCATTTTCATTCCAAAATATATTGAGTGGTCTTATGGATTATGTGAATATACCTTCTAAAAACAACAAATCAGTTGTCTTAACTTGCAAAAATTGTGGGGCAACATATAGAGAATTCAAGGAGAAAGGATTGTTAGGATGCAGTCAATGCTATGAGAATTTTAAACCAACAATTATGTCAGTTATTAAAGGGGTTCAGAGTAATGCTGAACATGTAGGGAAAATACCTAGAAAATCAGGTAAAGATATAGTTCAAAGGCAAAGGCTTTTAAAGCTGAAAGAAGAGCTTCAAAAAGCTGTTGCTATGGAGGAGTATGAAAGAGCAGCAGAAATTAGAGATGAAATAAGAGAAATAGAAAAAGATAAACTTGAAAATGATAAATAGGATGGGGGTGCTGTTATGAAAAATTGGTTAGAAACTAAAAGTGAAAATGATAATGTTGTAATAAGCAGCAGGATAAGACTTGCAAGAAATATTAAAAACATTCCTTTCCCTAATAAGCTTAATGTAGAAGAAGCAAAGGATGTAGTTAAAAAGGTTGAAGATGCTTTTTATTCAGTACCTTATATGGAAGAACAATATAAGACTATTTATTTATGGCAGAGTGATGATATATCTAATATATCATATTTAGAAAAACATTTAATAAGTAATAAACTTATAAGTAATAATCAAGAATCAGCTTTTATACTAGGCAATGATGAAACTGTAAGTATTATGATAAATGAAGAGGATCATATAAGACTTCAAAGTATAACTGGTGGTTTAAATTTAAAAGAAGCTTATGAATATACAAATAAATTAGATGATTTATTAGAAGAAAAGCTTGATTATGCTTTTCATGAAAAACTTGGTTATTTAACTTCATGTCCAACAAATCTTGGAACGGGGTTACGTGCTTCTGTTATGGTACATTTACCAGCTCTAACTATGAATAAAGAGATAACAGGCCTTTTTAATGGTTTAACTCAAGTAGGAATGACTATAAGAGGATTGTATGGTGAGGGTTCAAAAGGAGAAGGAAATTTATATCAAATTTCAAATCAAGTTACTTTAGGGCTTAGTGAGGAAGAAATTCTAACTAATTTAACTGGGGTTATAAATCAAGTAATTAATCAAGAAAAAATAACGAGAGAGAGAATTTTCAGTAAAAGGAAATATGAAGTAGAGGATAAGATATTTAGATCAGCCGGAATATTGAAATCAGCTGTTATGCTTAATTCAAATGAAGCATTAAATTTACTTTCTAATGTAAGATTGGGAGTAGAAATGGGAATAATTAAAGATATTGATAATACTGTTTTGAATAAACTTCTGGTGGATATTCAACCAGCAACTATTCAGAAAGGTTCTCAAGATAAACTTACAGAAAAGCAGAGAGATTTAAAAAGGGCTCAACTAGTTAAAGAAAGACTAAAAATAATGAGCTTATAAACTAAGGAGGTGCGTTTATTATGATGTTTGGAAGATTTAGTGAAAGAGCACAGAAGGTATTATATTATGCTCAAGAAGCAGCTCAAGCTTTTAAACATGGCTATGTTGGAACAGAGCATATATTACTTGGTATTTTAAAAGAAAATGAGGGTGTAGGAAAAAAATTATTAAATGAAAATAAAATAACTGAAGAAAAAGTAAAAGAACTTGTTGAAGAATATGAAGGCAAAGGTGAAATGAATTTATATAGAAATGAAATTCCACTAACACCTAGAACTAAAAGACTACTAGAGCTAAGTTTACTAGAAGCTAGAAAGCTAAATCATAATTACATTACACCTGAACATATTTTATTAGCTTTAATAAGAGAGTCAGAAGGTGTTGCATATACTATTTTAAGTAACTTAGGACTAGATTTTGAAAAAGTTGAAAAGAATTTGTTAAAGGGATTTAATCCAGAACATCAACAAGGAGGAGCAGTTCCAAGTAAAGCAAAGGTAAATAATAATACTCCAACTTTAGATCAGTATGGAAGAGATTTGACTGTTATGGCAGAAGAAGAAAAGCTTGATCCTGTAATTGGAAGAGATAAGGAAACACAAAGAGTACTTGAAATTCTTTGTAGGAGAATTAAGAATAATCCTTGTTTAATAGGTGATCCAGGAGTAGGTAAAACTGCTATTGCAGAAGGTTTGGCACAGAGAATAGTAAGTGGAAACATTCCAGAAATATTAAAAGATAAACGTGTTGTAACATTAGATCTTTCATCAATGATTGCAGGATCAAAATATAGAGGAGAATTTGAAGAGAGACTTAAGAAGGTTATGGGAGAGATAAATAAAGCTGGAAATGTAATTTTATTTATTGATGAAATCCATACAATGATAGGAGCTGGAGGAGCAGAAGGTGCTATAGATGCTTCAAATATATTAAAGCCAGCTCTCGCAAGAGGAGAAATACAGTGTATAGGTGCTACAACTATAAATGAATATAGAAAGTATATAGAAAAGGACTCAGCTCTTGAGAGAAGATTTCAGCCAGTTACAGTTGGAGAGCCTAGTAAGGAAGAATCAATCCTTATTCTAAAAGGATTGAGAGATAAGTATGAAGCTCATCACGGAGTTAAAATTACAGATGAAGCTATAGAATCTGCAGTAAATTTATCAGATAGATACATTACAGATAGATATTTACCAGATAAGGCTATAGATTTAATTGATGAGGCTGGAGCAAAAGTAAGAATTCAGAATTTAACAGCACCACCAGACCTAAAAAATTTAGAAGAAGAGTTAGAAAAAACTAAGGGAGAAAAAGAAGATGCTATAAGAGTTCAAGATTTTGAAAAGGCAGCAAGTCTTAGAGATAAAGAGAAAGAATTGAAAGAAAAATGGGATAGCTTTAAGAATGATTGGAAAAAGCAAAATCAAGTTTCAACGCAAGTTGTTTCGGAAGAGCAAATAGCACAGGTAGTTGCTAAATGGACGAATGTTCCCGTTGAAAAACTTACTGAAACTGAAGCAGAAAGATTATTAAAATTAGAAGAAATTTTGCATAAGAGAGTTGTAGGTCAAGATGAGGCAGTTAAGTCAATTTCAAGAGCTGTAAGACGTGCTAGAGTAGGACTTAAGGATCCAAAACGACCAATAGGATCATTTATTTTTTTAGGACCTACAGGAGTAGGTAAGACTGAACTTTCAAAAGCTTTAGCAGAAGCAATGTTTGGAGAGGAAAATAATATAATTAGAATTGATATGTCGGAATATATGGAAAAACATGCTGTATCAAGACTTATAGGTTCTCCTCCAGGATATGTAGGGTTTGAAGAAGGTGGTCAGCTAACTGAAAAGGTTAGACGTAATCCATATTCAGTAGTATTATTTGATGAGGTTGAGAAAGCGCATCCAGACGTATTTAATATTTTACTTCAAATTCTAGAAGATGGAATACTTACAGATGGAAAAGGAAAGACTGTAAATTTTAAAAATACAATAATTATAATGACTTCAAATATTGGTGCATCTACAATTAAAAAACAAAAATCACTTGGGTTCTCTGTATCAGAGAATGAAAGTGAAAGTGAATATGAAAAAATGAAGGAAAATGTTATGGAAGAGCTTAAGAGGTCTTTTAGACCGGAATTCTTAAACAGAATAGATGATATTATAGTATTCCATTCACTTGTAGAAAAAGATTTAAGACAAATAGTTAAATTTATGCTAAGAGAAGTAGGAAATAGATTAAGACAGCAGAATATAAATATTGAATTTGACGAAGGAACAGAAAAAATACTAGCAGAACAAGGGTTTGATCCAACTTATGGTGCTAGACCACTTAGACGTACCATAACTAAAACTGTAGAAGATAAACTATCAGAAGAAATTTTAAAAGGAAATATTAAAAAAGGAGATAGAATAATAGCTAGAGTTAAGGAAAAGAAACTAGTATTTGAAGGAATAAATGGTTAATAAACTAAAATGTAAAGCCGACAGAATCAGCTTTAAGCTGTACTGTCGGCTTTTAAAATTTAATTACAATATATTACAAAATTGACTAATGTAAATTTGTATAAAAAAATTTTGTATTTAATACAAATTTATTTTAATATGTTGTATAATATTATTCTGTATGATGAAATAGGAGTGATAAAATATGGCAAAAAGTAAAAATGTATTTATATGCCAAGAATGTGGATATGAAGCTCCTAAGTGGTTTGGAAAATGTCCAGGATGTGGTAAATGGAATAGTATGGTAGAGGAAAGAAAAGAAAAACCAGTTGTAAGTAGAAGTACTGGAATTAGTAGTAATAATAAACCAGAGAGTATATTAAACATAAAATCTGGAGAATTTGAAAGATATGATACTGGTATTAAGGAGTTAAATAGAGTACTTGGTGGAGGAATGGTAAAAGGATCTCTAACTTTAATATCAGGTGCTCCCGGAATAGGGAAATCTACTATATTATTGCAAACTGCAAATAATATTTCACACAAAATAGGTAAAGTACTATATGTGTCTGGAGAAGAATCAGCAGAACAAATAAAAATTAGAGGAGATAGAATTGGAAATATATCATCGGAATTATTTATTCTTTCAGAAACTAATTTAGAAATCATAGAACAGCATATTAATAGTATGAATCCTGTATTTGTCATTATAGACTCAGTTCAAACTTTATTTAAGCCTTCAATAACATCAGCTCCAGGAAGTGTTTCTCAAGTTAGAGAATGTTCAAATGAGCTTATGAGAATTGCTAAGACGAAAAACATACCTTTATTTATAGTTGCACATGTTACAAAGCAAGGTGAACTTGCTGGTCCTAGAGTTTTAGAGCATATGGTTGACACAGTGCTTTCTTTTGAAGGCGAAAGGACCCAAGAATTTAGAATACTTAGAACTTTAAAAAATCGTTTTGGCACTACCAGTGAAATTGGAGTTTTTGAAATGAGACAAGAAGGTCTTAAAGAAATATCGAATCCATCCGAAGTATTTCTTGAGGAAACTAATTTTAATTCAGAGGGTTCTGTAGTTATAGGTATAATGGAAGGGACACGTCCGATTTTAGTAGAAATTCAAGCTTTGGTAAGTGAAACTAAAGCTGTTATGCCAAGAAGAACAGCCGTTGGAGTAGATAATGCTAGATTAAATTTAATTCTAGCTGTTCTAGAAAAAAAGCTTAGAATACCTTTTTACAATTGTGATGTTTATGTAAATGTAGTAGGTGGACTTAACATAGAAGGAACTTTTGGAGACTTAGGATTAGCCATTGCATTAATATCAAGTGCTAAAGGGAAAAATTCCAAACTGAATAAAATGTTAGTTTTTGGAGAAGTTGGACTTACTGGAGAAGTTAGACCGATTTCACTTTGTGATAGATTAGTAAATGAAGGCATGAAAATGGGATTTGAAAATATAGTTATACCATCTAGAAATAGAGAAAAAATGACTAATAAAAGTGAAAATATTATAGGAGTTTCATCACTTAGAGAGGCAGTAAATAAAGTATTTTAATAATAAAAAATAAATATTATAGAAAGGAGGGAATTAGGTGAGGTTTGAAAAAGACAAAAAACTTATGGAAATTTTAAAGATTATGGCTCCGGGCACACAGTTAAGAGATGGACTTGAGAATATTTTAAGAGCCAAAACAGGTGGTCTTATAATAATTGGTGATAGTGAAGAAATTATGCGAATAGTAGATGGTGGTTTTAATATTAATTCTGATTATAGTCCATCTTATGTGTATGAACTTGCAAAAATGGATGGAGCTATTGTACTTAGCGGTGATTTAAAGAAAATACTTTATGCAAATACACAATTAGTACCAGATGCCTCTATTCCAACATTTGAAACAGGAACAAGACATAGAACAGCTCATAGAGTTACAAGACAAACTAGATGTATAGTTGTTGCCATTTCTCAAAGAAGAAATATAATCACAGTATATAAAAATAACATAAAATATGTTTTGAGAGACAGCAGTATAATACTTGCAAGAGCAAATCAGGCACTTCAGACATTAGAGAAATATGTATCTGTTTTAGAAAGGGTTATGAGTAATTTAAATCTACTAGAATTTCAAGATCTAGTTACATTATTTGATGTAATAACAGCTATACAAAGAACAGAAATGGTTATGAGAATAGTAGATGAAGTTGAAAGATATATATGTGAACTGGGTAACGAGGGAAGACTTATATCCATGCAATTAAATGAACTTGTAAGAAGTGTAGAAGAAGATGGAATTTTATTAATTAGAGATTATTGTCAAAATAATTTAGATTATAATAAGATATATGAGCAAATTCAAAACATGTCATCAGAGGAACTTTTAGATTTAGATATATTATCTAAGGTATTAGGGTATGTTGGTGTTCCTTTAGTAGACACACTAATTTCTCCAAGAGGGTATAGAATGCTTAATAAGATTCCTAGAATACCTGTAAATGTAATAGAAAATGTTATAAGCAACTTTAAAGAACTTAAGGGAGTTATGGAAGCTTCATATGAAGAGTTAGACAATGTTGAAGGTATAGGAGAAGCTAGAGCTAAGGCTATAAAGAATGGACTTCGTAGATTAAGAGAACAATTTATGATAGATAAACAGATATAGCACAAAATAAGTGTAAGACTTATTTTGTGCTATTTAATCACCTGAAAGTATACTTTCCTAAAGTACTTATTTTGTTGTATTCCTTCAAAAGTATATCGTAAAGATTTAAATCTAGTAGATTACAAAGAGATGTTAAATAAAATAGATTGTTGCCTATTTCTCTTTCCAAAACTTCACGACAATTTTCACAAAGGTTGCCTTCTAAATGTGTATTGAAATATTTTTTATAAGTATCCATATCTATATTATTATCGTTTGGTATTTGTTGCTTTTTGGCTGCTACTTCTACACATCCACAGTTTGTTACAGATTTAGCTATAGCTCTGTTTATACGACCTTCTGATTCTTGAAGTTTTGTCATTATATCAAGTAAACTTTTATGACGTAGAAGGCATTCATCTACCGCATTTTGAAAATCATCAAAAATAACGTCTTTCATGGTCTCAACTCCTTAAAGTAAAATAAAATCAATGACTGATAATATAATTATAATTATTTTCAGATAATTTTGTCAACAAAGCTAAATAAATTGTTGGTTTAGATATATAATAAAACAAGATTAATTTTATTGATAGGGGGATTAAAAAGTTAAATATTGGACGAAAATATAAATATGTATTAAAAACATATAAATAATAAGAAAAATTTTAATGAACAAATTTTAAATAATTTTCGCTGTGGTTGAAATAACAAATATAATAATATATATTGTTATTAATAGTATAAAAAACTATAAAAAATAAAAATAATAAATTCATACTAGGAGGTGAAGGAATGTGTTTAAAAAAGTTTTAAGAGGACTTTTCACATTAGCTGGACTTGTTTTAGGATTTATAACAGGTCAATCATTATTGAAATTAGATAGATTAGCATATTTTAAAAATTCTGCTATTTTATCAGTCGGGTTTTTAATATTTTCTGCTTTAATTTTAGGACTTATATTATATTTAATATCCCCATGGATTAATTCATTAATAACCAAGGTTATGAATTACTTTGAAGATAATATACAAAAAGTTCCTACTGTTGAAATTTTACTTGGTACATTTGGAGCTATAATAGGCTTAACAATATCGGCTTTGTTTGTTAGTCTTATTCCAAAAACACTTTTAGGGACAATAGTTTCCATCATAATTGCATTAATATTAGCCGCACTTGGAGGCGATGTTGCTGTAAAGAAAAAGGAAGAGATAATAAATGCATTTGCAAATATAAAAAAGGTAGGTACACCTAAGGAGAAAAAGGCTAAAGTTTCTAGGGGTATACCTAAAGTATTGGATACATCTGTAATAATAGATGGAAGAATTTTAGACATATGTCAAAGTGGATTTATAGAAGGTACTTTGATAATACCTCATTTTGTTTTAGATGAGCTTAGACATATAGCAGATTCTTCAGATAGTCTAAAGAGAACTAGAGGAAGAAGAGGGCTTGATATACTTAATAAAATTCAAAAAGAATTAAGTATAGAAGTTAAAGTAACAGACAAGGATTTCCCAGAAATAGAAGAAGTTGATGTTAAGCTTTTAAAACTTACACAAGTCTTAAAAGGAAAAGTTTTAACTAATGATTATAATTTGAATAAGGTAGCAGGAGTTCAAGGAGTACCGGTTTTGAATATAAATGAGCTGGCAAATTCAGTGAAACCTGTTGTTCTTCCAGGAGAAGAAATGACAATTCAAATAATAAAAGATGGTAAGGAACAAGAGCAGGGTATAGCATATTTAGATGATGGTACAATGATTGTTGTAGAAGGTGGAAAGAGACATATTGGAGAAGTAATGGATGTAGTAGTTACGTCAGTATTACAAACAGCAGCAGGAAGAATGATATTTGCAAAACAGAAGAAGTAAGTTTAATAAATTAGCTCTAGAAGAGGTGCTTAAATGGGGAGAAATTGTGCTATAATTGTAGCAGCTGGAAAAGGCACTAGGATGAAAACTAATATAAATAAACAATTTTTAAATTTAAAGGATAAACCAATTATTTATTACACACTAAAGGCTTTTTATGAAAATGAATCCATAGATGAGATAGTTCTTGTTTTAGCTAAGGATGAAATTGAGTATTGTAAGAAGCATGTAATCCAAAAATACAATTTAAATAAAATAAAGTTAATTGTTGAAGGTGGAGATACAAGACAAGAGTCTGTAATCAAAGGTTTAAAAGCTGTAGAAGGATGCGAAGTTGTTTTAATACATGATGGTGCTAGGCCTTTTGTTGATAAAAATATAATAGAAGATGGTATAAAATATACTGAGCTTTATGGTGCTTGTGCTTGTGGAGTAAAATCAAAGGATACAATAAAAGTTAAGGACAAAAAAGGTTTTTCGATACATACTCCAGATAGAGATACTTTATTTTGTGTTCAGACGCCTCAATGTTTCAAATATAATCTTATTTTAGAGTCTCATAAAAAAGCTCTTTCAGAAAATGTTGAGGCAACAGATGATACAATGATAGTTGAGAGATATAATCATAAAGTGTACTTATACGAAGGTAGTTATAAGAATATCAAGATTACAACTCCAGATGATTTAGTTATTGGAGAAAAAATGCTAGATAATTTATAGTACTTATTGACATAATGTGAAGCCATTAGGTATAATTCTAACAGAATAATTTAATATTTAGCGATGAGGAAGAGCAGTAGAGGCGAATTACAGAGAGAAAATTCTTGGCTGAAAAATTTTCAAAGGCTTTGAACCTGCTTCTGAGCTGTAGGTAAAAACTACCGGTGAAAACCGTTATATGTAAATGAGTACAAAGTTAGGTGGTACCGCGATAAAACTCGCCCTAATAAATTTATTAGGGCGAGTTTATTTTTTGTATACAATAAAACTAATTACATTAATGAGGAGGAGATACATATGAAATTATCAAATATGTTAATAACTACATTAAGAGAAGTTCCAGCAGAGGCAGAGTTACCAAGTCATAAATTAATGTTAAGATCTGGTATGATGAGAAAAATGGCATCAGGAATATACAATTATATGCCTTTAGGACTTAAAACATTAAAGAAAGTTGAAGATATTGTAAGAGATGAAATGAACAAAGCTGGAGCACAAGAATTTTTAGCATCAGCACTAATTCCAGCAGAACTTTGGCAGGAATCAGGAAGATGGGGTGTTTTTGGACCAGAAATGTTTAGATTAAATGATAGAAATGAAAGACAGTTTTGTTTAGGACCTACTCATGAAGAAGTATTTACTGATATAGCTAGAGCAGTAATAAAGTCTTATAAGCAACTTCCACTTAATTTATATCAAATACAAACAAAGTATAGAGATGAAAGAAGACCAAGATTTGGAGTTATGAGATCAAAAGAGTTTACAATGAAGGATGCTTATAGTTTTGATAAAGATTATGAGGGATTAGATGTAACTTATAATAAAATGTATAAAGCTTATACTAATATATTTGAAAGATGCGGAGTAGATTGTAGCGCAGTTGAAGCGGATTCAGGAGCAATGGGTGGTTCAGGTTCAGCTGAATTCATGGTTAAATCAGAATATGGTGAAGATGAAGTAGTATTCTGTGATTGTTGTAATTATGCAGCTAATATGGAAAAAGCACCTTCTACACCACAAAAAGCTGAAGAAGAAGAAATTAAAGGATTAGAAAAAGTAGAAACACCAGATGCTAAAACAATAGAGGAATTAATTAAATTCTTTAATATAACACCTGAAAAATTTGCAAAAACTCTTATATATAAAGCAGATGATAAGGTTGTTGCAGTAATGGTAAGAGGAGATAGAGAAGTAAATGAAACTAAAGTAACAAATGCAGTAGGTGGAGCTGTAGAATTTGAACTTGCTGATGAAAAAACAGTTAAAGAAGCTACTTCAGCAGAAATAGGATTTGCAGGACCAATAGGTATAAAAGTAGATTTCTTATTAGTTGATGAAGAAGTAGCAAATATGTATAACTTTATAGTTGGAGCTAATGAAACAGGGTATCACTACACTAATGTTAATTATGGAAGAGATTTTGAAGGAACTGTTGGAGATTTCAGAAACGTAACGAGTGAAGATAAATGTCCAAAATGTGGAGAAAGTTTAACTATAGCAAGAGGAATTGAAGTTGGTCATATCTTTAAACTAGGAACAAAATATTCAGAATCTATGAATGCTGTGTTTAGTGATGAAGATGGCAAGAAGAAACCTTTGATTATGGGATGTTATGGAATTGGAATAAATAGAACAATGGCGTCAATAATTGAACAACACCATGATGAAAATGGAATTGTATGGCCACTATCTGTAGCACCATATCATGTTATAGTAATTCCAGCAGTTAGTAAGAATGAAGAACAAATGAAGGCAGCTGAAGATATTTATAATAGTTTAAAAGAATTAGGTGTTGAAGTTTTATTGGATGATAGAAAAGAAAGAGCTGGAGTTAAATTTAAAGATGCTGATTTAATAGGAATACCTATGAGAGTCACTGTTGGAAGAATGATAAGTGAAGGTAAAGTTGAATTTAAATTAAGAAGTAGTGATGAAGTTGAAGAAATGGAATTATCTTGTGTAATTGATAGAGTAAAAGAAGAATTTGAAAAAAATAGTATAAAGTTATAAAATAATAGATATATTTGGATATAATAGATCTATAAGAACGTTAATAGATATAAAATCAAAATGATTAGTTAGGAGGAGAAGAATGAAAATATTTAACACAATGACTAGGAAAAAAGAAGAGTTTGTTCCAATTAATCCTGGAAAGGTAAATATGTATGTTTGCGGACCTACTGTATATGACTATTTTCATATAGGTAATGCAAGAACATTCTTAGTTTTTGATACTGTTAGAAGATATTTTGAATATAAAGGCTATGAGGTGAATTATGTTCAAAACTTTACTGATATTGATGACAAGATGATACAAAGAGCTAATAGAGAGGAAATAACAGTAAAAGAATTAGGAGATAAATTTATTCAAGAATATTATAAGGATGCTGATGGCTTAAATATAAAAAGAGCTACTAATAATCCAAGAGCTACTGAATTCATGAATGAAATTATAGAGTTTGTTAAAGATTTAGAAGATAAAGGTTATGCATATGAAGTAAATGGAGATGTTTATTTTAATACAAAGAAATTTAAGGAATACGGAAAATTATCTGGTCAAAATCTAGATGATTTGCAAGCAGGGGCTAGAATATCTGTAGATGAAAGAAAAAAAGATCCTATGGATTTTGCTGTTTGGAAAAGTGAGAAGCCAGAAGAACCTTCATGGGATAGTCCATGGGGAAAAGGAAGACCAGGTTGGCATATAGAATGTTCATGCATGGCTCATAACTTATTAGGAGAAACGATAGATATTCACGCTGGTGGTGTAGATTTAGTATTCCCACACCATGAAAATGAAGTAGCACAAAGTGAGGCAAGAAATGGAAAAACTTTTTCGAATTATTGGATGCACTCAGCTTATTTGAACATAGATAATAAAAAGATGTCTAAATCTCTTAATAATTTCTTTACTGCTAGAGAAATTTCAGGAAAGTATGAAGCTGAGGTTATAAGATTATTTATGCTTTCAGCACACTATAGAACGCCATTAAACTTTAGTAGAGATTTACTAGAATCAGCAAAATCATCTCTTGAGAGATTATATAATGCAATTGGTAACTTAGAAAGACTTGCAAATGAAGTTAAATCTATAGAAATAACAGATAAAGAAAAAGAATATAAAAAGCAGATAGATTCATATAGAGATAAATATATTGAAAAAATGGATGATGACATAAATACAGCTGATGCTATTTCAGTTATTTTTGATTTAGTAAGAGAAATAAACACAAATGTAACTGTAGAATCATCAAAGGAACTAGTAGAATATACACTTAATCTTATTAGAGAACTTGGTTTCCCACTTGGAGTACTTCAAAAATCTACTATATGCAATTTAGATGAAGAAATAGAAAATCTTGTAGATCAAAGACAACAAGCTAGAAAAGAAAAAAATTGGGCTCTTGCAGACAAAATTAGAGATGCTTTAAAAGCAAGAGGAATAATTTTAGAAGATACACCACAAGGTGTAAGATGGAAAAAAATAGATTAGAGTAAATTAGATTTAAGATAGCTAGTCATAAGTGCTGGCTATCTTTTTATATTCAAAATAACAAAAATGTATTTTTTTTATAAAATTTTATATATATAGTATTTGTTTTTATATATAATATATAACATATATATGTTATATATAGTAAAGGGGCGTATACATAAATATTAAGGCTTATTTAAGTTTTAGCATAAAATAGGGGGCATAATTATGAAAAAAATATTTTCAAAAAAGAACAAAAGAAACACAAATAATAACAAAAGGGTTAATCTAAAAAAAATTATGAAGGGTAAAATAAAGAGAAATTTAAAGAGAAAGAAAAAAATACAAGACAATACTAAGAGTATAGGTAAGATTCTTTCACTTCAGATAACTTCAATTATATTTTTTGTCTGTATAGTTCTAGGTGGTATTTCATTTTATTTTTCTTCAAGTTCGCTGAATAATAATATAAGTTCTTCAATGCAGAATAGGGCAGAGGATATATCAAAAATGATTTCAAAAGGAATAGAAACACAGAAAACAAATGTTGAAGGAGTAGCTAAGAGATATGAAATAAGAAACATGAATTGGGAAATTCAAAAACCAGATTTACAAAAAGAAGCGAAAAGATTAGGAATAGAAAGATTTCTTGTTGCAGATTTATATGGAAAATCAAAATCTTCAAATGGAAATATAGGATACGTACTTAACGAAGATTATTTTACTGCTGCGGTTAAAGGAGAAACGGTTATAACTAATCCTATTCATAGTAAAATTGATGGTAAATTAGTTATTTTGATTGCAACTCCAATTAAAGATGTAAACAATAATATACAGGGTGTTCTTATGGCAACATTAAATGTTAATGTTTTAAATAATATTATTGAAAATATTAATATGGGTAATAAAGGATATGGAATTGTAGTTAATAAGGATGGAGTTGTAATTGGTCATAAAGATATACAAATGGTTTCAAGTAAGAAAAATATGATACAAGAAGCTAGTGAAAATAAAAAGTTGAAAGAACTTGCAGATATTTTAAAGAAAATGACTAATAGAGAAAAGGGTTTTGGAGAATATACTTATAAGGGAGAAGGTAAAATTATAGGTTACGCACCAATACCAAATACAGATTGGAGTTTTGCTATTACTGTTCCTAAGACTGAGATTTTTGGACAACTAAATCAATTAAGAATACTTTCAGTAGTGTCCTCACTAATATTTATGGGAATAGGAATAATTTTAGCTATTATATTAGCAAAACAGATAAAAAAACCGTTAGTAGGAATTAAGGAATTTGCTGAAGAACTTGCTAAGTGTAATCTTGGATATAAAATTAAAATTGACAGGAAAGATGAATTTGGCCAAGTAGCAGCAGCGTTGAATATTGCTGTAGAAAAGCTACAGAATGTTGTAACTTCAGTCAAAGAAGAAAGTGAACTAGCATTAACTTGTTCAAAGGAAACAGAAGATATGTTTGAAAAAGTTAATAAAGAGGTAGAGCAAATTTCATCATCTGCTCAAGAGATTTCTGCAAGTATGGAGGAAGGAACAGCAGCATTACAAGAGGTAACATCTATGTCAATGATGGTAAAGGATGAAACTATAAATGTATCTCACAATGTAAATGAAGGATTAAATTTAGCTTCTGATGTTAAAAGAAAATCTAATAGTATGAAAAACGGTGTTTTATCATCAAGAGATAGTATTAAAGAGGTTTATATAGAAACTAAACAAAATCTTGAAAGTGCAATAAAGGAAGTGACTATAGTCAATAAAATTTCTGAAATGGCAAATGAAATATTGAAAATATCAGATCAAACTAATCTTTTAGCTTTAAATGCGGCTATAGAAGCTGCAAGAGCTGGAGAAGAAGGAAAAGGGTTTGCAGTAGTTGCTGACGAAGTTAGAAAACTTGCAGAACAGTCTTCTAAAACGGTAACTGGAATACAACAAAATGTAGAGAAAGTTTTAAAAGCTGTTGAAAGGTTAGCTGGAGAATCTAAGAATGTTTTAATTGTTATAGAAGATAAAATATTAAATGATTATGAAAAGCTTATTGATGTCAGTGAACAGTATAATCATGATGGAGAAGCTTTTATGGAAATGATGGGAAAAATATCAGATATAACTGGTGCTATTTCTGCATCTATGGATGGAGTAGCTAAAAGTATGGAAGAGTTAGATTCTTCAATAACAGGGGTATCAAGAGCATCTTCAAATATTGCACAAAATATAAGTGATGTAAATGATCAAAATGAACAGATTGTTGTACAATCACATAAAAATTCTGGTAGCTCAGTTAAATTATCAAACTTAGTTGAGGAATTCAAAATATAAAGAAGTATAGTTAGAAGTACAGTTATAATAATAGCTGTACTTTTAAATTTATTTAAATTATAGTATTATTAGTTTATTAATGTATTTCAAAGGGATTTTGGAATATTAGCGAAGGAGACAAAGCTAAATGGAATTTGATATATTAAAGGGTAAGTTTACTGTAAACGAAGCGAGAGGATTAAATCCTTTAGTGCTTGCTTTTGTTGGAGATGCCATATATGAAGTGTTTATAAGAACATACTTGGTTAATAATAATAGATGTATGTCAGCTCATAAGCTTCATGTTAAGGCTATATCGTTTGTTAAAGCTCATTCTCAAAGTGAATTTATGAAGCGCATAGAAGATAAATTAACTGAAGAAGAGGTTAGTATTTTTAAACGTGGAAGAAATTCTAAGTCAGGTTCTGTACCTAAAAATGCAAATGTTCAGGACTATAGAATTGCAACGGGTTTTGAGGCTTTAATTGGTTTCTTATATTTAACAGAACAAGTAGATAGGCTTAATGAAATATTAGAGATAATCGTAAATTTAGATATACACTAAAAAATAAAGATTTATTTTTACAAAAGGGGAGAAAATAATGGCTTTAAAGGTTAAACTAATAGAACATACTCCAAATCCAGAAAAAGTTATTGCATCTGCTGCAAAGCTTTGCTATAGTGCTGTAGGAGTGGATGAAATTTTAGAGGAGTTAGATCAAAAAAAAGTAGAAGGATTTTTAAATAGATTAATGTCATATGGTCATGCATCACCTATAGAACATGTGAGTTTTACTTTTGCTGTAGAAGGAGTTTCAAGAAGCTTGACTCATCAATTAGTTAGACATAGAATTGCATCATATTCACAGCAAAGTCAAAGATATGTTAAGTTAAATCAGTTTGAATATATTATTCCTCCAGAAATAGAGACGGATGAGACGGCAAAAGAGATATTTGTAAAAGCTATGGAAGAAAGTCAAAAAGCATATGATAAGCTTACTGAAATCCTAAAAGAAAAGTATATTAAGACAGGAATGAAAAAACTTAGTGCAGAGAAGAAAGCTATTGAAGATGCTAGATATGTTTTCCCAAATGCATGTGAAACTAAAATAGTACTTACAATGAATGCTAGAGGTCTTATGAACTTTTTTGAACATAGATGTTGTAATAGAGCTCAATGGGAAATACATGCTTTAGGAGATGAAATGTTAAAGCAAGTTAAAAAAGTTGCGCCTATATTATTTAAAAATGCAGGCCCTAGATGTGTAAAAGAAGTTTGTCCAGAAGGAACTATGACTTGTGGACAAATTACAAATATAAGAGAAAAATATTCAAAAATATAAATGGTCAATAGACTAAGAGGTGTAAAGGATGAAAGAGTTTAAAGGTTCAAATAAAAAAAGAGATACCATGGTACAACAAGAAACGAGAGAAGATTTAATAGAGGGACGAAATGCTGTAATTGAAGCTTTGAGAAGCGATAGAACAATAGAACACATATTGGTATCTACTGGAAATGTAACAGGTTCAATTAATAAAATTCTTGCAATAGCGAAGGAAAAAAAAATAGTTATAAAAGAAGTAGATAGAAAAAAATTAGACAATATGTCCGTTACAGGAACACATCAAGGGGTAATTGCAGTGGTAACCCCTTATAACTATTACGAAATAGAAGATATTATTGCTTATGCGGAAGAAAAGGAAGAAAAACCTTTTGTGCTAGTTTTAGATGAAATAGAAGATCCTCATAATTTAGGATCAATAATAAGAACAGCAGAAACTTGCGGGGTTCATGGAATTATAATACCTAAAAGAAGAAATGTAGGAATTACTCCAACTGTATATAAAACTTCTGCAGGAGCTATTGAATATATGAGAATAGCTAAAGTTTCAAATACAAATAGTGCAATAGATAAGTTAAAAGAACATGGTGTATGGGTATATGGTGCTGATATGGATGGAGAAAGCTATTGCTTTCAAACTGACTTTTCAGGTGCAGTAGCTTTAGTGATAGGAAGTGAAGGTCGAGGTATTTCAAAACTTACAAAACAAAAATGTGATATGCTAGTTAAAATACCTATGGTAGGTAAAATAACATCTCTAAATGCATCTGTCGCAGCTGGCATAATGATGTACGAGGTTTTAAAACAGAAGACGGAATAGGTAAACTGTGAGGAATATATTTGTTGATGGCTATAATGTAATCAATAGTTGGCCAGAATTGAATAAAATTAAAGAATATAGTTTTGAAGCCGCACGAGAAAAGCTTATAGAAATGCTGCAAAATTATGCTGCATACAGAGGATATAAAATATTTGTAGTTTTTGATGCACATATGGTAAAAGGAAGTATAGAAAAAAAAGAAAAGGTAAATAATGTTATTATAATCTTTACTAAAGAAGGTGAAACTGCAGATAGTTTTATTGAAAAATATGTAAACTCAATAGGGAGAAAAGCTGAGGTGTGTGTTGTTACATCAGATTCTTTAGAACAGCAGGTAACTTTTCAGAGAGGAGCAACTAGAATGTCCTCTTTAGAATTTTATAATGAGGTGTATGATACTCAAAACAGAATAAGGAGTAAAACAAAAAAAAATATTGCTATTAATAGAGTACTAATAGAAGATAGAATAGATAAAAATACATTGGAAAAATTAGAAAAAATTAGAAAAAGTCGTTGAAACTTCTTGACTGAAAATTTCCTATTAATGTATAATCAAAGAAGTGATGTAGTTAAGTTTTGTATATATTTATGTGGAGGGGATATTTTGTCAAATAAGATGGGCGTTGGTGACAATAATATGGAACTAAATGAGATATTGGATGAAGAAATAGCTATTAAAGCTAAGTTGGGCAATGTTCAAGCACAAGAATATTTAATAAATAAATATAAGAATTTTGTAAAAGCCAAGGCGAAATCTTATTTTCTAATAGGCGCTGATAAAGAAGATATTTATCAAGAGGGTATGATAGGGCTATATAAAGCTATTAGAGATTTTAAACCAGACAAATTATCTTCTTTTAAGGCTTTTGCTGAGTTGTGTGTTACAAGACAGATAATAACAGCGATTAAAACAGCAACTAGACAAAAACATATACCTCTCAATACATATATATCTTTAAATAAACCTATTTATGACGAAGAATCTGATAGAACTTTATTAGATATATTATCTGCTGTAAAAGTATCTGATCCAGAGGAATTAGTAATAAGTAGAGAAGAAGTAGGCAAAATTGAAAATGAAATAGAGGATGTTTTATCTGATCTTGAACTTGAGGTTTTAAACTCATATCTTGAAGGTAAATCATATCAAGAAATTGCTTGTGATTTGGATAGACATTCTAAATCTATAGATAATGCACTTCAAAGAGTAAAGAGAAAATTAGAAAAATGCTTAAATAAAAGATAAAAAAGTATATTGACAAGAAAAAATGAAAATAGTAAAATAAATAATTGGTATAGGGCTTTTGATATCAGGCTATACGGAAGTAGTTAAATAGTGAAGGGGTAGCTTCATTGACTAGGTGTCGTTGGCTCGATGTCAGGTTCTCGCTTTGAAGGGAAAATGCCCATGTAGCTCAGCTGGCAGAGCGTCACCTTGGTAAGGTGGAGGTCGCCGGTTCAAGCCCGGTCGTGGGCTCCAATGTTTTAAATAAGTTAATAACACACCAGGATGAGTTTACGAAAAATGGGTTTAAACTAAATTATATATGTGAGGAGGAATTTAAAATGGCAAGAGAAAAGTTTGAAAGAACGAAACCGCATGTAAACATAGGAACAATAGGTCACGTAGACCATGGTAAAACAACAACAACAGCAGCTATAACAATGGCATTAGCAAAAAAAGGTGGAGCAGAAGTACAAAACTATGAAGATATAGATAAAGCTCCAGAAGAAAAAGAAAGAGGAATAACAATCAACACTGCACACGTTGAATACGAAACAGACAACAGACACTATGCACACGTTGACTGTCCAGGACATGCTGACTATGTTAAGAACATGATCACAGGAGCAGCACAAATGGATGGAGCTATCTTAGTAGTATCAGCAGCAGATGGTCCAATGCCACAAACAAGAGAACATATACTACTAGCATCAAGAGTAGGAGTTAACCACATAGTAGTATTCTTAAACAAATCAGACCAAGTAGATGATCCAGAATTACTAGAATTAGTAGAAATGGAAGTAAGAGAATTATTAAGCGAATATGGATTTGATGGAGATGACTGTCCAGTAATAACAGGATCAGCATTAAAAGCAATCGAAGATGGCGAAGAACAATGCATATTTGACTTAATGGATGCAGTAGATGAATATATACCAACTCCAGAAAGAGCTACTGACCAACCATTCCTAATGCCAGTAGAAGATGTATTCACAATTACAGGAAGAGGAACAGTTGCAACAGGAAGAGTTGAAAGAGGAATTCTTCACGTTGGAGACGAAATACAAATCGTAGGAATGAAAGAAGAAATAGGAAAGACAACATGTACAGGAGTAGAAATGTTCAGAAAAATGCTTGACGAAGCAATGGCTGGAGATAACATCGGAGCATTATTAAGAGGTGTTCAAAGAGATGAAATCGAAAGAGGTCAAGTATTAGCACAACCAGGAACAGTAACTCCACACAAAAAATTCGTAGGTCAAGTATACGTATTAAAGAAAGAAGAAGGTGGAAGACATACTCCATTCTTTAATGGATATAGACCACAATTCTATTTCAGAACAACAGACGTTACAGGATCAATCGAATTACCAGGCGGAGCAGAAATGGTAATGCCAGGAGACCACATAGATATGACAGTTGAATTAATCACACCAGTAGCAATGGAATCTAACTTAAGATTCGCTATCAGAGAAGGTGGAAGAACAGTAGGTTCAGGAGTTGTTACTACTATAATAGAATAATTTAACGCGGTTAAATAGTTACAATGTTAATATAGGACTGGGTTGAAAAACTTAGTCCTTTTAAAAGAAAAAATAAATTTATAAAGAATGTATACTAATAACTAAAAAATGGAACTATGAACAAAGTTTATAACACAAAAATAAGTTGACATATGTAGCAACTTGTGATAAATTTGTTAGGTAGCGCACGTATTTTTAGAAATAATACTTTTATTAGTTGCAGCAATACCTGTGTGTGTATACGCAGAACCAGGAGGTGTAGATTGTGAGAGTAAAAATAACTTTAGCATGTACAGAATGTAAACAAAGAAATTACAATACAATGAAAAATAAAAAGAATGATCCAGAAAGAATAGAAATGAGAAAGTATTGCAAATTCTGCCACAAGCACACACTTCACAAAGAAACAAAATAGTTGCTAGTATTCACGAAATATTTTTAAGGATGTGAATAACATGGCTGTGAATGAAAAAAAACAAGTCAGTGAACCATCGTCAAAAGGTCTAGGTAAATTCTTTAAGGAAATAAAGGCAGAGACTAAAAGAATAACTTGGCCACCTAAAAACGAAACAAAGAAATCCACGATAATAGTTTTGTTTTTTTGTGCTATTAGTGCAATCATGATAGGATTGATGGACTATGGGTTTCAAGGCCTTTACAAACTTATTTTCACTAAATAAAGAAAAAAAGGGAGGTAGGAGTGAGGTATAACCTCATCCTAAAAATATGGCAGAAAAAGCTCGTTGGTATGTTGTACATACTTATTCCGGTTATGAAAATAAAGTAAAAATGAATTTAGAAAAGACAATAGAAAATAGAGGGTTAGAAACTCTAATCCATGACATACAAGTTCCAATGGAAGAAGTAGTAGAAGTAAAAGATGGAAAGAAAAAGATAACTCAAAAGAAAGTATTTCCAGGATATGTACTTGTACATATGATAATGACTGATGAATCTTGGTATGTAGTAAGAAATACAAGAGGAGTTACTGGGTTTGTAGGCCCAGGATCAAAACCAGTTCCGCTTACTGAAGAAGAAGTATTAGCTATGGGAATAACTGAAAAAGTTATTGATGTAGATGTTTCAGTAGGTGAAAGTGTTAAGGTTGTATCAGGACCATTGGAAAACTTTGTGGCATTAATACAAGAAATTAATGTTGAAAAACATAAAATCAAAGGATTGGTTAATATGTTTGGCAGGGAAACTCCTGTTGAACTTAATTTTAATCAAATAGAAAAATTAGATTAACCTACTATAAGACGAAGTCTTATAAAGTGGGAGAGTATTAAACTCGCATTACCACATATGAGGAGGTGTAAACTATGGCAAAAAAGGTAGTAGGAATGATAAAACTTCAACTTCCAGCAGGAAAGGCAACACCAGCTCCACCAGTTGGTCCAGCACTTGGACAACACGGAGTAAACATCATGGCGTTCTGTAAAGAATACAACGCTAAAACTGCAAATCAAGCTGGATTGACAATTCCAGTTATAATTTCAGTATATCAAGATAGATCTTTCAGCTTTATACTTAAAACTCCTCCAGCAGCAGTTTTAATTAAAAAGGCAGTTGGATTAGAAAGTGGTTCAGGAGAACCAAACAGAACTAAAGTTGGAATGCTTACAAAAGCACAATTAAAAGAAATAGCTGAAACAAAAATGCCTGATTTGAATGCATCATCAGTAGAAACTGCTATGAGCATGATAGCTGGAACAGCTAGAAGCATGGGTATAACTGTTGAAGAATAATTTTGAGAAAATAAATTAGTGGGAGGTAAAAACCGCTAAAACCACAAGGAGGAACAGATATGGCAAAAAGAGGTAAGAATTACCAAGAAAGCATAAAGCTTATCGATAAAGATGCTTTATATACACCTTCAGAAGCTATAGACCTTGTTTTAAAAACAGCAAAAGCTAAATTCGACGAAACTGTAGAACTTTCTGTAAGACTAGGTGTTGATCCAAGACATGCAGATCAACAAGTTAGAGGAGCAGTTGTTCTTCCACACGGAACAGGTAAAAAAGTTAGAGTTTTAGTTTTCGCAAAAGGTGATAAAGCTAAAGAAGCAGAAGCTGCAGGAGCAGATTATGTTGGTGCAGAAGAATATTTAGAAAAAATTCAAAAAGAAAACTGGTTTGATTTTGATGTAGTTGTTGCTACACCAGATATGATGGGAACAGTAGGAAGATTAGGTAGAGTATTAGGACCTAAAGGATTAATGCCAAACCCTAAATCAGGAACTGTAACATTTGATGTTTCAAAAGCAATAGCTGAAATCAAAGCTGGTAAAGTTGAATATAGAGTAGATAAAACTTCTATTGTTCACGTTCCAATAGGAAAGAAATCATTTGGAAATGAAAAGTTAGCTGAAAACTATACTGTATTAATGGAAGCAGTAGTTAAAGCTAAACCAGCAGCAGCTAAAGGACAATATATCAAATCTGTAGCGTTATCAAGTACTATGGGACCTGGATTAAGAATAAATCCAGGGAAAGTTATAGAATAATCTTGACATACCAGTTATAATTTGATATAATACAAAATGTTGAAAAATTAATATGAAAATACTCCGCAGACAGTAGGTGCGAAAGCATAACGGGGAACCAACCTACCGAGGATTTAAAATATTCGGTTGTTTGGATTTTAAACCTCTTCGTATGTCTGCGAAGAGGTTTTAGTTTTTTGTTAAGGAGGTGGCCACAGTGATAAGCAAGAATAGACAAATTAAAGAAGCTAAAGTTCAAGAAATAAAAGCGAAGTTAGAAAAAGCAGAAGCAGTTGTACTTGCTAACTATCAAGGATTGAACGTAGAAGAAGATACTCAACTTAGAAAAAGCTTAAGAGAAGCGGGAGTAGAATATAAGGTGTTTAAAAACACATTAGTTGCTCTAGCTGCCAAAGAAGCAGGTATTGAAGGTTTAGAAGGATATTTAGAAGGACCAGTTTCTGTTGCAATATCATATGATGATGCTACAGCACCAGCTAGAATTCTTAATGATTTTGCAAAAGATCATAAAGAATTAGAATTAAAAGCTGGATTAGTTCAAGGTGAAATATATGATGAAGCTAAAATTAAAGAACTTGCATCAATACCACCAAAAGAAGTGCTTATTGCAAAATTACTTGGAAGCTTCAAAGCTCCAGTATCAAACTTTGTTTACTTATTAAATGCAATAAAAGAGAAAAACGAATCAGCTGAAAGTGCTGAATAAAATTTAAAAGAGGATTAACGGTAACGTTAAAAAAATATGGAGGTGCGATTATAATGACAAGAGAAGAAATCATTCAAGCTATAAAAGAAATGTCTGTTTTAGAATTAAACGAATTAGTAAAAGCATGTGAAGAAGAATTTGGAGTAAGTGCTGCAGCACCAGTTGCTGTTGCAGGCGGAGCTGCTGCAGGTGGAGCTGCTGAAGAAAAAACTGACTTTGATGTAGTTTTAGCTAGCGCTGGATCACAAAAAATCAAAGTTATCAAAGCTGTTAGAGAATTAACTGGCTTAGGATTAAAAGAAGCTAAAGAAATAGTAGATGGAGCTCCAAAAACACTTAAAGAAGCAGTAGCAAAAGATGCTGCTGAAGAAATGAAAGCAAAACTTGAAGAAGTTGGTGCTACTGTAGAATTAAAATAGAAATTTGACTTATAAAAAGGCACTTATATAAGTGCCTTTTTTAAATGTAGAGAAAATACAGTGTTGACACTAAAAATCTATTATGATATTATAATTTAATGCAAAAAGTTTAAGGTGTTACTAATAATTAGTACCAAATGAATTGAAATGGTTTTTTTGGTTATACTAATATGATGAGCGTGTATATATAGGTGAAAAACCTAGTGTGTTACATTTTTTGTTATTTCTTATGCGAGGGGTGAAATTTTAATGGTACATCCTATTCAAATTGGTAAAAGAACGAGAATGAGCTTCTCAAAGGTTAATGAAATATGTCCTATGCCAAATCTAATAGAAGTACAGTTGAATTCTTACAAATGGTTTTGGGAAGAAGGACTAAATGAAGTATTTGACGATATAAATCCTATACAGGATTATACAGGAAATCTTGTCTTAGAGTTTGTTGATCACAACCTAGATAAAGATGCTATTAAATATTCTGTAGAAGAATGTAAAGAAAGAGATGCTACTTATGCTGCTCCATTAAAAGTTAAAGTTAGATTATTTAATAAAGAAACTGGAGAAGTTAAAGAGCAAGAAGTATTTATGGGTGATTTCCCATTAATGACTCAACAAGGAACTTTTGTTATTAATGGTGCGGAAAGAGTAATAGTAAGTCAATTGGTTAGATCTCCAGGATCTTACTATGGATACAATGTGGATAAAACTGGTAAAAAGTTATTCTCTTCAACTGTAATACCTAATAGAGGAGCATGGCTTGAGTATGAAACTGACTCAAATGACATTGTATATGTAAGAATAGATAAAACAAGAAAGCTTCCTATAAGTATCCTAATAAGAGCGTTAGGTCTTGGAAGTGATATTGAAATTATCGACTTTTTTGGAGAAGAAGAGAGACTGAAGGCCACAATAGAAAAAGACAATACTAAAACTAGAGAAGAAGCATTACTTGAAATATATAAAAGATTAAGACCAGGTGAGCCACCAACAGTTGATAGTGCGGTTTCACTTATAAATTCTCTGTTTTTTGACGCAAAAAGATATGATTTGTCAAGAGTTGGAAGATACAAATTCAACAAAAAACTAGCAATTTCCCTTAGAATATTAAATCAGATAGCAGCTGAAGATGTTGTTAATCCTGCTACTGGAGAAATATTAGTTCAAAAAGGTGAAGTGATAGATAGAGACAAAGCACAGGAAATTCAATGCTGTGGTATAAATTGCGTAGATATTGAAATAGAAGATAAAATTATTAAAGTGATAGGTAATCACTTTGTTGACATACATAAAGTTATAGATTTTGACATATCAGATTTAAAAATAAAAGAACATGTACACTATCCAACATTAAAGAAAATACTAGATAACTATAGTAGTGAAGAAGCTATTAAAGAAGAGATAAAGAAGAATATTCATGAATTAATTCCTAAGCATATAGTTGCAGATGATATATATGCTACTATAAGCTATGAATTTGGATTGCCTTATGGAATCGGTAATATTGATGATATTGATCATTTAGGAAATAGACGTTTAAGATCTGTTGGGGAATTATTACAAAACCAATTCAGAATTGGTTTGTCAAGAATGGAAAGAGTAGTTAAAGAAAGAATGACTATTCAAGACCAAGAAGTTATAACACCTCAAGCATTAATAAATATAAGACCGGTAGCAGCTGCAATTAAAGAATTCTTCGGAAGTTCACAACTTTCACAATTTATGGATCAAACAAATCCATTATCAGAATTAACACATAAGAGAAGATTATCAGCTTTAGGACCAGGAGGACTTTCAAGAGAAAGAGCTGGTTTTGAAGTTAGAGATGTTCACCATTCTCACTATGGTAGAATGTGTCCTATAGAAACACCAGAAGGACCTAATATAGGACTTATAAACTCACTTGCTTGTTATGCAAGAGTTAATGAGTATGGTTTTATAGAAACGCCATATAGATTGGTTGATAAAAAATTAAGTAAAGTTACAGATAAAATAGTTTATTTTACAGCAGATGAAGAAGATCAATATCTAGTTGCTCAAGCAAAAGAACCACTAGATGCAGAAGGTCATTTTATTGATGATAAAATAACAGTTAGAAAAGAAGAAGATGTTTTAGTTGTTCCAAAACAACAAGTTGATTTAATGGATGTTTCTGCTAGACAAATAGTATCAGTTGCTACTGCAATGATTCCATTCCTTGAAAATGATGACGCCAGCCGTGCCTTAATGGGATCTAACATGCAACGTCAAGCAGTACCACTATTAAGACCAGCGGCTCCAATAGTAGGTACAGGGATAGAATATAAAGCAGCTGTAGACTCTGGAGTACTTCCAAAAGCTGAATATGACGGAACTGTAATTTATGTTAGTGCAGAAGAAGTAAAAATAAAGAGAGACTCAGATGGTAGAACTGATAGATATAAACTTCTGAAATATAAAAGATCTAACCAAGGTACTTGTATAACTCAAAGACCTATAGTAGAAAAAAATGAGAAGGTAAAAGCTGGAGATGTATTAGCTGATGGACCGTCTACTGATTATGGTGAAATTGCTTTAGGTCAAAATATACGTATGGGATTCATAACTTGGGAAGGATATAACTACGAAGATGCGATGCTTGTATCAGAACAACTTGTACGTGATGATGTGTTTACGTCTATTCATATAGAAGAATATGAAGCAGAAGCAAGAGATACAAAGCTAGGACCAGAAGAAATAACAAGAGATATACCAAATGTAGGTGAAGATGCACTTAAGAACATAGATGAAAGAGGTATAATTAGAATAGGTGCAGAAGTTAGATCGGGAGATATATTAGTAGGAAAAGTTACTCCAAAAGGAGAAACTGAGTTAACTGCTGAGGAGAGACTTTTAAGAGCAATTTTTGGAGAAAAAGCAAGAGAAGTTAGAGATACTTCACTTAGAGTTCCACATGGAGAAACAGGAATAATTGTAGATGTAAAAGTATTTACAAGAGAAAATGGTGACGAACTTCCTCCAGGAGTTAATGAGTTAGTAAGATGTTATATAGCTCAAAAAAGAAAGATATCTGTTGGTGATAAAATGGCAGGAAGACACGGTAATAAGGGTGTTATCTCTAGAATATTACCAGAAGAAGATATGCCATTCCTACCAGATGGAAGACCTCTTCAAATATGCTTAAACCCTCTAGGTGTACCTTCTCGTATGAATATCGGTCAGGTTCTTGAAGTTCATTTAGGATGGGCCGCAAGTGAAATGGGATGGCATATTGCAACGCCAGTATTTGATGGTGCACATGAAAATGAAATAGTTGAATTATTAGAAGAAGCTGGATACAATGGAGACGGAAAGACTGCATTATATGACGGAAGAACAGGAGAAGCTTTTGATAATAAAGTTACTGTTGGATACATGTATATCTTAAAACTTCACCACTTGGTTGATGATAAGATACATGCTAGATCTACAGGACCATATTCGTTAGTTACTCAACAGCCATTGGGTGGTAAAGCTCAATTTGGTGGTCAAAGATTTGGTGAAATGGAAGTTTGGGCACTTGAAGCTTATGGAGCAGCACATACACTTCAAGAAGTTTTAACTGTTAAATCAGATGATGTTGTAGGAAGAGTTAAAACTTATGAGTCCATAGTAAAAGGTGAAAATATTCCTGAATCAGGTATTCCGGAATCATTTAAAGTTCTTATTAAAGAATTACAGGCTTTATGCTTAAATGTTAAAGTGCTAAGCAATACTAATGAAGAAATAAAGATTAAAGAGTCTGTTGAAGAAGAAATGGAAGATTTAGGAATAAACATTGAAGGTGCAGAAGATACTGTTGCTTCTTCACCAAGTAGTGATGTTAATGCTAACACTGATTTAGTTAATAATAAAAATCAAGAAGATAATGATGTAAAATTAGAATATGATGAATTGCCATTAGATGAACTTGGTGACGGATTGGAACTAGAAGATTTTAATGATGAACATTAATGTGGAGGGAGGATTTACCCTTGATAGAATTAAATAATTTTGAGGCCTTGCAAATAGGGTTAGCTTCACCAGAGCAAATTAGAGAATGGTCAAGAGGAGAAGTAAAAAAACCTGAAACTATTAATTATAGAACACTTAAGCCAGAAAAAGATGGATTGTTTTGTGAAAGAATATTTGGACCTATAAAAGACTGGGAATGTCATTGTGGTAAATATAAAAGAGTTAGATATAAAGGAATAGTATGTGACAGATGTGGGGTTGAAGTTACAAAATCCAAAGTTAGACGTGAAAGAATGGGTCATATAGAGCTTGCAGCTCCTGTATCACACATATGGTATTTTAAAGGTATACCATCACGTATGGGACTTATTCTTGATATGTCACCAAGATCTCTAGAAAAAGTATTATACTTTGCATCATATGTTGTTTTAGATCCTAAAGAAACTCCACTATTAAAGAAACAACTATTGAGTGAAAAAGAGTATAGAGAAAGCGTTGACAAATATGGAGAAGAAAGTTTTGTAGCTGGAATGGGTGCTGAAGCTGTAAAACAATTACTAGAAGAAATTGATTTAGAACAGTTAGCTACAGAATTAAAAGAAGGATTAAAGACTAGCACAGGTCAGAAAAAGGTTAGAACTATAAGAAGACTAGAGGTTGTAGAATCTTTTAGAAAATCTAGAAATAGACCTGACTGGATGATTATTGATGTTATACCAGTAATACCTCCAGATTTAAGACCTATGGTTCAATTAGACGGAGGTAGATTTGCTACATCAGATTTGAATGATTTATATAGAAGAGTTATAAACAGAAATAATAGATTAAAGAAGCTTTTAGATTTAGGTGCTCCTGATATCATAGTAAGAAATGAAAAGAGAATGCTTCAAGAAGCAGTGGATGCACTTATAGATAATGGAAGACGTGGAAGACCTGTTACTGGACCAGGAAACAGACCGTTAAAATCATTATCAGATATGCTAAAAGGTAAACAAGGAAGATTTAGACAAAACTTATTAGGTAAGCGTGTTGACTACTCAGGACGTTCGGTTATTGTTGTAGGACCTGAACTTAAGATGTATCAATGCGGTCTTCCAAAAGAAATGGCACTTGAATTATTCAAACCATTTGTTATGAAAAAATTAGTTGAAAGTGGAGCTGCACATAACATAAAGAGTTCCAAAAAGATGGTAGAAAGAGTAATGCCTCAAGTTTGGGATGTACTTGAAGATGTTATTTCAGAGCATCCAGTACTTTTAAATCGTGCACCTACTCTTCATAGACTTGGTATTCAAGCATTCCAACCAGTATTAGTTGAAGGTAAAGCTATAAAGCTTCATCCATTAGTATGTACTGCATATAATGCTGACTTTGACGGTGACCAAATGGCGGTACACGTACCACTTTCGGTTGAAGCTCAATCAGAGGCGAGATTCTTAATGCTTGCTGCTAATAACATAATGAAACCATCTGATGGTAAACCAGTATGTGTACCTACTCAAGATATGGTTTTAGGTTCGTATTATCTAACGTTAGATAAGGACGGAGCCAAAGGAGAAGGAAGAGGATTCTCTAGTGTTGAAGAGGTGCTTATAGCATATCAATTAAAGGATATAGATGTGCATGCTAAAATAAAAGTTAAAATGTCTAAAGTTAAGGATGGAAAAGTTGTTAGTGGAATAATTGAAACTACACCAGGAAAATTAATCTTTAATGAAGCAATACCTCAAGATTTAGGCTTTGTAGATAGAAGTAAGCCAGAAAATGAATTTAAAATGGAAGTTGATTTCTTAGTTAGTAAGAAAAACTTAGGGAAAATAGTAGATAAGTGTTATAACAAGTATGGTGCAACTATAACATCTATAATGCTTGATAAAATAAAGGCAAAAGGATATCATTATTCTACTATAGGAGCTATTACTATTTCTGTATCAGATATGACTGTTCCTGAAAGCAAAGTTAAATTAATTTCAAATACAGAGGTTGCTGTAGATAAAATTGAAAAGATGTTTAGAAGAGGATTCATATCTGAAGACGAAAGATATGAAAGAGTAATAGAAAAATGGACTCAAACAACAGAAGACGTTGCCAACGCTTTAATGGATAACCTTGATAAATTTAATAATATATTCATGATGGCTGATTCAGGAGCCAGAGGATCTAAGTCACAGATTAAACAATTAGCTGGTATGAGAGGACTTATGGCTAATCCATCTGGTAAGATTATAGAATTACCTATCAAGGCATCCTTCAGAGAAGGACTTGACGTATTAGAGTACTTCCTTTCAACTCACGGAGCTAGAAAAGGTAATGCTGATACAGCTCTTAAGACTGCAGATTCGGGATATCTAACTAGAAGACTTGTAGATGTAAGTCAAGATGTTATAGTTAGAGAGGAAGATTGTGGAACTACAGAAGGGTATGAAGTTATAGAAATTAAAGAAGGAAATGAAATAATTGAGCCATTAAGCGAAAGACTTACAGGAAGATATACTGCTGAAGATATACTAAATCCATCAACTGGAGAAGTTATAGTTGAGAAAGATACTTATATGGATGGAGATATAGCCGAAAAAGTAGAATCTGTGGGCGTTAAAAATGTTAAGATAAGATCTGTATTTACATGTAAATCAAAACACGGAGTTTGTGCTAAGTGTTATGGTATGAACATGGCTACAGCTAAAAAAATAAATATTGGAGAATCTGTAGGTATAATTGCAGCACAATCAATTGGTGAACCAGGAACTCAGCTTACAATGAGAACATTCCATACAGGTGGAGTTGCTGGAGCAGATATAACTCAAGGTCTTCCTAGAGTTGAAGAATTATTTGAAGCAAGAAAACCAAAGGGTCTTGCGATAATAAGTGAAGTTGCTGGTACTGTAAGAATTGAAGAAACTAAGAAAAAGAGAATTATCCATGTAACAGATGATTCTGGAGAAGATAAATCTTATGATATACCTTTTGGTTCAAGAATAAGAGTTGCTAACGGACAAAGAATTGAAGCTGGTGATGAAATTACCCAAGGTTCTGTAAATCCACACGATATTTTAGCCATTAAAGGTGCTAAAGAAGTTAAGAATTATCTTTTATCTGAAGTACAAAAGGTATATAGACTTCAAGGTGTTGATATTAATGATAAGCACTTAGAAGTTGTTGTAAGACAAATGACTAGAAAAGTTAAAATAAGAGAATCTGGAGACACTGAGTTGCTTCCAGGAACATTAGTAGACATATTTGATTTTCAGTCAAAAAATAAAGATGTTGAAGAACAAGGTGGAGAACCAGCTACTGGTGATATTGCATTACTAGGAATCACTAAAGCTGCACTTGCAACAGATTCATTCTTATCTGCAGCTTCTTTCCAAGAGACTACAAGAGTACTTACTGATGCGGCTATTAAAGGAAAAGTTGATCCACTAATGGGATTAAAAGAAAATGTATTAATAGGTAAACTAATTCCTGCTGGAACTGGAATGATGAGATATAGAGCACTAAAATTAAATACAGAAGTTAATAAAGAACAAGAAGATTTAACAAATATTAATGAAGCTTAATATTGATTTTATTGACACAAGTAAAGTAAAATGATAAAATACATTTTGTGTGTATTATAATATGATTAGAGACGAAGATTTAAAGCTTTGTCTCTAACATGATGTTTTGAGGGGGGTCTACAATGTTTAGCCGGCTTGAAGGCCAGAAGGTCATTGGTTTAAAGCAAACTTTAAAACATATGAAAAATGGCGATGGACAGCTTTTATATGTTGCTAAAGATGCAGATATTAAGTTAGTTAATCCACTAATAGAATTGGCCAATGAGCAATCTCTTAAAATTGTTTTTATAGATACAATGAAGGAACTAGGTAAGGTTTGCGGAATAGATGTAGGAGCATCAGTTGTGCTAGTTCTGGACAAATAATTGGTTAACAACAAAAATTTATATAGCATTTATTAAATTAGAGGAGGTGGAAAAATGCCAACAATTAACCAACTAGTAAGAAAAGGAAGAAAGACTGCTGAGACTAAGTCAACATCACCTGCATTAAAACAATGTCCACAAAAAAGAGGAGTATGTACAGTTGTTAAAACTACAACTCCTAAGAAACCAAACTCAGCCCTAAGAAAGGTTGCTAGAGTAAGACTTACAAATGGATTCGAAGTTAGTGCTTATATTCCAGGTGTAGGACATAACCTACAAGAGCACAGTGTTGTTTTAATAAGAGGTGGAAGAGTTAAAGACCTTCCAGGGGTTAGATACCACATAGTTAGAGGTGCATTAGATGCAGCTGGTGTGGCTAACAGAATGCAATCAAGATCAAAGTATGGTGCAAAGAGACCAAAACAAAAATAATTTATTTGAAAATAGTGCTATGTCTTCAGCATTTATATAGATATTTTGCAGAAGAGAGCGCTTTACGGTGGAATTGCCGAGTACCTATGAATTAAATGTTAAAAGTTAAGGAGGGAAGAAAAGTGCCAAGAAAAGGATTTACACCTAAAAGAGAAGTATTACCTGATCCAATGTACAATAGTGAAGTCGTTTCAAAACTTATCAACTCTGTAATGCAAGATGGTAAAAAAGGATTAGCACAAAAAATATGCTATGATGCATTTGCTATACTTGGAGAAAAAACAGGGAAAGAAGCTATGGAAGCTTTTGAAGAAGCAATGAACAATGTTATGCCATTGTTAGAAGTAAAAGCAAGAAGAATAGGTGGAGCTACTTATCAAGTTCCTATAGAAGTTAGAACAGAAAGAAGACAGACTTTAGGAATAAGATGGATTGTTGCAGCTGCTAGCAAAAGAGGCGAAAAGTACATGAGAGAAAGATTAGCAGGAGAATTAATAGATGCTGCTAATAACACTGGTGCGGCTGTTAAGAAGAGAGAAGATACTCACAAAATGGCAGAAGCTAATAAAGCATTCGCACACTATAGATATTAGTAAAAATTTAAATTTAATGATAAAACTGTTTTGGATGTTACCAAAACAGTTTTATCCAATTATAAATTTTAACTTTAGATAAATAAAGTAATTTACTTATTGGGAGGAGGAAAAAAGAGTGGCTAGACAATACCCATTAAAAAAATTCCGTAACATCGGAATAATGGCTCACATTGATGCTGGTAAAACTACAGCAACAGAGCGTATATTATTCTACACAGGTAAAACACATAAGATTGGTGAAACTCACGAAGGTGCAGCTACTATGGACTGGATGGTTCAAGAACAAGAAAGAGGTATTACAATTACTTCTGCGGCAACTACTTGTTTCTGGAAAGAACATCAAGTTAACATTATAGACACACCAGGACACGTAGATTTTACTGTTGAGGTTGAAAGATCACTAAGAGTACTTGACAGTGCAGTTACTATATTAGATGCAAAGGGCGGAGTTGAACCTCAAACTGAAACAGTATGGAGACAGGCAGATAAATATAGTGTTCCAAGAATGGCATTCGTAAATAAAATGGATATATTAGGTGCTGATTTCTACATGTCAGTATCTTCTATGAGAGAAAGATTACATGCTAATGCAGTGCCAATACAAATTCCAATAGGAAAAGAAGAGAATTATCAAGGACACGTAGACCTTGTAAAAAATAAAGCTGTCATCTTTGATCATGAGTTAGGAGTAAACTTTGAAGAAGTTGAAATTCCAGACGAATTAAAAGATCAAGCAGAAGAATATAGAGCTTCAATGATAGAAGCTATAGTTGAGACAGATGAAGAACTAATGATGAAATATCTTGAAGGTGAAGAAATTACTGAAGAAGAACTTCATGCTGCATTAAGAAAAGCTACTATAGCTAATGAAATAGTACCAGTGTTATGTGGTACTGCATATAAAAATAAAGGTGTTCAACAATTACTAGATGCTGTTCTTGCATATATGCCATCACCACTTGATATAGAAGCTATTAAGGGTGTAAATGAAGATGGTGAAGAGGAATCAAGAGAAGCAGACGATAATGCACCTTTAGCAGCATTAGCATTTAAGATTGCTACTGACCCATTTGTTGGTAAATTAGCATTCACAAGAGTATACTCAGGAGTAATGACGAGTGGTACCTATGTATTAAACAGTAACAAAGGTAAGAAAGAAAGAATTGGTAGACTTGTTAAAATGCATGCTAACCACAGAGAAGAAGTTGAAGAGTTATATGCAGGAGAATTAGGAGCTGTAATTGGACTTAAGAATACAACTACTGGAGACACTCTTTGTGATGAAAAATCAGTAGTAGTTCTTGAAAGTATGGAATTCCCAGAACCAGTTATTTCTGTAGCGATAGAACCAAAAACTAAAGCAGGCCAAGAAAAAATGGGAATAGCACTAGCTAAACTTGCTGAAGAAGATCCTACATTTAGAACTTTTACAGATCAAGAAACAGGCCAAGTAATTATAGAAGGTATGGGTGAACTTCACCTTGAAATCATAGTTGATAGACTTCAAAGAGAATTTAAAGTTGAATGTAATGTTGGTGCTCCACAAGTTGCTTACAAAGAAACTATTAAGAATGCTGTTAAAGCTGAAGGTAAATTTGTAAGACAATCTGGTGGACGTGGACAATTCGGACACTGCTGGATTGAAATGATACCACATGAAGGTGAATATGAATTTGAAAATGCTATCGTTGGTGGTGCTATTCCAAGAGAATACGTTCCAGCTGTAGATAATGGAATTCAACAAGCTTCACAAAGCGGTATATTAGGTGGATACCCAGTTATTAATTTCAAGGTTAAATGTTATGATGGTTCTTACCATGATGTTGACTCATCAGAAATGGCATTCAAAATTGCTGGTTCTATGGCGTTCAAAAATGGTATGGCTAAAGCAACCCCTGTATTACTTGAACCTATGATGAAGGTTGAAGTAGTTGTTCCAGAAGAATATATGGGAGATGTAATGGGTGACGTTAACTCAAGAAGAGGTAGAATAGAGGGAATGAACCCAAGAGCAGGTGCTCAAGTTGTTACAGCATATGTTCCACTTTCTGAAATGTTTGGATATGCAACTGTTTTAAGATCAAGAACACAAGGTAGAGGAACATACAGTATGGAATTTGATCACTATGAAGAAGTTCCAAAGAGTATAGCAGATAAAGTTTTAGGAAATAAATAATTTGATTATTTATTTCAATACAATCTTTAATTCAATATAAAAACTAAATTATTAGAGTTTTAAATAAATGATTTAAAATAAATGATTCTAGACAAAAAAATTTTATGTCATAAATTTAAAGTCAAATAAATTTTATAAATAAAAATACTTAAATTAATTGAAAATTTAGGAGGGAATTTAAAATGGCAAGAGAAAAGTTTGAAAGAACGAAACCGCATGTAAACATAGGAACAATAGGTCACGTAGACCATGGTAAAACAACAACAACAGCAGCTATAACAATGGCATTAGCAAAAAAAGGTGGAGCAGAAGTACAAAACTATGAAGATATAGATAAAGCTCCAGAAGAAAAAGAAAGAGGAATAACAATCAACACTGCACACGTTGAATACGAAACAGACAACAGACACTATGCACACGTTGACTGTCCAGGACATGCTGACTATGTTAAGAACATGATCACAGGAGCAGCACAAATGGATGGAGCTATCTTAGTAGTATCAGCAGCAGATGGTCCAATGCCACAAACAAGAGAACATATACTACTAGCATCAAGAGTAGGAGTTAACCACATAGTAGTATTCTTAAACAAATCAGACCAAGTAGATGATCCAGAATTACTAGAATTAGTAGAAATGGAAGTAAGAGAATTATTAAGCGAATATGGATTTGATGGAGATGACTGTCCAGTAATAACAGGATCAGCATTAAAAGCAATCGAAGATGGCGAAGAACAATGCATATTTGACTTAATGGATGCAGTAGATGAATATATACCAACTCCAGAAAGAGCTACTGACCAACCATTCCTAATGCCAGTAGAAGATGTATTCACAATTACAGGAAGAGGAACAGTTGCAACAGGAAGAGTTGAAAGAGGAATTCTTCACGTTGGAGACGAAATACAAATCGTAGGAATGAAAGAAGAAATAGGAAAGACAACATGTACAGGAGTAGAAATGTTCAGAAAAATGCTTGACGAAGCAATGGCTGGAGATAACATCGGAGCATTATTAAGAGGTGTTCAAAGAGATGAAATCGAAAGAGGTCAAGTATTAGCACAACCAGGAACAGTAACTCCACACAAAAAATTCGTAGGTCAAGTATACGTATTAAAGAAAGAAGAAGGTGGAAGACATACTCCATTCTTTAATGGATATAGACCACAATTCTATTTCAGAACAACAGACGTTACAGGATCAATCGAATTACCAGGCGGAGCAGAAATGGTAATGCCAGGAGACCACATAGATATGACAGTTGAATTAATCACACCAGTAGCAATGGAATCTAACTTAAGATTCGCTATCAGAGAAGGTGGAAGAACAGTAGGTTCAGGAGTTGTTACTACTATAATAGAATAATTTAACTTAAAAGTTTAATATAATTAAGAATTTTAATAAAGGCCTTTATAAAGACAAAAGGAGAAGGAAAAATCCTTCTCCTTTTCTATTGAAAAAAAGCTAAATAGAGTATTTTTTATTTAATAATAAATAATATAGAAAGAAATTGCGATAAAAATTAAAAAATACTTGTCAAAACAAAAAAAATATTATACAATATAAGAGTTGTGACACGAGGATAGCGATGAAGCAAGAGGTTGCTGGGATATCCAGGGTATTCTTGACTGAGCATGTCTTGATCTTGAATCAGGCGGCGGTGTTATGTAAACTATGCAACACCTGGAACAGTTTACACAACACTGATGTTACATCTATGAATTGAAGAGGAATGAAAAGGAGGGAAATACAATGGCAAGTCAAAAAATAAGAATCAGATTAAAGGCTTTTGATCACAATATTTTAGATCAATCAGCTGAGAAAATTGTTGAAACTGCAAAGAATACAGGAGCTAAAGTAGCTGGTCCAGTACCACTACCTACAGAAAAAGATATAGTTACAATATTAAGAGCTACTCACAAATATAAAGATTCTAGAGAACAATTCGAAATTAGAACACATAAAAGACTTATTGACATATTAAGTCCATCACCAAAGACTGTTGATGCTTTAATGAGATTAGATTTACCAGCAGGTGTGGATATTGAAATAAAACTATAATTATCACAAGTTATTATGAGATATTATGATTGCCAAAAGTGATCCGCTAATATTTTAGGGAGGTGCGCAGAATGAAGAAAGCGATATTAGGTAGAAAACTTGGGATGACTCAAATATTTGATGAAAATGGTAAAGTTATTCCAGTTACAGTTGTAGAAGCAGGACCATGTGTAGTAATCCAAAAGAAAACTGAAGAAAATGATGGATATAATGCTATACAAGTAGGATTTGAAGATATTAGAGAAAAATTAGCTAATAAACCTAAAAAAGGACATTTTGCTAAAGCAGGTGCTTCTTTGAAGAGAATGGTTAGAGAATTTAGACTAGAAAATATCAACGAATATGAAGTTGGAAGCGAAATAAAAGCTGATATCTTTCAAGTAGGAGATAAAGTAGATATAACAGGAGTTTCTAAAGGAAAGGGATTCCAAGGCGTTATAAAAAGATGGAATTTTTCAAGAGGACCTATGAGTCACGGTTCTAAATTCCATAGAGCACCAGGTTCAATGGGTGCAGCTTCAAGCCCATCAAGAACTTTTAAAAACATGAAAATGCCTGGACAAACGGGAAATAAAAAAGCAACTGTTTTAAATCTTGAAGTTGTAAAAGTTATGACAGAAAAGAATGTTGTTTTAATAAAAGGTGGAATACCAGGACCAAATAAAGGCTACATTGTAATTAAGGATACAGTGAAAGCTTAAAGCTTTGGAAGAAAGGAGGATATAGAATGCCTACAGTAGATTTATTTAATAGAGAAGGACAAAAGGTTGGAGATATTCAATTATCAGATAGCGTATTTGCAGTAGAAGTGAACGAAAGTGCTTTACACCAAGTTGTAGTTGCACAACTTGCAAATAAAAGACAAGGAACTCAATCCACTAAGACTAGAGCAGAGGTTTCTGGGGGTGGAAGAAAACCTTGGAGACAAAAAGGAACAGGTAGAGCAAGACAAGGTTCAACAAGAGCACCACAATGGGTTCATGGTGGTATAGTTTTTGCTCCAAAACCAAGAGATTACAGAATGTCTGTTCCTAAATCAATGAGAAGAGTTGCTATGAAATCAGCATTAAGTAGTAAGGTTGCTGAAAATGAAATGGTAGTTCTTGAAAACTTGGATTTAGATGTGCCAAAGACTAAAGAAGTAGTTAAAATGCTTAATGCATTTGAAACTAAAAAAGCTTTAATCGTTGTGCCTGAGTCTAATGAAGATGTTTATAAGTCAGTAAGAAATATACAAGGGGCAACTGTAATCCCTGTTAACAATTTAAATGTATATGATATATTAAAATATGACAAATTTATTGTTACAAAAGAAGCAGTTGCTAAAATTGAGGAGGTGTATGCATAATGACAGTGAGCAGTTATGATATTATAAGAAGACCAGTAATAACTGAAAAAAGCATGTCTGATATGGCAGATAGAAAGTACACCTTCATTGTAGATATACATGCTAATAAATCTCAAATAAAGAGAGCAGTAGAAGAAATATTTGAGGTAAAAGTTGAAACAGTAAATACTGTAAGAATAATGGGAAAAGTAAAAAGAGTTGGAGTACACGTAGGAAAAAGAGCTGACTATAAGAAAGCTATAATCAAGTTAACTCCAGAAAGTAAAACAATAGAATTTTTTGAAGGAATGTAATATTTCACAAAAAAGCAGTTATTGGCGAGGAGCCAGATAAGCGATAAAAAGGAGGGAATTTAGATGGCAGTTAAAAAGTTTAGACCGACTACACCTTCAAGAAGACAAATGACAGTTGCTACTTTTGAAGAAATAACTACTAGTAAACCAGAAAAATCACTTCTTGTTAGTATAAAGAAGAATGCTGGAAGAAATAACAATGGTAGAATAACTGTTCGTCATCGTGGTGGTGGAGAAAAAAGAAAATATAGAATAATTGATTTTAAAAGAAATAAAGATGGAATACCTGCAAAGGTTGCTACTATAGAATACGATCCAAACAGAACAGCATACATAGCACTTTTAAATTATGCTGATGGTGAAAAGAGATATATAATTGCACCAGTTGGATTAAAAGTTGGAAACACAGTTATGTCTGGTGTAGATGCTGACATAAAACCAGGAAATGCACTTCCACTTAAAAACATACCAGTAGGTACAGTAATTCATAATATTGAATTACAAGCAGGAAAAGGTGCTCAAATAGTTAGAGCAGCAGGAACTTCAGCTCAACTTATGGCTAAAGAAGGAAATTATGCTATCTTGAGACTTCCAAGTGGTGAAATGAGATACGTAAGAATCGAATGTAGAGCTACTATAGGAACAGTTTCAAACTTAACAAATGATATCATAAACATAGGTAAAGCAGGAAGAAAGAGACATATGGGATTCAGACCAACAGTTAGAGGATCAGTAATGAACCCTAACGATCACCCTCACGGTGGTGGAGAAGGTAAATCACCAGTTGGACGTCCAGGTCCTGTTACACCATGGGGTAAACCTGCTCTTGGATATAAGACAAGAAAGAACAAAAAGTATTCTGATAAGATGATTATTAAGAATAAAGGAAGAAGATAATAATTAAATAGAATGATAGGAGAGAATTTACATTCTCTTCCTGAACTTTAAATTGTATGAAAGGAGGACACTGAATTGAGTAGATCAATTAAAAAAGGACCTTACGTTGCAGAATCATTAATAAAGAAAATTGAGGCTATGAATGAAAAAGATGAAAAGAAAGTTGTAAAGACTTGGTCAAGATCATCAACAATCTTCCCTCAAATGTTAGGTCATACTATAGCTGTCCATGATGGTAGAAAACATGTTCCGGTTTATATAAGCGAAGATATGGTAGGACATAAATTAGGAGAATTTGTTTTAACAAGAACATTTAAAGGTCACATAGACAAGAAAGAAAAATCAAGTCGTGTAAGATAGTGATAGGAAGGAGGAACAAAAATGGAAGCTAGAGCTATAGCAAAGTATGTAAGAATGTCTCCAAGAAAAGCAGGAGTTGTTCTTGATTTAGTAAGAGGAAAAAATGCAAATGAAGCTTTTGCTATATTAAAATACACTCCAAAAGAAGCAGCTACTGTAATTAGCAAAGTATTAAAATCAGCTGTAGCTAATGCAGAAAATAATTTCAACTTAGATGTTAATAAATTATATGTTGCAGAGGCTTATGCTAATCAAGGACCAACACTAAAAAGATTCAAACCACGTGCACAGGGTAGAGCATATTCAATAATGAAAAGAACTACTCATATTACATTAGTTGTAAAAGAAAGAGCATAGAAGGAGGGAAATAGAGTGGGACAAAAAGTACATCCACATGGCCTCAGAGTCGGAGTGATAAAAGAATGGGATGCTAAATGGTATGCAGATAGTAAAAAATTTGCAGATAACCTAATAGAAGATGATAAGATAAGAAAATTCATAAAAAAGAAATCTTATTCTGCAGGAATATCTAAAATAGAAATTGAAAGAACTCCTAAAAGAGTTAAGTTAAATATCCATACAGCTAAGCCAGGAATGCTTATAGGAAAAGGCGGAAAAGGTATAGAGGTATTAAAAGTTGATATTAATAAAATAGTTTCAGAAAAGAATATTATAATTAACATAGTTGAAGTTAAAAGACCAGAAAAAGATGCTCAATTAATGTCAGAAAATGTTGCTCAACAACTTGAAAAAAGAATTTCATTCAGAAGAGCTATGAAACAAACAATTCAAAGAGCTATGAGAAGTGGAGCAAAAGGAGTTAAAATTGCTTGCTCAGGTAGACTTGGTGGAGCTGAAATAGCTAGAACAGAGCAATATCATGAAGGAACAATTCCTCTTCAAACATTAAGAGCAGATATTGATTATGGATTTGCTGAAGCAGATACAACTTATGGAAAAATAGGTGTTAAAGTTTGGTTATATAAAGGTGAAATTCTTCCAACAAAAAAAGTTAAAGCAGAAGAAGTTAACCAATAAGGGAAGGAGGAATAGGTTATGTTGATGCCAAAGAAGGTAAAACATCGTAAGCAACAACGTGGCAGAATGAGAGGAAAAGCTAGAAGAGGAAACTTCCTTGCATACGGAGATTATGGTATTCAAGCAACAGAATGCTGTTGGATGACAAGTAATCAAATAGAAGCTGCCAGAATTGCAATAAATAGATATATAAAAAGAGGAGGAAAACTTTGGATTAAGGTTTTCCCAGACAAACCAGTAACTGCAACTCCTGCTGAGACTCGTATGGGTAAAGGTAAAGGTTCAGTTGAATATTGGGTAGCTGTAGTTAAACCTGGTAGAGTATTGTTTGAATTATCTGGAGTGCCAGAACATGTTGCTAGAGAAGCTATGAGACTTGCTGCACATAAGCTTCCAATGAAGACTAAGTTTGTTACAAGAAGAGATTTTGAACAAATGGGTGGTGAAGTAAATGAGGGCTAATGAATTACAAGAATTAAGAGAAAATTCTTCTACAGAATTATCAGTGAGATTAACTGACTTAAAAGCTGAGTTATTTAATTTAAGATTTCAATTAGCGACTGGCCAACTTGAAAACCCAATGAGAATTAGACAGGTTAAGAAGTCTATAGCACAAGTGAAAACAATACTTAGACAAAAAGAATTACAAGGACTTGATCAGTAGCAAACTGAAAGGAGGGTTACCCTGTGGAAAGAGGAAACAGAAAAACTAGAATAGGTAAAGTCGTTTCAGATAAGATGGATAAAACTATTGTAGTTGCAGTTGAAGATAAAGTTCGTCATCCATTGTACGGAAAAACAATGAACAGAACTAAAAAGTTTAAGGCTCATGATGAAAATAATGAAGCTAGACAAAATGATAGAGTAATGATAATGGAAACAAGACCATTGTCAAAAGATAAGAGATGGAGATTAGTCGAAATCGTTGAAAAAGCAAAATAATTCAATGATTGAAAGGAGGCATATATATGATACAGCCACAAACTCGCTTAAAAGTAGGAGATAATACTGGAGCAAAAGAAATCATGTGTATCAGAGTTTTAGGCGGTTCTAAAAGAAAGTATGGTAACGTTGGAGATATAATAGTTGCTAGCGTTAAAAGTGCAACACCAGGCGGTGTTGTTAAAAAAGGTGATGTTATTAAAGCTGTTATTGTTAGATCTAAAAGAGGCGTAAGAAGAGCTGATGGTTCATATATTAAGTGGGATGAAAATGCTGCTGTTGTTATCAAAGACGATAAACAACCAAGAGGAACTCGTATTTTTGGACCAATCGCAAGAGAATTAAGAGAAAAAGATAAAGAATTTAATAAAATATTATCATTAGCACCTGAAGTTCTATAAAAGGGAGGTGGCTGTGATGGCTAAAGTTCATGTAAGAAGAACAGACAAAGTAGTTGTTATTTCAGGTAAAGATAAAGGTAAAACAAGCGAAATATTAGCTGTTTATCCTAAAAAAGGTAAAGTGCTAGTTAAAGATGTAAATGTTGTTACTAAGCACGTTAAACCAAATAGAGAAAACATGCAAGGTGGAATAGTAAAGAAAGAAGCACCAATAAATAGCTCAAAAGTTATGTTATATTGTACTAAATGTAATGCTGCTACAAGAATTAGCAAAAAACTTTTAGAAGATGGAACTAAAGTTAGAGTTTGTAAAAAGTGCGGAGAAATACTATAGACTTTGAAAGGAGGTTCACTTAATGGATAGACTACAAGAAAAATACAATAATGAAGTAGTGCCGGCCTTAATGGAAAAGTTCGGATATAAAAATATAATGCAAGTTCCAAAACTTGAAAAGATAGTTATCAATATGGGTGTTGGAGAAGCTAAAGATAATTCTAAAGTATTAGAATCAGCTATTTCTGATTTACAAATAATTGCAGGACAAAAACCTGTACTTACTAGAGCAAAGAAATCTGTAGCTAACTTCAAAATCAGAGAAAAAATGCCTATAGGATGCAAAGTTACATTAAGAAAGCAAAAAATGTATGAATTTGCAGATAGATTAATGAACATAGCACTACCAAGAGTTAGAGATTTCAGAGGAGTTTCAGCTAAGTCTTTTGACGGTAGAGGAAATTATGCATTAGGAGTGAAAGAACAAATAATGTTCCCAGAAATAGAATACGATAAAGTGGATAAAGTAAGAGGTATGGATATTATATTTGTTACTACAGCCAAGACTGACGAAGAAGCAAGAGAATTGCTAAGATATCTTGGGATGCCATTTGCTCAATAATAAGGAGGGAAAAACATGGCCCGTAAAGCAATGATTGAAAAGTGGAAAAAACAACCAAAGTATCCAACTAGAGCATATACAAGATGTAGAATATGCGGAAGACCACATGCTGTGCTAAAAAAATACGGAATATGCCGTATTTGTTTCAGAGAATTAGCGTATAAAGGTCAAATTCCTGGATGCAGAAAAGCTAGTTGGTAAGAGATGAGATTTAGAAAGGAGGCATAATAAATGGTTATGACAGACCCTATTGCAGATATGCTAACTCGTATAAGAAATGCGAACATAGTTAGACATGAAGTTGTTGAAGTTCCATCTTCAACTATTAAAAAAGCTATAGCAAACATATTGCTTCAAGAAGGATATGTTAAAAACGTAGAAGAATATGCAGATGGAGCAGTTCCAATGTTAAGAATGTCTTTAAAGTATAACCAAAAGGAAAGAATTATAACTGGTCTTAAAAGAATTTCAAAGCCAGGTTTAAGAGTTTATTGTAAAAAAGATAATATTCCTAAAGTATTAAATGGATTAGGAGTTGCTATGATATCAACTTCTAAAGGAATAGTTGCAGATAGAGAAGCAAGAAAGTTAGGATTAGGTGGAGAAGTAATTTGTTACATTTGGTAATTTAACGTGAATAGGAGGTGTGGTCATGTCAAGAGTAGGAAGACTTCCAATAGAAATACCTAATGGAGTAAAATTTGATGTAACACCAGATAACGTTGTTACAGTAAAAGGACCTAAAGGCGAATTAGTAAAAGAAATGCACAAAGCTATAAATATAGCTGTTGAAGATAACCAAATCGTTGTTACAAGACCAAGTGATGTTGCTCAACATAGAGCTCTACATGGCTTAACAAGAGCATTAATTAATAATATGGTAATTGGGGTAACACAAGGATACCAAAAAACTTTAGAATTAGTTGGTGTTGGTTATAGAGCTCAATTAAAAGGTAAAGATTTAGTATTAAATCTTGGATATTCACATCCAGTTGAAATAAAATCTGTTGAGGGCGTAGAATTCTCAGTACCAGAAACTACTAAAGTAGTTGTTAGCGGAATTGATAAAGAATTAGTTGGATCAGCTGCTGCTAATATAAGAGTATGGAGAAAACCAGAACCTTATAAAGGTAAAGGAATAAGATACGCTGGAGAAGTTATAAGACGTAAAGAAGGAAAAACTGGTAAATAACAGAAAAAACAACAGAAAGGAGTGAATATAATGTTCAAGAAAAACGATAGAAAGAAAGCTAGAGTTAAGCGTCATCTTAGAGTTCGTAATAAAATTTCTGGTACAGCTGAAAGACCAAGATTATCAGTATACAGAAGTGAAAAAAATATTTATGCTCAAATAATAGATGATATAGCTGGAACAACTTTAGTTTCTGCGTCAACTTTAGATAAAGACTTTACAGAAAAAGTTGGAAGCAATAAAGAATCAGCAAAAGTTGTTGGTCAACTTATAGCTAAGAAAGCTGTAGAAAAAGGAATAGAAGAAGTTATTTTTGATAGAGGCGGATACGTATATCACGGAAGAGTAAAAGAACTTGCTGAAGGCGCAAGAGAAGCAGGTTTAAGATTCTAGAAAAGGAGGGAAAACTATGAAAATAGATCCTAACACACTAACTCTTAAAGAAAAAGTTGTATTTATAAATAGAGTTGCTAAAGTTGTTAAAGGTGGTAGAAACTTTAGATTTAGTGCACTTGTAGTAGTAGGAGACGAAAACGGACACGTTGGCGTAGGAATGGGTAAAGCTGTAGAAATACCTGAAGCTATAAGAAAAGGCATCGAAGATGCTAAAAAGCGCTTAGTAGAAGTATCAATGGTTGGAACAACTGTTCCACATAGAATAAAAGGTGAATTCGGAAGAGGAGAAGTTTTAATAATGCCTGCTTCTGAAGGTACTGGAGTTATTGCCGGTGGACCTGTTAGAGCGGTACTTGAATTAGCAGGTTTAAAGGATGTTAGAGCAAAATCTTTAGGTTCTAACAACCCAAGAAACATGGTCGGCGCAACAATTGATGGTTTATCAAGATTAAGAACTGCTGAACAGATTGCTAAGTTAAGAGGCAAGACTGTAGAAGAGATTTTAGGTTAGGAGGGATCAACCTTGGCTAAGCTTAAGGTGACACTAACAAAGAGCTTGATTGGTAGAAAGAAAGATCATATTGCTACAGTAAATGCTCTTGGGTTAAAGAAAATTGGTAAAAGTGTTAATCACGAAGAGACTCCTCAAATAAGAGGTATGATAGAAAAAGTAAGTTATCTATTGAATGTTGAAGAAGTATAAGTAAGAGGAGGTGTAAAGCATGAAACTTCATGAATTGAAACCTGCTGCAGGTTCAAAAAAAGCTCCTAAAAGAATTGGTAGAGGTAGTGGTTCTGGCTGGGGTAAAACTGCAGGTAAAGGACATAAAGGACAAAATGCTAGATCAGGTGGAGGCGTAAGACCGGGATTTGAAGGAGGTCAAATGCCTTTATATAGAAGATTACCTAAAAGAGGTTTTACAAACATCTTCGCAAAAGATTATGTTGAAGTTAATGTAAACAGATTAAATATATTTGAAGATGGAACAGAAATTACACCAGAAGTATTAAAAGCAAATGGAGTAATTAGTAAGATAAAAGACGGAGTTAAAATATTAGGAAACGGTAACCTTGAAAAGAAACTAGTTGTTAAAGCGACTAAGTTTACAAAGGGTGCAGTTGAGAAGATAGAATCCATGGGAGGAAAAGTTGAGGTGATATAAAATGTTATCAACCTTACGCAACGCTTGGAAAGTTCCCGAGTTAAGAAGAAGAATTATATTTACAATTTTCATGGTAGCAATTATCAGGATGGGAAATCATATTCCTGTTCCTGGAATTGATACCGGTGCATTGTCTAATTTGACAAAAGGTGGCACGCTATTTAGTTTTTATGATTTGATGTCAGGTGGAGCTCTAAGCAATTTTAGTATTTTCGCCATGGGAGTTGTACCATATATAAACTCATCTATCATATTTCAATTGTTAACTATTGCAATTCCTTCATTAGAGCAGCTTTCTAAAGAAGGAGAAGAAGGTAGAAAGAAAATACAGCAATATACAAGATATGGTGCGGTTATTTTGGCAGCACTTCAATCATTTGGAACATATGCTTTGATTAGAAATTTCGGAGCAATAGCTAATGCCAGTAAATTAGATGTATTTTTAATTGTTCTTACGCTAACTACTGCATCAACATTTTTAATGTGGTTAGGAGATCAAATTACAGTAAAAGGTATAGGTAATGGTGTATCACTAATAATATTTGTAAATATAATTTCAAGATTACCACAGAAAATATTACAAATTGGTAGTTTACAGTCAACAGAAGCAGTAAGTTTTATAGAAATTCTATTATTAATAGTAGCTTCTATACTACTATTTGCTGTAGTTGTTATAGCTACATTAGCTGAAAGAAGAATACCAATACAATATGCAGCTAAAAATTCTGGTGGGAGAATGTTTAAAGGACAATCAACTCATATACCTATAAATATGAACGCATCCGGAATTATAGCTATAATTTTTGCAATGTCTGTTATGCAATTTCCAGCAACTATAGGAAGTTTTTGGCCAAATTCTGCTTTCAATAAATTTGTAACAACAAGTAGATATAGTATATTTAAAATGAATACATGGCCATATGCGTTAGTGACTATTGTATTAGTCATTTTCTTCACATGGTTTTATACGGAAGTTACATTTAAGCCTGATGAAATGGCTGAAAACATACATAAATCTGCTGGTTTCATACCAGGTATAAGACCTGGTGAGCCTACTGCAAGATTTATTGAAAGAGTACTATTGAGAGTTTCAATACTTGGAGGATTATTTGCAGCAGGAATAGCAATACTTCCTATGTTTGTTGAAACATATAGTAATTTTAAAGGATTCTCCTTTGGGGGTACTGCATTACTAATCGAAGTCGGAGTTGCTCTTGACTTTATGAGACAATTAGAATCTCAATTAGTAATGAGACACTATAAAGGATTCCTTAAATAAGAAATGTAAAGAATTTGGAGTTGATATGTATGAAAATGATTTTGTTAGGACCTCCTGGTGCAGGAAAAGGTACGCAGGCAAAATTAATAAGTGAAAGGTATTCTATTCCACATATATCTACTGGAGATATATTTAGAAAAAATATTTCACAAAAGACATCATTAGGTATAAAAGCTAAAGAATACATTGATAAGGGACAATTAGTGCCAGATGAATTAACAATAGATATAGTTAATGATAGATTAGCAGAGCAAGATTGTAAGAATGGATTTTTGCTAGATGGATTTCCTAGAACTGTAAAGCAAGCAGAAGCCTTAGAAGACTTTCTAAGAAAGAATAATCAAAAAATTGATACTGCATTGCTTATAAATGTACCTAGTGAATTTATTCTTGAAAGAATGACAGGAAGAAGAGTTTGCCCATCATGTGGTGCAAGTTATCATATAAAATTCAACCCTCCAAAGAGTGAAGAAAAATGTGATGCTTGTGGAAGTGATATAGTGCAAAGAAAAGATGATACTGAAGAAACAGTAAAAGATAGAATAGATGTATATGAAAAACAAACTCAGCCTTTAGCAGATTATTATAAATCTAAGGATCAATTGTTTGTGGTTGATGGTACACAATCAATCGATGAAGTCTTTGAAACTATTTGTCGTCATATGGAAAGCGAGAAATAATGATAAATATTAAGAACGCTAGAGAAATAGAATATATGAGACAGGCTGGAAAAGTTGTAGGAGAAACTCTTGCTAAATTGCAAGAATCTGTAAAACCAGGAATAACTACTGGTGAATTGGATAGAATAGCAGAAGAGTCTATAAGAAGTAGAAATGCTATTCCATCTTTTAAAGGATATTGTGGTTTCCCTGCTTCAATATGTGCTTCTATTAATAATGAAGTTGTTCATGGAATACCAGGTAAAAGAGTATTGCAAGAAGGTGATATCATAAGCATTGATTGCGGTGCTATTTTGAATGGTTATCATGGTGATGCAGCTAGAACTTTTGCTGTAGGTCAAATTTCAAAGGAAGCTGAAAACTTAATTAAAGTTACTGAACAAAGTTTTTTCACAGGGATCGAAAAAGCAGTAGTGGGTAATAAATTAAGTGATATATCATCAGCTATCCAACAATATGCTGAAGGGCAAGGCTATTCTGTAGTTAGAGACTATGTTGGTCATGGAATAGGTACAGAAATGCACGAAGATCCTGAGGTGCCGAACTTTGGAAGACCGGGTAGAGGACCTAAATTAGTTGAAGGTATGGTTTTAGCAATCGAACCGATGATTAATATAGGTGAATTTTATGTTAAGGTTCAACCAAATGGTTGGACTGTAGTTACTAAGGACGGAACATTATCAGCACACTACGAAAATACTGTGGCAATTTCAAAGAATGGCCCTGAAATATTAACTTTAAGTTAATCGAGGTGACCATGTTGGATTATAAAAATCTTATCGGAAGAGTAGTATACTCTAAAGCAGGAAGAGATTCAGAAAGAGCATTTATAATATCAGATGTAATTGATAAAAATTACGTATATATTATAGATGGTAATCTGAGAAAGGTTGAAAAACCTAAGAAGAAGAAGATTAAACATTTAAGTTTAACTAATTATGTAGTAGAAGATATTAAGCAGTTGATAATGTCTGGAAATAATGTTAATGATGCTAAAGTAAGAAAGTACTTAGCAAATAGGGACGCTAATAAGGAGGGTTAAGTGCCTTATGTCAAAAGATGATGTAATTGAAATGCAGGGTTCAGTTTTAGAAGCTTTACCTAATGCTATGTTTCAAGTTCAGTTAGAAAGTGGTCAAATAATATTAGCACATGTATCTGGAAAATTAAGAATGAACTTCATAAGAATTTTACCAGGCGACAAAGTTACAGTTGAGCTTTCTCCATACGATTTAAGTAGAGGTAGAATAACTTGGAGAGCGAAATAGCAAGGAGGGTTAGTAATGAAAGTAAGACCATCAGTAAAGCCTATGTGTGAAAAATGTAAGGTTATAAAAAGAAAAGGAAGAGTAATGGTTATTTGTGAAAATCCTAAACATAAACAAAAACAAGGTTGATAATCATTAAAAATTTTCTTAAAACCATTGATAAATTTAGAAATTTGCAATATTATGTATAGGTATGATATTGGAATATAAATAAAAAGTTTATATGCGGCTGCTAACATATATATATATTTAACAGTTGGAAAATTAGGAGGTGTAGGATTCAATGGCTAGAATAGCTGGTATAGATCTACCAAAGGATAAGAGAGTTGAAGTAGGTCTAACATACATCTACGGGATTGGTATGCCAAATTCTCGTAAAATTCTTGATGCTACTGGTGTAAATCCAGATACAAGAGTTAAGGATTTATCAGAAGAAGAAGTAAATGCAATAAGAGATTATGTAAGTAAAAACTTCGAAGTTGAAGGTGACTTAAGAAGAAAAGTAGCTCTTGATATAAAGAGATTAGTTGAAATAGGATGCTATAGAGGAATAAGACACAGAAAAGGTCTTCCATTAAGAGGACAAAAAACTAAAACTAATGCAAGAACAAGAAAAGGTCCAAAGAGATCTATTAGTGGTAAGAAGAAATAATAAGGAGGGATGATAAGTGGCTAAAGCAAAAGCTAGAAAAACTAGAAGAAGAAAAGAAAGAAAAAATATAGAACACGGCTGTGCACATATAAAATCAACCTTCAATAATTCAATTGTTACATTGACTGATAGTGTTGGAAATGCTTTATCTTGGTCAAGTGCAGGTGCATTAGGATTTAGAGGTTCAAGAAAGAGCACTCCATTTGCAGCACAAATGGCTGCTGAAACTGCAGCAAATGCAGCAATGGAACATGGATTAAAGAGTATTGAAGTATATGTAAAAGGACCAGGTGCTGGTAGAGAAGCAGCTATAAGATCTTTACAAGCAGCAGGACTTGAAATTACGTTAATAAAAGACGTTACACCAATACCGCACAATGGTTGTAGACCACCAAAGAGAAGAAGAGTTTAATTATACAGAAACAGGAGGTGTTACTTGAATGGCTAGATATACTGGATCTATGTGTAGATTATGTAGAAGAGAAGGTATGAAACTATTCCTAAAAGGGGATAGATGTTATACAGATAAATGTGCATTTGCTAGAAGAAGCTATGCACCAGGACAGCACGGACAAGGTAGAAAGAAACTTTCTAACTATGGAATTCAATTAAGAGAAAAACAAAAAGCTAGAAGAATTTATGGAGTTCTTGAAGGCCAATTCAGAAAATACTATGAGAAAGCTGATAAAATGAGAGGAATAACAGGTGAAAACTTGTTAAAGCTTCTTGAATTAAGATTAGATAACGTAGTATATAGATTAGGATTTGGATCTTCTAGAAATGAAGCAAGACAATTAGTTACTCATGGACATTTCTTAGTAAATGGTAAGAAAGTAGATATACCATCATACAAAGTAAGTGTTAATGATGTAATTAGTGTTAGAGAAAAAAGCAGATCAACTGAGAAATTCAAAGTATTTGCTGAAAATCCAAAGACATTACCAGCTTGGTTAGAAGGTAACGTAGAAAACTTTGAGGGAAAAGTTCTTGCTGAACCTGCTAGAGTAGATATTGATGTTCCAGTAAATGAAACATTAATCGTTGAGTTATACAGTAAATAAGAATGGTGATTAGAATGGAATCAGTTACCCTCAGTATGGTATAATTCATTAAGGGAGGGTTCGTATGTTAGAAATAGAAAAACCCAAAATAGAATGTATTGAAGCAGCTGAAGATGGAACTTATGGCAAATTTGTTATTGATCCATTAGAAAGAGGCTATGGTATTACTCTTGGAAATTCGTTAAGAAGAATTCTTTTATCATCATTACCTGGAGTTGCAGCAAGCTCTATAAATATTGATGGAGTTCTTCATGAATTTTCAACTGTAACAGGAGTTAAAGAAGATGTTACTGAATTAATTCTTAATGTTAAAGGATTAGCATTAAAAATGGAAGGTGAAAGTGCAAAGACTATATATATAGATGCACAAGGACTTGGTGAGGTAACAGCTGCTGATATTACATCAGATGGTGATATTGAAATTGTAAACAAAGATTTACATATAGCCACTCTAGATGAAGATGGAAAACTATATATGGAAATCAATGTTGATAAGGGTAGAGGATATGTTTCTCAAAATAAAAATAAGAGAGATGACTTACCAATAGGTACTATCCCTGTTGATTCAATATACACTCCAATTAAAAGAGTTAATTTTTCTGTAGAAAATACAAGAGTTGGTCAAATTACTGACTATGATAAGTTAACTATTGAGATATGGACTAACGGTACTATAAGACCAGAAGAAGCTATAAGTCTTTCAGCAAAAATTCTTATCGAACATTTCAAATTATTTATGACACTTACTGATCATGCAGATAATGTTGAAATAATGATTGAAAAAGAAGAAGATAAGAAAGAAAAAGTGCTTGAAATGACTATAGAAGAATTAGACCTTTCTGTTAGAAGTTATAACTGCTTAAAAAGAGCAGGAATTAACACTGTACAAGAATTAACAGAAAGATCTATGGATGACATGATGAAAGTTAGAAATTTAGGTAAAAAGTCACTAGAAGAAGTGCAAGAGAAGCTTGAGGCTTTAGCATTAGGCTTAAAGAAATCCGATGAGTAAAGGAGGATGAAACATGGCACAACAACGTAAGTTGGGGCTTCCAACTGATCAGAGAAGAGCTATGCTAAGAAATTTAGTAACTAGTTTTTTAAAACATGGTAGAATAGAAACTACTATAACTAGAGCTAAAGAAACTAAAAATATAGCTGAAAAAATGATCACTCTTGCTAAAAGAGGAGATCTTCATGCTAGAAGACAAGTATTAGCATTTGTTACTGAAAAAGAAGTAGTTGAAAAACTATTTGCAGATGTTGCTCCAAAATATGCAGATAGAAATGGTGGATACACTAGAATCTATAAAATGGGCCCAAGAAGAGGCGACGGAGCAGAAGTAGTTATACTTGAATTAGTATAATTGATTATAAGGGGATTAAGTATTTTCCAACTTAGTCCCCATTTTGTTATAATCTTTACTAGAAACTTTAAAAGGAGTATTTATTCATATGAGCAAAAATATGATAGAATGCAAAAAAGTTATATATAAATATGAAAAAAATGAAGAAAATAATGCTAAAATTGCTGTAAATGAAGTTGACCTAGATATAAAAAAAGGTGAATTTTTAGTAGTCCTTGGACATAATGGGTCAGGAAAGTCTACATTGGCAAAACACATGAATGCACTTCTGTTACCAAGTGGGGGAAAGGTATATGTGGATGGCATGGATACTTGTAGTTCTGAGCATATATGGCAAATAAGAAATAAGGCTGGCATGGTATTTCAAAATCCTGATAACCAGATTGTAGCAACTATAGTTGAAGAAGATGTAGCGTTTGGACCAGAAAATTTAGGTGTTGAACCATCTGAAATAAGAAAAAGGGTAGATGACGCATTACATAAGGTTAAAATGTATGAGTATAGAAAACATGCACCCCATTTATTGTCAGGTGGACAGAAACAAAGAATAGCAATAGCAGGTATTTTAGCTATGAGACCAAATTGCATTATATTTGATGAACCAACAGCTATGCTAGATCCTTCTGGAAGAAGAGAAGTTATTGATACAATTAAAGATATTAATAAGAATTATGGTATTACTATTGTATTAATTACTCACTATATGGAAGAAGCAGTCGAGGCGGACAGAATAGTGGTTATGGATAAAGGAAAGCTTATTATGGAAGGAACTCCTAGAAAAATTTTTAGTAATGTCTCAGTAATGAAGGAAATAGGCCTTGATGTTCCACAGATGACAGAACTCGCTTATGAACTAAATAAAAGTGGAATAAATATTGATTCCAATATATTAACTATAGATGAGATGGTGAATGTATTATGTCAATTAAAATAGAGAATTTAACACACATATATATGCCAGGATCACCTTTTGAAAAAAAAGCGCTTGATGATGTGAATTTAACTATAAATGATGGAGAATTTGTCGCATTAATAGGGCATACTGGTTCAGGAAAGTCTACTTTAATTCAACATATTAATGGTCTTTTAAAGCCCACAAGTGGAAAAATAATAGTTGATGATGTAGATATTACAGGTGAAAAGGTAAAATTAAGTGATATAAGAAAAAAAATTGGACTTGTATTTCAATACCCTGAATATCAATTATTTGAAGAAACAATTGAGAAGGATATTGCATTTGGTCCTAAAAATTTAGGGCTTAGTGATGAAGAGATAGGTAATAGAGTTAAAAAGGCTATGAATATCGTAGGGTTAGATTACGATATATATAAAGATAAGTCTCCATTTGATTTAAGTGGAGGGCAGAAAAGAAGAGTTGCAATAGCTGGTGTTGTTGCAATGGAACCTGGGGTTCTAATTTTAGATGAACCTACTGCAGGATTAGATCCAAAAGGAAGAGATGAGATTTTAGAAAGAGTTAAAGAACTTAGAGAAGAATACAATATGACAATAATATTGGTATCACATAGCATGGAGGATGTTGCAAAGGTTGCTACTAAAGTCCTTGTTATGGATAAAGGAAGATGTATTTTGAATGATATACCAAGTAATGTATTTAAACAAGTAGATATACTTGAAACGGTTGGGCTTGCAGTTCCACAAGTTACTTATTTGGTAAGAGAGTTAAGAAAAAATAATTTTAATATATCAGAAGATATATTTACAGTAGATAAAGCAAAGCAGGAAATAATAAACATGTTAAGGGGAGCTAAAAATGATTAAAGATATTACTATAGGGCAATATGTACCAGGTGAATCCTTTATTCATAAATTAGATCCTAGAGTTAAAATATTATTGTCAATTATATATATAATAAATTTATTTTTAGTTAATAATTTTAAGGGATATATTTTTGTTGTTGGATTTACATTGGCTGCTATAATTATTTCTAAGGTTCCTTTCAGCTATATATATAAAGGATTAAAACCTATATTTATTTTACTTATTATAACTGGTTTGTTAAATATTTTTATGACGGGTGGAGCATCAGGTGAAGTACCACTTTGGCATTGGAAATTTTTGAAAATATACAAACAAGGATTAATTTTAGCTGCTTTTATGATTATTAGGTTGGTTTTCTTAATAGTTGGAACGTCATTGCTCACACTGACTACTTCTCCAATTGAATTAACTGATGGACTTGAAAAGCTTTTAAACCCATTTAGAAAGATTGGATTACCAGCTCATGAACTTGCTATGATGATGACAATAGCACTAAGATTTATTCCTACACTTATGGATGAAACGGATAAAATAATGAAAGCACAGATGGCTAGAGGTGCAGATTTTGAATCAGGTAATCTTTTCAGCAGAGCAAAAAATTTAATACCTTTATTAGTTCCACTTTTTATAAGTTCTTTTAGACGTGCTGATGAACTTGCCATGGCTATGGAAGCAAGATGTTATAGAGGTGGAGAAGGTAGAACCAGAATGAAAATATTAAACTTGGAAAATAGAGATTTTGTAGCAATAGCTATTACAATACTTTTAACTGTTGTATCTATTTGGAGTAGAACGTTTAGAGTATAAAAATCAATAATCCAGGTGATGATTTAATATGCTGAGGTGTAACTAGTGAGAAGAAATATAAAAATTATTATAGAGTATGATGGAGCTAATTATGCTGGATGGCAGAGACAGAAAAATGCTGTTACAATTCAGCAGAAAATTGAAGAAGCTATAAAAGAAATTACAAAAGAAGATATTCAAGTAACAGGATCAAGCAGAACAGATGCTGGTGTTCATGCAAAGGGCTTTGTAGGTAATTTTTTTACTAAAAGTAGTATACCAGCAGAAAAATTTAAATATGCAATAAATACAAAGTTACCTCAAGATATAGTCATATTGCGTTCAGAAGAAGTGCTAGAGGAATTTCATGCACGATATAGTAGTAAAGGAAAGAAATATGTTTATACTGTATTAAATAGAAAAGAGAGAGCCGCAATTAGTAGAAATTACGTATATAGTTTTCACAAAGAATTAAATTTGAATTTAATGTTAGAAGGTAGCAAATATTTTCTAGGTACTCATGAATTTGATTCTTTTAGAAAAAAAGGAAGCTCTGTGAAAACTACAATAAGAACTATTTATGAGTTAGATATTATAAAGAATGAAGATCAAATTCAATTTATAGTTTCAGGTGATGGTTTTTTATATAATATGGTAAGAATAATAGTAGGAACTCTACTAGATGTGGGGATATGTAAAATTAATCCAAATGATATTAATGAAATAATATTAGCTAAGGATAGGTCCAAGGCGGGAAAAGCAGTTCCAGCTAATGGATTATGTCTTGAAGAGGTTTTTTACTAGTATAATAAAAAACTTTTAAATTTATTAATTTAAATTTAAAGATATATTGACACGCCCGGCTAATTGTATTATAATATTCTTTGTTTGAAAGAAGAAGTATATAAGACCACAGGCCCCGGTCTTGATATAGATATAGAAGAACGCGAGTGAAAAGTTCAAGGAGGGAAAATGATGAAATCATATATCGCAAAGCCAAATGAAGTAGAAAGAAAATGGTATGTTGTAGACGTTGAAGGAAAAGCATTAGGAAGAGCAGCAAGCCAAGTTGCTTCAATATTAAGAGGAAAGCATAAACCAACATATACACCAAACGTTGATACAGGAGATCACGTTATTGTATTAAATGCTGAAAAAATAGTATTAACAGGAAAGAAATTAGATCAAAAAATGTTAAGACACCATTCATTATATCCAGGTGGATTAAAAGAAATTTCTTACAGAAAAGCTATCCAAAGCAAACCAGAATTTGTTTTTCAAGAAGCTGTAAGAAGAATGTTACCACAAGGGCCTTTAGGAAGAAAAATGCTTAAAAAGTTAAAAGTATACACAGGTTCAGAACATGATCAACAAGCTCAAAAACCAGAAGTTTTAGAGTTAAGATACTAGTAGGAACTGAAGGGAGGATACATACAGATGGCTAAAGTTCAATATTTTGCAACAGGAAGAAGAAAGAAAGCAGTAGCTAGAGTAAGACTTGTACCAGGTGAAGGTAGAGTTGTAATAAATAAAAGAGATGCAGAAAACTATTTTGGTTTAGAAACTCTAAGATTTATCGTAAACCAACCATTAATTTTAACAGGAACTAAAGAAAAATTCGATGTATTAGTAAATGTTTTTGGTGGTGGATTTACAGGTCAAGCAGGAGCTATAAGACATGGTATATCAAGAGCACTTGTTAAAGTTGATGAAACATTAAAACCAGAACTTAAAAAAGCTGGATTCTTAACAAGAGACCCAAGAATGAAAGAAAGAAAGAAATATGGTCTTAAAAAAGCAAGAAGAGCTCCACAATTCTCAAAGAGATAGTAATAGAATATTTGAAGCAAGAGAGAGAAATCTTTCTTGCTTTTTTTATGTTACAGATTGATATTTTTAAAATTAATCTAATGAATCATAATTTTAACATATATACTACATAATTGAAAATATTCAAGATAATATGAAGGATATAAGTAAGTTATGTTAAAAGTATGTTAAAAGTATTAAAAATAGATTATAAAATGTAAAAAAGTTATTAACAAAACTCATATATTGTTGTATTATTGGATATGGAGCGCTAATTTGGAGGGATTTTATGAGTTTAATGAATATAATTATAGGACTTTTAGGTGGATTAGGATTGTTCTTATATGGAATGAAACTAATGGGAGAAGGATTAGAAAATGTTGCAGGAGATAAGATGAAAGTCTTCTTTGAAAAAATAACTTCTAATCCAGCAAAAGGAATTCTTACAGGTGCAATTGTTACGGCTGTTATTCAGAGTAGTAGTGCAACTACTGTTATGGTAGTAGGTTTTGTTAATGCAGGACTGATGAATCTTTATCAAGCTGCTGGAGTAATAATGGGAGCTAATATAGGAACTACTATTACTACACAAATTATATCATTTAAGATGGATGGAATTATACCTATATTTATTGCATTAGGGGCAGCAATGCTAATGTTCTCTAAAAAAGAGAAGGTAAAAGAAGTAGGACATATTATATTGGGATTTGGTATACTTTTCTTAGGGATGGAGTTAATGAAAGAAACTATGGCTCCATTAGCTGAATCAGATTTTTTCGGAAATATGATAGTTTCTCTTCAAGGTAATATTTTCTTGAGTATTTTGGTAGGAGTAATTATGACAGCTGTTATACAAAGTTCATCAGCTTCTACTGGGATATTAGTAGCTTTATCAGGAACAGGAGCACTTCCTATTGAAGTAGCAGTACCTATTCTATTTGGTAATAATATAGGAACTTGTGTTACTGCTTTACTATCTAGTGTAGGAACACAAAAAACAGCTAAGAAAGCAGCATTTATTCACTTATTTTTTAATGTAATAGGTACAGTAGTATTTATACCTTTAATACCTATATTAAAAGATATAGTGGTAAGAATGAATCCATCAAATATTACAAGACAAATTGCTAATGCACATACTATATTTAATATAGCTAATACTATTGTAATGATTCCTTTTATGAATTATTTAGTGTTATTAGTGAATAAGATAATACCAGGAGAAGATGAAACAGAGAAATTTGGAACGAAATATATAGATGAAAGATTGCTAGAAACACCTATCATAGCTTCAGGACAAGCCATTCAAGAAATTATCAGAATGGCGAGAAAGGCAAAAGAAAATTTGATTATTGCTATGAAGGCTTTCGAAACTAATAATCAAGAATTAAATAAAAAGGTTTATGAAAATGAAAAGTTAATAAATTTATTAGAACATGAAATTACAACTTTTTTAGTTAAATTATCTAATGCAGATATAGCTGAAGAGAAAAAAAATATGATTTTGTCAATGTTTAATATAGTAAATGATATCGAACGTGTAGGAGATCATTGCAAAAACATAGCTGACTTAACTAATGAAAAAATTCAAAAGAAATTGACTTTCTCAGATGAGGGTATGAAAGAATTAAGACATATGTATGAATATACTATAGATGCTGTAACTACAAGTATTGCAAGTTTTAAGGAAAATGATATGATGAAAGCTCAAAGTACTTTGGTTATTGAAGAAAATATAGATAGACTAGAAAAAGAGTATAGAGAAGCGCATATCAGAAGATTAAATAAAGAAGCTTGTAGTGCTAGAGAAGGAGCAATATATTTAGACTTAATCAGTAATTTTGAAAGAATAGGAGATCATTCAACTAATATAGCACAATCTGTTATAAATAGGTAGAGAATTTTTCATTATGTTTATAAACAATATTTTAAACATAAGTTATTGCTTAAAAATAAATATGTAGATAATAAGTTTTTAATAGTAAAAATATTGAATAATATTTTTACTATTTTTTTGTGCAAAAATATTTTAAGTAAAAAATATAAATATGGGACAAAATATAAAATATAATTTAGTTTAGGAGGGATTTATGTGCTGAGAAAAAATAGGTTAATATATAGTATTTTCGCGTTAATAATGACAGCTTTGTTTTTTACTAATTTGGGATATACGGTTTTAGCTGAAGAAAATAAACAAAAAATAATTTTACTAGATGCAGGACATGGAGGAATTGATGGAGGAGCTGTATCTAAAAATGGTACAGTTGAAAAAGATATTAATTTAAGCATTTCAAAAAAACTAAAAGAAAATTTAGAGAAAAAAGGTTTTAAAGTAATTATGACTAGAGAAGATGATATAGGACTTTATTCTGACAAAGGAAGAATTAGAGATAAGAAAAACGAAGATTTAAATAATAGGTGTAAAATGAAAAAGGAATCTAATTGTGATATTTTTATAAGTATTCATCTAAATATGTTTGAACAAAGTCAATATTATGGAGCGCAAGTATGGTATTCAAAGAATACTGACAGTACTAAATTGGCACATATAATACAACAAAATCTTATAAAAGATTTAAACAATGGTAATAAAAGAAAAGAAAAGTGTGCCAAAGGAGCATATAAAATATTGAGATGTTACAGTGAGATACCATCTGTTTTAGTTGAGTGTGGATTTTTATCAAACCAACAGGAAGAGCAAAAATTAAAAACAGATTCATATCAACAAGAAATAGCTATATCTTTAGCTAACTCAATTGAAGAATTTTTTATATACAAAGAAGAAAAAGAAGACAATATAGAAAGTGAAGAAAACTTCAAGGAAGATAATAAAGATAATATTATATTTAAAAAGATTTGGAATATGTTTAGTAATAAGATAAGAAAATAAAAAATGTAAAAACCGACATATTACCTAGGAAATATGTCGGTTAAGTATCTTTAATCTTCTTTCATACAGCAAGGACAGTGTTTATGTACTGGATGATCCAGCATTAATGAAGCTTCACTTAATGAACTATACATTTCGATATCTTCTTCATCGATTTCATTAATTTTGCATTCATCTTTTTCATTTTTCAAATCGTGTAATGTATTTGTTGAAAGATCGTAAGCATATCTTTTATAAAAAAACGGGTACTCTTTTCTTATCATGTTTATCACCTCAGTATTTATTATATAGCACTTTAATATAATTTTATCATATAAGTTTTATTCATGCATTAAAATATGTGATAAAAAAAGTTATATTATAAAGTAATTTTTAGTATTTTGGATATATTTGCATATATATTTTAGATTTTATGGTAAAATATAAATTGATACAAGTATATAGATAAAATGGAGAGAGTTAGTTGTTTTTTGAATCAATGAAAAATTGGATTGCCCTGTTGTTATAATGGATAGTGAAGAATATAACTTATATGAAATTGGGTAGCGGGAATATTTGCAATCATTAAAGTAAAAGGAGGAACAGGGAAGAGAAAAAAGAAGCTTCTCTATTTGAATATGAAATATAGCGAAGAAGACATTTTAATAGATAAAGAAAAGAGAATGAGATTTCAGCAAGGATTAATTAATAAATTTAATATGCCTTTAATGGTTATTAGAGTTAATTATCCAGGGGTAAATAGAAGTAATGATATAACAAAAAATATTATGCAAAATATGGATGAAATAATTTCAGATATATTCAGTTGTTTTATTCATTTCAAGGTTTTTAGAATAACTGCTGAAGGTCCAATTTTAACTATAGTAATAAATAGGAATGCTAAAGAAACAAAAAAAACAACTATAGAAATAGAAGATAAGCATATTTTAGGTAGATGTGTTGAAATAGATGTATATGATAAGGATATGAAGAAGATAAGTAGAATGGATTTAGGTTATCCACAAAAAAAATGTTTTTTATGTGATAATTCTTGGGAAAAATGTATTAAGGACACTCTTCATACTAAGAATGAAATAGTTCAATATATACTTGGATGTTATAGAGAGTATATGGAAAGTTTTTATGGTAAAAAGATATAAACATAATACAGTTTAAGGTAACACACTATAGTAGAAGCTGTAGTGTGTTTTTGTGTTTATATATAATGAAAAATAGAGTACAAAAGCTTATAAAGGAGGTAGTATGTTTAAAAAAATTTCATTAAAATCAAAGGTAATTATTTTTATGATTGCCGCACTGATTGCAGTAGGTATTATAGTTAAGGAGGGAATAAATAATAGAAAAAGAGATTATGTAATAGATAATAAAATAAATAGCAAAACTGAAAATGTAGAAATAAAAGATAGTGAAGATAGAAATAAAGCAAATTTGAAGAATATCACAAATGAAGAAAAAAACACTGTGTTAGAAGAAAAATATAAAAAGGGGTATGAGGCTTTTCACAATAGAAAGTATGAAGAAGCTATAAAGATACAGAATGAAGTGATTTCAAAAGACGAAAATTATTATAAAGCATATAGTATAAAAGGTATAGCTTTATGTTTTCAGGGCAATTATGAAGATGGTATGAAAGCTATAGATAAGGCATTAGAAATAAATGCTGATTATGGTTACGGGAGATTTAATAAGGCTCTTGCTTATGAATTATATAGGCATTATGATAAAGCGTTAATGTGGTATGATAAGGCTTTAGAGGTTGAAAATTATATATGGAGCTATTATGGAAAGGCTAGCATTTACGGCAGACGTGGTGATGTTAAGAATACAGTTAATTATTTGAAGATAGCTATTGATATGGATTCTTCAGTAAAGAATTTGGCAAAGGAAGAACGAGACTTTAATAATGTAAGAGAAAGCAAAGAATTTAAAGAAATAGTTAAATAAGGATAAAAAATAAGAGAAGTTTATATAAAACTTCTCTTATTCTATCTTATTTTCTATCTAATACCATTAGAGCAATGTTATTTGAATGGTCACCAATTCTTTCAAGATTTGTTACTAAATCTATAAAGATAGCACTACCAGCAGTATTACATTCTCTTTTATTAAGTCTAGCAAAATGTTCTTTCCTAAATTGTTTTTCCATAGCATCTATTTTACCTTCAGTTTCAATAACTTCTTCTGCCATTTTAAAATCAAAGTTTTCTAAAGCTTTTATTACACAATTAACTGCATGACTAGCAGCTTCAGACATATTTTTAGTATCGCTTAGAGCTTTTTTAGAAAAAACAACAGAGTCGTTAGCTTTTAGTTCGGCAAGTTCTATAATATTTTTAGCATGATCGCCTATTCTTTCTATATCATTAACTACATGGAATAAAGATGATACAAGTTCTGATTGTTGTTCTGATAAATCAGTATTTGCAAGAGAAACCATGTAATCAGTTATTTCCCTTTGTAAGAAGTTAATTAGTTTTTCTTGTTCTAATACAGAGCCCATTAACTTTTCATCATCTGTGAAGAAGGCATTCATAGAATTAGTTAGGTTTTGAGAAGAAAGTTTTCCCATTCTTACAATTTCTTTAACTAATTGTCCAGATGCAATTGATGGAGTTTCTAGTAATCGCTTATCAAGATACTCTAAAGAATGTACATTTAAATTTTCATCTTCACCTGGTGCTAATTTATTTACAAACTTTACTATTAGAGGTATAAATGGTACTTGTATTAGTACGTTTGTTATATTAAATATTGTATGTGTATTTGCAATTTGTCTTTGGATATCTCCGCCAAGCATAGGAACAACTTTTAAAACAATATTGAATGCTGCCATAAATAATAGTGTACCTATAGTATTAAACGTTAAGTGTATAAGCGATGCACGCTTTGCATTTTTAGTAGTTCCGATACTAGCAAGTAGAGCAGTAACACATGTACCCATATTGTCACCAAAAAGTATTGGAAGTGCAACATTTAGTGTAAGTACATTAGTTCCTGCAAGTGCCATAAGAATACCAATAGTAGCACTACTACTTTGCACTGTTGCAGTCATACCCATACCAACAAGAACACCTAGTAAAGGATGTTTTCCAAGAGTAAGTATAAGATTTTTAAAGCTTTCCATTTCTCTTAAAGGATGCATGGCATCTTTCATGATGTCCATACCTACAAATAGAATACCAAAGCCAAGAACTATATGTCCAATATCTTTAGTCCTTTTTTTCTTTGAGAATAATACTACACCTGCACCTATTGCAAGGATTAAAGGAGCTATGTCAGATAGCTTAAATGCTATAAGTTGAGCAGTAATGGTTGTACCGATATTTGCTCCCATTATTACTCCAGCAGCTTGAAATAAATTCATAAGACCAGCATTAACAAAACCAACAGTCATTACAGTTGTAGCACTACTACTTTGAATTATTGCAGTAACACCTGCACCAACAAGAACAGCCAATATTCTATTACTTGTTAGTATTTCAAGAATTCTCTTTAATTTTTCTCCCGCGGCTTTTTGAAGACCATCTCCCATTATCTTCATGCCGTAAACGAATAGTCCTAGTCCACCTAAAAGTTGGAAAACCATTTTATAGTTCATATTATCTCTCCTATTAATAATATTAGTAATATGTTATTAAGTACGTTAAAGATTCTATCACAGCAATGTTAAATCTATATTAAATTATAAAAATAAATTAATAAGGAATTATTGACATTAGTGATGTGTCTCAATTCCATATTTTTTACATTTTAAAGATACTGTTCTATGGGTTAATCCTAAAGCTTTACCAGCCTTGTTAAAGCTTTTATATTTATTCATAGCTAAAGTAATAATTTCTTTTTCATATTCTTCTATAGGCATAATTTCTCCATCTATTAAGTTTACTAAACTATTATTTTTAGGTGAATTATTGGTAATGTAAAAAGGTAAATCTTTAATAGTAATAATATCTTCATCACACAAGTTTATAGCTCTTTCTATAATATTTTCAAGTTCACGGATGTTACCAGGCCAGTCATAGTTTTGTAGATAAATTAATGAATTAGAATCTATGCCCGTAATTTTTTTCTTCATTCTTTCACTTATTTGTTCAATAAAATGCTCTACTAAGGAGTTAATATCCTCTTTTCTATTTCTAAGTGGAGGAAGACATATACTTATAACATTTAATCTATAGTATAAGTCTTCCCTAAATTCTTCATTTTTCATCATTTCTTCAAGATTTTTATTTGTAGCTGCAATTATTCTAACATCTACTTTTTTAGTTTCTATTCCACCAATACTTTCAAATTCTTTTTCTTGAAGAACACGAAGGAGTTTAACTTGCATAGAAGGAGCCATATCTCCAATTTCATCTAGGAAAATTGTACCTTCATCAGCGATACTGAATTTACCAGGCTTGCTTTTAATAGCACCAGTAAAGGCTCCTTTTTCATATCCAAATAATTCGCTTTCCAAAAGATTTTCAGGAATAGCTGCACAATTAATTCTCACAAAAGGTTTGTTTTTTCTAGAACTATTATTGTGTATAGCTTTAGCAATTAGTTCTTTCCCAGTACCGCTCTCGCCTCTTATAAGTACAGTAGAGGTAGATTTTGAAGCTTTATCTGCTATTATTAAACACTCTTTTAGGCTGCTGCTGTTTCCGATAATGTTGTCAAAGGAACTGCTTAATTTAGTATGTCTTTGTAATTCTTCCTTATAGTAATTTAATTCCTCTTCAAAACTTTCTAATTTTTTCATAAGGTCTTTTATTTCATTTACTGGTTTAGACATAGAAATGACACCTTTAAATACATTATCAATAAATATAGGTTGTACTGTAGAAATTATATTTAAATCTTTTTTTTGATGAACTATGTTTTGGAGTTTTGTCTTAGAGTTAAATACCTTCATTCTGAGACCGTTTGGGGAAATATCAATTAAGTCTTTCCCTTCAATATCGTTGCTTTCTTCTTTGAAATAGTTTTTATAGGAAGGATTTATATAGCTTATCTGTCTTTTTTCATTTACAAAACAAATTAATTCATGAGAAGTTTCCAATATTTTTTTGAATTTTTCATTTAATTCTTTTATACCAATAAGTTCGGATATATCTTGAAATATTCCCATAGCACCAATAACTTTGTTATCAGATACAATAGGAGAACGATTAACAATGGCAATGTGATTATTTATATATTGAATTTTTCCGTATTGACTTTCATTGTGGATTAACACAAAGGGCAAATCGGAAGTTGGAATAATGTCTTTTACAAATTTACCAATTACATTTTTTGCTTGTTTATTTATCAGGTTAAGTGCATAATTATTTATAGTAGTAATATTGGAATTTGTATCAATTACGATTATACCCACAGGAATACTTTCAATAATTTGTTTATTAGCTATAGTATTTTCTTCTAAGATAGCATCTATGGTTGTCATTGAAAAGTTATTAGTTCCTATTTCCTCAGTTATGAAGCTGCATAATTCTAATACAGCTTTTTTACCTTTAGTATTATCTGACAAACAAGAAACTTCTATTTCTTCATTTTCACTAATTTTCATAGAGATTAGGGCAAGCATACTTATGGCTAAAGGTTGAGGATTGCCTAGTTTTCTTATATATAATTCTACATTGTATTTAGACTTTATCTGAGAAGCTTTGTGAACTATTGTGGCAGCTATACGGGTGTGAACTCCATTTTTGATATTTACTGGTATATTTTTTTTATACATAAAATTGAAACTCCTTTACTTGATAAAAAGTATCAAAAAATTATAAAATGAGTTGATAAAAAGTATCAAGTATATAATACAGCATATAAACCGGCTAGTCTAGTGGAATTATATAGATTTTATAAGGGCATAATAACTATATTTATAGTTAAGAGTTGATAAAAAATATCAAAAAAGTATTCCGGCATATTTTAGAAAAATGCTAGGAATAGCGAAAATTCGACAAGTTGGAGGTGCTTTTGGAAAAATGGCATGATTTATGCTTATAAAAGTAGTGGTCCGATTTAACAACTATTTAAAAATAGTTAAAAATTTATTGTTTTTATAATAATTTTGTGTGAAATGATTTTTAGGAGGAAATGTAATGAAAAAAGGTATAGCTGCATCAAAAGGTTATGCAATAGGGAATGTTGTTATAAAAGAAGATAATGAAGTTTGTATAGTTGAGACGAAAATAACAGATTTAGACGCAGAAAAGACAAAACTAAATAAGGCAATAGAAAACTCAAGAGAACAATTAACTAAAATAAAAGAAAAAGCAGAAAAAGATCTTGGAGCAGCAAAGGCAGCTGTATTTGAAAGTCATATGATGCTTTTAGATGACCCAGAATTTACTGGAGCAGTTGAAATGAACATAGAGTCAAATATGGTAAATGCTGAAAAAGCATTAAATGATGTTATAGAAATGTACATGGGTATCTTTGGAGCTATGGAAGATGAGTACATGAAAGAAAGAGCTGCGGACATTAAAGACGTTGGAAACAGAATACTTGCAAATCTTGCAGGAAAAGCAGGTTCTGGACTTGAAGATTTACAAGAAAATACTATAGTTGTAGCACATGATTTAACACCATCAGATACAGCACAACTTGATAAGAATAAAGTTATTGGTTTCTTAACAAATATAGGTGGAAGAACTTCACATAGTGCTATCATGGCAAGAACTTTAGAAATTCCAGCTGTTGTTGGTTTAATGGATATAACTGAATGTGTTAAAGATGGAGATACTGTTATCCTAGATGGAGAAGAAGGGTTAGCAATCATAAACCCAGATGAAGCTACAATAGCACAATATGAAGAAAAGAAAGCTGCTTATGAAAAAGAGAAGGAAGAATTAAAGAAACTTATAGAAGTTGAAACAGTAACTAAAGCAGGAAAACGTGTAGAAGTTTGTGGAAACATAGGAAAAGCAGAAGATATACACCAAGTACTTGAAAATGGTGGAGATGGTGTAGGATTATTCAGAACTGAGTTCTTATACATGGATAGAGAGGATATGCCAACAGAAGAAGAACAATTTGAATCATATAAATATGTTGGAGAAAAAGCAGAAGGAAGACCAATAGTTATAAGAACACTTGATATTGGAGGAGATAAGAAGCTTCCATATCTTCCATTACCAGAAGAAATGAATCCATTCTTAGGTTATAGAGCAATAAGATTATGCCTTGATAGAAAAGAGATATTTAAAATTCAATTAAGAGCATTATTAAGAGCTTCAGCTTATGGAAACATAAAGATAATGTTCCCAATGATTTCTTCACTTGAAGAATTTTTAGCTGCTAAAGAAGTTCTTAGTGAATGCATGGATGAATTAAGAGCAGAAGGAAAAGAATTTAATGCAGATTTAGAAGTTGGAATGATGGTTGAAATACCTGCAGCAGCAGTTTGTGCTGATGAACTTGCAAAATATGTTGACTTCTTTAGTATAGGAACTAATGATTTAATTCAATATACACTTGCTGCAGATAGAATGAATGAAAAAGTTTCATATCTATATAAACCAAATCATCCAGCAGTATTAAGACTTATAAAAATGACAATAGATGCTGCACATAAAGAAGGAAAATGGTGCGGAATGTGTGGAGAAGTAGCTGGAGATGAATCAATGATACCAACACTTGTTGAGTATGGTTTAGATGAATTCTCAATGAGTGCTACATCAATATTAAAAGCTAAACAAATAATAATGAATAACTAATTTAAAATAAATGAATAAAAGGCTTTATATCTTTAAGGATATAAAGCCTTTTATTATTAAATATATATTTAATTAATATGTTGGGTATGAAAATATAACATTATTTTTTTTATTTTTACAACTTTTACTGTATAATTATCGTATAAATTATTAGACAGGTGTTAGGGGGGAGAGCCACTTGTTCAACAGCGAAGAAGATGCAAGATTAGTTCAGGAAATTTTGGAGGGAAGTGTAGAAAGCTTTGAAGCTATTGTAAATAGATATGAAATGACCATATTGAAATTTATTTATAGTATGATTAAAGACAAGGAAGCTTCGGAGGATATAACTCAAGAGGTATTTATAACAGTATATAATAAATTAGATACTTTTGATAATAGATACAAATTTTCTAATTGGATTTTAAGAATAGCTAAAAATAAATGCATTGATTATATTAGAAAGTATAAAAAAATAGAAAATGTAAATATAGAAGAGGTAAAACCTATAACTTCAAAAGAAATTTCCCCAGAACAGAATCTTGAATATAAAGAGACAAAAAAAGAAATAGAAAAATATATAAACAAACTAGAACATGTAGATAAGCAAATAATTTCACATAGATATCTGCAGAAGTTAACTTTTAATGATATATCTAAAATTCTTGAAATGAGTGAATCAGCGGTTAAAAGGAGATATTATAAAGTAAAAGAGAAATTTAAGGAATATATAGCTATTAGCGAAAAGGGGTGAGAATATGAATTGCAAGATATTCATCGACAACTTAGAAAAATATATATTAGAAGATATAAGTGATGATTTGAAAATTGAGATGGAAGAACACATTAAATCTTGCATGAAATGTAGGGAATTATATAATGAAGAAATGCTATTTAGACAAGCTGTTGAGGAAGCATTTAATTGTGATGATGTTGTTTTTACTAGTCAAAAGGATAGTATTATGGAAAAAATCGATCATGATAGATATAAGAAAAATATAGTAAGAAAAAGTAAGGGAAATTTTAGAAGATACATTCAAATAGGTGCACCAATAGCTGCTGCAGTGGCATTTATAGTAATGATTAATCCTATTTCAAAATTTAATATTGGAAATAATTCTAAACAGGATAAGGTTAATGTAGCTGAAAGAGCTGTAGATAAGGAAATTTCATCACAGAGTAAAATTGCAATGGATTCTGTAGATAAAAAACAAGGAAAAATAGAAGAAAAAGAATTGAAGAAAGATAAAAAAGAAAATTCATCAGCAATAGTTAGAAAAGAAGAAGACAATAAACAAACTGCATCTGTTGAAAATCAACATACAGAAAAAGCAACAATTGATGATAACAAATCTTCAGAGGGGTCAAATAATAATTCAAAAGAAAATATTAAAAATTCTAATGAAGATTTATTTAAAGGTGATAAGGGGAGTGAAGAAGATAGAAATCTTATTACCATGGCGTTAGAAAATGAAGATGAGTTTAATAAGGAGAGTTTAAATAGTGAAATACAATTTGAAAAAAAATCAATAGAAGAAAAACTAGTTTTACAAAGAAGTAATAAATGGTATAATTCTCCTGATAGAAGATTAAGCTATTGTGTAGTAGAAAAAGAATATAAAAGCATAGAAAATGACACAAATAAGTTATATATAAAAGATTTGAAAAATAATAGTGAGTGGTCATTAAAAATAATAGATAGCGAAGCTAAGAATTTAATTAAATATGTAAAGTGGAGTGAAGATGGAAATTTATTTGTAGTAAGTGAAGTAGTAAAAGAGAATAAAGTGCAGAATGAAGAACTGTACCTATTAAACGCTTGTACTGGAAAGGCACTTAAAGTTTATAAAACTGAAAATAATGAAGCTAATATTGTAGATATTGAAAAAAGTAATGAAAACAATATAAAAATTAAGCTAAAAATGAATAACAACAATGATTCTAATGAAAATTCTATAGAAGATTATACGATATATAATGTACAAAATGGTATAATAAATAATGACAAAGAAAAACAATAGAATTTGGGAGGGAGTTTTATGAGTTTTAAAAATAAATTTATTGAGTATAAGAAAATTACTAGTTTTATATTGTGTATGTTGTTAATTACAAGTCCTATTTCTCTCATAGGATGTACAAAAAATAAGGATAAGGTAGAAGAAAACAAAGTAGCTGCAGATAAAAACAATACTACTGATATAAAAGATAAAGACAAGATACCAGAAAATAAGGATCAAGAATCTGGTGCAAAAGATAATAAAAGCAACGCTGAAGAGGAAGAAACAGGAAAAGAAGAAGAAAATACGGTTAAATTTGTAAAGCATCAATTAGATAAAAAGATTGAACCAGAATTTGGTACAGAATGGGAGAATTCTGTAAATAAGAAATTGAGTGCATGTATAGAAGGAAAAGGTCCAGATGCAGAGGAAGAAGGAATAGGGAAGATTTATTTAAAAGATTTATCAAGTGGAGAAAAATGGGCTCTTGAAGTTGTAGCGGGAGAAAATCAGAATTCACCAAAATCTATAGAGTGGATTGATGATGAAAATATTATTTCTATAGTTGGTTTAGGATATGGTACAGTTGCATTAGGTGGAAATGTATATAAGATAAATACTAAAACAGGTAAAACTACTCTATTATATGATACAAAAAATTCAAGAAAACAAGTTATATCAGCTAAGAAAGTTGAAAATAAATTAGAACTTCAGATTTTAGTTTATGATGATGAGGAGCTAATGAAAAATCATACTGAAAAGATGGTTATTGATTTAAAATAATTTAGGAAGAAAAAGAGCTGAGGATAATGAATAAGTCAAATAAATTATACCTAAAGGCTTTAAATAAGTATCAAAGTGGATACATTGATGAAGCTATAGATATATGTGAAGAAAGTATATCTACGAATATGAAGAATAGAGCTTCTTTAAATCTGAAAGGATTGTTGTACTATTTAAAGGGTGATATAGATAGTGCAAATGCTATTTGGAAATTAAATTATGAAGTTAATGATGATGGAGTATCCAAGAAATATTTACAAAGTTTAAAAGAAGATGAAAAAAAATTAACTTTGTATGCAAATGCAATAGGTTTAATTAAGGAGTTAAATATAAAAGAAGCTTTAGAAATTCTTATGGAATGTAAAGAAAGTGATTATAATTGTATAAATGTAGATAATGCTATAGCAACTTGCTATATAAAACTTGGGAAGTATGAAAAAGCTACTGAGTATGTAAATAAAGTTTTAAAAATAGATAAAAAAAATGACGTAGCCCTAAGAAATAAGAAGGAACTGATTAAGTATGGGATTAAAAGAAAAAAATTTGAAAATAATCCTAAAATATATAGAAAGATAATTACAGTTCTAGTTTTATTATTATTATGTTTTGCAATTGGAAAATTTGGTATACCTGCAATAAAAAAAGTTGCGCTACCAAGCAAAAATCAGGTTGATAAAACAGAAGCTGTTCAAGAGAAAAAGAATGTTGCAGTAAAAAAAACGGAACCAGCTGCTAAAAAAGCAGATGAGGATAAAAAAAAGGCTGAGGTTGAAAAGAAGAAAGCAGAAGTTTTCCCTTATGAAGAGATAAAAAATAGTTTGCAAAAAAGTGACTATAATAAACTTCATGAATATGTTTCAAAGTGGAAAAATGCAAATTTAGGTATAAATAATAGAACTATATTAACACAAAGTGAAGAAGTACTTAAGAAAGATGGAGTAAAATATTTTTATACAAAAGGTAAAGAATACTTAATGACTTCTAAAGGATATAGTAATGCTATAGATAATTTATTAAAAGCTTATTTATACGGCAAAGATAATTATTTATATGAGCATATTATTTATGTATTAGGTTCTTGTTATGAGGGTACTGGTGACAATGAAAGTGCAATAAAGTATTATTCTGAATATGATAATAGATTTTCAAAGGGAAGCTATGAGGCAGAAGTACTATATAGACTTGCTCTTATATATAAAGAGGTAAATCTAGAAAAAGCAAAGGAATATGCATCAAAGCTTATTAATAATTATCCAAATTCACAATATAGTAATTCTATTATTAGGAATATAATAAAAAAATAATGAATATAAATAATACGGTATACAAAATATTATCAAAATTTTGTATACCGTATTTTGTTAAAATCAATATTTATTTAAAACATAGCTTAAAAATAAGACTTTGGGAAACAATAAAGCATATAAAGAATAAGATATATAATTGCAAATAATTATTAATTAATATGAAGTTAATACTTGACTTGTAAACAGATTAGAGTTATATTAATAGTATAAGATATACCCCAAGAGGGTATGAGTATTCTTAAAAAGTGGAGGGATATTATGGTAAGAGAAATAGGTGGATCAAATTTTGTTCAAGAGGTAATAAATTCTGAAACAGCAACTGTTGTTGATTTCTGGGCACCATGGTGTGGACCTTGCAGAATGTTAGGACCTGTAATAGATGAAGTAGCAGAAGAAGTTGGAGAAAAGGCTAATTTCTTTAAAATTAATGTTGATGAAAATCAAGCAATAGCACAAAAATATAGAATTTCTAGCATACCATGTGTTATGGTTTTTAAAGACGGTGAAGTAGTAGAAACTATGGTAGGATTTAGACCAAAACAAGATATACAAACTATACTTTCAAGACATCTTTAATATATAAATAAGGGACCGACAATACTTTAGAAGTATTGTCGGCTTTGTAATATTTAGGAGGTAAATATATGAGTGATAGATATGATATAGCTGTTATTGGTTCTGGTCCAGCAGGACTTGAAGCGGCAATAAATGCAAAAATTAGAAACAAGAATATAATTATTTTTGGAAATAAAGATTTTAGTGCTAAACTTGTAAAAGCTCCTAAGATAAATAATTATTTAGGATTTTATAATGTAACAGGTAAAGAGCTAAAGAAACATTTTGAAGAACATATTAAAAAAATGGAGATTGAAATAACTGAAGAGCGAATAGATGCTATTTATGCCATGGGAGATTATTTTGCTTTAATGGTAAATCAAAAAACATATGAAGCCAAATCTATTATTTTAGCTACAGGGATGCAGTATGGAAAACCGATAAAAGGAGAAGAAGAGTTCTTAGGTAAGGGAGTAGGATATTGTGCTACCTGTGATGCTCCATTATATAAAGGTAAAATAGTAACTATAATAGGATATAATAAAGAAGCTGAAGAAGAAGCAAATTATGTGAGTGAGCTTGCATCAACTTTATATTATATTCCTATGTATAAAGGTGAATATAAGCTTAACGAAAATATAACAGTAATAAATGATAATCCAGTTGAAATTGTAGGAGATGACAGGGTTAATAAATTGGTTATGAAAAATCAAACAATTGAGACCGATGGAGTATTTGTATTAAAGGATAGTATTTCACCTAGTCAATTAGTTCCAGGATTAGAAATGGAAAATGAACACATAAAGGTAGATAGAAAAATGCAGACAAATATTAAAAATTGCTATGCTGCAGGAGATTGTACAGGTAAACCATATCAATATATTAAGGCAGCTGGCGAAGGGCAAGTTGCTGTATTAAATGCAGTAGAAAATTTATCCTAAAAATAAGATTAGAAATGAAAACAACCAAATAAAAAATTAATTAGGAAAGCAGTTCATAATAAGGGATTATGAACTGCTTTGTGTATTTTATGGCATATTAAAATTAATATGCATGTGTAAGCAGAAATGATTTATGTAGTAAACTAATTAATTTACTACGAAAAAAATATGATTTCCAATTTTTTTAGCATTTGATTTATTTATATTTTTCATCCATTTGGATGTAGCGATCTTTGGATTATAAAAGTAAATAGCATTATTTGTTGGATCTTTACCAGTTAAAGCTTCGTTTACAGCACGATAACAATTTTCATCAGGAGTTACATTGATTTTACCGTTTCTTACACAAGAAAAGGCAGCTTTTTGTTTTACAACTCCTTCAATATTGTTAGGAAATCTATAATCACGAAGTCTATTTAATATAACAGAAGCTACTGCAACCTTTCCTTCATAAGGTTCAGCACAGCTTTCGGCATATACTATCTGAGCCATTAAATGTATATCTGAATTAGTTATATAAATATTTTGTCCTTTGCTATTAAAAACAGTTACAACTTGTGCTTCCTCCTTGTATAAATTCTTTGTTTCAGAATCACAGATAACTATTGCGTTGGCATAATTAAATAATGAAATTACTAATGCAAGTAGAGTAATTATGCTAACAAATTTTTTTTTCATTTTTAATATCCTCTCCTTGTAAAATTTATGGAGTTGAATAAGTAGGCTATAGATATTGTTCCCGCTAAAAAAAAAAAAATTCAAAAAATATTAATTTTTACATAGGATAAAGAAAAAGTGACTAAAATTAGTCACTTTTCACTTTGGTTTATTATTTTGATGTTTCATCTTTAAATTTATTATATTCTCCCATAAAATTATCATAATCAGTGTTTAAAGTATTAAATTTTTCATTAGGACCTTCATATAATTTATTTATAGAATCTTCAGTTTGTGATCCAGATGCAGAAGTTAATTTTTCAGTTTTAACGGCGAAAGTAAAATCTTGTATGTATGAATCATAGTCATCTAACACCTTCACAAAGGATTTATATAAAGGTATGCCTGATTCAGGGATAGTTAAGTTTGAAATTTTACTTTTTATGCTATTTAAAGTGTCTTGATAACTAGCAAGAGTATTTAATAATTTATCGTATCCTTCATCATCTTTTCTTGCTTCAACTATTTGCTGAGATAAATTTTTATTTATAGGATTAAATGTGTCAATAAGCTTACTTAAAGAGTTAACGAAATCTTTATTTTGACTATTTGCTATTTCAGCATCAATATTTGATCTAATTTGTTTTTCAGTAAAATAAGCAGTATTATTTATAAAATCTAGACATTCTTTAGGTAAATTAATTTTTATATTTTTAATAGAAACTAAAGCGTAATTATTCATACAATCATCTCTAAAGCTTTGAAGCGAGGTTAAAGCTTTTTCTAGAGTTACATTTTTAGGATTTTTACAAATTGTATATATTTGATTGAATATAGATATATTATTTTTTAAACCTAAGAGTAAATTTTTATGGTCATCAGTATACTTATCTGTAACAGTTAATTTTTTAAGTTTTTCTTCTGAACTCTTCAATGAAGATATGTAAGAGGAAAGTTCATTTTTAATTTTTTCAGTATCTATAGTTTGACCTTTAGTAAATAAATAAGTTTTCTCATTTACCTTATTTATATTATTTACTTCTGTTTTTACTACTTTTTCGTAAGAAGACAAAGATTTATTTATGAAGAAGTAGTAAGTACCATAGAAAACGCCTATACCTATTAGAATAAAAGACAAAGTAAGAAGTAAAGTAGTTAATGTTTTTTTATTTGATGAAAGCAAATAATTCACTCCTTTATATAGTAATATTTATATTTTTATATTAACATAATAAAAATATTATTCTAGTATATTATAGAATCTTTTGCAAATTACTTATAAAATGATTAAAAATATTTTATAAATTTAGCTAGTTTATATTATTAAGAAAGAAACAATAGTGTATAATTATATTAAATATCATAATGAAGGGGTGAACTAGGTGGATGTTGTAAATATAATTATAAATACAGTAAAAAACATTAGTATAAATTCTGTACTAGACATTATTGTTGTTTCTTATATTTTTTATAAGATATATATGTTAATGAATGAAACAAGAGCAGAACAATTGTTAAAAGGTATTCTTTTAATTATATTCCTTATTCCTATCAGCAGCTTGTTACATTTAACAACATTAAATTGGATACTTAGTAAAACTTTAACTATAGGAGTTCTTTCTTTTGTTATAATTTTTCAGCCCGAAATAAGAAAAGCTCTTGAGCATATAGGTAGAACTACTTTTACAGATAAACATATTTTTGAAAATGAACAAAAAGCAGACGAGATAATAACTGAAATAGTAGATGCAGTAGAAAATTTATCAAAAAGTAGAACTGGTGCTCTTATTGTAATTGAACAGACTACCGGACTTGGAGATATAATTGCTACGGGCAATGAGTTAGATTCAGTTATTTCATCTGCATTATTAGATAATATTTTTGTTGTAAATACACCTCTTCATGATGGAGCTACAATAATTAGAAATGGTAGAATTGCGGCAGCAGGGTGTTTTTTACCACTGACAAATAATAATACAATAAATAAGCAGTTAGGAACTAGGCATAGGGCAGCTATAGGAATGTCCGAAGTATCAGATGCATTAACTATAGTGGTATCAGAAGAAACAGGAATAATTTCACTTGCTGTAAATGGAAATTTAACTAGGTACTATACAAGAGATAAATTAAAAGATATTTTAATTAGAATTATTACATCAAGAAAGAACAAGAATATAACATACAAGGAGAAGGTGAAGTCATGGTTAGGAAAAGCAGACAACAATTAATAATAAAAATATGTTGTGTTATAGCTTCTTTTGTTTTGTGGCTTTATACTTCTAATGATGAAGCGACTAGTAAAACATATAAGGTTACCAATATTCCAATTGAGGTTGTTAATGAAGAGGCATTAATTCAAACAGGGTTTATACTTTCACCAAATCAAAATTTTACAACTTCATTGAGAATAACAGGAACACCAGCAGATGTTTACTCAGTAAGACCAGAGGAGTTTAAAATTGTTGCTGATATAGGAGCTTATGCTCTGAAGAAAGGTAGTAATAGGATACCTATAAATATACTAAAAAGACCTAATAGAAACATTAACATAGTAAATGATGGAGCAATGTGGATTACGGTAAATGTAGATGATTATGTTGAAAAATCATTTCCAATAAAAGCACAAATAAATGGAGAGTCTAAAAATGGTTTTTATAAAGAAACTCCAATTATAACCCCAAGTACTGTTGTAGTGAGTGGAGCAAAACAATATGTGGAAAAAGTTGAAAAAGTTTTGGTAGAAATTAAAATGAACAATCCTGATAAAAATGTAAGTCTTCTAGCACCTCTTAAAGTAGTAGATAAGACAGGAAGAGAAGTATCAGAAGTTCAATTGTCTCCTAAATTTGCAGATGTTATAGTTCCTATTCAAAAGACAAAACAGGTAGGAATAAATATAAAAACAAAGGGAGAATTAAATAAGGATCTTATTTTAAAATCTATTAAGCCTAAATTGGATAAAGTTATAATTACTGGAGAGCCAAAAGACTTAGTGAAAATAGAGAAGCTGGATACAGAACCTATAGATTTAAGTATTTTGACCTCTGAAAAAACTGATTTGAAGTTAAAGTTAGTTCTTCCAGTTGGAATAAAGCTAGTTAAAGGTGAAGAGTATATTAATACACAGATCATTTTAGATAAGATAGTTCAAAAGAATATAAATATAAATGTTAAGGTTAAAAACTTACCAGAAGGAGTTAGCGTAAACCTAGAAAAAGATAGTGTATCTTTGGTAGTTTCAGGGGGAAGGGATATAGTAAATAATTTAACTAGTAGCGATATACGATGCCTTGTTAATTTAGAATCTTTAGAGGAAGGTGAATATACTATTCCTATAAGTATAGAATTGCCACCAGGAGTAACTAAAATATCACAAAACATTGAATTTGTAAAAGTAAATATAGTTAAGAACAAAGAGACAGTAAAAGGTAAAGATAAAGAAGATAATTCACAGAAGAAAAGTATAACAAACAGCACAACTGTTAATAATTAAAAAATAATTAAATACATTGTGGATATTTTGGAGGAGAAGTATGACAATTAGAATAAACAATATAGTATTAGATATAGAAGAAGAGATAGATTTATTAAAAAAGAAGGCTGCAAAAAAATTAAGAATTAATGAAAGTAATATAAAAAAACTAAAGATTCTTAGAGAGTCTATTGATGCAAGAAAAAAGAACAGTATAAAGTTTAGTTATAGTGTAGAAGTGGAATGTGAGAGAGAGTCCAGAGTAGTAGCAAGAGCTAATAGTAAAGATGTAAAAATAGAAAAGGTTAAGTACGATTCGGAATTTAACCTTGGAAGTAAAAAGATGCTTCATAGACCTGTTATAGTTGGAATGGGTCCAGCAGGGATGTTTGCTGCTCTTTTAATGGCGGAAAAAGGATATAGACCTATAGTTATTGAAAGAGGAGAAAAAGTAGAAGATAGAACAAAGTCAGTAGAAGGTTTTTGGAAAGGTGATAAGTTAAATTTAAATTCCAATGTTCAATTTGGAGAAGGTGGTGCAGGAACTTTTTCAGATGGAAAGCTTACTACTAGAATAAAGGATTCAAGATGTGATTATATTCTTGAGAAATTTATAAAATCAGGTGCTCCAGAGGAAATAATGTATAAGGGTAAGCCGCATATAGGAACAGATATATTAAAGGACGTAGTTAAAAATATCAGAGAAAAAATTATAAGTTTAGGTGGGAAAGTAAGATTTAATAGTAAGCTTGAAGATCTTAAAATAAAGGATAATAAGCTTTATGGAATTGTGGTAAATGGAGAAGAAATTCCTTGTGAAGCGCTTATCCTTGCTCTTGGGCATAGTTCAAGGGATACTTATGAAATGCTATATAAGAGAGGGATTTTCATGAGTTCTAAGCCTTTTGCTATTGGAGTGAGAATAGAGCATCCTCAAATGCTTATAAATGAGAATCAATATGGAAAATTTGCAAATCATAAGAGACTTAAAGCTGCAGATTATAAATTAACATATACAAGTGAAAAAACTAATAGAGGAGTTTATAGCTTCTGTATGTGTCCAGGAGGAGAAGTTGTTGCAGCAGCATCTGAAGAAGGAGGACTTGTTACTAATGGAATGAGCTACTACAGCAGAGATAAAGAAAATGCTAATGCAGCTTTAGTAGTGACTGTTGGACAAAATGATTTTAGTGGAGATACTCCTTTAAAAGGAATGGAATTTCAAAGACACTATGAAAGTTTAGCTTATAAATTAGGTGGAGAAAATTATCATGCACCTATTCAATTGGTAGGAGATTTTTTAGAGGACAAAGTAAGTACAAAACTTGGAAGTGTAACTCCAACATATAAACCAGGTTATACATTTGCTAATTTAAAAGAATGTCTTCCAGGAGGAGTTGTAGATACATTAAAGGACGGATTAATAAAATTTGATAAAAGAATTAATGGATTTGCACAAAAGGATGCTATTTTAACGGGAATAGAAACAAGAACTTCGGCACCAGTTAAAATTGAAAGAAATGAAAAACTGCAGAGTATATCATTAGAAGGATTGTATCCTTCAGGGGAAGGGGCTGGCTTTGCAGGTGGAATTATGTCAGCAGCTGTTGATGGATTAAAGAGTGCGGAAAGTATAATGAAAGAGTATGCACCACTGTAATAGAAAAAATTACTTTGTTATAAGGTAATGAATAGAGTATAGTAAAGAAGTTACAGAAGCTATAAAAGAAAGAGTTGGATTTATTTTACCAGTAACAGTTTATCTTAGAGAAGATGAACTGTTAGCATTAACTCAAGGTGGACTTAGAGTATTAAATGGAGAAGAAAAAGCAAAACAATACTAAATTAAAATAGAATTAAAATATAAGAGAACATCTAAGACATTCATCTTAGATGTTCTTTGTTTTTATTTTTTAAATTTCTATCAAAATAATGAAAATTTCATATTATGTAGTATACGGCAAAAACTGAAAATAATAAATAACAGTAATTATTTACTTTACTATAAGGTTATCTTTATATAATTAATAGAATAAGGTGATTACATGAGCAGAATAAGAATATTTTCTGGGCATTTTGGCAGTGGAAAAACAGAAATTGCTATAAACTATGCTCTGAATCTAGCTAAATTTGGTGAAAAAGTGGTTATAGTAGATATTGACATAGTTAATCCTTATTTTTGCATAAGAGGTATAAAAGATTTACTTGAAGATGCGGGGATAAGAGTAATAAGTTCAAATTTGAGTTATGTTAATGCAGAATTAATGGTTATTCCTTCAGAAATAAATGCAATTTTTAATGATAAGAGCTATGAAGTTGTTATAGACGTTGGAGGAGATGATGTTGGAGCAGTTGTACTTGGGCGGTATAACCAGTATTTTAAGAAAGAGCCTTATGAAATGTATTTTGTTATAAACAATAATCGACCTTTCACAGCAGATTCAAAGTCTACAGAGGAGTTTTTAAACCAGATAGAAAAGGCTTCTAGACTAAAAGTAACACATCTAATATCAAATACAAATCTTTCCTATGAGACAAAAGTAGAACATATTTTAAAAGGTGATAAAGTAGTTTCGTATATGTCTAAAAAGTTAAATATCCCATATAAATATATTGTTTGCACAAGAGATTTTAAAAATCAAATAGAGGGAAAAGTTAAAGGTGAAATATTTCCAATAGATATTTACATGAAAAAGTATTGGGAAGTATAACCCCAAAATAAAGGAGGAGTTTTATGTCTAAGGTAACCTTTAGAGAGGATAGGTGTAAAGGATGTGGATTATGTATAGGTGTCTGTCCTAAAAAGATTATTAAGTTTTCACATAAACTTAATATTAAAGGATATCATCCAGCTTCAGTAGAGGATGAGGACATGAGTAAATGTATAGGGTGTGCTTCATGTGGAAAAATATGCCCAGACTGCGTTATTACTGTGGAAAAATAAAAAAGAGGGGGGATATTTAATGAGTGAAAAGCTTCTAATGAAAGGAAATGAAGCTATTGGGGAAGCTGCTATTAGAGCAAATTGTCAATGCTTTTTTGGATATCCAATAACACCTCAAACAGAGGTGGCAGCATACTTGGCTAGAAGAATGCCTAAAATAGGAAGGATATTTCTCCAGGCTGAAAGTGAAATTGCAGCAATTAATATGATTTATGGATGTGCTGGAACGGGGAAAAGGTGTATGACATCTTCTTCAAGTCCAGGAATAAGCTTAAAATCTGAAGGTATATCATATATTGCTGGAGCTGAACTTCCTTGTGTAATTATAAATATTGTAAGAGGTGGTCCTGGTCTTGGAGGTATACAACCTGCTCAATCTGATTATTTTCAAGCTACAAAAGGGGGAGGGCATGGAGATTTTCATATGCCAGTATATGCACCATGTTCAATTCAAGAAATGGTAGATTTAATAGGAGAGGCTTTTGATGCAGCGGATATATATAGAACTCCTTGTATGGTGATGGGAGACGGAATGCTTGGTCAAATGATGGAGCCTGTTGAATTTAAAGAAAGAATTAAAAGAGAACTTCCAGATAAAAGTGAATGGGCTGCTAATGGACGACGTGGAAGAGATAAGCATCATGTAATAAATTCACTTTATCTAAAAACAGAAGAGCTTGAAAAACATAATCTTCATCTTCTAAAAAAATACGAAGAGATTAAAAATAAAGAAGTTAAATATGAAGAATACAAGTGTGATAGAGAAAATGATTTAGTTTTAGTTTCTTATGGAACTACTTCGAGAATATGCAAAAATGTTATTAAAACTGCTGAGAAAGAGGGCATAAAATTGGGGTTAATAAGACCTATAACATTATGGCCATATCCAAATAAAGCTTTTGAGAATACAATAAATAAAACTAAATTCGGATATTTGTCTGTTGAAATGAGCTGCGGTCAAATGGTTGAAGATGTGAGACTTGCTGTTGAAGGAAGAAAACCTGTAGCTTTTTATGGAAGAACAGGTGGTATGATTCCTCATCCAAATGATATTTTATCTAAGATTAAAGAAATAATAGGGGGTGCAAAATAATGGCTGTAATATTTCAGCGACCTAAAGCATTACTAGATGTTCCTACTCATTATTGTCCAGGATGCACTCATGGAATTATACACAGATTAGTTGCTGAAGTTATAGATGAACTTGAAATTTTGGATATAACAATAGGTGTTGCACCTGTTGGCTGTTCAGTTCTGGCTTATGATTATTTTGCATGCGATATGTTTCAGGCTGCTCATGGTAGAGCACCTGCTGTTGCCACAGGTATAAAAAGAGGTAATCCAGATTCGGTTGTTTTTACTTATCAAGGAGATGGAGATCTTGCTGCTATTGGAACTGCTGAAATAGTTCATGCTGCTGTAAGGGGAGAAAAGATAACTACTGTTTTTATAAATAACTGTATATATGGAATGACTGGAGGACAGATGGCTCCAACAACTCTTCCAGGACAAGTAACAGAAACTACACCTTATGGAAGAGATACTGAATGTGCTGGATATCCTATTAGAATTTCGGAAATGATTTCAACTTTAACAGGAGCTTGTTATGTAGAAAGAGTTTCTGTTGATAGTGTTCCAAATATAATTAAGGCAAAAAAAGCAATAAAAAAAGCTTTCAAAGCTCAAATAGATGGCAAAGGTTTTTCACTTGTAGAAGTACTTTCAACTTGTCCTACTAATTGGGGATTATCACCTAAGGAGGCTATGGAATGGTTGTGTAAAAATATGATGCCTTATTATTCACTGGGAGTAAAAAAAGATACTACAGGTGAGGTGAAATAGTATGTTAATGCAGGAAGTAATATTTGCTGGTTTTGGAGGACAAGGAATACTTCTAATGGGTAAATTTTTGGCTTATGCAGGAATGGAGGCTGATAAGTATGTTTCATGGCTTCCATCTTATGGACCAGAAATGAGAGGGGGTACTTGCAACTGTTCGGTAATAGTATCAGATGAACCTATTGGGTCTCCGATAATTACACAACCATCTACTATAGTAGTTATGAATAGACCATCTTTAGATAAATTTGAACCTCTTTTGAAAAAAGGAGGATTATTGATTATGGATGAAGATATTGTAGATAGACCACCAGAAAGAGAAGATATTTATGTAATAAGCATTGCAGCTCAAAGAGAAGCAGAGAAAATTGGAGATAAAAAAATAGCTAACATGGTACTTTTAGGAGCATTGATTAAAAAAACAGGAATAATTTCTATGGAGGGTATTTTAGAAGCATTAAAAAATCATGGTAAAGAAGAGTTTTATGAGTTTAACAAAAAAGCCATAGAAAAAGGAGTAGAATGGCTTTGTAGGCGGAATTATGTTAGCTAATGTTGATGGATTAAAGAGTGCGAAAAGTATAATGAAAGAGTATGTACCAATATAAATAATATAAAATGAAATACTAGAGCGTGTAGAAAATATGATTCTACATGCTTTTTTAATGCGGGTATGTTGATAAATTGTATTTTAAATCATTAGAATGAGTAAATATAAATCTAAATTAATAAAATTAATAATCCGATTAAAAATATTGAAATATAAATTTAAAAAAATTAATAAATTTAATATATTATTTAAAATATTTTAATTTGTATATTGAATTTATTAAAGATATCATCTATAATATAAATATAGAATAAAATGGTAAAAATAATTGCGGTTATATACCTAAGTAATTTAATAAGGAGAGAATATCATGGAGGTTAAAAAAAGAAAAAGTTGTGAATTAGATATAAAAGAAAACACAAGATTACTTTCAAATATAATTTTATTGTTGTTTGGAAGATTGGTATCTTTATTTGGAAGCCAAATATATACCTTTGCCATAGGTTTATATGTTTTAAAAACTACAGGTTCAGGTACAGCTTTTTCTGGAACATTAATTTTTGGAATGCTTCCTAGAATAATTTTTGGACCAATAGCAGGGATTATAGCAGATAGAGTAGACAGAAAAAGAATGGTTGTAAGTATGGATATATTAAGTGGATTGGTTGTTTTTGGTCTTGTAGCTATTTCAAGTATTAAAGGACTTAAATTACCCTATATTTATATTGCTAATTTATTGTTAAATACTTTTAACACCTTTTTTGATGTACCATTCACTGCATCTATTCCTAACATTGTAGATGATAAGAGCTTGATGAAAACAAATTCTTTTAATCAATCTATAACTTCTATAGCTCAAATAGGAGGACCGTTTATAGGTGGACTTATCTTTGCCTTCGTGGACATGAAATTATTTCTAACTATAAATGCGGCTTCTTTTATATTTTCAGGTATTTCAGAAATGTTTATAGATTTTAATTATAATAAAGGTGAAAAAGAAAAGAAAGAAGAAGTGCAAAATAAGAAAGAGAAAGGAAAAAATTTAGTTAAAGGTTTTGGAAAGGAATTTATTGAAGGATTCTCATTTTTGAAAGGGAAAACTACTATATTTATACTAAGTATATTTGCAGTATTTTTAAATTTTTTCGTATGCTTTGGTATTGATATACCTTATCCATATATAATAAATAACGTAGTTAAACTATCTTCAACACAATTTGGAATTTTAGAAGGAACATTTCCTTTAGGTATGTTAATAGGTTCTCTTCTAATGGTTTTATTACCAGAAAGAAAAAAGAAATATAAATCATTAATTTCAGGGATTATGGTTATGAATGTTTTAATAATTATGATTGGTATCCCTATAATACCTAGATTCATGATTTTTAATAAAAATAGTTATTTCATATATTTTGCAGTAATTTCTTTTATAGTGGGCATGTCTAATGTTTATATTAATCTTCCAATTTCGGTAATTATGCAAAGAGAGATTCCTGATAATGTGAGAGGTAGGATTTTTGGACTAATGCAGACTATATGTATGGCTATAAGTCCTTTAGGAATGATATTATCAGGAGCATTAATAGATAGGATAGCTGTTTGGATAATTCCTGTATTGTCAGGAATAGTATTAATAATTTTAACTTTTATTATGGCTTTAAATAAAGAAATAAAACAAATATAATTTATCTAAGGATAAACTAGAAAGAGGTGGAAGAGTGGAATATAAAGTTTTAAGTAAGTGCCCAGTATGTAATTCTAATTTAAAGGTAACAAGACTTAACTGTAATAAATGTGGAACTGTTATAGAAAATCAATTTGAATTATCTAAATTTTCATATCTTAATAGAGAGCAATTAGATTTTATAGAGATATTTTTAAAATGTAGAGGAAATATAAAGGATGTTGAAAAAGAACTTGGAATTTCTTATCCAACAGTAAGAGCCAAGTTAGATGAGACTATTGAAGCACTTGGATATAAAGTAAGTAAAAAACCAAAAGTTAGTAGTAAGGATGTTTTAGATATGCTGGAAAAGGGAGATATATCTCCAGATGAAGCTGTAAAAGCTTTAAAAGATGGAGAAATATAAATTTATAAAATGGGGGGGAATTATGATGAAAGAAGAAATATCAAGAATTTTAAAAATGGTAGAGGATGGTAAAATAGATTCAGAAAAGGCAGCTGAGCTTATTGCAGCTATAAAAGAAAATAAAGAGCCTGTTAATTTAACTAAAACTTCAACAGAAGAAAAAATGCTGAAGGTTAAAGTAAGGTCCAATGGTGGAGATAATGTTGATATAAAAGTTCCTATTAATTTTGTAAAAGCTATGCTTGGAATTGCTGGGAAAATACCAGGTATGAATCAAGAGGGAATAGATATAGACCCACAGATTATTTCAGATGCTATAGATAATAATATGGCAGGTAAAATAGTAGATGTTAAAAGTGCTAATGGAGATATTGTGGAGGTTGTTATAGAGTAAAGATATGAGGATATATATTAAAGAAAAAGGTAAAATAGGGTTGTTTATTCCTGTACCACTTTGGTTTTTAAGAGCTGTATGTAATGAGAAATTTATAAAATTCATACTAAAATATATGGAACCTGAGCAAAGAAAATATATTGAAAGCATAGACTTTGGAAAATTGAGTAAAGTTTTGAAAATGTTAAAAGAATATAAAGGATTAGAAATGGTAAATGTAGAAGATAGTAAAGGTACTAAAGTGAAAATAGTAGTTTAACAAATGGGAAAATTAGGGGGAATTAAAATGAAACAATTTAAATATATTTTTGGAGCAGTACCTTCAAGAAGAATGGGTCTTTCTGTTGGAGTTAGTCCTATTCCAAGAAAGCGTTGTAATTATTCCTGCGCGTATTGTCAGCTTGGAAGAACTGATAAAATGACAAATCAACGTGATGAGTTTTTTGAGCTTTCAGATATATTAAAGGAATTTAAAGAATATTTAATAGAAGGTTTGAAGTTTGATGTGGTAACAATAGTAGGCGAAGGTGAACCTACTCTATATTCAAGATTAGGTGAGCTTATAGTAGAATTAAAGAAATTAACATCTAAACCTGTTGCAGTTATTACGAATGGTGCTACTTTATACGATAAAGAAGTAAGAAAAGAATTAATGAATGCAGATATTGTATTGCCATCCTTAGATGCTCATGATGAAAACACTTTTAAAAAGGTTAATAGACCTTATGGAAAATTAAAATTTCAAGATGTTTATCAAGGATTAGTTGATTTTTCAAAAGAATATAAAGGTGAATTATGGGTAGAAGTAATGATTATTAAAGATTTAAATGATAATGAAGAATCTTTAAATAAAATGAAAGAATTATTAGAAAAGGTAAGTTACAATAGGTTATATATAAATACTCCTGTTAGACCACCAGCTGAAGAATGGGTAAAACAAGTGTCAAAAGAATCAATGGAATTAGCAGTTAATATATTAGGCGGCATATCTATAGACATGCTTAATTCAGAAGGCTTTTTTAGTGAAGTAAAGGATGATTATGAAGCAATATTAAGCATTATAAGAAGACACCCAATGAATCAGTATGAAATAAGAAAATTTTTGGATTCTAGAAAGTGTAGTAATATAGAAAATATTTTTGAAAAGTTAAACAAAGATGAGAAGGTGCAAGTAGTAGATTATAAAGGATATAATACTTATAGATTAAAAGTATAAAATATAGAAAAGTATATGAAAACAGTATCTAACCTAAAAAGGGGGATACTGTTTTATTTCATTATGAATAACTACTGAATTAATATGTAGAGTGATATTGGAATAAATAATGAGGATTACAAGTTTAAGGAAGTTAATATATAATAGACTATATATTACAAAAAAAGTTATTATGTCATGTAATAGCTTAAATTATGAAATATTATAAGCTAGGATGTAATATTTAGAGATTGTGGAATAAGAAAGGGTGTATAATCAATGCAAAAATATACTTGTCCCTGCTGCGGCTATAAAACATTAGATGAAAAGCCACCAGATACATACCAAATTTGTCCAATATGTTTTTGGGAAGATGATGGATATCAAATAGAATTTTTAGGAGAAACAGGTGCAAATCATGTTTCGTTGAGAGCTGCACAAGAAAATTTCAAGAGATTTGGGGCATGTGAAGAAAGAGTATTAGATTGTGTTAGAAAACCAACAGAAGAAGATATTTTTGATGGACCTTTAGATATATCAGATGTAGTTGATATATCTTTGATTGAATTAATAAAACTCTTTACTGCTCTAAAATTACCATTAGATAAATTAATAGATTTATACTGTAAAAATATTATGATACCTAATTCAAAACTTATGTTTAATCCAAAGGAGTTAAATGAATATCTTTCAGAAGAAGATATATCAGAATATTATATGTTATCTAGTTATCATGAGATTAAAGATCTTTTTAATTATCAAGAGAATGTAAGTAATGAAATGAAAAGAATTATTAATTTAAGTGAAGAGCAAGTACAAGAAAAATTAGAAACTATTAGAGGTAGATTTTGTGCGGCTGTTAAGATTAAAAATGAAAAATTAAATGCTTAATATTATGAGGTGGACATAATGTATTTATTATCTAAAAAGAAACAGACAGGATTTATTATTTTATTAATTTTATATGTAATTTTAGCATTTGTAGGTGATAGTTTTCCTTTAAATAGTTTTTATAGAAGCTTTTATAGAACAATAAGTTATTTAATTTACATAGTATTTTCATTAGTAATTCTTATCAGCCCTAGAACTATTTTAGAATTTTCATGGAATAGTGAAAAGAAAATGGATATTAAAGATATAGTAATATACAGAATATTAGGGGGGATGGGTTTACTATATAGTATTTATAGAATAATTCAATTATGGTAGACACCAGAGTAATAAAAGTTAAGAAAATTATTAATGTAAGTATATAAAAATAAAAAGGAGTGAATAAAATGCAAAAAGTAATATTAGGTTTAATTATTGGAATATTTTCATTAACGGGATTTTCATCTCAAACTTCAACAACTAAAATTAATAATTCAAATGTTTCAAGCGAAGTTTTAAATGAAAGCAAATCAGAAAGTAAATATTCAGCAAAAGATTTTGTACCTAAGAAGCCAATGATTAAGGTATTTAATGGTGATTTTGAAAATGGAGGTAGGGTTGAAGTTGTAGATAAGGTAACTCAAGATAAATATCAAATCAAGGTTTTAAATACTGGAACAGGTGGAGTTGGAGTTTATGAAATAAAAGAAAACGAGATAAGAGCAGTATATGGTATAGGAGAAACAGAAATATTTGAAGAAAGTTATTTAAATAAAGAACCTAATTCGAATGAGTTAATTTTGAAAGGTCCAATAAAAAAAGGAACTAAGTGGAGTTATAATGAAAATGAATTTTGTGAAATTACAGGCATTGATGTGGAGGTAAAAACACCTGCTGGAAACTACAATACAATTGAAATAACATATAAAAATGGTGATTATGAATCAAAACAATATTATGCAAAAGGTATAGGATTAGTTAAAATAGCTACTGAAATGTATCCATCTGAATTGATAGAAGTAGATTATGATATGGAACAAATTAAGAATTTAGAAAGTTTGTTTGATTTATTAAAAAAGTGTAGAAAATAAAGTTATGAAAAAGCATCTTGAAGCAGTTAAACAGCTGCTATAAGATGCTTTTTATTATCTTATATTTTTATTGAGTTGTATAATCATTATAATCTGGTTCAAACCACTTTATAGATATACTTGGATTTTTATCTTTAGGGTTTTTCTGAATATCTTTTTCAGATATTATCTTATCATTTAAAAGAAGCACTGTTTTATCTGGGCTTTCACAATAAAAAGTTATACCTCTTATATCATTTATAGAAGGAGTGTAAGTGCCAAAAATAGGATCATTTACTGATAGTATGTTAATATAAGTTGTATTATTTTCAGTTGCTTTTTTATAAACCAAGTGTTTTTGAATATTAGCGTAGTTTAACAATCTAGAAGTTTTAGCTACTAAGATTTCCCCTTTATCTTGGTAGCTTTTTAAAAGTTTTAATGCATCTACATTTACATTTTCAAATAAATCTTCTATAGAAACTCCAAAATGTTGGGCTATTATAGAATATTGATTTTTATTAACTATGCTGTCTAAATTCTTTTTAGTAAGCTGCCTATGAAGATGTTTAGGAGTCCATGTCCAGTCGATTTTATCGTTTTTCATGTAATTTGTATGTCTTGAGAATCCCCAGACTTTTTTTTCATCTCTTAATTTAATTTCAAATAAAGGATAATCAACCCCAAAAGCTGTACTATTAATAGAATCCCATACATATTTGATATTAGATTTTAAAGTTAAGTCAGTATGATAGTACTTAGAATCTGGTTTGTCCCCTTCTTGATAACTCATAAATTTTGAAGTATCACCAGCACCAAAATTTTGCTTGTTGGCTCTATTACCATGGTTTATCCACACAGATATATTTATATTTGAATTTTCGAGTGCTTTTAAAGCTTCGACTGCAAGATTTCTATTGAATTTAGTATTCTTCTCATCATTTGTAGAAAAATCTCCGAAAGAATGAATACTGTCTATCCAACCACATTTTATAAAATGTGTTATCTCCTTTGAAGTGTGTTTTTCATTTACATCGGTTCCTTTAAAAAAAGTCATAATATGGTCAACACCATGATTTTCTTTATCAACTTTAAAATTCATGTTATCTGCCATATACATCCAAAATGAATCTCCAATGTCTAATCCTAAACCTTTACCGTAAGGAGTATTTTCCTCTGTGTTTAAAAATTTATGATAGGTTTTAAATTCTTCTAGAGTGCTATCATCAATGTCAGAACATATAGAGAGCATTGATTTATAAGGATAAGGAAATTTCCTTAAGTCACTGCTTTCTAATGCTGATGACGGGTTATCATGTTTTAAAATTTCTTTAGGTATGTACACTTTTGGCTCATTAGATGTTTTGGTGGTTTTATTAGCAGCTACTTCATTAGTATTAACTAATAATTCTTTAGTCACTTTTTTATTTAATACATTAGAAGTGAAAAAAAATAAGTAGAAACCTAATGTAACTATAACAAGTAAAGCTAATTTTAGTATTTTCGTTTTTTTCATGAATTATCATTCCTTTTCTCATATTGTAAAAATTTCTATATATGTCAATAGACATTATAATAAATTTTTTAATAAAATTATTTACATAACAGTAACAAAAATAAATGTTGACCTTGACATTATGGGAAGGCTTATAATGAAATTAAGCTAGCTTATAAGAAAATATGTATCGGTACATGGAGGAGCGTATGTATACAATTGGTGAGTTTTCAAGAATAGGAAAAGTATCTACAAAAATGTTAAGACACTATGACAAGATAGAATTACTTAAACCGGACTATACGAATCCTAATAATGGATATAGGTATTACTCAAAGGATCAAGTAAAAGATATTTTGTTTGTAAATAAGTTGAAAAAATATGGATTTTCTCTAGAAGAAATAGGTAAAGTATTGAAAAAAAGAGACTCAGAATATTTACAATCAGTGATTCAGCAAAAATTGTTGGATTTAACGCAAGAAATAAGAAAAAGTCAGTTTATATTAAAAGAGATGGAAGAAAATATTGAACAATTAAAAAAAGGAGCGGATATTATGATTTCAAAAAGAAAATTTGATATAGCTATAGATGATTTAAAACCTATGAAAGTTTTAAGTATTAGGCAGACAATTTCAATGGAAGACATATCAAAGATTATAGGTAAGATATTTGAAAATATTTATAAGAATCAATTAACACTAGCAGGAGAAATTATGACTATATACTATGATAAAGATTTTGATCCTGAAAATGCAGATGTAGAGGTTTGCATTCCTGTAAATAAGCACTTGAAAACAGAGGAAATAAGTACAAAAACTTTTGATGGTGGTTTGGTTGCTCATACAACATTTATAGGTCCATATAGTGAAATAGGAGAAGCGTATGCTGCTCTAATGGAATGGATTGATAAAAACGATTATGAAGTTATAAGACCGCCTTTTGATAAATATATAAAAGGTCCAGGTGCAGGATGCAGTCCAAAAGAGTTTATTACAGAAGTGTATTTTCCTGTTAAGAAAAAATGTAATTATGAGGTAACAAAATGAATAAATTTGAATGGCGAAAACAATGTAAAGATTTATACTTACCCAAAAATAAACCTGTGAAGATTGATATTCCTGCTATGTGCTATTTTACAATAGAAGGCAGCGGAAATCCTAACAGCGAAAAGTTTAATGAAGCAATTGAGAGCTTGTATTCATTATCTTATGCAATAAGAATGATGCCTAAAAAAGGAATAACACCAGAAGGGTATTATGAGTATACAGTATTTCCACTTGAGGGATTTTGGGATTTAGATAAAGAAGGTAGAACCTTAGACTACCTTAGCAAGGATAATTTAGTTTATAAATTAATGATAAGACAACCTGAATTTGTAACAAATGAATTATTAGATTATGCAGTCAAAAGTGTAAAGTCAAAAAAGCCTAATCTATTATGCTTAGATAAGGTTAAATTTGAAATTATAGAGGAAGGATTATGTGTTCAAGCTATGCACTTGGGTAGTTATGATGATGAGCCTCAAACATTTAATTTAATGCAGCAATTTTGTGTTGAAAATAATCTTAACAGACTGGAAAAAACACACAAAGAAATATATATATCTGATGCAAGAAAAACTACACCAGATAAGCTGAAGACAGTTTTAAGATTCAAAGTTAAACAATCTTGATATTTTATAAAATAAAGCTATTCCTTACTTTTGGGATAGCTTTATTATTAGTTTTTAGTTTATATTCATATACTATACCGTTTTTAACAATATTTTAAAACATAGCTTAAGAAAAATAGCATAATAATAAGTTTAGGAGTTTAACAAATGGCAATATTTACTCATATTGTTATAATAGAAGATATGTAATATAATTAGAACAGTATGTATAAAACAATAAAGAGAGGTAACAATATGAGTAGATTGTTTGGAACAGATGGAGTAAGAGGAATTGCTAACGAAGAGTTAACAGCTGATCTTGCATATCAATTAGGAAGAGCAGGGGCTTTTGTATTAACAGAAGGAACTCATAAACCCAAAATATTAGTTGGAATGGATACAAGGATATCAGGGGACATGCTTGAATCTGCTCTTGTTGCGGGTATTTTATCAGTTGGGGCAGAAGCAATTTGTGTAGGAGTTATACCTACACCAGCTGTAGCTTATCTTACAAGAAAATATAATGCAGATGCAGGAGTTGTAATATCAGCTTCACACAATCCAGTAGAATATAATGGAATAAAATTTTTTAATGGACAAGGATATAAACTTAGGGACGAATTAGAAGATAAAATTCAAAGTATAATAGAAAATAATTTTGAAGGAGTTCCATCTCCTACAGGAGCAGATTTAGGAAGAAAAATTAAAGAAGAAGCAGCTGTAGAGGATTATGTTGAATTTGCAAAATCTACTATAGATGTTGATTTAAAAGGAGTTAAAATTGCTCTTGACTGTGCAAATGGAGCAGCATATAAAACATCAGTAGAAACTTTTAGACAATTAGGTGCTGAAGTTGTTGTAATAAACAATGATCCAGATGGAGCAAATATAAACAAAAATTGTGGTTCAACTCATCCAGAAGAATTAATGGATTATGTTGTTAGAAAAGGCTGTGATTTAGGACTTGCTTTTGATGGAGATGCAGATAGATGCCTTGCAGTAGATGATAAAGGAAATCTTATAGATGGTGACTTTATAATAGCGATTTGTGCTAAACATCTGAAAGAACAAGGAAAGCTTAAGGATGACATGGTAGTTGTAACTGTAATGAGTAACTTAGGGCTTGACCTTGCTTTTAAGAAAGAAGGAATATCTACAATAAAAACTAAAGTTGGAGATAGATATGTTCTTGAAGAAATGGTTAAATATGGATATGCGTTAGGTGGAGAACAATCAGGACACGTAATCTTCTTAGATTACAATACAACTGGAGATGGACTTGTAACAGGTCTTCAAGTTGCAGCAGTTGTAAAGAAAAGTGGAAAGAAATTATCTGAACTTGCTTCAATGATGACAAAGCTTCCACAAGTTTTAGTAAACGCTAAAGTACCTAACAATATGAAAGACATACATGAAAAAGATAGTGAAATTGTAGAAGAAATAAAGAAGATGGAAGAAAAATTAGATGGATGCGGAAGAGTTCTAATAAGACCTTCAGGAACAGAACCATTAGTTAGAGTTATGCTTGAAGGTAAAAACCAAGAAGAATTAGACCAAATGGCACATTCACTTGCAAAACTAATAGAAAAGAAGGTGAACTAATGGATAAAATAGTATTTGAACCAATAGGATTTATTAAATCGCCTTTTAAGGAATTAAATGAGATTCCATCTCAAAGTGTACACGCAAAGGATAAAAGAGCGGTTATTGAAATTAAAGAAGAGCTTAAAGATGGACTAAAGGATTTAGAGACTTTTTCACACATAATGGTTTTCTTTAACTTCAATAAGGTTACAGATTATGAACTTTTGGTTAAGACACCTTGGAGTGATGAGAAAAAAGGAGTTTTTGCTACAAGAAGTCCAAAACGTCCTAACGAAATAGGTGTATCAGTTGTAAAGCTTATAAAGGTTGAGGGCTGTAGTGTAGAAATAGAGGGAGTAGATATGTTAGATGGTACTCCAGTTTTAGATATAAAGCCATACGCTTCAAATTTAAATCCCAATGATGCTAATAACGGATGGCTTGACGAATAGAAATTTTTAACTAAATTTAAGCAGTAGTATAGAATAACAACTATATTGCTGCTTATTATTATAATTATGGAATTTTATAACGCATATCTTTGAATGAGAAAGGGGAAAAATATGCCTTTTACTTTTACGCATCCAGCTATAGTTATTCCTGTTAAAAAGAAATGGACAAGTCTTTTTTGCTTTACTGCACTGGTTATAGGTAGCATGGCTCCGGATTTTGAGTACTTCATAAGATTTATTCCAATAGGAACTATGGGACATACAGCAGCAGGTTTTTTTTATTTAAATTTACCATTATGTCTTTTAATAGCTTATATATTTCACTATATTGTTAAAAAGCCTTTTATTATTAATCTTCCGAATCCCATAGATAAATGGTATTACTCTTTTGCAGTGGAAAGGTGGGGAATAAAATCTATAAGGGACTTTATAGTGTTTACTTATTCAGCTTTAATAGGTATGGCATCTCATGTATTTTGGGATTCTTTTACTCATAAAACTGGATTCTTTGTTAATATGTTTTCTTTGCTTAGAAAGCCAATATATATTATGAATCATAAAATTCCTGTATATAAGTTCTTGCAGCATGGAAGTACATTGATTGGGATGATGATTATCTTAATTTATCTATATAAAATTAGAAATACAAAAGAAATTATATTATCTAAGATTTTTACTAAAAATAAAATCATATACCACTCGTCTATTTTATTAATAGCAGTATTGACAGTTTTATATAGAATGTTTTATACATTAGGTGGTTTTAGTTTGCGTTATTTTGGTGTATATATAGTTTCTTTTATTAGCGGTTTAATTATAGGAATAATAATTGTATCAATTTTACAAATTTGTTTCATATTTTTTAAATAAATGTGAAACAAAATATATTTTATTGACGTATAATATATTGTCAAATATAATATTAGAGAAGCTTGTAAGTAAAGACGTTTTTTAGTAAGATTAAAATAATTTTAAAAAGGAGGATAGAAACAAAAAAATAATAAAAGCGCCAGAGCTTAAGTAAGGAAGCTCAGCAGTGTTCTGCTGAGTAAGCGACCATCACAAAATCGGAGATTAAAAGGTTAAAGGAAACTCAAGCTAACGCTTGAGTAAGTTCACCTAACTAAATCGAAGATTTAGAGGTTCACTTAAGTTGACGAGGATGGGGAGTATCGAGATTTCGGCGGATGCCCCACGGTATAGTACTACCGTTAAAGGCTGGTAAAGCTGAAAAGTGATTTTCAGTACAAATCCAGTTGGGTACTAAAAAACTAAATACAAGCTTCCCTTAAAAAGAAAATATAATAAAAAAGGGAGAAAGAAAAGATTATGTGCGGAATAGTAGGATATTTAGGAAATAAAAAAGCAGCAGGGATTTTAGTGGAAGGGTTATCAAAGCTTGAGTATAGAGGATACGATTCAGCAGGTATTGCAGTTATTGAAAATGGGGAAGTAGATGTTAAAAAATGCAAGGGAAGACTTGCTAATCTAGAAGAAAAGCTTAAAGAGCACGCTTTAGAGGGAACTATAGGAATTGGACATACTAGATGGGCAACTCATGGACAACCATCTGATGTAAATTCACATCCACACACTAATAAAGATGAAACTATAGCTGTAGTTCATAATGGTATTATTGAAAACTACCTTGTTTTAAGAGAATGGTTAACATCAGAAGGATATAAGTTCCAATCTGAAACAGATACGGAGGTTATACCTCATCTTGTAGATTATTACTATGAGGGTGATCTTTTAGATGCTGTAATGAAGGCTGTTAAGAGAATGGAAGGAAGCTATGCTATAGGTGTAGTTTGCAAAAATGAACCTAATAAGCTTGTAGCTGTTAGAAAAGACAGTCCATTAATAGTAGGAGTTGGTAAAGGAGAAAGCTTTATAGCTTCGGATATACCAGCAGTTTTAAATCACACAAGAGACGTATATTTACTAGAAGATAATGAATTTGTACTTATTGATGAAAAGGGAGTAACTATCTTAGATGAGAATAAACAAAAAGTAGAGAAAGAAATCTACCATGTAACATGGGATGCAGATGCTGCTGAAAAAGGTGGATATGAACATTTTATGCTTAAAGAAATTCATGAACAACCAAAGGCTATAAAAGATACTTTAACATCAAGAGTAGCTAAAGGACAAAAGATAAGCTTAGATAGTATAACCCTTACAAAGGAACAGATAGAAGACATAGATAAAATATATATAGTTGCATGTGGAACAGCTTACCACGCAGGATTAATAGGTAAGTCTGTTATAGAAAAGCTTGCAAAAATACCTGTAGAAGTAGATGTAGCTTCAGAGTTTAGATATAGAGATCCACTTATAAATGAAAAAACTCTTATGATTGTTATTAGCCAATCAGGAGAAACAGCAGATACACTTGCTGCACTAAGACTTGCAAAAACACAAAATGCTAGAGTTATAGCAGTTACAAATGTAGTTGGAAGTTCGGTTTCAAGAGAAGCTGATGATGTGTTATATACTTGGGCAGGACCAGAAATTGCAGTTGCTTCAACAAAAGCATATGTAACTCAACTTGTTGCAATGTATATAATAGCTTTATATCTTGCTGAAAATAAAGGAAGTATAAGAGAGGCAGAGATAGATAAGATAAAATGCGGACTTTTAAATCTTTCAGAAAGAGCTGCAGAAGTTTTAAATCACAAAGATGTAATTAAAGATTTCGCTAAAAAAATCTGCAATGATAAGGATATGTATTTCTTAGGAAGAGGAATTGACTATGCAGTAGCTATGGAAGGTTCATTAAAGCTTAAAGAAATATCTTATATACACTCAGAAGCATATCCAGGTGGAGAGTTAAAACATGGACCAATTGCTTTAATAGAAGAAGGAACAAAGGTAATTGCTCTTGCAACTCAAGAACACTTATTTGATAAAATGTTAAGCAATATCAAAGAAGTAAAAACAAGAGGAGCAAATGTTATAGCAATAGCTATGGAAGGACATGATGTAATTGAAAAGACTGTAGATTCAGCAATCTACATTCCAAGAGTTAAGAGAATATTAGCTCCAATACTTTCAGTTATACCACTACAACTTTTATCTTATTATGTTTCAATAGAAAAAGGTTGTGACGTAGATAAGCCAAGAAACTTAGCTAAGTCAGTTACAGTAGAATAGTAAATGTTATACATATAACTCAAAGTGTCTGTTATATGTATAAGTAAAAAATAAATTTGATTTAAGAGCCATGTAGTAAATGAGGGTGAAAGCCTGATTTGCTGCATGGCTTTTTTAAAAATTATTCTTTATAAGAATATAATACATCATCCTCTAATATTTGTGATTCCCAATTTGGAAAATTAGTATTTGGTATGTTAAGTAGATAAACCGTTGAAATACCTTCTTCATTAGTAGTATAATACGATTCAAAACGCTTATCTGGTGATTCTCCACCCTGCTTTTTTACATAATACTTAAAACTTCTTATTTGATTAATTTTATTATCAAAGTTATATAAGGTAATTAATAAATCATTATCAATCTCTTGAACTGTTTTTAAAACTGCCCAACTCTTTTTGTCTACTTTAGAAAGAAATTTATTAATTTCCTCATTTTGTCCATTATGAACCTCTGTTACATCAACAATATTATCTTTAACAGCGTCTTCTAAGGTGTATGTTGTAGGTAGTTTATATAAATTTTCTAATTCCCTATCAACAAATGAATCTTTTTGAATTTTGAAATAACATATAGATACAATGAAACCTAAAATACATATGCCTATTATCAATAGATACTTTTGATTAGTGGATAATTTCTTCATCTTATTATCTTCCCCCCTTAAATAACAACTCACGAATAATACAGCTGTTCATTAGTTTATATATTAATTATATGTCATTTTAAACTCTTTATTAAGTGTTCTATTAACAGAACCTAAAATTAATATTATTTTAAGGTAATATTAAGAATTTTTAATATTAATTTAAGTGCATATTAAGTTTAAAATGATAAAGTTTTAGTATAAAGATTTTAGGAGGAAAAAATGAATATTTTAATACTAACAGGCAAATTTGGAATGGGGCATTATTCGGTAGCTAATACATTAAAACAGGATATTGAAGATAGATATATTGATACTAATGTTTCAGTACATGATATTTTTGAGTGTATAACACCAAAGTATTATAATGCTATTTATGACGCTTATACAGTAATGATTAATAAAGCTAGTTCAATATATAATGCATGTTATAAATTTACATATAATAACAAAAAATCTAACTTGGTTTTTGAAAATTATTTTATTAATAAAATAGAGAAGTTAATAGATGATACAAATGCAGATATGGTTATTTCTACACTACCATTTTGTTCACAAATCATATCAGCATATAAGAAAAATGGTGGAAGAGATTTACCGTTAATAACTTGTATAACAGATGTTGGAGCTCATCAAGAATGGATAAATTTTAATACAGATGCATATATAGTTCCTTCTAATTCCACAAAAATGGAGTTAATTTCAAAGGGAGTACCTAGTGATATTATTTATATCGGTGGTATACCAGTAAAGAAACAATTTAGAAAATTTACTAGAAATAATAGAATGAAACAAAATCAAAAAGAGAAAAGATTACTTATTATGGGCGGTGGACTAGGAATAATACAGCTTAAAGATGAGTTTATGGAGAGAATAAACCAATTAAATAATGTGAAGACCACAATTATAACAGGAAATAATACTAAATTATACAATGAGTTGCTCAATAAATATGAAAATATAGAAGTGATTGGGTATACAGATGAAGTTTATAAATATATGGGACAAGCAGACCTTATAATATCAAAAGCAGGAGGAGTTACTTTATTTGAGACAATAAGTGCAGAACTTCCTATAGTAGTAATAAGGCCATTCTTAGGACAAGAAATCAATAACGCTTATTTCGTTGAAAATAAAAGAATTGGTGAAATTATTTGGGATAAGTCAGCAAATATACCTGAAAGAATTGAGAGTTTGATTAATGATGAATTGAAATTGAAAAGTATGAGTTTGAATATGAAGAGTTTAAAAGAAAGTTTCATATGTGATATTACAAAAGATATTATAGATAAATTTTTTGCTAATAATGTGATACATGAGGTGTTGTAATGAATTCAGTAATAATAGCCTTAGTAATACTAATAGGACTTTCATATGCGGTGATTCCTACATGTTATTATAGGTTTTTTGATAAAAAAATAATAAAAACTATGGATAAAAAAGATTCTATTATGTTGACATTTGATGATGGACCTGATGAGAGGTATACAAATACGTTACTTGATTTATTGAAAAAAAATGATGTAAAAGCTAGTTTCTTTTTAGTTGCAGATAAAGCTAAAAAGAATCCTAACATAGTGAATAGAATGATTGAAGAAGGACATAAAATAGCACTTCACTCATATTCACACCAAAATGCATTGTTTACTGGATATTGGTCAGTGAAAAGAGATTTTGAAAACAGTATGAAAATAATGAAGGAAAACAATTGGAAAGTTAATTACTACAGACCACCATGGGGTGATATAAATATTTTTACGCTGTTATTTGCTAAGAAAAATGGTTTAATGCCAATGTTATGGAGTGTGATGGCAGAGGATTGGAGTAGATTTTCTACTGTAGAAACTATAGAAAAAAAACTTTTAAAAAGAGTTAAAGAAGGTTCAATTATATGTCTGCATGATTCAAATGGGGCAGAAAAAGCGCCAGAGAGAACTATACAGGCATTAAGAACTGTGCTGCCTATACTCAAAGAAAAATATAAGTTTATAACTTTGGAGGATATGACATAATGCATGAAATTACTAAAGGAAATAAGAAGTATATATGGAATTTAGTTATTATGTTTATCCTTATGTTAAGTACATTTTATTTGTTATTAAAGGGAAATGATATTGGATTATTTATTAAAACTATTAAATCCATAAATCCTATTTATGTTACTCTGGGTTTTACAATGATGTTTGTATTTGTTTTATGTGAAAGCATGAATATACGAATTTTATTAAAGTCACTTGGTAACAAAATATCCTTTTGGAGAGGAGTAAAGTATTCTTTTGTGGGATTTTATTTTAGTTCAATAACTCCATCGGCTTCAGGTGGACAACCAATGCAAGTTTATTATATGAATAAAGACAAAATAAACCTTTCAGTATCATCACTAATATTATTGATTATTGTTGCAATATATCAGATAGTAATGGTAATGTATGTAGGTGTATTATATTTTTGGAAGTTTTCTTTCCTTAGTGATAAGATAGTAAACATGAAACCATTTATAATTTTTGGATTTACTCTGAACTCAATATTAGTTGGGATAATATTAATAGTTGTATTCTCTAAAAAACTTGCAGAGAGAATAGTAAATGTATTTCTTAATATAGGTATAAAATTTAGAATTTGCAAAAATAAAGAAAAGTACAAGAAAAAAATTGATATTCATATCAAGGAATATAGAGAAGGTGCTAAGCACATAAAGAACAATCCTATTATACTTATAAAAATTTGTGTTATAACAATAGTTCAACTAACAGCTTTGTTTATAATTCCATATTTTATATATAAAGCTTTTGGATTGAATGAGTATGGAATTATAGATGTCATGGCAATTCAAGGAGTGCTTACTATAGCAGTAGCTTCATTACCATTGCCAGGAGCTATAGGAGCTAGTGAGAGTGCATTTATGACGATGTTTAAAATATTATTCTCGTCAACATTATTGCTTCCTGCTATGCTAGTAAGCAGAATGGTTAGTTTTTATCTGTTTTTAGCTATAAGTGGAGTGATAGTTATAGGCTTGCAATTTAAGATGAATAGAAGGAAAAGAATTTTAGAATAAAAAATAAATTTGATTTAAGAGCCATGTAGTAAATGAGGGTGAAAACCTGATTTGCTGCATGGCTTTTTTTATTTATAGTAGAAAGGTTTATGATATAGGGAATAAAAAAAAATAGAAAAAACAAAATAGGAATTGTGGAAGGAAAGAATTACACACACAGGTCACTTCAAGATAATATAATAAAAATAGATAAGGGGGGAGGGAATATGAAATTACAGTTTAAAAAATATAATAAGAGATATTTAAGGAGTTGTTCAGAACTTGTAAAAACAACATGGAAATTGGATGAGGGGTTTGAAAACCTTAAAAACGTGGATTTAATATATAAGTATTATTTATTGACATGTGTAAACTATTCTGAACATCTAGATATTATTGTAGATGAAAAGGATAATGTTAAAGGATTACTATTTGGAAGTATAGAAGATGCATCTTATATGCAGATAATAAAATACAAGCTTAAATCATTAAAGTTGAAGTTATGGGCTCTTTACCACTTAGCACTTGGCAATTTTGGAGATAGAAAAACAGCTGTAGAGATAAAAGAAGAACTTAACACAGTTGATGGATTAGGAGAGTTATATGCTGATGAATTTGATAGTGAAATAAATTTATTTATTGTAAGCCCAGAATTACGAGGTAAGGGATATGGGAGAAAGCTTATGGATAGATATGTAGAGTTTTGTAAAGAAAATGAAATAGATAATGCATTTTTGTGGACTGATATAGGTTGTTCGTTTTCTTTTTATGAAAAATATGGATTTAAACTCTACAAGAAATATCATAATGAAAGTCTTACAGATGGAGATAAGAACAAACCTAATGGTATGATATATTATATAAATATAAAATAGTTAAATTATTGATTATGTGTCCTTTTACTAATATTATTCATAATAATAATATTAGAGATTTAATATAAATGCTATGTTTTAAAATAGTACCAACCAATATAAAAGGAGATATATGCGATGAATTTTGAACCATTGGGAAAACATATGCTGGTTAAATTTTATAATTGTGATAATGAAATATTGTATGATTGTGAATTAATAGAAGAATATATGAGAGAAGCTGCAAAAGAAATAAATAACACAATTGTAAAGAGGGTATTTCATATATTCAATCTATATGGAATAACTGTAGCAGTTATTATGAAAGAGGCCCATCTAACTATTCATACATTGCCGGGATATGGCTATGCAGTTGTTGAGTTATTTACTTGTAGAAATGATATAAATCCATGGAGTGCTTTTAAGTGCTTGAAGAAAAATCTTAAAGCGCATAAGTCTGAAGCATTAGAAGCTAAGCCTATGATGCCAATTCCACCATGTTATGCTTTTAGGCACTTAAATAGAAATATTGAATCAACTAAGTACGAAAAATTAAAAGGTAGTCCTATCATATCTATTCTAGGAAGTAGCGGTGGAGTTGCTAAATCAGTGTTATCTATATTAAATAAAGCTGTTGAAGATAAAAATGATCCCATTCATTCTTTGATTAGCAACTGTCAACTTCATCTAATTGATTGTAAACAAAAGGATATGACTTACTTTGAAAAATGGTTTCCTAATATAAAAAATAAAATAACTTTATATGAATTCAATCTAAAGGATACTTACAGGTTTATGGAGCATCTTAGAAGTACAAAAACTACTCATGTAATAGATATTTCAAATGCGGATACGGTTGAAATGTTGAAGTGTTGCAATGAATTAGGGGTTGTGTATATTAATTCGGCATTTGAGAATACAAGTGTGGATGAAAATGTGGATTTAGAAGGATTCACATTACAGGAAAGATATAAAATTTACGAAAGTAATAAAAAGGAATTTTTAAATACTACAGCTATTATTTGTTCAGGTATGAATCCAGGTGTTGTACAATGGATGGCAGTAGAGTTAATTAACAAAAATCCACATGAAGTACCAAAAGCTTGCTATATTGTTGAAGAGGATACTTCATTTTATGAAGATGAATCATTTGTAGATAAAGATACAATTTATACAACATGGTCAACTGAATGTTTCTTGGATGAAGCCATTCTAAGTTATCCCGCATTTATGAAACAGCATATGCCGCTATTTATGTATAAAAAAGTATATGACCTTGAGTTTAAAGTATCATTAGGAAAAAAACAGTTTTATGGATGCCTTATGCCTCATGAAGAAGCGATTACTTTAGGACAATTGTACAATATGGAAACTGGTTTTATTTATAAAATAAATGATCATACAACTAATTTGATTAAAGATAATATAGATAACCTTGAAAATTTATGGAATAAACCAATGAAAGTTCTTGATCCAGCTGAAGCACCTTTAAAAGGTGAAGATTTAGTAGGTGTACTTGTTGTATATGAAGATAAAGAACGATACATGTATAATGTTTTAAACAACAAAGAAATATTTGCTAGGTATCAAACAAATGCCACGTATTTTCAAGTAGCCTGTGGAATTTATGGAGCATTAGCTACTGTATTACTAGATGATATTCCACAAGGAATTTACTATGTTGATGAATTACTTGTTAGGACAAAAAGTAAATATGGTAAATATTTGAGTTACTACATGAAAGAATTTGTGGTTGGAGAGAATAAACATTCAGATGGAGATTTGCTTGATAGGATGAAAAAAGATAATTAATTTGATTTAAGAGCCAAGGAATAAATGAGGTGAAAGCTTCATTTGTTCCATGGCTTTTTATAATTTTATTAAGATTTTTTTTTACTTTTTGTACATATCACAAAACAAACAAAAAATCAAAACAAAAAACTTGTGATTTAATGCGTAATTATTATATCACAGTATTTGCCGCTTTTCATTAAGGGTAGAAATCGATAAAATGTAAATATCAAAATTGTATTATTGAAGCGAGGAGGGGATATATATTAAATACTTGGTAAAAGAGAGTTCTTTCAAACTAATAATATGGAGGTTTTGTTATGGAAAAGATTGTTATTTCAACAAATAAAGCACCTGGGGCTATAGGACCTTATTCACAGGCTATAAAGCAAGGGAATTTTGTTTTTACTTCGGGGCAGTTACCAATTGATTATAAAACAGGGGACATGCCTAAGAGCATTGAAGAGCAGACTAAACAATCTCTGGAAAATGTGAAAGCCATTATAGAAGAAGCTGGGAGTAGTCTTGATAAAGTATTAAAAACAGTAGTGTTTTTGAGTGACATGAACAATTTTGCAAAAATGAATAAAATATATAGTCAATATTTTATTGAAAATTATCCTTCAAGAAGTGCAATAGAAGTAGCTAGACTACCTAAAGATGCTCTTGTTGAAATTGAGGTTATAGCAGTTATATAAATCTATCTACTTTTCCCATGTTATCATCTATAACAATATATATAAAACCTAAAAATTTAATTTAAATAGTATAAAGTTATTTTTGAAATAAATTTTAAGAAAAGGAGATACTATGGGTTTAAGTGTAATTATTCTTTTATTGTTTATTGTTTTTGTAGGATATTTAATACAAAACATAGCTGGATTTGGGGCAGTTATATTCAGTTTACCTTTTGCATTGTTGGTAGTAGGTCGACATGAATATGTACCAGTTACTTTAGTATTATCAATATTACAATGTGTATATATTGCTTTTAAGGATAGAGAGTATATTGTTTGGAAAGAATTTTTTAAAATGATTTTATTAGCTTTTGGGGGAGTGCCTATAGGGTTTTACATTTCTAAAAATTACTCGGAAGGCTCTCTGAAAATATTACTGGCTATATTTATAGTTTTGAACTCATCTTTAAGTTTGTATAAGATATATATGAAAAAACCATCTGTAAAAGAATTGGGGAAATTGAAGTATCTTCTCCCTGTAATAAGTGGTTGCCTGCAGGCAGCATTTTCAGTAGGTGGTCCTATGATTAGTGCATATATATCTAAAATTTCCAGTGAAAAGAGACAGTTTAGAGTTATGCTTTGTTTGTATTGGTGTGTACTAAACCCTGCTATTTTATTACAACTAGCATTTTCTCGAACACTAAATTTAGGACATGTTAAATTACTTATTATATTATTACCAGCTGCAGTCCTTGGTATTTTTGTAGGAAATATTTTTATTAGTAAAATTAGACAAGACAGATTCGAGATTTTAGTTCATTGTGGGTTAATAGCGTCGGCGCTAATGCTCTTATAAGTTCTAAACATCAAATCCTATGTTTCACATAAAAAATATTAGCAATAAAAATTTAATTAAACTAACACACTATAGGTAAAAATACCTTTTTTTTAACATAAGAATTGTAAAGGTTTTCAATATTGAAATTAAAAGAAGAAAAACAAGCATTTGAAAAAGAACTAGTAGATTATATTCATAACAAAAAACAAGAATGGAGGAATTATAATGAAATCTCAAAACAAACCTAATTTTATGGCGCTTATGCCGATCTTGATTTTTTTAGCATTGACATTCAGCTTTGGTATAGCACTTGGTAGTTCAAAAGTAGTTGATGCCCTAGTATTTTTCATGATTGCAACCTTTGTGGCAATTTTCATGAACAGAAGCAGAACAACTATGGAAAAAGTGGACACTTTTGCAAAGGGTGCAGCCAACGAAAATACACTCATTATGATTATGATTTTCTTGCTTGCAGGCGCATTTGCAAAGGTAGCAAGAGACGGTGGCGCAGTGGACAGTGTTGTTAATTTATTTTTAACATACGTTCCTGACTTTATGTTAGTACCCGGGCTGTTTATTGTTGCATGTCTAGTTGCTTTATCACTTGGTACATCAGTAGGAACAGTTACAGCTTTAGCACCAATTGCGGTTGGACTTGCGGAATCTACGGGTATTCCAGTTGCACTTGTTGTAGGGGCTGCACTGGGTGGCGCGGCATTTGGTGACAATATGTCTGTTATTTCAGATACAACAATCGCTGCAACAAGACTATGTGGTGTAGAAATGAGAGACAAGTTTAGAGTAAATTTCCTTATTGTATTACCAGCAGGGATTTTGGCCATGGCAGTCTTTGCATTTTTAACAATGGGCAATGATTATTCCTTCGTGGCTGGAGAGTATAATTTACTTCAGGTATTGCCGTTTGCCGTTGTTTTAGTATCTGCACTAATGGGTGTTAACGTATTTTATGTGTTACTATCTGGAATTATTTTGGCCGGTGGCATTGGTATGTATTATAATGCCTTTCAACACGATCATGGACAACTGGTTGGTTTATTGACTACCGCACACCAAGGAATGATGGGTATGGCAAAAATATCCCTTATTGTACTGATTGTAGGTGGTATTATTGGAATTATCAAGTATAATGGTGGTATAGACTGGATTGTTGAAAAGCTAGAGTCAAGAGCAAATGATGCAAAGAGCGGAATGATGAGCATTATTTTCTTAACTATTCTAATTACAATATTTGTTGCAAACTCAACAGTAGCAATTGTAACTGCGGCACCAATAGCAATGGCTACAACTAAAAAGTTTGGCATTGACCCTAGAAAAACAGCAGCTTATCTTGATATGTTTGGAACAGCAACAATGGCAAACATACCTTGGGGTGGCATGATGTTAGCTGCGGCGTCAACTGCAACAGCATCAATGCAATCAGGAGAACTTGTGGCAGTAGAACTGATTAAATATTCTACCTACTCACACTTTGTAATGATATCTGCTGTTATTTGTCTATTTATTGGCTTCCCAAGATTAAAGCCTTTTAAGGCAAAGGAAACTAATAATACTACCGAGGAAATTGCAAATTAAACTTCTTAAGTAAGAAGAGATTACTTATAGGTATTTTACCCTCTCTTGAAAAGGGTTTCAAATTAAAACATCCTTTTATTTGGTTTTGTCGTAAATTCCAATGTAAAAGGATGTTTTTATGTTTGCCTTAATATATTAATTTGTGGACTAATGATATAAAGTCACTAAAGCTTGAATTGCATAGTATCAATATAAGAATCCAAATGTCTGTTAAATAGCTGAATATTTTTTTCAGCTGCTGTTGAGGGTGAAACGTGCGTCAGCTTATAGATTATCCTGTTTGGTGGAGCAGGATCAAGATGAAGAACCTTCACATTATATTCTTTTGCAAAGCCCATTGCTATGGAAATAGGCATTATTGTCCAAAAATTTCCTTGACACAAAAAATAAGATAATAAAGAAATGCTTGTAGCGGTAACGAGAGGGCATATTGATATGTCAAACCATTTGTCATGCCACATTTTATAAATAGGTCCCCAACCTATATTTAAATTGTTCTTTAAGCCTACATACAGTTCGTACTTGGGATCAAGGGTTGCGGGGTGAACATATGGGCCAGTTATTTCACTGTGTTCAGGCACTACAAGCACCATTTCATCCGTCATGATTTGTTCTACTGCTACATCCACATATTTCATTTCATATAGAGCAAAGCCCACATCAACTATCTTTTTGCTAACTAATGAGTAAATCATGTCCGCAGGATATAGTTTTATATCAAGATTAAATCCTGGATCCCCATAGACGAGCTCTCGATACAGGGGAACAAATCCGTGCTCAAGCAGGCTGTCCACAGTAGCGATTGATAAGTAGGGCTTGGTGTCCGTGTTTTTAAGTCTAGCACAGTCATTCCATAGACACATCCAATTTTCGGCTATAGTTAAAAATTGTTCTCCTTTAGGGGTGATTGAGATTTCTTTAACGCCTTTTTTTCTTTCAATAAGGGCAACGCCCAGCTCCTTTTCAAGCATTTTTAAACGTGTTCCCACAGTAGAAGGTGACATATAAAGCAGATTAGATGCTTTAAGAATGCTTTTCTCTTTTATTATAGCTAAAAAGACTTCTATATCCATTTTGTCCATAGATATTCCTCCAAATTTATTGTATTTGAATATAAGATAGGTTAAGTTATGACAGTATAATTTTAACTTGTATCATAAAATAAACAAAAAGTCAAAACAAAAAAATTGTGATTTAATGCATAATTATTATATCATAGTTTTTGCCGCTTTTCATTAAGAGTAGAAGTGATAAAATGTAAATATGAAAACGATTTAATTAGTTATTTTTTTTACTAAAATATAAATTATATCACTAGGAGGGAAAACAAAATGAACATGACACTTGCTGAAATTGAAAAACGTTTTGAAAACATTCCAAGAAAAAGGTTAGTATTTACACCAACACCTTTCCACAAGTTAGAGAACATGTCTAAGGATTATGGTGTAGACATTTATATGAAGCGTGAGGATCTTAGTGGACCAAGTACCTTTGGAGGTAACAAAACAAGAAAGCTGGAGTTCATTCTTGGACAGGCTTTAGAAAATAAGGTTGATTATCTTATTACATACGGTGCATATCAGTCAAATGCTTGTATGCAGATGACAACTTTCTGTAACAGCTGTGACATTAAGCCTATTTTGTTCCTGGGCGATACCAAAAATCAAGGTGTTCCTACAAATCTTACAGGAAACCTTCTTTTAAGTAATATACTAGGCGCTGAAATTAATTATGTTAGCAAACCAGAGCCTACGGATTCTGTTGACCTTAACCCACTATGGTTAAAGGTTATAGATGAGGCTAATAAGAAAAAAGAAGAGTTGGAGAGTCAAGGATATAAGGTTGAGTTTGTTCCTGTAGGATGTACACATGAATATGGTTGGGTTGCTTATACACTTCTCTTTAAAGAGCTGCTTGAGCAGAGTAGTGCTAATGGTTTTGAGATGGACTACATCTTCCACACAAATGGTTCTGGTGGTTCTCTGCCTGCTATGATTGCTGCAAAGTTAATGACTGGCTCTAAAGTAAAAATTATTTCTATCAATGTACGTTCTTGGAAGGAAGGTAACCTTATTACCAAGAAGACATGTCTTGACAGAGTTAAGTATGTATTTGACAGACTGGATATTCCATGTCCTTCAGATGAGGAAATTTATGCTGAGATGAATATTGATGAGAATTATATGCATCCTGGATATGGTATTCCTAACCCGGATGCTCAAAAAAGTATTAAAGAAGTGGCACGTCGTGAAGGTATGTTTGTTGATCCTACATACTCTGGAAGAGGTTTCCACGGACTTATGGATTATATTAAGAAGGGTATTGTTCCAGCTGGAAGCAAGGTTGTGTTTATCCACACAGGAGGATCAGGTTCATTCTTCTCCGATCCAAAGCTTGTTAAGGATCTTTACTAAGATCTTTACGACTAATAAAGTAAATATAACCTAATTTTATCATCAGATGTGATAATAAAAAGGTGAGGCGGCTTCTGTTGCACAGATGTAATCTGGCGGCAGAAGTCGTTGTTACCAAAATAGAAATGTTAAAAACAGAATACAATAGAATAGAAAGGGTAAATTTAAATGTATATTGCAATTGCACTAGCTAATATTATTATAGGAGTATTGATAGGAATATCGGGGATAGCAGGCTTTTTGCTTCCTATGTTTTACACAGGTGTATATGGATTCATGGTTGCTGATAGTATGGCAATGAGCTTTGCTGCCTTTTTCGTATCCGGTATAATAGGCGCATACGCTTATCATAAGTCTGGCGATATAGATATGTCCATAGCGTTGAAAATGGGAATAGGAAGTATTGTGGGAGCTTTATTGGGAGTTTGGTGCAACAATATGGTTTCTGTTGTTTTAGCAAAACGAGCTTTGTTCATAATGGTATTTTTGTCAGGATTATTACTTTTTAAAAATAGACCCGGCGAAAGTGAGGACGAGGCCGTATCTTCGCTTATGAGTAACAGTACTTTTTTAGTAGTTGCTGGAGTCATAATAGCATTAATAAGCTCTTTTACAGGAGCAGGAGGCCCGGTACTTACTGTGCCATTACTTATAGCACTTGGTATAAATGTAAGAAAATCAGTAGGTATAAGCTTGTTTAATTCCATATTTATAGCATTTCCTGCATTTTTAGGCTATTCAAGTAATGCTACAGTCCCCAATATAAGCATGCTTATAGCTCTTTGTATGTTCTCTCATGGCATTGGAGTTATGTTTGGAGCTAAAATCTCCACAAAAATCAACCATAAAGTATTAAAAATGTTTGTAGCAGTTGTATCAGTTCTGGTTTCTTGTTATATGTTTTATAATACCCTTTAAAATCAGCAGTAGATACAGTAATACTAAATTCATTAAACCGCTGGGTAAATACCATTTTGGGGTATTGATTCAGCGGCTTTTGTGATTTATCCACAATATAAGAACAAAGCAGTTAAATCGTTGTGCTATTTCACATTTATTATTTTAATTATTTCATCAACTGTATTTTTTAACTGTTCTTCATGTTCACTTAAATAGTTTAAAACACCATGTGGTGAATTTTTTATAGTTATGATTTTCCTTGTTTTGGCGTTAAATGCTGATTCATAATAATCGTTTATTACTTCATCGGGTATAACCGTATCATTTTCAGCTTTTATGATTATCAAATTTCCTGTAAATTCATTCAAGATTTGCCATGCATCACTGTTTTTATAACTTCTATCCTTTCTGATACAATCTGTAAATTTATGATTAAAAGGAAGCATATAAGCATCTTTATCATATGCTGCAGGAACAAATAATATAATATTATCAACATTATAGCTTTCCAATAATTTTACTGCGGTATATCCACTCATACTTGCAGCAATAATAGTTAAAGGTTCATCGTTTTTCATATAATCTATTACCGTACATACTTGTTTAGTTCTTTCAAATAGGCTAGATTCTGAAAGTAAGCCTCCAGTTTCTCCATGTCCTATAAAATCAAATGCACAAGAAGAAAACCCATTTTTATAAAACAACTCTCTTAATGGTTCAAATCTTTTTCTATTAGAATGACCTGCTCCGTGAAGAAAAAATATATTTTTATGATTTTTGTTTCCTATTAAATCCCCTATAATCTTATGATTTTTATAATCAACATAGAATTTATTAATACAATTCATTTTAACTGCCTCCTGTAAAAATATATAATATAGTTGAATTGTGGCTTTGGTTCACAAAATGTATCCAATTGAGTTTAATTGTATATAATTATCGTTGAATTGTAAATTTTGTTCCTGAGAAATGAGACAAAAGCAAGAAAGTAGCAAATAAAATAATACTTCCGATTAGTGATGTATATTTTCCAAATTCATTGTTGTTTTTTCGAAAATTATCACCACCAAAATAAGCTATAAATAATAAAAAAAATATATAGCCTATTAGTGTTGATAATCCTTTTTTAGACCTAAAGAAAAAAGTAGCGCCTAAAGATGCCCAAGCTATAAAACCATAAGTTATATTTCTGAAAATATAATTTAATATATTTTTGGAAAACAATTTTTTTACAATAATAGAGTTATTTATATTATCCATCAATATACCTCCTGAATTACATCAATATCATGAAATTACATATTAAGGATTACATGCAAATTATAACATTAATTACAAGTAAAAACATAATTTTTATTGTTTCTAACGGAGAATATATGGTAAACATGGTATAATATATAAGGGTAAGAAATTTTATATCCTAAATGCTTTTAAAGAAAATGAAATTAAATGGTAGTGAAATGTTTTGACTTTCATGTAAAAAACTGATAATATATATTAAATGAAAATGAAAATCATTATTGATATATAAAGGATGAGAAATATGAATAACTATATATGGATAAATCCAGTAGTGGAGCAGATGTATAAAAATAATTTGAAGCAATTGATAAATGAATTGAACATAAAAGGATATAAAGTAGTTAAGGGTTCATGTCAGCAGAAAAAAGTTAAAAATAAGTTTATGAGTTTATGTAAAAAGATAGACAACCATATAATATTGGATACTAGATGTCCAGCAGCAGTTGATTATATAAAACAAAATATAGAATTGGATGGAATTCATATTCCACAAATAGAACCTATATTAATTCATGCTGCAAGGGAACTGTTTGATTTGTACATAAAGAAGGATGAAAGAGCAACTCTTACTATAACAACTCCTTGTGAATCACTTAAAGAATTAGGTAAAAATATTTTTAAACAAGAAGGTAAAGATAGGATATTTTTTAAGACATGGAATGAAATGTGTGAAACATTTAATATTGAAAAGGTTGAAAAGTGTTTAGAATCTCCTATACCATTAGGGTTTTTTAAAGAATTAGGACAAAATGTATTAGAGCTAAGTGGAAAAAAAGAAATGATAGAAGGAGTAACACGGGTAATAAACAATGAAGTTAATGCAAGATTAATTGAAATGCTGTTGTGTAAGGAAGGATGTAATAATGGTGATGGGGTATAAGCGAAAAGGGTTTATTCCAATTATTATAATAATTTTTATCTGGTACTTAGGAGGAATACAAAAATGGTGGAATGCATATATACTGCCATCTCCACAAGTAGTAGTGAAAAGTACATATGAACTTATAGTTTCAGGAGTTTTATTTAAGCATATATATGATAGTTTTATAAGAATTTTGTTGGGCTTTTTTATAACAGTTTTTTTAGCTATACCTTTAGGAATTATTTTTGGGATAAATAAAAAGATATATGCTTATTTTAATCCAATATTTGAATTTATAAGACATACTCCACCTTTAGCTTTAGTTCCAATGTTAATTTTATGGTTTGGTATAGGTGAAAAATCTAAAATAATAATCATTATACTTGCATCTTTTTTCCCTGTATTATTAAATACCATAAAAGGTGTAGAAAGCTGTGATGAAAAGCTAATTGAAGTAGGAAAAATCTTTAACCTATCAAAGAAACAAATATTTTTAAAAATAATAATTCCTTCTGCTCTTCCTAATATTTTTGTAGGAATGAGACTTGCAATAGGATATAGTTGGCGAGCAATAATAGGTGCAGAAATGGTAGCAGCTTCTTCAGGATTAGGATATTTAATTTTAGATGGACAACAATTATCAAGATCAGATGTTGTTGTTGTAGGAATATTATTTATAGGTATTTTAGGAACCTTAACGGATTACTTATTTTCCTTGGCCTTTAGAAAAATCAACCTATGGAAAGGAGAATTTGAAGATGAAGGGATATGATATAAAAGATTTAAAAAAAGACTATGTTATAAATGGGAAATTACATAGAGTTTTAAATGGTATAGATATTAATTTTGAAAGTGATAGAATTACTGTGATATTGGGTAAAAGTGGGTGCGGAAAGACCACTCTATTGAGATTACTAGGGGGACTGGAAGAGACTACAGAAGGTTCTATTTTATTTTATGAAGATAAGAAAAGAGTTAAACCTAAAATAGGAATGGTTTTTCAAGAAAGTAGACTTTTCCCATGGCTCACAGTAAGGCAGAACTTGACTTTTTATTCACAAAATCAGAAAAAAGATGTGGAAGATGAGTATTTAAAGATTATGAAATTAGAAAATTTTGCAGATGCTTATCCGTCACAAATTTCAGGGGGGATGGCTCAGAGAGTTTCTATAGGGAGAGCGCTTGCATATGATCCACATATAATGCTTATGGATGAGCCCTTTGCTTCTTTAGATTATTTTACAAGGTATAATTTGCAGCAAGAAATCATAAGGTTGTATGAAAAAACTAAAAAGGGAATTATTTTTGTAACTCATAATGTAGATGAGGCTATTTTATTAGGACATAGAATTGTGATTTTAGATAAAGGCAAAATTACAAAAGGTTATATAATTGATGATATTTATCCTAGAACTTTATCATCAGAGAAATTGATTAGGATTAAAGAAGATATTTTAAAAACAATTTGTATGGGTAAAAATTAATTAAAATATAGGGGGAAATTAAAAATGATAAGAGGAAAAAAACTACTAACATTAGCATTAACTGCTGTTATAGGAGCAAGTGTTTTAACAGCATGTGGTGAAAAAAAGGAAGCTAAGAAAGAAAATGTTACTGAAATAAATATGACATATGTTAAAGCTCCTTTAAATGTACCATCTATAATAGAAAAACAGAAAAAGAGTTTTGATAAGGAATTTGAGAAAGATAAAATAAATGTAAAGTGGCATGAAATAACTTCAGGACCAAATCAAACACAAGCTCTTGCAGCTGATGAGTTACAATTTCTTCATGCTCTTGGAGGAACATCTGCTATTTTAGCGGCATCTAATGGAGTTGATTTAAAAATCATAAATGTATATAGTAGAGCACCAAAAGCATTTATGATAATTACAAGAGATGATTCAATAAAAACTCCTAAGGATTTTAAGGGAAAGAAAATAGGAGGACCAAAGGGAACAGTACTTCATCAGCTTTTAGTAGGAACTTTAGAAAAAAATGGACTAAAACAGCAAGATGTTGAATTTATAAATATGGGAATACCAGATGCTGTAGCAGCATTAAACAATAAAAGTATAGATGCAGCTCTTTTAGCAGGTCCAGCAGCATTAAAAGTTGTAAAATCAGGGGCAAAGGTTGTTGCTAATGGGGAAGGTGTAGTAGAAGGAACTATAGTAACAGTTGCAAGTGGAAAATTCTTAAAAGAACATCCTGAAATAGTAGATAGATTTAAAAAGGTTCATAAAAATACTATAAAATACATCAATGATAATTTTGATGAGGCTATGGATATGACTTCAAAGGAAGTTGGATTAGGAGTAGAGGAAACAAAAGAGATGTATTCTTGGTATGATTTTGATATGAATATAAAAGATGAAGACATAGAAGAATTGAAAAAAACACAAGAATTTTTACTTAAAAATGGTTTGCAACAAAAAGAGATAAAAATAGAAGATATAATTCAAAAATAATTTACAGAATTAAATAATAGCAAAGAGCATCTAACCAAAGGTTAGGTGCTTTTTATGTTTCTTAAGTAGATGAGAAATATAGTATAATATACAATATTAATAGGGTTTTAGGAAGTATATTAATACAGGAAAGATGTAAGGACGGTATTGAATCGGAAAATGGATTAATTGAAATATAAGGAGGAAATATATGGATAATATTGTGATAAGAAAGTTATATAAAGATGAAAATATACCTTATAAATTATTACTTTTAGCAGATCCTTCACTTAACATAATTGATGAATATATTCATAGGGGAATTTGCTATGTTGCCTGTCTTATGAACGATATAGTTGGAGTATATGTTTTAATAAAAACAAGACCTTTAACATTTGAACTTGTAAATGTAGCAGTTGATGAAGGGTATCAAGGAAAAGGGATAGGTAAGGAACTTATATTTCATGCTATAAATAGAGCAAGAGAAGAAAATGCAAAAGTACTAGAAGTCGGTACAGGAAACTCAAGTATATCTCAATTAGCATTGTATCAAAAATGTGGTTTTCGTATAAGTGGGATAGATAGGAATTTTTTTAGAAAACATTATAAAGAAAAAATTATAGAGAATGGTATAGAATGTGTTGATATGATTCGTTTAAGTATGGATATATAAATTACTCAAAACAAAAGGAAGAGATATGGAACTAAAAAAGAAGGGGGTGATGATATAAAAATTGTGACAATAGACAGTGAAACAGAATTAAAGGCTAAAAATTTAATAATAGAAGGATTGAGTGAACATTTTGAGTACTATGATGAAAGTAAAAATCCTGATTTGAATAATATTGTTGAGAATTATGTTGAAAAAGGACATACTTTTCTAGTTGCTCTATATAATAATGAAGTAATTGGAACAGGAGCATTAATTAAGGAGAAAAAACATACTGGAAGAATAGTGCGTATGTCAGTAGATAAAAGATATAGAGGAAGAGGAGTAGCTAAAAAAATATTAAGAAAGCTTGAGCAAATTGGTAGAAATAAAGGATATAAAGAAATAGTTTTAGAAACTAATAATGATTGGCATAAGGCTATAGGCTTATATAAGAGATTTGGTTATATCGAGTGTAATATGGATGAAGAAAGTATACATTTTATTAAAAACTTATAATTTGGACACTAGAAATATTAATAAATAGAGGGAAAGAAGAAAAGATACTTCTTATTCCCTCTGTTTTTTATTAAGATTAAGTTATATAAAGTATTATAAAAAATAGATAATAACCAAAATTTATCTATACTTGTAATATAATTCATATATATAGTATAATTTTGAATATATAGTCATAATATATCGATTTATTTCAATTTATGTAAAAATGGTGACTGAATTAATTGAAATAAATTTAAATTTAAATTTAAATTTAAATGATAATATGGAAAGGGGTATTTTAGTGAAATTAATTAGGAAAATAAGTGTTAAAGTAAAATTATTAGTAAGTTTTATATTACTAGCTATTTTGATTGGTATTGTAGGATTAGAAGGAATGAGTATTTCTAGTAGAATTAATAGTAATGCTGAGGAAATGTACTCTACATACTTAATGTCAGTTAGGGATATTCAAGAAGTTAAAGCAAATGTAAATGATGAGAGGGCAAATTTAAATTATATTTTATTTGTAAAGGATATTGCAGCATCAGAAATTCAACAAAGAATTAAAGCTATTCAAGATATAAGTCAGAAAGATAAAAAACTTATGGATGATTATGAAAAGCTTACTTCAACTGAAGAAGAAAAGCAAGTTTATACTAAATTTGAGCATAATTTAGAAAAATATAGACAAGCAAGAGAAGAAATGCTGGCAATGATAGAACAAAATAAAATTGAAGAAGCTCAAAAAATATATAAATTAGAAGGAAGAATTTCAAGACTGCAAATGGTGGAGGTTTTAAATGAGATAAATGATATAAATGTTAATGAAGCTAAAGCAGCATATGAGCAAAATAGTCAAATTTATTCAAAAGTAAAAGTTACTATTATAGGAGCAACAGGGATTGGCTTAGTTTTAGCAATAATACTTGCTGGTGTAATAATAAACGATTCTATAAAAGCACTTAATAAGATAAAAAAATTTGCAGAAAGAATGGCACAATATAATTTTTCAACACCTATAGCTATTACAGGAACTGATGAATTTAGTGAAACAGGTAATGCATTAAATACTGCACAGGATAATGTAAAAGGGCTTGTAAAGACAATAATAAATGATTCGACAGAAATGAATTCTATGAGCCAAGAATTATCTGCTACTGTTGAGGAAATCACTGCTAAGGTTGATACTATAGATAAATCTACAAAAGAGATAAACAAAGGCACACAAGAATCAAGTGCTTCTGCAGAGGAAATAAGTGCATCAATTGAAGATGTTAATTCTAGTGTTGAAGAATTATCAAGTAGAGCAGTTGAAGGAAGCGATGATGCTAATAGGTCAAAAGAAAAAGCTTTACAAGTACAAAAAATAGGACAAAGTGCAATTGAAGAGACAAGAACAATTTATAAAGAAAAAGAAGAAAAAATATTAAAAGCCATAGAAGAAGGTAAGGTAGTAGAGGAAATTAAAGTAATGGCAGATGCAATAGCTCAAATTGCAGAACAGACAAATTTACTTGCATTAAATGCGGCTATAGAAGCAGCAAGGGCAGGAGAGCAGGGGAGAGGTTTTGCAGTAGTTGCTGAAGAGGTTAGAAAGCTTGCAGAACAATCAGCAGAAACTGTTTCGACAATTCAAAGCACAATTATGAAAGTACAAGATGGGTTTAAAAACCTTTCAAGTAATAGTAATGAAGTATTAGAATTTATTGATACAAGAGTTACACATATATTGGATGATTCATTAAACACAGGAAAACAGTATTATGAAGCATCTGAATATGTAAGCAGTATGTCAGAAAATCTAGCATCTATGACAGAAGAAATAAATGCTACAATAAATCAAGTAACTGAGGTAGTACAAAATATGGCAACATCAGCACAACAATCTGCAGAATACACAGGTGAAATATTAGGTAGTGTTGATGAGACTTCCAAGGGTATGGAGGAAGTTGCAAAAACAGCAGAAAATCAAGCTCAACTTGCACAAAAGCTTAATGAATTGGTACAGAATTTTACAATTTAATGGTTATTGGCGTTTGACAAAAACGTTTTGATTATATACTATGATATTAGCATATGCTAATATCATAGTATATTTATGTTTAAGAAAGGGGAATGAAAATGAAAGAAGTATTAAATTTTAAAAGTTGTTTAAAACCAGTTCCAGATATTTTGGTTTCTTGCAGAGGGTTAAATGGGGAGAATAATGCTTTAGCAGTTGAGTATGCAGGAAATTGCAGCTTTGATCCGCCAATGGTAATGGTGGGTATAGTTCCAACAAGATATTCTTATAAAATGATTCAAGAAAGTGGCGTATTTGTGGTTAATTTAGTTAGTGAAGAATTAAAAGAAAAATACGCTTATCTTGGAAGTCATAGTGGACGTGATGAAAGTAAATTAGATAAAATAGATATGAACATTGGTGAAGGTGTAAAGGTTAATGCACCAATACTTTTAGATTGCCCAGTTAGTATAGAGTGCAAAGTAGTAGATTCAATAGTAACTGGTTCACATGAAATGTTTGTAGGAAAAGTAGAATATATTCATGCAAAAGATGAATTAGTAAATGAAGATGGAAGCATAGATTATAACAAAATAAATTTTCTTAAATTTAGATAATTTTAAAGGGTGAAAGGATAGAGTTAAATGAATTCACATGTGGATTGTATAGCATGTATAGTAAATAAGATTGACAATTTAGCAAATACATATTTTGCTGATAAAGAAAAGAAGTATAATTTTATGAAAAAGGCATTAACTGAAATAATTAATACAGAATATTATGTGAGTTCACCTACAATAAGTTCTAAAATTTTAAGAATTTTAAAGAGTGAAGTAAATATTGATGATATATATTTAAAAGAAAAGAAATATTTCAATGATTTAGCAATGAAAATGGAAAAACAATTGAAAGAAAAACTTGATTTAGCTAATGATAGATTTTTAGATGCTTTAAAATATGCTATGGCTGGAAACATAATAGATTTTGGTGCACTAGATAGTATAAAGGATAATATGCTTGATGAAGTAATAGAATCTACTTTAAAACAAGAGATAGACGAAACTTTATACTGTAGATTTAAAGAAGAATTAGAAAATGGAAAAGAATTAGTATATATATCTGATAATACAGGTGAAATAGTTTTTGATAAGATATTTATTAAAGAAATAAGAGAGAAATATCCTAATATAAAGATTACATTAATTACAAGAGGACAACCAGTATACAATGATGCCACAGAAGAAGATGCTTATTATGTTGGCTTAGATAAGTATGCAAGAATAGTTAATAATGGTACTGATATCGCAGGTACGGATCTTTTAGAAATTAATGAAGAAAGCAAAAGTTATATTGATAAAGCCGATATAATTATATCTAAGGGACAGGGAAATTTTGAAACATTAAGTGGATGTGGTAAAAATATATATTATTTATTTTTATGCAAATGTGATATGTTTACTAAAAAACTTAAATGTGAAAAATTTCAAGGTATCTTCATGAATGAAGAACAGTATAATGAACTTATAGAAACCACTGTGTAAAACAGTGGTTTTTAATTTGTTTTGAGATAATAAAGTAAGTTATTTACAAATAGCTTATAAAGTGCTATTCTATTATTAGAATAGGTAGGAGGAATATTATGACACAGATTGAAATAATTCTTTTATCGCTTTTGTATGAAAAAGATTATTATGCATATGAAATTGAGTCAATTATAGAAAAAAGGAATATGAGAGAATGGACTGACATAGGTTTTTCTTCAATTTATAATTCTTTAAATAAGCTTGAAAAGAAAGGGTTTATAGATTCAAGATATGAAAAAGAGTATGGCTCCCCTAAAAGGAAAGTTTATTTTATAAAAGATGAAACAAAAGAATTAGTTAGAAAAGAAATTATAAAGATGTTAAGTGAATTTAAACTTAATTGTAGTGAATTTGATATAGGAATGGCTTTTTCGTATTTATTGTCAAAGGAAGAACTATATAATGCTTTGATACAACATAAAGAAAATTTAATTAAAAGAAGAGAATTTGTACTTAAAAAATATAATCAGCATCCTACAGCATATAAAAGACCTCATATAAAATCATTATTTGAAAGACCAATATTGTTTATAGATACTGAAATGGACTGGATTGAAAAGTTTATAAATGAAAATTTTTATGAATAACTATTTTATCATTTAATATTATGTAAAGGAGATTGATAATTATGAATAAACCATTAGTTAGTAATGCATTTCAAACTTTTATGAGAGAAGCTCCAGAACATGCTAAGGCTTGGATGGAGGTAGTACAGAAATTAGATAATGTAAGTGCTCTTGATAAGAAAACAGAAGAACTTGCTTATATAGCAGTTCTTGCAGCAGTTAGATTGGAGAGTGGTATTACTTTTCATGTAAAACAAGCGAAGGCAAATGGAGCTAGTAGAGAAGAAATAATAAGTGCTGTACTTGTTGGGTTACCAGCAGTAGGTAATGCAGTAACTTCATCACTTCCAATTGCATTAGAGGCTTATGATAATGAATAAATTTATGTAATAGAAATGGTGATATTATGCAAATGAAGAAGAACTATGTTTATATCGTAGAATGTAGTGATAAAACTTATTATACAGGATGGACAAATAATTTAGAAAAAAGAATAAATGCTCATAATAGTGGTAATGGTGCAAAATATACAAGGGGTAGGCGTCCTGTTAAATTAATATATTTTAAAAATTTTAATCATAAAAGTGAAGCTATGAAAAGAGAATATGAGATAAAACAGATGAGTAGAAAAGAAAAAGATAAATTAATAAAAAGTCATGGATAAAATAGGGTATAAATCCTTATTTTATCCATAACTTTTTATTTTTTTAGTGAGATTTATATAGAAAAACCATTCTTCACTATAAAACTACATTTTAAGAAATATAATACAAATAAAGACAAATATATATAAATATTGACTAAAATTTACAATGATGATATTCTAATTACAATGATGTTGATATGAGTAAAATTATAAAAGTAAATTACAAACAAAGACAATGGAGGGGAATGTTATGACAGAACAAAGCAAAACACCGCTTTTTGATGCAGTAAAAGAAGTACATAGCAAGCAAGTAGTGTTGTTTGGAATACCTGGACATAAATATGGAGTCGGTCTTCCAGAAATGTCAGAATATTATGGGAAAAGAGTTTTACAGTTAGATGTTCATGAAAACATAAAAAGTCTTGATAGATTTCCCAATCCTACAGGAATAATAAAAGAAGCACAAGATTTAGCAGCAAAAGCTTATAATGCTGATCGAGCCTTTTTTTTAATCAATGGTACTTCATCAGGAATTATGGCCATGATTATGAGTGTTTGTAAGGAAAATGACAAAATTATTTTAGCGAGAAATGTACATAAATCAGCAGTTGCTGGATTAATTTTAAGTGGTGCTATGCCTATTTATATTCAACCTGAAATTAATCAAGATTTAGGAATTGCTATGGGTATTACAGTAGAAGAAATAAAAAAAGCTATAAAAGAACATCCAGATGCAAAGGCAGTATTAATTAATAATCCAACATTTTATGGTGCAGCTTCAGATTTAAAAGAAATAGTAAAAATAGCACATGAAAATAATATTGCGGTCTTAGTCGATGAAGCTCATGGAGCACATTTGAATTTTCATGAAGAATTACCTACTTCTGCAATGGTTGCAGGAGCTGATATGTGTGCAAATAGTATGCATAAAACAGGAGGTTCTTTAACTCAAAGTTCAATATTGTTCTTAAAGGGCAATAGAATATCTTCACAAAAAGTACAAGCTACTCTTAATATGATGAATTCTACAAGTGCATCGTTTCTTCTTCTAGCAAGTTTAGATATAGCTAGAAAGCAGTTAGCAACAAAAGGAGAAGAAATACTTACTAATGCACTAGAATTAGCTAGATTTGCTAGAAAAGAGATAAATAAACTAGATGAATTATATGCTTATGGAGAAGAGTTAATTGGTACTCCAGGAGTAGTTGCACTTGATGAAACTAAACTAGGTATATGTGTTAAAGGATTAGGACTTACAGGTTTTGAAGTCCATGATCTTTTAATGAATGAATATAATATTCAAGTTATTATGGGAGATATGTACAATATTATGGTATATCTTGGAATAGGAAATATCAAGGAAGACATTATAGCTTTGATAGAGGCTTTTAAAGATATTATATTTAGATATAAAAAAGATGAAAAAATAAATGTTAATTTAACAGCTTTAAATAATCCTAAAGTAGCAATTACTCCAAGACAAGCCTATCAGAGTGAAAAATATTTATTAAAATTAGAAGAATGCGTAGGGTGTATTAGTGGAGAAACTATTATTCCGTATCCACCAGGAATACCTATAGTTACTACAGGGGAAATAATTACTGAAGAAATTATAGATTATTTAAAAGTGTTAAAAGCAAATAATAGTGTTCTACACGGTTGCTCAGATTCAAATTTAAATCATTTAAAAGTAGTAAAAAGTGAGTAAAGTTGAAGTTTAAAAGGAGTAATGAATATGGAAAACATAAATGTAAACGTAATAATAAAAGGGTGCAATATATATCATCCGGAGAGTGCATTTAATAACTCATATTTTATAGAACATTTCGAAAAATTAGGTTTGGAATGTGAAGGATTAATGAAAAAGTTAGGGCGTAAAAATCATTATTTGATAAATAATGATCATGAAAATGCTTTGACTATGGGTATAGAATCATCTAAAAAGGCATTAGAGTCAGCAGGAATTGCTCCTGAAGATTTAGATATGATAGTTTTTGTTTCTGAAACACCTGAATATACTTGCCCTACTACTGCTATGGTATTAAGGGAAAGAATAGGAGCTAAAAATGCTAATGTTGTATATGATATGAACTGTAATTGTCTTGGTATGCTAATGGGCGCGGATACTGTATCAAGATTTATGAAAACAAATAAGAGAGTGAAACATGCTTTAATAGTTGGTAGTATTTATTTAAGTTTTATAACTAAAAAGACAGATAATATAACTTATCCGCTATTTGGTGATGGAAGTGGAGCTGTTATTTTAGAAAGAGAAGAAAGTGATGAAATAAGAGGATTTATTGATTCTATTCATTATACTGATTCATCACTTAATGATAAAGTTAGATACCCTAAATGTGGTCACTCAAAAATACATAAGGCAGATGTGTCTGAAGAAGATAAGTTGTTTGAGTTTGTTCCACATGATGTAGACTTTTTTGCAAAAATATGGACAGGTAAGGTGAAACAATTATTAGAAGAAACTGATATAAGTATAAGCGAAATAGACCATTTCATATTCAGTCAGTTTGATAAAGAAGAAATTAAAGAAACCCTTGAAAACTTAGATGTAGAATTTTCAGAAGATAAATATACATTTGTATGTGAAAAATATGGATATACAGGTAATTCAAGTCCTTTCTTCGCTTTATATGAAGCTATGAAGACAGGAAAAATCAAAGAAGGTTCTAAAGTAATATTTTGTGGAGAAGCTATAGGATTTGAAATAATGACAGTATTATATCAATTTTAATAAAAAATATATAATGAATGCAGATAATTTTCAATATTATTTATAATGGTAAAGAAGTTATGGGAAGAGGCCTGTAGCTTCTTTTTTATTTTGGAGTGTCCAGTAAAGCTAGATCATACTTAATGGTAAAAGTTAAAATTAATTAGAAATTTATGAAAAATGGAGTATATTTTTTACTTAAAAATATAATAATATTTTTTGTGAAATGTAAAGAATATGTTAAAAGTGATAAATATTATATAAATTTAGAAATTATTATTGCAAATAATAATAAATATTTGGTAAAATACTAATTGTAACATAAAAAGAGTAACACAATAAAATAATGTGTTACATTATATGAGACTAACAATACAATATTATAATTAATAGAATAGATAAATACATATATAATCAATAAATATAGTTAAAAGTATAGTGGTAATTAAGATATATAGGAGGCAATAAAAATGATTCAAAATTATGTTAAAATTAATAATAAAACAGGTATTCATGCAATTCCAGCTACTATGATTACAAAAGTAGCTAGAGAATTTGAGGCAAGAATAAGTATGTTTAAAAGTACTGATTATTGTAATGCTTGTGTTTCAACTGATATATTAAGTATGAATTTAGTACATGGTGATGAACTGTTATTAGTAGCAGAAGGTTATGATGAATTACAAGCAATTGAAGAAATGAAGAAACTTATTGAAAGTGATTTTGGGATATAAGTATTAATAAGATTTAATTAGATATATAAATTTTAAATGTATAACTTTTAGTAAAGACCATGAAGTTAGAAATAATATTCTACCTTCATGGTCTTTCTATATATAAATTATTTATTTAATATCGAACTTTTAAATTTTTGCTTCGTATGTATATATGACGTCAATTAATAAAGACAAATTTAGTAATGATGAAGATTAGAATTCTAATTTTATTTGATAAAAAAATTAATTAAAAAAGGAGAAAGATTATGAGTAAAATTGCGTTAATGTTATTACTTACTATTACGGCACCATCTGCTACTTCAGGAGCAGTTAATATGTCTAATACAGTCACTAAAACTAAGGTGGAATCTAAAGTGGATAAAGAGCTTAGTAAACCATCTAATTCACAAAAAGATAAATTAGCACCTATAGAAATTGAAGGTAAAATTACCAACATTTCAGAGTCAAAAGGTGGAATTATGGCTCTTGTAAAAGGCAGTGGAGTTAATACTGAAGTTAAGCTTGTTATTGATAAGAAAACTGAAATAGTAAATCAAGAAGGAAAAAAATTAGATATAAAAGATTTAAAAGATGGTATTAAAGTTAAAGCTTATTATGGACCTGCTGCTACATTTAGTTTACCGCCAATAAGTACTGCAAAAAAGATAATTGTAATGCAGGAAGAAGAGTTTTGCACTACATTAGGTAAAATTTTAAATGTAAGTAATAATAAAAACAATATTTCGGTTCATGTAAAAGGTGATAAATCCTATAATGCAGGTTTAGATGAAATTATACTTAATATAAGTGAAAAAACAGAGATAGTAAATGAAATAGGTGAAAAGGTATCTTTAGAAGATTTAAAAGAAGGTGTGAAAGTTAAAGCTTTTTATGGCCCAGCAGTGACTTTAAGTATACCTGCAATGAGTACTGCAAAAAAGATAATTGTAATACAACACGAAGACCTTTGTGTTACATCAGGTGAAATTCTAAATGTAAGAGATAGTAAAAATAATATTGCAGTTCATGTGAAAGGTAAAAGATTAGATAATGTAGGTTTAGATGAAATTGTACTTAATGTAAGCGAAAAAACAGAGATAGTAAATCAAAAAGGAGAAAAATTATCTATAAAGGACTTAAAAGAGGGTACTAAAGTTAAAGGCTATTATGGACCAGCTGTTACTTGTAGTTTACCAGCAATGAGTAGTGCTAAAAAAATTATTATAGTACAAGAAGATAATTTAATGGGTACAGAAGGAAAGATTTTAGAAATAAAAGGCGGTAAAAACAGCAGTATGATTCATATAAAAGGTAAAAAGTTAGAAAAAGGCGGCATGGATGAAATAATTCTTCATGTAAAAAAGGATACAAAGATAGTAAATGAAGAAGGCAAAAAGCTAACTATAGAAGATTTGAAAAAAGGTACTGAAGTAAAAGCTTATTATGGACCAAAACTTACAAGAAGCTTACCAGCTCAAGGTTTTGCGGAAAAAGTTGTTGTAAGTGAAACAAAATAATAAATTTAATTTTATGGAGACTATTTGGAACTAAAATAGTCTCTTTTTTTATGGAAATTAATATTTATTATTAATCAGGCATAAATTTAAAATATTAAATTTATTTTATGTTTATAAGGGGTAAGAAAAAAATGCAAAAATCTTTCGACAAATACTAAAGAAAATAAAGAAAAGAAATACGATAAATGTAATTTATTTACAGAAAACATTAAAATACTGTAAGATTTTTCTTTAAAAAGATATAAAAAAATATTTATTGTTAGTTAATTATTAAACTATATCATAAAATTCATACTCAATAGGGTGTTTAAAGAAATCAAGTAAGTGAAAAATGAAAAAAATGGTTAGTTTTACTGTATAACTATGTTAAAATTACTACAATATTACATTTGGGGCAACTTTGTATTATAATTATTAAATAAGAATAAAGATAAAATTTTGAATTTTCAAAATCAAATTGGTTATCAGTATATTAATTAATAAATTATATTTGGGTAGGGGGTTTTAGTTTGAAAGAAAAGCAATGCTGTTGTGACTGCAATGAAAGAGATGAAAGATTAGAAAAAACTCAACAAATAATTGAAGAACACAAGGAGGTAAAAGGAGCATTAATACCTATATTACATCAAATTCAAGAGTTATATGGATATCTTCCAGAAGAAGCTCTTCATTTAGTTTCTAAGGAGTTGAAAATTTCAATGTCTGAGATTTATGGAGTGGCAACTTTTTATTCGTTGTTTACTCTAGAACCAAAAGGAAAGCATGTTATAAGAGTTTGTATGGGAACAGCTTGTTATGTAAAGGGATCACAGAGTATTGTTGAAAAGTTGAATTCAATATTGGGAATTGAAGTTGGAAAGACAACTAAAGACGGTAAATTTACATTAGAGGCTGCTAGATGTCTTGGAAGTTGTGGACTTGCTCCTGTAATGATGATAGATGATAGAGTTTATGGAAAAGTAACCCCAGATGATGTAATAAAAATATTAGAAGAATACAAGTAGAAGGGAGCTTGAGATTATGAAGAATCTTACCATAGAAGATATCGAAAAAATAAGAATTAAGAATTTAGGAAAAGTTAATCAGGAAAAGGACAGAAAAAATACAAGAATTGTTGTAGGTATGGGTACATGTGGAATAGCTGCTGGTGCGGCTCCAGTCTACGATGTTATTGAAGATGAGATTAAAAGATTAGGACTTGAAAATATTATTTTGGAGAAGACAGGCTGTATAGGAGCCTGTAGATTAGAGCCTATTGTAGAGGTTATAAAACCAGGAGAAGAAAAAGTTACATATGTTAAAGTAACACCTAATAAATCAAGAAAGATTGTGAGAGAGCATATAGTTGGGGGAAAAGCTGTAGAAGAATTTACTATACATCTTATTGAAAATAGAATCTTGAATGATTTTACAATTATTGATGATTGATTGGAGGGAAAACTATGGAGTTTTATAATTCACAGGTTCTTATATGTGGAGGCGAAGGATGTAAGTTATTAGATTCTAAAAAGATTATTAATTTATTCAAATTGGAATTAAAGCAGTATGGCTTAGATAAAGAAGTAGAAATTATAAAGGTTGCTTGTCTTGGATTTTGTAATTTAGGTCCTGTTATGGTTATTTATCCAGAAGGAACTATATATGCAAATGTAAAGCCAGCAGATGTTCATGAAATTGTGGAAGAACATTTCATAAATGGCAGAGCTGTGAAGAGGCTTGTATATGCATTAAAACCAGGAGACGGAAGAATAAGAAATTTAAATGATATAAATATGTTTAAAAAACAAGAAAGAATTGTTTTAAGAAATTGTGGAATTATTAATCCAGAAAATATAGATGAATATATAGCTATGGACGGATATAAGGCTTTAGGAAAAGTTCTGACAAAGATGTCACCTCAAGATGTTATTGATGTGATTAGTAAATCAGGACTAAGAGGAAGAGGGGGAGGAGGTTTCCCAACAGGTAAGAAATGGAGTTTTGCAGCGGCACAAAACAATGATGAGAAATATATAATTTGTAATGCTGATGAGGGAGATCCAGGTGCATTTATGGACCGTTCTGTTTTAGAAGGAGATCCTCATTCTATTCTTGAAGCAATGATAATTGGAGGATATGCTATAGGCGCTAATAAAGGATTTATATATGTAAGAGCTGAATATCCTTTAGCAGTTGAAAGACTGAAAATAGCTATAGATCAAGCGAAAGAATATGGATTGCTTGGAGATAATATTCTAGGAACAGGATTTAAATTTGATATAGAAATTAGACTTGGAGCAGGAGCTTTTGTTTGTGGAGAGGAAACAGCGTTAATTCAATCTATTGAAGGAAAGAGAGGAATGCCTATAACAAAACCACCATTTCCAGCAGTAAGTGGACTTTGGGGTAAACCAACAATAATCAATAATGTCGAAACCTTTGCAAATATATGTCCAATCATATTAAAGGGGGCAAAATGGTTTAGATCAATAGGAACAGAAAAAAGCCCAGGAACTAAGGTTTTTGCCCTTGGTGGTAAAATTAGAAATACAGGTCTTGTTGAAATACCAATGGGAACAACTCTAAGAGAAGTTATTTTTAACATAGGTGGTGGAATTCCAAATAATAAACAATTTAAAGCAGTTCAAACTGGAGGTCCATCAGGAGGCTGTATTCCAGCAAGATACATTAATATTCCAATTGAGTATGATACCTTAATTGAGCTTGGTTCAATGATGGGTTCAGGTGGAATGATTGTAATGGATGAAGATAATTGTATGGTTGATGTAGCAAGATTTTTCCTTGATTTTACTAAGGATGAGTCTTGTGGAAAATGCACCTCTTGCAGAATAGGAACTAAGAGATTACTTGAAATTCTCGAAAAGATAACAAGAGGAGAAGGTTCATTAGAAGATGTTGAAAAATTAGAAAAATTAGCAGTAGATATTAAAAATACTGCTTTATGTGGACTTGGACAGACAGCTCCCAATCCTATACTGTCTACTTTACGATATTTTAAAGATGAGTATATTTCTCATGTAGTTGATAATAAATGTCCAGCTAAAGCTTGTAAACCTCTTGTTAAATACCGTATTAAATCAGATGTTTGTAAAAGATGTGGTATGTGTGCGAAGAACTGCAGTGCTGGCGCTATAACTAGTAAAGTTGGAGAGCCATATGAGATAGATCAGAGTAAATGTATAAAGTGTGGTTCATGTATGCAAGTATGCTTGTTTAATGCAATAGTTAAAGAATAATTCTGTTTGAGAGGTGAGAAAAGTGGAAAAGGTTAATTTAACTATCGATGGAATAAAAGTAGAAATAGAAAAGGGTAAGAGTGTATTAGAAGCTGCAAGAAACATAGGAATTGAAATTCCTACTCTCTGCTTTTTAAAAGATATAAATGAAGTTTCAAGTTGTAGGGTTTGCTTAGTAGAGATTGGGACTAAACTTTTACCGTCATGTACAGTAATAGCAGAAGAAGGGATGGTTGTAAAAACTAATACTCCAAAAGTTAGGAGTGCTAGAAAATCAGTTGTGCAGTTACTTTTATCAAATCATAAAAGAGAATGTACAACTTGTTCTAGAAATAGAAACTGCGAACTTAGAAAGTTAGCAGAAGATTTAAATATAGGAGAATTAGAATATGATGGTGAAAGAATAGAATGTCCTATGGATATATCTTCAACTTCCCTTATAAGAGACCCAGAAAAATGTATTCTTTGTGAAAGATGTATAAGTATATGTAAGAGTGTACAATCTGTAAGTGCTATTAATTTTTCAGGAAGAGGATTTGATACAAAAGTAGCTCCTGCTTATGACAAGCCTTTAGGCGAAAGCATTTGTGTGAATTGTGGACAATGTGTTGTAGGATGTCCAACAGGAGCTTTAATTGAAAAAGAGAATATAGATGAGGTATGGGATGCAATAGCTAATCCTAATAAATACGTAATAGTTCAAGCAGCACCAGCTATAAGAGTTGCTTTAGGGGAGGAGTTTGGACTTCCAATGGGAACAAGAGTTACAGGAAAGATGGTAGCTGCTTTAAGAAGAATAGGATTTGATAGAGTATTTGATACAAATTTTGCAGCAGACCTTACAATTATGGAAGAGGGAACAGAATTATTAAGAAGACTTGAAAAGGGAGAAAATCTTCCGTTAATGACGTCTTGTTGTCCAGGCTGGGTTAAATTTGTTGAGCATAACTTTCATGATATGCTATCTAATCTATCAACTTGTAAGTCACCACATGAAATGGAAGGAGCGGTAATAAAAAAATATCTTGATAAAAAAGAAGAAGTTGACCCATCAAACATAGTTGTTGTATCAATTATGCCTTGCATAGGTAAGAAATTTGAAGAAACAAGAGAAGAATTATCTTATAATGGAATAAAAGATGTAGACTATGTTCTTACAACTAGAGAACTTGCAAAAATGATTAAGCAATCTTCTATTGATTTTATAAATCTTAAAGACGAAAAATTTGATAATCCTTTTGGAGTAGGTACAGGAGCTGGTGCTATTTTTGGAGCAACTGGTGGAGTTGCAGAAGCAGCACTTAGAACTATATTCGAAATTACATCAGGTAAAGAACTTGAAAATATAGAATTTAATACTGTTCGTGGAGGAGATGGAATAAAAGAAGCCGCAGTAACTCTTCCTAATGGCTGTATTATTAATACAGCAGTAATAAGTGGACTTTCTAATGCTAGAAAAGTATTAGAGCAGATTAAAAACGGTAAAAAGCAATATGATTTTATAGAAGTCATGGCTTGTCCGGGCGGATGTGTAACAGGTGGTGGACAGCCAATAGTAAATTCAAAAATTAGAGGGAAAATTGATGTGAGAGAAGAGAGAGCCAAAGCTATTTATGAGGAAGATAGAAATCTTTCAATTAGAAAATCTCATAAAAATCCTTATGTAGTTAAAATATATAAAGAATTTTTAGGAGAACCGAATAGTCATAAGGCTCATGAATTACTTCATACTGAATATATAAAAAGAAAGCTGTTTTAAGAAAGGTTTATGAAAATTAATGAAGGGAACTTGTAGAATTTATTAAATTGATTAATATAATAAAAGTATAAAAAGAACTAAGATTAATTCGATAATAAAAGTAGTTATGTAATTTATTAGTTTGTAGGGGGAAGTTATGAGGGCTATAAGTGTTGATAATGTAAAAGAAGGTGCAATCTTAGGAAAATCAATTTATTCTGATTCTGCTCGTTTACTTCTAAGTAAAGGTATTCAACTAGATAAAAAACTAATAGAAACATTGAAAAAGCATGAAATTATATATATATATATTGAAGATCATATATCAGAAGGAATAGAAATAAATGATGTAGTTGATGACGTTATTAGAATTAAAGCTATAAGCACAATGAAAAGAATTTTTGATATGGCGATGTATCAAAATAGAGGAAAAGAAAAACTAGATTGGATTCCTTTTAAATTACAAAAAGAAGTAGGAGATGCTATAGAAAATATTTTAAATAACATAAGTGAAAATGGAAATGTACTGTATAGTATGACCGAACTTATGGGAACTGATATGTACACATATAAGCATAGTGTAAATGTAGCCATTTTATCAATTCTTACCGCTAAATCTTTAGGAATTAAAAAAGAACAAATTAAGTATATAGCTATGGGTGGACTGTTGCATGACATAGGTAAAATAAAAATTCCACCAGATATATTAAATAAAAGCGAAGAGTTGACTGAAGAAGAAATTAATATTATAAATAAGCATCCAAAAGATGGTTATGAAATGGTTAAACAAGATATATCTCTATCTTATATCACAAAGGATATAATTTATTCTCATCATGAACTTTTAGATGGCAGTGGATATCCAAGAGGTTTAAAGGATGATGAAATATCTCTTTATTCAAAGATTATAACTATATGTGATAAGTTTGACTCCATGACCTCTGATAAAATTAATAGAGCTAAAATACCTATATACAAAGCCTTGGAAATATTGACAGCTCAATGCCATGAGAAAATAGATAAAGATGTTTATAGCAAATTTGTAGAGAATATAGCTGTATATCCAATAGGAACAGGGGTGCTTTTAGAGGATGGTAGAAAAGGAATAGTTATGGATATTCATAGATCTTGTCCAGATAGACCTATAATAAAGATAGTTGAAGATGAGCATTGTAATGAGTATTATGAGATAGACTTGATGAAAAAGCTTACTGTATTTATCAAAGATACTATCGATTTAGAAGAAATTAAAATAAATTTTTAGAGCGTGAAGTATATTTATAACTTCACGCTTTTTTCTATTCCCAATTTTCTACTAACAACAAACTTTTTCATATTTTGCAAAAGTATGAACTATTTGTCCTGAACTCTGAAGTGTTTCTGTGTTTATAAGGTCATAGCCATTTTCAAGAAGCATTTCTATAGCATCTGCACAACTTGTTCCTACTGGAATTTTAGGAGTGCTAGAGGCAGAAACTGTAATCTGATTTTCACGGCAGAATCCACAGTCAACTTTACATGCTATAATTACAACATCAACATCATTACATGGTTTCACTGGTTTAACCTCCTTTAACATTTGAATTTTAAAAGCCTAAGCTAATCAAGCCTTAATTTAATTTCAAAAGGAAGGTTTAGGGGTAATAGAAATATAATTTTGCGGCTTGTACAATATATATATATGATAAATGAGGTCGTAATGTTCTAATTTTAGAAAGAAAATTATAGAATAAAATAGTAAGCTATTTTATAAGGAGAGAAAACCAAAATGGCTAATAACGGAGCAATTATACCTTTATATTTAAATAATGACTTGATAAATAATCTCTATACTATAATTATACAGGAGTTTACTGAGGTTAACACAATAACTACAAAGAGTCAGCAGACGGTTAAGATTACCACTCCCTTAAGTAATGTTACCTGTGGTCAGTACATTCAAGGAAACTTTACAGTTGAACTGCTTAATGAGTTTTCAAAACAGAGATCGGAAATTTCAAAAAATATAGTGGTTTTGTTGGATCTAAGAAAGTTGTTATTTGAGTATAATCTGCTAAAAAATATAAAGGATAAGCAAACACTTGATAATATACAAGAAAATGATTTTATAGAATTTACGAGTAAGTTAAACAAGAGTCCAGTAATTCAACAGGTAGAAGATATTATTAATGCTATGGAAATGGAGCTTACTTTTAATCCTTATAATAAGAAAACGAGCGATAACAATGATGATGAGGAAAAAAAAGCAGTTTTAAAAGGATTGAAGGAAAAAATGGAAGAATATAAAAGTTCAAAATGTTTTAGATTTGTTGCAGAAGATATTTGTAATACAAATACAAAGATTTTAGTTCCTACAGAATTAAAATTTATGGAAGACCATGTTGATTATATAAAAAATGCAAAAGTTTCTGTTCTTGGAAAAGTAGTTAAGATTGAAAATGAAGCACAGAGCAGAAATAAGCACATATTAAGTGGAAGTTGTTTTGATTGTTTAGATGAAGGTTATTTTAAGAATTTTAAAAATCGTTTTTTGAAAAATAATTCGTTGCTAAGAGAGTATAGCACAAATATGACTAATATAAATTCTAGGATGATAGAAATACTACCAATTGCAATGTATGTTTAAAAATTTTTTTAGGTGGAAATCAATATTCCTTTATGCTAGTATATATATGGCGATAACAATAAAATCAAAAGGAGAAGAAGTTGATGAACATTAAGAAGATTGCAGCAGGATTATTGGGAATTACATTAGTGGCACTAACATTAGGTGGATGCAGTTCGACAAAAAAAGTTTCAGGACAAGAAACTCAGCTTTTTGAAACTAAAAATGAAGTTGTAGAAAAATCTAAGGAAATAATTATAGACAACTCAAGCGTGAAAGTAAATATAGTTGCTAATCAAAGAAAAAAGAATGATATTGAAGCTTATTTACATGGAAAAATGCTTTTAGAAGAAGGTGCGGTACAACCTAAATTAAATATTTCTACTGAAGGAGATAAAGTAATACTTAAGGTTGAAAAAGACAGCAAGTTGGATGCAGCTATAAAGGAATCTTCTTTAGTAGTGGATATATATGTTCCAGATACTTATAAAGAAACTGTTTCAGTAAAATCTACATCGGGAAATGTAATTATGAGTTTACCAGAAACAGTAGAATTTACTTTGAATGCTAAGACTGCTTCTGGAGAAATAAAGAATACTTTACCTATTACTGTAGAAGGAGAACAAACAAAAACAGAATTAAAAGGGAAAGTTAAGAGCGGAGCTACAAAAATTAATATAGAAGTGGCAGAAGGTAATATAGAACTTAATCAAAGCAAATAATTTAAAAGGATCATTAAATCAGAGGGGGGCTGGTTTAATGGTTTTTTTATATAGAAATTATAAATATATTAATAAAAAATAAGGGCTAGAATGATTATATTTAATGATTCTAGCCCTTGTTTTAAGCTGATTTTTCTTTGAATTTATTAATTAAAATTGGAAGAATTTTTTCTATATCTCCAACGATTCCAAAGTTAGCTATTTTAAAAATAGGAGCATCAGGATCTTTATTTATAGCAATTATAACATCAGAAGATGAGATTCCAGCTGTGTGTTGAATAGCTCCTGAAATTCCACAAGCAAAATAAAATTTAGGAGAAACTGTTTTACCAGTCTGTCCAACTTGATGACTATAATCAATCCATCCTTCATCAACTACTGCACGAGAAGCTCCGATTTTAGCGTGAAGAACTTCTGCTAACTCTTCTATAAGTTTCATATTTTTAGAGTCTCCTATTCCTCTACCAGCAGCAACAATTATTTCTGCTTCTTCAAGGTTTAAATCTTCACTAGGAAAAGTACATACATCTAAAATTTTAACTCTAGTACAACAAGGAATATTAACAGATGGTTTTATTACTTCACCTTTTCTAGAATAATCTGGTTCCATAGCTTTCATAACTTTAGGGCGTACCGTTGCCATTTGAGGTCTATGGTTAGGACATACGATTGTAGCCATTAAATTTCCGCCAAAAGCTGGGCGTGTTTGAAGAAGAATTTTCTTTTCAGAGTCTATTTCAAGGATAGTACAGTCTGCAGTAAGACCAGTATTGAGTCTTGAAGCTATTCTTGGTGCAAGGGAACGTCCGTAAGATGTAGCACCAAATAAAAATATATCAGGGTTATAGTTATTTATAAGTTCTGATAGTATATCAGAATAACTTTCATCATTATATTTTGACAGAGAAGCATCATCGATGCTGTACACGTAATCAGCACCGTAAGCTATAAGCTCTTTTTCTGCCTCATCTAGGTTTTCACCAAGTAAAACTGCAGAAACATCTGTTTTCAAGTCACTTGCAAGTTTTCTAGCTTCACCTAATAATTCTAGTACAACTTTTTCTATATTACCATTTTTCTGTTCTGCAAACACCCAAACTCCTTTATACTTAGAAGTATCCACTTTTTTAACTTCTTCCTTTTTTAACTCTATTGCATTGAGATTACATTTGCTTACACAAGAACCACATAGAGTACAGTTTTCTAAAATCACAGCTTTTTTATTTTCTATTTTTATTGCACCGAAAGGACATGCGGAAACACAAAGTCCACAGCCTACACATTTATCAATTAATATATTTATACTACTCATAAATATACCTCCTTACTCATCTACAGAAAATCCTAGAGATAAAAGGCTATCTACTAGACTTTCAGATTGTTCTTCAGGTGTTCCTTCTATAATTTGGCTATCAATGTTATATTCAGGTATAAAAGTTTTAACCACTTGAGTTGGTGAACCATTTAAACCTGTTAAGCTTTTATCTGCATTTACATCATTAACAGACCATAAGGTTACCTCACTTTTTCTAGCTTCTTTCAAGCTTTTAATAGATGGGAGGCGGGGTACATTTATATCTTCTGCAACAGTAATAAGAGCTGGAAGAGATACCTCAATAGTTTCATACCCATCAGAAGTTAGTCGTATGCAGCGAATAAGCTTTTTATCTAATACATCTATTTTAGTTACATAAGTAATATGAGGGATGTCTAGTTTTTCTGCAAGACTTGGACCTACCTGAGCAGTATCTCCATCAGTAGCTTGTTTACCACAAATTATAAGATGATAATTTTTAATTTTCTTAATGCCAGTAGAAAGAGTATAAGCAGTAGCAAGAGAGTCTGCACCAGCAAAGGCTCTATCACTTAGAAGAAAAGCCTCGTCTACTCCTAAAGCCATAGCTTCTTTTAATAAATCAGCAGTTTTAGGTATTCCCATACTTAATGCTGTAACTTTTCCACCGAATTTATCTTTTATTTTAAGAGCTTCTTCAATAGCATAAGTATCAAAAGGATTAATAATTGATTCTATACCTTCTCTAATAATGGTATTGGTTTCTTTGTTCATTTTTACTTCATTAGTTCCTGGAACTTGTTTAACACATACTATTATATTCATTTTCTTCACCTACTCCTCAAAAAGGTTTCCACTGTTTAGTCTATTTTCAGGATCAAACAGCTTTTTTAAAGATTTCATTTCTTGTATACCTTTTTCACTCATCATTTTCTTTAGCAAAGCTGTTTTTAATTTACCAATACCGTGTTCAGCAGAAACCGTTCCACCCATTTTTACAATTTTTTCTGCCCAATTGTTATATAATTGTTTTCCTGTATTATAATCATCCATGTTATTAGGAAGAATATTAACATGAATATGATTATTACCTATATGACCAAACATTACAGAGTCAAGATTATATTGTGCTAAGGATTTATTATATAAATCCATAACTTCTTCAAGGCTTGAGTCAGGAACTGCCATATCCGTTCCAAGCTTTGTAACACCAGGATTTGTTTTACGACGCTTATCAATAAGAAGATTTACTGCTTCAGGAACAGCATGTCTAAAAAAATGAAGCTGCTCTTTGGCGTGAGGATTAGTAGCTACCCAAGTATTATTTTCATCTCCACCACAGTTTTCTATTATTTCTCCAGCCTTCATTACCATAGTATTAACTAAATCTTCACTATCTCCATGATATTCAACATAAATGGCTGTATGAAAATGTGAAGGTAAATCTAAAAGTTTATTGAAAGCAGGATTTATTTCTTTTTCTTTTCTTAATAGATCTAATGCTTTAGAGTTAAAAAATTCAACAGCAGCTGGTGATGATTTTTTTCTAATTTCTTGGACAAATTTTAATGCATTTTCTTCGGATGGAAAAAATGCAGTTAATCCATAAATTGAAGCAGGGGCTTTTAAAAGCTTTAATTCAATTTCTGTTACAACTCCAAGAGTTCCTTCTGACCCAATGAATAGGTCTATTAAATCCATATTTTCTATTGAATAATAGCCAGAAGCATTTTTAACTTTAGGCATATCATATCTTGGTATATTACCTTCTATAAGTCTTTTAGATTTTGTTTTTAGAGAAAAGTGTTCACTAGAAGCTTTTTCTTGTCCTCTTTTTAGTGAAATTACATCTCCATCTACTAAAACTATACGTAAAGCTTCTATATGGTTTCTTGTAGGACCATATTTAAATGAACAAGCTCCAGAAGCGTTGCAAGCAACCATACCACCTATAGAAGCTGTAGATTCAGTAGGGTCTGGTGAGAAAAAATAGGGAGCTGATTTTTTTAATAATTCTAGGGAAGAAATAGATTCTTCTGTCCAATTTTCTGTATTAAATTCTTTATCTTTTAAGGATTTCCTTATTTCTGATAATAAAACTCCAGGTTGAACTTTAAGAAAGAAAGTTTGAGTTTTATCATCATATCGAAGCCCAGTTATTTTATTCATCCTACTTAAATTTAATATATGTCCACCTTGAGGAACTGCACTAGCAGCAATACCGGTACGAGCACCTTGAGTGGTTATTAAAGTCTCAATTTGGTTTAGGTTTACTAAAATATCTATAACTTCTTTTTCATTTTTAGGGAAAGAAATAGATTCAGCTTTACCAATTTTACGAGACTCATCTCTAAGATAGTCTTGATGTTCTTTTTCAATTTTTCTTATAAGACTATTTTGCATTTTCACGTATCCCCCTTTTAAATTGTATTATTTCTTCAAATTCAGAATGAATAGTTTTTGCAAGAAAATAAAAATAATTAATCACAATTAATTATTTTTAGAAATACAAAACTATAAAAACATGCAATTACCCCAATGGAATATATAAAAATAATAGAAAATATTTTATATATTGAAATTAAGTATAACTTAAATTTCATATTTTTAAAAGAAAAATCTATTTGTGTATTGTTTTTTCTCACTTTAAATATAAGTTTGCGTTACAGTAATTATAACTATAATGTATGTGATAATATTCGATTTATTGACAAGCTATAATAAAATAGTATTATATATTTGTAAAATGGAAATGATATTAACTAATATATTGAAGAAGGGGAAAATTATGAAAAAAATATTGAATGTATTTTTAGCTGGAATAACAGCTATTTTGCCTATAGGTTTAACAATATTCATATTGTATCAATTATTTATGATTATAGATTCGTTTTCAGCAGGTATTGTGGAATTCTTTTACGGTAAAAGAGTAGTAGGTGTTGGGTTTTTAACTACTGTTGTATTTATTCTTTTAGTAGGTTTTATTACTAAATATTATTTAGGTCAAAAGTTGTTTTCATTTATTGAAAAAACAGTTTCAAGAATACCAGTAGCTCAAAGTATTTATTCTGCTGTTAAAGAAGTTAGTAAGATGTTTTCGAGTAATGATGGTCAAAAATTTAGTAAGGTTGTTTCAATAGATTTCCCAAGCAAGGGAATGAAAAGTATAGGCTTTGTTACTAACAATGAAATTAAGATGTCAGATAAGGAAAAGATAGCTGTGTTTATTCCTACTACGCCTAATCCAACTAATGGGTTTTTAATATATGTGGATACTGAAAATGTAGAATTCTTGGATATATCAGTAGATGAAGCAATAAAAGCAATAGTTTCAATGGGGGCGATTACTCCTAACAGCTTTAAAAAATAATAAGAAAGTTAAGAAAATTAATATATTGATGTTATAATGTATTATAAATATCAGGATATATATAAGATAAAGGGGAGCTTTTTATGGATAATTTAGAAAGATATAAGGCTTATAGAGAGCATGAAAGAATGTTTATAGCTACAAAAATAATGAATTATGTAAATTCAAGTATAGATGAACAGGTTGTTCTAAATTCTGCTAGAATATTAGGTATGCTGGATTCTAAGGGTAATATAGCACCTAAGGCAGAAAGTGAAATGTTGTTTTTACTTGATTTTGTAATTAATGAATATAAGGTTAATGGAAAATCTATAGTTCAATTATATAGAGAAAATGTAGGGGCAGAAAATGAATTGGAAGAGGCAATGCTTAAAGCATTAGAAAATTCATATATGTCTTTGTTTAGAGTAGTAAATATTTCTCCTTCTAAAAATTTAGTTTTCTTAAAAGATGCATTTAATAGAGTTAAGAATGTTAGATTAACAGATATGAATTTTAGTCAAACAGGAGATACAGATACTTTATTATTTGTTAGAGTTCTTCCTTATGAAGAGCTAAATATGACATCAGGTATGGGAGCAACTTTTCCTAGTCTTGCAGAAGATAGATTATTAATAGAATACAAAAGAGTTTCTAAAGAAATGAATCTTGCACAAGAGATTGACAGTGAGTCAGCAAGAATGCTTATAGCTTTTTTTCATTTCAATAGAGAAGTTGGTACACCTGTTAAATATGATTGGTAATTTAATTTATAGTTAAGAAATTAATATGCTTTGCTGATTTTAGTATAAATGATACTAGACTCAGCAAAGCAATTAAATTTTAGTGAGAGTTTACAACTTGTAAACTTTTTTATATTTTGACTTTTCTTATTAAAATAAAAGATATAAAAAAGAATACTGAACCATATACAAACATGTATTTATATCCAATTAAATCTATGATAGAGCCTAATAAAGGTGGCGATATGATAGAAGCAAGTGAACAAAACATATAGTACAATCCTGTATAGGTTCCAACTTCACCTTTAGGTGCCATATCAATAACCAAGGGATAAGAATTTATATTTATAAAAGCCCAAAACATTCCGCAAATAATAAATACAACTCTTATCAAGTTAATATTTCTTATAAAAGTTAATGAAGTAAAGCATATAATGAGCCCTAAAATTCCCATGCTTATTGTTTTCTTTTTTCCAAACTTAGTTCCGATTATTCCAGCAGGAATTGCAAAAATTAAAAATGATAATGATATGAAAGTAAAAGAAAAAACTGTTGATTTTACAGATATATTAAGAAATTTTTCACCATAGATTGTGAAAAATGCTTCTACCCCTTGATAAGCTATAAACAAGCTGGAGATTGCAATTAATAAAAATAGAGTATTTTTTTGTTTTAAACATTTTATTCCAATTAAACTTTTCTTTTTCTTAACTTCTTTATTATTTGTATAGTTTAAAGCATCTCTTTTTTCTTTTATAAATAGAAACAAAATTAAAAGAGAAACTAGCATTAAAATACCAGCCATATAAAAAGGATATTGATTACCTTTGTCCCAAAGCATTGAACCAAAACAATATGCGGTTATAGCACCTATTCCACCCATAAAGTTTATTATACTATTTGCTTTACTTCTATGTTTAGTAGGAGTTAAATCAGGCATAAGAGCTATAACTGGCGATCTGAATATGCTCATAGAAAGATTCATTAATATAAGAAAGGCTATAAGCATTCCAAGATTTTTATAGTTGGGTAATACAAATAAAAATACAGCTGCTAAGGGCATTCCAATCATTATAAAAGGCATTCTTCGTCCAAATCTTGTATCTATACTATCACTAAGACGTCCTACAGCAGGTTGTATAAATAGAGCAAAATAGTTATCAATAGTCATTATGAAGCCTATTATAGCAGCACTGTTTAAATAGTTACTTAATATCTTGGGAATAAATGAATTATATATAGACCAAGTTACACTAATAGAAAAAAAACCAAAGCCTAATAAAAAGGTCTTAATATAGTTTTCTTTTTTCATTATGGTACTCCAAAACCTTATTTAGCTTATCTGGATAATTTGTGATTATCCCATCTACACCTTTATCCACGAAGAATCTCATATATTTTTTTTCATCAACGGTATAAGTATTTATCATAATACCAGCTTCCTGTATTTCCTCAATTATTCCAGGGAGCATAAGAGAATAAAAGTAAGGATGAAGAGCTTCGCCTTTTAAGCGTTTTGCGTATTTCTCAGGTTCATATAAACCTGAAACGTACAAAAGTCCAATTTTTATTTCTTGAGAAATTTCTTTGCATTTTTCAAGAGTATAGTGATTAAAGCTGGATATTATTACTCTATTCTGCATGTTATATTTATACACCATATCTAGTACCTTTTTTTCAATTCCTTCATATAGAACTATATTATTTTTTAACTCAATGTTTAATTTTATATTTTTACATTTTAAAAATTCCATAAGTTCTTCAAGAGAAGGTACTTTAAGTCCTTTGAAATCTTTTCTAAACCACGAACCAGCATCTAATTTTCTAATTTCTTTATAGGTGTAATTTTTAACAAGGCCTCTTCCGTTAGTCGTCCTATTAACTAGTTCATTATGCATTAATATTGGTATTCCATCTTTAGTCATTTGTACATCTGTTTCAATTCCAGTAGCTCCGAGTTTTAAGGCTTTTTCAAAAGCTAGCATAGTGTTTTCAGGATAGTAGGCACTTGCACCTCTATGTGCATAATTTATGAGCACAGCAGTCAACTCCTTATTGTTAATATGACATAATTTGTGTTTGTCAAACATTAAGTATACATGTATTCAATATATGTAAACATATGTATAAATGATAATGCTTATTCTTTAGCTTTGCACAGCTAAAAGATTATAAGTTATAATGGTAGATAATGCATATATATGAGATATTAAAAGGAGATGATAAATTATGAAGGACTTCAGATATTTTATGTCCACAGAAGTTTTTTATGGAAAAAATATAATAAATGAAAAGGCTGATTTATTTACAAATTACGGTAAAAAAGCTTTTATTATAACAGGTAGAAATTCTTCTAAAAGAAATGGTTCATTAGATGACGTAATAAATATTTTGAAAGAGAAAAACATAGATTATTGTATTTTTAATGAAATAGAAGAAAATCCTTCTTTAGAAACAGTGGAAAAAGCTGCTGACAAAGGAAAGATGGAAGGTGTAGATTTTATAATAGGAATTGGTGGTGGTTCTCCTATTGATTCAGCAAAGGGTATAGGAATATTAATAAAAAATGAAAATGCCTCTGTAGAAGATTTATTTTCTGAGCAGAAGTTAGAATCTATTCCTATAATAGCTATACCTACTACAGCAGGAACAGGAACAGAAGTAACGCCATATGCAATTTTTACAGACCATAGAGTTAAAACTAAAAGAAATTTTTCACAAAAGATTTTTCCAAAAGTTGCTCTTTTAGATTCTAAATATTTAATGACAACTCCAGATAGTGTTACTATAAATACAGCTGTAGATGCATTATCTCACTTAGTAGAGGGATATTTAACAACAAAGGCAAATGTTTTAAGTGATGCTGCTGCAGAAAAGGGAGTTAGCTTGTTTGGAGAATGTATGGAAGCACTTAAAAAGAGAGAATTTACTTATGAAATTCGTGAAAAACTTCTTCTTATTTCAACACTAGGTGGGATAGTAATTGCTCAAACAGGTACTTCTCTTCCACATGGAATGGGATATTCATTAACATATTTCAAAGGAGTTCCACATGGAAAAGCCAATGGACTTTTACTTAAATCATATTTAGAAATGTGCAGTGATAAGAAAAAGGTAAATAAAATATTAGAATGTATGAAACTAAACAATCTTGAAGAACTTGAAGAATTTATAAAAGCAATTATGGATAAGGATATTTTAATCAATGAAGAAGAAATAGATAAGTATTCAGAAACCATAATAAATAATGCAGCTAAATTAAAAAATCATCCAGATAAAGTTACAAAAAAAGATATTGTAAGAATATATGTAAATAGATTGAAAAAATAATAAAAAATTGACACTTATTCCAAATAATATAGTATAATATTATTTGGAATTTTTTATTAATGTAAAAGAGGAAATGAAATATGAAAAAAATACATGGAATTATTTATTCAATGCTATCTTCTGCTGCTTTTGGATTAACGCCAATCTGGACGAAAGATGCTTGTAGTAGAGGAACAAATTCTATGACTGTATTATTTTTTAGAGTTTTAATTACAGCTATTATATTATTGTTATATTTTTTTATAAAAAAAGTAGATTTTAAAATAAATAAAAAACAATTTTTCAGTTTACTATTTTTAGGTGTTATAGGATATGCAAGTACAACCATTTGTCTTTTTTTATCTTACAATTATGTATCTTCAGGACTAGCTACAACGTTACATTTTGTATATCCAGCTGTTGTTACGATTTTGATGGTTTTGATTTATAAAGAAAAAATACATTTAGGTAAAATTCTTTCGCTTATATTTTCAGTTGTAGGAGTTTATTGTTTAATATATACTAAAAATATTCAAATTAATCCCAAAGGAGTATTTCTTGCAATTATTTCTGGAGTTTTTTATTCAATATATATTATTGGGGTTGATAAAGGAGAAGTTAAAGAAATGAATGTGTTAGTAAGTACCTTTTATGTAACTCTAATATCAGCAATATGTATTTTTATATTTGGAGAATTTACAGTAGGTATTAAATTAGAAATTTCTTATTATATAGCTATAGATAGTTTGTGTATAGCTATTATTTCAACATTACTAGCACTTGTAGCTTTTATGAAAGGAATTAAAATAATTGGTTCTTCTAATGCTTCCATATTAAGTACTTTTGAACCCATTGTTAGTGTAATATTAGGAATAATAATTTTAAAGGAAGAAATAACTTTTTCTATAGTAATTGGTACTATATTAATAATTTTCTCTGTGTTAGTTCTCACTATAACAGAAAGAGTTAAGCAAAAAGTACAAATAAATATATAAAATACATATTATTTAATATTTAAATCACCATTTCATATATAGACTGAAATGGTGATTATTTTGATTTTAATTTTAGTATAGTTTGGCCAAGGAGTACTAATAATATTAATATAATAAAACAAGTCAAGAGGTGATAATGTGAAAACCAATCTAAAAAGTATAAGACTTGAAAATGGAGAAAAAGTAGAAGAAATGGCTGAGCTTTTAAATATATCAGCAGCTGAATATATAGATAAGGAAAATGGGGTTATATCATTGACAAATGGAGAGAAAGAAATACTTTCAGAGTATTATAAGGAAAATGTTTTTGAAAATAATTTTATGTAATAGAAATTGGTTTATTTAAGAAAATCCTATCCAATTCTATACGGCATCTTGTCGCAGAATTGAGTAGGATTTTTTAAAAGTATGAAATTATTTATAAAACACATTTCTACTTATATAAATTAAATATTTTTCATTATTCTAATTTAGGATATACTATGAAAGTATCTAAAAAATCACATCCAGCGGAACTAAATTCCATACTATGAGACATTGACTCAACGCCAAAACCAACACCAATTGAGATTCCAAGACCAAATTTTATTTTTGGATTACCAGGTATTTTAAATCGTCTCGTTTCAAACTGTCTAGGAGATAAATCAAGGTTATCAAATGAAGCAATTTTTCTTTCACCATCATATATATGCACTGAATTAATAGAAGTATCCGTAGAACCTGTTTTAAATCTAATTAACACTGATCCTACTTGGAGTCTCTTACTGTTTACAATTACTGGTGTAGGTATTGCGAAATGAAACCAGTTTCTTGTACCCGGCTTACCTTTAATTTGAGCATAAAATCCTGCTCGCTTAATTGAAGCAATGCGTTCCGGATATTCTATCTGTATACTATGTCCATGAGTCCACATAGCATGTGCTAAAACCATTTTATTAGGCCTCCATAATTCTACCATATCTCTCCACATATCACTATACAATATATACCTCCAGATTAATATTACTCTGTTTACAATATATGGTTTGGAATGCGTTTTGGTACTATTAATAAACATCTTTTAACTCTTTCTATTGGAAATAAAAAAGCTGATGCTTTTGTAAAAAAAAAGTAGTAAGATATTGTGATGACTTTATACTTAAAAAAGAATGTTATAAAATTTAATTTTAGATTTGAACATAAGAAATCTTATTTTCACACCAGTTAAGGAATTTTTCAAAATTTTTATAAGATATAGTGATGGTTGCTGTATTTACATTGGGGTGAAAACTAATAGTGTTTGAATGAAGTAAATCTTTATCTATTAAAACTTCTACATGTTTTTCACTATCATTTATTAACCCAAAAGGAGTAACTGAACCAGGCTTGAGAGCTAAACATTTATATAATCTTTGTTCAGAAGCAAAACTTAAATTTGTACTACTTATTTGGGTAGATAAGCTTCTTAAATCTACTTTTTTTGATTCTACTAAAATAACAAGATAATGTTTATCACCTTTTCTATTGCGAATAAAAAGATTTTTACAATGCTGTCCAGATATATTTATATCAAGTTTATTTGCTTCTTCAATAGTGAAAATTGGGATATGCTCATGTCTAATATATGGAATTTCTAATTTATCTAAAATGTCATATACATTCTGTTCATTTTCTGTAATCATTATAGGTATCTCCTTTGTTTTAAATTTTAAAATTATAATAATTACATTTTATTTTAATATATAATGCTAAAATTATGAAGTGATAAGTATGATATATGAGTTGCAACAGTTGGGGAGCTTTTTACTTTACTAAATGTATGTTTAGTGTATAGAGTTTAATTAAGAGTATAGTGTTTTTATGAATAAAAGGTTTAATATGGTATAATTGCATATGAATTGTTGTTGAACAATTTAAAGAAAGTGTGTAGTAAATATGGTACAATTAGTTATGACAAAAGTGTAATATAATGCGAATTAACAAGCTACAAGGAGGTATCATAATGGGAATTTTTAATAAACTAAAATAGTCTATATGTAAGAGTAACTACTAACTCTCCCATGTAGATTATATAAAACAAATATTTATTAAAAAATTTTACAATGTTTGTTATTGGGAGGTTAAAAATGTCTTATTTTAAGTATGAAAATATTAATATATATTATAGAGTATCTGGTGAAGGGAGACCTTTAGTTATTATACACGGAGATACAGCTTCCTCAAAAATGTTTATACCAGAATTAAAATTCTATTCTAAAAACTTTAAAGTAATTTTATTAGATTTGGTAGGTCAAGGGAAATCTCAGAGAGTAGATAAATTACCCTTAAATTATTGGCATTTTAATTCTACTTTAATTATTGAATTATGTAAGCACATTGGTATTAGCGATGTTAACCTGTTAGGTACAAGTGGCGGGGCTATTGTTGCTTTAAATGCTGTATTGAAACAACCTAATTTATTTAATAGAATAATTGTAGATAGTTTTATGGGAGAAAATTTATCTTATGAGTTTGCAAAAAAAATTGTAGATGATAGAAAAATAGCAAAAAACAAGTTAGGGTCTAAATTATTTTGGTTTATAATGCATGGCTTTGATTGGAAAAATGTTATTGACCAAAATACAAACTTAATTATAGATTTTTCAAGAAACATAGGTAATTTTTTCAATTATGAACTTAGTAACATAGAAAATAATGTTTTAATTACAGGAAGCTCGAAAGATGATTTAATACCTAATGTCCAAAGTACATTAAAAGCTATTAATTTAAAAATGAAAAATTCTAAATTGGTTATTTTTGAAAATGGAAATCATCCTGCTATGTTTAGTAACAAAGAAGAGTTTAGAAATTTAGTTTTGGAATTTTTGTCCTAAATCATAATAAAATACCGTATTATTCAGAATTGAATTTTACGGTATTTTTATAACGGAATATTCTTAAATAACAGTGTAAAAATCACTTAATCAAGGAAGTAGTTAAGTCGTAACAGCAAAATATTGTGCAACAAATGAATGTAAACTTTTATATGAAATATTACATTCGCCAAAATCAAGCAAATCATTGATATTAAAGGGAGGACACTAATTTGGTGTTAAGCTCTTTTTATTAACAAATATATGTATGGCTTCTGCAACTTTTTTTGAATGATTAACTGCTTCTACTACTGTTTTTGCACCTGTTACTACATCTCCTGATGCAAATACACCTTCTTTTGTTGTTCTTCCACATTCATCTGTTATAAGAAGTCCTGATATATTAGTTTTAATATCTTTAGTTTTAGAGACTATATTGCTTTTAGGGCCTTGACTTACTGCTATTATTATAGAATCAGCTTTTAAAATATCTTCACTATTATTTATAGTAACAAACTTTATATTTTTGTCTTTATCTTCTATCTTTTGAGTTTTTAGGTACTTGACCCCGTCATCAACAATCTCTACAGGCGTTTTATAAAATTCAAATTTTACACCTTCTTCTAAAGCACTTTCTATTTCATGATTGGTTGCCGATACGTTTTCTCTTCCTTTTCTATACATAATGTAAACTTCGTTTGCACCTTTTCTTACTGCTGTTCTAGCAACATCCATAGCAACATTACCAGCACCAATTACACATACTCTATTTCCGAGTTCATATACTTGTGGATTTTTCAAGTAATCTATTGCATAGTGTACATGACCTAAACTCTCTCCAGGTATATTCAGTTTTTTGGGTTGCCATACCCCTGTACCGATAAATACGGCATCATATTTATCTCTAAATAAATCATCAATGGTAATAACTGATCCTATTAAAGTATTAGGTCTTATTTTAACACCAAGTTCCACTAATTTATTTTTTAATCTATCCAATATTTCTTTTGGTAATCTAAACTCTGGTATACCGTATCTAAGAACTCCACCGATTTTATCATGAGATTCAAACAGTGTAATATCATATCCTTTAATAGCTAATATGAAGGCGATGCTTATACCGGCTGGACCAGAACCTACAATAGCAATTTTTCCTATATGCTCATCTTCTTTTTTACATACCTTTTCGTTTAAATAATTATTTGAAAGGTACTGTTCTATAGTTCCAATATCTACTGCGTCTCCTTTTATCCCTAAGACACAATTACCTTGGCACTGTCTCTCATGAGGGCAAACTAAAGAACATACAACAGAAAGGGGATTATTTTTAAATAACATTTCTCCTGCTTTCTTTTCTTGCCCTTGTAATAATAAATTTATAAACTCTGGTACTGATGTACTAATAGGGCACCCCTGTATACATCTAGGATTTTTACATTGAAGACATCTTTCTGCTTTTTTTATAATTTCTTCTTTATTTATTTTTTCTTGCATAATTTCTCACCTCATCTTTAGTAAATAATCTAAAATCACATATATATTTTAAATCTATTATTAAATTTTTATTAATTGATTTCCTAATGAACAATAATTATTTTAATATATAGCTCTTAATCTGTGAAGTACGCACTTTTTAGTATTATGGTATACTTATAGAACCGCAGTATATAAAAAGTAACTATAAAATTAAAGGAGTGATTTTTTGCCAGAAGATAGAATTAATAAAATAAGCTGTAGCAATTATAGATGTGAAATAGAAGTTGCCCTTGAAATTATATCAGGAAAATGGAATGCTTTAATATTATGGACTCTGGGTACTGAAGGTACTAAAAGATTTGGGGAATTAAAAAGATCTCTATCAGGAGTTACTCAAAAAATGCTAACACAGCAACTAAGAACTCTTGAAAAATACGGTATAGTTGAAAGAACTATTTATCCAGAAGTTCCTCCAGTAGTAGAATATTCATTAACTGAAATGGGTAACAAGTTAATTCCTATATTTAAAGAATTAGATAAATGGGGAAAAGAATATATAGAACATAGAAAAACATTATAAATAAAAAGGTTGGACGACTAATCCAACCTTTTTTATTTATAATGGGTTTATATATTAAGCTCCATAATAAGCTTTATTGAATAACTCTTTCATTTGTTCAGGAGATATTTCTCTTGGGTTTGTACCTGTACATGGATCTGCTACAGCATTCTTAGAAATATCATCTAAGTTAGCTAAGAATTTCTCTTCAGCTAAACCAAACTCTTTTAATGAAGATGGTATGTTCATAGCTTTATTTAAATCTCTAACAAATTTAACAAGAGATTCAACTAATTCTTTTTCATTAGATCCTTGTAAACCTAATCTCTTAGCTACATCTGCATATTTATCTCCAGCTTTTTCTGCATTAAACTCAATTGCAATTGGTAAATAGATTGCATTTGCACATCCGTGTGGTACTGCGAATATTTTACCAGTTTTGTGTGACATGCTGTGTACAATTCCTAATATAGCATTTGAGAATGACATACCAGCTAAGCATTGAGAAATATGCATTTTAGCTCTAGAATTTTTATCACCTTTGAAAGATTCTACTAAGTAATCTTGAATCATTTCGATTGATTTCATAGCTAAAGCATCAGTTAATTCGTTACTCATAGTTGATACATAAGCCTCTAAAGAGTGAGTTAATGCATCCATACCAGTGTGTGCAACTAATTTAGCTGGCATTGATTGAGCTAAATCTGTGTCAACAATTGCAATATCAGGTGTAATATTAAAGTCAGCTATTGGATATTTAACTCCAGTTTCATTATCAGTGATTACTGCAAATGATGTTACCTCACTTCCTGTTCCGCTTGTTGTTGGGATTGCTGCATATTTTGATTTTTGTCTTAACTCTGGTAAGTTAAATGGTTTTGCAGCTTCTTCAAATGTGAATTCTGGATATTCATAGAAAATCCACATTGCTTTTGCAGCATCCATTGGAGAGCCTCCACCTAAACCGATTATCCAATCTGGTTTAAATTGATTCATAATTTCTACGCCTCTCATTACTGTTTTTACAGATGGATCAGCTTCTACTCCCTCTATTAAAGTAGTTTCCATTCCTGCTTCTCTTAAGTATTGTTCAACTTTTTCTAAAGCACCATTTTTCTTTACAGCGCTTCCACCTATTACAATCGCGGCTCTTTTACCTTTTAAGTTTTTTAATTCTTCAACTGTACCTTGTCCAAAGTATACATCTCTTGGTATTGTGAATCTTGCCATCTTAATTCCTCCTAAGTTTTAATATTTTTTATATTTTGATTTTAAACAATATATCTTTTAATTTATCGTTTCATTGCTTCCTCAGTTGTTTTCCAGAGGACAAGTATTATTCTAAAATATAGTCAATATATTGTGAAGTACGCACTTTTTGGTATGGTAGTTTATATTTTGAACCCTAGTTACCAAAAAGTAATCTTTGCTTTAATGTTTATTTAAGCATAATAGGGGTATTTATTTTTGTTTTTTGGTAAAAATATTAGCTAGTGACAATCAGACTAGGAGTGATTATATGAAGAGTAAATGGGTGACTAAAGGAATCATAGGTATTTTATTATGCACTCTCATGTTAGGAATAATAGGCTGCCAAAAGAAAATGGATAAAGAACCAATAGGTGATGAAAATGCAGTTCCAACAGTAAAAACTTTACAGAAAGAAAAATGGGGAGTAACAGCAGCAAAAGAGGATGAGAATTTAAATGTTGAAAAAATGCTTACTTATGCTATAGAAAATGAGTATTTGGAAAAGGCTAAATATGAGGCTATGATAAGAAAGTTTGGAGAAATAAGACCATTTATAGATCTAGCAAAGGCAAAAAATATTAATATTTCTATTCTAAAAACTACATTTCAGAAATATAAATTATCTATCCCGAAGGATAGATCAAGAGAATTTTTAAAAGTACCAGAAACTATTGAAGAGAGTTTTGAAATATCAATAGCGGATGAAATTGAAAATATGGCGATGTATAACAGGTTTATAAGGAGAAAAGGAGTACCACAAGAGTTAATTTTAATATTAGTAAGATTAAGAGATGCCTCAAGAGCTCATCTTCAATCTCTAGAAGTTGGCTTGAAGAGAGTAAAAGAATAAATATTTAATATAAGGAGGGAAAAGTATGGAATATACAATTATGGCAGTTGCTATTGAACCAAGAAATGTAAGTGCACCAAAGGTTCAAGAAATTTTAACAAAACATGGCTGTATTATAAAAGTAAGACTAGGGCTTCATGATGTATCAGAGGATTCATGTTCTAAAAGAGGCCTAATTCTTTTACAGCTCTGTGCAAATGCAGATGAGATTGAAGGATTAAGAAAGGATTTAGAGTCAATAGAAGGAGTAAAAGTAAATACTATGATTGTATAAAGACGGCTAAAAGCTGTCTTTTTTTTAGTAAAATAGATTTAATTTTCATGAAATTTATAATATTATATAAGTATGAGCTTTTATTTTTATAAAAGAAAGAGATACTTTTGTGAAATAAGTAGGTATACTGAGAGAATAATATAAATATTTATTAGTAGAAAGGCTGTATTAAGTATTAAGGATATATTTAGGTAAAGGATGTGCAGGAAATGAAAATAAACAATATACATCTTTCGTATTATGTAAACAATACTTTAAAAGAAATATCTTCAAATTTTTTAGAGAGTATTGAAAACGATGACATAAAATTTATGCCGGAAGTATCAAAAGTGGACAAGGGTTATATATTGAACATAAAGTTAAAGAATAAAAAAGAAATAACTTTAGAAAATTTTTTAATTGACTATACTTTAGACTTAAAAAATAAAAATATGTTAGTGAATGGCTATCAAAGTTGGTCAGAAAGTATGGAAATGAATAAGAATGGTGAATTGAAACCATTAAGTTCTATTGTAAAAGGTAGAATGGAGCCTTATGGAGATTATTTATTTTATAAATACAAAGGACAAAAAGGTGTTTTCCATTCACATACATTCACATATTTTAGAAATAGCAAGGAGCAGGATCAACATATATTATTCTTAGGATCGTGTGATGAAAAATCAGGATATACAATTTTTGAAGGCAATTTAAAAAATAATAAACTAATTATTATGAAGGACTGCAGAGGATTTTTGATAGACGGTGAAAAGAGTATATTAAAGCTTTATATAGAAGAGGGCGAAGAAAAGACAATTTGGAAAAAGTACTGTTCTTTCTTTAAAGGAAATAGAGAAGCAGTTTCTATGTGCACGGGATGGACAAGTTGGTATAACTATTATACAAAAATTAGTCAAGATATTGTATTGGAAAATTTAGAAAATATAAAAAAAGAAAATATACCTTTAGATGTTTTTCAAATTGATGATGGATATCAAACTGCTGTAGGAGATTGGCTTTCAATAAATGAAAAGTTTCCACTCGGAATGAACTTTCTAGCATATAAAATTAAAACTTTTGGTTATAAACCAGGAATTTGGCTTACTCCATTTATATGTGAAAAGGACTCTAAAATATTTAAAGAACATAAGGAATGGCTAGTTAAAGATGATAAGGGAAAACCTCTAGCAGCTGGATGGAATTCAGAATGGAGTGGAAAATTTTATGCTCTAGATTTTTATAATTTAGAATTTAGAGCGTATCTTGCTAAAGTTTTTCATACAATAATAAATATTTGGGGATATGAAATGCTTAAGCTAGACTTTTTATATGCAGCAGCTCTTATACCGAGAAAGGGAAAAACAAGGGGAGCTATAATGCAAGATGCTGTAGATTTTTTAAATGATATTATAGGGGATAAGCTGATATTAGCATCTGGAGTGCCTCTAGGTAATGCTTTTAAAAAAGTGGATTACTGTAGAATAGGGGCAGATGTGACTCCATACTGGGAAAATAGTAAGCAAAAACTTTTAAAATATAGAGAAAGAGTTTCAACAGTATCTTCTATTCATAGTGCTTTGGCTAGATTTAGAGTTAATGGAGAAGTTTTTTATAATGCTCCTGATGTTTTTATGCTTAAAAAAGAAGACAACAAAATGAATGAGGAGCAGAAGTATTCTTTATTTATACTAAATAATTTACTTGGTGGATTATTAGCTTTATCAGATGATATTAGTAAATATGATGAAAATGAAATGGAACTTTTCAAATCCATGTTTCCAAAGATAAGAGCGGATATACATTATATAAAAAATAAAAAAGATACCTATGAAATTTCTTTTAATATAGAAGACAAAGGATATATTGTATTATCTAACTTAACAGGTTCACAAGTAAAAATGAAACTTCCACAGGGAGAGTATTTTAATAAAAAAGATTTTGTGGTGAAAGGAAATACTAATATTAAATTAAAACCTTATGAAACAAAGTGTTTTTATAAGATAGAAACAGAAAAAGACTTTTACTTAGTGGGAACAACGGGACATTTATTCCCAGTAAGTGAAATTAATTTATTAGAAGAAAAAGAAGGGCAAATAAATATAGAGATCAATAGTAAATTTATAAATAAAGGCGATATTTACTTAAAGATTTTAAATGATGATATGGATATATTTATTAACGGTGAAAAATATGATTCTATATTACAAAAAGGATATAAGGTTGTAAGATATATTTAAATAATAAAAAATAAGCTGCAATGTAAAATGCAGCTTATTTTTTATGGCTAAATTATTCGAATCTAAAATGATATATAACCTTTGAATTTTTATACCAAGACATTAATGAATCTTCTTCTTCAGTATAAGGACCATCGTTGTGAATAATGTAAGGTATTCCATCTTCTCTTCGTATATCTGAAACAATGGCAATGTGATCTATAGGATCTTGAAATACAACTATATCTCCTCTTTGCCATTGCTTTAAATTTTCAATGTCATTAGGAACAATTTCATTGGTAAGGGTTTTGGCATATTTCTTAAAGAATGGTACAAGATTTTTTACTCTTCTAAAATCAATATTAGGGTCAGGGTTACCAGCAACTCTAGGATAACGAGAAGTATGAGCTTTTATGTCTTTATCAACCATATCTTTAAGATTATATCCTGCATTTTTAAAGGCTCTCCAAACTACATCCGTGCAGACACCTTCAGTTTCAGGTGGATATCCTCCTGAATAGTAGGCACTTTTATATATAGGCTTGTTAGCAGCATCTTTTCTAGCACCTTCTAATATATCATCTAAGTCATTAATTCCATCTCCATCTTTATCTTTATCAAATTTTATTTTAGGAATATCTAGATTACAAGTTACTTTAGGAGAATTTGTGTCATAAGTAATATCTGATGTGGCAGCTTTTTCATTTATATTGCTTTTAGATTGAGTATCTTTTATACTGCTATTTTTACAGCCAGTAACTAAAATAGATGTTGTCATAATAAAACAGAGTATTAATGTATATAATTTTTTTCTCATTTGTTCTAATCTCCTTTATTTTTATATTTATATTATAAGTATTTTAAAAACTAAAATGGTAAAAAGAATGTTACATTTTAATAAATAAGTATTGGAGTACCTAGCGGTACAGTTCTGTAAAGCTCTCCTGCATCTTTAGAATACATTCTAATACAGCCGTTACTAACAGCTTTTCCTATAGACCAAGGTTTATTGGTTCCATGGATTCCGTAGGTTCCGAAGGGGACACTGAGTTGCAAAAAATAACCACCAAATTGATTTCCCCACAAGTCTTTTTTTATGATATTCCAGAGACCTTTAGGTGTTGGAGTAGAAGGTTTACCTACAGCTACTGGATACTGTTTTTGTACTTTGCCATTCTTCAAAAGTTTTAAGATTCTTCTACTGGTGATTATTTCAATAGAATAGGGGTTACTACTAGTTTCATTTTCAGGAATAATAAGCATTTGTCCAACAAAAATATAATTCGGATTAACAATATCGTTGACCATTATAATTTTATCTACTGGAATATTGAACTGTTTAGCTATTTTAATTAAATTATCTCCAGGTCGAACATAATATATCATATTATCACTTCCTTCAATAGATATTTTATTCTATTCAATAGAAAAGGTTATTTCCTATATGTGTTTATGCAACCTATTTATTGGTTTTTTTAAGGTTTTTTAATTTATTTTTTATCAAAAAAATTTTTCCAAGAATTATTGATTTTTAAATATCATATTAGTATAATAAGTGAGGAAAAGTTTAGTAATGATAAACTTGAAGTTTAGTAAATAGTTAAACAAGAGAGGGGAAGTTATGAATATTGGCGAAAAAATTAAGAGGTTGAGAGTAGAAAAAGGATTAACACAGATGGAATTAGCCAGCAGATGTGAATTATCTAAAGGCTTTATATCACAAGTAGAGAGAGATCTTACATCCCCTTCTATAGCTACTTTAGTAGATTTGTTAGAGTGTCTTGGTACAAATCTTAAAGATTTTTTTAATGATACAGAAGAAGAAAAAATAGTTTTCTCAAAGGAAGAAATGTTTTCAACAGAAGATGAAGAACTTAAATATAAACTTGAGTGGGTAGTACCAAATGCTCAAAAGAATATGATGGAACCTATAGTATTAACTTTAGAACCTGCAGGAAGATATAAGGAAGATGAACCACATGAAGGTGAAGAGTTTGGGTTTGTTTTAGCAGGAAGCATATATATAGTACTGGGTAAAAAAAGATATAAGGCAAAAAAAGGAGAAAGTTTCTATTATAAGGCAAGAGCTAATCATTATATCGAGAATGCAGGAAAAAGTGCTGCTAAAGTAATATGGGTAAGTACGCCACCGTATTTTTAAAATATTGTTTTGTGAGGTGAAGGCAAATGGAAGAATATATTATTAATTTAAAAAATATACGTAAAGAATATGATGGGGTAAGTGTTCTAAAAAATATTAATCTTTCTATAAGAAAAAATGAATTTTTAACTCTACTAGGACCTAGTGGGTGTGGAAAAACTACTACTTTAAGAATTTTAGGGGGTTTTGAAGAACCTACTAAAGGTGATGTTATATTCGAGAACGAAGTTATTAATGAGATTCCAGCATACAAAAGACAAATAAATACTGTTTTTCAGAAGTATGCCTTATTTCCTCATATGAATATATTTGAGAATATAGCTTTTGGATTAAAAATAAAAAAAATTCCAAAGGATAAAATAAAAACAAGAGTTGAAAGAATGTTAAAACTAGTTGAGTTAGAGGGATATGAGAATAGAACCATTGATTCATTAAGCGGAGGTCAGCAGCAGAGAATAGCCATAGCTAGAGCACTTGTAAATGAACCTAAAGTTTTATTATTAGATGAACCGTTAGGAGCCTTAGACCTAAAGCTAAGAAAAGAAATGCAAATAGAATTAAAGAGAATGCAGCAAAAACTTGGAATTACATTTATATATGTTACTCATGATCAGGAGGAAGCATTAACAATGTCAGATACAATAGTGGTTATGGATAAAGGTAAAATACAGCAGATGGGAACGCCACAAGATATATATAATGAACCTAAAAATGCTTTTGTAGCTAAATTTATAGGAGAGAGTAATATAGTTGATGGTGTAATGAAAGCGGATTTTGTTGTAGAGTTCTCAGGGAGAGAATTTAAATGTGTAGATGAAGGATTTCAAAAAAATGAGGAAATTGAGGTTGTTGTTAGACCAGAAGATATAAAAATTGTAAGTGAAGAAAGAGGAATGTTAAACGGGGTAGTAGAGTCTCAAATATTTAAGGGTGTTCATTACGAAATAACAGTAAGGGAAAATGATAGAATATGGATACTTCATAACACTTTAAGTGCTAAGGTTGGCAGTACAATAGGAATGGATATACATCCACAAGATATTCATATCATGAAAAAGGTGAGAAAATAATTATGAAAAAGTATTCAGCATATCCATATATAGTGTGGAGTATTATATTCATTATATTTCCTTTAATACTAGTTGTTGGTTTTAGTTTCACTAAATATGATGAAGGATTAATTTTTACTTTAGATAATTTTAAGAGACTTATGAACCCCATATATGTTAAAGTGTTTGTGCGTTCCATAAACCTTGCTTTAATTTCAACGTTGGTTTGTTTGATTATGGGATATCCAATGGCTATGATTCTAGCTAGCACAGAAATTAAGAAGAGGAATATTATGGTATTGTTATTTATTATACCTATGTGGATGAATTTTTTACTTAGAACTTATGCATGGATGTCTATATTAGGAAGAAATGGTTTTATAAATACAGCTTTGAGAACATTGGGATTTCCAACTGTAAATTTATTATATAATGATGGGGCTGTTATTTTAGGAATGGTTTATAATTTCTTACCATTTATGGTGCTCCCTATTTATACAGTATTAAGCAAAATGGATAAAAGTCTTATTGAAGCAGCAGGAGACTTGGGTGCTAATAGAGTTACTACCTTCAGAAAAATCATATTACCTTTAAGTATGCCTGGAGTTATGTCTGGAATAACAATGGTTTTTATGCCTGCTGTAAGTACATTTGTTATATCAAGACTTTTAGGTGGTGGACAATATATGCTTATAGGAAATTTAGTAGAACAGCAATTTACTGTTGTTAATGATTGGCATTTTGGTTCTGCTGTGTCCATATTGATGATGATTTTAATACTGATTTTTATGGCTATAATGTCAAGATATGATAAAGAAGAAAGTGGTGGTCATTTATGGTAGGAGAAAAGTCACTTAAAAGAATATATACCTTTCTAATATACATGTTTTTATATGCACCTATTATAGTCTTAATTATATTTTCATTTAATAATTCAAAATCAAGATCTGAATGGGATGGATTTACTTTAAAATGGTATGCGGATTTATTCAAAGATAAGCAAATACTTACAGCATTATATTATACACTTGGTATAGCAGTATTATCTTCTATAATTGCTACTGCTATAGGAACTATATCTGCAATTGGCATTCATAAAATGAAAGGATTTAATAAAAAACTAATCTTAAACGTAAATTATTTACCTATATTAAATCCAGATATAGTTACAGGAGTCGCTTTAATGAGTTTATTTGTTTTTGTAAGTATGCCATTAGGTTTTACAACTATGTTACTTGCACATATCACTTTTAACATACCTTATGTTATTTTATCAGTTTTACCTAAATTGAGACAGATGCCTAAAAATATAACAGAAGCAGCGATGGACTTAGGGGCAACCCCAGGATATACCCTAAGAAAGGTTATTTTACCTATGATAAAACCTGGAATTATTTCAGGTTTGCTTATATCATTTACACTATCAATAGACGACTTTGTAATAAGTTTTTTCACAACAGGAACAGGAGTAAGCAATTTATCAATAACAATTTATTCTATGGCAAGAAGAGGAATAAATCCTAAGATTAATGCATTATCTACGTTAATGTTTGCTGTAGTATTGATTTTACTTATTATTATAAATATAAAAGATAAAAAGGAGCGTGGTATTAAAAATGAAACAATTTAAAAAATTATTATCACTAGTTATCACAGTAATAACACTAACTGCTTTAGTAGCTGGTTGTGGACAAAAGAAAGACACTAAAGTACTAAATGTTTATAACTGGGGAGACTACATGGATGAATCTGTGTTAAAAGATTTTGAAAAGGAATATGGAATTAAAGTTAACTACGAAGTTTATGATACAAATGAAAATATGTATACAAAAGTAAAAAATGGTGGATCAAATTATGATATTTGTATTCCTTCTGATTATATGATTACAAAAATGATAAACGAAGATATGCTTGAAAAAATAGATTTTAATAATATATCTAGTTACAAACAGATAGGTGATAAATTTAAAAATCTTGCTTTTGACCCTAAAAATGAATATTCAGTACCATATATGTGGGGAACATTTGGAATAATATATAATAGCAAAATGGTTAAAGAGCCTGTAGATAGCTGGAATATTCTATGGGATGAAAAATATAAAGGTGAAATTTTAATGTTTAATAGTTTAAGAGACACTATATCAATTTCATTAAAGCGTTTAGGATATTCTATGAATAGTACAAATCCAAATGAAATTGAAAAAGCTAAGCAGGAATTAGTAAAACAAAAACCACTTGTACGTGCTTATGTTGTTGATGAGGTTAAAGATATGATGGTTCAAGAAGAAGCAGCACTTGCAGTTGTATGGGCTGGCGATGCAATGACAATGATGAAAAGAAATCCTGACTTAAAATATGTAATTCCTAAAGAAGGAAGTAATATGTGGTTTGATAATATAGTAATACCAAAAGGAAGCAAACATAAAAAAGAGGCAGAGTTATTTATAGATTTCTTAACAAGAGCTGATATTGCAAAGAAAAATGCTGATTATATTGGATATTCAACACCAAATACAGAAACCTATAAAATGCTAGATGAAGATATTAAAAATAGTAAAACAGCGTATCCAGATGATGAAGCATTAAAGGAATGTGAAGTATTTATTAATTTAGGAAATAATATAAAACTTTACGATGATGCTTGGACAGAAATAAAGGCAAAATAATAAAGAAAAATAGATAAACTAGCTACCCATAAGTGGCTAGTTTGTTTATTTCATCGAATTAAAGTTATTTATGTATTCCATGGATTATAGTTATTATAAGGTTTTAGATTTAGAAAGCTCTAAAAATATAAAACTTAAAGAAAGATAAGAGATACACAAAAATAGATTTGCAGCGAATGTAATAAAAAAACTAGCAGAAATCAATGCAAAAATTAGAAGGGTATAAAAATATAAATTTACAGAAATTATCCCTGATTTTTTATAAAATAAAACAAAGTGAACACATAAAAAAATAAAAAAAATGTAAATGGGAATAATACAAGAAAGTATAAATAAAATGTTATTTATTATTGAATTTGTGTCTAAAGCAGATATATAAGTATTGAAAATACAAACTACACAGAGGAAAAAAATAGTTAAGTCAAGTAATGTATTTAGATGAGAAAATTTAGAAGAAAAATGAATCAGAAGTTTTAAATCTCTATAGATGAAGTAGATGCAAGGTAATGCAATAAAAATATTAATAAAAAACATATATTTTTCATTATGTGGGCCCACAGACTTTCCAAATAAAACCAAAACAAGAAAATTCAAAACTATAAAAAAAACAGAAATAATAAAGCTTTCTTGAAATTTTTGTTTTAAGTTTAAGTTTAACATTACATAAACCACCTCGATAATATTATATGGGGGGAAATAAAGTTTTATGTATTTTTGAGTAAAATAAACTCCGCACTTATAAGAAGTATGGAGTTTATTTATATGTTATTCTATAGAGTTTAGATTATTGATTACTATTTCTTCAATAACCTCTAGATTTTTATTAGATTCTTCTAAAGTATTACCTTTTGTATAGATATATACCTTTATTTTAGGCTCTGTACCAGAAGGACGAATTGCATACCAACTTCCATCTGCTAAATAGAATTTCAAGACATTTGAAGGTGAAATATCTTCATATCCTTTTAAGTAATCTATATATCTAGACATTTTTAGATTACCTATTTGTTTTGGAAAATCCTTTCTATAGGTTTCCATCATTCTATCTATTCTAGCTTTTCCTTCTACTCCTTCGAGTACAAGAGAAATCTGTTTTTCTTTGTAGTAGCCATGTTTTTCAAAAATTTCATTTAACACATCTAAAAGAGTTTTGCCTTTAGTTTTATAGTAAGCGGCGGCTTCACATAAAAGCATGGCAGAGCAAACAGCATCTTTATCTCTAACGAAAGTTCCTGCATTATAACCTATACTTTCTTCATATCCAAAAATAAATTTATATTCGCCTGTTTTTTCTAGTTCAACAGCTTTTCCATATATGTTTTTAAAACCAGTAAGAACTTCAAAAGTAGTAACTCCATATTCCTTTGCAATAGCTCTTCCAAGGTCACCAGTTACAAGAGATTTTATAATAGCAGCATTTTCAGGGAGAGTACCCATCTCATGCATACTTTCAACTATATATTTTATTAATATTGCTCCAGTTTGATTTCCGTTGAAAGGAACATATTGTCCACTAGAATTTCTAACTTCTATGGCTAATCTATCACAATCAGGATCTGTTGCAAGAAGAAGCTCTGCATTAACTTCTTTACCTAATCTTTCTGCATATTCAAAGGCTTTAGTGTTTTCAGGATTAGGATATTCAACAGTTGTAAAATTAGGGTCAGGATTTTCTTGCTCTGGTACAACAATTATATTTGAAAAACCTCTTTCACTAAGAACTCTTCTTACAGGAATATTTCCAGTTCCGTTAAGTGGAGAGTATACAACTTTTATGTTCTTGTCTATGTCATCTCTTATACTTAGGGTTTTAACTTTTTCTATGTATTCATAGTCCATATCTTTACCTAATATAACAAGAAGTCCTTTGTCAGAAGCTTCTTTTTCATCTATAGTTTTTACTTCTTTAAAGCTATTTATTGCATTTATTTTTTCAGTCATAGGATCTGCAATGCTTGATAGAACCTGAGCACCATCTTCCCAATAAACTTTATATCCATTATATTCTTTTGGATTATGACTAGCTGTAATTATAATTCCAGCAGCAGTTTCAAGGCTTCTAACTGTATAAGAAAGCTCTGGAGTTGGACGTAAATCTTCAAATAGGTAAGCTTTAATTCCATTACCTGCAAGAACAAGAGCAGCAGTTTTAGCAAATTCCTTTGAGTAATGTCTGCAGTCGTAGGCTATTGCAACACCTCTATTCATATATTCTTGACCTTTTTCAATTATAAAATCAGCAATACCTTGAGTAACTTTAGAAACATTATATACATTCATTCTGTTTGTTCCAGCTCCAAGTTTACCACGAAGACCAGCTGTACCAAATTCTAGATTTTTATAAAATCTATCTTCAATTTCTTTTTCATCATTTTCAATAGCTTTTAATTCTTTTCGTGTTTTTTCATCGAAGAATTCATTGTTTAACCATTCTTCGTATATTTTTTTGTAATCCATTTAACTTCACTCCTCTTTATAAGATTAAAATTTCCAATCACATTGAGTTTAATACTCTTTTAAAGTTAATGTTTAAACTACTTTTGAAACACATAATTACATTATAACAAGTGTTTTATAAAAATGTAAATAAATAGAAAACAAAAAACTCAAAAAAATAAAAAAAGCGGTAAATACAACCGCTATTATTCATGTTTAGGATTTTTACTAACTACTTCTATAGCCTTTGTAATGCTTTTAATTATATTAATAGTTTCTTGTTTGTTAATTTCATTTAATGCTCTAGTGTATATTTCACCTTGGTCAGTTACAATATATTTAGGGGTTATAGAATTTAGTGCATAAGCTTTAATATCTAATATACACTTTTCGCATTTACATATATCTTTATAATCTTTAAGGGTTTTAGGTAACAACTGATCTACCAATTCTTCAGAGTAATTTTTTAATTTATACATATTGTTCCTCCTGAAATTAATTTATATAACACAACTAAAGTTTTCTTTTAATTAAAATATTATTATAGTACTATATTTATTCTTAAAAATTATTATTAATCTATTTCTTTTAAAAATCTTAATGCATTTTTATAGAAGATTTTTTCAATTTCACTTTCAGAAAAATTATTCTTTTTAAGGGATGTGAACAATTTATCCATTTCACCAATATGCTCTATTTCAAGCTTGGAGTTTATCCCATCAAAGTCACTTCCCATAGATATCACATCTATGCCGCCTATATTTTTTATGTGTTTAATGTGTGTTATCATGTCATCTATTTTACTAAATTTATTTCCACCTAAAAATTGTCCGAAAAAGTTTAAGCCTATAAGGCCTCCTTTTTCCGAAAGTGATTTTATCATATCATCTGTTAAATTTCTTGGATTATTTGTTATAGCTCTAGCATTTGAATGAGATGCAACAAAAGGAGATTTAGAGTATTTTAAAACATCATAGAAACCTCCATCAGAAAGATGAGAAACATCAATTATCATTTTAAGTTTATTCATCTCTTGTATTGCTTCTATACCAAAGGGAGTAAGCCCTTTATTCATATCTTTTTTAATACAGTTTGGGTATCCTATTTCATTTGGAAAATTCCAAGTAAGAGTTAAAAGCTTAACACCTAGTCTATGGAAATTTCTAAGATTAGATATATTTCCTTTAAGAGCTGCGCCTTCTTCTATAGTTAGAAATGCAGAAATTTTATTTTGAGCCTTGTTTTTGATAAGTTCATCATAATTTCTTGCTAAAGCTATATAATCTTTATTTTTTTCTAGCTCTATATAAAATCTATCTAACATTTTTAAGGTATATTCAAGAGGGTTTTTTACTTTATTTAGTTCTATAAAAAGTGCGAAAAATTGCGCTATGGAATTTCCACTTTTTAATTTATTTATGTCTACACTATAGTTATTTTGAAAAAGCTCACTATTATCCTTGTATATTTTAGAAATTGTATCGCAATGAAAATCAATTAAGTCCATAAAAACCTCCTATAATATTATTTTTATGTTAAGTATTTTTGTATTACATATAACTATTATAACTAATTAATATAGCTGGTAGTAATAAAATCTCCAAATATAATGAGAAAATACATAAATTTTACAAGAAACAATTCGTGTAGTATAATTAAGTTGTTTGTAAAAAAAATACAGAAGACTTGTAGAGAGGAGAATAATATGTCTGAAGAAAATCAAAAACAAAATCTTAATAAAATCAATTGGGAGGATAAATATTCTAGTTGGAAAGATTGGAAATGGCAAATAAAGCATACTATAAAAGACATAGAAACTTTTGAAAAATTATTAGGCATTAAAATGAATAATAGAGAAAAGAAAGAGATTGAGATGACTATACAAAAATTTCCTATGGCTATAACTCCATACTACTTATCTTTAATAGATATCAATGATTATAAAAATGATCCTATTTTTAAACAAGCATTTCCTAATCCAAAAGAATTGGTGATAAATAAGTATGATATGACGGACCCTTTAGCTGAAGATAAAGATAGTCCTGTAGAAGGTATTACTCATCGTTATCCTGATAGAGTTTTATTTCATGTAAGTAATATATGTTCTATGTATTGTAGACATTGTACTAGAAAAAGAAAAGTAGGGGATAAGGATCATATCCCTAATAAGGAAACTATAGAAAAGGGACTTGAATATATTAGAAATACTCCCCAGGTAAGAGATGTACTGTTATCAGGAGGAGACCCATTCTTGTTATCTGATGAATATTTAGATTGGATTTTAACAGAGATTAGTAAAATACCACATATTGAAGTAATAAGGATAGGTACAAGAGTCCCTGTAGTACTACCTTATAGAATTACAGATGAATTAGTTAATATTTTAAAGAAGCATCATCCATTATGGATAAATACACATTTCAATCATTCAAGAGAAATTACTGAATCATCAAGAGAAGCGTTAAGAAAATTAGCTAATGCAGGAATACCTCTTGGCAACCAATCCGTATTGTTATCAGGAATTAATGATTGTCCTTATATAATGAAAAAATTGGTTCAAAAATTAGTGCAAAATAGGGTAAGACCATATTATATTTATCAGTGTGACATGTCAGAAGGATTATCACATTTTAGAACATCAGTAGGAAAAGGGATTGAAATTATGGAATCTCTTAGGGGACATACAAGTGGATTTGCAATTCCAACTTTTGTTGTTGATGCACCAGGAGGAGGAGGGAAAATTCCTGTTATGCCAAATTATTTAGTATCTTGGTCTAACAATAAGATTATTTTAAGAAACTATGAAGGAGTTATAACTACGTATAAAGAACCTGATAATTATAAAGCTAATTTATGTAATTTAGATTGTGAGCATTGCAATTTAACCTTAAATTTGGATGAAGCTGAAGAAATAAAAGCTATAGGTATTGAAAAACTACTTTCAGATTATGATAAAGCTATTTCATTTACTCCAAATAATAATGAACGAATGGAGAGAAGAAATAATGAATAATGTAATAACAAAAATAGGTAAGTCAATAATTCAGCATGATAAAGAAAATAATAGAATATATTTAATGAAAATGCATGAAGATGATATTTGTTATATTACCAATGCTTTAGAAGATTTAGCAAGAGAAAAAAAATATACTAAAGTAATTGCAAAAGTGCCTTTTAATATAAAATCAATTTTTGTAGAAAAAGGTTATTCTATAGAGGCTGTAATTCCTAAATTTTATAAAGGAAAAGAAGCTGGAACTTTTATAGCAAAATACTTTTCTAAAGATAGACGAGAAAAAAAAGATAAAGAAATTATTGAGTGTGTCTTAAATAAAGCTATTGAAAAAAGTAATGAAAAAAATGAGTATATTTTATCAGAAGAATTTAATTATAGAAAAGCTCATAAAAAGGATGCAGAAGCAATTGCAAAATTTTATGAAAATATTTTTGAAACATATCCTTTCCCAGTATATAATTATAAATATATTGAGGAAACTATTAAAGATAATATCGTATATTTCACTATTTGGAAAGATGACAAACTTGTAGCTGTATCTTCTTCAGAAATGGATGAAGAAAAACTTAATGTTGAAATGACAGATTTTGGTGTACTTCCCCAATATAGAGGAAAAGGGTTTGCAGTTTATTTGTTAGAAAAAATGGAAGAAGAGATGAAAAGTAGAGGAATTAAAATGGCATATAGTATAGCTAGAGCTGTATCATTTGGAATGAATGTTACATTTTCTAAAAAAGAATACACTTTTGCAGGAACATTAGTTAATAATACCAATATTTCAGGTGGAATAGAGAGTATGAATGTATGGTATAAAGAAATATAATTGTTGTGCAATTTTATTCTTTATTGACATATATTTTGTTTAATATTATAATCATAATAAATTATGTATAATTTTAAAGATAGTGAAGAGGAGAGTAAATGTAGAGTTGGATTTATAGCGAGCTAACGATGGTGAAAGGTTAGTATGAAGCCTATATTGAAGAACACCTCGGAATTTCTAATCGAAATCAAAATTATTTGAGAGTAGGCTTAGACGGAACCAGACCGTTAAGAACTGGAGAGTATTGTTTTATAGTACTTTTAAGAGTGGTCATATTAAATATGACAAATTGGGTGGTACCACGAATATACAACCTTCGTCCTAATGTTTTAGGATTGAAGGTTTTTTTATTTATATTTTTGAACAAAATAATTAAAAAACTTTGTATTATGTTTACATTAGAAAAATAGGAGGGCAAGGTTATGGAAAATACATTAATTAGACAACTTTTCAGAGAAACTGATAAGTTTGCTTCAAAAGACGTTAAAATTTCAGGGTGGATTAGAACTTTAAGAGCTTCAAATAAATTTGGATTTGTAGAAGTTAATGATGGTAGTTTCTTTAAAAATATTCAAGTTGTATTTGATGCTAGTTTAGATAATTTTAAGGAAATATCTAAATTCGCTATTAGTTCTAGTATAAGTGTAGAAGGTGAATTGGTTTTAACTGAAGGTGGAAAACAACCTTTTGAAATTCACGCTAAAAAAGTTGTATTAGAAGGTAAATCAGATGCAGATTATCCACTACAAAAGAAAAGACATACTTTTGAATATTTAAGAGAAATAGCTCACTTAAGACCTAGAAGCAATGCTTTTTCAGCAGTATTTAGAGTGCGTTCTATAGCGGCATATGCTGTACATAAATTCTTCCAAGATCAGAATTTCGTTTATGCACACACTCCAATAATTACTGGAAGTGATGCTGAAGGTGCAGGAGAAATGTTCAGAGTAACTACTCTCGATATGAAGGATGTTCCAAGAAATGAAGAAGGAAATATAGATACAAAAAAAGATTTCTTTGGAAAAGAAACAAATCTTACAGTAAGTGGTCAATTAGAAGGTGAAATATTTGCTCTTGCATTTAGAAATATTTATACTTTTGGACCAACTTTCAGAGCTGAAAATTCAAATACAGCAAGACACGCAGCTGAGTTTTGGATGATAGAACCTGAACTTGCTTTTGCTGAATTAAATGATTACCTAGATAATGCAGAAGCTATGGTTAGATATGTAATTAAATATGTAATGGAACATGCTCCAGAAGAAATGGAATTCTTCAATAAATTTATTGATAAAGGTTTATTTGATAGATTAAATAATGTTGTTAATTCTGAATTTGGAAGAGTAACATATACAGAAGCTGTAGAAATTCTTCAAAAATCTGGACATAAATTTGATTATCCAGTAGAGTGGGGAATAGATCTTCAAACTGAACATGAAAGATACTTAACTGAAAAAATATTTGGAAAACCTGTATTTGTAACAGATTATCCAAAAGATATTAAAGCCTTCTACATGAGAGCAAACGAAGATGGAAAAACTGTTGCAGCAGCAGACTTACTTGTTCCAGGAGTTGGAGAACTTATTGGAGGAAGCCAAAGAGAAGAAAGATTAGATGTTCTTGAAAAGAGAATAGAAGAATTAGGACTTGAAAAAGAAGATTACTGGTGGTACTTAGAACTTAGAAAATATGGAGAAACTAAGCACTCAGGATATGGTCTTGGATTTGAAAGATTAATTATGTACTTAACAGGAATGGGCAATATTAGAGACGTAATACCATTCCCAAGAACTCCAGGAACTGCAGAATTTTAGAAAAGAACTAAATCGCTATTTTTTAGCGGTTTAGTTCTTTCATTTTAGTTTAATGCCTCAAAAAATTTATCTTTATCTATTCCCTCAAAATTAACTGGTAAGATAGAATTATTAGACATAGTTATAAATAGAGTACCTTCCATAAATTCTAAATTTTTCACTTCATTTTTTCTTATGAATATAGTATTTTCTTTTAAATTTAAAAGAAATTTCATTTGCGTTGGAGTTCTATCTTCTTCATCAAGAAGTAATCCAGACATATATATATAATTATTTCCTACAAATAATTTCTTAGGATTTATTTCAAGAGTTATTAAGAATACAAATATAGAAAAAGGAATTATATGAGTTCTAGCCATTCCTTTTAGCAGTAAATACATCACCATAAAATATGAAACTATGGATACAATTAATTTTATATTAGAAAATATATTTTTAGATATTCCTATATTTTTAGCATTATCTAAATGTATTATAGATATTTCATATAATTTATGTTTAAGTTTACTAAAAACAATTAAAGTAAAAAATCCTTGTAAAATAAAATAGAAAAATTTGTAAAACAAACTAGTACCTAGATTTATAGAAGTATAGATTAAAAAAGGTGAAATTATTAAAAATATAATAATAAATATTATATTTGGCAGTAATTTAGGGTCAGTTTTTAGAGTATTCATTTATAGATTCTCCTTTGTTATATAATTCAGTGTATATTTTATCATATATGAATACAAAATATAATAATTTCTGGCTTTAGATAGAGTTTGTATTTTAGTTATTATGTAAAAAAGACTGCAAATCAGTTAATTATTAGCAGCCTTTTTTATAATTTATGATTCTAAACCATAGTTTTCATTTAGAGTTTTAGCATGAACTACAAAATCTTTATCATTATTTAAATTTTTTACTGTAACCTTATGAGTGGTATGATTTACTGCTTTGAGGTAAACAGGCGTATTTTTATAGTAAACAGTTATATTCTCTTTAGAATTTATTATTTGTTCAGCTCTTCCAGAATTCATAAAATCTCCCCTTATATATAAATTTGATAAATGTAACTTTCGATATTACATTAATTATTTTTCCACGTAAAAATAAAAGTATGTTATGTAATTAATATTGAATAAGTGGTAATAAAGTATGGAATACTTAATAAAAACACATGAAGAGTTTTCATGCATAAATTGTATAGGAGCAAAGAGTATGAAAAAATTACTTAAGATAACAGTATTATCAATTTCATTTTTGATAATTATGGGAGGTTCTGGAGTATCACCTGCATTAGGAAATATAAGTGAAGCTTTTCCTACTACTAGACCTACTTTAATAAAAATGATATTAACATTACCAGCTATAATTTTAATTCCTTTTAGTGTATTAGCTGGAAAACTAACTTCTGTAATGAAAAAACGTAAAATTTTAATTATTGGACTTGTCACTTATATTATAGGTGGATTAGGTGGAGGAGTGGCTAACAGCATATATATACTTTTATTTTTTAGAGGGATTTTAGGAATAGGACTTGGATTAATAATGCCTTTTTCTACGTCATTAATAGCAGATTTTTTCGTAGGAGAAGAAAGAACTAAAATGATGGGTTTATCTGGTGCTGTAGCAAATTTAGGTGCAATGTTATCAAATCTTGCGGCTGGATGGCTTGCAACGATAAATTGGCGATATTCTTTTAGTATATACTTTATAGCTATAGTTGTACTTATTTTAATAATTACAGCTTTACCGGAGCCGCATCATATAGCGGGAGAAGACAAAGGAAAGCAAAAACATGTGATTACAACTGAAGTATATATAATAGCTTTTTTTGGCTTTCTTTTAAATATAGCTTTTTATGCAGTAACTACTAATATATCTATATTTATAAGGGATGAGAATATAGGAGATTCAGCTTCAGCTGGGTTTGTTATGTCTTTTTTAACTTTGGCAGGATTTATAGGTGGAATATTTCTTTTAAGGGTATTTAAGTTTTTAAAAAATTTCAAAGTTCCAGTAGGAATAGCACTTATGAGTATGGGATTTTGGGGGTTAAAAAACTCATATAATCTTGTACAAGTAATAGCTTCAGTATTTTTAATAGGATTTGGTTTTGGTGTTTTAAAACCATTGATGCTTTTGAAGGTTACTAAGATTATTCCGCGAAAAGTAAATGCTTTTGCTATATCCATAGTAAGTAGTTCTTTCTTTTTAGGAAAATTTATGTCTCCTATTTTTCTTAGTATAATTGGAAGAACTTTTGGAAATACAGCAATAAGATTTAGATTTTACTTTTTAGCTATATGTCTTATAATTTCGAGTATTGTATCTTTGATTTTTAAGAGTATAAACAAAGTTATTTAATTTATGTAAAATACATTGACATAATTGAAGATTTTGTATTATCTTATCTATATGTATATATATTAGGAGGATGGTTAGTATGGTAGAAAGAAAAAGAGAGACTTTTTCAGGAAAATTAGGTTTTATTTTATCTTGTTTAGGTTCAGCAATAGGTTTGGGGAATATTTGGATGTTTCCTTGGAGGCTTGGTAAATATGGTGGTGCTGCATTTCTTATACCTTATTTTATCTGTGTGTTTACTTTAGGAGTAACAGGATTAATAGGAGAATTTGCATTTGGTAGATCAAGACAAGGGGGTTCTTTAAAGGGAATCAAAGAAGTATTTAAAGAAAAAAATTTGCGTTTTGGAAAATTTTTTGCTGTGATGCCTACACTTGCAGTTTCAGGTATTCTTATATTTTATACAATAGTTGTAGGATGGGTTTTGAGATATTTTTGTGCATCGCTAAAGGGAAATTTAAATTCTGTAGATATTCCTAAATATTTTAATAATTTTGCAGGGACATCACAGAGTATTGGATGGCATTTTTTAGCTATGGTAATTGGGGTAGTTATTGTAATCTTAGGAGTAGCTAAAGGAATTGAAAGAATAAATAAAATTATTATGCCGTCACTTTTTATTATATTTGTTATTCTAATGATAAGATCGCTTACACTTTCAGGAGCTATGGAGGGAGTAAAATATTTATTAGTGCCTGATTGGTCATATTTGTTTAAACCTATGACGTGGATTATGGCTTTAGGACAAGCTTTTTTCACAGTATCTCTTAATGGAGCTGGAATGGTTGTATATGGAAGCTATTTAAAGAAGGATGTGGATATAATATCTTCATCAATAAATGTTGCTATTTTTGATACAATATCCGCTTTACTTGCAAGTTTAATTATTATACCAGCGGCTTTTGCTTTTGGATTAGATCCAGCGGCAGGACCTTCATTGTTATTTATTACTATGCCGTTTATTTTTAAATCTATGCCTTTAGGATATATCTTCAGTATATTATTTTTTATAAGTATTGTATTTGCAGCAATTTCTTCAGCTATTAATATGTTAGAAGCTTCTTCAGAAGCATTTATAAGTCAATTTAAAATGCGAAGAGTTAAAAGTGTTGTAATTATAGGGGTAATAGCTTTTATAATAGGAATACCATTAGATGTAGATATGGCTAAGTTTGGAGCGTGGGCTGATTTTATTACTATATATCTTGCACCAATAGGAGCAATTATTGCATCTATAGCTTTCTTCTGGATTTATGGAGCAGATAGAGCATTAAAGGATATAAATGAAGGGTCAAAAAAACCGTTAGGAAAATGGTTTAAACCTGTAGCTAAGTATTTATATACTTTTAGTATTGTTATAGTTTTGATACTTGGAATAATTTATAACGGAATAGGATAAAAATACAAAAAGGCTAGGCTGCTTATTATATGAGAAGCCTAGTCTTTTATATAAAGTGGTTATTACCGAAGAGTATTAATAAACTAACAACAATATAATTTATACATTTTAAGTATATAAAATTAACTGATTTTAGTCAGTATTAGTATCTTCAGTATTAGAGGGATCAGATGTCATGGATGAATTTTCATCTTCAGACAAATCATTAATGTCTGAGGCGTTTTTAGTATTTTCTGATTTTTCAGGAATATCTTCAGTTACTTTTTTATTAGAGGTATTTTCATTTCCATTAGTAATATCTTCTTCATTAGTAGGTTCAGTTTCAGAATTATTGTTGTTAGAATCATCAACAACAACATCATCATTATCATCAATATCAGTAGTAGTATCATCATCAGTATTAGTTGTATCTGAATCATTAGTATCATTGTTATCAGAATTGTTATCAGAATTATTATCAATATTATTATCAATATTATTGTGGATAGTGTTATCCGTATTATCTTCTTGATTAGATTCATTAGTAGATGGCGGATTAATTATATCATTGTTGGTATCATTGTAGTTATTGTTTGAATTGTTTGGAGCTTCTGATTCATTTTCTATTTTAGGTGGTACTGTTTTTTTATCGTGATTTTGTTTCTTGATTTTTGCTAAGTAGGTATTTATAGTTCGTTTATAAGAAGCATAATCTAAATCAGATTTAGTATATGTCTTATCATCAAATATGAAATCATTTAATATTTTAGCATTTTGTGGTTTGTCCATGAGCAAAATCCAGCCTTTGTCTCCATAAATTTGTCCATAGCTTAATTCTGTCAAAGGCATTTGAAGCTGTTCTAAATTAAAATTATTAATTTCATAAATAGTGTAAGCATAATTCATTATTTCAGTAATATCCATGTTTGTTTTTATATAAGGTATTAAATTCGAAGTTACAACTGGATATTTTATCATAGGTGTATCTTTTAATTTATCTACAATTAGTGAAATGACATGTCTTTGTCTTTCGGTTCTTTCATAGGAACCATTTCCTACATGCCTTATTCTAGAGTAAGAAAGAGCTTGTTGACCATCTAAGTGCTGCAAACCAGGTCCTTTAAGAAGATGAGAATTATTACCATTCACTTCTTGGATATATTTATTTATTTCAGCTACTTCTTTAGGTTTTACATTAATATCTAAACCACCAATGGAGTCAATTAAATCTTGAAATCCAGAGAAATTGATAATTGCGTATTTATCTAACTTTATACTAAAATTACTTTCTATGGTTTTCACCAATAAATCAGGTCCACCATATACAAAAGCATGATTTATTTTTTGTTCACCGTGACCAGGAATTTTTACATAACTATCTCTTAATATTGATGTTAATTTAAGCTTTTTATGAATATCATCTATAGTTAGTATCATTATTGCATCAGATCTTGATTTTTCGTCTAATGTTCTTGCGTCGCTTCCTAGTAAAAGAATATTTGTTATCCCGTCAACTTCTTTTAATTCTGGCATATCTTCTTCTAGTTCAGATTCTAAAATGGTAGAATTTTCAGTTGTTATGTGACTGTTTTTTTCAAAAGAATATATGAAATATGAGATTACAGATATAATGGAAATCAAAATTAATATAATAGTAATTTTGATTGGCTTCTTATATTTGGCCATAAAATAAACACCACCAGTCTCAAGTTTATATTTTAATTATATTATTAATTTTTATAAAAGGGGTTTCAAAAATATTACGAAGAAAGATGTTACAAAATAATTATATTAAAATAATATAAGTTTATTTATAAAAGGAAAAAATTATACCTTTTTTAAAAAAGAGAAATTTTATTGCATAAATAAGTATATGGCGTATTTAAATTAATTTGATAATAAAAAATATTTTTACAAATATAAAAATTAAGGTGAAACACAAAAAATAGTGTATAATACGTACTACTATAAAGAAAGAGGAGATAATTATGGAGAATAGTATATTTTTAATTAGTATATTTCTATTTGCGGTTTATAATGTACGATTATACAAAGTTAGTAAAGGAAAAAAAGTAATATATCCTATAGATATAGTAGAAGTTATAGAGGCAGCTAGTTTTAAGAACTAATGCCTTTATTTTAATAATTATATCCAATGTTATACAATATAAACAATAAATACAAAATACGATTATGGAAAAAATAGAGCATTTTATAATAATTTTATATTTAAAAATAGTATTTTAACAATAATATATTAGTGGAAATAATCTAAAATAAAGGTGTGAATTCCATATGTTACAATTGAAGGAAGAGAAGAGTATTATATGGGGAATGTTGTTATGAATATAGAAGAATTAAAGTATATAAAAAGGTGTTTACACAATACCCAAGAAATTAGTAGTTCGTGTAAACACCTTTGTTTTATAATTTTTCAGCCATAGTTTCTAATTTTTTTGCACTTTTCTTTAAGTTATGTAGTGAATCAACAATTTTTACAATTGAATTAGACTGTTCATTGGAAGCCTTTTCGGATTGAATTATTTTTTCATTAATATACTTAACAGATTCTTGTATTGAATTAATAACTTCATTTATTTCTTTTATAGATTCAGCACTAGAATTAGATAACTTTTTTATTTCAGATGCTACAACTCCAAAGCCTTTTCCAGCGTCTCCAAGCCTTGCAGCTTCGATAGAGGCATTCAAACCTAATAGTCTTGTTTGAGAAGCAATTTTATTAATAAAATTTACAATGTCGTCAGTTTTATTTACATGTGATGATGTGTTTCCTAGTTCTGATACTATATTAGTTTGTGATTGTGATATTTGTTCAATATTTTCAGTTATAACATTGGATTCAGTAGATAACTCATTAATTGTGCTAACTAATAATTTGGATAAATCTAAAATATCATTGCTGTTTTTTAAGCTTCTACCGTAAGATACCGCTCCCACTATTTTGTTATTATTATCAGTTATAGGAACTGCTACAACTCTTATGCAGAAACCAAAATTACATCTATCTGTAGTTATTGATTGAATTTTACCTGATTTTATAGTTAGAGCTAATACATCATTTTCAGGAATAGAGTCACCTTCCTTAAAAAGTGGAGGCATATGTTCACTTGGAACATTTTTTATAATTTTTGTTGTATCTGAAAGAGTGAAGGAAATTTCATCTTCAAATAATTTTGGAAGTTGAGAAATTATATTGTAAAAACATTCTAAAGCATCTATATTTTTTTTATTATAGTAATTCATAATAACAATCTCCTTTCCAGAGTTATTCTTAATTTCAAATATTTTCTAATTGAATTATACTACGTATTTTAAAATATTTATATAGATAAAATAATACATTTAAATTAATAGAATTTAAAGGGAGAATTGTTATTTACAAATAATTACTTAAAAAGGTTATAATATGAATTTAAATTAAAATGTTATAATAAAGATGGGGGTGACATATGAAAAACATAAGAAATATAGGTTTAGTGGCTCATGTAGATGCAGGGAAAACTACAACTACGGAGCAAATGATGTACTTGTCAGGAAATATAAGAGAACTTGGAAGTGTGGATAAAGGGTCTTCCAAGATGGATTATAATAATATAGAAAAACAGAGAGGAATTACTGTTTTTGCAGATCAAGCTACTTTAAATTGGAAGAATACAATAATAAATATAATTGATACTCCTGGACATGTGGATTTTTCAGCAGAATTAGAAAGAGCATTAAAGGCATTAGATGGAGCAATATTAATAATTTCTGCTGTGGAAGGAGTTCAATCTCATACAGAAACTATTTGGCAGCTTTTAAGAAAGTATAACATTCCAACTTTATTATTCATAAATAAGTTAGATAGAGTTGGTGCTGATTTAAATAGAGTTTATAAAGAAATACAAGAAAACTTAACAGGAGATTTTTTACCTATACATAAAGTGTATAAGATTGAAAAAGATTTTGATGGATTTGTAGATTTAATAAATGATAAGGAATATAGTTGGAATTCACATAGTGATTTTGATATAGAAGACAAAATGGAAACTGAGGGTAAGATAAAGCTAATTGAAAAATTAGCAGATAAAGATGACTTTATATTAGAAAAATACTTAGAAGGAGAGGCAATTGAAAAACAACAGCTAGTTGACAGTATTAAGATTAATATAGAGGAATGCAGATTATATCCTGTCCTTGTAGGATCTTCTATGAATGGAATAGGTATAAGTAATTTATTAGATGCAGTAGTAGATATTCTTCCAGATAATAAAGGAAATGATGACAAGGATTTTTCAGCTGTAATCTATAAAGTTAAATTTGATGATAGTATAGGAAAACTTTCCTATGTTAGAGTATTAGATGGAACTATAAAGGTTAGAGATACTATTTTTAATGAATTTGGTGAAGAGGAAAAGATTACACAAATAAGAAAGTATAATGGAGAAAAATATATTTCTATTGAAAAATTAATATCTGGAGAAATAGGGGTACTTTGTGGAATCAAGAATGGAAAGATAGGCGATTATTTAGGTGTAAAAAAAGGCGGAGAGGAAAAAGAAAAATTCATCACATCTATACTAATTTCAAGAGTTGTTCCTAAAAATGAAGAGGATTTGTCAAATTTGTTAAAAGCAGTGGAAATTTTAAATGAAGAAGACCCATCACTACAAATGCAGTGGGATTCAGATAAAAAACAGTTAAGTATAAATATTATGGGCTTTGTACAGATGGAAGTATTGAAGCAGTTAATAAAAGATAGATTCAATATTGAGGTAGAGCTTGAAAAACCAAAAGTAAATTATGTGGAAACTATAATAGAAAAAAGTACAGGCTTTTGTCATTTTGAACCTAAAAAGCATTATGCTGAGGTAGAAGTAGAAATTGAACCTAATGAAAGAGGAAAGGGAGCAGAATTTATTTCAGAATTAAGTGTAGATATATTACCGCTTCAATACCAGCATACTATTGAAAAAGCTGTATATGAAGGGGTTAAACATGGAAAGTTAGTTGGAAGTAATGTTACAGATATAAAAATAAAACTTATAGCTGGCAAGCACCATCTTGAGCATACTCATGGGGGAGATTTTAGAATTGCAGCTATAAGAGCTGTACAACAAGCTTTATCCAAGAACAAAAGCATTTTATTAGAGCCTTTATACAGATATAAAATTACTGTGGATAAGGAATTAGCGGGAAAAGTAATGTCAGATATTTTAAGGATGAGTGGAAATTTTGAAGAACCTCTTATCTTAGGAGATAAAATTTGCATAAGTGGGGAAGTACCTATTTCTACAGCTATGTATTATCAGACAGAACTTGCTTCAGCTACATCAGGAAAGGCAGTAGTAAGCATGCAGTTTTCTAGATATGACACATGTCATAATGAAGAAGAGGTTTTAGCTAATTCAGAAAATATAGTAGATAAGGATGATTCTTTGTATAATGGAGTTTCTTTATTTAGGGAAAAAAAGAAGATGAAAAAGGTTGTTGAGGATTAAGACAAAATAACTTGACTTTTAAAATAAATAGGTGTAATATTAATAAAAATAAAATTAAATAAAACGATACAATCTTATCAAGAGAGGCGGAGGGACTGGCCCTACGAAGCCCGGCAACCGGTACGTATGTACAAAGGTGCTAATTCCAGCAGAATTTTTCTGAGAGATAAGAAGAAGCTAGTATATTAAACACTTCTTATCGAAGTGTTTTTTTATTTTATAAAAGATTAAGGGGGCAATTTAAATGACAAACAAATGGGGCAAAGGAACAATATGTGTTCAAGGAGGTTATAAACCAAATCCAGGAGAACCTAGGGTACTACCTATAGTTCAAAGTACAACTTATAAGTATGAAGATCCGGACCACGTAGCAAGATTATTTGATTTGAAAGAAGAAGGTCATATGTATTCAAGAATAAGTAATCCAACAGTAGCTGCTTATGAAGAAAAAGTTAATAGCTTAGAAGGTGGAGTAGGGGCACTAGCTGTATCATCAGGACAATCAGCTACTACTTTAGCTTTATTAAATATATGCAAAAATGGAGAACACATAGTAGCAGCTTCTACTATATATGGAGGAACTTTTACATTACTATCTTCAACCTTTAAGAAGTTTGGAATAGAGGTAAGCTTTGTAGATCCTAATGCTAGTGAAGAAGAGATAGTAAAAGAATTTAAAGGTAATACAAAAGTAATTTTTGCAGAAACTATAGGAAATCCAGGATTAAATATTTTAGATTTTGATAAATTTTCACGTATTGCAAAGAAAAGAGGAGTACCTTTTATTGTGGATAATACATTAGCTAGTCCTTGTCTTTGTAGACCATTAGAGTTGGGAGCTAATATAGTTATTCATTCTTCAACAAAATATATTGATGGTCATGCTACAAGTGTAGGAGGAATTATTGTAGATGGAGGTAACGTTGAGTGGACTAATGGAAAATTCCCAGAATTAGTAGAAGAAGATCCAACTTATCATGGAGTTAAGTATGTTGAAACATTTGGAAAAGCAGCATATATAGTAAAAGCGAGAGTACAGCTTCTAAGAGATATGGGTACTTGCTTAAGTCCATTTAATGGATTTTTAAATCACTTAGGACTAGAAACACTTCATTTAAGAATGGAAAGACACTGCAGCAATACCTTAGCTTTAGCTAAATTCTTAGAAAAGCATGAAAAGGTTAGTTGGGTTAATTATCCGGGACTTGAGAGTCACTCAAGTTACGAATTAGCTGATAAATTTTTACCAGAAGGAGCAGGGGCTATATTAACCTTTGGAGTAAAAGGTGGAGCAGAAGCTGGAACTGAATTTATAAGAAATCTTAAATTAGCAGCATTAGTTGTTCATTTAGGAGATGCTAGAACATCTGTGCTTCAACCAGCCACTACAACACATAGACAATTAAGTGAAGAAGAACAAATAGCTTCAGGGGTTTATCCAGATTTGATAAGAGTATCGGTAGGAATAGAAGATCCACAAGATATAATTAATGACTTTGAGCAAGCTTTTTCAAAGCTTAAATAATTTACAGAGAGGAAGTTTATTATGCCTATAGTAATACCAAAAGATCTTCCAGCTGCAGAAATTCTTGAAAATGAAAATATTTTTGTGATGAATGAGCAAAGAGCTCTTCATCAAGATATAAGACCTCTTAAGATAGCTATTGTAAATTTAATGCCTAGAAAAATAGAAACAGAAACTCAACTTTTAAGATTACTTGGTAACATACCAATACAAGTAGAAGTGGAGCTTATTAATACCAAAACTCATGATTCTAAAAATATTTCACAAGAACATCTACTTAGTTTTTATAAAAATATAGATGATATAAAGAATGAAAAGTTTGATGGAATGATAATAACGGGAGCTCCAGTTGAAAAGATTGAATATGAAGATGTTGATTATTGGGAAGAGTTAAAAGAAATAATGAACTTTTCAACTACAAATGTATACTCAACCCTTCACATTTGTTGGGGAGCTCAGGCAGGACTTTATCATCATTATAATATACCTAAGTATCCTCTTTGTGAGAAAGTTTTTGGAGTCTTTTCTCATAATGTGAGTAAGGAAAAAGTTAAGCTTCTAAGAGGTTTTGATGATGAATTTTATGTTCCTCACTCTAGACATACGGAGGTTAGAAAAGAGGATATAGAAAAGGTTACAAATCTTGATATATTAGCAGAGTCTGAGGAAGCAGGAGTATACATTGCAGCTTCAAAAGATGGAAAACAGATTTTTGTAATGGGACATTCAGAGTATGAGGAAAATACTTTAAAGTGGGAGTATGATAGAGATACAGCTTTAGGAGAAGATATTAAGCTGCCTAAAAATTATTTCAAAGATGATAATCCAGAGAAGGAACCTATTGTTAAGTGGAGAAGTCATGCTAATTTATTATTTTATAATTGGCTAAATTATTATGTATATCAAGAAACACCATATTCTTATGTAAATAAAAAATAGAATAAAATATTATAATGTTGTAAAAAGCCAACATGACTAAATATTACTTAGGCAGTGTTGGCTTTGCTGTATTGGTCATTTTGATTACAAATACAGCTATCACAATAAAGGTAATTATTAACATAATAATTATAGGTTGTAAGGCTGATTTATTTTCTAAAGCATTATTTATAATACTCAATATTGAAAAAGTAAAAATCCATACTATATTTAATTTAAGTAAACTAACAAACCAAAGATCAATTGTATATAACTCTTTTTTATTTTTCTCTGTTACTTCTACAGGAGAATTACACCAGTTAGGATGCTTTTTTAGTAAAGTAAGTAATAAATACATTCCAATATTTAAACAAGTCATTATAATTATTATATTTTTAGACATATAATCTTCTATCAATCCTGATGAAGTATAATGATTAGGTATTTTAGAGGGAAGAGCAGGATAATATTTTATTGCATAGACTAAGCTTAAAGTTAGACCTAAAAAAGCTAGAGTTTCAATTATAATATTTTTTAAAGTTGTATTTTCCATATTTTTATTTTAATAACTCCAATAAATCGTCAATAGATTCAGCATAATATGTAGGTTCAGCTTTTTTAAATTCTTCAGTTGTTCCATATCCGTAAGTAACAGCAATTGAATCCAAGCCGTTTTGTCTTGCACCTAAAATATCATGTTTTCGATCGCCTACCATGACTATGTTTTTTTTAGAGATATTTGGTAATGTTGATAATACAAAATTAATGACTTCAGATTTTGAAGTTCTCGTACCATCTAGATTACTTCCAACTATTGATGAAAAATATTGGGATAGGTTAAAGTGGTCTAATATCTTCTTTGCAAAAACTGTAGGTTTTGATGTTGCAATTATTAATGTTTTATTTAATTTTTTCAATTCTTCTAGTAATTCTGGGAGCTTAGGATATACAGCATTTTCAAAAATTCCTTGTTTTGAAAAATATTCACGAAAGTGTTTTACAGCTTCATTTGCTTTTGTTTCATCAAACAAATAAAACTCTTGAAATGAATCTAACAGAGGTGGTCCAATAAATTTTTCAAGGTCATCTAGATTTTCTACCATAATATCATACTTTGATAACGAATATTGAACAGATTTTGCTATACCTAGTTTTGAATCAGTCACAGTTCCATCCAAATCAAATAAAATTACATCATATTTTGACATATTTTATATTCTCCTTTGCTAAAATTATTAATAAAAGAAAATCAGTGAGTGTATTTCTCTTAATTTTATAAATTGTGTATTATGTTTTATAGTATTCTAACACTATAAATACTATCATATAACACAAACAAAATATACCAAATAATCCTATAATATATAAGGTGATTTAAATAATATTTCTTAACATGGTAAATCTGCAGTGTTTAACAAATTAGCTTATATTATCTGCTGTTTTTATAAAAAAACTGAACCTTTTAAATATAAAAAGTTCAGCTTTTGAAAGTATATTCAGTTCTATAAAGTAATTTTTGTCCCTAATACATCTAAAAATTTAGACAGCCATTGAGAATGAGCTGGCCAAGCTGGTGCTGTAACTAAATTATCATCTACATATGCCTCTTCAACACTAATAGGTACATATTTGCCACCAACACAATTTATGTCTGATCCTATTGCAGGGTAAGCAGAACAACTTTTATCTTTAAGGACATCAGCTGCAATTAATACTTGTATTCCATGACAAATTGCTGCAATAGGTTTGTTTTCGGTGGCAAAATGCTGTACAATTTCTAACACTCTTTTATTAAGACGAATATATTCTGGAGCACGTCCACCAGGAATTACTAAAGCATCGTAATCTTTAGGGTCTATTTCGTCAAAAGTAGCATTTAATTGGAAATTATGGCCAGGTTTTTCACTATATGTTTGAGCTCCTTCAAAATCATGAATTGCTGTTTTTACTATAAAACCAACTTTTTTATCAGGACAAACAGCGTGAACTACATGTCCAACCATTTGTAAAGCCTGAAAAGGTACCATTACCTCGTAGTCTTCTACATAATCACCAACTAACATTAATATTTTTTTTGCAGCCATATAAAACACCTCTTTATAATATAATTAAAATTTTATATTTAATTATATTAATGAAAATGTAAATATATGAAAAACTAAATTCTATAAAATGTGAGGATAAGAAGACTAACTATTAGATATTGGATTTAAAGGTTGTTTTTTTTTGTTGTTGCAAGTCGAATTGGAATATATTAGAATGTGATTAGGAGAAATATGTTTAAATATCAAATGTAGGGGGAAAATGATGAAATTAACAATTAAGAAAAAGATTAGTATAGCATTTGTTTTATTGATTTCTATTTTTATGGGAGTTGGGGTATATTCTAACAGTACACTTAAGATGGTAAATGATCAATCTACTATTATAGCTGAAACATGGATTCCCAAAATTGAATGTTCAGAAAACGTAAACACTATGACTTCTGATTTTAGAATTTTAGAATATGAACATATAATTTCTACATCTAAAGATGAAATGGATAAAAAAGAATCTGAAATGAAAGAAAAAAATAATAGAATCATGGAATATTTAAATCAATATGAAAAATTGATTTATAATGAAGAAGATAAAAAATTATTTAATACAGTTAAAACAGAGTGGCAAACATATTTAGAATTAAACAACAATATGATATCTTTAAGCAGAGAATTAAAAACAGAAGAAGCAATGGAAATAATGAATAGTGAATCAAAAAAAGCCTTTGATACTGCATCTAATGCATTATTAGAATTGGTTAATTTTAATGAGCAACAAGCAGAAGAAGCAAGTAAAGATGGAGATAAAGCTTATGCTCATGCTCAAACAATACTTATAATTAGTATTGTAATAGCATGTATATTTGCTGTAGCAGCAGGGGTATTTATTGGGAAAAGTATTTTGAAACCTATAGACATATTGAAAAAAGAATTAGAAATATTAGCCGAAAGAGGAGGAGATTTAACTCAAGAAATTAAAATTTCTTCTAATGATGAAATTGGTGAGCTTGCAAATGTAGTAAATAAATTTTTATCAAATCTTAGAACAATAATGATAGAAGTAAATAGTAATACTAATAATACTGCAAATATTGTAGAGTTAATTAAAAGTTCTATGACAGAATTAAATCAACAAGTAGAAGAGGTGCGTCATACTACTGGACAGATGTCTGTAAGTATGGAGGAAACAGCATCTTCCACAGAGGAAATGAATGCTACATCAGAAGAAATAACACAAGCTGTAAATTCTATTGCTAAGAAAGCTCAAGAGGGAGCAAGTTATATTAAAGAAATAAGTGGACGAGCAACTGATTTGAAATCAAATGCATTAGCATCCAAACAGGAGGCTGATGAAATATATGAAAATACAAAAATAAAATTAGAAAAGGCAATAGAAGAATCTAAAGCTGTAGAGCAGATTAATACGCTTTCAGATGCTATATTGCAGATATCTTCTCAGACTAATTTGTTAGCACTGAATGCAGCAATTGAAGCAGCAAGAGCAGGGGAAGCTGGAAAAGGTTTCTCAGTGGTTGCAGATGAGATAAGAAAATTAGCAGAACAATCTAATGAAACTGTATCAGAAATACAAAAAGTTACAAATATTGTAATATGTTCAGTTGAAAACCTTTCAGGTGGTTCTGAAGAAGTTTTAAAATTTATAGATAATAAAGTAACAAAAGATTATGAGGGATTGGTTAATACAGGAGAGCTATATAATCAAGATGCTAACTCTGTAAGTGTTTTAATGAATGATTTTAATTCTACAGCTGACGAATTAGCAGTTTCTGTTGAAAATGCTATGAAGGCAATTAATGAAATAACAAATGCTACAAATGAAGGTGTAAAAAATACGACAAGTATTGCAGAAAAAGCTGTAGTTGTTGCTGAAAAATCTGATAATGTAATTAAGGAGACAGAAGAGTCAAAAGAAAGTATAGATAAACTTTTAGAAGTTGTATCAAAATTTAAAATTTAATTTTAATACTGAAGCATGGCTTACTAACAAAATTAAGCCATGCTTTTATTTGATAAATTGTCAATACACGCTATATAAAACTTTACAATTTTAAAAATAAATGGTATATTTTATGTTAAATATATGTTTTAATATTAATTTATGTAAATGTGTGTTTTTATTGTAATTCATACAAAAATAATAAATTCAATATATTTTTATTGAGTTTTTATTAAAAATTAAATAAAAGGAGAGGGGTTTATGCTTAAAACACAGCTAAAAAAAAGATTGAAAACGTATGAAAGGAGGAATATTAAAAGAATAGGTAGTTTGTGTCTTTCTTTTTTGATTGCCGGTATGTTTGGTGTAACAAAACCTATAGATGTACATGCAAAATCATATAAAGAAGATTTCACTGCAAATGTAATGGCACCACTACATGTTAATGATTGGGGACAATTTGAAAATGAGCTAAATATGGCAAAAGACATGGGTGTTAATGCAGTTAGTGTAGATGTTTGGTGGGGTGATGTAGAAAAACAAGAAGATAATCAATTTGATTGGAATTATTATGACAGAGTATTTAAAGAAATTAAGGATGCAGGACTACAGATTGTTCCTATTATGTCTTTTCATCAATGTGGTGGAAATGTGGGAGATGATTATACTGCATATCTTCCAAGTTGGGTATGGCGTAAATATCATGGAAAGAACTATTTAGGTAGAACATTGGATTGGGATGATTTAAAATATGAAAGTGAATTAGGAAATACATCTGCTGAATATTTATCATTGTGGATTGATGATTTGGTTAAGAATGAATATGTGGATTTTATGAATTCTTTTGAAGATCATTATGCTTTTTATGCAAACGATTTCGCAGAATTAAACGTAAGTTGCGGAGCATCAGGAGAACTTCGATATCCATCATATAATGCACATGATGCAAATAATACTTACAGTGGATTTCCAAACAAAGGATATTTTCAATGTTATTCTAATTTAGCACAGGATGATTTTAGAAAGTCTATATTAGAAAAATATAATAATTTAGAAGGTGTAAATGCTGCATGGGGAATTAATTTAACAGATGATTCACAAATAACACCTCCTACAGATGGAGCAAACTTTATTTATGGTTCTGGTAGAGCTTATTTAGATTCACAATATGGAAGAGATTTTATTGAATGGTATAACAATGAATTGGTTAATCATGGAAGGAATATGATTAAATATGCAGAACAAGCATTTGATGATGAATTATCTAACGTGCAATTAGGAATTAAAATTCCAGGTGTTCATTGGCAAATTGATAATTCTAATTATCCAAGAACGGCAGAAATTAATGCTGGGCTTATTAATACAGATTTCAGTAAAGAAAATGGATATGGATACAAGTCTATTATGCAAATGGTAAAAGAATTTAATGGCAAAGTTACATTACATTTTACTTGCTTAGAAATGAATGATAGAAACGGTGATACAACATCAGCAGCAAAAACATTAGTTGCTTGGGTAGGTGATGCTGCACACGATAATGGAGTGGAAATAAAAGGTGAAAATGGTTTGAGTGGCGGAAATGATAGTCAGACATTTTGGAATAATATCAATGATGCAATAGACAACCATTATTATAATGGAATTACTATTTTAAGATTAAATGATGCTGTTTATGGAGATTCAAATAAATATTATCGTGATTTAATCAATAAGAATGAGTAGGTACAATTGAAATGAATAAAGCTTAAAGTTTTAAACAGGAATTAGAAGTTGAGATACTTTTAATTCCTCTTTGTTTTTAGAGTACTTATCCCTATAGATAAATAAAAAAATATTTTTAAAAAATGTAAACGATTTTTAATAAATTAACAATTGACAGCTTTAAAAAATAACAATATAATAAAATTCATAAAAATAAAATGATAAATTATTAAAATGAAATACATACAATTAATGAATTGTTAATTTGTTGTTCGGGTGGTTGTTAATTTAACAAAAATAAATTTATATTTTCAAATTTTTGGTTATTTTATTAATAGGGAGGAGATAATATGGAAATGAATTATGTTTTAAATTCAATGTGGGTTTTAGTTGCTGCGATACTGGTATTTTTGATGCATGCTGGTTTTGCGATGGTAGAAGTAGGTTTCACACAATCTAAAAATGCAGTTAACATCATTATGAAAAACTTTATTACGGTTTCTATTGGAGTAATTGGATTTTTTGTTGTAGGATATGGGATTATGTATGGGAAGAATTTTTTCAATTTATTTGGAACCGATGGATTTATGCTTGTTAATGTTCCAAAAACTTATGCTGGAATTTCTTTTGAAGTATTCTTTTTCTTTCAAGCAATTTTTGCAGCTACTTGTGCCACTATTGTTTCAGGAGCTATGGCAGAAAGAACAAAATTTACTTCATATATTATTTTCTGCATTGTTTCCACTACTTTAATTTATCCACTGATTGGTCATTGGATTTGGGGAGATGGATTTTTAGGTCAATTAGGATTTAGAGATTTTGCTGGAGGTACTGCTGTTCATGCGGTAGGTGGATTTGCAGCTTTTGTAGGTGCTAAATTGGTAGGAGCAAGAGATGGAAAATATAAAAAAGGAAAAGTCAATGCAATTCCTGGACATAATATTCCTTTGGGAGCTTTGGGGGTTTTAATTTTATGGTTTGGTTGGTTTGGGTTCAATCCAGGAAGTACCTTAGATATTACTTCACCAAGTACTTCCCATGCGGCTATTACAACTTTATTGGGCGGGGCAGCAGCAACAAGTTCAAGTTTGATTTTTAGTACTTTTAGATATAAAAAACCTGATGCAGGTCTTACTTTGAATGGTGCCTTAGCAGGGCTGGTAGGAGTGACTGCAGGAGCTTCTATGATTTCTTATATTGGTGCAATTGTGATTGGGTTGATTGCTGGAATTGTTATGATTTTATCTGTTGAATATATAGATACAAAGCTGCGAATAGATGATCCAGTAGGTGCTATTTCGGTTCATGGTGTATGTGGAACTCTTGGAACTATTGCTGTTGGCTTATTTGCAATAGATGAAGGATTATTATATGGTGGAGGATTTAAGCTATTAGGAATTCAAATATTAGGAGTTTTAATATGTGCAGCTACAGTTATTTTACTTTCTTATATTACTTTTATCAGTATTAAAAAGACAGTAGGGCTTAGAGTCGAACCACATGAAGAAATCTATGGATTAGACACTATTGAGCATGGTATTTCAGCATACATTGATTTATAAAAGGGGGCTTTTATATGAATGAAAAAATCACAAAAATCGATATAATTGCTAGAAGCAATAAGTTTGAAGATTTAAAAGAAGCTTTAAATAAAATTGGAATAACAGGTATGACAGTTACACAGGTTTTAGGGTGTGGAACACAAAAAGGGGTTACAGAATATTATAGAGGAGTTCCTTATGAAATTAATTTGTTGCCAAAGGTAAAGATAGAAATTGTAGTCTGTGAAGTTCCTGCTGAGCTGGTTATTGAAACAGCTAAAAAAGTGCTTAATACAGGAAATGTTGGAGATGGAAAAATCTTTGTTTATGATGTATCAAATGTTATAAGAATTCGAACTGGAGAAGAAGGAAAAAATGCTCTTTAAAGATTTTGTTTTTAATATACTATTTTTATATTAGATGAATAGGGAAGAGCAACTCATGGGGTATAGTTGCTCTTCTTATGTACATATTTTATTACTTTATACTTCGAATTCTCCAGATTCTTCTCTTGTAGTAGCATTTACTGTCCAGTAACATTTTTTACTTGATGGTACAAAATATAGATTTAACTTCTTAATTTCTTTGATTTTTCCTCCAGATTGTTTCCAAAGTTCTTTAAACTTGCCCAATAATTCTTTATCAGTCACATCTTGACCATCATGTTGAATACAAATTTTACTATTCAAAATATCTACGCTCCTCTCATAAATTATTTTTATAATAGTATTTATAATGTTAACTTCATTATAGGATAAATTAGTAAAATAGTAAATATATTCAATAAGTGAATGCGTTTTCAAAAAATACTCACCATTCAGTTTGGTGAGTATTTTTTTCTATAATGAGATGAAATATAAAGTAAAAATTATTTATCTTATTGGATTGTATAAGTTTTTATGTCTAACAATCTTTAATCTTTAAATAAACTTTATGTGCCGTAATATCTCCAGGATGCGCTATATATAAAGGGCCCCATGATTGATTAGCATCATGCATTATCTTCAAAATACTTAACATTCTTTGGAAAATAAAATAAATATTGGTTCCTTTTGAAAGTGCCTCTGTAACAGCAGCAGCAACTACATGAGCTGCATAGATTCCAGAAGCATAAGCGATCGATAATGGTGTTGAGGTATTTATATGGGAGCGTAATTGATTAACTATATATTCATCCTCATCATACCAATTTTGAATTTCACCTAGTTGATGATTTTCTAGACTATTCAAATTTGTGTACATTATTGTAGAGGCAACTATTTTGGCAGATTTACGTGCATCAGTAACGCTTGTTACTGTTCCTGCCAAACGAATAGTTGAAAGATCTTTATTGGTTTCATCTTCAAGGATTTTTGCCCAAGCCTCTGCACCTTTGAACTTAAGCAATCTTACAGCAGAAGCAGCCAAATATCCTCTTAAGATATCCGCTGGATGAGGATCGTTTTGAGGGCCAACATTTCTAAGAATCGGTTTACCTGTAAAAGCATAATTTAAGCCCCGAAAATAACCAATTAAACCTATCCCAGAAGCTGGACCCATATTTAGTATTCCTAAAACATCGGAAGCAGTTTCATCAATTCTAGAAGCCCAATATTCAGCTAAGTTATTTCCAAGCTCTTGTTCTTTAAGAGCATTTAAAACAGCATTTTTTAGTTCGGGTATAAGTCCAGTATCAGCATGTAAAATATCATGTCCTACAGTTTCATGAGCTAGTGCAGCCCAAGCAAGAAGACCATGCCTAGCGTTAGCTGGTGGAAGACTTACAATTGCTGCTTGTAATCCGAAAATGGAAGTAGAATCTATTGTCCAAGTATATGGTCCATATGAAGGATTTCCCCATTTAACAAGAGGAGCAAGTACACTTTTATCAGGTGGTTTTACATTTCTTCTATCTTCTGCACTTAAAAAACCATCAGTTAGGTCACTAACAACTTCCTGAAAAGCATCTGTAGCTTTTTTATGATATCCTTCACCATTTTGCAGAATGGCATGGGCTATATCAAGCATTAAACCAGCCAATCCTTGTTTTTTAGGGTCAAGCAAGAGTATCTTATTAAAATTTTCTGGTCCCATATTTTCAAGTTTCTTAATATAGGGATTAAATACTGCTTTACGATAGAGAGGAGGAAGTGCATATCGAGAAGCATCTAACCTTATTAATAATTGTTTATAATTAGTTGGATCATTTGGGCCTTGATCATTATCTAAAGCTGCATTTTTTACATCATCTATACATTTTGGAAGATTGCTAATATCAGGTTTATTTATATCCATATCCTTTATTCCTCATATTCCACTTTATTTTTGCCGTTTTCCTTAGCAGCATTCAAAAGCTTGTCAGCTTTTTTTATTAATTCTAGTACGTTTTCTTTATTAAATTCTACTACTCCTGCACTTAGTGTTATATCAGAAGCTATTCCTCTAACTCTCATATTTTCTATGTTTTCTCTAACTTGTTCTGCTAAAATATATGCAGATTTTAAATTAGTGTCAGGAAGTATTGCTAAAAATTGTTTTCCAGCATATCTTCCTAAAATACCTGTTTCTTTAAATTGTTCTTTTAACTTATTACTTATTTCTATTAAGATTTTATCCCCAGCTTCTAGGCTGTAATTATCATTTATTGATTTAAAGTTATCTATGTCAAACATCACTATAGAAAGTTCTTTATCGCCTCGTGCTGCTATTTTTATTTCTTCTTCTAAGCTTTCATATAGGTATTTATAATTATATAATTCAGTTAGTTCATCTATTTTTATAAGTCTTTTTAATTCTAAATTCTTTTGTTTTAATTCATCTAGTAATAAAAATGTTCGAATATTTGCTTTTAATCTTGCCATAAAAACATTTTCGTTAAAAGGTTTAGTGATATAATCATCTACTCCAGATGATAAAATATTTGAAACTACCTTGTAATTATCTATAGAAGACATTGTAAGTATTAAGCTATATTTATATTTTTTCCTCAATTCTAGTATAACTCGTTCCCCAGAAATATTAGGTAAAATAAAATCTACTAAATATATTGAATACTCGTTAGCACTATTTAAAAGGTCATCTGGATTAGAATAATAATCAACATTAGTAATATCATTTATTTGAAATATTTTTTGTATTATTTCTAACTCTAATTTATTGTCATCTAATACAGCTATTTTAATGTTTTTTAGTTTTTTATCTATAGAATCTTTTATCTTAAATCTATTTATATTCATAAATAAATTATCAATGTTATTACTTTTCAAGATATAATCAATAACTCCTAATTCAAACATTTTTTTCTTAGACTCAATGCCGTCATTTGAAGTTAATACGATAACAGGAATACTTTTATATTTACTTTCATTTAGGCATTTTATAAAATTTTCCCCTTTTTCATCACTGAATTCCAATGCTGTTATTATTAAATCGATTCTATCATTAGCTAATATTTCAAAAGCCTCTTTAGGACTACTTACTGAAATATATCTAAAGGCTTGTTCTAGAGAAGCATTTTTCATGATTCGTCTATAAAAAGAATTATTGTCAACGTGAAGTATTGAAATCATATTTTTTCCCCCTTTATTTATGATAACTTTATATATTATTTAGCCTAAATTATACCAGTTACATGTAAATAAAACTACAAAATAACTCAAATAAATGCTTAATATCTTTCAAAACATTTCCACCATTTATGATATAATTATGCATAAGAATAAATGTTCGATAATTAGTCTAAAATGATAGATAATAAAGGCGAAGCGGGTGAATAAATTATGAGTTTAAGATTCATTTATGGTCGTTCTGGAAGTGGAAAGAGCCATTACTGTGTAGAACAGATTAAAAAGAAATTAGAAAATGGTCAGAAGAACCCCTTACTTTTAATTGTTCCTGAGCAATATTCTTTTCAAGCTGAGAAAAATATAGTTGAGAAGATTAAGGGTACTGGAATTATAAATGTAGAGGTAACTAGTTTTGAAAGAATGGCATACAAGGTTTCCAATGAAGTAGGAGGGGCTACCCGTCAACACATGGATTCTTCTGGAAAATGTATGCTTATTTTTAATATAATAAATAAAATAAGAGATGAATTCAAGGTTTTTGCTGCAGCTTCAAATCAGCAGGGATTTGTTAATACTATTTCAGATATGATAACAGAATTAAAAAGATATGATGTTAGTCCATTAGAGGTGCAAGCATCAATAAGGAAAATGGAAGAGGATGATCTCTTAAAGGATAAACTAGAGGATATAAGTAAAATTTTTAATGAGTTTGAAGATAAGCTTCACCAAAATTATATAGACAATGAAGATGATATAACCTTGCTTTATGAAAGGCTAGATTATTCACAGATGTTGAATGAAGCAGAAATATGGTTAGATGAATTTAATTCATTTACTCCTCAGCAGTATAAGATTATTGAAAAACTTATAAAAAAGGCTAAGAGAGTAAATGTAACCTTAGGGATGGAGTATGGCAGAGAGTTTGACAGCACGGATGTATTTGCACCTCTAAAAAATACAGAAGAAAGAATATTAAAAATTGCTAAAGATAACAATTTTGCTATAGAAAATCCTGTTGTTTTAAAACACAATGAAATGGATAGATTTAAGGATAGTGAAGAGATTAGATATCTTGAGGGGAATTATTTTAAATATCCATATAGGCCTTATACTCAAAAAACAAAGGATATAGAAATTATAAGGGCATTAAATCCATATTCAGAGGTGGAAAAAGTAGCAAGAGAAATAGTTGAGCTGGTTAGAGATAAAGGATTAAAATTTAGAGACATAGCTGTCATAACTAGAGATTTAAATTCATATGAAAAGATAGTAAAAACCATCTTTTATGAATATGAAATACCTTGTTTTATAGATAAGAAAAAAGAAATAGATGACAATCCACTTATTGTACTTATTACTTCTGCCATAGATATATTTAATAAAAACTGGTCCTATGAGGCTGTATTCAGATATTTAAAAACTGGGCTTATAGGTATAGATAATGATGAGATAGATATTTTAGAAAACTATGTTATAGCTTATGGAATTAGAGGAAAAAAGAAATGGCAGGAAGAGTGGTTATATGGAAGAGTAGAGGTTATAGACGAGGTAAATGAGATAAAGAAAAAAGTAGTGGCTCCTTTGATTAAGTTTTCTGATAAATTGAAAGGAAAGAAGAGTGCAAAGGAAATATGCACAGCACTATATAATTTCTTGTGTGATATAAAGGTTAATGAAACCATAGAAAACTGGGTTTACAGATTTAATGAAGAGGGAAGGCAAGAACTTGTAAATGAATATAGTCAGATTTGGAACTTAGTTATAGAGCTGCTTGATCAAATAGTAGAGGTATTCAAGGAAGAAAAACTTGAGCTAAAGGAATTTGTTAAGCTTTTACATATAGGTTTTGGAGAACATAAAATGGGACTTATACCAACTACCCTTGATGAAGTTTTAGTATCAAGTGTAGAGAGAGTTAGAAGTCATACTGTAAAGGCACTTTATATATTAGGAGTAAATGATGGTACTTTTCCAGCAGTAGCTGCTGAAGAAGGAATACTTTCAGATACCGATAGAGATAAGCTTAGAAAAATGGATATTGACCTTGCGCAGGATACAAAGTCAAAGATCTTTGAGGAGCAATTTTTAATATATAAAACATTAACCATAGCGGGAAAATGTTTAAGAGTATGCTATCCAATAGCTGATTATGAAGGTAAGGCTGTGAGACCTTCTATAATAATATCAAGATTAAAGTCACTTTTCCCTAATATAACAGAAGAAAGTGATGTAATTGAAGATATAGATGATGATAAGAGTTTGGAATTAGTATCAAGAAAAGTACCTACTTTTAATAAATTAGTATCAGTCTTGCGAAAAGATAATGATGAAGTAAAAGATAGTCCTCTTTGGAGTGATGTATATCATTTTTATAGTAGTGAAGAGGACGAAAATGAGAGTGAGAAAGTTAAAGAGGAAAGAAAGAAATGGAGAGATAAGTGTAAAACTATCTTTTCAGCAGCTTCCTATGATAATTCTGTGGATTTGATAAGTAAAGAAAAAATTAGAAAGCTATATGGGAAAAAATTATATTTTAGTGTTTCAAGATTTGAAAAATACGAGCAATGTCCCTTTGCATATTATGTTCAATATGGACTTAACGCAAAGGAAAGAAGAATTTTTAAGCTTAATCCACCGGATTTAGGTACATTTATGCACAATATTATTGATGAGTTTTCCAAGACTGTGGATAAAAATTCAATAAATTGGTTTGATATAGAGGAAGAATGGTGTATTGAAACTGTAAATAATATAGTAGATACAAAGATAAAAGAGGATGCTAGTTCAATCTTTAACAGCTCTCCACGTTATAGATATTTTACAGAGAGATTAAAAAGAGTTATTATAAAAACTCTTTTAGTTATAGTAGAGCATATGAGAAGAAGTGGATTTGAGCCTATAGGGTATGAGGTTGAGTTTGGAGATAAGGGTACTTATCCACCTATAGTTATAGAACTTTCAAATGGCGAGAAAGTTAAGCTTATTGGAAGAATAGATAGAGTAGATAAGTTGAACTTAGAAGGAAAAGATTATTATAGAATTATTGATTATAAGTCAGGAAATAAAGATTTCAACTTGTCTGATGTATACTATGGACTTCAAATTCAACTTTTGACTTACTTAGATGCAATACTAACAAATGAAGAAATAAAAGAAAAAGAGCCTATTTTACCAGGTGGAGTTTTATATTTTAAAATAGATGATCCTATAATAAGAGGAAATAGGGGAATGTCAGAAGAACAAATGGAAAAGGAAATATTGAAAGCTTTAAAAATGAAGGGACTTCTTCTTGCAGATGTAGATGTAATAAAAGAAATGGATAGAAAAATTGAAGGTTATTCTTTAATAATTCCAGCAAGAATTAATAAAGGAGATACTTTAGGAAAATCTTCTGTAGGAACAGAGGAACAGTTTAAAAATTTGAGAAATCACGTTAAAAATAATTTGGTGAAAACTTGTGAAGAAATGCTTAGTGGTGATATACAGATAAAGCCTTTCAAGGGTACAAAAACAGAAGCATGTAGCTATTGTATGTATTCTGCTGTATGTCAATTTGATGACAGTTTTGATGGAAACAAATATAAAGTTATAAATGATAAAAAAGATGAAGAAATTTGGAAAATGTTAGAGAGAGAAGATGAAGAGAAGAAAAAAGGGGAGGTGAAATAATTGGGAGATGTAAAATGGACGACAGATCAGCAGGCAGCAATAGATACTCATGGCTGTAATTTACTTGTAGCAGCTGCTGCTGGGTCTGGGAAAACTGCCGTACTTGTTGAAAGAATAATAAAAATGATAACCCACCCTACAAAGGCTATTGATATAGATAAATTATTAGTTGTAACCTTTACCAATGCAGCAGCATCAGAAATGAAGGAAAGAATAGCTAAGGCTATTAGTGAAGAATTAAAGAAGCATCCAAAGTCAAGACAACTTCAAAGACAGCTTACTCTTTTAAATAAAGCAAGCATAACTACAATGCACTCTTTTTGTCTTGAAGTTATAAGGAATAACTTTCATCACTTAGACATTGACCCTAGTTTTAGAATCGGGGACGAGACAGAAACAATTCTTTTAAAAGGGGAAACACTTGAGCAGATGTTTGAAGAAGCATACGAGGATGATAACTGCAGTATTGAATTTTTAAAGCTTATGGAATGCTATAGTAATAATAAGGATGATTTAGTTCTTCAAAATATAGTTCTTGATCTTTACAGGTTTGCCATGAGCTCACCTTATCCAAGAGAATTACTAAATCAAATGGCTGAAGACTTCAATGTAGATAAAAACTATAAGTTTACGGAATCCAAATGGGCTAAAATATTGATGGAAGACATAAGAATTGAACTTGAAGGTCTTTATAAGGCTATGAATAATGCATTAGATATTATAAGAAAAACAGAAGGATTAGACCCTTATGAAGAAACTTTTCTTGATGATGTTCGTATGATACAAGACTTATTAGCAGCTTGTGAAAAATCTTGGGATAATTTGTTTGATGAATTTGAAAAAGTAAGCTTTAAAAGATTAAAAGCATGCAAGAATTGTGAGGATAAGGATACGCAAGAGAAGGTTAAAGGTATAAGAAATAAGGCTAAAAAAAGTATTAATGATGATTTAAAAAATAAAGTTGTAATATACGGAAGTCACGAGACAACTTTAGATTTAATAGAATTATATCCCGTTATGCGTAAACTTTCTGATCTTGTAATAGAATTTATAGATAGATATGCACAGGCGAAAAGAGAAAGAGGAATTATAGATTTTAATGACTTCGAACATTTTTGCCTTCAAGTATTAACAGAAAAAAATGAGGATGACCACAGAATTCCATCTAAAACTGCTTTTAAGTTGAGAGACAAATACGATGAAATATTAGTTGATGAATATCAAGATAGTAATGAGGTTCAGGAAGCTATTGTAAATGCTATAGCTAAGAAAGATGAAGATAATGGGAAAAACAATAATGTGTTTATGGTTGGAGATGTAAAGCAAAGTATTTATCGTTTTAGACAGGCAAAACCAGAGATATTCCTTCAAAAATATAACTCTTATCCATTAGAAGAAGGAGAAACACAGAGAAAGATAACATTATTTAAGAACTTCAGAAGCAGAAAAGAAATATTAGATGCTGTTAATTTTATTTTTAAGCAGATAATGTCCGTAAATGTTGGAGAGCTTGAATATGATGAAAAGGAAGCTTTAAATCTAGGAGCAGATTATGCAGAGTGTATTGACGAAACTGTTGTAGTAGGAGGAAATATTGAACTTCATCTTTTAGAGAAAAATAAACCTACAGTTGAAGAAGGATTGAATGTTGAAGCTGAACAGGAAGAAATACCTAGCAATATCCAAATGGAAGCTAGAATAGTTGTTAAAAGGATAAATGAACTTGTGAATCCTAAAGATGGAGAAGAATTTAAGATCTTTGATAAGAATACAAAGGAGTATAGAAAGGTTGAATATAAAGATATAGTTATACTTTTAAGAAGTACAGCTAAATGGGCACCTGTATTTATGGAAGAATTAAAGGAAAATTATATACCTTCTTATGCAGATACAGGTAGTGGATATTTTGAAACCCTAGAAATTAAAACTATGCTGTCACTACTCCAGATAATTGATAATCCAAGACAGGATATTCCTCTTATTGCTGTGCTACGTTCACCTATTGCTTCTTTTACCCCTGAGGAGCTTATTGATATTAGACTTAAAGATAAGGAAGCAGAATTCTATGATGCTTTAAAAATGGCGTCAGAAGAAGATAACAGCAATATTCAAAAGAAATGTAGTTCTTTTTTAGAAAAAATTAAGATATGGAGAGATAAATCTATACATATGCCTATAGATGAATTCATATGGTATTTATATACGGATACTGGATATTATGGCTATGTAGGGGCTATGGCTGGTGGAGTTCAAAGACAGGCAAATCTTAGAATACTTTTTCAAAGAGCTAGACAGTATGAACAAACAAGCTATAAAGGATTGTTTAATTTCATAAACTTCATAAATAAGCTGAAAGTCAGCAGTGGTGATATGGGAAGTGCCAAAATATTAGGAGAAAATGAAAATGTAGTTAGAATAATGAGTATCCATAAAAGTAAAGGATTAGAATTTCCAGTTGTAATTTTATCAGCTTTAGGGAAAGGTTTTAATATGCAGGATTTAAATCAGAAGATTCTTTTCCATGGAGAGCTTGGATATGGGCCAGACTTTGTGGATATAAACAAAAGAGTTACCTACCAGACTGTTTTAAAACAAGCACTTAAAAAGAAAATTAAAATGGAAAGTCTATCAGAAGAAATGAGAATACTTTATGTAGCTTTAACAAGGGCTAAGGAAAAGCTTATAATGACAGGAGCAGTAAACAGTATTGAAAAGTGTGTACAAAAGTGGTCTTACAGTGTGGATAATGATGAAGAGAAGCTTCCAGAGTATGAAATGTTAAAGGCTAAAAATTACTTAGACTGGATTTGTCCTGTAATAATGAGACATAAAGATGGAGAAAAACTTAGAGAGACAGCAGGAATAGAAGATTATAAACTTAGTAATTTGGTTCAAGATGATTCTAAATGGGAAATAAACTTATATAGTAGAAATGAAGTTATTATTAATGAAGAAGAAGGAAACGAAGAGTTAGAAGGAGAGGAACTAGAGAAGATTACTGAGCACAGCAAATATTATGAAGAAATTAAAAGAAGATTGCAGTGGAAATATGATTATATAGAAGCCTCTAAGCTTCCAACACTGCTTACTGTTACAGAGTTAAAAAGAATGAAGGATGCAGAGCTCTATGAAGATTATTCTCAAAGAAGGTATACACCTAAGCTTGTTAAAAAACCTGCCTTTCTAGAAAAAGATAAAAAACTTACTGGAGCAGAAAAAGGTACTGCAATGCATGCTGTTATGCAAAAGATTGACTATAAGAAGGAATTAACTATACAAGAAATTAAAGTTCAAATAGCTGAGATGGTAAGAAAAGAACTTATTACTGATGAGCAAGGTGATAGTGTTGATGTAGTTAAAATATTGAACTTTTTTAATTCCAATATTGGTAAACGAATGTTAAGAGCTAAAAAAGTTTACAGAGAGATTCCTTTCCATATGCAATTAAAAGTAACAGATGTATACGAAAACCTTGATGAAGAAAAGTATAATAATGAACATATAATAATTCAAGGAATTATTGACTGCTACTTTGAAGAAGATGATGAGGTAGTACTTTTAGATTATAAAACAGATTACATTAAAGATGGCGATGTAGAAGGTATAAAAGAAAAGTATAAAGAACAGTTAGGGTACTATAAAAAAGCTATTGAGGAGATAACAGGAAAGAAAGTTAAAGAAAAATATTTGTATTTGTTTTATAATGATAGTGAAGCCAAGATATAGGAAAGGGGTTTTAAAATGGACATAGTTGTTAAAAGCATAGAAGAATTTGAAGTTAATGATAAAATAGAGGGTTATTTTATAATAAAAAGTGCAGAGTGTAGAACAGCAAGTAACAGTAAGAAATATCTGGATTTTACTATTGGTGATAAAACAGGAGAAATAAATGCAAAGTACTGGAATTACAAAGAAGGAGACGAAGAAATTTATACGCCTAATACTCTTTTAAAAGTAAGAGGTCTTGTTACAGTATGGCAGGGGAATAATCAGTTTAAAATAGATAGAATAAGAACTACAAATAAACATGACAAAGTAGATATATCTGATTTTGTTCCATCAGCGCCTAATTCTGCAGAGAATATGTATGATGAAGTTTTAAAATATATTTTAAAGATAAAAAATGATGACATAAGAAAAATAGTTGAAACTATTATAGAGCAGAATGTAGAAAAGTTGATGCACTATCCGGCTGCTAAGAGAAACCATCATGCTATAAGATCTGGACTTTTATATCATACAACTACAATGCTTAAAGCTGGAGAAAAGTTGAGTGAAATATACACTTTTATAAATACTGATTTACTTTATGGTGGAATTATACTTCATGATATGGCTAAAATTAATGAGATGGATGCTAGTGAACTTGGTATAGTAAGTGACTATACACCAGAAGGACAATTACTGGGTCATATAATAGAAGGAATTAAAAATATTGAACTAGTGGCTGATAAGGTTGGAGCAGATAGAGAAGTAACAATGTTGCTGCAGCATATGATTTTATCCCACCATTTTGAAGCGGAATATGGAAGTCCTAAAAAGCCAATGATTCCTGAAGCACAACTTCTTCATTATTTAGATATATTAGATGCTAGTCTTTACGATATGCATAAAGCACTTAATGAAACAAAAGAAGGAGAATTTTCTAATAGTATTTTCTCTTTAGATAAGAGAAGAATATATAAACCTAAAAGTTTGGATAGTAAATAATTAAATTATAAATACAAAAAAAGACGATGCAAATAGAAAAGGCATTGTCTTTTTTTGTGCTTAATTTCTTTTAAAAAAAATCATTAAAATATATACAAATATTTACATAAATAATATATAATGTATTCATACGTTGGTTTAAGTAAATAATACAATTGAAGGTTTGTAAGTAATTTAGGAGGGTTAACTTATAATGGATTTAAAAAAGATTAATTGCTTTCTTTTGGATATACTAGTTATGCATTTGCTTAAAGGATAAATTGTAGAAAAATGTAGATAAATATATTAAAATGATATTTACCTAAGTATAAGGAGGTATTAAATTTGGATATAAAGTGGGAAAAATTTAGAAATGGAACAGATATAAGAGGCGTTGCGTTAGAAGGAGTTGAAGGAGAAAGTGTTAATTTAACTGAAGAAGTGGTTAATATCATAGGAGCTTCTTTTGGAGTATGGCTGTCTAATAAAAAAAATAAAAATTTTAATGGATTAAAAATATCTGTAGGTACCGATTCTAGACTTTCAGCAGAAAAGCTTAAGAATGCGTTAATAAAGGGTCTTACTGATTTAGGGTGTGAAGTTTATGATTGTGGAATGGCATCTACTCCAGCTATGTTTATGACTACAATTTTAGAAGAATATAATTTTGATGGAGCAATTATGGTAACAGCTAGCCATCTACCTTTTAATAGAAATGGAATGAAATTTTTCACAAAGGAAGGTGGAGTTGAAAAAGAAAATATTGTAGAAGTATTATCTATAGCCGAAGAAAACGATTTCGCAAAGGTGCAAAATAAAGGCGAAGTTAAAATAATAGATTTTATTTCTGTATACTGTGACATTTTAGTAAATAAAATAAGAGAAGGAGTTAATGATCCTGTAGATAAATTAAAACCTCTTAGAGATTTTAAAATAATTGTTGATGCAGGTAATGGTGCAGGAGGATTTTTTGTAGATAAGGTTTTAAAACCTTTAGGGGCAGATACTACAGGAAGTCAATTTATTGAGCCAGATGGTAGATTTCCAAATCATATTCCTAATCCAGAAGAAAAAGAAGCTATGGCTTCTATTCAAAAGGCTGTACTTGAAAACCATGCAGATTTAGGAATTATATTTGATACAGATGTAGATCGTGCTGCTGTAGTGGATGGTGAAGGTAATGAAATTAATAGAAATCGTTTAATTGCTTTGATATCTTCTGTTATATTAGAGGAACATCCTAATTCTATTATTGTTACAGACTCTATTACATCTAATGGGTTAAAAACGTTTATTGAAGAAAGACTGGGAGGAGTTCATCATCGTTTTAAAAGAGGATATAAGAATGTTATAAATGAAGCTATTCGTTTAAATAAAGAGGGTAAAGAATGTTGCTTGGCTATAGAAACGTCAGGACATGCAGCTTTAAAAGAAAATTATTTTCTTGATGATGGGGCTTATTTAATAGCTAAAATTTTAATAAAAATGGCAAAGATTAAGCTAGAGGAAAACAAATCCTTACATAGTCTTATTAAGGAATTAGAAGAGCCACTAGAAAGCTTAGAACTTAGAATGAAGATAAAATCTGAAGACTTTAAAGCTTATGGAAACAAGATAATAGAAGATTTAGAGTCATATTGTGAAACTGAAAAAGGATGGCACATTATACCTAACAATTATGAAGGGATTCGTGTTGCATGTGATAAAGAAGTGGGAGATGGATGGTTTTTATTAAGATTATCCTTGCATGATCCTGTAATGCCTTTAAATATAGAATCTGATTCTGAAGAAGGAATAAAATTTATTTTATCAAAGTTACTAGAGTTTTTAAGTAAATATAAGCATATTGATTTTACTGCTGTAAATTCATATCTAAATTTAAAATAATAAAAAAGCATGAAACATCACACCATGTGATATGTTTCATGCTTTTTTATTAACTTATTTTATTCATTTTCCTATATTGAGATGGAGATATACCATATGTTTTTTTAAAAGCAGTGTAAAAATAATTACTATTATTATAACCAACTTTAGATGATATTTGAATAACTGGTAAGTCTGTAGTGTTTAATAAGGATTTAGCTTTATCAAATCTGCAATCAGCTATGTATTTAGAAATTGATTTACCAGCGGTATTTTTAAAAATAGATCTTAAGTAATTAGGAGATATATTAAATTGGTCAGCAAGTCCATCTATTGATAGTGATGAATTAGAAAAATTATTATGAATATATTTTTTTACATCATTTACTAGCACATTTGTTTTGTTTAGTTTTTTCTTAGTTAATTTATCAATAACGCTTTTATACAAATCTAATAACCAGAGTTTTGCATCTTCAATTGTTTCAAGGTTATTTAAATTATGAATAAAATTGTTTATATTAGCACATGAATTTTCGTTGTTTATATTATATAGATTATTAATTAATTTTTCCGAATTAATAGCTAAGTTGGTTATAGCTAATATCATATCATCATAATAATAGTTTAATATTTCATTAAACATTTTATCTAATTGAGTTTCTACTTTAGATATTTTCCCTAGTTTAATAGCTTCAAAAAGAGCACGTTCTATATTTTCATCATATTTATATTCCGTAGAAAGATCCTTAGAAATTTTATGTTCATATAATATAGCGTTTGAACCATATTTAAAGGTGTAGTTAAGATATTTATTAGCACGAGTATAAGATTTAGATATTGCAAATATATCTTTGGCAAAGTCTCCTATACTAGCCGAAAGGGAAATGTTTAAAGACTCAAATATATTATTTTGAATGTTTTTACTACAGCTTATTATGGTGTCTAATATAGTGTTATCTATTTCTTGGTTTATACTTAAAATTGCAACTATAGTATTATCCACAATTATAGTTTCAGTTTGATAGTTAGTTGAAAGTATTTCTGTTATTACGTTTTTTATTCCAAATCTAATCAATCGCCTATCAGTTTTAGTGGAATATTTATCATAGAGTTTTTTTACAAAATCAATTTTAAAAACTACAACAATAAGATTCCCCATATCTATTTTAATGTCTAATTCATTAAATTTAGCATTGTAATCAATTACATTTTTTGCATCATTTACTAGTAGATCTTTTAAGAATCTTTTTCTGATAAAAACTATCTCTTCCAGTGATAATCTTTGTAGGCTAGCAGGTTGAGATAATATATCATCTATTGCATCTGATAAGTATTCTAGTTCATTTTTAGTTTTAGAGTTTGTAGAATTATTATTTAAGGCATTAGTAGATTTCATACGATTTACTATTTTATTTATTGGAGCATATATCTTATTGGACATAATATATGCAAGTATAATTCCAAGTAAAAATAAAATTAAAGCTACAAAAAATAATGAATTCATTACTTCTTTTGTCTTTCCTAATAAATCCTCATAAGGAATAATATTTATAAATTTTAAGTTGGTATTTTTTGAAGTTGTATAGGTAATAAAATAAGTTTTATTATCTATAGAACTAGTAAAATTATCTTTTAATTTATGTGAGTTAAGTATAGATTTTATGTGAATTTTACTAGAAATATTACATAAAAACTTAGTAGGATTAGAATCTAAAACTACTTCTCCTTTAGTATTGATTGCAAATAGAGTATTATCAATTTCATAGTTTTGTTTAAAATATTTTCCAAGCATATCAGCATTAATATTTAAAATAATTGCTCCATCAGGAAGCTTATTATTAGAACTAGCAACATTAGATAAAAATATAGAAAGAATATTTTTAGTTATTGTTTTACCTTCTTTGGATGTAATCGTTATTTTGTTGGGAATAAAATTAGAGCTAAAGGTTTCTTTAGTATTTAAAAGTAGAGTTTCCATTGTATTTTCATAGTTGGGCTGTAATTTTATATCTAAGGAAGAATAAAAACAGTTATTAGCTTTATTGTAAATATAAATAGAATCTATGTTAGATGATATTGAACTTATGTCCTTTAGCTTAGTTAGTCCAGCTTTCTTTAGTTCTGGAGAGGTGGTGTACATTAAATTATGAATATCATTATCAAGATATAGTTCGTAAAGAAAAGATTTAGACCAATTTAAATTAAAGTTAGTATAATAATCTGCTTGGTGCAAAGTTTTTGTTGAAGTATCAATCCCTTGTTTAATAATTAGTTTTTTATAATTTGTATAAAAAGTTAATGAAGCTATAAATAAAATAACAGAAATGATAATTAAATATGAACTTATAAGTTTTGTAAATGTACTGTTTAAATTAAATTTTACAAATATATCTTTTTTTATTTTCATTTTATCACCTTTCTAAGAATAGTAGATTAGTTAATAAATTTATTTCAATAAAATAGGCTTGGATCCAGTAATTGTAATAAAAACAAGGATTTATACAGTAGTATGATTTAAATAATTTATTAATATTCAAATAGTAAAAGTATTTAAAATTTAAACAAATAGTAAAAGTTTACAAATTGAAATATTCAGAATGTTTTGTATAATATAAACATGGTCCGATACAAAATATGATATGTTATGAAAAAAATTACATTTATTAATTATTCTATAAAAAAAGAAAAAATCCTTTTTACTATCTAAAGTTAATTATTAACATAAGATTAAAATATTGTATTGTATGAAAAGGTTTTAATCTTATGTAATTCTTATAAAGTTAATACCAAAAATAAAAAAGGAGGGAATTTTATAAGAGTGTAGCCAAGCTTACTACAAATAATTAAAAAATGAGAAAATATGGATGAGGGGGAGTATTTAATGAAAATTAAGAAAATTTTAGGAACTATTATTATTTCTACTATGCTAGCTTCAGCATTTGTAGGATGTGGAAACAAAAATGCTGCAACTGCTGGTAAAGATGCAGGTGCTGAAAAAAAATCAGAAGAAGTTACTATTGGAGTTGTTTTAAAAACACTTAATAGTGATTATTGGAAATTAGTTCAAGCAGGTGCTTTAGATGGAGCTAAAGAACTAGGTGTAAAAATAGAAGTAATAGGACCTAATGCTGAAACTGATATTATGGGACAAACTTCTATGATGGAAGACCAGATAGTAAAGAATGTATCTGCTCTAGTTATCTCACCATCTCAACCAAGTGCAGCAATAACTTCATTTGATAAAGCTGATGAACAAAAAATACCTGTACTTTTAATAGATACTGATGCTGAATGGGATAAGAAAAAGTCATTTATAGGAACTGGTAATGTTGCTGGTGGAAAAATGGCAGGTAAATATATAGGAGAAAAACTTGAAAAAGGTTCTGAAATTGTTGTTATAAGAGGAGCACTTGGCGATGCTACACATGATCAACGTGTAAATGGAGCAAAAGAAGAAATAGAAGCAGCAGGATTAAAGCTTATAGAGGTTCAACCTGCAGATAGTGATAGAAATAAAGCTATGACAGTAATGGAAAATCTTCTTCAAACACATCCAAATGTAAAAGGCGTATTCTGCTCAAATGATGAAATGGCTTTAGGCGCAGTTAGAGCTCTTAAACAAGCAAACAAAGCAGATGTTGTAGTTGTTGGATTTGATGGTTCTCCAGATGCATTAAAAGCTATTAAAGCAGGAGAACTTACTGCAACAGTTGCACAAAATGCATATAACATGGGTAAAACAGGTGTAGAAGCAGCTGTTAAAGTAGTTAAAGGAGAGAAAATTGATTCAAGAATAGATACTGGAACTAGCTTAATAGATAAAGATAGTGTTGATAAGGCTCAAGAAGATTTAAATAAAATATTAGGTAAGTAGTATAGAGAAGTAGAAATGAAAATCACTTTACAAGTAATTAAGTATATAAATTAAAAAACTTGTAAAGTGATTTATTAGATAAGAAATGCTATTTTAAAGGTAGAAATTGGAGGTGGTTTATGATGAAACAACCACTTATTGAGTTAAAGGGTGTTTCTAAAGTGTTTCCAGGAGTTAAGGCACTTGATTCAATAGATTTGGAAGTACGACCAGGAGAAATTCATGGCTTAATTGGTGAAAATGGGGCTGGAAAATCCACTTTGATAAAGATATTGACTGGTGCATATAAAAATGATGCTGGGAAGATATTTGTAGAAGGAAAAGAAACAGTTATTCAAGGCCCAAAGCATGCTATGCAGCTAGGTATAAATGCTATTTATCAAGAGCTTAATATACTTCCAGATTTAAAGGTTGTTGACAATATATTTATAGGTAGAGAAATTAAGACTAAAAATAAAAAAGGGATGCTTGATGTAAAGAAAATGACTGAAAAAGCAAAGGAAGTGCTTGAAGAGTTAGGACAAGAATTTGATCCTAAAATGAATATTGGTGAACTTGGAATGGGACATCAGCAGATGGTTGAAATAGCTAAATCACTGTGTATAGATACTAAATTATTAATTATGGATGAACCTACTTCAAGTTTAAGTGAAAGAGAAGTAAGAGAATTAATGCGAACAATACAAGGACTAAAAGAAAAAGGAATAGCAATAATTTTTATATCGCATAGACTTCCAGAAATTTTTGAGATTTGCGATAGAGTTACTGTAATGAGAGATGGAAAGAAAATAAAAACTTTAGATGTTGAAGAGTTAACAGAAGATGAATTAATTAAATTAATGGTAGGAAGAAGCTTAGAACAGCAATTTCCTAAAATTAAAACTGAAATTGGAGAAGAAGTATTAAGAGTTGAGAACTTAAAAAGAAACGGTGTTTTTGAAAATATTAGTTTTAGTCTTAGAAAGGGAGAAATATTAGGTATGGCAGGGCTTGTTGGAGCAGGGCGTACAGAGGTTGTTAGAGCAATTTTTGGTGCTGATCCAGTAGATGATGGCAAAGTTTATATTAAAGGTAAGGAAGTTAAGATAAAAACACCAACAGATGCCATGAATAATGGTATAGCATTTTTAACAGAAGACAGAAAAAGTCAAGGATTGATACTTGGGAATACTATAGATTTTAACATGGCTATTAGTTGTTATAAAAAATTTAAAAAGAATGCATTATTAAATTTGAAAGAAATGAAAAAATCAGCAGAGGATAATATTAAAAAATTAAAAATAAGTCCACCAAATCCTTCATTTATGGCAGGACAGTTAAGTGGAGGAAACCAGCAAAAAGTAGTTATAGGTAAATGGCTTAATACAGATGCTGATATATTTATATTTGATGAACCTACTAGAGGTATAGATGTAGGTGCTAAGGTAGAAGTTTATAATATCATGAATAAGCTGGTTTCAGAGGGTGTTGCAGTAATTATGATTTCATCAGAATTACCAGAAGTAATTGGAATGAGTGATAGGGTAGTAGTAATGAGTGAAGGAAAGCTAACTGCTGAAATAAATAGAGAAGATTTGAGTCAAGAAAATATTATGAAGGCTGCTACGGCAAGTAATTAAGGGGGGAATTAAATGCAAAATACTGAAATAAAAAATGAAAGATTTTCAACAGAAAAAAATGGAAATTCAATAAGAGATATTGTTAGTAAATTTGGTCCTTTATTAGGTTTGATATTACTTTGTATAGTTTTAACTATTGCATCTCCTAAATTTCTTACTTTGAAGAATTTAATGAATGTTGCTAGACAATCAGCTATTAATAGCTTAATTGCTTCTGGTATGCTGCTTGCAATATTAACAGCAGGAATCGATCTTTCTGTTGGTTCTATGCTAGCATTGTCAACATGTGTTATGGGGGTAGCTTTAAAAGCAGGACTTAATCCATTTTTAGCTATGCTTTTATGTGTAGGTTGTGGAGCTTTTTTAGGATTAATAAATGGATTATTACTTACTAAATTACACCTTCCACATCCATTTATATCAACTTTAGGTATGAAAAATGTTGCTAGAGGACTTGCACTTATGGTTACAGCAGCATCACCTATATCAGGATTCCCAAAATCAATTCAATTTTTAGGATCTGAATTTTTAGGCCCTGTGCCTGTAAGTTTTCTATTAGTAATAATAGTTTTTGTTGGATATCATATATTTTTAAATAGAACTGCTCAAGGTAGACATATATATGCAGTAGGAAGTAACTCAGAAGCTGCAAGATTATCAGGTGTAAATGTTAGTAAAACATTAATTGTAGTTTATACATTATGCGGTACAATGGCAGGTCTTGCTGGTTTAATATTGGTAGGTAGAGTTAATGCAGCATTCCCACTTGCAGGTCTTGATTTTGACTTAGATGCTATCGCAGCTTGTATTATAGGTGGAGCATCATTTATGGGTGGTTCAGGTACAATTTGGGGAACTTTAATTGGTGCCATGATAATTTCAGTTTTAAGAAATGGTTTAAATCTTTTAGGTGTATCTGCTGACTTACAAACAGTTGCAATTGGTCTTGTTATTATAGGTGCTGTTTATGTAGACGTTTTAAGAAGACGTGCTGAATCAAAAGCAAAGGTTAAAGCTTAATCAAATTAAGTTATATCATCATAGATATTTAAATATGAATTTTATTGAAATTTAAATAAATATATTTTTAGATAGGGGGATTTAACAATGGAAAAAATTAAAGTAGGAGTTGCAGGCTATGGAGTAATTGGACAAAGATTAGCAGATGGTGTAGCTCTTCAAGAGGATATGGAACTTGTAGGAGTTGCTGATGTTGGAGTTACATTACCTGTTAGAGCTTTAAAAGAAAAAGGAATGCCTTATGATTTATATCTTGCTATTCCAGAAAATAGAGAAGCTGTAGAAAAAGAAGGTATACCTGTTTCAGGAACTTTAGAAGACTTAGTTCAGAAGGTAGATATTATGCTTGATGCCACAAGTGCTGGTATAGGAGCTAAAAATAAAGAGGTATATAAGAAATATGGTAAAAAAGCTGTATTTCAAGGAGGAGAAAAGAATAATGTAGCAGATGTATTTTTCCATGGATATGCAAATTATGAAAAAGGTTTAGATAAAGAATTCTTAAAACTTACTTCATGTAATACAACAGGATTAATTAGAGCTGTTGACTGTCTTCATAGAGAAGCAGGGATAGAAAAAGTGGCAATTACAATTATAAGACGTGTTGCTGATCCAGGAGATTATCACAGAGGATTAACAAATGCATTGAAAGTAGATAAGGCTCCAAATCATCAAGCTGTAGATTTGATGACAATTATGCCAGAGGTTCAAGCTACTGGAATTCTAATACATACTCCGGTAACTCATGGTCACATTATTACTGTTGTTGCAACACCAAAAGAAGATATATCAAAGGAAAAAGCTTTAGAATTATTTAGAAATCATCCAAGAATTAGAGTGGTAAGTACCGATGAAGGATTCTTAGGAAATGCTTCCTTATTCAAATATGCAAGAGACTTAGGAAATCCAAGAGGAGATATGTATGAAATAGCTATTTGGGAAGATACAATAGTTAAATCAGGAAAGGATATTATGTTTGCAATTAATATACCACAAGAAGCAGTCGTTATTCCTGAAAATATGGATGCTATAAGAGCAGCTATGGGAATGCAGACTGATAGATTGGAAGCAGTAGCATTGACAAATAAATATTTGGGGATGGGAAAATGGATGAAGTAAGAGTTAATGGAATAAAATCAATTGAAGAAGTGGATTATAGAGGAAAAACGGTCTTAGTAAGACTTGATATAAATTCTCCCATTGATGCTAAAACAAAAAAGATTGTAAGTGAAAATAGGATAGATAAAAGTTTACCTACATTAAATTATTTAATAAATCAAAATGCAAAGATTGCTATTATAGCTCATCAAGGTGATACTTTAGATTATAAAAATTTAATATCACTAAAAGAGCATTCAGAGAAGTTAACAGAAAAGTTAGGAAGAGAAGTTAAGTATGTAGATGATGTTTGCGGCCCTGCAGCACAAGAAGCTGTAAAGAATTTAAGCGAAGGCGAGTTAGTTATCTTAGGAAACTTACGATATCTGACAGAAGAAGTTTCAACCTTTGAAAATGATGTTAAGTTAAAACCATCAGAAATGCTTAACACATATTTAGTAAGAAATCTTGTACCATTAGTAGATTGTTATGTAAATGATGCTTTTGCAGCAGCACATAGAAATGCACCTTCTATGGTAGCATTTCAAGAAATTCTTCCAACAGCAGCGGGACTTCTGATGTTTAAAGAGTTAAGTGCCCTTACTAAAGTAATGGAATCTCCAGATAAACCAGCAGTATTTGTATTGGGAGGGGCAAAGATATCTGATGCTTTTGGCATGATGAAACAAGTTCTAGAGAATGGAACAGCAGATAAGATTCTAGCATCAGGTATAACAGGACATATAATGCTTATGGCAAAAGGATATTCAATAGGGGATGCCAATGAAAAATTTATCAAGGATAGGTCTTTAGATGTATTTATTAAACCGGCAAGGGAATATTTGTCGAAATATTCTGATAAAATAATATTTCCTAGAGACTTAGCCTATGAAAAGAATGGAGAAAGAGAAGAAATATCTATTGATAATTTACCAATAGATGAATTATGTATGGATATAGGACATAAAACAATTGAGATATATGAAGAAGAAATTTTAAAGGCAGGAACTATATTTGTAAATGGACCTTCTGGAGTATATGAGAAAGAATTATTTGAAGATGGAACAAAAGCAATATGGAATGCCATAGCAAAATCAAAAGGATACTCTGTTATAGGGGGAGGGGACACCGTAAGTGCGGCTCAAAAATATGTGGATTTAAGCAATGTAAATTATGTTTGTACTGCAGGCGGTGCAATGGTGAGATTCTTATCAGGAGTAGAAATGCCTTTGATAAAAGCTATGAAAAATGCATATAACAAATAATTTTGCATATAAATTTATGGTGCGAAAATGTGAACAATGGAATAAAAGTATGTAATTCCATTGTTCATACATATTAGTTAATAACTTAGACGGAGGTGTGTAATGAATAACGAAGAAATGGTAAAAGAGTTTGAAAAATTTGCAATAAAAATAAGAATAGAAACTATAAAGGAAGTAGCAGAGCTTGGATTTGGGCATCTTGGAGGTGCAATGTCTATTGTAGATACGTTAGCTGTACTTTATGGTGGTGTTATGAAAATAGATTCTAAAAATCCTAAGTGGGAAGAAAGGGATTGGCTTGTATGTTCAAAAGGACATGCTGGTCCAGCTATATATGCATCACTGGCTATGAAAGGATATTTTCCTATGGAGCAATTAAAAACTTTAAATAAGCCAGGTACAAAGCTTCCAAGCCATTGTGATAGAAATCTTACAACAGGAATAGATATGACAACAGGTTCTCTTGGACAAGGTTCATCAGCAGCTGTAGGTATTGCTCTTGGGCATAAACTAGATAAAAAAGATAATTACACATACTTAGTTCTAGGTGATGGAGAAATACAAGAAGGACAAGTATGGGAAGCCGTTTCATGTGCAGCTCAACAAAAACTTGATAACCTTATAACTTTTGTAGATTATAACAAGCAGCAGCTTGATGGATATTTAAAAGATATTAATGATATGGGGGATATAAAAGCAAAATTTGAAAGCTTCAATTGGCATGCACAAGAAATTGATGGCAGCAGTGTTAAAGAAATATATGAAGCTATTCAGAAGGCAAAAGAAGCTAAAGGTAAGCCTTCAGTAATTGTACTTGATACTGTAAAAGGAGCAGGATGCTGTTTTGCAGAGGGAATTTTAAATAATCACCATATGACAGTAAGTATGGAACAGGCTGAAGAAGCTATAGCTATATTAGAAAAGAAATTAGTTGAACTAGAAGGAGGTGCAGAATAATGAGTGCTGTTTTAGCTAAAGAAATTGTTAAAGAAGAAAAGTTGATGAGAGATGCATATTGTGAAACTTTAATGGAGTTAGCAGAGAAAGATGAGAGAATAGTGGTTCTTGATGCTGACTTGATGAATTCAATGGGAATAACACCTTTTTTAAAGGCTTATCCAGATAGAGCGTTTGATTTAGGAATACAAGAAGCTAATATGATGGGAACAGCAGCAGGACTTTCTATAACAGGGAAAATACCTTTTGCACATACTTTTGCACCTTTTGCAACTAGAAGAGTTTTTGATCAGGTTTTCTTATCATGTGCTTATGCAAAAGCAAATGTTAGGATTATAGGCAGTGACCCAGGAGTAACAGCTGCATACAATGGAGGTACTCATATGCCTTTTGAGGATATGGGAATAATGAGAAATATACCTAACATAACTATTCTAGAAGCTGTAGATACTGTAATGCTAAAAGATTTAGTTAAGCAAACTGCAAATCTTTATGGTGTATTTTATCTTAGACTTCTTAGAAAGAATGCAGTGAAAATTTACGAAGATGGTTCAACTTTTGAAATAGGAAAGGCAGTTCAATTAAAAGATGGAAAGGATGTTACTATAATTTCTACTGGAATTATGGTTGAAGAATCATTAAAGGCTGCTGAGGAGCTTGAACAGGAAGGAATATCTGCAAGAGTTGTTAATATGTTTACATTAAAGCCTATAGATAAGGAAGCTATTATAAATTGTGCTAAGGAGACAGGGGCAATTGTTACCGCTGAAAATCATAGTATAGTTAATGGATTAGGTTCAGCAGTTTCAGAGGTACTTGTTGAAAATGAGCTAGCACCTTTAGAGAGAATTGGAATAAATGATATGTTTGGACAAGTTGGTCCAGTAGATTATTTAAAAGAAACTTATAATTTAACTTCAAAGGATATTATAGAGAAGGTCAAGAGAGTTATAGAGAGAAAGAGTAGATAAAATTTTAAGTGTAAGGGGAGATTTATCATGATGAGAATTAGACAATATGAAGAGTTTAAATGTGGATATACATCTATAACAACGATGGATGAAAAAAAAGATAATACTATGATGGATTTCGGAATTTTAAGATTGTCTAAAAGTCAAATAGAAACTGATTATGAAGAAGAAAAAGAAGCTTCATATTTATTAATAAAAGGTGAAGTAACTCTTGAATGGGGAGAACACAAAGAAACTATCAAGAGAGAATCTTGCTTCGATGAAAATCCTTGGGTTTTACATATTCCTAAAAAAGTACAAGTTAAATTTACAGGAGTGGCTGAAGATACAGAAATATGTGTAACAAAAACTACTAATGATACAGAATTTGAAGCAAAACTTTATACAAAAGAAGATTGTAGAAGTGAAGAGCGTGGTAAAGGAACTATGAAGGAAGCTTCTACAAGAATTGTTAGAACTGTATTTGATTATTCAAATGCAAAACATTCAAACTTAGTTGTAGGGGAAGTTGTAGATCATCCAGGAAAATGGTCAAGTTATCCTCCACATTATCATCCACAACCAGAAATTTATTTCTACAAATTTAATCCAGAAGGTGGATACGGATTTTCAGAGTTAGGTGAAGATGTAGTTAAGGTTAAAAATAATGACACAGTAAAAATACTTAATAATGCTACTCATCCTCAGACAACTGCACCAGGATATGCAATGTATTACATATGGGTTATAAGACATATAGATGGTAATCCATATATTACACCAATATTTTTACCTGAACACTTATGGGTAAATGAAAAAGATGCTAAAATCTGGCCTGATAAATAAAATGTTCGGATTCAATGAGGAGGGGGAATATGGAAACTATTAGATTATCAATGGCTCAAGCTTTAGTTAAATTTTTGGATAATCAATATGTAGAATTAGATGGTAAAGAAAATAAATTTGTAAAAGGTGTATTTTCTATATTTGGACATGGAAATGTAGTTGGTTTGGGACAAGCATTGGAAGAAGATAGTGGAGAGTTAACTGTATATAGAGGAAATAATGAGCAGGGAATGGCTCACACTGCTATTGCTTATGCAAAACAGAAAAATAGAAGAGAAATAATTGCGTGTACATCTTCTATAGGTCCTGGAGCTCTTAATATGGTAACTGCAGCAGGAACAGCAACTGTAAATAGAATTCCATTGCTGCTTCTACCAGGAGACACTTTTGCTTGCAGACAGCCAGATCCAGTTTTGCAGCAAGTAGAGCAATTTAATGATTTTAATGTAACTGCAAATGATGCATTTAAGCCAGTTTCAAGATACTGGGATAGAATTAGCAGACCAGAGCAATTAATGACAGCAGCATTACATGCTATGAGAGTTCTTACAGATCCAGCAGATACTGGGGCAGTTACATTGTGCTTGCCACAAGATGTTCAAGGTGAGGTATATGATTATCCAGTAGAATTCTTTAAAAAGAGAATTCATCATATACAAAGAAGAAAGCCAACAGAGTGGGAAATAGAAAAAGCCGTAGAACTAGTAATGAGAAAGAAAAAACCACTAATCATATGCGGTGGTGGAGTAGTATATTCAGAAGCTTATGCAGAATTAAAAGCTTTTGCTGAAAAATTTAATATTCCATTTGCTGAAACACAAGCAGGTAAGAGTGCCCTTCCATGGAATCATGAACTAAATCTAGGTGGTATGGGAGTTACAGGAACTTTAGCGGCTAATAGGATTGCGAAAGATGCAGATTTAATTATAGGTGTTGGAACAAGATTATCAGACTTTACTACAACATCAAAGTGGGCTTTTAGAAATCCTGATGCAGAGTTTCTTGCAATAAATGTTAATAAATTTGATGCAGTTAAAATGGATTCTGAATTTTTAATTGCAGATGCTAGAGAAGGACTAAAGGCATTAACAGAGATTCTTCAATCAAAAGGATATAAATCATCATATACAAGTGAAATAAAAGAAGTAAAAGAAGAGTGGAATAAGGAAGTAGATAGATTATATTCTATAGAACTTGAAGAAGGTTTATCGCAAACAAGAGTACTTGGAGAGTTAAATAAATCTTTAGGTGACGATGCAATAGTAATTGGTGCATCAGGAAGTCTTCCGGGAGATCTTCAAAGGGTATGGAGACCTGAAAAAACTAAGACTTATCATATGGAATATGGATTCTCATGTATGGGATATGAAGTTGCTGCTACTCTAGGAGCTAAAATGGCAGAGCCTGATAAAGAAACTTATTGTATGGTAGGTGACGGAAGTTATCTAATGCTTCATTCAGAACTTGTAACAAGTATACAAGAAGGCTGCAAAATAAATATATTATTGTTTGATAATGGAGGCTTCCAGTGTATACGTAATTTACAAGATGGTCAAGGAATAGGAATGTTTGCAACAGAACTTCGCTATCGTTCAAAAGAAACAGGAAGACTCACAGGAGAATATGTTCCTATTGATTTTGCAGCAAATGCTAGAAGCTATGGTGTAAAAGCTTATACAGTAACAACAATAGAAGAGTTAAAAGAGGCAATAGAAAATGTTAAGAAAGATACAGTGTCAACTTTAATCCATATAAAAGTACTTCCAAAAACAATGACTGAGGGTTATGAATCATGGTGGAGAGTTGGAGTTCCAGAGGTTGCTAAGAAAGATAGTGTCATAAAAGCAAATCAGGATATTAAAGACCATGTAAAAGAAACTAGAAAATATTAGCCCTTTTAATAAAACGAGAAGAGGTGTAAGGAAAAATGCGTGAATATAAAATTGCAGTTATACCAGGGGATGGAATTGGAAAAGAAGTAATGGACGAGGGAATTAAAGTTCTCAATAAACTATCAAGCTTAAGTGGTGAAGTTGAATTTAAGTTTGATAACTATGATTGGGGATGTGAATATTACTTAAAGCATGGAAAAATGATGGATGAGGATGGTTTAGAGAAGTTAAAGCAATATGATGCTATACTTCTTGGAGCTGTAGGATACCCAGGAGTTCCAGATCATATATCTCTTAGAGACTTACTTTTAAAAATTCGTCAAGGATTTAATCAATATATTAATTTAAGACCTATAAAATTATTACCTAATGTAGAATGTCCTTTGAAAAATAAAGATAGTGATGATATAGATATGGTATTTGTTCGTGAGAACAAAGAAGGTGAATATTCTGGAGTAGGTGGAATACTTAATGAAGGAAAAGAAGATGAAATAGCCATTCAAACATCAGTATTCACTAGAAAAAATACTGAGAAAGTTATGAAGTTTGCCTTTGAGTTTGCTAAGAAGAGAAATAAGCTAAATAAAGTTACTAGTGTTACTAAATCAAATGCATTAAATTACAGTATGGTTTTCTGGGACAAAATTTTTAAAGAAACTTCTGAAGAATATCCAGAAATAAAAACAGAATCATATCATGTGGATGCAACATCTATGTTTATGCTTCAAAGACCTGAAACCTTTGATGTATTTGTAGCTTCAAATCTTTTTGGAGATATTTTAACAGACTTAGGTTCAGTGTTACAAGGTGGTCTTGGTTTTGCTGCAGGAGCTAATATAAATCCTGAAAGAGAATATCCATCTATGTTTGAACCAGTACATGGTTCAGCACCAGATATAGCAGGAAAAGGTTTAGCAAATCCTATAGCAATGATTTGGACAGTTCAAATGATGTTAGACTTCCTTGAAGAAAAAGAATTAAGCGATATGGCTATGGAAGGTATTAAAGAAATATTAAAGGATAAGGAAAGGTTAACTCCTGATTTAGGAGGAAAGGCTACTACATCAGAAGTAGGAGATTTTATGTGTCAAGTATTAGAAAATAGATGTTAATCATAAAAAATTATATTAATAACTGGTTATTGGTATTTGGTTACTAATTAAGAGGGGGATATAAAAATGTTTGATTCAAATAAAGTAAATTTAGGAATAGCACCAATAGCTTGGACTAATGACGATATGCCAGAATTAGGAGCAGAAAATACTTTTGAACAATGTGTAAGCGAAATGGCTCTTGCAGGGTTTACAGGCAGTGAAGTTGGAAATAAATATCCAAGAGATACAAATGTTTTAAAGAGAGCTTTAGAATTAAGAAATATAAAAATTGCTAGTGCATGGTTTAGTTCACTTTTAACAACTGAACCATTACAGGAAACAGTTGATGCATTTATAAAACATAGAGATTTTCTACATGAAATGGGAGCAGAAGTTGTAGTTATATCAGAACAAGGAAACAGTATTCAAGGACAAATGGACACTCCTATTTTTGATAAGAAACCTATATTTACTGACGAAGAATGGGAAAAGTTAGCTAGAGGATTAGAAGAATTAGGAAGATTAGCAGCGGAAAAGGATATGAAAATAGTTTATCATCATCATATGGGTACAGGAGTACAGACTACAGCAGAAATAGATAAGCTTATGGAAATGACTGATCCTAACTTAGTATATCTATTATTTGACAGCGGACATTTAACATTCTCAGGAGAAGATGCAGAAGCTGTTTTGAAAAAATATGTGAACAGAATTAAACATGTTCATTTAAAAGATATAAGAAAAGATGTATTACAAAAAGTTAAAGAGGGAAAAATGAGCTTCTTACAAGGCGTTAAAGATGGGGTGTTTACAGTACCAGGAGATGGAATGATTGATTTCAAACCTTTATTTAACATACTAGAAGAAAATAATTATGAAGGATGGTTTGTAGTAGAAGCAGAACAAGATCCAGCAAAGGCAAATCCTTTAGAATATGCAATGAAAGCAAGAAATTATATTAGAGAAAATACAGGTTTATAAATTTAAAAATAACTTTTAAGGGTTTAGAACTATATATTTTAAATATTAAAAGTAGGGGGAATTGAAAATGGATAAAAAAATTATAGTTGGAGTTATTGGTACAGGAAGAATAGGAAAGCTTCATACCGAAAATATAGTAAATAATTTTAGAAATGTAGAAGTTAAAGCTGTTTCAGATATATATGCTGATAAAGTTAAAGATTGGGCACACAGCCTTGGTATAGAAAATGTTTATGAAGATTACAAACAAATATTAAATGACCCAGAAATCAACACAGTATTAATTTGTTCTTCAACTAATACTCACGCACAAATTACAATAGAAGCTGCTAATGCAGGAAAAAATATTTTCTGTGAAAAACCAATTGATTATAATGTAGAAAAAATTAATGAAGCTTTAGAAGCTGTTAAAAAAGCAGGTGTTAAATTACAAGTTGGATTTAACAGACGTTTTGACCACAATTTTAAGAAGGTTTGTGATTTAGTTAAAGAAGGTAAAATAGGAGATCCTCATATCATTAAAGTTACATCAAGAGACCCAGAAGCACCACCAATTGAATATGTAAAGGTATCTGGTGGAATGCTTCTTGATATGACTATACATGATTTTGATATGGTTAGATATCTTTCAGGAAGTGAAGTTGAAGAAGTATATACAAATGCTGCAGTTCTTGTAGATCCAAAGATAGGAGAAGCTGGAGATATAGATACTGCTATAATAACTTTAAAATTCAAAAATGGAGCAATAGGTGTTATTGACAATAGTAGAAGAGCTGCTTATGGATATGATCAAAGAGTTGAAGTATTTGGCTCTAAAGGAGGCATAACAGTTTCTAACGATAGTGATAGTTCAGCAGTTTTAAGTACAGAAGAAGGTGTTTTCTCAGAAAAACCTAAATACTTCTTCTTGGAAAGATATAAGGATTCATTTATATCAGAAATGAGAGATTTCTTTGATGCTGTAGAAAATAATACAGAGCCTCCAGTTACAGGCATAGATGGATTAAAACCAGTGCTTATAGGACTTGCGGCTACTAAGTCTTATAAAGAAGGAAGACCTATAAAAATAGAAGAAATATAAACACAGTCTAAAATTAAATAAAGGAATGTTTTAAATAAAAATGAACTGAGAAGAAATTCACTGTTCATTTTTATTTTTGTATATGTTACTTGAATTTTTTATTAATTATGAATATAATATGATATAATGATAAAAGGTAAAAAATGTAATATAATTAATAATATTGAAAATATAACATAATATATTATAAGTAGAGGGGGATGTTAATGAAAGTATTATTTGTCGCTTCAGAAGCGTATCCATTCATTAAAACAGGAGGGCTAGGAGATGTAGCTTATGCACTCCCAAAGGCACTTAGAAAACTAGGAATTGATGTAAGAGTAATTTTACCTAAATACAGTTTAATTGATAATAAATATGTTGAAAGAATGGAAAAAATATGTGATTTCGAAGTTCCAGTAGGTTGGAGAAATCAATACTGCGGACTTTTTAGATTAGACCATGATGGAATTCCTTTTTATTTTGTAGATAATAAACGTTACTTTGAAAGAGGAACTGCCTATGGAGATTATGATGATGGAGAAAGATTTACATTCTTTTCAAAGGCAGTTTTAGAATCCATAAGTCATATGTGGGATTTTGTACCAGATATACTTCACTGCAATGACTGGCAAAGTGCTATGTGTATTCCATTATTTAATGAACACTTTAGATGGAGATGGCAATATAAAAATATAAAAACTGTTTTTACAATACACAATTTAAAATATCAAGGAGTTTATGGACCACAAATTTTGAGTGAATTGTTAAACTTAAGTATGGATTTTTATACTGAAGATAAACTAAAGTATTATGATGGTATTTCTTTTATGAAGGGAGGAATTAAGTTTGCAGATGCTGTGTCCACAGTTAGCCCAACTTATGCACAGGAGATAAAAACAGAATACTTTGGAGAAGGACTTCATGGATTATTACAATGTAGAAGCAATGAATTATATGGAATATTGAATGGACTTGATACAGAAATTAATAATCCACAAATAGATCCTAATTTATTTTTTAATTATTGTGAAGATAATTTAGAAAACAAAGCTAAAAATAAGGAAGAACTGCAGAGAATGCTGGGTTTACCTGTCAATAAAGATATACCTATTATAGGAATGGTTACAAGACTTGAAGAACAAAAAGGGTTAGATTTGGTTCACCGAGTTATTGAAGAAATACTTAGAGAGAATATACAGTTTGTAGTTTTAGGAACAGGGGCACAAAAGTATGAAGACATGTTTAAATTTTTTGCATGGAAATATCCAGATAAAATGTCAGCAAACATATATTTTGATGCATCTCTTGCTCAAAAAATATATGCTAGCTCAGATATGTTCTTGATGCCATCTAGGTTTGAACCTTGTGGTATAGGACAGCTTATAGCTTTAAGATATGGAAGTATTCCAATTGTTAGAGAAACAGGTGGACTTAATGATACTGTTCATTCTTATAATGAACTTAATGGGGCAGGAAATGGCTTTACTTTTAAAAGCTTCAATGCTCACGATATGCTTTATACAATAAAAAGAGCTATAGGTTTTTATTGGAATAAGCCAGTATGGGATACACTAGTTAGAAGAGGCATGAAAGAGGACAATAGTTGGGGTAGATCTGCATATGAATACATCAATATGTATAACAAAATAATGTAGAAGTAATTAATTTAGGAGTGAGAAGCATGAATTTGAATAGCGAAACTATAAAAAAAGATTTTAGAAGGAAGCTTATTCACATGTTTTCAGAGGATATTGAGGGGGCTTCAACACTTCATAAATATTTAGCTTTTGGAAGCTTAATAAAAGAATATTGTGCTGAAAACTGGTTAAAAACAAATAAGCAGTACAGACAAAGTGGTAAAAAGCAAGTTTATTATTTTTCTATGGAATTTTTAATAGGAAAGCTTCTTAGGAGTAATTTATTAAATCTTGGTATAGAAAAAGAATGTGAAGAGGCTCTAAAAGAGCTTGGAATTAGTCTTAGTGAACTAGAAGAAGCAGAGATGGATGCTGGATTGGGAAATGGAGGACTAGGAAGATTAGCAGCATGTTTTTTAGATTCTATGGCATCTCTAGGAATTCCAGGTCATGGATGTGGAATAAGGTATAAGTATGGGTTGTTTGAACAAAAGATTGTAGATGGATATCAAGTTGAAATTCCTGATAACTGGCTAAGAGAAGGAAATATATGGGAAACTAGAAAAGATGATAAGGCTATAGTAGTTAAATTTGGTGGAAGAGTAACTCCTATTTTTGAAGAAGGAAAATTAAATTTTAAACATGAGGACTATGATCAGGTTTTAGCTGTTCCTTATGATACTCCTATAATTGGACATAATAATAAAACTGTAAATACTTTAAGATTATGGAGTGCTGAAACAGTAGAGAGTGATAAAGAATTAGATTTTTCATTTTTCAAACATGGTAATTATTCAAAAGCTGTAGAATATAAATCTTCTGTAGAATCTATTTCGCAAGTTTTATATCCAGATGATTCTCAGCTTGAAGGAAAAATTTTAAGATTAAAACAACAGTACTTTTTTGTAAGTGCAGGTATTCAAAGCATATTAAGAAGTTATATGAAGACAAGAAATCCTATAAATGATTTATACAAATATGTAGCTATTCATATTAATGATACCCATCCATCCCTTGCAGTTCCTGAACTTATGAGAATACTAATTGATGAAAAAGGACTTGAGTGGGATGAAGCGTGGAATATAACAACTAAAACTATATCTTACACCAATCATACAATAATGGCAGAAGCACTTGAAAAATGGCCTATAAGTATACTAAAAAATTTATTGCCTAGAATTTTTATGATAATTGAAGAAATAAATAGAAGATTTACAGATAAATTATTTGCTAAGTACCCTAACAATTGGGCAAAAGTAAATAACATGGCTATAATTAATAATGGAAAAATAAGAATGGCTAATCTTGCAATTGTGGGAGGACATTCAATAAATGGAGTTGCAAAACTCCATACTGAAATATTAAAAAGAAGAGAGCTTTCAGACTTCTATGAATTATATCCAGAAAAGTTTAATAATAAAACAAATGGAATAACTCACAGAAGGTGGCTTCTTCAAGCTAATCCAGAACTTGCTAAGCTTATTACTAAAACTATAGGAGATAAATGGATTACACAACCTAAAAGTTTTATAGACTTGTTAAAGTATGCAAAATATTCTTCTTTTCAAGATAAAATATATGAAATTAAAAGAGATAATAAAGTTAAATTTGCAGAACAAGTTAAAAATAAATATGGCATAGTTATTGATCCAGATTCAATTTATGATGTTCAAGTAAAAAGACTTCATGCATATAAAAGACAAATTCTTAATTTGTTTAATATTGTGCATTTATATGATCAACTAAAACAAAATCCTAATTTGGATATTACACCAAGAACATTTATTTTTGCAGCAAAAGCATCTCCAAGTTATTATTTAGCTAAGGAAATAATAAAGTTAATAAATACTGTTGGAAATAAAATCAATAATGATAGGAGAATAAATGATAAGATAAAAGTTATTTTCCTTGAAAACTATAGAGTATCTTTAGCTGAAAAAATAATTCCTTGTGCAGATATTAGTGAGCAAATATCAACTGCTTCAAAAGAAGCTTCAGGTACAGGAAATATGAAGTTTATGATGAATGGAGCAGTAACTATTGCCACTTTGGATGGTGCAAATATAGAAATAAGAGATGCTGTTGGAGATGAAAACATTGTAACCTTTGGTATGACTGCAAAAGAAGTTATGAACTATGAGAAAAACGGAGGTTATTCGTCTAGAGAACTATATGATAAAGATTCTAGACTTCATACAATAGTAAATCAAATAGTAAATGGACATTTTGGAGTTCCAAGTGCTGAATTTAAAAATATATATAATCATTTAATAGAACGTAATGATGAATATTTTATTTTTAAAGATTTTGATTCTTATATTAAAGCACAGGAAAAAATAGATAAACTATATAGAAATAAAACTAAATGGGAGGAAATGTGTATAACTAATATTGCTCATTCAGGCATTTTCTCTAGTGATAATACTATTTCACAATATGCTAGTGGAATATGGAATGCAAGGAGAGTTAATATAAAGTAACAGTTGATAGTGGAGAGTTGAGATATGAGAAAAGAGTGTATAATTTTTTATACACTCTTTCTATAAAACAAATTTAGTTTTGAGGTGCAGTGACTTTGGCATTTGTTGATTTAACTTCATCTTCAGGAATATATATAACTCTATTTTCAGTAAGTAATTTAGCATCTGAAATATTATTTTTCTTCATAATTATATCTGCTGCCTTATTAGCATCCATAGAAGGAAAATATTTTGAAGCTATATGATATAATGTTTCACCTTTAAGTACAGTATGTTTAACACAGTTAGCTGTATCTATAGGATTTTTAGGAATAAGTAAATGAACACCTACAGGTAGAATTTCTGAATTTTTTATATTGTTCATTTCTATAAGTGTTTTGATAGCAGTATTTTCTGAAGACCAAGGCATTAATTTATGTGCGATAGTTGATAATGTATCTCCAGCTCTTACTACATATTCTGTATTGTTTTCTGCAGTTTCATTAGAGTTAGAAGTGTTTTGAGAATCATCCTTTTCTACATTAGTAGTATTACTCTTTTCTTGTTTGTTTGTTGATGAATTATCTTTAGTATTTTTATTACTATCAGGTTTCAAAGATTTTTCATTCATAGTAATAACATTTTCATCACTAGGCTTATCTATCAAATTACTTATACTTCTTGTCATGAAAAATACTCCTAAAAATAAAACTATACCTGAAGAAATAATTATTAATGATTTTTTTAATTTTGAATTCATAGTTTTAAACCCCTTTCTTATTAAGTATTCATCTAGAGTATTGACAGTTTTTAACTTTTAATACACCATATATGAAAAAAATAAAAAAATTCATACATATTTTGATACAATTTTAGAAAAACTTTATAAAGAATAGTTAATAAGGAGGTAGCGGTTATGAATATGAAAAGACTTCATGAAATTATAACTAATAGGGAAAATGTCAAGATATTGTATGAAGGGCATCCCGTATGGATTGAAAGACTTGACAATGACACGGAAACAGCACAAATTAGAACTTTAGATACACAAGAAATTAAGGGAGTATATGTTAGAGAATTGATTAATACAGAAGATGTAGTTAAAATAAAACATTAATAATATAGGAGTGATTTTATGTTTGTTCATAGGAATGTCTATGAAACAAGAATAGGAGACTTCCTATTTAAAGCTAATGATACTAAAGGTTTAATAGAAATTTTTGATAAAAATAATGAGATGGTTGGTTTTGTAAGAAAGGCACCTGAGAGTTATCAGCAATTTCAAGTAATGGCTCATGAGTTATACGATGAAATGAAAATAGGCGGGCTCTTTTTTTAGTTTATAGGGTTTTGGGATTTAATAAAAAATAGAGCATAGACAGAATAGCAGTGTCTATGTTCTATTTTTATATTTATCTAAATTTATAGCATATAAAAACAAGATATATAAAGCAAGAAAGAAAACCCAAAAATTCATAAATACAATAAATTTTAAAAATTATTATTTAAAACAGGTTAAATATAAAGAAAAATGCAATGAAGTTATTGAAAAATTGCATAAATCCATATATAATATTAATTAAAACTGCTTAAAGGGAAAAATAATGTCGAATATAAAGAGAATACAACAAGGGGGTAAATATATGGAAAATAATACGGGTTTGCCTATGAAACAAGGGCTTTACGATCCCCAATTTGAAAAAGATAATTGTGGTGTTGGATTTGTAGCTAATGTTAAAGGTGAGAAAACTCATGGGCTTGTAAAGAAGGCATTGCAAATTTTGGTTAATTTAACTCATAGAGGAGCTGTTGGTTCAGATCCTAAAACAGGTGATGGAGCGGGAATAATGCTTCAAATACCAGATGAATTCTTTAAAATAAGCTGTGATAATTTAGGAATTGAACTTCCGAAGTTTGGAAATTATGCAGTAGGTATGACTTTTTTACCTAAAGAAACAGCATTAAGATATCAATGCGAAGGTATATTTGAGAGAGCGGTTGAAGAAGAAGGACAAAAGGTTTTAGGATGGAGAGATGTACCTACAGATAATAGATGCATAGGTGAAACTGCAAAAGGAACAGAACCTACAATTAGACAGCTTTTTATAGAAAAGTGTAATTGTACTCAAGAAGAGTTTGAAAGAAAATTATATATTATTAGAAAAAGAACTGAAAGTGAAGTTAGAAAATTAGTTAAAAGAAATAATGAATATTTTTATATCTGCAGTCTTTCTAGTAAAACTATAGTATATAAAGGATTACTTTTAGCAGATCAGATAAATGGATTCTATCTTGATTTAAATGATATAAACTTTAAAAGTGCTATGGCTCTTGTTCATCAACGTTTTAGTACAAATACTTTCCCTACTTGGGATTTAGCTCAACCTTTTAGATATTTAGCTCATAATGGAGAAATAAATACTGTAAGAGGAAATAGAAACTGGATGAATGCCAGAGAAGGTGTGCTGCAATCAGAAGTATTTGGAGAAGATATATCAAAGCTGTTCCCTATAATTACGCCTAATGGAAGTGACTCAGCATCCTTAGATAATGTTTTTGAACTTCTAACAATGGATGGAAGAAGTGCTGTACATGCTATGAGAATGCTTATTCCAGAAGCTTGTAAGGGTAATGAATTCATGTCAAAGGATGAGAGAGCATTCTATGAATATCATGGTTCACTTATTGAACCTTGGGATGGTCCTGCGGCTGTATTCTTCACAGATGGAGAAAAGATAGGAGCGACTCTTGATAGAAATGGATTAAGACCTGCTAAATATGTAATTACAAAAAGTGGACTTATTGTAATGGCATCAGAGTTAGGAGTTGTTCAATTCAGTCCAGAGGAAATAGTTAAAAAAGGTAGACTAGAGCCAGGGAAAATGTTACTAGTTGATACTAAAAACAAAAAAATATTTGAAAATGAAGAAGTGATAAAAGAACTTTGTACAAGCAAACCTTATAAAAAAGTAGTTGATAAAAATAAACTTACTTTGGATAATTTTGAAGGGGAAGCAGAAAAGACAAAAATAAATCCTGAAGCTTTAAAAGAGAAGCAGCAAGCTTTTGGATATTCTATGGAAGATATAGAAGTTATATTGAAACATATGGCTGAAAATGGCAAGGAACCTATAGGTTCAATGGGAAATGATACTCCACTTGCCGTTTTATCAAACAAACCTCAGCTTTTATTTTCATACTTTAGACAGCTTTTTGCACAGGTTACCAATCCACCTATAGACCCAATAAGAGAAGGTGTTGTTATGTCTCTTATGAACTATATAGGACCTCAAAAAAATCTTTTAAATAAAGAACTTTCAGAGCATCCATTTGTTGTGATTGAAAGACCTGTTTTATCTAATGATGAAATGGCAAAAATTAAAGGTCTTAGAACTAAAGATTTTAAAGCTACAACAATACCTATAACTTTTAAATCGGATAGTGGAATTGATGGATTTAAGGAAGCTTTAAAATTAATATGTGAGAGAGCTTCACATCGTGTTTCAGAAGGATATAATGTTTTAATTTTAAGTGATAAAAAGGTAGATGGTTACGAAGCTGCAATACCAAGTCTTCTTGCAGTATCTGCTGTTCATCATTACTTAATAAAAGAAAAGAGCAGAACAAAGGTATCAATAATTGTTGAGTCTGGAGAAGCAAGAGAGACTACACACTTTGCACTTCTTATGGGATATGGTGCAAGTGCAGTTAATCCGTATCTTGCATATGAAAGCATAGAAAATATGGCTGAGGAGAAGGAAATTGAAAATAGTCCTAAAGAAGCTGTTGATAATTATATAAATTCAATATGTAAAGGGCTATTAAAAATTCTATCTAAGATGGGAATATGTACAATTCAAAGTTATCAAGGAGCGCAAATTTTTGAAGCACTTGGTTTGAATGAAGAATTTATAAATAAATACTTCGAAGGAACACCTTCAAGAATAGGTGGAATTGGAGTAGAGACTATAGCACAGGAAGTTTTAATGAGACATAACCAAGCATTTAATAGACTTAGAAAGCCTGTATCAGAGCTTGAAGTTGGAGGATTATATTCTTGGAGAAAAGATGGAGAATTCCACTTGTTTAATCCAGAGAGTATATACAAACTTCAGTTAGCTTCAAGAGCAAATGATTATAAAGTTTACAAAGAGTACGCAGAGCTTATAAATAACCAAAGTAAGAATTTATGTACTATTAGAGGATTATTTAACTTGAAAAAGGGAAATTCAATACCTATAGAAGAAGTAGAGCCTGTATCTGAAATTGTAAAGAGATTCTGTACAGGAGCTATGTCATTAGGTTCAATAAGCAGAGAGGCTCATGAAACTATTGCTATAGCTATGAATAGACTTGGAGGAAAAAGTAACTCTGGTGAAGGTGGAGAAGACAAAATAAGATATAGAGTTGACAGCAAAGGAGATAGTAAGAGAAGTGCCATAAAACAGGTAGCTTCAGGTAGATTTGGTGTTACAACTAATTATCTTGTTAATGCAGATGAGCTTCAAATTAAAGTAGCTCAAGGAGCAAAACCAGGTGAAGGTGGACATCTTCCAGGTAAAAAAGTAAATGACTATATAGCGAAAATAAGACATTCAACACCAGGTATAGATTTGATTTCACCACCACCACATCATGATATTTATTCAATAGAAGATCTGGCACAATTAATCTATGATTTAAAAACAGTAAATTCAAGCAGCAGAATAAGTGTAAAACTTGTATCAGAAGTTGGAGTTGGAACTGTTGCAGCAGGAGTTGCTAAGGCTCATGCTGATGTAATATTAATAAGTGGACATGATGGAGGAACTGGTGCAGCACCATTATCATCAATAAGACATGCAGGAGTACCATGGGAAATTGGAGTTTCTGAAACTCATCAAGTGCTTATGTTAAATAATTTAAGAAGTAGAGTTAGACTTCAAACAGATGGTCAACTTAAAACTGGTAGAGATGTTGTAATTGCAGCTTTACTTGGAGCTGAAGAGTTTGGATTTGCAACAACTGCTTTAGTAATTTTAGGATGTACCCTACTTCGTAAATGTCACTGCAACACTTGTGATATGGGTATTGCAACTCAAGATCCAGAACTTAGAAAATGCTTTAAAGGAAAACCAGAATACCTAATAAACTTCTTTACTTTTATAGCTCAAGAAGTGAGAGAATATATGGCACAGTTTGGCTTTAGAACAATGAATGAAATGATAGGTAGAGTAGATAAGATAGAAGCAGAAAAAGCTTTAAGTCATTTTAAAGCAAGTGGACTTGATTTATCTAATATCTTATATAAACCAGATATGCCAAAGAGAATAAAACCATACTGTGTGATAGCACAAGACCACGGTATTGACGAAGCAATGGATCACCATCTAATACAAATAGCAGCTCCAGCCCTTGAAAGCAAGAAACAAGTTCGTGGAAGCTTTGAAATAAAAAATATAGATAGAACTGTAGGAACAATGCTTAGTGGTGAAATTGCTAAAGCATATGGAGAAAAGGGTCTTGAAGATGATACTATAGTATTTGATTTTAAAGGCTCTGCAGGTCAAAGCTTTGGTGCTTTTGGAGCAAAAGGTCTTACTCTTGTACTTGAAGGAGATGCTAACGACTATATTGGTAAAGGATTATCAGGAGCTAAGATAATTGTTAAGACTCCTAAAGAAAGCAGCTTTAAGGCTGAAGAAAATTTCATAGCAGGTAATACTATCCTTTATGGTGCAACTTCTGGACAGCTTTATGTTAACGGAATGGTTGGAGAACGTTTCGCTGTAAGAAACAGTGGAGCAGAAGCTGTTGTTGAAGGAGTTGGAGATCACTGCTGTGAATATATGACAGGTGGAACTGTAGTTGTTATAGGGAAAACTGGAAGAAACTTTGGTGCAGGTATGAGCGGCGGTATAGCTTATATTCTTGATGAAGCTAATGACTTTGATAGTAAATGTACTGAAGCAATGCTTGAAATAGAAGAGTTAAGCAGTAAAGATGAAGACACGGTTTATAATCTTATAAACGATCATTACAAATATACAGACAGTGCAAAAGCTAAAGATATCTTAGCAAATTGGGATACCTACAAGAATAAATTTAAAAAGATTATTTCGACAGCATATAAGGCTATCTTAGAAAAAACAAATAAAAGTGAAAAGGTATCTTAATAGCGAGGGGGTGTAGGTATGGGAAAACTAACTGGATTTAAGGAAATTGAAAGAAAAAATTTCAATAAGCGTTCTATTGAAGAGAGAATAAAAGATTATAAAGAGGTATATATACCATTAGAAGAAGAGGAAATGAAGGAACAGGCATCAAGATGTATGGACTGTGGAACACCTTTTTGTAATTGGGGGTGCCCACTAGGAAATGTTGCTCCAGATTGGAATGACATGCTTTATAAGGGACAATTAGAAAAAGCGTATAAAAGACTTACTTTAACTAATAATTTCCCAGAATTTACAGGAAGAGTTTGTCCAGCTCTTTGTGAGGCTGCATGTGCACTTGGTATAAATAGAAAGGCTGTTTCTGTCAGAGAAATTGAGTTTACTATTATAGAAAAGGCTTTTGCAGAAGGATGGGTAAAAGCTAATCCACCTAAAGTAAGAACAGGAAAGAAAGTTGCGGTTGTAGGATCAGGACCTTCTGGTCTTGCAGCAGCGGCAGAACTTAATTCTGTAGGACATGAAGTTACAGTTTTTGAAAAGAGTGAAAAAATAGGTGGACTTTTGAGATATGGTATTCCTGATTTTAAGTTAGAAAAGAGTGTAATTGATAGACGTGAAGCTATTATGGAAGAAGAAGGAATAACATTTAAAACAGGAGTTGAAGTTGGAGTAGATATCGAAGCTAAAGAACTTCTTGATGATTTTGATGCAGTTATTTTAACAGGAGGTTCAAGTGTTCCAAGAGACTTAAAGGCAGAAGGTAGAGAGCTTAAGGGAGTACACTTTGCAATGGACTATTTATCTCAGCAAAATAAAAGAGTTTCAAATGAGAAATTTGATGAAGAAGAGATAAACGCAAAGGGCAAAAATGTTATAGTTATAGGTGGAGGAGATACTGGTTCTGACTGTGTTGGTACTGCAGTAAGACAAGGTGCTAAAAAAGTATATCAATTTGAAATAATGCCAAAGCCTAAAGAAGAAAGAGATGACACTATGCCTTGGCCGACTTACCCTAAGATACTTAAAACTACTACTTCTCACGAAGAAGGCTGTGAAAGAGATTGGAATGTTATAACTAAAGCTTTTGTAGGAGAAGATGGAAAAGTTAAAAAGCTTTTAGGTGCTAAAGTTGAGTGGACTAAAAATGAAAATGGAAGAATGAGTATGCAGGAAGTTCCAAATAGTGAGTTCGAAGTAGAAGCAGAATTAGTATTTTTAGCTATGGGATTCTTACATCCAAAGCATGAGGGAATGATAGGAGAGCTTGGATTAAAGCTTGATGAAAGAGGAAATGTTTATACTTCTGAAAATGGAATGACAAGCGTAGAAGGAATCTTCTCAGCAGGAGATATGAGAACAGGACAATCTCTAGTTGTAAAATGTATTCATGATGGAAGAATGATTGCTAAAAGCGTAGATGAATATTTGATGGGAGACTCGTTTTTAAGAGGATAATAGAATAAAGTATATAAATTACCGGCATGTGAGATTGTTTTATAGAGGTATATATGTATTAGCAAAGAATCTTTTACTAATACATATATACCACAAAAGCAATCTCACATGCCTATTTTTATATCTATATTAAACTTCTTTTTCTATATCAAAAATCCGATCTTTTACCGTTAAACTTAGTTAAAGATTAATAATAAAGTATTGTATATAAGTTTTAATAGCAAAGCCTAAAGATAGATAATCTCTGTCTTTAGGCTTTGTTTATTTTAATGATTTACTTTTTAATTCTTGTAACTCGTAAAAATTTGATATTAGTTGGATAATATATGCAATATTTAGCATATATAAAGCATATATTTTAATAAATTCTCTAGTTGTACACTTCTTTAATATATAAAAATATATTGAATATTAAAAGGTTTACTAGATTACAAAATTCACTTATGTATGGTGATATTTTTGTATATTTAAAATTAATAGTAGAGGAGGATAACTGAAAATCAAATTTTATAATGAAAGGGGACAATGAAGTATATCACTTATATGGGCACTTTGGGTATATGGAGTCAATAGTGCAACCGACCTTTCTTTAACAGGACAATAGTTTTATTAAAGAAAGGAGAGAAATATGAAAAAAATTAAATTTTCTCGAATTGCACTTGTCTTAGTGTTTATGATGACATTTATGATTAGTACAGGAGGAATGAGTACTAGAGCTTATGCTGTTGAGAATGATGAAGTGATAGAACAACAGCAGGATGTTCAGGTTGGGAATACAACTGAAGAGCAAATTATATCAAGTGAGAAATTAGAAGAAGGAGATTTAATAGAGGGAGAAGTTGATGAAATAGATACAGAACAAGAAGAAAATAAACAAACTTCTACAGAGAATGGTGAAGATGAAGAACAAATTACATCAAGTGAGAAATTAGAAGAAGGAAATTTAATAGAGGGAGAAGTTGATGAAATAGATACAGAACAAGAAGAAAATAAACAAACTTCTAAAGAGAATGGTGAAGATGAAGAACAAATTACATCAAGTGAGAAATTAGAAGAAGGAGATTTAATAGAGGGAGAAGTTGATGAAATAGATACAGAACAAGAAGAAAATAAACAAATTTCTACAGAGAATGGTGAAGATGAAGAACAAATTACATCAAGTGAGAAATTAGAAGAAGGAGATTTAATAGAGGGAGAAGTTGATGAAATAGATACAGAACAAGAAGAAAATAAACAAACTTCTATAGAGAAAGATGATGAAGATGAACAAATTTCAGCTGAAGGAGAAGAGGGAATAAGTGAGGAGACAGAGTCAGAAGAAAAAATGAATGAAACAACTACAGAAGAGAAAAAATCAGATGTAATGGTTCCGGCGGAAGAAATAAATTCAGTAGAGGATGGTTCAGAAGAGACTGCAGTGGAAGGGCAATCACCAGCAGAAACACCAATAGAAGAGGTCACAAAGACCGAATTATTACAACTAGAAAGAGTAGAAAATAATGCAGAAGAAATTGAAGAGAAAACGATAAATCTAGAAGTAGGAGATGAAGAAGAAGTTCCATATAAAGTTGATGGATATAAATTTGACAACTGGCAAGGTGATTCAAGTATAGCTAGTATAAAAGAGAAGCCATTTAAAAGAAAAATAGTTGCAAATGGTGTGGGAACTACTACTATAACAGTGACGTATCGTAAAAGGATTAGTGGGATAATTCATCGTGAATATGATTATAAATCAGTAAGTTATAAAATTGAGGTTAAAGCAAAACCAGTAACAGGAGTTACTATTACAGAAGATCATGCTGGTTGGTTTGAGAAAGAAAGTTTTGAATTACTTACAAATAAAAATAAAAAATTATATGCTCAGGTAGAACCGAAGAATGCTACAAACAAAAACGTAACATGGTCATCAGATAATGAAAAGGTAGCAACAGTAGAGAATGGCTTGGTTACATCACTAAATCCAGGAAAAGCTATAATAACGGTAACTACAAAAGATGGAAACAAGACTGATACCTGTGAGGTAACTGTAAAACCACGAAAAGACGATATTTGTGCTGGCGATATTAAATTTATAAATCCTGATGATGAGCATAAACAGTTAGAGGCAAGAATAGATGAGACAATTCAGTTGAATTTTAGAGTGAAGAATACTGATAATAGTGGAAGTTGGGGAATAGACCATTGGTTTGGAGTACATTATGAAACAATGAAAATAGAGTTTTCTAATGGGATAGAAACTCAAATTAAGGATGAATCTTTTGGATATGGACCTTTTGGACCAGGAGATATTGTTGATTTCCCAGTAAAATATACAGTTAAACAAGAAGATTATGATAATAGTGAGGACCATAAATTGCGTATAACAGCTACAGTTACAGCTGTGTGTAAAAGCAATATTTTTGGTTGGAAGATTATAGAAGATACAGACACTAGTACTATTGAAATAACTATAAAACCTAAAGATGTAGTAAAGCCAGAAATAAATTTAAATGAGAATATATTAGAGTTAATAGTAGGAAATATTTCAACGTTAACAGCAGATAAAAAACCTCAAGAAGCAAGTGTAATATGGAAAACAAGCGATGAAAAAATAGCAACAGTGGAAAATGGAAAAGTATCAGCAGTATCACCAGGAAAGGTAAATATAACAGCAATTATTGAAGTTGATGGTAAGGAATATAGTTCAATATGTGAGGTTACTGTAAAACCAGAACGGGTAAGTGTAACAGGAAGTACAAATGGACTTGGTACAGTAACTGTAACAGGAGCTACAGAAGGAGCAACTTTAAACTTATATAGACGATTATCAGATGAAGAAAAAATTCATATTGGAGAGCCATATACATGGAAAGAAAATCAAACGGAATATAAATTTAAAAATGTATCAGCTGGAAATGATTACTATGTAACGCAAACAGTAAATGGAATAGAAAGTAATCCATCAAATCCAGTAAATGTAACATTTAGTAAGTTTGATATTTTTAACAAGGTTACTAATAATCTTGATGGAACTTATACAGCGGTTTGGGGATACAAAAATAATACTGCAAAACAAATTATAGTTAATAAAAATAATAGTAAATTTAATAAGAAGGGTGCAAAATTTATAATTAAAGGGAACAAAAAACCACTTAATGTATTTGAAAAGGGAACCTATGACACGGCATTTACAACAACATTTTATAAAAAGAATTTAGTTTGGACTCTCAAATGTCCGGATGGAGAAAAAATAACTTCAATTGCAGAAGCAGGCCCAGAAGCTGAAATATCAGAAGTAGGTACAAGTGAAGATATTAAGGTTAAATATGGAACAAAATTAGAGAATATCGAATTTCCTGCAACAGTTAAGTGTGCTTTAATGATTGGAAATGTCCCTAATAATGAAGGAATAGATGTTGAAGTAGAGTGGCGAGAAGGACAAAAAAAATATGATGGAAATAAAGCGGGCGAATATGAATTTGAAGGAACTTTATCACCTCCAAAAGGAGTGAAAAATACTGAAAAAGTTGCAACAATAAAAGTAATAGTAGATTCAGAACCATATATCCCACCATACATTCCACCTACACCTTCAAATCCAGATGAAACTCCACCAGTAATAACGTTAGAACAAGGAACAGAAATAGTAGAATTAGAAGTTGGTAGTGGACAATATGATGTTAGAAGTAATGTAACAGCATTAGATAATAAAGATGGAGATATTACAAATTCAATTGAAGTAACTGGAACAGTGGATACAAGTGAAAGTGGAGAATATACTCTAAAATATAATGTAAAAGATAAAGCCAACAACTCAGCAGACGAAGTTATAAGAACAGTAAAAGTAGTTAACTTTGTTAAAAATGTAAATATTATAAAAGATATACCTGTACCATATGGAACATCAGAAGATAAAATAGGATTGCCAGAAAATGTTCAAATAACATTAAGTGATGGTTCAAAACCAGAAATTCCAGTAACATGGGATAATTCAACGCCTCAATACGATGGTAAAATAGCTAAAAAATATGAATTTGCAGGAAAGTTAGATTTATCAAAATTACAATATGTAAAAGAAACTGAATTAAAAGCAAAAGTAAATGTAATAGTAGCACCGTATGAATCAAATGGAACATCTCATAAATCACATCATTCATCCAATAATTCAGATACTACTAACCCAGTAATTACATTAATAGGAGATTCAAAAGTAATTTTAGAATTTGGAGCAGATTATAAAGATGCAGGAGCAACTGCAGAAGACAATAAAGATGGAGATATAACAAATAAGATTGAAATTGGTGGAGATAAAGTCGATACAAACAAAGCAGGAAATTATAATATAACCTATAATGTAAAAGATTCAGCAGGAAATAAAGCAGATGAAGTAAAAAGAACTGTAGTAGTAGAAGATGAAGTAATAATTCCAGCAGAACCAGAAATTCCAGAAGGTACTCCAGATAAGAAAAAACCTGTTATTACATTAAATGGGGATTCGGAAATAAATCTTAATTTAGGAGAAAAATATGAAGAATTAGGAGTAACAGCTGTAGATGATGTGGATGGAGATATAACAGATAAAATTGAAATAAGCATTAATGGAAAAGATGAAAAAGTAAATACAGACAAAGAAGGAACTTATGTTATAACTTATAAGGTAAGTGATAAGGCTGGAAATAAAGCTGATGAAGTAGTAAGAACTGTAGTAGTTAAATCTATAGAAGAAGATAAAGAAATAGTAGTTCCAAGTGATAAAGTTCCAGAGGGAACACCTAATGATGTTGTAAAGGAAACAGCTGAACACCAAGCTAAAAAAGAACTACCTGTTCTACCTAAAACAGGTGGACAGAGTCCGCTTATAAATTATATTACAGGAGCCTTTATAGTATTACTAGGCTTGAAAATTAGAAAAAATACTAAAGCGGATGAGAACGAATAAGGTTTAGTATGAATTCGAGGGAGTTTGCTCCTTCGAATTCTTTATTAAAATTCCTTTTTCAACGTTAAATCGAGTTAAAGATTAATAATAAAGTATTATATATAAGTTTTAATAACAAAGCTTAAATAGAGAGAATATCTATGTTTAAGTTTTTTGTGTACCAATAAGGGAAATATAAAAGAAAAACGATGATGTAAATAATTAACATAAATGAAAATAAAAACTTGATATTAGTAATGAAATGTAAAACAATAAATAAAAATGCATTACGAAAAAGGAAAATAATTCCAATAAAATACATTTTTTTCAATGAAGTTTTGTTATAATTATTTTGGTAAAAGAATTTAATAGAAAACAAATGCAATTATGCGATGTTAATAGTTTAACAGAACAAAGTGAATTTTAGAAGGAGTTAGCAATATGAAAAAAATATTTGCTGTTGGTTTAATTGTTTTGGGAATTATTGTTATGATGTATCCCAAGATAAGAGATGGTTATAGTACATATAAGGAAAAGAAAGTTCTGAAAGAATATGAGCAAAGCTTAAGAAATATAGGTACTTTAGAAAATGAAATTAGTGATGATAACCTTCTTAAAAATGAAGAAAATAAAAAAATACAAAAAATATATGAAGATGCTACTATTTTAAAGATAGATAAAATAAATCTTTATATGCCAATTTTAGAGGGAGAAACTAAAGAGAATCTTAGAACTACTGTTTGTCATATGAAAAACACAGGAAAGCTTGGTGAAGTTGGTAATTATGCTATTGCAGGGCATAGATGCTATAGCTATGGAAGACATTTTAATAGATTAGATGAAGTTGAAGTAGGAGACGAGCTTATAGTTTTTTCAATGGATAAAGAATACAAGTATAAAGTATTTAAGAAATTTATAGTAAAGCCAGAGGAAGTTGGAGTATTAGAGGGAAATGGAAAAGACAAAATGATTACTTTGATAACATGTACTCCTATTAGAGTGGCTACACATAGGTTGATTATACAAGGTAAGCTTGAGAGTGTATCGAAAAGAGTTGATAGCGAAGGATAATTTGCTGATTCGAAATATTTATAAAAATATAAAATTTTAGTAATACATTATTGAGGTTAAGCATAGATTTTAAATGTAAAAGTAACAATAAAATAATTATAAGGGAAACTATGATATATGTTCTGTATTTGGGCACCTAGGACATATGGAGTTAGTGGTGCAACCGCCCCCTACTAATAAGATTAGTAGAAGGCGGTTTTTTATTTTACATAAAACTGATAAATCTTTAGAAAATAGGAGGGAAGAGCGAATGAAAATAGTTAAAAAAATACTAAAATGGGTAGGGAATATAATATTTATTCTGCTTATCCTGTGTGTTATTGGAACGTTTTTTTCACTAATACAGGCAAAGAGGCATCCAGGAAAAATACCTTCACTTTTTGGATATAAAGGGTTAACTGTATTGACTGGTAGTATGAAGCCACAAATACAGCCAGGTGATGTAGTAATAGCTAAAGATATAAATCCAGAGGAAATAAAAGAAGGAGATATAATAACCTACAGATTGAATGCAAGTACATTAGTAACTCATAGAGTTGTTGAAGTAATAAATAAAGATGGGCAGATACAGTTTAAGACAAAGGGAGATGCCAATAATGTTGAAGATGCTAAATTGGTTACTTCACAGCAGCTTATAGGAAAGAACGTATATTTCATATCTAAAGGAGGAAGTATTGCTCAGTTTATTAGAACACCTAAGGGATTTGTAATGATTATTCTGATTCCAGTAGCAGTTTTAATTGGAAGTGAGCTAGTAAAAACTATAAAGAAAGAAAAAGAGGAGAAGAAAAAAGATAATGAAAGATTAGAAGAATAATTTGGAACAGTTGAGAATTGAAAGTGGAAAGTTAAGAATACTTTGCTTTAGCAAAGTTTTAATAAAAATTAATACACTTTACGACTTTAAAAGTAAGGGTGGTGAAAGTTGGAACATAAAAACACAGTTATTTAATATGTAACAAAATAAAAAGGTTAAGTTTTAAGATGAAACAGAACTAATAAAAAAAGACAAGAAGCTTTTAAAAAGACAACTTGCCAAAATTTTAACTTGTATTTATCATCATATCACAAAAAAGTAAATAAAAGGGGGATTTTATAATGAAAAAAACTATATTAGGTTTATTATTAGCAGGAGTATTGGCATTTGGAGTAGGTATGGGAACTACGGCGTATTATTCAAGTGAGGTTGAATCTACGAATAATATAATTCATGCAGCTAAGTGGGATATAAATGCAGGTGACTTCCAAACAACTGCAGGATTCAACTTTAATGGTGAAAAAGAAATTTATCCTGGTTGTGAGATAACGTCAAATAGTGTTACCATAACCAATAATAATACAAATACAAATTTATCTGCTGATTATGTATTTACAGTAAATTTACAAGATAATAATACCTTAAATAAATTGATTAATGAACAGAGTAGTCCAGCAGAATTATATGTTGTATATAATGGGATAGAAAAGAAACTAGAATTTGGAGGTGCAAATACAGCACAAGTAGAATTTGATAATATCTCAATAAATGAAAGCAGAACGTGTTCCTTAAAACTTAAATGGGGTTTTGGTAATAACGATGACGATAACGTGTATAACGACAAAGATATAACAATAGATATAAAATTCGTTGCTAAGCAGCATCAAATTTAAATTGATAAATAATATTTCATATGGGAAAGTTAACCGATACTTTCCCATATGAAATATTACGAAGAATTCAAATAAATAGATTATATTTTTTATAAAAAGGAGGTGAAACCTTGCGAAGAGAGATACGAAAAAAGAATAAAAAAAAGAAAAGAAAGAATTTAACTTTGAAAAGTTTATCAGTTTTAACTTCTGCGTTGATGATTACCTCTGCGTTTATGGTCAATAATAAGTGTTATTCTTATTATGCAAATAGTTTTAGTGCAACGGGTAAGGTGTCGACGGCTGAGAATGGTGATTTTATTTGTGATGAGGATATAGAATATTTAAAACATGAAACAGATTGTATTGCACTTTTCAAAAAAGATGGAGATCGGTTAATAGATTCAGATAGGAAGGGTCAGCCTATAGGTGACTATGGTCCTGTGCATTGTATAAAATTCAATATAGAACCATTATTTTCAAATACAGATGGGCGCATTATAGAATTTGAAACAAACTCTAAATATTTAATAGTAGGTTATAATAATAATAAAATCCAATACCATAAAAAATTGTATAATAAACAAGCGATATTTTCTATTGGGCAAGGGTATTATCGTGAAAAGTGTCATGGATATTATCGTATACCGATTGAATTTAATAATGTTCCAACATTTATGGGAGAAGTGGAAAGTAAGAAAAAAGGTTATGAATGGGATGGAAATAATTTAATAATATATAAACGGCATTTGGTGAATTGTGGAGAGTGGTGGTGGCCGGACTATAGATGGTTTACTAAAATATACATGTATGAGAATCTACCTACTCAAATTAATATAACAGCTTTAAATGGTTTTGTTAGTATACCAGTATATTTAGATCATAATGTATGGAAAGAAGAATTTTGCAAAGGGCTTAAACCACTCAATGATAATAATTCTATGGCTTTTTATGCAGATGAATATATAGCTAGCATGGAAGAGTTGAAAGTTAAATTAGATAATAAAGTTAAAAATTTGGAAAGTGAGAAAAAACAATTAAATAATCAATTAGGTACATTACAAGCTAATCAAAACAAACAAAATTTAAATCGTAGTATGATGACTTTGTATAGTATGCCTCAAACTAATTTAGAAAGTAATTCTAAAGTTTTATCACAGAAAGATTTAGTAGAGAATACAGAAATCATGAAGGAATTTGAAAGCTATAAACTTACTGAAGAGCAGAAAAAGTTAATAGTTTCACAAGGAGATATGACTTTAGAAGAAATAAATCAATTAGAGAATGAAATTGAAAAATTGATGAAGCAAGTAAATAGCTTGAATGGTGAAATAAAAGATATAAAAGCTTTGATTGAAGCACTTAAAGTTATGGAACCTACAGAAGAGATTGATAAAGAGTTTAATGGAACTCTTGATGAGAAGCAAGTAGAAGCAATAAATAAAATTGCACAAGGTTATATTAATTATGTATTAAATTTAGAAAAGAAGAAAAAGAACTTAAATGATGAGGTTGATGGTTTAATTAGCAAAAAGAAAGAATTACAGGAGCAGTTATCATCAGCAAATAAAGAAAAATTAAATAAGAATGAAGCAGAACAAACTAGTATTAAAGATATTAACTTATATGATAAGTCAAAGGCTATGTTAGAAGAAGTAGGGTTAAATAATAATGCAATAGAAGAAGAATTTAAGATTTTTGAACTTACTAAAGAACAAGCTAGTTCAATTGAGTCAGTAGCTAAAGGATATTTAGAATATGTATCTGAATTACAAGGTGATATTAAAGATTTAACAAATGAAGCAAATAAGTTAAATAGTGAAATAGAAAAGATTGAAGCAATTGAAGCAAGTGTTGGAGAAGTTGAAGATATTCAACCTGTAGAAGGGGAAGAAGTTGTAGAAAAATTCAACGGTACTTTAAGTGAACAGCAAATAAAAGAAATAAAGAAGATTGATGAAAAATATATTGATTATGCATCAGCATTAGAAAAATCAAAAGGTAATTTAACTGAAAAAATAGATGCAGCTAATGCAGAGAGAGAAGAATTGAAGAGTAAATTAGATCAATTAAAAGTTAAAAAGCTTGATAAGACAGAAATAACTGCTGAAAGTGGTGGAAGTTCAATAGAAATACCAAATAAAATTGAGCTTGAAGATGATCAAGTAAATAAAATAAATGATGTGGCAGAAGGATATGTTGAGTATGTATCTCAATTAGAAAGTGAAGTTAGTGATTTAAACAATAAATTAGAAGAAGTAAATAGTGAAATAAAATCTATTAAAGAGGAAATAGAAAAACTAAGTAACAAAGAGCAAAATGAAACAGAGGAACAAATACCACAGCAACCAGCAGGACAGCCAGGAGATACAGGAGAGCAAGGCTCAGAAGAGAACCAAGGTCAAACAGGTGAAACGGAAGATCAAGAAGGTTCAGAAGGTAACCAAGAACAGTCAGATGAAACGGAAGATCAAGAAGGTTCAGAAGGCAACCAAGAACAGTCAGGTGAAACAGAAGATCAAGAAGGTTCAGAAGGTAACCAAGAACAGTCAGGTGAAACCGAAAATCAAGAAGGTTCGGAAGAAAATCAAGACCAAACAGGTGAAGCTGAAGATCAAGAAGGTTCGGAAGAAAATCAAGACCAAACAGGTGAAGCCGAAGATCAAGAAGGTTCGGAAGGAAATCAAGACCAAATAGGTGAAAAGGAAGATCAAAAAGGTTCAGAAGATAAGCAAGACCAAACAGATGAAACCGAAGGTCAAGAAGGTTCAGAAGATAAGCAAGACCAAACAGATGAAGCCCAAGATCAAGAAGGTTCGGAAGGCAACCAAGACCAAACAGGTGAAACCGAAGATCAAGAAGGTTCAGAAGGTAACCAAGAACAGTCAGGTGAAACCGAAGATCAAGAAGGTTCGGAAGATAACCAAGACCAAACAGTTGAAACTGAAGATCAAAAAGATTTAGAAGGTAATCAAGACCAAACAGGTAAAATCGAAGATCAAGAAGGTTCAGAAGTTAAGGAAAAAGAAGAATCTAAAACAAATGAGCAAGACTCAGTAGTTAAGAAAGACGAAGTTGCTGACACAGAGGAAGAAAGTCATGAGCAAGATTCAGATAAGAAAGTGTCAAAAGAAAGTAATTCTGCTAATTATACAGCAGTTAATGATGATGCTAATAAACCTAGAATAAAAGAGTAAAAATCCTTTGATAATGGATATAGCCTCCTGTTAAAGGAGGCTTTTAAATAATATTAGAAGAAAGAAGGTGAGAATGTGGTTAAGAATACCAAAAGCTTTTTTAGAAAATTTGTAGTAGTAGTAATGGGTATATTTGTTTTTTCAAGTTTAGTTGTTAAACCTGTAAAAGCTGCTCCAATATTTTCTATAAGCAAGGAAGATGGTCAAGCGATTTTTACTTTAGATGATGCAGGTCTAGCTCCAGGGACTATTATTTCAAAAGAGTTTTATATATTTAATGATTATAGCTATTTAAATAAACTTGAGAAGATATCACTAAACAATTTTAAATTAAATTATAGTGGAAACAATATTTCATCAAGTCATGATAGCTATAAAGATTTTGTAAAATATGTAAAAGTTAATATAGTCCAAAATCAAGACAGTCAACAGAATAGAGAAATATTTAATGGGAGTTTAGATACATTACTTAAAGAAAGTGTATTACTTGATGGAAGTGACAAAATTTTAATAAATCCAGATAAAAAGATTGAAATGGGTATAACAATATCAATGGATAAAGAAGCTGGAAATAGTGTTCAGGGTCTAGCATGTAATTTTGATTTGAATTTTGTATGCAGCTATGAAACTGGAGGATCGGGACACCACAGCAGTAGTAGAAGTAGAAGCAGTTCTACTACTGTTATAAATGAAAAACCTCAAATCACACTACTAGGTTCTAAAACAGTAAATATTAAAGTAGGTGAATCCTATTCAGATGCAGGAGCTGAGGCATACGATAAGGAAGATGGAAATATAACAGACAAAATTGAGGTAAAGGGAAATGTTGATACGAATACTGTTGGAGAATATATAATAACTTATAACGTAAAAGATTCAGCAGGAAATAAAGCAGATGAAGTTACAAGAACTGTAAAAGTAGAAGAAGAAATAATTGTTCCAGAAGAACCAAAAATTCCAGAAGGTACTCCAGATAAGAAAAGACCTGTAATTACATTAAATGGTGATTCTAAAATTGTTCTTAATTTTGGAGATGAATATGAAGAATTAGGAGCAACAGCTGTAGATGATGTTGATGGAGATATTACGGACAAAATTAAAATAAAAGTGAATGGAAAAGATGATGAAGTAAATACAAATATTCCAGGAAATTATGTTATTACTTATAATGTAAGTGATACAGCAGGAAATAAGGCATATGAGGTAACAAGAATTGTTATGGTAAAAGAAGTAGCAAAAGCTTCAGACGATGAAATAACAGTTCCAGAGGACAAAGTACCTCAAGGAACTCCAGTGCTCCCCAAAACAGGAGAACAGAGTCCGTTTATATATTATTTATTAGGAGCTTTTATGATAATATCAGGAGTGATAATTAAGAAAAAAGATATTAAAAGTTATAATGAATAATAACAATTTGTGAAAAATAGAAAGTCATCACATGATAGTTTATGGGATGGCTTTCTATTTTAATTTCATCAAAAATCTCATTGGGTTGGAATAAATGAAATTGCATTATATGTAAAATATTGGTATAATAAATATATATTAAATAAATAATTTATGTTTTAAATTTTACTTTAATTTTTTGTGAGAAACAGTCACAAATAAAGAGCATGGTGCATATAATGTAGTATAGGAGGGGTACAGAATATGTACAAATCCAAACCTCCTAAAAGAATATGTTATTGGTGGGAGCTTTTCACCGATAAAGGCAAACCTATCGAAAGGTAGGGACGCAAAGCTACAGGGCCTTCCAGTTGATGGCAGCCAGCTACCGAAAGAAGAGTTTTTTGTATGCAAAAAAACTGAATATCGGAAAATTTATTGGTGTAAAACTTTTCAGCGATAATAGCAAACCTATCGAAAGGTAGGGACGCAAAGCTACAGGGCCTTCCAATTTGATGGCAGCCAGCTACCGAAAGGAGAGTTTTATATGTTTAAGAAATTAAAAAAAATATTAGCAGCAATGCTAACAGCAATTATATTACCTACTAATATAGTACTAGCTAAGGAAGTACAAAATAATATATTTGATAATTCAAATATAAATAAAGGAATAGTAAGTGTAGGTTATTCAAGTAGTAATGATAAAAAAATTAAATTAATGATAGAGAAAGATGCAGTTAGATATTTTTATGATATAAAAGATAATAATGAGGAAAGTTTTCCTCTTCAATTAGGAAGTGGAAAATATAATATAAAGGTTTTAGAAAATAAAGATGGAGATAAATATAAAGTCGTAAAGGGACAAGCTGTAAATGTTGAGATAGATAATGAAAAACAGGTTTATTTAAATTCTATTCAAATAATAAATTGGAATGAAGACATGGAAGCTATTAAAAAAGCTAAAGAATTAGTAAAAGGAAAAACGACTTCAACAGAAAAAGTACAGGCTATTTATGATTATATAGTTGAGAATGTAAAATATGATTATGATAAAATAAATCACATTGAGTCAGATTATATTCCAGATATTAATGAAACATTTAAAAGCTCAAATGGTATCTGTTATGATTATTCAGCTCTTTTCGCAGCAATGACAAGAAGTATTGGAATTCCTACAAAACTTGTGAAAGGGCATAGAAAAGAAATTGATGCTTATCATGCATGGAATGAAGTATATCTTGATGATTCAGATACCTGGTTTACTATAGATACAACGTATGATGCTTCCTTATATAACAATAATCAAGAATATTCAATGATACAAGATAATTCAAATTATGAAAAAGATAAAGAATATTAGAATACTAGAATAATGTTGCTGTGCAACATTATTCTTATTTTTCAAACATTAAAACCTTTGCCTTTAGTCAATTTATTTACCAATAATACAGAAATAATAGTAGTAAAGGATAGAATAGAAGCAAGGGCAGCACCTGTTCCAAAGTTGCTTGTAAATACCTCTGAGTAAACTGCTACTGAGATTGTAGCTGTAGCTCCTGAGTAAAGAATTATAGTGGAACTAAGCTCGTTTATAGTAGTAACCCAGCTTAATACTGCTCCAGAGGCTGTTCCTGTAAGCATAAGTGGGGCTGTTATTTTCCAGAAGGTTTTAAGTGGAGAAACACCAAGATTTATTGAAGCTTCTTCAAGACTTTCATCCATTTGATAAAGTATAGCGGTACTTGAACGTATTGTATATGGAAGTTTTCTTATAACGTAGGATATTACAAGAATAATCCATGTCCCAGCTAAAATTAACGGTTTTTTATTAAATGAAATAATTAAAGCTATACCAAATACTGTGCCAGGAAGTACATAAGGAAGCATTACTAAAACATCTAATAAGGCACTTACTTTAGTTCTCTTTCTTACAAGTACATAAGATAGAAGCATACCACCAAAAATCATGATTAAGATTGCTACTGTTGAATAAGTAAAGGTATTTGTAATACTTCTGGGTACTTTATAAAAAATTGTTTTATAGTTATCAAGGCTAAATTTTCTGTAGAATATAGGGCCTTTTGTTTTCATGAAAGAAGAAATAATTACAACTGCTTGAGGCAGTACAGATAAAAATACTACAACAATGCAGAATAATGTAGCAGCAAATCTTTTGCAGCTAGATAATTTTTTTACTTTAGGAGGTCTTAAAGAGTTCATATTATAGTTCTTTTTGGTTATTAGATATCTTTGAAGTAATAAAAGAAAAGTAGATACTAATATCATAATAACACTTATAGTAGAGGCAACCCCTGCATTTCCCCCCATTTCATTAATAAACTCATTGTAAGCAAGTACAGGCATTACTCTAAATCCTTCTCCAATCAACATTGGAGTTCCGAAATCTGAAAAAGCTGATAAAAATACAATTAAAGCTCCAGCAGATAAGGTTGGAAATACTAAAGGGAGAGTAATTGTCATAAGTCTTTTAAATTTAGAAACACCAAGACTTTCTGCGGCTTCTTCAAGAGAAGAATCTATGGTGTTTAATGCTCCCTGAACATACATAAATATATGAGGATAGAATTGAAGTGTAAATACAAGTATTATACCTCTCCAACCATATATATTAGGTATATGAATTCCAATCTTGGACAAAGCTTTAACAAGAAGTCCATTTCTCCCAAGCAAAATAATCCAAGAATATGCACCTATAAATGGAGGCATAAGTAAGGATAATATTATGAGTACGTAAAATAATCTTTTACAAGGTATATTAAATCTAGTAATAAGATATGCCATAGGTACACCAATAAGTGTAGCGAATATGGTTGCAAGACAGCATACAAATAAGCTGTTTTTTAAAGCACTCAAATAGTATTTTTTCTCAAAAAATAAAGCGTAGTTTTTAAGAGTTAAATTTGTACCTGAGTTATCAAAAAAACTTGTTTTAAGTACATTAAACAGAGGATAAACTAAAAAAAGTAAAAGTAAAATAAAACTTACCAGCATTACTGTATTCCAAAGGTTTAGTTTGAAAGACTTTTTATTTTTATTCAACCTAATACCTCCTTACCGCTGTCATCGAAAATAATAGTTTTATCTAGGGATACTTTTAAATTAACTTTATCACCTGTAGATTTGATTTCACCAATATTAAAGTAATATTTATGAATTTCTATTGTTTGTTTATTTTGTAGTTTTGCGAAATACGTAATACAGTCACCTAAAAAGACAGAATTTATAATTGTACCTTCAATAACATCTTCTCCATCATCTTCAGTAATGGTTATTCCTTCTGGTCTAATAGAATAGTATATTTTACCTTCGTAATCCTTTGTTAAAGATATTTTTCTTTCTTTACCTGGAAGAGATAATATAAAATCATTATTTTCTTTTCTTATTTTTCCTTCAATGAAGTTAGTTGTACCTATAAAGTTAGCGATGAATTTATTTGAAGGCTTCATATATATTTCTTGAGGAGTACCTATCTGTTGAATAATCCCTTTGTTTATTACTGCTATTCTATCAGATACGGCAAGAGCTTCCTGTTGATCATGGGTAACATAAATAGTTGTAATTCCAAGTCTTTTTTGAAGCTGTTTTATATCATTTCTCATTTTTAGTCTAAGTTTAGCATCTAAATTAGAAAGAGGCTCGTCCATGAGAAGAATACCAGGTTCTATTACAATAGCACGAGCTAAAGCAACTCTTTGCTGCTGCCCACCGCTCATATTTGAAGGCTGTCTGTTTTTTAGCTGCTCTAGTTCTACAATTTTTAAAGCATCAAATACTCTTTTTTCTATTTCAGATTTAGGTATACTTCTAGCTTTTAGTCCATAAGCTACATTATCTCCAACAGTCATGTGAGGGAAAATAGCATAATTTTGAAAAACCATACCGATATTTCTTTTGTGAGGAGGAATATTGTTCATTAATTGCTCACCAAAATATATTTCTCCTTCATTCTGCTTATAAAATCCAGCTATCATTCTAAGAATGGTGGTTTTACCACATCCAGAAGGACCAAGTAAAGTGAAAAATTCACCTTCTCTAATATCTATGTTGGCCTTGCTTACTGCTTTCATATCTCCGAATTTTTTTGTTACATTACAGATTCTAACAGAGCTGCTCATTGTTTTCCTCCTTTCAAATTAATATAAGAATTCTTCAGATGTGCCAAAAGCATTTCTGAAGAATTCAATTGTCATTAATTTATTGAGATTATTTTATAAAGATATCTTTCCATTTATTTAGATTTTCAGATTTATTTTTTGCTGCTGAATTAAAGTCATATTTAACCATAGGAATATCTTTTATAGCTTTTAATCCTTCTGGAGAAGCTACATCATTTCTAACAGATCTTCTCTTGAAGTTTTTAACTACTGTTTCTTGAATCTCTTTACTTAAAACAAAGTCTATAAACTTCTTAGCATTTTCTGCATTTTTAGCACCTTTGATTAAAGCTACACCATCTGGTACTGCAGAAGTTCCTTCTTTAGGATAAGCAACACCTACATTAGCTCCATTATTTATATATCTAAATGCTACTTCTTCAAGTGTTACACCTATAGGATATTCTCCGTCACTTACTTTTTTAGGAACATGAGATGAACTGCTTTCAACTTTTCCATTAAGGTTTGCAGCATATTTATTTATAAAATCCCATCCGTCTTTAGCTGTTACCATAGTAATCATTTGAGTATATGATGAACCAGACTTGTTTGGATCTGCATAAGAAATTTTACCTTTCCATTCAGGTTTTAATAAGTCATCCCAGCTTTGAGGTACTTTGTCTTCAGAAACTAATTTTTTATTATATATCATTACCATAGGTAGTGCTGTAAAGCCATTCCAGTAGTGTTCAGGACTCTTGAATTTTTCATCTATAGTTCCGTCTTCTGAGCTTGTATATGGTTCGAAGTAATCTTTAAAGGATTCTAGCGATTCTGCTCCACCACCAAAGAAAACGTCGCCTAGTGGATTAGCTTTTTCAGATTGAACTCTTTTAAGTAATTCTCCTGTACCTCCACTTATTAATTGAACTTCTATACCAGTTTTTGCTTTAAACCTATTTACTATCTCGTTATTTATCTCTGGTTGGTTTGGAGAATATACAACAACAGTATTACTTGATTTTTTCTCGTCCCTTGAAGGTGCAGTGTTGCTATTATTTCCGCCGCAGCCTGCAAATAAAGCAGTAATTAAAGCGGTTGAAATTAAAGTGGTAATTAATTTTTTCTTCATAAAAAATCCTCCTTAAATCTAATCCAATATATCTATTACAATTTGTAATATAAAGAAGTTTAGAAAAATTAACAAAGTAAAGTTTTGTTCTAATTATTAATATTAAATTTATGTTTCAAATATGTTAAATTCTAGAAATGAACATACGATTAATTCAAGTTATATGAAGTATTGTAATAAAATTACAATTGAGTTATAATTTTTGCAAGGTATTTGTTTTATTTTTACAAATAGGGCAAGCAAAAGGGGGGAAATGTAATGATAAAATTTGGTACTGGAGGATGGAGAGCTATTATTGCTGATGAGTTTACTTTTCAAAATATAAGGCTTGTAGCTCAAGCTGTAGCTATAGATGTGAAAAATAGAGGGAAAGAAGATAAACCTATTATTATAGGATATGATAATAGGTTTTTATCAGATACTGCTGCAAAATTATGTTGTGAGGTTCTAGGAGCAAATGATTTGAAAGTATTATTAATTAATAAACAGGCACCAACACCGCTTATTATGTATACCGTAAAAAAATATGAGGCTGTATATGGTCTTGCTATAACTGCAAGTCACAATCCTGCTGAGTATAATGGTATAAAAATTATTGTGGAAGAAGGGAAAGATGCAAGAGTAGAGGATACAAAACGTATAGAAGAAATAATTGAGACAATTGATAAGTTTAAGTATATTACTTTTGAAGAAGGAATTAAAGATAGGAAAATTGAGATAATAAATCCTTTTAATGATTATATAGATACGATAATAAAAATGATAAATGTAAATGCAATAAGAGATAAAAATTTAAATATAATTTTAGATACAATGTTTGGGGTATGTAAAAGCACTCTTTTAACTATACTTTTAACCTCAAGATGTAATGTTGAAGTTTTGCATGATAATCGTGATACATTGTTTGGGGGCAGACTACCAACCCCTACTTCTCATACATTAGGAAAATTACAGAGGAAGGTTATAGAAAATAATGTGGATTTAGGTATAGCTACAGATGGTGATGCAGATAGACTTGGAATTGTATGTAATCAAGGAGAGTTTATACATCCAAATGAAATTATGTCGGTGATTTATTATTATCTTCTTAAATATAAAGGATGGAGAGGTCCTGCTGTTAGAAATGTGGCTACAACCCATTTAATAGATAAGATTGCTAAAAGCTTTGGAGAAAAGTGCTATGAAGTACCAGTAGGATTTAAATATATAAGTGGAAAGATGGAAGAAGTAAATGCACTTATAGGGGGAGAAAGCAGTGGAGGACTGACAATAAGAGGACATATAAAAGGAAAAGATGGAATATTTGCAGCGGCACTTTTAGTTGAGGCGTTATGTGTTACAGACATGTCAGTACATGATTTATTGAGAAAAATTCATGAAATATATGGAGAAGTTATTTTTAAAGAAGCTAATTTGAAATTTGAAAGCAAGAGAAAAGAAAGCTTGAAAAATAAAATATATGTAAATAAAGAGCTTCCTAAAATGCCTTATGAAGTAGAAAAAGTAAGTTATTTAGATGGAGTAAAGATATACTTTAAAGATGGAGGATGGATATCTACAAGATTTTCAGGTACAGAACCTGTACTTAGAATTTTTGCAGAAATGGATAAGAAAGAAAAGTGTTTAAAAGTTATAGAAGTATTTAAAGAATTCTTAGAATTATAAAATCTTAGGGGGAAGAAATTATGATAAAAAATGTTGTTTTTGATATAGGAAATGTATTAATTCAATTTAAACCTTTAGAATTTTTGAAGGAAAGATATAAAGAAGATAAACTAGTACAAGAGTTGTATGAACTTATTTTCAGAAGCAAAGAATGGATTATGTTAGATAGAGGAACTATAACAGAAGAAGAAGCTGTAGATAATTTATGCAGGAGGTCTCCTCATAATGAGGTATATGTAAAAGAAGTTATGAGTGAGTGGCATGATATGCATATTCCTATGGAAGGAACTGTAGAAATACTAAGGAAATTAAAACAAAATGGATATAGAATTTATCTTCTATCAAATTACCATAAAAAAGCTTTTAAAGTTGTATATGATAGATTTGAATTTTTGAAAAGAGTAGATGGAAGAATCATTTCATCAGATCTTAAACTATTAAAACCAGAAGAAGAAATATATAAGGCTCTTCTAGAAACTTATAATTTAAAACCAGAGGAGACTATATTTATAGATGATACTTTTGTAAATATTGAAAAGGCTAGAGAATTAGGTATAAAAGGAATTTGCTTTAAAAATAGCGGAGATTTATATAAAGAGTTAAATACATTAATTAAAGAAGAAAAAATAGTTAATTTATAACAAACGATACTTCCATATATTAAAATAATAACAAAGTTCTATACTTATTTTACAATTAATGGTAAAATTTATATGGAGGTGTCTTTAATGGAAAAAGTAATAGAACGAGATTTAATATTACCATCTTATTGTAGAATAAGGGGTGCTAATAAATTTGAAGATATATATGCAAAGCTAGCCAGACAAAGTCTGGAATATTATATAAAAAAAAGTAGATATCTAAGGATGCCCTTAGTTCATGAGAAAATGTTAAATCAAAGACATGGAGTCTTTGTTGTAATAAAAAAAGAGGGAGAAATAAGAGGGTGGAAGGGTACTGTGCATCCAACTACAGATTGTATTGCTAGAGAAATAATTAAAAATGCAGTTGAAGCAGGTTGTTACAATAGAAAATTTAGTAAAGTGAAGAGAGAGGAACTGTCTAAGTTAGAATACTCAATATATATTATAAATAGTATTAGAGCGGCAAAAAAAGAAGAGTTAGATCCTAAAAAGTATGGAGTTTATGTGAAATGCGGTTTTAAAAGTGCATATTTACTTCCAAATTTATATGGAACAGAAACTGCAGAGGGACAGCTTCAAAGAGTTTTAAGAAAAGCCGAAATAGGTGAATATGAAGAATATACTTTGGAAAAATTTGAGGTGATTAAAAGGGGATACAGAGGATGAATTTGGGAGATGATTAGGTAATGAAAGAAAATAAGTATAAACAATATATTAATTCATTAAAAGACAATGAACTAAAAAAAGATATATACGATTTAATTAAATTGTTTCCGCAGGTGAGAGAATATTATGATTTGAGGATAAATCCTAAATTAGAAAAGGAATTATTAAATAAATATAAACACATTATAAAACAAGAATTTTTTCCACAAAAAGAAGATGTAAAGATGAGGTATTCGGTAGTTAGTGAAGCTATAATAGAGTTTCAAAGAAAGGCAACAATACCATCAAATGCAGCAGAACTGATGCTTTATTATGTAGAAATTGCTCTAAAATTTACAGAGTCTTATGGAGATATTGGAGAAAAGTTTTATATAAGTGTTGAAGGAGTTTTTGATAAGGCACTAAATTATATTTTAAAAAATGGACTTGAGGATGAATTTTATAAAGAAGCAAAGAAGCTTGTTTTAAGAAGTAAAGGAATTGGATGGGATTTTGAAGATAATATGGAAGAAATATTTTATAAGTATTTTGATTAGATAAAACTAAATTTTTTGAAATGAGCGAACTTTTATATTTTTTGTGCGTATTACTTTATGTATTACAAATTATAAAAATTATAATAAAAGGGGAAGGTAATATGAAAAATACAAAAAATATAGTATGTTTAGCATTATTGGCTACTTTAGTAACAGCTTCATTTACAACAGTTAAGGCAGTTGAAAATACACATAAAAAAACTATTAAAACAGCAGTAAAAGCAGATAATAAACTACAAGAAGATGAAGTGTTTATAGGTGGTACTCCAAATTTTGATGAGAAAACAGGAAAATATATATCTAATGAAGATAATAAAAAATTAAATGTTGAAATAATTGGAATAGATGACAGAGAAAGAGTATCAGCATATGTAGGAGATTTTCCTGTTACAGTTATGAATGAAAATACAAAAAAAGAAAAATACATGAAGAAAGATCAGACGATAGCAGTTAAGTTAACAGAGAATGCATCAACAGGATATACGTGGAATTATACTATTGAAAATCCTGATATTATCGAATTTACAGCAGATGGTGTAGAAGAAATAAATAAAGATTTAGTAGGAAGTCCATCTAATCACTATTGGGGATTTAAAGCTAAAAAAGAAGGTTCAACAACAATAACATTTAACTTGTATAGAGAGTGGGAAGGAAAAGAAAAGAGTATAAAAACTTATAAGTATAAGGTATCTGTTGTACAAAAAGATTCAAAAATTAATCCTTACAAAGATAATAAAGAAACCAAATTGCAGATTATTAATACAAAAGTTGATAATTCAACTGAAAAGTCAAACATTATACAAAGTATAATTCAAAAGTTACAAGGATTATTTAACTAAATATAGTAAATGATTAATAGATAAAAAGGAACTATAGCATTTAGAGCTGCATAGTTCCTTTTGTTATATATAATTTAAAATTTCATTTTTTATATTAAGTGGGAAAATAAAGAATCAAATAAATATATTTAGTCTTAATAGGGAAATATAATTATAAGAATAAATTAGCACATATTTAATAAAGGGAGAGATTTAGTATGGAAACTAAACAAACCATAACAGTTAAAAATGAGTTAGGAAAGAAAGTAGAATTAGTAGTAGTAGACGCTATAAAAATTGCAAATGATAAATATGTTATAGTATCACAACAGGGATCAGATGAGGCTAATGCTTATAGAGAGGTTAATAGAAATGGAGAAGTAGAATATACTTCAATAGGTGCTGGTGCAGAATTTAAAAGAGTTTTAGAAGCATATAACACTAGACACAATCAATAAAGAAAAGTTAGGACACAAATACAGATAAAACCTGTAATTGTGTTCTGGTTTTTTACAATTATAATGAATTTATAAAAATATAATGAATTTATAAAAATATAATGAATTTATAAAAATATAGTAAAAATAAATTTTGGTGATTTGCAATAGGAGATAGGAGCATATGAGGAAAAAAGCCTTTAAAAAAAATAAAAAGATAATAATAATTGGCTTTTTAGTAGTATTACTTTTATCAATAAATTTTATAGCAGTTAAAAGAAATTTAGAAATAGATACCTACGACTTTATAATAGAAGGAGCATTTTTTATTTTTGCTGTAATAAGTTTGAGTGTTTCATTAGAGTTTAAAATAAAATATTTAAATATTGGATGGGCACTTTTTTGTATATCATTACTTACTGATACTATAGATGAACTTTCGTTTGTTGTATTTCCGGAGTGGGTAGATAATATATTTCAGAAAACTTTTTTAGGATTAGGAATAATATTTATTGCTCATGGTTTCTATAGAGCTATTAAAGAAAAGAAAAGAATTTTAGAAGAATTAAGATATTTTGCATTTAATGATCCACTAACCAATTTGCCAAATAGAAGATATATAAAAGAAGAGTTAATGTTATCTATAGAACAAGCATCGAAAAATAATACAAAGATAGCAGTATTATTTATTGATTTAGATAAGTTTAAATTAGTAAATGATACATTTGGACATAGTGTTGGTGATGAACTTTTAATACAAGCTGCTAATAGATTAAGGAAAGCTATTAGAAAAGAAGATATGGTTGCTCGATTGGGTGGAGATGAGTTTATAATAATATTACATGATACTAAACAACTAGTTCAAATAGAAGGTGTTGCTAGGCGAATTATAGATGTTTTCAAAGAAACCTTTGTATTAAAAGAAAAACATATTCATGTTACATGTAGCATTGGAATTGCAATTTTCCCAGAAGATGGATTCGATGGAGAAACACTATTTAAAAAGGCTGATATTGCAATGTATAGGTCAAAAGAAGATGGGGGAAATAAATATAGAATTTATGTTGATTCAATGAATGAGAATACAGAGAAAAAACTTGAAATCGCAGAAAGTCTTAGAGAGGCATTAAAGAGAAGAGAGTTTATTCTTCATTATCAACCAAAGGTAGAGATTAGAACAGGAAAGATTACAGGATTAGAAGCTCTATTAAGATGGAAAGATCCTGAAAAAGGGTTAATTTATCCAAATGAGTTTATATCAATAGCAGAAGAAACAGGACTTATTAATGAAATAGATGAACATGTCATAGAGTTAGCTTGCCTGCAGATTAAGGAGTGGATAAACAAAGAGGTTAATCCAATAAATATTGCTGTAAATATATCAGGACAATTATTTAGTAAACAAGATTTTGTTGATAAATTAGAGGGTATACTTAAAAATACAGGAATTAATCCTTCTTTTATAGGCATAGAAATAACTGAAACAGAAGCTATGCAAGATATAAAAAATGCTTATAATAGTGTTACTGAGTTAAAGAAAAAGAATATAAAAATATCACTAGATGATTTTGGAACAGGATATTCATCATTAAGTTATTTAAAAACATTTCCTATAGATGTACTTAAGATTGACAAATTATTTGTTGATGGAATAACTAAAGATAAAAGAGATGAATCTCTTATTAAAGCAGCTATTACAATGGCAAAAGCGTTAGAAATAAAGGTTGTATCTGAGGGTGTGGAAACTAAAGAACAATTAAATTTTTTAAGTGAAATTGGTTGTGATGAGTATCAAGGATATTTATTTAGTAAACCTGTACCTGTTGAAGAAATTGAATATATGTTAACTATAAAAGCAAAGTAATAAAAAAATGTAGATAAAGGGTACTCTATGTTATTATGAGAATACCCTTTTCCAATGTATTACTAAATATTATATGCTTAAAGTTGAAAAGACGGATCAACTTCTGCATCTAGTAAGGCTTTTCCTTCACGTGTTAATATATATTTTTTTTCACTATCTTTATTTTTACAATCATCTGTTATTTGAATTAAACGACATTTTTCTAAATCTTTTATAGAAGCCCGTACAAGTTTGTGACGTTTTTTAACAAATCTAGAGCATATAGTATCTATATCACAAATTTTATCAGGATATAGTTCGTACATAATTTTTTTTGCGTAAGGTTTATGACTTTTTTTTAACTTATCATACATAAGTAACACCTTCCTATCATCAAATTGTTTATATATAACATAAATATGAGAGAAAATCAGAAACTATTCATAATAAGTTATTTGAATTTAATTTAGATAAATTATGTATTACTATATAAGGGAAAATAGGAAGGTATACGAGGAGGAAGATAGTTTATGCGATATGTTGTGGTTTGCTTGTTGAAGGGAGAAACTTTGAGATTTCACGAAACATTAGTAAGTGATGTATGTACAAGATTTAAAGTACAAAGGCAAAAGCTTCCTGCACATTTTACTATAAAAGCACCTTTTGAAGCTGATAATATAGAAGAATTAGAAAAAGTTACAAAAGAATTTTGTAATATTAATTATAAAACAACAATTAAGATTAAAGGATTTAATAGTTTCAGAAATAATGTAGTTTTTATGGATATTTTTCCTTCAAATGAAGCAGTAGAAGTTCATGATAAATATATTGATGAATTACAAAAATTAGATTGGCTTTCTTGGAAGGAGCATGAAGGAAAAAATAAAAAATTTCACTGCACTATAGTTTCAAGAAGGATTAGCAGTAAGTTTAATGAAATATGGGAGTATGTAAATAAATTTAATCCTAAATTTGATCTTTATTTTGATAATATAGCTATTTTAATTTGGAAAAATGGAAGATGGGAAACTTATAAAGAATATAAACTAGGAGAATAGTTAATAAAATTTAAGGACATCCTAAAGAGTGAAAATATATTTATATATATTTAGTGATTATTTTGGAGGTGTCTTTGATGAAAGACCGTGAACAGATTAAGAATGAGAATAAGAAAAATTTTAATAAAAAATCTTTTAAGTCTCAAGGACAGTTTGCTAAAAATCAAATAGTTCAAACTATAGAAGAAAATCAATATAATGAAAGTGGTATTAAAGCAAAAAATAAACATGATTTTAAATAGAAAAAGGCAGGCTCAGGATTAAAAATATACAGGGAGCCTATTTTTCTATCAAACAAAGCCTATATCTTACTTTATATGGTAATTTAAGATATAGGCTAATATTTATTTGTATTAGAAATTACTGAAAAATAAAAAAATATCAAAAAACTTTGTTAAATAGTTGACAAGCGTTTAAGGATGTGTTATATTACAGATATAGAGAAAAATATAAAACAGTTTGAAACAGATTTTAACGAAAGAAGAATTAAGATAAGGTTTATATAGAGAGTAAAATAGGTGGGGGAGGTTATGTAATATGAAAGAAATTATGGTTAAAGAAATATTAGGAGCTAAGATAAAGCCAGAAGATGCTATAATTTTAAGGGAATTGGTAAGTCGTGAGTTAGATGAAAATGTAATATTGGATTTCTCAGATATGCAAAATGTATCCTGTTCATTTCTTGCTAATTTATTAACAGAAATGATGTATAAAAAAGGAAGAAGTCATGTTATTGACCATTTAAAAGTTAAAAATTTAACTAACAAAAAGGATTTTAGTAGAATTTTGATGGGAACCTCTTACTGTTAATGAAATTTATTACAAAGATTTTCAAATATGAATTTGGGGAAATGTAAAATTTAAAAAAATTAAATGATAATAAAAATAATATGTATATAAATAATTAATTGCTAACAATATTTATTAAATATAAATCCCAAGTTTCCAAAATACCTTCTGTAGATTTTTCTATGGGGGGTATTTGGATTTTAAAAAATAATTAGAATATTTAGTTAGTTTCTATTTTATATTTATAATATATATGAGATAATATATACAATTCTATTATAAAAAGAAGGTGTATATTATCATGGAAAAGGAATTATTACAGGCGATATTTAATAGTATTTCAGATGGAATTCTTATTTTGGATGATAAACTTAATATAACTGATTTTAACAAGATGGCTTTAAGAATATTAGGATTAGAAAAAGACGTATTAATGAAAATAAATATAAAAGATATATTTAATAATTATAAATTAGTGGACAAGTGTCTGATATATAATGAAAGCTATAAGAGGCAAGATTGTACATTTACTGCAAATGGAAATAAAATAAGGTGTGTTACAAATTTAGGTCCTATAGTAAGTGATAGCAAAATTATCGGTGTTGTTATAAGTTTTAGAGATACAAAACACATTCATAAAGTTGTAAATAATGTTGTTGGATATAGTGCTGCATATACTTTTAAGGATATAATAACAAAAAATCAGAAAATGAAAAAAATTATACAGTATGCTAAAAAAGCAGCTAATACAGATTGTAATATTCTTTTAGAAGGATGTAGTGGAACAGGAAAAGAGGTCTTTGCACAAGCAATACATAATTATAGTAGTAGAGCAAAAGGACCTTTTGTTGCTGTTAACTGTGCAGCTATTCCAAGGGAATTATTTGAAAGCGAACTTTTTGGATATGAAAAGGGTGCTTTTACAGGAGCCAATAAAGGGGGATATCCTGGGAAATTTGAGCTTGCTGATGGAGGAACAATATTTTTAGATGAAATAGGAGAACTTCCTCTTGATATTCAATCTAAGCTGTTAAGAGTATTGGACAATCATAAAATAGTAAGAGTAGGATGTACTCATGAAAAAAAGATTAATGTAAGGGTAATAGCAGCAACTAATAGAAATTTATTAGAAGAAGTGGATAAGAAGAATTTTAGATATGATCTTTATTATAGATTAAATGTTATAGGAATTAGTTTAATGAAGCTTAATGAGAGAGAAGAAGATATTGAAGCACTAACTAAACATTTTCTAAAAAAATTAAATATAAACAATTTAGAAGGAAGTAAAGATATAGAGAGTAGTGCTATAGCTAGGTTAAATGACTACAAATGGAATGGGAATATAAGGGAACTTAGAAATGTTGTAGAAAAGGCATATTATTTATGTGATAACGATATAATAACTGAAAAGTATTTGCTTACATTCCTAAAAGATAAGCCTAAATTAGAAAATGATTTTAGAAGAGAAAAAATAAATAAATCAAATTTTAAAGTAGAGGATATACTGCCGCTTAAATTAGTTGAAGAGCAGAACATAAAAAAAGCATTAATAGCTTTTGATGGTAATCCAGAAGAAGCTGCTAAAGCTCTAGGTATAAGCAGAGCAACGATTTATAGAAAGATTAGTAAGTATAGAATAAAAATAGATTGATGATTAGTATCAAATTGAGAAAAATTCGGATATAATCTCATAATGAGAAAAATATAATCTCATTATGAGATTATATTTTTTTATTTTATTGTGAAAAGCTTAAAAATAGCCATTTAAAAATTTGGTATAAAAAATGCTATAAATTTAAGATAATTATGGAAAGGAGAGAATATTATGCAAAAAACTACAAATGTTCAACAACTAGTAAGAGCATCATTAATTATAGCTTTAGGCATGGTTTTACCTATGTTTTTTCATATTTTTGGAAAAGATGCAGGTGCAGTATTTTTACCAATGCATATACCAATTTTAATTGGAGGATTTATTTTAAATCCAATGTATGCATTATTAACTGGATTAATAACCCCATTATTAAGTCATTTTTTTATGGGCATGCCAGCGTTTCCTTTCGTTTATGTAATGATGTTTGAATTAGGGACATATGGACTATTTGTTTCGTTATTATATAATAAAACTAAAATAGGGGTGTATCCTTCACTAATTGTTGCTATGATTATTGGAAGAATTGTTAATATTACAGGCATTTATACTATAATACATATGATTATGAGAAAACCTTTTAATTTAAAAATAGTTGCTGCTGGTTTATTTATAAAAGGGCTTCCAGGAATAGTAATTCAATTGATTTTTATACCACTAGTTATATATGCTATTAAAAGAAGTCTTATATCAGGAGTGGAAAGTAGAGGCTATTAAGATGTTGAGTGAACTCTATAAACAACATGATTTGTTTATAGAGTTTTTTGCATATTAAAGAGTACTAATTAAATTGTATATATCAAATAAGCTAATAATTTGTATTTGTTAGAATAGTTTGATAAAATTAATATGCAAAAATATGCAATGATAGTGAATAAAATATCTTTATAAAACAGGGGGAGTTAAGATGAAATATATAGATTTAAGGAGCGATACGGTTACTCAGCCTACACCAAATATGAGAGAGGCTATGTTTAATGCAATAGTTGGGGATGATGTTTATGGTGATGATCCTACTATGAGAGAGCTTGAAGAATATGCAGCAAAAGTAGTTGGAAAGGAAGCAGCTTTATTTGTGCCAAGTGGTACATTTGGAAACCAACTTTCACTTTTTACTCATTGTAATAGAGGTGATGAGGTGATTTTAGGTGATGACTGTCATATTGTAGCCCATGAAGTTGGGGCAGCTTCTGTAATTGCAGGAGTTCAGCTTAGAACTATAGTAAGTAATAAAGGAGAATTAGATCCTAAGGAAATAGAAAATAGAATAAGAAAAGCTGATGAAGATATACATTTTCCAGGAACAGGTCTTATTTGTGTTGAAAATGCACACTCTAATGGAAGAGTTGTATCTTTAAGTATAATGAAAGGTATATATGAGGTAGCTCAAAAACATAATGTGCCTGTACATCTAGATGGAGCTAGACTTTTTAATGCAGCAACTTATTTAGGAGTAGAGGCAAAAGAAATAACTAAATATTGTGATTCAGTTATGTTCTGTTTATCAAAAGGTTTATGCGCACCTGTAGGTTCTATTTTAGCAGGAAGCAAAGAATTTATAGATAAGGCTAGAAAAAATAGAAAGCTTATGGGTGGGGGATTACGCCAAGCTGGAGTTTTAGCAGCAGCTGGTCTTGTAGCATTAAAAGAAATGATAAATAATTTAAAAATTGATCATGAAAATGCAATATTATTAGGTGAAGAGCTTTCAAAAATAGATGGAGTAAAGGTTAGAAAAGAAGATATGCACATAAATATGGTGTTTTTTACAATAAAGGATACAGGTTGCAGTAGTGAAAAACTTGTGCAAGGTTTATTAGATAAAGGAATTAAAATTAATGGAGAAGAAAATGGAGAGATAAGATTTGTAACTAATTATTGGGTAAGCAAGGAAGATGTTTATCATGTGGTTAACTGTGTAAAAGAAATATTGAATTAATTTATTTGGAGGCTTTAAAGTGAAGGATATAGAACTTGCAAAGAAACATTTACTAGAAAACAATTTATCTCTTGTAATAGTTAAAGATGGAAAAGTAGTTGTAGAGAAAAATGAAAGAGGCATAAAACCTTTGTTTATGGCTGTATTAGAAAAAAAAGATACTATAGATGGAGGAGTTTTAGCAGATAAAGTTATAGGAAAAGCTGCAGCTATGTTAAGTGTAAAAGCTAATCTGAAATGTATCTACACAAAAATGATAAGTGAGAATGCCATAGAGGTTTTAAAAGATAATAATATATCTTTTGAGTATGATTTAAAAGTGCCTTATATAATGAATAGGACAAAGACTGATTCGTGTCCTGTAGAAAAAATGGCTAAAGATGAAGAAAATGTTGAACATTTAATTAAGAAAATTAAGAATTTTTTAAAAATATAAACATATATTATTTTAACAGATTAATTTAGAAAAATTTAATATTTTGTTACAAAAACCTATTGACAATTTTGAATATGATATATATAATTGTGAATAAGAATTTCGTTAATTTAACAGAATAAAGTGACGACGGAGAGAAAAATACTTTGTTTTTAACTACAGAGAGCCAATGTGTGCTGAAAGTTGGCGTTAAAATAAGTATATAATGATCACTCCAGAGCTGCCAAATTGAAAGAAATTATTTTCGAGTAGATGAGGACGGTTGCCACCGATATATGGCTATGGTTAGGTAATTTACCAAATGAAATTTATTTGGAGTTTACGTCGACCTGAATAATAAGGCATTTCAATGAAATGTGAATTAGGGTGGTACCACGATAATATCTCTCGTCCCTATGAAGTATATGATTATACGTTCATAGAGTCGAGAGTTTTTTATTTATATATTAATATTTTTTACAGATTTTGAATTACCAGAAATCTTTTATAGAAATTAAAAATTGAAAAGGGGGGGGCTTATTAAGGGGTAAAATTTATACATGCAACAGTAAAAAAATGCAATAAATGGAATTATATAGTATTATATAGTATTTTATAAGAAGGGGGCTTTATATATGAAAAGAGATAATTTTGGATCAAAATTAGGTATTTTGGCAGCAGCAGCGGGGTCGGCAATAGGTTTAGGAAACATATGGAAGTTTCCGTACATTACAGGACAAAATGGTGGGGCAGCATTTATTTTAGTTTATTTAGCATGTATTGTATTAGTAGGACTTCCTGTAATGTTAACAGAATTTGCACTAGGAAGAAGGACACATAAGAATGCAGTGGGAGCATTCAAAGAATTAGAACCAAATAAACCATGGTATCTATCGGGAGTTGTGTCTGTTTCAACAGCATTTATCATACTTTCTTTTTATGCTATGATAGCAGGATGGGTATTTGCATATTTATCAAGATCAGTTTCAGGAAATTTAATAAACGTAGCACCAGATAAGTTAGGGGATTATTTTGGGGCAATAATTTCTAGTGGAACTGAGCCTATAGTATGGACTTTTGTTATACTTTCGTTAACAGCGTGTGTTGTAATTTTAGGAGTTAAAACTGGTATAGAAAAATGCAGTAAGGTATTGATGCCAGTATTATTATTAATCTTAATTGGATTAATGATTAGATCAGTAACTTTAGATGGAGCTTCAAAAGGATTAGAATTCTTATTTAAACCTGATTTTTCACAGTTAACTAAAGAGGGTGTTTTAGAAGCACTTGGACATTCGTTCTATTCTTTAAGTTTAGGTATGGCAATAATAATGACTTATGGTAGTTATATAGATAAAAAAGAAAATCTTTTTAAATTGGCAGTTCAAGTAACTATAGCTGATACATTAATTGCTTTAATGGCAGGAGTAGTTATATTCCCAGCAGTTTTTGCATATGGACTTGAACCAGGTCAAGGACCAGGATTAATATTTGTTACTCTTCCAGCGGTATTTAAGGCTATGCCATTTGGAGCTTTCTTTGAAACTTTATTTTTCTTATTAATTGGAATTGCTGCTTTAACTTCAACTATATCTTTAATGGAAGTTGTTGTAGCTTTCGTTACAGAACAATTTAATATCGGCAGAAAGAAAGCTACAGTTTTAATAGCTTTAGCATTATTTGCACTTTCTATACCAAGTACATTATCTTTTGGTCCATGGGCTGAAGTTAAAATATTCGGCAAAAATTTCTTCGACCTTTTCGATTACGTTACAGCAAAGATAACATTACCATTAGGTGGAGTATTGGTATGTTTATTTGGAGGATGGATCTGGGGTACAAAGAATGCTGTTAAAGAAATCGAAAGTAATGGATTATATCCTTTCTCATGGAGCAGATTATATAGTTTTGCTGTTAAATTCCTTGCACCAATAGCAATTATAATTATCTTTGTACACTCTATTGGTTTAATGGAATACTTTAAAACGGATAACGGAAATTTAGCAACAACAAATGTATTTTTAGCAGGTGGAGTATTACTATTTGTTCTTACAATGTGGGGCTTAAAAATGAGAAGAACAAGTGGGGAAGAATAAAAATATAAATATATAATAGGGCAAGTATAGGGGCGTTATTCATTTAGTTTGTATAATAAGGGTTAAGTTACAATGTAGATTATATTTTGTAACTTGCCCTTTTTTTATGTTACTAACAAATAATTGTTCTAATTTTTATACCTTGTTTTATATATGTAATGTTAAAATATATATTAGATATAGAATTTTAAAACTTAAAATTCTATATGGGTGAAAATTGATAATTGAGAGTTAAAAATACTTTGCTTCTGCAAAGTTTTAATAAAAATTAATTTTTAAGTTCGTTATCTATAATATGAGGGAATGAAAGGGTGAAATTATGAGACTATTACACACTTCAGATTGGCATCTTGGAAAGAGCTTAGAAGGTGCTAGTAGAATGGATGAGCAAGAACAGTTTATAAAAGATTTTGTTGATATAGTACAAGAGAAAAATGTAGATATGGTCATAATATCTGGGGATATATATGATAACAGTAATCCTCCTGCAAGAGCAGAGAAAATGTTTTATAGAGCATTAAAAGAAATTTGTAATAATGGAGAGAGGCTAGTTTTAGTTATAGCGGGAAATCATGATAATCCTGAAAGACTTGCTGCTGCAAGTCCACTGGCTTATGAACAGGGAGTTATCCTTTTAGGCAGACCTAAAAGCTGTGCTGAAATAGGAAAGTGCGGAGAACATAAAATATTAGATGCTGGTGAAGGTTTTGTTGAAGTAGAGGTAAATGGTGAAAAAGCAGTAATTATAACGCTACCTTATCCTAGTGAAAAGAGATTAAATGAAGTACTTTCAGAAAGTATTGAAGAGGAAGAAAGACAAAAAAGCTATTCGACAAGGGTCGAAGAGTTACTTCTATCACTTTCAGAAAAATATAGAGAAGATACTATTAATTTAGCAGTATCACATTTGTTTATTTTAGGTGGAGAAGAATCAGATTCAGAAAGACAAATTCAACTTGGCGGAAGCTTAGCAGTAAGTGCAGTGGCTATTCCAGAAAAGGCTCAGTATGTTGCTCTTGGACATTTGCATAAGCCTCAAAAGATAAAGGGAAGAAGTAACTGCTTTTACTCAGGTTCGCCACTACAATATAGTAAGAGTGAAGTTGGATATACAAAATGCTGTTATATTGTTGATGTTAAAACGGGAGAAGAAGCAGTAATAGACAAGATTAATTTTAAAAACTACAAACCTATAGAGGTTTGGAAGTGTGATTCTGTAGAAGAAGCTATTGAAAAGTGTGAAGAAAATTGTGATAAAGAAATGTGGGTATATTTAGAGATAAAGACGGACAAGTATATAACTCAAGAAGATATAAAGACAATGAAGAGTCTTAAAAAAGACATCTTGGAAATAAGACCTATAATTAAGGGGAAAGATGAAGAAAATGAGGATTTTTATAATGTAAAGGAAAAAAGTATGGGAGAGCTTTTTGAAGAATTTTATGTAAAGCAGAGAATGGTAGAACCAAGTGACGAAATTATGGAACTGTTTTTAAGTATAGCTGGAGAGGAAGAAGGTGAAGAGCATGAAGCCTAAATTGCTTAAAATTGTTGGATTAAATAGTTTTGAAGAGGAACAAAAAATTGATTTTGAAAGGCTTACAGAGAAAGGACTTTTTGGTATTTTTGGACCAACAGGAAGTGGAAAGTCTACAATTTTAGATGCTATAACTATAGTTTTATATGGGAAGGTTACAAGAACAAATAAAGGTTATATAAATACTACAACTAAAAATTTAAATGTAAGCTATGAATTTGAAATTGGTTTAGGGAGTGAAAGAAAAACTTATATTGCTGAGAGAAATATGAGAATTGATAAGCATGGTGCCTATAAGACTAGATATGCACGACTTATTGAAAAGGACGATCTAGAAAACAATATACTTGCGGATAAACCAACGGAAGTTCACAAGCAAATAGAAAAAATTATAGGACTTACTGCAGAGGATTTTACTCGTTCAGTTGTGCTTCCACAGGGAAAATTCAGTGAATTTTTAAAACTTACAGGAAAAGATAAAAGAGATATGCTTGAGAGAATTTTTGCTCTTGAGAAATATGGCAAAAACTTGAGTGAGAAGATAAAACGAGCAAGAAATGGAAAAATAAAGGAAGAAAATATATTAAGTGGTGAGCTTAAAAAATATGAAGGCTTATCTGAAGAAATATTTAAGGAAAAAAAACTTCAATTAAAAGATCTTATTGAAGAGGAAGAAAATTTAACAGAAGAAAAGAAAAAATTAGATATAGATTATGAGAAATATAAAGGTATATATGAGCTTCAAAATGAACTTAAAGATTATAAAATGATAGAAAAAAATCTAGAAGATAGAAATGAAGAAATTTCACTAAAAAAAGAAAATGTAGATAAAGCTAAAAAAGCTTTAAAAGTGAAGCCTTTTATTGATGATTTAAAGGAAACAGAGAAACAAATTCAAAATAATGATACCGAATTAAAGAATTTAGAGATTAAACTAAAAAATATAGATGAAGAATTGGAAATTGTAGAGAAAAACTATAATGAAATCTTAGAAAGAAAAGAAAAAGAAATACCTGAACTTATTAAAAAAGAAGCTAATCTTCAGCAGGCAATAGAAATAAATAAAAAGATAGCAAGATTAAAATTAGAAAGAGAAGAATTGCTTAAAGATTATAATAAAGTTAAGAGTGAGATGAATGTATTAGAGAAAAAATTAAATTTAATACTTTCAAGTAGAGAAGATAAGGTTAAAAATATAGAAGAAATAGATAACAGATTAAAGAAAATAAATATTGATCCTGAGTATAGAGAAAAAGTACAGGATGCTTTTAATAAAGAGAAGGAGTACAAACAATTACTAGATAAAAAAGAAGAATTAGATTTAAAAATCAAGGATAAAGATAAATATATTATTAATGAAGAAAAAGAGTACAAAGATATAGTAGAGGCACAGAAAAAACAAAATAGTATAGTTATAGAACTAGAAAATAAATATAAAGAAATAGAGCAACAAAATCCAGGAGATAATTCGTTGCTTCTAGATAAATCAGAAAAAGTAAGCTTCTTGAGAGAAAAATTAGAGAAGGCTGTAAAGAATGATAATAAAAAAAGACAATTACAAGAAAAATTAAAAGAGCTTTGTGATAATAAGAAGCCTGTAGAAGAAAATTTTAAGCTTATTAAAGAAAATCTGGCAAGAAGAGAGGCAGAACTGACTGCTGTAGATAAAGAAATAGCTGATATTAATAAGACAAATTTAGCTAGTGTTTTAGCTGGTGAGTTGGAAGAGGGAAAACCATGTCCAGTTTGTGGTTCTATTCACCATACTGCTTCAGCAGAAAAAATAGATAGAAAACTACTAGAAGAAAAACAAGAAGAAAAGACTCATCTTGAGGTGCTGCTTAAAAAATTAAATGAAAGCATAAATAATTTTTCTATTAAGTTTATATCTTATGAAAAAGAAGAAGAACATATAAAAAATGAGTTAAATCAAATAGAAGAAGAGTTGAAAGAAATTAGTTTATCAAAGCTTAAGGAAGAAAAAGAAAAAGAAGAAAAAGAATTTATAGATTTAAAAAATAGACTTGAAAAATACAATAAAGAAAAAGATGAAATAGATAATAGTATAAAAGTGCAAAAAGAAAATAAAACAAAAATAGATATGAAGGAAGCAAAATTAAGTCAAATGCTAAAAAGTGAAAAAAATTCTTTAGAGGAGTTAAAAAAGGATTTAGCAAAAGAAAATGAAAAATTAGGTAAGGCTTCTAAAGAATATTTATCTTTAAAGAAAGAACTTAATCTAGAGGATATAGGACTAAAGATGCAGGAAATAAAAAAAGCTGAAAAGGAAAATATAGAATTACAAAACAATCAGAGAGAGTTAAGAAAATATATAGATAAAATGGATACGGAAAAGGAAGATGTAAATAAAAAAATTAAAGAATTAGATATTGAGCTTTCTAAGATATTACAAAGTGGAAAAGAAAAAGCAAGTATTATAAAAATTGAAGAAGAAGAGTTTCAAAAGCTATCATTAGGAAAAAATCCAGAAGAATATATTGAAGCGGTTAGAAAAAAAATAAAAGAAATTAATGAAAATAGTGATATGCTTAAAGCTAGACTAGAAAAAGATAAAAAACAAAGACAAGGAATATGGGATGTAAAACTAAGCTTAGAACAAAGTAAATCTATTCTTAGTAATTTATATAAAGAACAAAAAGAAAAACTAGAAGTTTGCCTTCAGGAAAATAATTTTAGTGATGAGAATGAAATACTAAAAGTTTTATTAGATGAAGATGCTATAAATAAAATAGAAAATGAAATAAATAAATTTGAAGATGAGCTGAAGAATATAAAAAATAATATTGCTAGAATAGAGAAAAAATTAAATGGAGAATTTATAGAAGAAGATAGATGGGAAGAGATTAAAAGGAATAGAATTGAAAAGGAGAAATTATTAAATTTAAAAATAAAAGAAATTGCTACTCTTCAAAAGACTATTGAAGATATGAAAACGGATATGGAAGAGTTAAAAGAGCTTAGAAAGAAGGAAAAAGAACTAGAACATAAATTGAGTCTCTTAAATGACTTGGGAAAATTAGTTGAAGGAAATAAATTTGTAGAGTTTGCAGCAATGAATCAATTGAAATATATAGCAAGAGAGGCATCAAGAAGATTAAAGAATATAACTAAGGATAGATATGCACTTGAAATTGATAGTGAGGGTAACTTTACAATCAGAGATGATTATAATGGTGGAGAAATAAGAGAGACTAGTACACTTTCAGGAGGAGAAACCTTCTTAACTTCTCTTGCATTGGCTTTAGCACTTTCATCTCAAGTTCAGTTGAAGGGGAGTGCACCTTTAGAATTTTTCTTTTTGGATGAAGGATTTGGTACTCTTGATACAGAGCTTTTAGAAATTGTAATGAATTCCCTTGAAAAACTTCACAGCTCAAGGCTGTCTATAGGAATAATAAGCCATATGGAGGAACTTAAAAACAGAGTTCCAGTTAAACTTATAGTTACTCCTGCAAAGCAAGGAGAAGGGGGAAGTAAGGTTAAATTAGAATATAGCTAAAAATAAGGGAAAGCTATTCTAATATTGAATTTTCAGTGTTTAGAATAGCTTTTATTATACATAAAAATATGACCTCACAATTTCATCACAGTTTCCTCATATTCCTATAAAATTTCTTTTGTATTATAAGAGTGTGGGAGGATTTAAATGGGATATACAACACAAGAAGGAGGAAATATATTTGTTGAAAAAATTTATGGCAAAAAAGTTTGTTAAACTTGGACTTGGATTGATAGTACTTTCAGCAATTGGTTATGGAAGTTATACTTATAAAATAAAATCTACTAAATTAAGTGCTGAAGAACCAGTTTTTAAAGAACAAAAGGTAATAAAAGGAGATATTGCGCTAGATTTTAGTGCAGATGGAGAAGTGAATTTGTCTGTTACTAATCTTGATTTTGAAATAGGTGGAAAATTAAAAGAGGTATTAGTTAAACAAGATCAAGAAATAAAAAAAGGACAGATTGTTGCAAAGCTTGATGACACGGATTATATAAATAAACTTAAAAGTGCTCAAGTAAGTTATGATCAAACTGTTATAAAACTTGAACAAACAAAACAAAATTACGAATTACAGATTATATCAGAAAAACAAAAACTAGATGATTTAAAATCTCAACTTGATAAAGTAAATTCGGATTATCAGTTGCAAATTATATCAGAAAAGCAAAAACTAGATGATTTAAAGGTTCAATTTGATAAGATTAGCTCGGAATACTTACCAATGAAGGATATGGAAGATTACTATTCAAAGCAGGAAATTGAACAAAAAAAATTGTCATATGAAAATGCTAAATCAGCTTATGAAGCACAACTTGAAAAATATGATATTACAGAAAAGCAATTGAAAGCTAATTGTGAAGATGCTAAAGCAGATTATGAAGTTCAACTTCAAAGATACAATATACTTTTAAAGGATAGTAACGATGTTGAAGCTGCTAAAGCTAGTGTTAGAAACTCAGAAATATCACTAAATATGGCTAAAGATGACCTAAATAAAACAATTTTAACTTCTCCTACAGATGGTAAGATTTTATATGTTTCATATAAAGAAGGAGAATCAGTTCCAACGTCAGCTCAAAGTAATACTGCAACAGCAAATACGGACCATTTTATACTTGTAACAGATTTGGGAAAAGCACAAGTAATTAGTGCGGTTTCAGAAGAAGATTTGTCAAATGTATCAATAGGGCAAGATACTGAAGTTGTATTTGATGCTCTTGATAATAAAATCTTTACTGGAAAGGTTATTAGTATAGATCCACTTCCTAAAAGAGATAATACGGGAATAGTAACTTATGATGTCACTATTGAGTTAAATGAAGCTTCAAAAGACGTAAAAATAGGTATGAACTGCAGTATTTCATTTGTATTAAAACAAAAGAAAGATGTACTCGTAATTCCCAATAGTGCTGTAACTATGGTTGAGGGAAAACAAAGTGTACAAGTCAAAGATAAAGAAGGAAATATCGTTACTAAAACGGTAGTAACAGGATTGACAGATGGCAAGAATACAGAAGTTATGGATGGGCTTAAAGAAGGAGAAACCTTAATTATTCAGGAGAAAAAATAGAAGTGGAAGTGATGTTATGAGTTTAATTGAAATTATAAGAGCTGTTTTTATAAACATTTCAACTAATAAAGTTAGAGTTTTTCTTACTTCTCTTGGTATTATTGTTGGGTCTTTTACTATAATTATGGTGGTTGGAATAGGAAAAGGTAGTCAAGCTGATGTTGAAGAACAGTACAAAAATCTTAGCGTAGGTACACTTTATGTGATGAATACCAAAGGAGTGAAAACTACAGAAACATTAGATTTTGAAGATGTAAAGGCTATGCAGGAAGGAAATTTTTCAGCAATAAAAAATGCTGACATAATGCTTAGTAGTAATGTAAATGTTAGTTATTATGATATATCTTATAGCAGCTTAGCAGTTGGAGCTACAAAAAACTTTAAAGAGATAAACTCATTAGAATTAGACTATGGTGAATTTATTAATGAATATGCTAATGAAAAAAAAGAGAGAGTAGTAGTAATTGGGACTGATTTAGCAGAAATATTATTTGAAGGTGGAGCTTCAGAAGCTGTTGGAAAAGATATTAAGTTAAATGGAAAGAAATATGAAATTATTGGTGTTTTAAAAAGGTCAGGAAATTCTTTATTAGGTTTTAGCCCTGATGAGGGAATTATACTGCCATATGAAACAGCAGTTAAATATATTATGAATGAAAAGTCAAGTCCTAAAATTACTGTTTTAGTTAAAGATATAGATTCTGTTGAAGAAGCTAAAAGTGAAATAACAGAAATTTTGAATAAAAACCATAAAGGAAAAAGTGATCAATTTATGATAATGGATGCTGGAAGCAGGTTAGTTGCAGCTCAAGAATCCGCAGCAACTATGACAGCCATGCTTATTTCAGTAGCTACTTGTGTTCTAGTTGTTGGAGGAATAGGAATTATGAATGTACTTTTAGTTTCGGTAAAAGAACGAACTAGAGAAATAGGTATTCTTAAGGCAATAGGAGCACAGAGAAGAGATATATTATTGCAATTTCTTTTAGAAGCAATAATTATAAGTGCTTCAGGAGGAGCCATAGGTATTACAATAAGCGTATTGATTATTCCAATTATACATTCAGTAGGTTTAAGCTATGTTCCATCTACGTATGGATATGGTTTAGGATTTATATTTTCTGTTGTTATAGGTACATTCTTTGGCTATTATCCAGCTGCTAAAGCAGCTTCATTAAAGCCAATAGACGCTTTAAATCATGAATAAAAATAGAAAAGGAGTTTTTAAGAATATGAAAAAGAAAATTTTATGTTTAATTTTATCAGTAATTAGTGTTACTGGATTATTTGTTGGATGTTCAGGAGCTAATAAGACAGCAAGCAATTCTAATACTACAGCTATAAGTGGTGCAGAAAAAAAAGGTGAAAATTCTAAAACTGAGAACAAGAACAGAAACCAAGCTTATATAATGGGTAAAGTAAAAAATATAGTAGGAAATGAAATAACTATTGATTTGGTTGATATGCCTGAAAGACCACAAAGGAGCGAAGGAGAAACGAAAAAGAAAGGTGAAGAAACAAAAGGTATGGGTTCTGGTGGAAGTAGAGAGCGTGTGGCAGATAATATTAAGCTTACTGGAGAAAGTGAAGTTGTTATTATTCCAGTAGGTACTCCTATAGTTTCTAATAAAAGAGGAGATGATGGAATGGAAAAAACTGAATTGCAATTAGAAGATATATATGAAGGAATGATTTTGCAAATATGGCTTAAGGCGGGAAGTGAGGGTAAAGACAAGACAGCTGAGAAAGTAGTTGTCTCAGCTATGAAATAATGCCTATGGATAATAATATAGTAATATCAATGAAGAATATTTTGAAATCTTATAAAATGGGTAAGCAAGATATGGTAGTATTAAATAATATATCTCTACAAATAAAAAAAGGTGAGTTTGTTGCTATTTTAGGACCTTCAGGTTCTGGAAAATCAACTCTTATGAATATTATAGGGTGTATTGATACAGCAAATTCTGGAGAATATATACTATCAGGTGAAAGTATAGATAATAAAAGTGATGATGAGCTTGCTTATATAAGAAATAAAGAAATTGGATTTATATTCCAAAAATTTAATCTGCTTAGTAAATATACAGCTCTTCAAAATGTTACTCTTCCTTTATTATTAAGAGGTGTAAAGCGAGAGATAGCTGAAGAGAAAGCAAAAAAAATGCTTGAAATTGTAGGACTAGGAGATAGGACAAATCACAAACCTACAGAGCTGTCAGGAGGTCAGCAACAAAGAGTTTCAATAGCAAGAGCGCTAGTAGGTGAACCAGAAATTTTGCTTGCGGATGAACCAACAGGAGCTCTTGATTCTAAGACAAGTGAAGAAATATTAGAAACCTTTAAGAAGCTTAATAAGGCTGGAAATACAATAGTTATGATTACACACGATTTAGAAGTTGCTAAACAAGCAGGTAGGATAATACATGTAACAGATGGTAAAGTTCATGTTTAGTAAGGAAAAGCATGCAGTGCATATTTTATGCACTACATGCTTTTCATATTTCAATCCAAATCATAGTTCCTTTATTTAATTCACTTTCAATACCATAATTAAATTTATGAGCTTCTAAAATATTCTTTATTATAGCCATTCCTAAGCCGGTACTGCTGTTATTTCTTTTGTGAGATTTATCTACTTTATAAAATCTATCCCACACATAAGGTAAATCTTCTTTAGGAATGCCTTTTCCATTATCTATAACTTCTATTCTTACCATATCATTTATATTATTAACTTTAATTATTATATTTCCATTCTCATGAGAATAGTTAATTGCATTGTTTATGAGATTAAAAAATACTTGATACATTTTAGCTTCATCGCCACTAATTAAGGTATTCTCATTAGCAGCTATAATGTTTATATTTATATTTTTTCCAGAGCATAGAAAGGAAAGTTTTTTTATAACACTGTTTATTGTGTCAATAACTGAGAAATTTTTAAATTCAGGTTTATAGTATCCAGCTTCCATTTCTGATAAGTAAAGAATATCTTCTACCATAGTGTTCAATCTTTTGGATTCATCTATAATAACCTGTAAATGTTCATTTCTAGCTTGTTTGTCTTCACCGTCTACATCCATAATTAATTCAGAGTATGCTCTGATTAAGCTAATAGGGGTTTTTAACTCATGAGAAGTATTAGCTATAAACTCTCTCCTGAAATTCTCAATTTGTCCCAATTGAACTGCCATATTATTTATGGTGTCTCCTAAATCTCTAATTTCATCTTTGGATTCTAATTTAACACGGGCAGTAAAGTCGCCATTAGCAATTTGTTTTGAAGTCTTTGTAATTTTCAATATGGGATTTGTAAAAAGTTTAGCCAATAATAATGATAAAAATGTTGCAATAATTATTGATGCTAAGGTAATTATAGATAATTGATTTTTCAAAATTGAAGTTGTTTCTTTTATAGGTGCTAAAGGTGAATTTAATATAAAATATCCATTCATGTTTCCATTTTCTTTAATAGGAATACCAACTGTAATAAAGTAAAATGAATCATTTAAACGAGTGTTTTTCTTTATAAAAGTTTCGCCTTTTTCAATTTCTATGTTGATTTTTGATAGTAGTCTTTCGGGGATTGTTTCAGTATTACGTTTAGGTACATTATGTGGTGCATTAAAAAATAAAACATTATTACTAGAATCAATTATTATAACTTGTGCATTAAATGAAGAAATAGTAGAATTTATTCTACTCATTGTTTCCTCGGAAACTATTTGGGGGTTTTTGGATTTTGTAATTATACTTACAATTTCATTGCCTTCTTTTAATAAGTTATTTGTTCTTTCACTAACATAAAATTTATTTAAAAAACCTACTTGAAATATCCATATAATTATAAGAATAAATAAAACTAAAGAAGTAATACCTAACCATAATTTGCTCAATATACTTTTCATTTTATTCTCCTACCTTAAATTTATAACCTATTCCCCAAACAGTACGGATATATTTTTTATTTTTGCCCAATTTTTCTCTAAGTTGTTTTACATGAGTATCAACAGTTCTATAATCACCAAAATAATCAAATCCCCAAACATTATTTAGTAGTTGTTCTCTTGAAAAAGCTTGGTCTGGATGTTGTGTAAAAAAACTTAAAAGTTCAAATTCTTTAGGGGTTAATAAGAGCTCTTTGTTTTCTAAAAAAGCTTGTTTACCTAATATATTAATTTTTATATTACCTACTGTTATACAACCATTATCTTCTTTATTTTCTCCTTTGGTTCTTTTTAGAACTGCTTTTATTCTTGCAACCATTTCTCTAGGACTAAAGGGTTTAGTTATATAATCGTCTACCCCTAATTCAAATCCAAAAAGTTTATCATATTCTTCTCCTCTTGCTGTTAACATTATTATTGGAACAGAAGAATTTTTACTAATCTCTCTACAAACAGCCCAACCATCTATTATTGGCATCATAACATCTAATAATACAAGGGAAAATTCACAACTATTAAATTTAGCTAAAGCATCGTTACCGTCTATTGCTTCTTCTACTATATATCCTTCACGCTGCAAGTATATTTTAATAACTTGACGCATTTTTTCGTCATCATCTGCGATAAGAATTCTTATGTCTTGCATAAACAAACCCTCCTTGTACATATTGTGATTAAAACTATAATAACATAATAAGAAATAATATTAAAAATAGATTTGGGGATTAAACCTCACAAATTACTCTGATTTTCATCATTATTTCATCACAATTTATAGGTATAATATATCATATAATTTACAAAATTCAATGTTGGGACAATGTTAGTGAATAATAAGGTTATTAATTCAGTATCAAAATATATAAAATTTTTATTTATATAAATAGGAGGAGTTTATGCAACAAAAATTAAGACATGGATTATTACTTAGATATCGTAGTAGTAAGAAAAAAAAATATAAAAGAGCATTAGGAAGTTTACTATTTATACTCATGGTACTAAATATTACATTTGCATATGCTGATGTAGAAGAGGACAAAGATAATCTATTGATATTAACTAAGGAAAAAGCTATTAGTACAGCAATACAAAACAGTAATGATTTGAAAAGAATAGACTTGGATTATAATAAACTTCAAAGAGATTTTAATAATGCTAAAGAAAAAAGTGATGAAGCACAGGAAACCTTAGATGCATTAGAAAGATATAAATATCTTTATGAGAAAGAACAAGATGCAAAACAATCCCCATTACAAGAACAATATAATCAAAAGAAAGAAGAATTAAAGATAGAAGAAGATAAATTAACAGAAATGGAACAGGCAGAGAAACCAGATTTGGAGCAAATAGCTAATCAACAGCAGATTATAACTAATTTGGAGAAAGAGATAGAGGAATTAAAGTCAGAAATAAATAAACTCTCTTTAAGTCCTAGTGAGCAAGAAGAAATGGATAAATATAGGAAAACGTTTGTAAATTATGGAGAAGTACCACCAACTTTTAGTGATGAAGAGGAATTTAAATTATTTATTAGAGATAGAGATTTAAAGTGGTATGAAGTACAAGGAAAAATTGAAAAGCAAAATATAAATGTTGAAAAAGCAAAAAAATCTATTGAACTTAAAGTAGGTCAGATTTGGAATCAAATTGTACAAATATATTATTCAATAAAGATTAAAAAGGATTTATATGAGCTTCAAAGTAAAGAATTTGTTCAAATTGAAATGAAATTTAAAAATGGACAAACATCTAAATTGGATAAGGATATTGCTGAAAATGAATTAAAAAAATTAGAATTACAAATAGATAATCTTATTAAAGATAAGGAAAATTCAGAAATGATGTTAAAGAAAGAAATAGGAATAAGTATAGATAAAGAGATAAAGCTGGATTTTCAAGAAAATAAAATAAAAGAAGTATCAGAGTATAGTGTTTATTTACAGAATGCATTAAAAAATAGAGGTGAAATAAAGATAGCTGAAATAGATCTTGACATTAAGGAGAGAGAATTAGGTATTGCAGATGATTATCTTGATGAAGATAATATGGAATTCAAAGAGATAAATGAACAACTTTATGAAAAACAAATTTTTTTACAGGACGCAAAAAAGCAAGTGGAAAAAAACGTTAAAGAATTGTATATGAATGTATGTGAAAAAAAATCAGAGTTTGATTTAAAAGTTAAGAGCCTTGAAAAGAAAAAATCAGATTTAAAAGCAGCAGATAATAGATACCAACATGGGACTATTTCTTTAGATAAACTTTGGAAGGATGAAGTTGCAAAAACTCAAGCGGAAATTGAATATAAAGCAGCAAAAATAAATTATATTGAAGCTATGTGTAATTTAGAAATGGCATGTGAAATAGGGTATTAAATTAAAAGGAGAGAAATATAATGAAAAAAATGTCAATTGCAGTGATAGTGAGTTTAGTTTTAGTAGGCTCTTTAACTTTTAAATATGCAAATGCAGAAAATTCTACTAATAACTTGAATTATGGTGATGTTATACAATATGCTATAAATGAAAATTCTGATTTAAAGATACTTAATGAAAAAATAAAACTTGCTGATGAAAAATATGATGATGCTCTAGATGAAAAAGATGAAGAGGCGAATACTTCAATTGAGACAGATAAACGAAAAGAAGTTTATCATCTTAAAGCAAAATTAGAATTAGAAAATGCAAAATGGAATAAAGAGCAAAAGCAAAATCAAGTAGATTTAGAAGTAACTAAAAAATATTACAGTATATTAATTCAAGATGAACTTATAGATTTGCAAAAGCAACAAATACAAAGACTAGAAAAGCAATTAGAAAAAAAACAAAAAGAATTTGAAGCAGGAATTACATCAAAAAACTCTTTAATGGATTATGAATTAATTTTAGAACAATCGAAAATAAAACTTGAAGCTTTGAATAATGAAAAACAAAAAATGATAATGGAATTAAATATAAATATGGGACGAGAGGTAAATCAAGAGTTAATTTTAGAAGAAAAAGAAATTCCATATAAAGAATACAAAGTGGACAATTTAGATGAAACTATAAAAAGAATGAGAGAAACATATTATGCTGTTACTAGAGTTGAAGATGAAATTAAGGCAACAGTACAAGATAAAAATATTACTCAACAATATAATGATTCAGATCAATATGATAACTATATAGAAGGGTTAGAAGATAAGATAGTTAATTTGAATTATGAAACTGAAGATGAGCAAAAAGATATTGAATATAAAATTAGAAGTGATTACAATAACATATTAAAGCTTAGCAATGAAATAAAGATTAAAAAATTAGATTATGATAATAAAGTTAAATTATTAGAATTAGCAGATACTAAACTTGAAAAAGGACTTATTACAGAATTAGAATATAGACCTTTTGAAGAAGATGCTAGTAATGCTTTACAAGATTATGAGAAGGCTAAATTAAATTATTATATAGCGATAGAAGATTTTAAATTTTTTATAAGATGAAAACCTAAAGATAGATTTTTTCTATCTTTAGGTTTTTTTAGTTTAGTTTAAATTAAATATTATTTATTGATATCTTGCAAAACTAATACTTAATATTAAATGACTATTTTTGTGAAATCATAGAAAAAATTGACCAATATAGATAAATCATGTATTATATAATATAGCATATATCATATGATATATTATCCTACAAAAATAAATATTGGCACATCTATTGAAAAATAGAGTCGCAAAGCTATGGGTCTAAAGAATAATTTGTTCCATGATTGCCAAGCTGCACAGTTATTAATTTAGTATATTAATAAATTGTGCAGCTTTTATGTTTTCTTCAAGTAAAAAAACACTAAGGGGGAAGAGGATGATTAAAAAATTTAAGGATTTAAAAATAGTAACAAATGTTGTAATAATATTAGTATTAGCTATTTTATCAGGTTCTTCGATAGCATCTGTTGGATTATTAAACATGGGGAAAATTAAGGATAATATGTCAACTATGTACAAGGATAGGCTAATTCCTATTACAGATGCAACTTCAATAAGAGCAGATTTTTTAAATATAAGGGTTCTTATTAATGGAGCTTGTAATAAATATGATAGTAGCTTTGATTCAGGAATACAGGATTATGACGGAAGAATAGCTAAAAGATTAAAAAACTATACATCAAGTAAAATGGACGAATTTGAAGTAAAAGAAATAGAGAAATTTAAAAGTAATTATGCTAAATATATGGACACATGGAATCAAGTTAATGATAAATTAGTTAGAGGAGAAGCCATAGAGAAGGAATTATATGATAATTTTAAAAATTTAGGAGTAGAAATAGAAGCTTCACTAAAAGAGTTAAAAGATTATGATTTAAAAGTAGCGGAAGAATTAAATATACAGGCGGTTAATGTATATAATAGAAGTATAAAAATATTTATAATTATTTTTGGAGTAGGTTTAGCTATATTATTATTTATTTCATATTACATAATTAAAGCTATAAAAAGTGAAACAAAAGAAATGGAAGAAACATTAGAAATAATTTCTAATGGTGATTTTACTATTAATATAAATTTAGAGGGTAAGAATGAATTTGGTATGATGAAAAAATCACTAAATAATACAGTAAATGAAATTTCAAAACTTTTACATATGGTTAAAGAAAAATCTGAAAATATGGATGAAGCTTCTGATAGCTTGTCTGATATATCTGAAGAAATGACATCTTCATCTGAAAATGTCACAAATGCTATACAAGATGTAGCACAAGGAACAGGATGTCAGGCAGAAGATTTAGTTGAAATTACTAACATATTGAATAACTTTAGTGAAGAATTAGGAATTGCTGCTGAAGCAATAAACGATGTGGATTCAAAGTCTAAAGCAATTCAGGTTACAGCAGATGATAGTAATAATAATATGAAAGAATTAATAAATTCTATAAAGCAATCATCAGAATCATTTAATTCTTTTGTTTCTAGAATTTTAAATTTTGGACAAAATATAAATAGAATAGATGAAATAACAAATGTTATAAATGGTATTGCAGACCAAACAAATTTATTGGCATTAAATGCTGCTATTGAGGCAGCTAGAGCTGGTGAAGCAGGAAAAGGATTTGCTGTAGTTGCTGATGAAATTAGAAAACTTGCAGAACAGTCTAAAACATCTTCACAAGATATAAATTCATTGATTAATAATATATCAGATGATACAAATATAATTATAAATACTACTGAAGTAATGAATAATGAACTGACTAATCAAGGTACAATTGTAAAGACTGCAATAGATTCATTTAATAATATAATTAAAGCTTTAGAAGATATAGGTCCTAAAATTGAACAAGCTAACAGTTTATTTATAGATATAGATAACAATAATAAAGTTATTTTAGAAAAGATAGAAAGTACTTCTGCAATTGCAGAAGAGGTTTCAGCTTCTGCGGAAGAAATAGCAGCATCATCTGAAGAAATGAATGCTTCTACAGAAGAAGTAGCTTCTACTGCACAAGGATTAAGAGAAATGACAAAAGAAATGACAGAATTAGTAGATATATTTAAATTGTAAATTAAAATTAAAGCTATTCTAACATTAAATTTTTAGTGTTTAGAATAGCTTTTGTTATATATAAAATAGTTTTCACAATTCATCTCCAATAATTATTAGATTTAATTTTAATTACTTACAAAATTCCGTTTAATATAGAGTTTTTAACTTCAGCAGAGGTTATACCTTTTTTGATTGCAGTTTCAATAGTTTTTGATAAGGAAATATCGTTAATAAGGTATCCTCCAACTAAAATATCATCTTTGAAGAATAACTTTATAATAAAGCTTTCAGTACTATCTTTTATTATGAAATTTTGGTAATCGGGGTTTATGTCACCACAGGAGAATAGTTTGATTCCCATACCTTCAAATATAGTTGAAGGTACGAAATTTTGAAAAATACCATCTACACCTACAGCATTTAAACCAGCTATTTTGCCCATTTCAACAGCAGCAGACCAGTTACCATAAACTTTTCCATTAACTTCAGCAACATCACCACAAGCATAAACATTTTCTACACTTGTTTCCATTTTTTCATTTACAATAATACCCTGATTTGAATTTATATCAGTATTTTCAACGAGTTCTTTACTAGGATCTATTCCAACAGAGAATAATACTAAATCAGTTTTAAATATTTTTTCACTTTCTAATTTAACTAGCACTACTTTATTTTTGCCAAAAACTTTTTTTATAGATTCTCGAAATAATACATTTATTCCAGCAGCGTTTACATATTTTTTTAAAATTTGTGCTCCATCTTGATCTAATTGATGATTAAGGAGTGTAGGTGCCAATTCAACTATAGTTACATTTAACCCATTTTGTTTTAATTGCCATGCAGCTTCAAGACCAAGTAATCCTCCACCTATTACTACTGTATCACTAGATTTTTTCATATAAGCTTTTATATTATTTACATCTACGATATCTCTTAATGTAAATACTCCTTGTTTATTTGATCCTTTAATAGAAAGAATATGACTTTTACTTCCATTTGCCAGAATTAATTTATCATAAGATAATTCTTCCCCATCTTCTAAAATTATTTTTTTATCATGTATTTTTATTTTTTCTACAGTTTTACCAAGAGTTAAGGTGATATTATTATCTTTATACCAATTTGGGGGATATATAAACATATCAGCATTTAGTGTTTCTTTAGATAAATAAACAGGTAGTTGAGGGCGATTATATGGGATATAATTTTCAGAAGATATTACTTTTATTTTAGCATTTTTATTTTTTTCTCTTATAGTTTTAGCTGCAGAGTATCCAGCAGCACCACTACCTATAATTAAAAAATTTTCTTCTCTATCTATAAGTTCTTTATTCTTAGAACTTTTTTCACTTATTTTAAAAAAGTATTCTTTATTAGCTCCGCAAAATGGACAAAAAATAGGAGGCAACTCTCTTTGAAATTCTTCAAAGCAAATTTGACATCTCCATCTGTTTACTTTTTTATATTCCATATTCATCCTCCTTATAACAAATTACTAAACAAATAACTATTATCACTAATAAGAACAAATCTTTTTTCGAGCTTGTACTTAATCATATGTATATCGAAATAAATCAACATAAAGCTAATAATTGACATTATGTTAATTATGAATGATTTTTCACAGTCATCAAATACTAAATAGGAATATTGCATTATATAATAGTGTACTAATGGAGGAGTGAAAATATGAATTTTATAAATATAGAAGATATTGATAACTTAGACAAAAAAACTATAGATAAAATGTACAAAAAACATTATAGTCCAGGATTGTATAAATTATTTAAATATATAGGAATAGATAAGGAGTTTGTTAGAGCTAGTGGTATTCATGTCTATGATAAAGATGGAAATGAGTACATAGATTTTTTAGGAGGATTTGGTGCACTAAATTTGGGTCACAATAATTTTGATGTTATGCAAGCTATACAGAAGACTAACTGTAGACCTAATATGCTTCAAACTTCAAAAAATACATACTCCTCAGTATTGGCAAATAATATAAGTTATCTAACAAAAGGGGAATTAAGTTATTGTTTTTTCACAAACAGTGGAACAGAAGCAGTTGAAGAGGCATTAAAGCTTTCGCTCTTTTATAAGGATGGAGGTAATATAGTATATTTTAGCAAGGCATATCATGGAAAAACTATGGGAGCTCTTTCTGCACTTGGAAATAAAATGAAAAGCTATTACAAGCCTTTACTTTATAACTTTATTGAAGTGCCTTATGGTAATGTTGAAAAATTTAAGGAAGAATTAAATACTTACAGAATTTCAGCTGTAATTGTGGAGCCAGTTCAAGGAGAAGGAGGAATTGTAGTTCCAGATAAAAGTTTTTTAATGGAGCTTAGAGAAATATGTGATAAGCAAGATATAGTTTTAATTTTTGATGAAGTGCAAACTGGTCTTGGAAGATGCGGATCTATGTTTTGTTATGAAAAGTTTGGTGTAATTCCAGATATTATGTGTTTAGCAAAATCTTTAAGTGGAGGAATTATTCCTATTGGGTGTATGGCTGTGGAAGAAATTTTGTGGAAGGATACTTATAGAAAGTTAAAAAATGCAAAACTTCTAAGTTCAACTTTTGGAGGAAATACTCTTGCATGTGCAGCAGCAATTAAGACTTTAAGTCTAATAAGAGAAAATAAATTAGATGAGAGAGCAGAGGAGCTAGGTAACTATACATTGCAACAGCTTAAATCTTTACAAAAAAAACATAAAATTATCAAAGATGTAAGAGGAATGGGATTAATGATTGGGGTAGAAATTAGCAATATGAATGGAATTATACCTGTGAAAGTTAAAGAAGTAGTTATGTCAAATATAATTTCAAAGCTTATGAATGAATATAGAATTATAGCAGGATATACTATAAATAATCCAGCAGTTTTAAGAATAGAACCACCTCTAATTATAGATAAAAGACAAATTGATTATTTAATATATGCATTAGATAGGATTTTTGAAGAAGAGACTGGATTGCTTAAGTTAAGTGTTGATAGTGTTAAGAATATAGCCAAAAATATTATTTAATAATAAATTTTGCATATATAGGATATTTATATTAAAATAGCTTTAGTATAAGAAAAATAGGGAAATGGGGGCAAAATTAGTGTTAAAGAAATTTATAAGCTATTATAAGCCGCATATGAAATTATTTATATTAGATATTGTATGTGCTTTTTTAGCAGCGGGAATAGATTTATTTTATCCCATGATTTCAAGAAAATTAATTAATGAAGTTATACCAAAATATCAGCTAGAAATGCTTTATAAATTATCTATATTATTAGTTTTACTATATATAGGTAAACTAATATGTAACTATATAGTTGATTATTGGGGACATGTTGTAGGGGTTAGAATGCAGTATGATATGAGAAAAGAGTTGTTTTCACATCTTCAAGAACTACCATTTAGTTATTTTGATGATAATAAGACAGGGCATATCATGTCTAGAATAGTTAATGATTTAATGGAAGTTTCTGAATTAGCACATCATGGACCAGAGGATGTATTTATATCTATTGTTATGATTTTAGGATCATTTGCAGTTCTTTGTACGATTAACTTGAAACTTACTCTTATTGTTTTTGCTTTTATACCTATTATGTTTTGGTTTGCAATTAAAAAAAGAGTTAAAATGTCTAAAGCTTTTAAGAATGTAAGAAAAAAAGTAGCCAATGTAAATGCTCAGCTTGAAAATAGCATATCTGGTATAAGAGTTGCGAAATCTTTTACTAATGAAGAATATGAAATGAAAAAGTTTGATGACGGAAATGTTAAGTTTAGAGAATCAAGAGAATTTGCATATAAATCTATGGCAGAATTTTTTTCAGGAATTAAATTTTTAATAGATTTGTTACGTATAGTTGTTATTTTTGCAGGTGGAATATTTGCTTATAAAAGACTAATAAATATAGGAGATTTAGTGGCTTATTTTTTATATATAAGTTTATTTATGCAGCCTATTAGAAGACTAACTTCTTTTATCGAACAATATCAGTTGGGTATGGCAGGGTTTGAGAGATTTGTTGAGATTATGAATGTACAACCTGAAATAAAAGATAAAGAAGATGCTGGTGAATTAAAGAATGTAAAAGGAAATATTCAATTTAATAATGTTAGCTTCAATTATGATAATAAGAAGTCAATTTTATCTAATTTAAACTTAGAAGTAAAGGAAGGTAAGACTTTAGCCTTTGTAGGACCTTCTGGAGGTGGAAAAACTACCCTATGTCACTTGATTCCAAGATTTTATGAGGCTACAGAAGGGGAACTTTTGGTTGATGGAAAAAATATAAAGGATATAACTCTTAAGTCCCTAAGAAAAAATATAGGAATAGTTCAGCAGGACGTATTTTTATTTGGAGGAACTATAAAAGAAAATATTCTTTATGGTAATTCAGAAGCTAGCGATGATGAGATAATTGAGGCAGCTAAAAATGCTAATATACATGATTTTATAATGAATTTACCAGAGGGGTATGAGACTTATGTAGGTGAGAGAGGAATTAAATTATCTGGTGGACAAAAACAGAGAGTTTCAATAGCAAGAGTTTTTCTTAAAAATCCACCTATATTGATTCTAGATGAAGCAACATCTGCATTAGATAATGCAACAGAGCTTATAATCCAAAAGTCCTTGGAAAAGCTATCAAAGGGTAGAACTACTATAGTGGTAGCTCATAGACTTTCAACTATAAAAAATGCAGATGAAATAATTGTATTAACAAATAAGGGAATCGAGGAGAAGGGGTCTCATGAAGAGCTTATAAATAAAGATGGAATATATGCTAAGCTGTATAATGCTCAATTCAAAGGATACATTCCAGATGAAGTATAGGATTTATATATTTAAAAGGGGGCAGGCATATGGTAGAAAAGAATATTGTAGAAGTTGATAAAAATGATTCAAAAACTAACATAAATGATAGAGGGGCTGAATTAATTAAAGGAGTTAAATCAGGTATTTCTATTGCTATTGGTTACATACCTATAGCAATTACCTTTGGGTTAGTAGCTAAATCATCAGGAATTCCTAATATGGTTAGCATACTTATGTCACTGCTTATTTTTGCTGGTGCAAGTCAATTTATTGGGGTGAATTTGATGGCGCATGGAGCTACTGGACTAGAAATAGTAATGACTACATTCATATTAAATTTTAGACATTTTCTTATGTCATCGTCTTTAACACAGAAGATTTATGACAAAACTACAAAGAAACTATTAAGTGTACTAGCTTTTGGAATTACTGATGAGACTTTTGCAGTTGCATCACTGTGCTCAGAAGAAAGAATCAGTCCTTGGTTTATGTTAGGACTGAATTTTATAGCATTTATTTCTTGGAATTTTGGTACTTGGATTGGTATATTCTTAGGAGATGCTATTCCTAGTTCTTTAAAGACAAGTATGAATATTGCACTTTATGCTATGTTTATTGGACTTTTGCTTCCAGCAATTAAGGAGTCAAAACCAGTTTTTGTTGTTACGTTTATTGCTATATTTATTAACTGTTTATTGAAATGGATTCCACTATTTTCTTTTATATCTATGGGATGGAGCATAATCATATCAACAGTAGTTGCAGCAGCTATAGGTGCAGTATTATATCCAAAGGAGGTAGAGTAAAATGACAAGCGCTATAGGCATTGTAGTTTTAATGGCACTAGTAACATATATTCCGAGGGCAGCACCAATGATTTTATTAAATAATAAAAAACTATCTCCTTTTTTAAAAGCTTTTCTTAAATTTATTCCCTTTGCAGCATTAGGAGCGCTTATTTTTCCTCAAGTTTTATATTCAACAGGAAGTATTAAATCTGCCATAGCAGGCTGTTTAGCAGCTTTAGTTTGTGCATTTTTTCGTTTGAATGTAATTATAGTTATATTTGCTGGAATTTTGGGTGTTTTTATGTATGAATTAATTTAATAAATAAGAATGTTGCAAAGCAACATTCTTATAATTCTAACTTGTCTAAATCATTTTCTGTATATACTTCAATTCCATTTTTAGCTAGTAATTCTGCAGTAAAACCATAACCTTCCTTAAAATTGCCTGAAAATGTTCCATCATATATACAACCATAACCACATGAGGGACTTCTAGACTGTAATATTGCTTCTTCAACACCAATAATTCTAGCAATTTCTAAAGTTTTTTCTGCACCTTCAATGAATTCTTTAGTAAAGTCTTGTCCACCTTCGCTCATTATTTTTTTATTGCCACTTTCATCTATAATAATTTCACAACAAGCCCTTGGTGTTGGTAATCCAGATAATTGTTCAGGGCAAATAGGAATAGCCTTTCCTTCTTTTACTAATTCACATATAGTCTTATGTTTACTATTTCCACCATTATATCTACAATTTACTCCAGCTAAACAGGCACTTACTAAATACATATTGTTACATCTCCTTATAGTTTATTAGTATCTCTTTTTCTATTTTTGGTCTTTTTTATTATTGGTATATTATACAATAAAGTTCTTTAATTACTCAAATTTAAAATAAAATAATACAAAATATTAATATTATTTGAAATAGAGACTGAAATTTAAATTGCTATTCCAATACATGTAAAAATATGGTAATATTATAAGATGTAAAATATTTGAATAAATGTAATATTGATACGGGAAGAGAGGGGCGCTTAATGAAGAAAAATGTTTTTAATATTACAGCTTTGGTATTAATAAACATGTTACTGGTTGCAGGATGTACATCAAATAATATGAAAAAAGTGAGTAAAATACCAAATGGTAAAGTGATTAAGAAAAAAGAGGTTAGTTGTGCTGCAAATATAGATAAGACTAATGTGAAAAAAATAGATAACAATCCTATATATGTTAGAAGTTCTAAACTCCAAAACATTGATTATTGTTTATTCTTAGATAATAAAAAGATAAAAGAAGTTAAATCTAATAATTTTAAAATATTTCCTAGAAAGTATTCTGATATAGATGGGATTTTAACTTTTAGAGGCAATAATTTAAGAAATACAGCAGCTTTTGGTACAGCACAAATTGACAAAAAAAATTTAAAAGTTATATGGTCTTTTCAAACTTCATCAGGTACATGGGGAGGAGGGGCTGGTTGGACAGGACAAGCTTCTATTATAAAATGGACGGAAGATACAAAAAAGATTATGAATTTAAAACAAGAGTTTAAAAATAAAAAAGAATTTGTAGAAGTAGTTTATGCATCTTTAGATGGAAATATATACTTTATTGATTTAGAAACAGGAAAGAAAACAAGAAATCCTATAAGTATACATAATCCTATTAAAGGCAGTGTGGCTTTAGATCCAAGAGGATATCCATTACTTTATGTTGGGCAAGGTATACCAGAAAAAGGGGAAATAGGATATAGAATTTTTAGTTTAATAGACGGAAAAGAGTTGTATTTTATTAAGGGAAAAGATTCTCAAGCTTTTAGAAGTTGGGGTGCTTTTGATGGTTCACCTTTAATCAATAGAGAAGATGATACAATGATACTAGGAGGAGAAAATGGACTTTTATACAATATAAAATTAAATACTAAATTTGATAAAGAAAATAAAAAGATAAGTATAAAACCAGAAGTTTTGAAGTATCGCTATAAGATAAAGGGGGACAGTCATCAAGGCATTGAAAATTCTGTAGCTGTATATAAAAATCTTGCATATTTTGCTGATAATGGAGGAGGAATACAATGTGTTAATTTGCAAACTATGAGACCAGTTTGGACTTTTGATGGAAAAGATGATACAGATTCAACGATAACAATAGAGGAAGATGATAATATCCCTTATATATACACTGCAAATGAAGTTGATAAACAAGGTGCAAAAGGAATAACATATCTTAAAAAGATAAATGGTATTACAGGTAAAGAAATATTTGAAAAACAATATCATGCAATGTCGTTATTAGGTGATAAACCTGTAAATGGAGGTGCTCTTGCAACGAATGTAATTGGTAAAGGAGATATTAAAAAGCAGGTTATTTTCACAATTGCTCGATATAAACAATTTAATTCAGGACTTATGGTGGCACTAGACAAAAAAACAGGGGAAGAGATTTGGAAATATGAAATGCCTAATTATGCTTGGTCATCACCAGTAGATATATATGATAGAAATGGAAAAGGATATTTGATTCAAGGGGATTCTACTGGGGATTTATCTTTGATTGAAGGAAAAACAGGAAAGGTGTTAAACTCTATTAATTTAGGAACTAATATTGAAAGTTCACCAGCAGTTTATAATAACATACTTGTTGTAGCAACAAGATGGGGAAAAATTTATGGGGTGAAAATAGAATAAATTTTTACTTAGATTTAAAACTCCTTGCAATTATTTTGCAAGGAGTTTCGGTGTAGAATGTCTATTATACTTATGTAAAATATTCTATTAAAGCGTTTTTAAAGTTTTGATTTATAAGTTGTGAAATATACTCTTTGATTTCTGTACTTTTTTCTTTTGGATAAACATGTTTAAATTTACCATATGGCCCCCATTTTAATTGTCTAGTTTCTTCATTCATATCAAGTTGTGTATTAGGAAATCTTTTAAGGATTAATTCTTTAGCAGTATCTGTAAATCTATGCTGTATAAGTTCAAAAGTAATTTCATCATTATAATCTTCTAGCTGAGATTTTAATGTATCTATTAATTGTTTATATTCACTTTTCCAATTATCATAAATCATAATAGGTGCAATAATAAATCCTATAGGGTATCCTGCACTGGCAATTTTTCTTGCAGCTTCTATTCTTTCTTCAAAGCTAGAGGTATTATGTTCAAATTTACTTATTACATATTTTGTATTAACACTAAATCTAAATTTTGTATGTTTATTGTGATTTATATTTAAAAAAGAATCTACATTATTAAATTTAGTAATAACTCTAAGCCTACCATTTTGGGCATTTCCAAAGAATTCTATACATTTTTTTAGATTCCCTGTTAAATGTTCAAGAGCTACTGGGTCAGTGATGCTTCCACATTCAAAAGTAGTAATGTTAGGTGAATTATTATCTATATGTTCTTGAATAACATTAAGTATATCTTCAATATTTACAAATACTTTCATAAAAGGTTTTTCACCCTGAGTGGTTTGTAAATAGCAATACTCACAGTGACCAGGACATGAACTTGATAGAGCAAATTGATAATCAGCAGATGGTTTGCAGCTTCTCAATTTTTTTTGTGAGTTTGTAGTAATGAAAACTGTTTTTTTAGCTTTAGCATAATTTTCGCTAGGTGACTCACCTTCTATTGATACTTTTCTAGAATTAATTATAGGAACATTTAGTTTTTCTAAATATTCTTTCGCTGTTTTTCCAGCAGTATATTTTAAGCTTGCAGGATTTATATAAGCAACATCTGGTATAAACAAATTCATCTTATTCACCTCAGAGTTAGTATTTTAATATCAGTACAATACATTCAATAGTATTCACAATTTTTTATACTTTTATATGTGAGGTAAATAAAAAAATAGCACTTAAAAATCAAGTGCTATTTTTAAAATTGCTATGCAAAATTAATAAAAGTATGATTCACCTCATATTTTTCTTTCACACTGTCTTTTATTATTTTACATATGTTTTTTATTTTAGTTTTTTCAATATTTTTATTTGTGAAATCTATATCTACAACGACATAGGCAGTTTTTCCTACTTTTTGAACCTTAAGGTTTATAATATTTATTTCATTTGAAAGCTTTTCTTTGAGGAAATTTAGAAGCTCTTCCTTTTCTTCTTTTTCAACACCTTGTCCACCTAAAATTGAAATAGTTTTTGCAAATAATTTAGATGTATCAATAGTAACCATAAGTGCTATAAAAAATACGATTATTGAATCACTTATTGGTACTAAAAATTTTAATGGAGTAAACTTTAAAAGTCCAATAAATATAAAAGATCCTCCTACACCTAACATAAGCATTGAGTTTGCCTTAGCGTTAAATTTCTCTGCTGAAAGAAGTTCAGATTTGCCGTCAGTAAGCGTACAATACTTACCATAATGCATATTTAAGACAACATACATTAATGCTATAAAGATAACATATATCATAAATATTTTTGCATTAACTTGTGCAATATTGCCAGTTGTAAAGTATGTTACTATCTTTAATACACTATCTAATAAAGCCATTAATACTGTAATAATAAGTAAGAAAGATCTGAGAAGTACATAAAGAGGCTCATAACCTGCATATCCAAAAGGATATTTTTCATTTTCTTTTGTTAGAAGTGATGATACTTTAATTGCTATTAATGTAGTAACTGCTGATATAAGGCTAAATATACCGTCAATTAGTATTGCACCAGAATTTGAAATTTGAGAAACTATAATTCCTAAAACACCCATAAATAAAAGTATAATAACAGCTATTTTCAATCCTTTAGCTTCTATCTTTTGTATATCCTTCATAATATCCTCCTTGAAAATTATATTTATTGAAGACCTGCCAATTTGACAGGTCCTGAAATTAAATTATTAATTATTTTCCTTTTCCCATTCTTCTTTTAATACATCATAGTTAAGTTCATATTTTTCAAGGAATCCTTTGAATGCATTTAGGTGATCTTCCATTACATCAACCATTGGACTCTCTTGTCTGTATACCTTCTCTAATCCCCATTCATCAGGAGTGTAGATTTCTTTTACACCAGGTCTTTTCTTACATCCTTTTATAGCGCTTATATATCTGTCTGCTTTTTCTTTTACGTTTGAAATAGGACCAAATTTACTAGGATCGATTACCATAATGTATGAACCACCAACAGGTGTAGGGGAATCAGGTTTAAAGTAATCAGAAGGTTGTGATGGAAGATCAGAAGATACAATTCCCTTAGGATTAATAATTGCTGTCATGAATTCATTCCATATATTTAGTGAGTAAAGTCTAGGATTTGAGAATATCCATGGGGCACTACAGTCACTAACTCTGCCATATCCTTCAATTAGTTTAGAATAAGGTCTTACATCATCTGTGAGTTCTCCTGTTTCAGGGTCTACTAAAAGTTTTGCTTTAAGCTTTCCATCTTTTAATAGTGCTTCTGTAATATCTGCATCATATCCTTCACAAAGCTTCGTACTAGTTACTAAAGGTAATTGTTCTCCAGCAGGACAAACCGCATCAAATGGTGGCACGGACATTACAAAATCCATTCCTCCGAATGGTGCACTAAGAGGAAGTGAGTTGTTTGAAGACATTGCAACCATGTCATGTTCAAGTGCAAGTGATGTATAAGTAAAGAAAGAGCCAGCATCAACATGGTTATATCCAAATGATATTGCCATACCATATTCTTTTGCTTTTTCTATTGCTTTTTCAGTCATTTTTGTAATTGTGTAATATCCAGTAGATCTGTTTCCGTTGTAAACTGACCATGTAGGACCCTCAGATATTAATTCAGGTTCAGTTGTTAAATCACCAATTCCACCTTCAACAGGAATTAATGCAGCTTCCATTACCCCCATACCTTGATAAAGTTTTCCTTGTCTGTCACCCATTGATATTCCTCTTGCGAAAGCTTTTGCATGTTCTTCTGAAGCACCCAGCTTCATCCAGAATTTTTTATAAAGAAACTCAAGAAAATCAGCGTTCATTTTTAATAATTTTGCTCCTGTCATTTTTATTACCTCCACATAAAAATTTTTTATTTGATTGTTTTTTTACTTTACAGTAAAATTAAATTTATTATAGGTTTATAAGTTAATTTTTTAACTTATAAGTCTATGTAAAAGGACCAAGTTTATTAAAGGTTCAACTCGATTCTATATAATACTTTAGAACAATAACGTACGTAATGGTCAATAGTAAATTTTCCTTTTATGAAAGGAGACTAAAGGTGAAAAGAGAGTATTTAATTAGTGAAATAGCAAAAATGTTCAATGTAACTAAAAGAACACTTCAGTACTATGATGAAATAGGTTTACTAAAGCCAGCTTTTATTAAGGAAAATGGATATAGAGTATATGGTGATGATGAGTTAGCTAAGCTCATAGAAATATTAATTCTAAAAAATGTAGGCTTAAATAGTCGTAATATAAAAAGTATATTTGAAAATAAAACACCTGAAAATATAGAAAAGATTTTAAATAATGCAGATAAAAAGCTTGAACAAGAGATGAAAAAAATAATGTTTCTAAAAGAAAATATAAGACTTATAAAAGGAACATTGAGTTCTAAAAATTCAACATACAATGGAATAAAAATAAAGCAGTTAGAGGAAAGAAAAATTATAAAAATAAAACAAAGTGGAGAGAGCTTGAATAATTTATCAGATATGTTGGCTTCTGGTACAGAAATTTTAAAGAAGGTTATTAATAATCAAATTCCATTTGTTGAATTTGGCTTTATATTTGATAAAAATAGTAACATATTACAAGAGTATACTAGATATTCATGTTATTTTTTTACAGTATCTAAAAATTATGAATTTAAAGATAGTACAAATTTAAATAAAGGAAGTTACGCTTGTTTGAGAGTTGAAGGATATTTACAAGAGTTAGATAAAGAGATAAAAAAATTACTTTTATGGATAGAAGAAAATGGATATAAAATAGCAGGAGATATTATCTATTCAGAATCTTTCATATCACTACATTACGATGATCCTAATAAAACAAATGGAGAAATACAGATTCCAATTATTACTACATAATAATAGGTAAGATAAATTAAAAAATAATCGATAATAAATTAGAGGTGAAATTACAATGTATATTATTTCAATATGATTGGAACGGTGAAGTGAATGAAAAATAAGCAAAAGATTTCAAATCTTCTTTTAAAAAATTATTTAATATTATATTTTTTTACTACAATTCTTTTTATTATTACATTTATTTTATTTCTAAATTTGATTGTTGATTATTTCCAGAGTACAAATAAAAAATACTTATATATGAGTCTTTCAATAATATCTTTTTATATTCTTTCATTAATATTAATTGTGTATTTTTATTCAAAGTTTACCGCAAGAACATTTTTAAAACCAATGCAACAACTTATAAATGGAACTAAGAAGATTGCTGATGGAGATTATTCTTCAAGAATAACCATAAACGTTAATAATGAATTTGGAGAACTTAAAGATGCCTTCAATATGATGGCGGAAAAAATAGATAATGAAATAATTAATAGAAATTCAAAGGAGAAAAAACTTGTAAAAAAGGCTACTATAGATGAATTTACAGGTATATATAATAGAAGTGCAGGACTTGAAATATTGGAACATAAGTTTAAAATTGCAAAGAAAAATAATGATATATTAAGTATATGTTTTATAGACTTAAACAATCTTAAATATGTAAATGATAGATTTGGGCATAATACAGGTGATGAGTACATTAAGAAATGTGTTGAAACAATTAAGAAAGAGATTAGGGAAAAAGATATATTTATGAGATTAGGTGGAGATGAATTCTTAATTGTATTTACTAAAACTTCGTATGAAGAAGCTGAAATCGTATGGCAGCGTATTAAAAATAACATAGATAGGTATAATGAAAATAATACTAAAGAATATGAATTAAGTATGAGTCATGGTATAGAAACTCTGCATAACAATAATTTTTATAGTATTAAAAAATTCATAGATAGTGCTGATATTAAAATGTATAAAGAAAAGAAGAAAATAAAAAAATTATATAATAAATTAGCCATCTAAGGGGGAGCATGTTTTTCATCCATTCTACTTATTAGAGGTAAATAAAGAAGGGGATTCTCAAATTTTAATCTTTTAAACTATTGATTTTTGAGAATGCCCTTATTGTTATTTTAAAGTTTTATTTTGATATTGACTAATCCATCAATAATTACGGCTAAGGGAAATCCTAAAATGTAGCAAGTTGCAATGGCAGCTAATATATTATAAACATTAAATTTATCAAAAGTATTAAGTTTTATATTCCTATGAGTACCACAAAAATCTAGGTTAAATGTTACACCACTTGACGAATACTGAATATCTTTTGCGGTAAAATCTGCATGACTATCAATACCATAGGTTACAATATCACAGTTTGCACTTTTTTTTATGTCGTGTAATATTGGATCATCAGCATTAATAATGCACAATCTACACATTTTAAATAATTTGATTTTGTTTTTTTTGTAGATATCTATTGTTTTATGTTTTGCTAAATGTTTTTCAGTTAGATTAGTAAATATTCCTATATCAAAATTATATTTGTCAACTTTATCCTGATCTAAAGCATCAATAATTCCAACTTTACGACCAATATTTTCTAATATATTTAAAATAAACATGGAGATTGATGATTTTTCATTTGCACCAGTAATTCCAATTTTTGTTTCATCTGTTACTTGAATTATATTGTATGGAATTTCAGTAAAAGATTCCTTTAATTTCATATGTTTCCTCCGAAAAAATAGTTTTTAAGTCAAATTTGTATATTAAGTTATATACAATCTACATATCTAGTATATTCATAATTTTTACTATATTCTTTGCTAAAAATGCTTGAAATATTGCAAAAACTGCTTTAGTATAAAATTGGAATAAAGAGAGTTATTTAAATATGCTAGAGAGGGTTTTGCATGAAAAATAATAAAGACGTTTTGAAAACTAAGAGAGGATACCTAAAAAAAGATTTTGAACTTTTTCATCTAAAAGATCAAAAGAATATGCAGTTTGAATTTCATTACCATGATTTTAACAAGATAATTATTTTTATGTCAGGTAAAGTAACATATTTGATTGAAGGTAAGGCTTATAAATTGAAACCCTGGGATATACTTCTGGTAAATAACAATGATATACATAAACCTTTAATAGATTCTAGCGAAACATACGAGCGTATAGTTATTTGGGTAAATTCTAGATTTTTGGAAAAGCATAATAACTTTGATTGCAATTTATTATCTTGTTTTGAATTGGCTTCAAGTCAAAAGTTTAATTTATTACGATTAAATTCTGAATTACCTATAAATTTGAAATACACAATAACGCAGCTTGAAGATGCTTGCAAAAGTAGTGATTTTGGAAGTAGTATACTTAAAAATTCATTGTTTTTACAACTTGTAGTTTATATAAATAGATTATTTTTAGAGAATGAAAAAAACAAAGTACTGAGTGATATTAATTATGATGAAAATATAGGTGCTATTTTAGATTATATAAATAAAAATCTTAGTGAGGATTTATCGATAGATAATCTCTCTTCAAGGTTTTATATGAGCAAATATTATCTTATGCATAAATTTAAAAAACAAACAGGTTATACAATACATAAATATATACTTCAAAAGAGACTTATTATGTCAAATTCGCTAATAAAGAAAGGAAAATCTATAACAGAAGCATGCGCTGAATGTGGATTTGGTGACTATTCTAACTTTGTAAGAGCATTTAAAAAAATGTTTGGATTATCACCAAAAAAACATTATAAAACTTTAATGCAGCTTGAAAAATTATATAATAAATGATGGGAAGTAAAAAACTCTAATATAAATCTATTAGAGTTTTTGTCAATGTAGATATTACAAACTAATCTGCTTTTAATCCGGCTCCGCATAAAGGGATTATTACTTTTCCGTTTAAGCTGACTTTATTTTTTTTATAGTAATTAAAGAAACCTGCAAAGGTTGCAGCTGTAGTTGGTTCTACATAAAATCCTTTTTGTGCTAAGTATTTTCTTGTTTCAACAATTTTATCTTCAGGAGCGGTAATAATTTCTCCGTTTGTATTTTTTATAGCTTCTAATATTTGTTTTCCTCTCTTTGGTTCTGCAATTGCAATTCCCTCAGCTAAAGTACCTGTGTTGACAACAGCCTCTACAGAATGTGTACCTTCTTTAAAAGCTTCATATATGGGAGCACAACCTTGTGCTTGAACGGCAATAATTTTAGGCATTTTGTTGATAAGTCCTAGTTCTAATAATTCTTTAAATCCATAATAACAACCTAAAAGTAGAGTGCCATTTCCTACTGGAATTATTAATACTTCTGGTATTTTTCCATTTAGTTGTTCATAGATTTCATAAGCATAGGTTTTTGTACCTTGGTAGAAAAATGGATTATATACATGGCTGGCATAAAATCCTTCACCATTTTCTACAGCATTTAAGGCGGCTTTGGCAGTATCTTCTCTAGTTCCTTTAACTACATGAACTTTTGCACCGTGAGAAGAAATTTGTTTGATTTTTTTAGGAGAAGTGCTTTCAGGAACATATATGTCACATTCTATACCAGCCCTATTGGCATAAGCAGCTATAGAGGTACCTGCATTACCGCTGCTATCTTGAATAACTTTTTTTATTCCAAGTTCTTTAGCCTTAGAAATTAATACTACAGCTCCTCTATCCTTAAAGGACAAAGTAGGCATTAAATAATCAACTTTTACTAATATATTTGGATTATCTTTTTCTAGAGGAACAATAGGGGTTAAGCCTTCACCCATAGAAATATCTTTCCACAAACTAAAGTTATTATCGAAAGGAAGTGTTTTAAAATATCTAAACAAACTCCACTCATTATTTAATATATCTTCCTTTGAAAATTTAAAATCAAATTTTTCAAGGTTTAACAATCCTCCACAATCACATCTAAAGACTAGTGTTTTAGGGTCAAATTTTTTACCACACTCACTGCATATATATTGAATTGACATAATATCATCTCCCATTAAACCATTTTGTAGTTGTATTTATCTAAAATAGATTTTGGAAATTCCATACGAGCAGTCATTAATGGATCGACAATTTGACAAATTTTCAAATCACCTACTAAAGATAAAAGCATTCCTGCTTCAGCATTATCCATATTTAATTCACTAGTTAAAAGTTTATACATATTAATAGTAGCTTGTTTAGATGCTTCATCTAAAGTTTTTTTAGAAGCAAGAGTCATAATATGTCTGCCTTCAACTACCATTGGTAGTGGTAAATCTTTGTTTTTGATTACATCTACCTTTACTGTTACTTCACCATCTATTTCTAATCCACATATAACTATTTCTCCATCGCCCATTACTGCATGTAAATCACCCATAGATAAAAGTCCACCTTTAGTGCATACAGGTAAATAAACTGTTGAACCTTTAACTATTCTTTTACAGTCTAAGTTTCCACCATGCATATCAGGTACATTTGTTCGAATTTCTCCGCTCTTTGGTGCAACACCAATTACACCAATCATTGGGTTTATAGGTATTTCTATTTTTTCGTTGAAAATAGCTTTATTGTTTTTTATAGGTATTATTTTTAATTTTGGTTCTTCGAAAAATCCACCTAATACCCCGTTATTAGGTACTGTAGCCATTACTCCTTTGTCATTTATTTTAATATCTATAATTTCTATTTTTAATATATCGCCAGTTTCAGCTTCTTCTATATATAATGGGCCAGTAGCAGGATTAGTTAATTCATTTTTTATACTATTAAATGATTGATTTTCACTTTTAATTTGATTATTATAGCAATCATAAGTTTCAAAAATAATTGTTTCTCCTGAATTTATTTTTTCAACTGGCTTATGATTTTTAGACATAGTAAATATAGAATTTTCTCTTTTTATTATTTTCATTTCAATCACCTCGTTAATTTTTCTTTATTGTTGCAATAACATCTATTTCAACTTTAAAACCAAAATGTAATTCTTTTGTAGGAACAATAGCTCTAGTAGGTTTGTGATTTTTAAAAAAATCACTATAAACCTTATTTACTTTATCCCATAAAGAAATGTCAGAAATATAGATGGTTGTTTTTAAAACATGATTTTTGTCACTGTCAGCTTCTTTAAGAATTAATTCTATATTTTTCAAAACTCTTGCTGTTTCTTCTTCAATTGTTCCAAGTTTCTTTTCACCTGTGTTAGGATCGATAGACAATTGACCTGAGATATATACCAAATCATTATGCACGATTGCTTGAGAATAATGACCGGATGGTTTTAAAGCGTTATTTGTTGATATAAATTTCATTAGCGTTCCTCCTCATTTTTTTTTATTTCATCTAAATAACTATATACAGTTACTTTAGAAATGTTTAGTTTTTCAGCTACTTTTTCAATAGCTCCTTTAATTAGAAATATTCCTTTATTGTCCATAAATTTTATTAGCTCTATTTTTTCTTTTCGTTTTAAAGTATCTACATTGGTATTAGTGATTATTTTATCAATTAAATCATCTACTATTTCTATTACGTTATTAAATGGTTCAACTTCTTCTTTCACTTTTTCTTCTTCAACTTTCATAAAGTCATCTAAAAAATTTTTCATGTTTTTCATAGGTTCCAAATCATAATTTACACATAAGGCACCAATTACTTCATTTTTAGAATTTCTAATAAGAGCAGTAGAAGATTTTATTTCTTTACCATCTTCCGTAATAGTTTTATAATTTGCAGCATAATCTCCATCAAAATTTTTAGAGAGTAAAACTTGTTTAACTAAATGGTCAAATGTTTGGCCAACCTTTCTCCCAGTCACATGGTTATTAACAGTATAAACTACAGAATTTTGAGGAACTGATAAATCATGAATAACAACTTCGCAGTTTTTACCAAAAGTTTTAGCCATTAAATTTGCTATAGGAATATATCTTTCTAAATCTTTATTTATCATTAAAGTCACTCCAAACATATAAAAAAATATATAAATACTTGAAGAGTTATAAAAATTCATATAATATTTTAAATATAAAAGCTGTTTTTTATTATAATTATATAATTTTTTATATAAAAATCAATATAAATATATAAAAAATTATATGAAATTGATGAGAACTATAAAGAATTATATAAAATAAAAAGATATAAATTGGGGGTTAAGAAGATATGAAAATAAAATGGTCAAAAGGAAAAGAAGATTTTAAAGATGCAAATATGATTCGTAAAGAAGTGTTTGTAAAGGAACAAAATGTCCCAATAGAAATTGAGATAGATGAGCTTGATGATACAGCACACCACATAGTAATATATGAAAATGATAAACCAGTTACTGTTGGAAGATTATTAGAGAAAAAAAAATATTATGTAATAGGAAGAGTGGCTGTTCTAAAGGAGTATCGAGGAAAGAAATATGGTAAAGTGCTTATGGAAAATATGTTAATGAAAGCAGAGGAATTAGGGGCAAATGAAATTAGATTACATGCTCAATTTTATGCAAAAAATTTTTACGAAAAATTAGGATTTGAAGCTTATGGTAAAATTTTTAATGAAGCTGGAATTGATCATATTTGCATGAAAAAGGATTTATAAAAAATCGAAAAAATATTATTTTAGTAACTAGTGAATAGTTATGATAATTTTGCTGATATAAATAAAATAAGTCTAAAGATAGATGTTATCTATCTTTAGACTTATTTTAACTTTTATAGATAATCAATTAAAAGTTAATCATAATATTTATCATCATCTAAGGTTTTACATTTACAATTATTTTTATTATCAAGAGAACTTGATCTACAATCATCTTCATATTCAAAAGGAATTACCTGTCGTCTGTAAGGTGGTGGATTCAAGTCAGCCTCTTTATCTTCTAAAATAGGATAATCTATAGCATTTTGACTAATTGAGGATTGTTTCTTCAATATATTAACAATAATATTTCCAATATAACGACCAAGTCTTAATCCCTCGTCATTGTCTATTGGAAAGTGTACTCCAGCATATAGTCTAGACACTGCGCATTCTTCAGCTAAGTAGTGAAGCTGTCGTTTTTCACTTTCAAAGAAATAACTTAATACTACTTCAGCACAACCAGCAACAGTGGCATGCCCAGAAGGATATGATGGATGTTCAGGTGTACATAATAGAGGTACTAGTTCTTGATCTAATTGGTTGGGTCTAGCTACTTTCCACAAATATTTGTAGTACCATGCAATTACAAATGCATCATTAATTGCAGAATAAACTGCAGCTAAGATTCTGGCAGCTCTTGGAGCTGAAACTCCATAGGTATCGATAAGTCTATCTATAATAGGAGTCCACTGCTTAGAGGCTGGGCCGGCACCCCAATATCTTGCTATAGCCCTTCTTCTATGATTTAAGCATTGTAAAACTTTTCTTACTCTTTCTAATTGTTCACCTTCGAAATCTATTCCATTGTTGGGAGTACGAATACCTGCATATATAGGTTTACCTTCATCATCTAAGAAGTTTCCATTTTCATCTCTTTTTATAAAAAAAGTAGGCCATGAACCTGCATCAGGTTCTTCAGATAGTGGAACACGTTTAGCACCAGTATAAGAAAGTTTGTCCCAACTCCTAGGGAGGTTTTTTTCACAATTATTATAGTTATTCATTAAATACCACTCCAAAATATAAAATAATATAGTCGATTACAGAATTCTAAAATTATTGGTTTAATATCTCCTAAGTATATAGATTAGTTATAAATTTTTATAATTTTATATTCTGCAATTATTTATTAATAGTAGAAAATAAGAGTATTATCAGTTTATTATATTAAATGTAGTGATATTTGGTGAACCCTATTTTAACTTAGAAACAATTCTATAAAAATCTTCAGCAGCATTATTAAGTGTGATAATATCCGCATTGTCTAACTCTATAAGTTGATTTTTCATATGCATTATAATTTCTTTTTTCTTTTTTTTAACAAAAGATTTTCCAGCCTCAGTTAGAGAAATTTTTATTATTCTTCTATCATTCTCATCATGGTTACGATTGGCTAATCCACTTTTTATTAGTATATCGATAGCTTTACTACAATTAGGTTTTGAAATAAAAGTGTCTTTACTTATTTGTGAAACTGAAAGATCTGTATTATAGAAAAGCATAAATAATATTCTTAAATGAGATAAAGTAATATTTGTATCTTTTAAGAAAACTTCTGGATTCATTAGTTTCCTTTTCATGATTGAATTTATTCCAAACATATTTTTAATCATTCTTTCAAAATCTATGTTGCTCAAAATAATCCTCCTAGCACATCTAAATTTTATTATAACCAAATAATTGTTAAGTAGAAGTTCTATGAAAAGTATAACACAAAATAAGAGAAATATTGAAAGCAAAGAAAAAGCAATTTAATAGTTAATGGGAAGGAGTAAAGGGCAAGAGTAGTAAATTTATTTAACAATTTATTGACAAATAGAATAAGTTGGATTATTATGCTAGTATAATAGTTATGTTAATACAACTATTATACTAATATAACTATTATAATAGTATGTTTATTTTTGGGGGAATAGTATATGGTAAAAGATTTAGAGAATATTTTTCTCTTGACGAAAGCCCATATTAAACCTGCAGTAGAAACACTAACTAAGGCATTTGAAAATGATCCAGTATATTCTTATCTTATTCCAGATGAAGAGGAAAGAAAAAGAATTTTACCTCATCTCTTTCAATTCAGAATGTGCTATGGTATCACATATGGAGAAGCTTATGCAATTTCTCCAGATGTTGAAGGGCTTGCAGTTTGGATTCCACATAAAAATGCTGCTATGACTCCATGGAGAATGCTTAGATGTGGAGGTTTTCCCCTCTTTCTTAAAGCAGGTAAAAGTGTTATGACAAGATTATCTTCATTTGGGGAATATGAGTCGCAGTTACATAAGAAATATGCAAATTTTCCTCATTTATTTTTATCACCTATTGCTGTAGATCCTGTTTTTCAAGGAAGAGGGTTTGCACGAACTCTTTTAAAAGATATGTTTGAACGAGTAGACAGAGAAAAATTACCGTGCTTTTTACAAACCCAAAGTGAGTATAATGTGTCAATCTATGAAAAATACGGATTTAGAGTAGTTGAGCAAGGAAAAATTCCTGGAACTAATTTATCTAATTGGGCTATGATAAGACATAAATAAGAACTCCTCCTTATCTCATTTATTTAAATGGTAGATAAGGAGGAGCTTTTATTAGTAGCCTAATTCTTTTCCAACGATTATAACATTAATTCTTCCTTTTTGACCTTGTTTCCTTATTAAAACATAGTCATTACAAATTCTTTCAGGACTATTACAGTCTACACAATAACCTAGCTTAGCACAAGGAGTTTTCCTATCTAATCTTTTAGCATTTGCTGGTGCAGCACATCTTCTATTTCTTTCAATAGCTTCATCTAAATTTTTTACTATTTTATTGAGTCCTATAACTACTATTACCTTATCAGGTCCATAAATCATAGCAGCTACTCGATTACCAGTTCCATCTACATTATAAAGTTCTCCATCTTCAGTTACGGCATTACTGCTTGTAAAATATGCATCAGCATAAAAACTTTTTCTATAAATTTCTTTAATATCCTCTTTAGTTAAATTAGGCTTATATCTATCTAAGAAATTATATTTACCGCTGCGAAGCATATCAATAACTCCTGTTTCAAAAAGAGACATAGAACCTCCTACTGATACTGTATCACCTTCATTGATAAGTTCACTAATTTTTTCAAGTAGAGAATTCTCATCTTTTACAAAATAAGCTCCCATATTGTTTTTTTCTAAGTTTTCAATTGTTCTTTGAAGTTTTTTTTCAATAACCCATTCTACATTTTTATCCATAAAGCTAACCTCCTTATATAATAAATTCACAAAATTACTTTTGATATAAAATATATTGTTTTATGAAGTTATAAATGTATTTAGTATTAAATTCTAATACTAAATACACTTATATAGAGTTTGTATACAATATAATTATAAATTAATTATATTTATTATGTAAGTATGTAAAATACTTTTGTTATCTTATATAGTATAGAAATCTTAGTAAGACAGATAGTAATATAAAAAAATAAATTAGAGGTTTTTATAATGAAATTTATATTAGTGAAGATAGAAAAATAAAAGGTGGAGAAAATCGAGAGATTAGAGAACCAAGTTCCCCAATATTTAGGCTGTTGAAAAAGCATAAAAGAAAAAAGTACATCCTTTCCCAAAATTAAGAGTTAGTATGGAGAAAGGACGTCTTTAATGATTGAACTGTATTTAAAATTATTTAAGTCCTGTAAGTTTACCCTTAAGAGCTTTTATACGTCCATTTACATAGTTAAGCAGTTCAGCTTCATCATTTTTTATATTAGTTGGAGCTTTAGAAACTATTGTAAGAATATCTAAAGTATTTACTTTTATTGTTTTAGAGATATCATAAGCTAAATATTTATTTTTTACTTTCCAATAGGTAGTATTAAATTCATCTACCTGCTTTTTATTGTAATATCCCTTTTCAATACCAAATTGAAATAAATCTGCTGCTGCTTCTAATTCATCTAAGTCTTCAACTTGTAAAGTTTCATCAATAAGATTTTTAAATGTTTTCATTATAGCACCACTTTCTAGTGTGATAATAATATTTTAAACTTATACTATAGTTTATATACTGGAGTATATTGGAGTTAATCTCAATTTAAATAAAGTATTTTATTGAGATAAATAAACCAGTTTATAAATTAGTTTCACAGGATAAGTCAGATTAATTGTAATATGCTATGTGGAAAATGTAAAGAGATTTTATTACTATTTGTGATTTTTTTACCTCAACTTCTCTATTTTGAAGTTTCAACTGTCATAAATACTTGACATAAAATATGAAGTGTTTTAAACTGATTTTGGGTAGATTAAAAAATAAAATGAAGAAGAGGTGCTTGATGAGCGGGGTAGTATTTAAATAGACAAAACTTATAAATGAATAAATTCTTTCAAAAAGGTATTCGATATACCTTTATTTATCATGGGATTTATTCGGTTTGACTATGAAGATACTAAAAGCCACTTATCAAATACTTTAAGATAGATAGAGTATGCATATATACTAGAAGTTTATCTATTTTAAATGAAGATTACTAAGTTGTGGGTGTATCCACAGCTTTTTTTATTATAGTGCTTCAAGTCTACCTAGTGGAAGTACGTATCTTTATAGAAAATAAAAATTTTCTATAAAGGGAGAGAGAACATTGAATACAAAAACATTTGAAACATTAGAATATAATAAATTAAAAGAAATAGTTAAAGGGTTCTGCACAAGTGGATTGGGAAAAGATTTGATTGATAGATTACAACCATCTAGTAATATAAATGTAGTAACAAGAAGGTTAAAGGAAACAAGTGAAGCTAAAAATATATTAAATAATTCAAATTATGTTCCATTACAAGGACTATACAATATAAAAGATTTGATAGAGAAAGTAAGTAAAGGTGTTATTTTGCATCCAGAAGAATTAGTTATGATATCAGATTTATTAAGAGGATGTAGAAAAATAAAGAAATTTATGATGAGTCAAGAATTTTATGCTCCTATTTTAAGTGAATATGCTAATTCAATTACTGAGCTTCAGAAGATTGAAGAAGAAATTAATTATTCAATAAAAGGTAATAGAATAGATTCTTCAGCAACCAAAGAACTTAAAAGAATAAGAAGACATATAGAAAATACAGAGGTGAAAATCGAAGATAGATTAAATAAATTTATTACATCATCTAAAAATAAAAAATATATTCAAGAGTTTTTTATAAGCAAAAGAAATGAGAGATATGTAGTTCCTATTAAGGCTTCATATAAAAATCAAGTTCAAGGAGTAATAGTTGATGCATCATCTAAAGGTTCAACTGTGTTTATAGAACCTAGTTCTGTTTCAAAGTTAAATATAGAACTTGTTAGTTTAAAAGCAGAAGAAATGGCAGAAGAATATCAAATACTTGCCTATTTAACAGGTATTATTTATGAAAACTTAAAAGCAATTAATATTAATTTAGAGTTAATGGCGGAATATGATATGGTATTTGCTAAAGCCAAATACAGCAATAAAATAAAAGGAATTGAACCTAAAATTAATACAAATGGATATATAAAATTAATAAATGTAAAACATCCTTTATTAAAAGGTGAGGTAGTTCCTTTAGAGTTTGAAGTAGGGAAAGATTATAGAAGTTTAATAATAACAGGGCCTAATGCAGGGGGGAAAACAATTGTATTGAAAACAATAGGAATTTTGACATTAGCTGTTCAATCTGGTTTTCATATTGAGGCACAAGAAGGTACAGAATTCTCAGTTTTTCAAAATATATTTGTTGATATAGGAGATAATCAAAGTATAGAAAACTCACTTAGTACATTTTCTTCACATATTAAAAATATTGCTGAGATAATGAGAGGTTCTAATAAATCAACACTTATATTATTTGATGAAATAGGAACTGGAACTGAACCAAATGAGGGTGCAGGTCTTGCCATTGCAATATTAGAAGAACTTTATCATATGGGATGTATAAGTATTGCAACAACTCATTATGCAGAGATTAAGAAGTTTTCACAGAATCATCCAGAGTTTGAAAATGCATGTATGAAGTTTAATGCTGAAACATTAGAACCTTTATATAAGTTAATAATAGGAAGGTCAGGAGAAAGTAATGCTCTATGGATTTCTAAAAAGATGGGATTGAAAACTTCTGTTTTAGAAAGAGCTAAAAAATATATTGATAGAAAAGAATATAATTTTGAGCTTGTTAAGAGAAGTAAAATTAATAAAAATGATAAAGTGTCCAAAAATATAAATGAAGAAGCAGAAAAATACGAGTTTAGAAAAGGAGATAAAGTTAAACTTCTAGAAACAAATGAATGTGCCATTGTATATAAAGAAAGGGACGAGTTCAATAATATTGAAGTGTTGACTGATGATAAATTTGAAAAAGTGAATATTAAAAGAGTAATTTTATATTTGAAAAGAGAAGAATTATATCCAGAAGGATATGATTTAGATAGTTTATTTATTTCTTATGGAAAAAGAAAATTAGAAAAAGATATTGAAAGAGGTTCTAAAAAAGCATTAAAGAAAATACAAAAAGATATGAGAAAAAGAAATAATGATTTAAAAATATAAAATCAATAAAATAATGTATTAAAATAGCTGCTAGTAGTTTCTTCTGGCAGCTTATATTAGTTAAAAATGGATTATATAGCTGTATCATGGTGAAATGTTAACCAGTCTGTAAATAAATAATGTACTGTAGTGGCTATAATAATAAGTAAAGAAGGAGGAAAACTAGTGTATAAAAAGATAAATACAATTATTATATGTATATTTATGATTTTCGTAGTATTAGGTTGCTCAATAACAAAACCTCCAAGTGAGCTAATAAATAAACCTAAAAATTTAATAGAAGGTATTGAAATAGATAATATAGTTTCACAATTTTTATCTGATAAAGAGACATTAACATTAGCTATAAGACAAAATGATAAGGAATCCGTTAGAAGAGTTAATCTTGATGAAGATGAAGAGAAGGAGTTGCTCTTATTATATAAAGGAGATAAAAATTCTTTTGCAGATAAAAATGAATATGGTGTGATTATTTTAAAAAAAAATAAAGATAAGTGGCATGAGATAAATAGAATTTCACAAAATGTGGATGGATTGGATCTAGTAGAATATAAGGATTTAACAGGAGATAAAAAGCCAGATTTACTTATAGGATGGAATATGGGAGAGAATCAAGATAAAATTTTAAGTCTATATTCCTGGCATAATGGATATTTTCATTCAATCTATGAAAGTAGATATAGAGAACTTAGCATAGATGATTTGAATAATGATGGACAAAATGAATTAGTTTTATTAGAAAGACTTCCTAAAAGTGATGCTACAAGTATAGAAGTTCTTAGATATTCCAAGGAAGAAATGATTTCGATTGATAAATTTAATATTAATAATAAGAGTTATTACAGTACTATGACAGTTGGTAATGCATCACTAGATAAAAAGGGAATCTTTATTGATTTTGATATGGATATATTTTCTTCTTATACGGATTTACTAATTATGAAAAATAATAAATTAGTTGAAGTATTAGGAAATGAGACTATAGATATACCTAAAACATCACATGAGTATATGATTAAATCAAAAGATATAAATAATGACGGAATTATAGAATTTGGTCTTTTAGAAAAGATTACTGAAGTAAAAAATTCTTCAAAATACAATATACCTCTGATTAATACGTGGTATAAATGGGATGGGAAAAATGATATTACTTTAGTATTAAAAGAATATTATAATCATGATAAAGGTTATAAAGTTCAAATTCCTAAGGAATGGGGAGAAGAGTTTACTATTATTAAAAAATTTGATGAAAAAGGCTTTGAAAATAAGGTGGAGTTTTATACTTTAGATAGCAATAGGAATTTACATGAATTTATTTTTTCTATTCAAAGCTTTAGTAAAGAAGAGTGGGAAGAAAATAAATATTTATTACAAGATAAAAGATATGTAGTTTTAGAAGAAAATGAAAAGAGTGTAATAGTAGGGGGAATATCTGATTTACAAAAAGAATCAAAATATTTTATGAATGAAGATAGGCTAAAAGGAATTTTTTCTACTCTTAAATAGTGAAAAATTTTCATTATTAAATTATTAAGATGTATATAAGTTTGTTAAATAAAATAATATGTTTAATTTAGGAGAGTAACTATGAGCAATAAGATATTAATTTTAGAAGATGAAAAATCAATAAGAAGTTTTATGAAAATAAAATTAAGAGCTTTAAAATATGATGTTATAGAAGCGGAAAATGGTAATGAGGCTTTAAAAAAAGTGGATGGAAGTGTGGACATTGCATTATTAGATGTTATGCTTCCAGATATAGATGGATTTGAGGTTTGTAGAAGACTTAGAGAAGGTTATCCTAATATTGGCATTATCATGATTACAGCGAAAGGACAAGATGATGATAAAGTAGTTGGTTTAGGAAGTGGAGCTGATGATTATCTTGTAAAGCCATTTAGTCCTAAAGAGTTGGTAGCTAGAATTGAAGCGTTATTAAGGCGCATTAACAGAACTATTAATAAACAAACAGCAGATACTAATCTTATTAAGAATGGTCCTTTTACTTTAGATATGAATAAAAAAGTTTTAAGGAAAGAAGATGTGGAAATTTCGATTACGCCAACAGAATATGAAATTATAAAGCTGCTAATAAATAATGCTAATAAAACTGTTAGTAGAGATGAAATATTAGATAGGGTTTGGGGTAAAAATTATTTTGGGGATATAAAAACTGTGGATGTTAACATAAGGAGAATAAGACGAAAAATAGAAGAAGATGCTTCAAATCCTATTTATTTAAAAACAGTTTGGGGACACGGATATATGTGGAGTATTGATAAATGAAAGGAATAAAAAGCCGTATATATAAACAAAATGGTATTATCATTATAAGTATTGTTCTTATTTTAGAGATTATTTTTCTTTTGGTAGTAAGAAATTATTATTTTCAAAGTGTACAACAAGAATTATTAAATAAAGTAAAGGTTTCAGGTGGATTTTATAATAAATATCTTATAAATGAAAGAATAGAGGAAAAAGCAAGATATATATTAGAGAATGATTCAAGAGACCCTGTTTTTTATATGCAGGTATATGATACTAATAGAAGGATGCTTACAGATTCAAATGGATTAAAGTCTAATGAACCAATTGATGCAGCTGATATTAAAGCAGCACTAAATGAGGAAATGCAAATTATTAAAGAGAAAAATAATGAAACTAAGGAAAGTATAATGGCTGTATCTACTCCACTTTATCATTTGGGGGAGATTTCAGGAGCTTTGAGATATACTGTTTCTGTTGAAAAAATAGAAACTATGCTGTTAAAGATTTTTTTTGCTTCAATTTTTATAGGCGTGTTTGTAGTAATTATAACATTTTTATTAAGTTCATTTTTAGCTAAGGGAATAGTGTATCCTATTGAAGAAGTAACAAAAGTTGCAGAAATAATGGCCGCAGGTGATTTTACAAAGAGAGCTGTAAAAATAAATAATGATGAAATAGGCAAGCTATCAGATACATTAAATTATATGTCAGAGGAAATACAGAAAAGTAATTTAATTAAAAATGAATTTATTTCATCAATATCACATGAATTAAGAACACCTCTAACTGCAATACAGGGGTGGAGTGAAATTATACTTACAGGTGAGGTTGAAAATTTAGAAGAGGCAAAGGAAGGTTTGAAAATAATATCTAGTGAAACTAAAAGATTAACTGGATTAGTAGAAGAACTTCTTGATTTTTCTAAATTTGAAGCTGGTAAAATCAGTTTAAATTTAGAGAAGGTTGATATAAATCAATTAACAATGGAAGTATATAATTATTTTAAAAAAAGATTTGAAAAAGTAGGCATTGAAGTTAGTTTAAATATTGAAAAAAAGCCTTGTTATGCAGCAGGTGATGTAAATAGACTTAAACAGGTTCTAATTAATATTATAGATAATGCCATAAAATTTTCAGAGGAGGATGGGAAGATAAGCATTAATACTTACCTTCGCCAAGAAAATGTTTTAATACAAATAGAGGATAATGGCATAGGAATACCAAAGAAAGACATCCACAAAGTAACACATAAATTTTATAAAGGTAAATCAAAAAAATCAGGTAGTGGTATTGGTTTATCAATTTGTAAAGAGATTATACATCTGCATGGTGGAGAATTAAGTATAGATAGTGTAGAAGGAGAAGGAACAAAAGTAAATATACTTATTCCTATTGAGTATTAAAATTGATAAAGTTCTTTTGCTAAATCTTTTGGTAAGAATACTGTTGCAATGAATCTAAAGGGAATTAAGCAGATTTCATTTTCAGCTTCAGTAATTACAACACCATTATCTACTTTTAAAATTAATAAATTTTTAAAAATTCCCTCACGGCCATTTAGCAAGATATCTACTCTTTTACCTACTAATCTATTAAATAAATTTTTAAAATAAGTATTTGTGTCCATTGGCATCTGCGACGTAGGCATTTGACGAAATGGCATAAATGGATACATAGCATTGAACATTATATAACCTCCTTATAGATATAACCACTTATTATGTTATGAAATCAATATAAAAATGTTACAGTTATTTTTAAATTGTTTTACAATAACCTTAACCTATTTGTAAAGATTTGATTAGGGTATTTAAATTACAATATAAATATAGGGAGATGATTTGTAGCAGATAAATTCGAACTATCAAATATAAATTGAGGAGGAAATCAAATATGAAATCAATTATCAAAAAAATATCTTGTTTTGCATGTGTTTCAGTTTTAACAGCTGTAATAGTAGGATGTGGAGCAAAAGGGAAAGCTGAAGTAGCAAAAAATAAGGATGCAGCTAAGACAGCTAAAGTTTATAGTGAGGAACTAGCAAAATATTTTCCAGCACTAGAAGGAACTGTTTTAAAATATTCTGGAACAGCTGAATATGGTCACACGATAACTTTGAATAAAGTTACAGATAATCAAGAATCATTAACATTAGACTTTAAAGGTGAAATTCAAGATGTAAGTGAGGGAGAAGGACCTTCAAAAGAAGATTTATTACTTGAAACTCAGTATGTAGTAGATAAAGATTCTGTTAAAGAAATTCAAAAGAATGTAAAAAGAAGACATTCACAATCTATTATACGAGAACAAGTGGTTTTAAAGCTGCCTATTGAAAAAGGAAAAACATGGAGCCAAAAAGTTAGTATAGATGGAAAAGAATATACTGCAGAAACAAAAATTGTTGAAGTATCTACCGATGATAAAAATAAAAATATAGTAAAAACAGAAACAGTAGTTAAAGGTATAGAATCCTATCCAGAAAATACTTATAAAGAAATAAAAATATTTAAAGAGGGTAAAGGACTTGTAGAATTTCAAAATGTAATTTTACTACAAAAAGAACCTTTCGAATTTAGATATAAATTATTTGAACCACAAGAGAATAAATAAAGTTTGGGCATGCATATATAGATTTATATATTGCATGCTTTTGTATTTAAATTTCTTTGAATTCGTATTTATTTATTTTCTAAACATGTATCGACAATTTTATGGTAAATTTGATATAATATACAATTGTATAGTTAAAAATGGAAAAAAATAAATTGAAGAAAGGAAAAGGAATATGTTTAAGAAAATTACTGATATGGAAACTGCAAAAAAAACAGCTAGAGAAGGAGCTGCAGTATCTATTATTATAGCAATTATTACAGCTGTAACAATTATAATAAGTATGAATGTTTCTAAAATCTATGATATGGACTATTGGGCTTTTGGTGATGTAGCGGTTTTTCTTATAATTGCATTGGGAATATATAAAATGTCAAGAATAGCAGCTGTTTTAGGATTAACAATTTATTGGCTTGAGCAAATAATGATGATGGCATCACATGGAGTAAAGTTCAGTGTATTAATGATTATTTTTACTATAGTGTATATAGAATCAATACGAGCGACTTTTGCATATCATAAATATAAAAAAGAACAAAGAGAGATAAGTGCTTAACTACAATAAATGATAAAATAGAAAATAAGCATCTGCTGGAAAGTAGATGTTTATTTTTATAGTTATATTTATTCACAAGATTTAAAAAATATATAATAATTAATAGTTAAATATTGCAACTTACGTTACGTAATGTATTATAATGTTTCATAAAGAGGTGATAAGAGTGAATAATGATGACCACCTTATAAATATCGGTGAGTTTGCTTCAAAAGCAGGCATTACATTAAGAACTTTAAGGTATTATGATAATATAGGCTTACTCAAACCTTGTTCTTACAGTGATACAGGACATAGAATGTATAATAAACAAGATTTTGCCAAACTTCAGAAAATTTTAACCTTAAAATTTATTGGATTTTCTTTGAATGATATTAAAAATGTAGTAAAGCATGATGTTAATGATAAAGATTTTAGAAAATCCTTAGAAATACAAAAAAAGATAATGGAAGAAAAAATACATCATACACATATGGTTATTAAAGCCATAGATGAAACATTAGACATGTTGAATTATAAAGAGGTAATGAATTGGGATAAATTTGTAAATATAATGAATGTATTGAATACAGACAAAAAATTATTAGATCAATATAAGAATGCTTCTAATCTTAGATCAAGGATAAACATTCATGAATTATATAGTGTGAATAAATATGGTTGGATGAAATGGTTTTTTGAACAATTGAATATTCCTAAAAATGCTAAAATTCTTGAAGTGGGTTGTGGAGATGCTAGTTTATGGGAAAAAAACTTAAATAGAATTCCAAAAGGATGGGATATTACACTTACTGATTTTTCAAAAGGAATGTTGGAGGATGCTAAAAGAAATTTAGGTAATAATGCAACTAACTTTAAATTTAAAATAGTTGATGCTCAAGATATTCCTTTTGATGACTGTAGTTTTGATGTAGTAATAGCTAATCACATGTTATATCATGTTGAAAATAGAGAAAAAGCTTTTGCAGAGATAGCTAGGGTTTTGAAAATGGGGGGATGTTTTTACACGTCTACAGTAGGAAAAAATCATATGGCTGAAATGAGAGAACTTATATTTAAATTTAAATCACAAGCAATGACTTCAAAAAGTTGGGATATTACTTCTAGCTTTCAATTGGAAAATGGCTTTAAACAGATTGATAAGTGGTTCAAAAATGTTAAGTTAAAAAAATATGAAGATAGTTTAATTGTTACAGAACCAGAACCATTGATAGATTATATTTTTTCAATGCCTGGTAATGTAAAAGAAAGTTTTAATAATAAAAAACTAAAGCAGTTTGAAAAGTTTTTACAAGATAAAATTTATAAGGAAGATGGTATTTATATAACAAAGGATACAGGATTTTTTGAAGCTAAAAAATAATATAAAATTTATAACTTAAAAGAAAGGATGAGTATCATGAAGATAAAAAATATACCTTTTTCACCTCCAGATATAACAGAACATGAAAAAAAAGCAGTAATGGATGTTTTAGAATCTGGATGGATTACAACTGGACCTAGGACTGTTGAATTTGAAGAAAAAATTTCTGAGTATTGCTGTACAAATGAAGCAGTAACACTTTCTAGTAATACTGCTGGATTGGAATTAATTTTGAAGGCTTTCAATATTAAAGAAGGAGATGAGGTAATTACTACTCCATATACATATACAGCTACAGCTAATGTAATTCTTCATAGAGGAATTATGCCTAAATTTGTAGATGTAAAAGAGGAAAGCTTTTTCCTAGATGAACAAAACCTTTTTGATGCTATTACACCTAAAACAAAGGCAATTATAACTGTTGATTTTGCAGGTGTACCTGTGGATTATGATTCTATAAGAGAAGTTCTAAAAGCTAAAAATCGTGAAGATATTATATTTATATCAGATTCAGCTCATTCTTTTGGAGCGAAATATAAAGGTGAAAGAGTTGGAGGACAAGCAGATTTTCATGTTTTCTCTTTTCATGCAGTAAAAAATTTAACAACTTCAGAAGGAGGAGCTGTTACTTTCAATAATTATTTTGGCAGAGATGATTTGAAAAAAGAATTAAAAATTACTTCACTTCATGGACAGTCTAAGGATGCATTATCTAAGATGAAGGCAGGAGCATGGAAATATGATATTGTAACAGATGGGTTTAAATGCAATATGACAGATATTAATGCAGCTATTGGATTAAGTCAACTTAGTCGCTATGATGTAATGCTGAAAAATAGAAAAGCTATATTTGATACATATAATAAAGCACTTTGTGATAAAGAATGGGCAATACTTCCTTTTAAAAGTGATGAGAACAAAGAAACGTCATACCACCTTTATCCGCTTAGAATTAAAAGATTTAGTGAAGAAATGAGAGATAAGTTAATACAGAATCTTGCTAATAAAGGGATAGCGACAAATGTTCACTATATGCCATTACCAATGTTTACTTTATATAAAAATCTTGGATATAATATAAAGGATTATCCTAATGCTTATAAACAATATGTAAATGAAATTTCATTACCAATATACTCAACTCTTACATTAGAGGATGCAGAATATGTAGTTAAAGAACTTGTAAAGAGTGTAGCGGAAATTGAGAAAAGATAAAAATTAGTTTTATAAGTGATGATAGTTTCAGGAGTGCAGAAAATAAAAGGATTCTTGAAACTATTATTACTTATTTTTACTATATAGGAAGTTATATAAATAAAAGTTATTGAATTGTTAAAAATATATTGAAAATTCTATAACAATATGGTATGTTAAATATATGAGAGCGGTCACATATTTTAAATTACTAAAATATATCACAATAAACATAAATATTTAAATTTTTATTGAAGTAATTTGTGATATTATTTATCATAATTACTATTCTTATACATTATTAGATACATATGTGATATAATAATGTATAAGGATTGTGAGAGCAGTTCCTTAAAAAAAATTGGGGGGAATAAGATGTCAGTTACTATATATGACATTGCTCAGAAATCAGGAGTATCTCGTGCTACAGTATCAAGAGTCTTAAATGATTCAGGATATGTAAAAGAAGAAACAAAACAAAAGGTTTTAAAAGCAATAAAAGAGTTAAATTATACTCCTAGTGCAATAGCGAGAAGTTTATCTACAAGTAAAACAAATACAATAGGAGTTGTTGTTCCAGAGATAAGTAATCCTTTTTTTGGAGAAATAATAAAAGGTATTAGTCAAATAGCAGATGAGCATAATTTGAATATAATTCTTTGTGATACTGAAGAAAATATAAATAAAGAAATAAAAGCACTTAAACTTCTTAGACAGCAAAGGATTGAGGGAATCATCATAACACCAACGGCAGCTGAACATAAATTTAACAGTGAGTATTTATCTACTCTTGAGAATTTAGGAATTCCAATTGTTTTAGTAGATGGACATGTTGAGTATTCTAATTTTAATGGGGTTTTTGTTGATCACATAAAAGGAGCTTATGATGGAACAGAAGCTTTAATAAAAGAAGGGCATAGAAAAATAGCAATTATTACTGGAGATATGAAATCTAGACCAGCAAAGGATAGACTAATAGGATATAAAAAGGCGCTATCCGCAAATAATATACCTATAGAAGATAGATATATTTTTTATGGTGATTACAATTATGAAAGTGCATATGGGATTACAAAAGAAATAATAAAAATGGAAGATAGACCTACCGCTATTTTTGTAAGTAGTAATATGATGAGTCTAGGATGTGTAAAAGCATTTTATGAAGAAAAAATGAATATTCCAGAAGATATAGCTATTATAGGATTTGATAAATTAGATGTATTAAATATATTAGGTCTAGATATTAGTTTTGTTAATGGACCTACTGTAGAAATGGGTAGAGTAGGTATGAATATGCTTATAGATATTATAAGAAATAAAAATAGCAGAGAAGTGAAAAGGATTACCCTTTTACCTGAGCTTGTTTTAAAAGGATCAGAAATGTATATAAAAAAATAAATGTGAATATGTTTATTATTCACATTTATAAATTTCTATGATGTGTGAGCGGTTTCATACCGTTTCGCAAAATAGCAATCATTTGTAGGTATTAAAATTATAAAATATATAAAAGATAAGATAAAAGGAGAGGATAAAAATGAAACTACAAGGATATATAGACCACACATTATTAAAACCACAAGCAACAGAGGAACAAATTATAAAAATTTGTGAAGAAGCTAAGAAATATGAATTTGCTTCAGTATGTGTAAACGCATACTATGCTCCATTAGTAAGTAAAGAGTTAGAAGGAACTAACGTAAAAACTTGTGTAGTTGTAGGTTTCCCGCTAGGTGCTACAACAAAAGAAGTAAAGGCATTTGAAACAAAACAAGCTATCGAAAATGGCGCAAATGAAGTAGATATGGTAATAAATGTTGGAGCTTTAAAAGATAAAAAATATGATGTAGTGAAGGAAGATATTAAAGCAGTAGTAGAAGCAGCAAAGGAAAAAGCTTTAGTAAAAGTTATCCTTGAAAATTGTCTTTTAACAAAAGATGAAATCGTTAAAGCATGTGAATTATCAAAAGAAGCTGGAGCTGATTTTGTAAAGACTTCAACTGGATTTTCTACAGGGGGAGCAACTGTTGAAGACTTAAAATTAATGAGAGAAACTGTTGGAACTGAAATGGGAGTTAAAGCATCAGGTGGAGTAAGAACTAAAGAAGATGCAGAAGCAGTTATTGCAGCAGGTGCTAATAGAATAGGTGCTAGTGCTTCAATAGCAATTGTTGAAGGAACTAAAGCTGAAAATGCTGGATATTAATTTAAAAAGATAAAGAGAGTATGAGGTGAATAGTATGAGAATGTATGATATTATCATGAAAAAGAGAAATGGTGAAGAACTCACTACACAAGAAATTAATTTTTTTGTAGAAGGATATACTAAGGGCGAAATTCCAGATTATCAAGTATCAGCTCTTATGATGGCTATTTACTTTCAAAAGATGAATAAAAGAGAAACAGCTGATTTAACAAAAGCTATGGTAGATAGTGGAGAAATTATTGATCTATCAGCTATAGAAGGTATAAAGGTTGATAAACATAGTACAGGTGGAGTTGGTGACACAACAACTTTAATTCTTGGACCTATAGTTGCAGCAGCAGGAGTACCTGTTGCAAAAATGTCTGGTAGAGGTCTTGGACATACTGGTGGAACTATTGACAAATTAGAGTCTTTTGATGGATTTTCAGTAGAGATGCCAATTGAAAAGTTTATGCAAAACGTAAACGAAAAGAAAATAGCAATAGGTGGTCAAACAGCTAATTTAGCTCCGGCTGATAAAAAGCTATATGCGCTTCGTGATGTTACTGCAACTGTTGATAATATGTCATTAATTGCTGGAAGTATTATGAGTAAGAAGATAGCTTCTGGAGCTGATGCTATTGTACTTGATGTAAAAACAGGCAGTGGTGCTTTTATGAAGGATGAAAATAGTTCTTTTGAACTTGCACAAGAAATGGTTGATATCGGAACACATGTTGGAAGAAATACAGTTGGTGTAATAACTGATATGGACCAGCCATTAGGTTTTGCTGTAGGTAATGCTTTAGAAGTTAAAGAGGCTATCGATACTTTAAGAGGAGAAGGTCCTGCTGACCTTACTGAGCTTTGCTTAACTCTTGGATCACATATGCTTGTTTTAGGAGAAAAAGCAAAAAATGCTGAAGAAGCAAGAGAAATACTTGAAGACATAATTAAATCAGGAAAAGGAATTGCAAAATTAAAAGAACTTGTTGAAGCTCAAGGTGGAAATCCAACTTATGTTGATGATACGTCTTTATTCCCTATTCCAAGTATTGTAGAACCAGTTGTAGCTGCTGAAGATGGATATGTAAAGGGAATAAAAGCAGATGACATAGGAATAGCAGCACTTGTACTTGGTGCAGGACGTGAAACTAAGGAAAGTGATATAGATTTAGCTGTTGGAATAGTTCTTCATAAAAAAATTGGAGATTTTGTGAAGAAGGGTGAAACTATAGCAACTATATATGCTAATGACGCTAAAAAACAAAAAACATCTGAAGAAATGATTATAAAAGCTTATGATATTGTAGAAGAAGAAATTAAAGCAAAACCATTAATAAAAGGTATTGTTACAAAGGATGGTATAACAAAATTTTAATTTTATAGTTAAAAAAATATGAGGTATATGATTAATTTCATATACCTCATATTTTTTTTGTTGGATTTTGAAGGAAAAAGTAAATATTAGAAGAATATACCTATAATGCATTAAAATTTCAATTGTATAAAGATTCTTATTTAGGGGGATAACAGGTTATATGTTTAGTGATAGCATTGATATGGAATTATTTTTTTATAATATACCTACACCTATTGTAGTTTTTGATAATAATATAGAAATTATAAATATAAACAATGAAGTTATAAATTTGTGTGAAGGTAGTCTACTTATGAAATCTGATAATACTAATAGTTATATAAAGAATTGGCTTGAAGAAGATTTAATACTTTTTAAAAATGATACCACGAAAGAATCTCTATGTTTAGAAAAGTACTTGAAATCAAATGGAAAAGCTTCATATTTTAAAATAAATTTTAAAAAAATATTTAATGATAAATTTCAATTAAAGAATATAATTGTTGTTTTAAATGATATAACTAGTTGTAAGCTATATGAAATAAATCTTAAAAAAAGTGAGGAACATTTACGTTCTGTTCTTCAAAATATGCCTATAATGATGGATGCTATTGATGAAAATGATAATATTACAGTATGGAACAAAGAATGTGAGCTTGTAACAGGTTATTCTAAGAGTGAGATTATTGATAATCCTAAAATATGGGATAACTTATATCCAGATGAAACATATAAAGAAAAAATATTAAAACAAATAAGGGAAAAAGATTGTGATTTTAGAGATTTAGAGTATGATATTATATGCAAAGATGGCAGCAGAAAAACTATATCATGGTTTAATATATCTAAGAAGTTCCCTATTCCAGGATGGCATTCTTGGGCTTTTGGAATTGATGTTACCAATCGAAAAAATACAGAAGAGGCACTTAGAGATAGTGAAGAACGTTATCGTACTTTCTTTAATATATGTCCAGATTTTATTTATCTCGTTGATATAAACAATAATTGTATCATTAATGCTAACCCAGCTTTTCTAAGAAAATTTGGAATTAAGAAAGAACAAATAAGTAATGTAACGTTTAAACACTTAATAGATGACAATAGCATTGATATATGTAAGCAAACTTGCTTGAGATTATCAAAAGGTGAAGAATTTACAGGGGTAAATCTTAGAGGAAAAGATGTTTATGGAAACTCCTTCGATGTTGAAATAAATTGTACACCAATAATTAAAAATGGTAGAGTAGTAAAAATATTATGTTGTGCAAGGGATATAACTGAGAGAAATAAAATGATAGAAATGAGAAAAAAAGCTGAAGTAAATCAGAAGCTGTTAAAAGAGGCTGTAGAATATGAAAAGTTAAGAACAGAATTTTTTGCTAATATATCTCATGAGTTTAGAACTCCATTAAATGTAGTATTAGGATCTATACAGTTAATGGACATGTACCTTAATAATATATCGTATTTAGGGTTTTATGAAAAATTTTCAAAACTAAATAAAAGTATGAAGCAAAATTGTTATAGATTAATAAGGTTAGTTAATAATTTAATTGATGTTACGAAGATAGATTCAGGTTTTTTAGAATTAAATCTTACAAATTGTGATATTGTAAAAATAGTAAAGGACATAACTTTATCAGTATCAGATTTTGCAAAACTTAAGTCTTTAAATCTCCAATTTGATTCAGATATACATAAAAAAACAATAGCATGTGATCCAGATAAAATTGAGCGTATACTGTTAAATCTTTTATCAAATGCTATAAAATTTACAAAAGAAGGGGATAAAATATCTGTTGATATACAAAATGCAAAAGATACAGTTATAATTACTGTACAAGATTCAGGAATAGGTATTAAAGAAGAAGATAAAAAGGTTATATTCGAAAGATTTAGGCAGGTAAATAAATCTCTAACTAGGGAGAATGAAGGAAGCGGAATAGGATTATCGCTTGTAAAGTCATTAATTGAAATGCATGAAGGGGATATAGATGTTGAAAGTGAGTATGAAAAGGGAAGCAAATTTATTATAAAACTTCCTGTAAAACTAGTTAAGGATAGTACCAGTAATATTTCTTCAAAGAATATTCAGGCAAATAAGGTTGAAAAGATATCTATAGAATTTTCGGATATATATTTTTAAAGTTCCATTTATAAATTTATATGGTTGAAAAATAAGCTCCTTACTAAAAAAAATATAAGTAAGGAGCTTTTAAACTATAATATTTCTTCTTTTAATACTTCAGACATAGCAGTAATAGTATTAAGAAATCAATAATAAGATGTGCATTATATTATTTTTTATAAAGGGAAATATAAATCATATGTTATTGTTTAATAAATATTTTAATAGTAAAGGATGAGAATTATGCTTAAGCCAGGATATTTAGATTTATTATCAAGTGGTGAGCTAGAAAATAGAGTAAAAACTTTAAAGGAAATGCTTGTAAATTGTGTTCTTTGTCCTCATCAATGTGGTGTAAATAGACTAAAAGGAGAAAAAGGTTATTGCAAAACATTAGATAATGTTATTGTATCTGGAGCTCAAGCACATTTAGGTGAAGAAGAAGAATTAGTGGGTAGATATGGATCAGGTACAATATTTTTTTCACATTGTAATTTAGGATGTGTATTTTGTCAAAACTATGAAATAAGTTATTGTGGAGAAGGTGAAGAAGTAAATACAAATGAACTGGCTGAAATGATGCTTTATTTGCAGAGGAGAAGATGTCATAATATTAATCTTGTTTCTCCAGGTCATATAGTACCGCAAATTGTGGAGGCCATTTTTATAGCTGCAAAAAACGGATTGAACATACCTATAGTATATAATTCAAATGGATATGATCTAACGGATACACTTAAGCTTTTAGAGGGTATTGTGGATATTTATATGCCTGATATGAAATTCTCAGATGATAATATTGCTGAGAAATATTTAGGCGTAAAAAATTATTATAAAATAGCAAAAGCTGCAATAAAAGAAATGTACAGACAAGTTGGAGATTTAAAAACAGATGATAAAAATATAGCTTATAAGGGACTTCTTATTAGACATTTGATAATGCCACAGAATTTAGCAGGTACAGAAGAAATAATGAGATTTATAGCTGAAGAAATATCTAAAGATATATATGTAAATATTATGGAACAGTATTATCCTGCTCATAAATCGTACAATTTTGAAGAATTAAGTAGGAGAATATCAAGGGAGGAATATAAAAAGGCAGTAAACTCTGCTAAATTAGTGGGATTAAAAAGGTATAAATATAGTATATAAAATAAATATTTTTTAGTAACAATAAAAATATAAAACCCTATATTATGAAAGAAGTTGTTTCTTTTATAATATAGGGTCTTATATATTAAAGTTATAAAACTTATTTTTCGTTATTAGATAACATAGCTTTTATATCAACAGAAGGATGATTTGGATAATCTATTACTTCACCTTCCCAAGTTCTGATTTTTACTGAATCTTTTCCTCTAGATATTAAATATTGAGGCAAGATAGGAGTTTTACCTTTACCCTTTGGTGCGTTAACTATATAAGTTGGTATAGCTAGACCAGAAGTATAGCCTCTTAAATACTCCATAATTTCTATTCCATCATCTATTGATGTATTGAAGTGTGTTGTACCGATTACATGTTTAGCATGGAAAATGTAATAAGGTCTAACTCTACATTTTAATAATTCTTGATTTAATAGTCTCATGACATATTTATCATTGTTTATACCATTTAATAGAACACATTGGTTTCCTAAAGGAATACCTGCATTTGCAAGTTTTTCACAAGCAGCTTTTGATTCTTCTGTTATTTCTAGTGGATGATTAAAGTGTGTATTTATATAAAGTGGATGATACTTTTTGAAGATATTAACTAAATTATCAGTAATTCTTTGAGGCATTGTAACTAAAGTTCTACTTCCTAATCTTATTATTTCAACTGTAGGAATTGAACGTAATTCAGAAAGCAACCAATCAAGCATATTATCTGATAAAGCTAGTGAATCTCCACCTGTAATTAATACATCTCTAATTTCAGGATTATTTCTTATATAGTCTATAGATTCTTGTATTGTTTCTTTACTTTTGTGAGAATCTGTAGTACTGATATTTCTTCTTCTTTGACAATGTCTACAGTACATAGCACATTCGTTTGTCACATTTATTATAAGTCTATCTGGATATCTTCTTGTAATTGAACCAGCTGGATTAGTGAATTCTTCTCCCATAGGATCTGTATCACCCTCGCCAACAAGTTCTAAACCAGTTGGTAGTGATTGAAGTTTTACAGCGTTAAATTTATCTTCATCTATTAAAGAAAGATAATAAGGTGAAATAGCCCATCTATAGTTTTCGCCTACTTTTTTTATGTTTTCTAGTTCATTATCGTCAAGGTCAATTAGTTGAGCTAATGTATTTATATCACTTATTCTATTCTTTAATTGCCATTTCCAATCTTTCCAGTCTTCTTCTGTTGCATTAAAGAAAGATAATATCTTTGCTTTTTTTGCAGCAATCTTATTTTTTTGTTCATCACTAGTTCCTTTTTTTAGTGTATCTTTGATTTGAAGATAATCGTCAATCCTAGATTTTAATTCTCCAGCTCTTTTTAATGAGATTTCTCTTTTATTAATGTTATTCATGTATCGGCCTCCTTGTATGTTGAAATGTAATTTTTATCGAGTTTAATATATTACATATTAAAGATTTGTATACCTTAAGAAGAATTTAAAAAAATGTATACAGGAATGTATACAAAAGCATTTGAAAAATGCAGAAATTTTAATAAAAAATGAAAGTACTTAAATTTCAATGCAAAATAAAAAGAACAGAAACTTTAGTACAAAGTATTGAAAGGTTATGGATTAAACAAATAAAGCTTAGTTATGATTATGAGATTTATTGATGGAATGAAATAAATCCTGCAATATTTATTTTAATACAATATATAAAATTATACAAGAGTAAATTTGAAAGATATATCCTATAATACACATTTAAAGCTAAATCATCCAATTTATTATGGTTATGTTTTATATTGAAAAAAATAAGAAAATTAAACGTAATATATAATAATATGTTGCAGTTTTTGAAGGAATATATGCAAATATTGAAAATTTGAGATAAATGTGTAAATTTTTGAAATAGCAAACAAAAATAAAATTAGAATAATAAACAGCCTAAAGAAAGAGAATTTTATTTAGCTTTAGGCTGTTATAATAGTGTATCCTAACATTGTTATTAAGAGTATATATCTGAGAACTCAATTTGTATTTTTTCTACATTAGTTTTTGGGGTAAAATGTTTTAAGGTTTCAGTATTATTTTCTTCAGGAATAAGTTTAACTGGTAATTCAATGATAAATTCAGTTCCTTTACCATATTCACTTTTAACAGTAATAGTACCCTTATGCATTTCTACTAAAGATTTAACAAGAGATAAACCTATTCCACTTCCTTCATGATTCCTACTTAATAAAGGGTCTACTTGCTTAAATCTTTCAAAAATCTTTTCAAGTTCATTTTCTGGTATGCCTAGTCCTGTATCTTTTATAGTAATATGCACATAATCATTATTGTCATTAATAGTGACTTTTATTTCATCTCCTGGTTTTGTGAATTTAGTTGCATTAGAAATAAGATTTAGTATAATCCTTTCCATTTTTTCAGGGTCTACAGCTATAATTTTTTCTTCTGTATCAGTATCAAATATAATTGTTCTAGATTTGTTTTTTATATATTCAGCAGTTGATAAGGTTATGTTTTCAACAACTTCTATAATATTTTGGTTTTTTAAATCTAATTCCATAAATCCAGAATCAATTTTAGTGACATCAATTAAATTATTAACTAATCTTAGAAGTCTATAACAATTTTGTTTTAGGATACCTGTATATTTATTTAATTTTGTAGTATTAATTTTTTCATTATTTATATAAAAATCAAATAACTGAGCTGTGGAAAATATTATATTTAATGGAGTTTTTAATTCATGAGATATATTAGCAAAAAATTCAGTTTTTAATTGATCACATTTTCTTGTTTCTTCTAATAATCTTTTATTTTCTTTCATCATATTATTGAAACTATTTGAGAGTATGCCTATTTCATCTTTGCTATTTATATCAGATTGAACTGTTAAGTCTCCTGTACCAGCTATCTCCATATAATTTTTTAATTTATTAATAGGCTTAACTAGGGTATTTGCTGATAATAAAGCTATAAGTGTACTTATTAACAAAATAATAAAGCCGGCTAGTAATATTGTATATAAGATCGTTTTAGAAGAGGATTTTAAATCATCATAATTAGCGGTTGTAACAATATACCAATCATAAGGTTCAAAGTATCTATAAGCTGCTAATTTGTAGACACCGTTAAATTTATATTCAATTTTACCATTTTTATTTTTTATTATTTCTTTAGAAAAATCAAAATTTTTTATACTTTGTCCTTTAATATTTGGATGAAGAAGAAGATCACCTTTGGAATTCATTATATATATATAGCCTGTTTCTCCAATTTTAATATCGCTTAATGTTTTTTCTAAAAAATTATTTAGTTGAGTATATCCTAATGCTAGTGCACCTATAACTTTTCCATTCTCATCTAATAGAGGTCTATATCCTGTTATAAACCAATTGTCTATAACTAAAGCTCTTCCACGATAATGCTTATTATTGATTATTTTTTTATAGATTGGAGAATTGTTAGAGATATAGGTACCCATAGCTCTTTTACCATTTTTAGTAACATTAGTAGTAACCCTTATTAACTTTTCATCTTTTAATAAAAATACCGAAGCAATTGCACCTATTGATTCTTTTATATCATCAACAAGAGTAGTATCTAAAGTTAAGTTAGTGTTTCCGGCGTATAAGGAAGGTAATTTATAATTTCCAACTTGAATTTGTTGTGTATTATCAATTCTTAATTGACCTGAACCATTTAATAGTTTTTCTGCTAAATGTAGATCACTCCATACTTTTTCTGAAAGCAAATCATTTCTAACACTAACCATACTATTAATTAATTGTGTTGTATGTTCACTTTTTTCAGTTACTTCATCAAAAACAGCTTTTTGTGATTTGTTCCCGATTAGAAATCCTAAAATACTCACGGAAAATATTATTAAGGACAAATAACTAATTATTAGTTTCGATTTTATACTCATATGTTTAGACCTCTCCTTGCTTACTTATCTTTTGAGTTTTTTACTATAAAATATATAATTCTACATTTTCCCTTATATTCCTTTAAGTACTAAGAAAATATTACAAAAAATCCTATAATTTTGTGAATTATATTAGTACTATATGATATAAGCAAAGAATATTAACATATTTAAGTATGACTTTATATAAGATATGAATAATGAAATTGATATCAACTATGTATATGTAGGAAATGTGTTTAAAAATGATAGTTCTACTTACTGTCTACAATTTGGATATAATATAAAAATAGTGCTATAGTAATTCTATAGCACTATTTTTATTAGTCTTCTCCTAAAACTTTTTTCTTTAATTCAAGACCTGTTGGAGTAATAGCCAATCCTCCTAAAGCCGTTTCACGAAGTTCGCAAGGAAGTTGTTTACCAACTCTGTACATAGCCCATACTGTTTCATCAAAAGGAATCTTACTAGTAACTCCGCTCATAACCATATCAGCAGTTGTAAGTGCACTTACAGTCCCAGAAGCATTTCTTTTAGCGCATGGAATCTCAACCAGTCCAGCTACTGGATCACAAACTAATCCTAGTATATTTTTAATAACTATTGCGGATGCATTTAGAGCTTGTTCTACAGTTCCACCCATCATTTCTACTATTGCTGCTGAAGCCATAGCTGATGCAGAACCACATTCAGCCTGGCAACCACCTTCTGCACCAGATACAGTAGCATTCTTAGCTATAATCATTCCTACGCCAGAAGCAGTAAATAACGCTTTTACTAGTTCATTTTCTGATTTATTTAATTTTTCACCAGCAGATATAATTGCAGCTGGCATAATGCCACAGGAACCTGCAGTTGGACAGGCAACTATTTTACCCATTGCTGCATTAACTTCTGAACAAGAAATAGCTCTTGCCATAGCTTTAACCATAAATCCACCAGTTAAAGTATTATTGCTTTCAGCATATTTTTTTAGTTTAATAGCATCTCCACCTATTAACCCACTTACAGATTTAACTTCATTTTCAAGGGCATAGTTTGCAGAATGCTGCATAACGTGAAGAGTTTTTCTCATTTTTTCAAATATTTGTTCTTGGTTTAAACCGCTTTCCTCAACCTCTGATTTAAGAGTGTATTCCCAAATAGTACAATTTTGTTCTTTGCAAGCTTTAAGAAGCTCTAATCCACTGTTTGCAAACATATTTAGAAATCTCCTTCCATGATTGGATTTATAACTTTAATACTATAAATTTCAGGTATTGCTTTTATTTTTTCAATAACATCATCAGGGATTATATTATCTGTTTCAAGACCCATAGCTGCTGTTGACCCCTTACTAGTTCTATAAACTTTCATAGAACCAATGTTTATTCCTTCACAATAAAGTAGTGATGTTATTTTTGATACAACACCTGGGGTATCCTTATGATTTGTTATTAGAGTAGGATAATCACCTCTGAATTCTACTGATTGTCCGTCAACATCAAATATTACTATATTTCCTCCTCCTATAGAAGAGCCTATTACACTGGATACGTTTCCATTCTGTTTCGTAATAACAAATTTAACTGTATTAGGATGAACATCTCCTAAATCTGTTTCAGTAAATTTAAATTCGATTCCTTTTTCTTGAGCTATAGTAAAGGAATTTCTTAAATTTTCATTCCAAGGATCCATTCCAAGAATACCAGCAACTAGAGCTTTGTCAGTACCATGTCCTTTATAAGTTTGTGCAAATGATCCATGTAATAAAAAATCTACTTTTTTGATATGATTACCAGCAATAATGGTAGCTACCTTAGCAAGTCTTGCAGCGCCAGCAGTATGGGAACTAGATGGACCTATCATTATAGGACCTACTATATCAAAAACACTAAAATTACTCATAAATTTTCCTCCTTTGATTTTCTATTGTGAAATGAAGAATGTGTATGTATATGCATTAATTACCTAGGAAATTGAAAATGTTTATTATACTAAATTTCATCTCTTATTTTCATTATAAATTAAATTTTAAATTTGTCACTACTTTTGAAAGAAAATTGCGAAATTTGATTTAAAAATGCAAAAAAATATTCATATGAAACACAAGTGTTTATTAGACGAAGACTCTTAAGGGGGATTATATCAGTCATTATAAAAACATTTGATGTAAGACTTCTAATCAAAAATGAATGTTTACAAGAAAATTTTAGTATTAAAATAAAAGGCTTAACTATTTCTAAGATAAATGATAATATAAAAAAGAGTATATACAATATTACTGAGCTAATGAAAAAAAGGAGAAAATATATGAGTAATTTACTTAAAGTTTTTTTACTTTCAGCAGTTCCTATAGTAGAACAAAGAGGGGCAATCCCTTTGGGCATTATTGGATATGAACTAACTCCCTCTAAGGTGTTTTTGATTAGCTTTTTAGGAAGTATGCTTCCAGTACCCTTTATACTTTTATTATTTAATAAAATTTTTGCATGGATGAAAAAGTACAAGTTTTTTAGCGGTATAAATCAGTTTATAGAAAAGAAAATAAACAAGAATTCAGCTAAAATGGAAAAGTATAAGGAAATAGGTTTAATTACTTTTATAGCAATTCCGCTTCCTACAACAGGAGTATGGACAGGAAGTGCAGTTGCAGCATTTTTAAAATTGGATTTTAAAAAATCAGTTTTATGTGCTGCCATAGGAGGATTGATATCAGCTGTATTAATTACTATTGCATCTATGTTTTTTCCTGCACTAGTTTCGTACTAATAACTAGATAGCAGTAGTTAGGTATGGGGTCCCAATAATTAGGGACCAGATACCAGCTTATAAGTACTAGGTGTCAGTAAGTAAAATTCAAATTGAAGAAAAAATTGCAAGTTTAGCAGAAATATTGCAATAAATTATGCACTAAAGACAGATGCCCGAGAAAAGAGAAGGGGTGGAAAATTTGATAGAAATATTAAAAAATCTTACCAATAATGTAGGGTATATTTTATTTGTTGCATTTATTATTTCCCAATCTAATAGCTTTAAAAAAATTATTCAAAAAGATAAATTTAGGAAGAATGATTTGATTGCTTTATCTATTATTTTTGGATGTTTTGGAATATTAGGCACATATATAGGTACAGATATTAATGGAGCAATAGCTAATACAAGAATGATTGGTGTTATTGCAGGGGGGATACTTTGTGGTCCTTTTGTAGGTACAGTGGCAGGAATTATAGCTGGTGTGCATAGATTCTTAATAGGAGTTGGAGGAATAACTACTGTTCCATGTGTTATTACAACAATCACTGCAGGAATTGTATCAGGTATATTGTATGAAAAATGTGACAGTAAAAATAATTGGATATATGGACTTATAGGTGGAATTTTTATGGAAAGTTTAGAAATGTTATTAATTCTTATTATTTCTAAACCATTTCCAACAGCAATTGCAATAGTTAAGAATATATATATACCTATGGGGTTCACAAATGCAGTAGGTATATCTGTATTAATATTATTAATACAAAATATATTTAAAGAGAAAGAACAAATAGCAGCAAAGCAGGCGCAGATAGCTTTAGAAATAGCAAATAAGACTTTACCTTATTTTAGAGAAATAAATAGTGATTCTTTTGAAAAAATATGTGAAATTATAAAAGATTCTATAAATGCTGATTCAGTATCTATTACAGATAGGGAACACGTACTTGCTCATGTAGGGTTGGGATCAGATCATCATGTTAAGGGAGCTAAAATATTAACTGGTGCTACAGAAAAAGTTATTAAAAGCGGTGAAATTTTAGAATTGAATAGTGCAGAATTAATTAATTGTCCTTATGAGAATTGTCCATTAAAATCAGGTATTATTGCTCCGCTAAAGGATGGAGAAGAAATAATAGGTTCGTTAAAAATATATTATGGAAAAGAAGGTGCTACATCCTTTAGAAATAGGAATTTAGCTGTAGGACTTTCACAAATAATATCAACACAATTAGAAATAAGTAAGCTTGGTAAGTTAAAAGAAATGGCTAACAAAGCTGAAATAAAAGCTCTTCAAGCTCAAATCAATCCTCACTTTCTATTTAATGCATTAAATACAATAACTTCTTTTGTTAGAATAAATCCAAATAAAGCTAGAGAATTAATTATTAACTTATCCACATATTTGAGGTATAATTTGGAAATAGGAGATACTCCTGTGGATATTTACAAAGAAATGGAACAAGTAAAAGCCTATATAGAAGTAGAAAAGGCAAGATTTGGAGAAAAATTAAATGTTATTTACGATATTGATGATAACATAGATATAAAGATACCTAGTTTGATTATTCAACCTATAGTTGAGAATTCTGTAAAACATGGAATTTTAAAAAATGATAAAAAAGGAACAATAAAGATTGAGATAAAGAAGGTAGATAATGAGAAAGTTAAGGTTAGTATAGAGGATGATGGAATAGGAATTTCACAAGAGGTTATTGATAAAGTGTATGAAGGCAGTATGAAGGAGAGTAAAATAGGAATTTCTAATGTTAACAATAGGCTAAAATATATTTATGGAAGAGGCCTTCAAATAGAAAGATTAAAGAAAGGAACTAAAACAACTTTTATTATTGAACAGTTGAAAGGATGATTTTATGAACTGTATTGTTGTTGATGACGAATATCCTGCAAGAGAAGAATTAAAGTATTTTATTAAACAGTTTAGCAGCATAAAGATACAAGAGGAATTTGATGATTCTATAAAAGCATTAGAATATATAGAAAAGAATAAACCTGATATTGTTTTTTTAGATATAAATATGCCTAAGCTGGACGGAATGGCATTAGGAAGAATAATAAATAATTTTGAAAAAAAGATAATAATAGTATTTATAACGGCATATAAAGAACATGCAGTACATGCTTTTGAGATAGAAGCTTTTGACTATCTTTTAAAGCCATATTCCGAAGAAAGAATTGTAAATACTTTAATGCGTCTTGAGAAAATCGAATTTACAAATAAATGTATAAATAGTAAGATTACTTTAAGAACAAATAATAAACTGAGAGTAATAAATATTTGTGATATCTGTTATTGTGAGGCGCATGAAAGAGAAACAATTATTTATACAAGTAAGGAGAAATTTATTGAGAACTGCAGTATATCAGAATTTTATAAAAGGTTGCCTACAAATAATTTCTTTAAAAGTCATAGATCTTATATAGTTAATTTAGAAAAAATAGTTGAAATAATACCTTGGTTTAATAATACCTATATGGTTAAATTACAAGAGATAGATGAAGAAATACCAGTTAGTAGAAACAATATAAACGATTTCAAGCACTTAATGGGCATATAAATGCACTTTATGTGCTTTTTTTGTTCTTTGATGTAAGATATAAATAAATACTCTAATAAGTTAATTATAATGTAGACAAGAAGTAAGTGTTATAAAACTTATGGGAGGAGTGTTGTTTAATGGTATCATTTTTATTATCTATTGTTGCTTTAATTATTGGATATTTCGTTTATGGTAAGATTGTTGAAAAGGTTTTCGGTGCTGATGATAGTATTGAAACACCAGCGGTTAGACTTGAAGATGGTGTTGATTTTGTTCCATTGCCAGAATGGAAAATATTCTTGATTCAATTCTTAAATATAGCAGGCCTTGGACCAATTTTTGGTGCAATAGCAGGTGCTATGTGGGGACCTGTTGCTTTTCTTTGGATAGTTTTTGGATGTATTTTTGCTGGTGCAGTACATGATTATTTTTCAGGTATGTTATCAGTAAGACATAATGGGGCTAGTATTGCAGAAGTAGTTGGACAGTATCTTGGAAATGGATTTAAACAATTCATGAGAGTGTTTTCCGTTGTGTTACTTATTCTTGTAGGGGTTGTATTTGTAAAAGGACCTGCTTCTATATTAAACAATTTAACAGGAATTGATATAACAATATTATTATATTGCATATTTGCTTATTATTTAATTGCTACAGTAGTTCCAGTAGACAAGCTTATAGGGAAAATATATCCTATATTTGGTATTTGTCTGTTGATTATGGCAATTGGTGTTGCTGGAGCAATGGTATTTGGAGGAGTTCATATTCCAGAAATAGCGTTAAAAAGCATGCACCCTAAAGCTGAATCAAATCCACTATATCCATTGTTATTTATAACAATTGCTTGTGGAGCTATTTCAGGATTCCATGCAACTCAATCACCACTTATGGCTAGATGTATAACAAAAGAATCTCAAGGAAGAAGAATATTCTATGGTTCAATGATAGCTGAAGGTATAGTTGCTTTGATTTGGGCAGCAGCTGCAATGAGTTTCTTTGGTGGAGTAGATGGACTTGCTGGTGCAATGTCTGTTAAAGGACATAACGCCGCTTGGGTTGTAAATGAAGTATGTAATACATGGTTAGGTAGAGTTGGTGGATTCTTAGCAGTATTAGGTGTTGTAGCTGCTCCTATAACATCAGGAGATACTGCATTCAGAAGTGCAAGACTTACAATAGCTGATTCATTAAATTTCAAACAAAGTGCAATTAAGAATAGATTTGTAATTAGTATTCCACTATTTGCAATTGGATTTGCATTAACTAAAGTTAACTTTACAATAATCTGGAGATATTTTGGATGGTCAAATCAAACTTTAGCTACAATAGTGCTTTGGACTGCAGCAATGTATTTGGTTCATAAAGGTAAGAATTTCTGGATGGCAGCAGTTCCAGCTACATTTATGTCAGCTGTATGTATAACATTTATTGCAAATGCTAAAATAGGATTTAAGTTACCTATGAGTATATCACTTCCACTTGGTATAGGTGGAGCAATATTAGCTTTAGTATTGTTCTTAGGTGCGGCTAAAAAAGTACAAGCTAAAGTTAATGGAAATAAGGCAGCATAGAATAAAAGTGCGAAGGAACATTAATCTAGTAACTAGTAGTTAGGTGCCAGTAACCAGTGAAGGAAGTTTTGCTAAGACAAAACCTAAACTTAAATAAAAGAAAGAGCAAGAACATAGATATTCTCTATATTCTTGCTCTTTTTTTTGTGTTTATTTTTACTTAATTTAATTTTTGAAATTTTCTTTTTATTTTTCTTTCAGGCTACTGGTTACTGGTCACTGATAACAGAATGTTGCTTTGCAACATTCTTATATAACGTATATTTTATGTTTAATTTGATAAAATAAGAACGTATATTTCTAAGGTAGGTGCTTATATGAAAAATGAGGATTATTTAAGAAAACGTTATAGACGCTTTGCAGAATTTTTATCTGTAGCTTGTTCAAGAGAGTTGGAATACTTTATTCTTGATTCCAGGTTTACTAGTGCTTTTAATTATAGAGTAAAGGAAATTGTAAAAGAAGTTAAAAAAGAAGGAAATAAAGATATTGAGTTTAGTGTTCTATATAACACAGAAGGGGATGTTGCTTTAATAGATGCAAATATCTTAGGGGATTTCATAAGTAATAACTATAATGCATCTATGGAGAAATACTATAAAGGAATAGTATTAGATAAGATAATAAAAGAAGTGATAAATGGAAAAGAGAAAGCAAAAGCAGATTTTATTAAAATTTCATATTCCATAATGTATAAGACTATAAATGAATTATATAGAGAAGTAAAATGTAAAAAAGAAGTTATGAATAATTATATGGAAAAATATAAATTAGCAGAATACAAAGGAAATGATAAAGCTATAATAGTAATTGTTTTACTTATAATGGAAGATGTATGTAGGTATATTTCTATCGATAAAGATTTATTTCTTTCAAGTATAAGCCAAATAATCTTTTCTAAGAATATATAAGTATTCGACAAATAAACATATAGCTTCCAATTGCTGGTTGTAAAAATGGGTTTTATAATAAATGATAAGGTAATTAAGGTATATTATTGTCATAAATTCTAGATAAATTTCAAGAAATACATTTTAAAAATTGACAAGTTTTTCACAAAAAGGATGATATTATATTGTTAAAGGAAAGTTGCAGGGGGGATAACAATAATGTTAATAGTAGAAAACTTGTGCAGAAGTGAAAAATATGAAGATGTAGAGTACAATTACTCATATAGAGTAATTAAAGACCAAGTTATCTTTGCAGAATGTGAGAAATCAGAAATACAATCTTATGGAATTGAAGTGGAAAGACAAGATATAGTTGAGGGAAAAGTTATAAAGATTGAAAGAGATTTTGTTAAATGTATAAGCCCTCATAGACATAAAGTTCATAATTTAGTAAAAGTGCTTTACGATAATACAGTGTCGCCGCTACATCTTCTAGATGTTTTAGGAGAATACATAGACCAATATATAACTGACTTTGATGAAGTTTTAAAAAATATATACATTTGCTAAAGGAGGATTACCTCCTTTTTTGTTTATAAAAATAAATTTTAGGTGTAAAATTAATGTAGGCTATGTTTAAATAAAAAGTTTATTAGGAACATAGTTCACATTTAGTTATTGGGGGTGGTTTTAGTTTGATAATTGGTATAGGTGTGGATATAGTCGAGATAAGCAGGATAAAAAAAGCTATGGAGAGAAATTCTAATTTTATCAATAAATTGTTTAGTAAAAATGAGATTGAGTATTTACAAAGCAGAAATATGAGAGTAGAAAGTGTAGCTGGTAGATTTGCCGCAAAGGAAGCAGTGTCAAAAGCACTAGGAACAGGGTTCAGAGAATTTGAGTTTAAAGATATAGAAATTGATAGAACTACTTTAGGAAAACCTATTGTTTTATTAAAAGGTAAAGCTAAAAAGATGGATAGGAAATGGGGACAATATAAAATACATTTAAGTATCTCTCATAGTAAAGAAAATGCTATAGCTTATGCAGTTTTGGAGGTTTATGATGATGCGAATAGTAACATCACAGAAAATGAGAGAAATTGATAAGTTTTGTATAGAAAATTTGAAAATACCAAGTATAGTTTTGATGGAAAATGCAGCTTTAAAGGTACTTAATAATTTGGATGTACATAAAAATAATTATTTTGTTATTATATGTGGAAGTGGAAATAATGGTGGCGATGGATTAGCTCTTGCAAGACATTTATGGATACTTAAAAAGAAAGTAGAGATATTTTTAATAGGAGACGAATCAGGGTTAAGTGGAGATTGCAAAGTAAATTACGATATTTTATTAAGTATGGACATTAAGATAAATCATATAAAAAATATTGGAGATGTGGATGAACTTAGAAATGCAACAAATAGATGTGAAGTTATTGTAGATGCTATATTTGGCACCGGACTTTCCAGAAAAGTAAAGGATATGTATGAAATTGTCATTTCACTTATAAATGTAAGTAATAAATATGTAATTTCAATAGATATTCCATCAGGACTTAATGCTGATACTGGAAATGTTTTGGGAGTTGTAGTAAAAGCAGATAAAACAGTATCTTTTCAATTTTATAAAAAAGGATTTTTGAATTATGATGCTCATAATTCAACTGGTGAAATTATAATTGAAAAAATAGGAATTCCTGAATTTACTGCTGATGAATTTCAAATTAAAGATTACTTAATACAAGAAGATGATGTAAAAAAAGCTATGACTTATAGAAATAAATATTCCCACAAAGGTAGATTTGGAAGGGTGTCAGTGATTGCAGGTTCAAAAGGCTTTACGGGGGCAGCATATATAACAACTCAGGCGGTAGTAAGAAGTGGAGCTGGGCTTGTTACTTTATGCTGTACAGAGGCTGTTCAACAAATTATGAGTAATAAGTTTGTTGAAGCAATGACAGTTTCTTTTAAGGAAAGGGAAAAGTTAAACGAGATTTTAAAGAAAAGTAATGTCATAGCTATAGGACCTGGCATGGGTAATAATGAAGGTACTTTGAAAATAGTTACAGATGTTTTAAAATTTACTCAATGTCCTTTAGTTATAGATGCAGATGGTATAAATGTATTAAAGGATAAACTGCATTTATTAAAAGATAAGAAGGCAGAGGTAGTGCTAACACCACATTTAGGTGAAATGTCTAGAATTACAGGTATTTCAATAGAAAAAATAGAAAAGAATAGAATAGATATAGCTAAGAAATTTGCTAAAGAATATGGGGTTATTTTGCTTTTAAAAGGATATAATACTGTAATTACTAATGGTGAAACTGTCGTAGTTAATTCAACAGGCAATAGTGCTATGGCATCAGGGGGAATGGGAGACTGTTTAACAGGGATAATAGCATCCTTTATCGGACAAGGAGTTAAGCCCTTTGAGGCGGCATGTATTTCAACGTATATCCATGGTTATTGTGGGGATAAATTATCAAAGAAAATGTTTTGTGTAAATGCACAACATGTTTTGGAAGAGGTACCTTATGCTATAAAAGAATTACAACAGCAAAGTATCTAGATAAGTTTCAAGAGAATAAGAATATTGTAAGGTAATAGAGAATAGTATTAGTAATATAAATTTTAATCTGGAGGAATTTATGAGAAAAAGGTTATTAATACTATTCACTATTAGTTTATTAATGGTATTAAATTTATGTGGATGCAGTAAAAAACAAAACGACCCCAGTAAAGTTGTACAGTTTTTAAAGGAACTTAATAGTTATACTTGTGATCTAGATATACATATAAAAAATAGTAAGCAAGAGAGAAAAGTTGAATGTAAACAATTTTATGATGAAAAATTTGGTCACAGACTAGACATTGGAGATGGGAGAATATTAATATATAAAGAAAATGATATATTAGTAAGTGATCTCAATAACAATGAAGATTATACATTGGACAAGAATTTCGATAGTGTATACAAGTTGAGCTTTTTACAAGAATATATTGGGCTGTTATATACTAATGAAGAAATAAGATATTCTACACAAACTATATGTGATAAAGAATATCAACTTATCCATTTAATGATTCCTGGTAATAATAGAAATATTAGTAAAGCCATTATGTATGTAAATCTTGAGAATAAACTTCCAGAAAGAACAGTGATTTGCGACATAAAAGGGCATGAAGTAATAAGCTTTGGTTACAGAAATTTTATTCCAAATCCAAAGCTAGAAAAAGATATTTTTGAAAATAAAAAAGATGAAAATACAAATGAATAATATAATCAAGTTTTAGGAGAAACTTGGTTTTCTAGTATGGGGGTAATAGAGTGGTTAAACATTTAAGACCAGTATGGGCAGAAATTAATCTAGATAATTTAGAATTTAATATGCAGCAAATAAGAAAAATTTCAAAAAGTGAAGAAATTATAGGTGTAGTTAAAGCTGATGCTTATGGACATGGAGCTTTAGATATAGCTCCTGTACTATTGGAAAATGGTGCAACAAGACTTGCTGTTGCAGTAGTTACTGAAGGTATAGAACTAAGAAGAGGTGGAATACAGTGTCCTATAATAGTTTTAGGATTTACAGATCCTAATTTTATACCAGATTTATTAAAATATGATATTGAACAGACAGTATTTTCTTACGAATATGCTAAAGAACTTTCAGAAACAGCCCAAAAAAAGCATAAAATAGCTAAAATTCATATAGCAGTAGATACGGGTATGGGGAGGATTGGATTTTTTCCTAATCAGGAAAGTGCAGAAGAAGTATATAAAATAAGCCAACTTCCTAATATATCAATAGAAGGTGTGTTTTCTCATTTTTCAACTGCAGATGAAGAAAATAAAGAATATACTTATTACCAATTGGAAAATTTTAATAAATTTTATGGTTATTTAGAACAAAAAGGTATAAATATAAAGAAAAGACATATAGCAAACAGTGCTGCTATAATTGATTTGCCAGAGACACATTTTGAAGCTGTAAGACCAGGAATAATTTTATATGGATATTATCCTTCTAAGGAAATTGATAAAAGCAAATTAGAATTAAGACCTGTTATGAAACTTAAGACGAAGATAGCTCACATAAAAAATATACCATCAGGGCATTATATAAGTTATGGAAGAAAGTTTAAAAGTTCTAAGGAAAGTATAATTGCTACATTACCTATAGGGTATGCAGATGGTTATACAAGAGCACTATTTAACAAAGGCAAAGTAATAATAAAAGGACAGCATGCGCCAGTTGTTGGAAGTATTTGTATGGATCAATGCATGATTGACATTACTAATATATCTTCAGAGATTAAAGTAGGTGATGAAGTTGTACTTATGGGTAAGACAGATGAAGTGAAGTTTGATGCTGACGACATAGCAGAAATATTAGGTACTATTAATTACGAAGTGATTTGTGCCATAAGCAAAAGGGTTCCAAGAGTGTACATAAAAGATGGAGAAGTTGTTAAAATAAGGAACTATGTGTAATATATAAATGAATTGTGTATAATTACATACCAAAAAATTTAAAAGAAACAGGGTTTTTCTTTGACAATTTGACAAATATTAAACTATAATGGGATATGTACATATTCGCTTTATGATAATTTAGGAGGTATTAATAACTCTATGTCAAGCTCAAAGAAATTAATGACAAACCTGTCTAAAGAACTTAATGAAGAGATTAGAAAAAAATTAAAAAAAAAATACAAAAAAAAGAGTGAATTTATTAGAGATACTTTAATACTATATATTGAGGACAAAAAAAAGTTAAGCAAGATAGATGAATTAAAAAAAGGATATATAGAAATGGCGCAAATTAATTTAGAGCTAAGTGAAACGGGCTTTGTGAAGGATATGTCACAATTAAAAGAATATGAAGCCAAGCTTGCGGAGAGTGATTTGCCTGATGACAATGGTAGTGAAAAGAGGAGATATATTTTATGCTGACTTAAGTCCAGTTGTTGGTTCAGAACAAGGTGGAATAAGACCGGTACTTATTATTCAAAATAATGTAGGCAATAAATACAGTCCTACTGTAATTGTTTCTGCCATTACATCGCAGATAAATAAGGCAAAACTTCCAACCCATGTAGAAATATCATCGGAGGAATATGGTCTGAATAAGGATTCAGTTGTTTTGCTAGAGCAGATTAGGACTTTAGACAAAAGAAGATTAAAAGAAAAAATCGGTCATATGTCGGAAAAAGATATGAGAAAAGTGGATGAAGCACTTTTAATAAGTGTTGGATTATGAAGAAAAAGGGCATAAAAGCCCTTTTTTTGATGCAATTTAATAACTCTTATACAAAATGTGATATAATTTAGTGTATTTTTGTACATAAATTGATATAATAAGTAAAGAGAAAACATTAGGAGGCGTTAAAAATGGAAAAAGATATGCAGAATCTCAAAGAGATAGCAAAACAAGTTAGAAAAGACATTGTAACCATGTTAACAGAGTCTGGGTCAGGTCATCCAGGCGGATCTTTATCAGCGGTTGAAATTTTGACTACTCTATATTTTAAAGAAATGAATATAAATAGTGAAGAACCACAAAATCCAGATAGAGATAGATTTGTTCTTTCAAAAGGTCATGCAGCACCAGTTTTATATAGTACATTAGCTCAAAAAGGCTTTTTTGATAAGGATGAACTACTAAAATTAAGAAAAATGGGTTCTATGCTTCAAGGCCATCCTAATATGAATTATGTTCCAGGAATTGATATGTCAACAGGGTCTTTAGGTCAAGGTATATCTACAGCTGTAGGTATGGCTATAGCAGGCAAATTAGATAAAAAAGACTATAGAGTATATGCATTACTTGGAGATGGAGAATTACAAGAAGGACAAGTTTGGGAAGCAGCTATGTCAGCAGCTCATTATAAATTAGATAATTTAACTGCTTTTTTAGATAATAATGGATTACAAATAGATGGAAATGTAGAAGATGTATTAAATCCAGGTCCAGTAGATGAAAAGTTTAAGGCTTTTGGATGGCATGTAATAAATGTTGATGGACATGATTTTGAAGCTTTAATCAACGCAATTGCTGAAGCTAAAGCTATAAAAGAAAAGCCTACAATGATAGTATGCAAAACTGTAAAAGGAAAAGGCGTGTCATTCATGGAAAACGAAGCTGGTTGGCATGGCTCAACACCTAGTAGAGAACAATGCGACCAAGCTTTAAAAGAAATCGGGGGTGAAGAATAATGGCTAATAAAATTGCTACTAGAGAAGCTTACGGAAAAGCTTTAGCCAAATTAGGACAGGAAAATCCAAATGTAGTTGTACTTGATGCAGACTTATCAAAATCAACTAAAACAGCAGAATTTAAAAAAGTTTGTCCAGAAAGATTCATAAATATGGGAATAGCAGAAGCAAACATGATGGCTGTTGCTGGAGGACTTTCAACTTGTGGTAAGATACCATTTGCTAGTACTTTTGCAATGTTTGCAGCAGGAAGAGCTTTTGAACAAATAAGAAATACAATTTGTTATCCAAAATTAAATGTAAAAGTATGTGCAACTCACGCAGGAATTACAGTTGGTGAAGATGGAGCATCACATCAAGCTATAGAAGATATATCTTTAATGAGAAGCATACCAAATATGACAGTAATATGTCCAAGTGATGGTGTTGAAGCTGAAGCAGCAATAAGAGCTATTGCTGAATATAATGGACCATGCTATGTAAGACTTGGAAGATCAGCAGTTCCAGTTATAAATGATAATCCTGAATATAAATTTGAACTAGGAAAAGCTGTAACTTTAAGAGAAGGAAAAGATGCGACAATAGTTGCAACAGGTATTATGGTAGATGCAGCTCTTGAAGCTTACAATCTTCTTGCAGAAGAAGGGATTAAAGTTAAAGTTATAAATATACATACTATAAAACCAATAGATGTAGATGCAATAGCAAATGCTGCAAGAGAAACAGGAGTAGTGATTACTGCTGAAGAACACAGCATAATTGGTGGATTAGGTTCTGCGGTATGTGAAGTGTTAAGTGAAAATAGCCCTGTTCCAGCAGTAAGAGTTGGAGTTAAGGATGTTTTTGGTGAAAGTGGTAAACCGAATGAATTATTAAAAGCATATGGACTAACAGCTGAAGATATAGTTAAAGCTGTTAAAAAAGGAATTTCACTTAAATAAAAGAAGTAGCTGAAGCTGCTGATAAGGAAGGAGTTAATTTTACTCCTTCCTTTTATTTTAATAAAAATTTTTAGTTATTATGAGAATTTTGTATAATATATTTTGAAGTTTGGATATATTGTATGTTGTGTGGAAAACTAAGTTTAAAGGAATTACAAAAGAAGGAGTAGGTTTAATGGAAAAAAGGTTTAAAGAATATTTTTGGACTACTATAGGGTTTTTAATAGTTGCATTTGCTATAAAATTTTTCTTAGCACCTAATAAGATAGCAGGTGGGGGAGTTATGGGTATTGCTATAATAATTAATCACCTAATTCCTAATCTATCAATAGGTATTTTAATGCTGGCAATGAATGCAGTGTCTTTTATAATAGGTATTATAATTATTGGACCTAGTTTTGGTGCTAAAACAATATATGCTAGTTTAGCTATGTCTGCTGTAATAGATGTTTTAGATAGATTAATACCACCAACAACAGCAATAACAAATGATTTGTTTTTAGCTACTTTTTTTGGAACTGTTTTGTCAGGTATAGGTATGGGGATTGTTTTTAATCAAAATGCTTCTACTGGGGGTACAGATATATTAGCAAAAATTATGAACAAATTTGTTCATATAGATATAGGTAAAGCACTACTTATAGTAGATTTAATTATAGCAGTTTTTTGTGGCGTTATTTTTGAAGCTGAAATAGGAATGTATGCTATATTTTCTGTCATTTTGTTAGGCTTTATAATTGATAGTGTAATTGAAGGATTAAATAAATGTAAAACAGTTATGGTTGTGAGCGGCAAGAACGATATGATAAATAAGTATATAATTGAAGAATTAGATAGAGGCTGTACAATATTTGAAGCAAAGGGTGCTTACAGTGGAAATAATAGAGAGGTTTTATATACTGTAGTAGATAGAAGACAATTTATAAAATTAAAAAATTACATAAAAGAAATAGATAAAAGAGCATTTATTACAGTTAGTGAAGCTCATGAGGTTTTAGGAGAAGGTTTTAAAGATATAGTCGAAGATTAGTGTAAATATTCATAATTCGTTAATCAATATTTGCAAATATTATGTTATAATGATAGAGAGAATGTCAATTGCTAAAGAAAACGAGAATAGGAGAAAGTTATAACATGATAGAATTTAAGAATACTACTAAGATATATGAAAATAATGTTTTTGCACTTTCTAATATAAATTTGGATATAGATAGAGGAGAATTCGTTTTTCTTGTAGGACCAAGTGGAGCTGGTAAGTCTACATTTATTAAGCTACTTTTCAAAGAGATAGAACCTACAACTGGAAGAGTGTTAGTAAATGGTGAAGATATAACTAAAATAAAAAGAAAAGATGTACCTTATTATAGAAGAAAAATAGGTATGGTATTTCAAGATTTCAGATTAATACCAACTTTAAATGTATATGAAAATGTTGCCTTTGCAATGAGAGTTGTAGAAGGTAGTAGAAGAGATATTAAAAAAAGAGTTCCAATGGTTTTATCTATGGTTGGATTATCTAAAAAGTACAAGTGCTTTCCTAATGAACTTTCAGGCGGAGAACAACAGAGAGTTGCGCTTGCAAGAGCAATAGTAAACAATCCGTCAGTGCTTATTGCTGATGAACCAACAGGAAACTTAGATCCAGATACATCAGTTGAAATTATGAAGATACTAAACGATATTAATCATGCAGGTACTACTATTATTATGGCTACTCATGATAAGGGGATTGTTAACAGCATGAAAAAGAGAGTTATAGCTATTGAAAAAGGCGTAATAGTAAGAGATGAGCAGAGGGGTAGATACGGTTATGAAGATTAGTACATTAAAATATTTTTCAATTGATGCATTAAGGAGTTTAAAAAGAAACAAAACTTTAAGTGCTGCTTCTATAATTACAGTTGCACTAACGCTTTTTATGTTTGGTATATTTTTACTTACTATGCTTAATGCAAGTAGAATTGTAAGAAATGTTGAATCTAAGCTAGAAGTACAAGTATTTTTAAAAGAAGAAGTTAGTGGAAGTGATAAAACTAGTATCGAAGAAACTGTTAAGGCTATAGATGGAGTTGTTGAAGTTAAATTTGAAACAAAAGAACAAGCTTTAGAAAAGTTTAAAGAACAGCTAGGAGAGAAAAATAAGGACTTGCTCCAAGGATTTGATAAAGAAAATCCACTCCCAGAATCTTATATTGTTAAAGTAAAGAGCCCAGAGATAGTTGAAACAGTGGTTAGTAAGACTGAAAACAAGTCAGGAGTAAAAGAAGTTGCAGCTAATAGGGACTTAGTTGATAGAATTGCCTCTTTTACTAATGGAATTAAATGGCTTGGAATTGCTGCTTTAGTAATTTTAATACCAATTTCTTTACTTTTAATAGGAAATACTATTAAGCTTGCCGTGTATTCAAGAAAGAGAGAAATAGGTATAATGAAATTTGTTGGAGCAACAGATGGATTTATAAGATGGCCATTTATAATTGAAGGGGTAACAATAGGATTAGTAGGTTCCTTGATTTCTACTATTTTACTTAATTATTCATATAAGTTTGCTTACCATAAACTTTCATCAGCTATTGGAATGTTAAATTTAGTATCACCTGCGTATGTGGTAGGTAATGTGTTGTGGATATTTGTTTTAGCTGGAATAATTATTGGTGGACTAGGAAGTATAATATCTATTAGAAAGTTTTTACGAGTATAAAACCAATATATACATTGAAAGGCTGGCATTTTTATAGCCAGCCTTAATATTTATTTTTTATAGGTATAAATATATACTTATTAACGTAACAATATAAGTAATATGGTGTACAAGAGGTGAAAAAAAGTGGATTATAAAGAAATAAAGGATAATTATAACCAAGATAAAGTTAGGAATAAAAGCAAGAAACTTTCATGGATTTTAATAGTTGTTTTAGTAGTTGTTTTAACAAATTTTACTACTTATATTGTAGCAACTAGAGTACCTATAAAAGGTACAATGAGAATAAGTGAAAAAACTTATGATGAAGTTGCAAAGTTTAGTAAAATGTTTATTGTAAAAAATAATATAGAAAAATATTATGATGGAAAGATTGATGAAAATGTTTTAATAGATGGGGCAATAAAAGGAATGACTGAAAGCTTAAATGACCCTTATACTGTATATATGAATGAAAAAGAGTATAAGGAGTTTAGTACTACAACAGAAGGCAATTATGTTGGAATTGGAATACAGATAGATGTAAAAAGCAATAACATAGTGGTTGTAACAGCTTTTGAAGATTCACCTGCAAAGAAGGTAGGATTATTATCAGGAGATATAATTGAAAAAGTTGATGGGAAAGAAGTATCAGGTAAGGATGTAGATAAAGCAATTTCTATGATGAAGGGTGAAAAAAATACTTCTGTAGTAATTACTATAAAAAGAGGCGACCAAGTTCCTTTTGATGTAAAAGTTAAAAGAGATGTTATACCTCTAATTACAGTTAGAGGAGAAATGTTAGATGATAAAATAGGATATATACAGATGTCCATATTTGATGAGCATACAGGAAAACAATTTGTTAAGGAAGCTGAAAAATTAAAGAAAAAAGGAATGAAAGGTTTAATTTTAGATTTAAGACAAAATCCAGGTGGATGGTTAACACAGTGTATTGATGTTACATCAAATTTCCTTAAAAAGGGAAACGTGATTGTTTCAACTAAAGACAAGTATGGATACGAAGAAAAGTTGACATCAAAGGGTGGAGATTTAATAGGAATGCCTCTTGTAGTATTAATAGATGGAGGAACTGCAAGTGCTGCAGAAATTTTTTCAGGAGTAGTAAGAGATTATAAATTAGGAACGTTAGTAGGAACTAAAACTTTTGGAAAAGGAATAGTTCAAAGTGTTTTAAGTGGAAGAAAACAGGGATTTGGAGATGGTACAGCTCTAAAGGTAACAACTTCAAAATATTATACTCCTAATGGAGAAAATATACACCATAAAGGAATTAATCCAGATGTTGAGGTGAAATATCCAGAAGAATTATTAAAGAAGCCTTATGATAGAAAAAAAGATTCTCAATTTAATAAGGCTATGGAAATTATGAAAGAAAAAATGAAATAGTAGAAAGAGTGAGATGTAGATGAATATTACATTAAATACACTAAGAGCCGTTGCATCTGCTATTATAAGTTCGCCTTATGTATTTATACTAATTGGTTTTATAATTATGTTTTATAGGCAAAATAAAAAAACAGTATTGATGCAAAAAATGATTATAGGTGAGAAGCTTAATTCACCTTTTGAACTTACTATATCACAAATAGTTTTAGGATTATTTGCTGGTATTTTAGGAAGTATTTTATTAAGTTATTTAGGAGTAGCATTTGATGAGAATACATCTATAGAATTAATATTTTTGGTATCAATACTTCTTATGTTTATAAATCCAAGATTAATATGTTTTTCTTATTCAGGAGCGCTTTTGGGCTTTATAAGTGTCTTACTGGAAATAATGAGAGGAATGTATGGTATAGAGGTAGAAGCTTTAAAATTTTTAAATATAGATGTGGTAGCTTTAATGACTCTAATTGCAGTTTTGCATTTTGTTGAAGCTATATTAGTTATGGTTGATGGAAGTAAAGGAGCTATACCAATATTTACGAAGAAAGAAAATAAGATAATTGGTGGATTTGCACTTAAAAGATATTGGGCAATACCTATAGCTATTGTTTTAATAATAAATTCAAAAATGTATTCATTAGATGAAGTGATTTCACTTGCTAATTGGAATACCTTATTAAATGTTTCAACACCTATTAGTATTATAAAAAATGCAGCTATAATGCTAATGCCTTTTTATGGGGTAATCGGTTATAGTAATGTAACATTCACTAAGACAAAAAAACAAAAATCAGTTTCATCAGGGATTATGATAATGCTTTTTAGTGCATTTTTATTTATATTTGCGAGACTTGCGGTATTGAATATTTTCTTTAAGTTATTTGTGGTTATTTTTGCGCCTGCGGCTCATGAATTTATGTTATATATACAAAAATATCTTGAGGTTAAAGAAGAACCTAAATATGTTAGCGATGAAAATGGAATGATGATTTTAGAGGTAGCACCAAATTCGCCAGCTTTTGAAATGGGCATAAAGAGTGGAGATGTTCTAGTAGAAGTTAATGATAGAAGAATATTTAAAGAAGATGATATTTTAAATATAATTAGAGAAACTTCTAATTATGCTTGGTTTAAAATAAAAAGAGCAGCTGGTAATTTAGAAGAAATAAGGTACAAAAATCCTAGTAATTTTAAAAGGCTTGGAGTTGTTTTTGTTCCGAAACATGTTCCAGAAGAAAGCGTAGTCGTAAAAGTTAATGAAAATAAGTTTTCGGAAGTTCTAGAAAAAATGAAAAATAAACACAAATAAAATAATTTCAATTTAATGATAGCCAAAAGGCTATCATATTTTTTATATATATATTTAAAAATTAGTTTAAATAAGATTATTGACATGAAAAATATTAAAGTATATTATTAATATAATCGAACAAATGTTCACAGGAGATGGTAAAATGGGAGAATTTAAAATATACTCTAAATTCAAGCCTACAGGTGATCAGCCTGAAGCTATTAAAAGTATATCAGAGAAAATTTCAAAAGGAGACAAATTTCAAACGTTATTAGGTGTTACGGGTTCTGGAAAAACTTTTACTATGGCTAATATTATAGAAAAAGTACAAAAGCCTACTTTAGTTTTAGCTCATAATAAGACTTTAGCGGCTCAGTTATGTTCAGAATTTAAAGAGTTTTTTCCAGAAAATTGTGTTGAATATTTTGTGTCATATTATGATTACTATCAACCAGAAGCATATGTACCTCAAACAGATACCTTTATTGAAAAAGATGCGTCAATAAATGATGAAATAGATAAATTACGACACTCAGCTACGGCTGCTTTATTTGAACGAAGAGATGTAATTGTGGTAGCTTCCGTTTCATGTATATATGGACTTGGTAATCCAGAAGAATATAAAAAGCTTACTGTATCTTTAAGAGAAGGAATGGAAAAAGATAGAGATGAAGTAATGAGACAATTGGTAGATATACAATATGAAAGAAATGAGATAAATTTTGTAAGAGGTACTTTTAGAGTGAGAGGAGATACTTTGGATATTTTTCCTGCTTCTTCTACTAATAAAGGAATAAGAATAGAATTTTTTGGGGATGAAATAGATAGGATTAGAGAATTTGATGTTCTTACAGGAGAAATCCTATCTTCAAGAAAGCATATTTCTATTTTCCCAGCTTCGCACTTTGCAACTTCAAAAGAAAATTTGGATAGGGCTATAACAGAAATAGAAGAAGAATTAGAGACACATGTTAAAAATTTAATGGGGGAAGAAAAATTACTAGAAGCACAAAGAATAAAACAAAGAACTAACTTCGATATTGAAATGATGAGAGAAGTAGGATATTGCAGTGGAATAGAAAATTATTCTAGAGTTTTAGATGGAAGAGCACCGGGAACTCCTCCTCAGACTTTAATTGATTATTTCCCGGGAGATTTTTTGTTGTTTATTGACGAAAGTCATGTAAGTCTTCCACAAGTAAAAGCAATGTATGGCGGCGATAAATCAAGAAAAGACAATCTTGTTGAATATGGTTTTAGACTTCCTTGTGCTTATGACAATAGACCTCTTAAGTTTGAAGAATTTGAGACAAAATTAAATCAAACAGTATTTGTAAGTGCTACACCGTCTAAATATGAATTAGATCATTCTACAAATGTTGCAGAACAAATTATAAGACCTACTGGTCTTTTGGATCCTGAGATAATAGTTAAACCAATTAAGGGACAAATTGATGATTTATATGCGAATATTCGTGAAACTATAGATAAAGGATTTAGAGTACTTGTAACAACTTTAACTAAAAAGATGTCCGAGGATTTAACAGATTATCTGAAGGAAATGGGAATAAAAACAGAGTATCTACATTCCAGTATTGATACTATTAAAAGAATGGAGATAATTAGAGATTTAAGAAAAGGGGAGTTTGATGTTTTAGTTGGAATTAACCTTTTAAGAGAAGGACTTGATATTCCAGAAGTCGCTTTTGTTGCTATACTTGATGCTGATAAGCAAGGTTTCTTAAGATCAGAAACATCACTTATACAGACAATAGGAAGAGCTGCAAGAAATTCAGAAAGTAAGGTTATTATGTATGGAGATAATATTACAAAGGCTATGGAAAAAGCTATAAGCGAAACAAATAGAAGAAGAAAAATACAAATGGAATATAATAAAAAGAATGGAATAGTCCCTAAGAGTGTTTTAAAAGATATAAGAGAAGTTATACAAAATACAAAAGTAGGGGAAGAAAAAGCAGAATATAAGGCTACTCAAAAATCAGAAAAGCTTACTAAAAAAGAAATAGAAAAACTTATAGCTAAATATGAAAAGGAAATGAAACAGGCAGCTAAGGATTTACAATTTGAAAGAGCTGCTGAACTTAGAGATGAAATTTTAAAGCTAAAGGAGCAAGAAATGCATGAAAGATAAAATTTTTATAAAAGGTGCTAAGGTTCACAATTTAAAAAATGTTGACCTTGAAATACCTAGAGATAAATTAGTAGTTTTTACTGGACTTTCTGGTTCAGGTAAATCATCTTTGGCTTTTGACACTCTTTATGCAGAAGGTCAAAGAAGATATGTTGAATCTTTGTCTGCTTATGCAAGACAATTTTTAGGACAAATGGATAAGCCGGATGTTGAATATATAGAAGGATTATCTCCTGCAATTTCTATTGATCAAAAAACAACAAGCAGAAATCCACGTTCAACTGTAGGAACGGTTACAGAAATTTATGATTATTTAAGACTTTTATATGCTAGAGTTGGAGTGCCACATTGTCCAAAATGTGGAAGAAAAATAACTCAGCAAAGTGTAGACATTATGGTAGATAAAATTTTAGAACTTTCAGAGAGAACAAAGATTCAGGTTTTAGCCCCTATAATTAAAGGTAGAAAAGGGCAACACATAAAAGTACTGGACAATATTAAGAAAAATGGTTTTGTAAGAGCAAGAATAGATGGAGAACTTTATGACTTACAAGAAGAAGAAGTTAAATTAGATAAAAATAAAAAGCATAATATTGAAGCAGTAATAGATAGATTAATAATAAAAGAAGGAATAACTAGTAGATTAACAGATTCTTTAGAAACGGCATTAAAATTATCAGAAGGCCAAGTAATAATAAATGTTGTAGGGGATAAGGATATTCTATTTAGTGAAAAATTTGCTTGTCCTGATTGTGGGATAAGTATAGATGAATTGGCACCAAGACTGTTCTCATTTAATTCTCCGTTTGGTAGATGTGATAGATGTGATGGGATAGGTACTTTAATGGAAATTGATGAGGACTTAGTTATACCTGATAAATCAAAGAGTATCATGCAAGGTGCGATAATTTCATTGGGAGAGGGAGCTTTGAAGGAAGAGTCATGGACTTTTAGTATTTTGAAAGCATTGTCAAAGGAATTAAAATTTGATTTAAATATTCCAATTAAAGATTTACCTAGAGATATTTTGGATTATATTTTATATGGTTTAGATGGTGAGAAGATAACGGTAGAATATGTTAAAGAGGATAAGCGTGGAGTTTATAATCATAAATATGAAGGCATTATAAATAATTTAAGAAGAAGATATTTAGAAACTAACTCTGATTACATAAAGAGACAAGTAGAACAGTATATGAGTGACACACCTTGTCCGAAATGTAAGGGGGCAAGATTAAAAGCAGAAGCTTTAGCTGTAACTGTAGGAGAAAAAAATATATTTGGTTTCTGTAATATGTCTATAAAGGATGAGCTTGACTTTATAGAAAGTTTAAAGTTATCTGAGAAAAATACAATAATAGCTAATCAAATATTAAAAGAAATAAAAAGTAGACTTAAATTTTTGATTGATGTTGGTCTTGATTATTTAACTTTAAATAGAAAGGCTGGAACTTTATCTGGTGGAGAGTCTCAAAGAATAAGACTTGCAAGTCAAATTGGATCTGGGTTAGTAGGAGTTTTATATATTCTAGATGAGCCGAGCATAGGGCTTCACCAAAGAGATAATGACAGACTTATAGGGACTTTAAAGCACTTAAGAAATTTAGGAAATACTTTAGTTGTAGTTGAGCATGATGAAGATACTATTAGAGAAGCAGATTTTATTGTGGATATAGGACCAAGAGCAGGAGAACATGGTGGAAAGATAGTAGCAGCAGGAGATTTAGAATATATAAAGAACTGCGAAGAATCTATAACAGGAAAGTATTTGACTGGAGAAAAGAAAGTAGTAGTTCCAGAGATAAGAAGAAAAGGAAATGGTAAAAAAATAAAAGTTGTAGGGGCTAAAGAAAATAATTTAAAGAATATAAATGTTGAAATTCCGCTAGGAGTTCTCACTACTGTAACAGGAGTATCTGGCTCAGGGAAGAGTACACTTGTAAATGAGATACTTTATAAAGGATTAAATAAAAAAATTAACAAATCAAAGGTGATTTCAGGGCTTCATAAGGATATTATAGGTTCGGAAAACATAGATAAAATAATAAATATTGATCAGAGCCCTATAGGAAGAACTCCAAGATCTAATCCAGCCACTTATACAGGAGTATTCGATGTAATAAGAGAACTATTCTCTAATACTCCAGAGGCTAGAATGAGAGGATATAAGCCTGGAAGATTTAGTTTTAATGTAAAAGGTGGAAGATGTGAAGCGTGTCGTGGAGATGGAATAATAAAAATAGAGATGCAATTTTTATCTGATGTTTATGTTCCATGTGAAGTTTGTAAAGGAAAAAGATATAACAGAGAAACTTTAGAAATAAAATATAAAGGTAAGAATATTGATGAAATTCTAAATTTAACTGTAGAAGAAGCGTTAGAGTTTTTCGCAAATATTCCAAGAGCTAAGAATAAGCTTCAAACTCTTATGGATGTTGGTCTAGGGTATATAAGGCTTGGACAGCCATCTACACAGCTTTCAGGTGGAGAAGCTCAGAGAATTAAATTAGCTACAGAATTATCTAAGAGAAGCACAGGAAAAACTCTTTATATTCTAGATGAGCCTACAACAGGACTGCATACTGATGATGTAAACAGGCTTATTACTATACTTCAACGTTTAGTAGAGACAGGAAATTCAGTTGTAGTTATTGAGCATAATTTAGATGTTATAAAGTGTGCTGATTATTTAGTTGATTTGGGACCAGAGGGTGGAGATAAAGGTGGTACAATAGTATGTACAGGTACACCAGAAGAAATATCAAAAAATAATAATTCTTATACAGGATATTATCTAAAAAAAATGTTATAATAAAAAGAAATAGAGATATGTGGGGCTAGCATTATTTTAAATGCTAGTCTTTAATATAATAAATTATCTTAGAATAAGAAGGTGATGAATATGCCTTTATTAAAATTAGTCTTGAAGATTTTAATTATTGCAGTAATCTATGTAATAATATTTTGGGCATTAAGAATTATGTACAAGGATATAAAGAGTGGAAATAAGAAAAGGAAAAGTTCTAAAGTTTTTGGATTAGAAATAGTTAGAATAGGAGAAGGAAATACAAATTTAAAAAGAGGATCTGTAATTCCTATTCGTAATGTACTTTCCATAGGTCGGAAAGACAGTAATTTACTTGTCCTGAACAATGAATATATTTCAGGACATCATGCAAAAATTTATATTAGAAATAATGAGTGCTTTATTGAAGATTTAAAAAGTACAAATGGAACTATTGTTAATAATAACCCTATAGATAAGGTTACTTATTTAAAGGGTGGAGATGAAATTGTAATTGGAGAGTATGTATTTAAATTTATAGGATAATTTTATTAGAAAGATTTTAGATGCGGAATGGAGAAGATTTATGAATAGTAACAGAGAGGAGAAGAAGCTTTTAACGTATACTTATATATTTTGTTTAATATGTTTTTTAAATTTAAGTATATTACATTGGACAAAGCAAGGCTTAGACAAAACAGCAATTGTTGTAGCAGTAGTTGTATGTGGGCTTATTACATATGCTCATTTTATAATTAGGAAGTTTTTTCCCGATGGAGATAAGTACATTCAAATTTTTGCGTGTATATTAACTGTAATAGGATTAGTTATTTTATATAGAATAAATGCAGTTTATGCTATTAAACAGGTTATATGGTTTGTAGTAGGAATAACAGGATTTATAATTCTAGTTGTTTTGCTTCCAGATTTAAAAAGTTTTGCAAAATGGAAATATTTTTATTTAGTGTGTACTGTGATTTTAATGGCTATGGGAACTTTATTTGGTAAAGAAAAGTATGGAGCTAAAAACTGGATATATATAGGTGAATATGGATTCCAGCCTTCTGAATTTGCAAAGCTCTTTTTAGTTGCTTATTTAGCTGCAGCCTTAAAAAAATATACACAAAATAAAGATCTGATTGAACCTGCAATTGTTGTAATGATATCTCTTGGGTTTATGGTACTACAAAAAGATTTAGGTTCAGCTTTAATATTTTTTGGGATTTCTGTTACTATGCTTTATATAGCCACTTCGAAGGTTAAATATGTGGCTACTTGTTTTGGGTTATTTGCAGCAGGTTCTGTAATTAGCTACAAATTATTCTCACATGTTAGACTTAGATTTTTAATATGGAAGGATGTTTGGAAGTATGCTAATGACAAAGGATATCAAATAGTTCAGTCTTTGATTGCTATTGCTTCAGGTGGATTATTTGGAACTGGTCTTGGACTTGGACATCCTGAATTTGTTCCCGTAAATTCAACAGATTTTATTTTTGCTGTCTTATGCGAAGAAATGGGAGGATTAATGGGATTTGCTGTGATAATTTTATATTTCTTGCTATTTTACAGATGCATGAGAGCAGCAGTATATACAGATGATAAATTTTCTGCTCTTGTGGCTGTTGGATATTCTTCAATGATAGCAACTCAAGTTTTAGTTATAATTGGTGGAGTTATAAATTTAATTCCTCTTACAGGTATAACAATGCCTCTTATTAGTTATGGAGGAAGTTCTATGATTACAACTTTTTTTGCATTAGGGATATTACAAAAGATTTCTGAGGAGGCAACTAGCGTTGAGTGATTTTCTAAAGAATGATATTTCTAAAAATATAAAGAATGTTCTTGTTGTCTTTTTAGTTTGTTTTATAGGTTTAATTTCATATATAACATATTTTCAAGTTTTTAAAGCAGATGAGATTTCAGCAAGTCCGTATAATAGAAGACTGCAAGCAAAGAGAAATTTAATACTAAGAGGAACTATTTACGATAGAAATATGAATCCTCTTACTAAAAGTAAAAAGGTTAGTTCATTGAATCAAGAAAGGACTTATGTTTATGGTGATATTTTTGCAAATGTTTTAGGATATGTAAGTCCTAGATATGGCATAACAGGGCTTGAAAGAAAATATGATTCTGTACTTATAGGTGCAGATACTATAGAACTATCTAAATTTTTTCAGTCTATTACTGAAAAAACAGATAAAGTTGGTTATAGTTTAAGAACAACTTTAGATTCTAATATTCAAAAGAAAGCTTATGAACTTTTAGGAAATAATAAGGGTGCTGTAGTAGCTTTAAATCCTAGAACAGGTGAAGTGCTTGCTATGGTTTCAAAACCATCTTATAATCCTAATAAGCTTGAGGCAGATTGGAAAAGTATAAGCAAAAATAAAGATAATCCCTTATATAACAGAGCTATTTATGGATTATACCCTCCAGGGTCTACTTTCAAAATAGTTACTGCAGTTAGTGCTCTTGAAAATATTAAAGATATTAAGCAAAGAACTTTTAAAGACGAAGGAAAGCTTGTATTTAATTCAAATGAGTCTTTAAAAAATTATAATGGTGAAGTTCTTGGAAATATAGATTTTAGTGAATCTTTTGTAGAATCAAGTAATGTAGTTTTTGGTGGATTAGGGATTGAACTTGGAAACGATAAGCTTAGGGAAACTGCTGAAAAATTTTATTTTAACAAAGCTTTACCAATAAATGATTTTGCTACAAAACAGGGGAGATTTCCTTCTTTGAAAAGAAATGAAAAGGGAAATATTGCTCAAAGTGCCATAGGGCAAGGAGAGGTACTAGTAAGTCCAATGCAAATGGCATTAGTAACCGCAACTATTGCTAATGATGGGGTTATGATGAAGCCGTTTTTAGTTAAAGATGTATTAAATAGTGAAGGTAAGAGAGTCAAAAAGACTAAAACGGAAAGTTTAGGACAGATAACTTCAAAGGAAAATGCAGCAATTATGAAGAAGTTTATGAAAAAAGTTGTTGAAGATGGAACTGGTAGAAATGCTTCCATTGATGGAATAAGTGTATGTGGTAAAACTGGTACTGCTGATAATGAAAGTGGTAATAAGAAACCTCATTCCTGGTTTGTAGGGTTTGCTCCTTATGAAAATCCACAGATATCCGTAGTTGTTATTGTGGAAAATGGAGGAGTAGGAGGAAGAAAGGCTGCTGATATTACAAGAGAAGTAATATCAGCAGCATTAAAAAAATAAATTATAAAAAAATAGAAAAAAACATATGAACATATGTTTCTCTTGTTTTTATAATGGTATAATAAAGTCAAGAATTCTAATCGAATCTTGACTTTTTTTATATTATTTTAACGACAAAGGAGAAAATATGAAAGGGAAAACTCATGCTGGTATTGGAGCAATAACATTTTTTTGTATATGTGACAAGCTACCTGGAAAGTTTAGTTATATAGGATTAATAATAGTAATGATAGCCTCTTTAGTACCAGATATAGATCATCCAAAGAGTCTTATAAATAAATATATTTTACCTTTTAAAAATAAAAAAACTAAAACAGTTGTATATTTATGTCTAGCTTTAGTGGTGCTTTGGTTTGATTATCTATATGTGGGTGAACCAGCATTAAAAGCTTTGGGAATTTCATTGATATTTATTGCAGTATCTTCTCATAGAAATGGGTTAAGCCATAGCTTAGGAGGGCTCATAGTGTTTACATTAATATCAGGATATTTGGGTAATGTTTATAATATACCTTTTATAGTTTATTACTTTATGATTGGATATGGAATGCACTTACTATGTGATATGTTCACTAAAATGGGAATACCTTTATTTTATCCTTTTATAAGAAGAAAATATAAGTTTCCGTTAACTTATAAGGTTAGTTCTAAAAGTGGTAACTTATTTGAAGATTTCCTTATGATTATGGGAATTGTATATACAATATATAGATTGCCAGGAATTTTATAAAAGTTGAAAATTGAAACATGAGAGTGGAGGGTTGAAATGTTTGATTTTAAATATCAGCTTAAAATGCTGCCAGACAAGTCTGGAGTTTATTTGATGAAGAACTCTCTAGGAGAAGTTATATATGTTGGAAAGGCAAAAATACTTAAAAATAGAGTTAAGCAATATTTTCAAAACTCTAAAAATCATAGCAGTAAAGTGAAGGCTATGGTGAAAAATATTGCTGAATTTGAATATATTGTTACAGATTCAGAAATAGAAGCTCTTATTTTAGAATGTAATCTTATAAAAAAATACAGGCCAAGATATAATGTTTTGCTTAAGGATGATAAACATTATCCTTTTATAAAAATCACTACAAATGAGGATTTTCCAAGAGTTTTTGTAACTAGAATAAGAGTCAAAGATGGTGCTAAATATTTTGGGCCATATCCAGAAACTTCAGCAGTGAATGAAACTATAGAACTTATAAAAAAAATTTTTCCAATAAGAACTTGTAGAAAAGTAATAAAAGAAAATGGAGATAGGATAAAGCCTTGCTTAAATTATCATATAAATCTATGCAAGGCTCCTTGTGCGGGTTATATAAGTAAAGATGAATATACACAAATAATAAAAGAGTTAATAGATTTATTGACAGGTAAAGGTAATCAGATAGTAAATGACTTAAGAAAACAGATGAATGAAGCAGCGGAAAATTTAGAATTTGAGAAGGCGGCTTCATTAAGAGATAAAGTAATGGCAATTGATAAAATAAGGGAAAGACAAAAAATTATTTTGAGTAATTTTGAAAATGAAGATTTAATAAATGTGTATAGTGATGGAGAAGATTGGTGTTCTCAGGTATTTTTTGTGAGAAATGGGAAAATAATAGGGAGAGAACATTTTATTTTAGAAAACAATATTTTTGACAATAAAGGTGAAATAATTTCTAATTTTATAAAGGAATTTTACGGAGGAACAGCATTTATACCCAAAAATATATATGTCCCTGAAAGCGGAGAGTTAGAACTTTTAGAAGAATGGCTTTCTTCTAAAAGAGGAGCTAAAGTGCAAATTAAAGTACCTAAAAAAGGTAAAAAAAAGAAATTATTAGGTATGGTAGAGGAAAATGCTAAAATTACTTTAGAGCAATTTAAATTAAAGCTAAAAAGAGAAAAAGAATTTCATGGGAATTCTCTTAGTGAGCTTGCAGAAATTTTAGAACTAGATGAAATTCCACATAGAATAGAAGCATATGATATTTCCAATATACAAGGGGTAGATTCAGTTGGAACTATGGTTGTTTTTGATGAGGGAAAACCTAAAAATAGCGATTATAGAAGATTTAGAATAAAGTCAATTAAAGGTGCAAATGACTATGAGAGCATGCGTGAAATATTAACCAGAAGGTTTGAACATGGTCTTTCTGAGATAAGAGAAATTCAAGAAAGAGAACTTTTATTAAGTGGAGCAAAGTTTAGCGTATTTCCAGATTTAATACTTATGGATGGCGGAAAGGGGCAAGTTAATATTGCCTTAGAAGTTTTAAAAGAATATAACATCAACATACCAGTATGCGGAATGGTTAAAGACGATAAACACAAAACTAGAGGCTTAGTATATAATAATAAAGAGTTAAAAATTAAATATAATTCCAAAGTTATGAATTTGATAACAAGAATTCAAGATGAAGTGCATAGGTTTGCTATAACTTATCACAGAAGCTTAAGAGATAAGAGAGTACTACATTCTATTCTGGAAGATATACCCAATGTAGGCGCAAAAAGAAGAAAAGAATTATTAAAAAAATTTGGAAGTATTGAAAATATCAAAAAAGCCTCTTATAATGAATTGTTGAGTACAGAATCAATTAATGAAAAAGCTGCTCGAAGTATACTAGATTATTTTCATAAAAATAAGTAAAAAAGGGTGATAGTATGAAATATGTTCTTGATGTCCACACACATACAATAGCTAGTGGTCATGCATATACTACTTTATTGGAGAATGCAAAACAAGCTGCAGATATAGGTTTAAAGGTTTTAGGAACAACTGAGCATGGACCAAAGATGCCAGCAGCTCCACACATATGGTATTTTGGTAATTATAAAGTTTTACCTAGAGAAATATATGGAGTAACAATGTTACATGGGTGTGAAGCTAATATTTTAGATCATAAAGGTAATATAGATATTCCAGAAGAAATTTTGAAAAACTTAGATATAGTTATAGCTAGTTTGCATGAACCGTGTATTGAGCCAGGAACTATAGAAGAGAATACAGAAGCATTTTTAAATGCAATGGATAATCCATATGTAGATATTATAGGACATTCTGGAAATCCTAATTTCCCAATATATGAAGAGGAAATTGTGAAGAAAGCAAAGGAAAAAGATATATTAATTGAATTAAATAATAGTTCTTTTAAAACGTCACGTATAGGAAGTGCACCTATATGTACAAAGATTGCAGAGTTATGTAAAAAGCATGGTGCTAAAGTAATATTAGGTACTGATTCACATGTATGCTTTACAATAGGAAAATTTGATAAATTAGAAGAGGTTTTAGAAAAAATTCAAATGCCAGAACAACTAATAATTAATAGTGATCATAAAAAATTTATTAGATATCTACAAAACAAGGGTAAAGTACAAGATATAAAACTTGATTAAAAGAGTATATATCTATTATACTATTTACATATTTAAATAATTATCAAGGAGAAGTAAATGGTGCAGTATAATGATATAATTAATAAATTAAAAAATATTTTAGATGATAGTGATATTAAAGTTAATGCATTGATGAAGGACTATACTTCATTTAAAGTTGGTGGACCAGCAGATTTTATGGTTACACCTAGAAAAAATGAACAAGTGAAAGAATTAATAGATTTGTGTAGAAATAACAATATACCATATTTTGTATTTGGTAATGGATCTAATTTGATAGTAAGAGACGGAGGATTTAGAGGAATAATAATAAATCTTTCCGAATTAAATGAAGTTTATGTAGAAGGAGAAAAAATAGTTGCACAGAGTGGAGTGTTACTTTCAAGTGTATCCAAAACTGCTCTAAAACAAAGCTTAAAAGGATTAGAGTTTGCTAGTGGTATACCAGGTAGTATAGGTGGAGCTGTTGCCATGAATGCAGGTGCATATCAGGGTGAAATATCACAAGTAATAGAAAGTGCTGTTATTGTAGACAAGGATGGAAACATAAAAAAACTTTCAAAAGATCAATTAGAATTAAGTTATAGAATGAGTGCAATACTGAAATATGGATATATAGTACTTGAAGCTACCTTTAAATTAGAAAAGGGAGACCATGATACTATAAAAGATAAAATGGATGATTTAAACAGAAGAAGAAGAGAAAAACAACCATTAGAATATCCATCAGCTGGCAGTACTTTCAAAAGACCAGTAGGATATTTTGCAGGTAAACTCATACAAGATAGTGATTTGAAGGGAACAACTGTAGGAGGAGCAGAAGTATCTACTAAACATTCTGGATTTATAATTAATAAGAGTAATGCAACTGCAAAAGATATATTAGAACTTATAGAGATTGTACAAAAAACAGTTAAGAAAAAATTTAATGTTGATTTAAATACTGAAGTTAGAATAATCGGAGAAGAAAAAAATAATTAGAAATTTAGAATATACTAAAAGGATATTGTTTATCAATATCCTTTTAGTTTGCTTAAAAAAAGAAATTTTATAATTTGTAATTAATAATTTGAAATCTACATAAAACTAAATAGAACTTTAGAGTAGATTCGTGTTATAATAAAAAAATGATACTGTATTAATACAGGAGGGATACTTATGAGATTTGTCATTGTTACAGGATTGTCAGGAGCAGGTAAAAGTCAAGCTATTAGAAGTTTAGAAGACCTGGGATATTTTTGTGTGGATAATTTACCTCCAACGTTGATGGCTAAATTTGCTGAGGCATGCTATCAAACAGATGGTAAAATAGATAAAATAGCTTTAGTTATAGATATTAGAGGTGGAGAATTTTTTGATGACCTTTTTGAAAATTTAAAGTATTTAAAGGATAAGGAGTACAAATATGAAATACTATTCTTGGATGCTAATGATAAGGTTCTCGTAAAAAGATATAAAGAATCTAGAAGAAAGCATCCTCTAGCTCCAGAGGGGAGAATTCTACAAGGTATAGAGTTAGAAAGAAAAAGATTAGATGAAGTGAAGTATAGAGCAACAAATATAATAGATACTTCAAATATGACTACAAGACAGTTAAGGGAAAGAATAGCAAGAATATATGCTGATGAAGGACAAATGGAGAATCAGCTTATGATAACAGTATTATCCTTTGGATTTAAATATGGAATACCTGTAGATTCAGATTTAGTTTTTGACGTAAGATTTTTACCAAACCCTTTTTATATACCTGAGCTTAAAGAATTTTCAGGCAATGATCAACAAATTAAAGATTATGTATTAAAGTTTAAGGAAACTAATGAATTTATTGATAAATTATCTGATATGCTTGAATTTTTAATCCCTAATTATATAAAAGAAGGTAAAAGGCAGCTTATTGTTTCAATAGGGTGTACTGGAGGAAGACATCGTTCTGTTACAATTGCTAATGCTATTTGTGATAAACTAAATTCAAAAGGTCATAATGTAAGCAAAGAGCATAGAGATATAAATGAAGATGTTAAAAAGGGTGGAATAAAGTTATGAAACTAGTGGAGTGGCTTAAACCAGGCATAAAAGTAAAAAGATGGATTGCACTGGGAGCCATGGGTATTTTATTCATTGTTTTTGCAGCAGTAGAGTTTTTTAATAAAAGAGTTATTAATAGTAATTACATGAGTTTTTATGCATTTTTAATTATTTCAGGAATTATAATTCTATATATTTCTGTTACTCAAGGAATACGTTCAGTAATGGCACTTGTAAATAAGGGATATTTAAATGTGTCATTAGATTCGGATAAATTGGAAAACTTGATATATGAAAAGAGATTGCTTGTAAAAGGTCCTAAGATAGTAGCTATAGGTGGAGGTACAGGACTTTCTACAATGTTAAGAGGATTAAAGTACTATACTTCTAATATTACAGCAATAGTAACAGTTGGTGATGATGGTGGTGGTTCTGGTACTCTAAGAGAAGAACTTGGTATGTTGCCACCAGGAGATATTAGAAACTGTATATTGGCTTTAGCAGATACAGAACCTTTAATGGAAGACCTTCTTCAATATAGGTTTAAGGATGGTAATTTAAAGAACCAAAGCTTTGGTAATTTATTTTTAGCTGCAATGGATGGAGTATCTAATAACTTTGAAGAAGCAGTTCAAAAGATGAGTTCGGTTCTTGCAGTAACAGGAAGAGTTTTACCTGTTACATTAGATGATATGGTTCTTAAGGCTAAGCTGAAAAATGGAAATGTAATTGAAGGAGAATCTAATATTCCAAAGCAAGTAGCTGAACAAAATAGTAAAATAAGTAGACTTTTTATTGAACCAGAAAATGCACAAGCTTTAAAAGAAGCTGTAGAGGCTATAAGAGAAGCTGATGCAGTAATTTTAGGACCAGGAAGTCTTTACACTAGCGTGATACCTAATCTCTTAGTTAAGGATATAAGCAAAGCTTTAAAGGATACTAATGCATTGAAAATATATGTTTCAAATATAATGACCCAAGAAGGAGAAACAGATGATTATGGAGTTGCTGAACATATACAGGCCGTATTTAAACATGGTGGTACTGGAATAATTGATTATGTAGCAACAAATACTGAATCTATAAGCGATGAAATAAAACAAAAATATTTAGAGGAAAATGCAAAGCAGGTAAAAATTGATGAAAAGAAAATAAATTCTTTAAATGTTAAAATTGCAGAAGGCGATTTTGTAACTATTAAGAATGGATGGCTTAGACATGATCCAGATAAATTGGCAAAGTTTTTAATAGAAATAATTATGGATAAAAAATTGTTGTATGATAAGAAGAAGATAATAGAATATTTTTATCTATATCAAAGGCTAAAGGAGAATAAAAAGAGTAAGGAGTAGAAACAAAATGTCATTTTCTTCAAAAGTAAAAAATGAAATTTGTAGAGATACAGAATTTAATAAAGCAGAAGCAACTGCATTACTATCAGGAATTATGAAAGTAAGTGGTACTTTAGGATTTAGTGGAGATAGAAAGATTAATTTTAGGGTTACTACAGAGAACCCAGCTATTGCAAGGCTTGTGTTCAAGCTTTTAAAAGAACATTTTAATATACATGCAAAGCTTTTTGTAAAGAAAAGTAATTCTTTAAAAAAGAATAATGTTTATCTAGTTATGATATCTCATGAAATGGAAGTAAAGGAATTATTAAAGGAAGTTGGAGTATTAAATGAAGAAAAAGATTTGATTTCATTAGAGTATAGTATACCAAAAAGAATCATTGATACAGATGAGTGTAAAAGACTTTTTATAAGAGGCGTTTTTTTAGGTGGAGGAAGTATTAGCAATCCAGAAAAATCATATCATTTAGAATTTGTTACTCATCATGAGGAGTATGCTAATGAGTTTAGTAAGATTCTTAATAGCTATGGATTAAATTCTAAAGTTATTGAAAGAAAAAGTAGTTATGTTATATATATAAAAGAAGGAGAGCAAATAGTAGATTTGCTTAATATAATAGGGGCTCATGAATCACTTTTAGAAATTGAAAATGTAAGAATTATGAAGGAAATGAGAAATAATATAAATAGATTAGTTAATTGTGAAACAGCTAATTTAAGCAAAACTGTTAATGCAGCAGTAAGGCAAATAGAAAGCATAAAGCTTATTCAAAAGGAAATAGGATTTCAAAGACTTCCTAAAAATTTGAGAGAAATTGCTGAACTTAGATTAAACTTTCCAAATGAATCCTTAAAAGAACTTGGACAAATGCTTGAGCCGCCTGTTGGAAAATCTGGAGTAAATCATAGACTTAGAAGAATAGAAAAGATAGCAGAGGAACTAAGAAAAGAAGGAAAGTAGGTTTAGTATATGTCAAAGCATGAAGAAATAATAAAATATATATCTTCGTTAGAGGTGGGAGCTAAAATTTCTGTTCGAAGTATTGCTAACGATCAGGGAGTAAGTGATGGAACGGCTTATAGAGCTATAAAAGATGCAGAGGGCATGGGAATTGTATCTACTATACCTAGAGTAGGGACCGTTAGAATTGAAAAGGTAGAAAAAAAGAATATAGAGTCCCTTAGTTACGCAGAAGTTGTAAATATAGTTGATGGTACACTTATTGGTGGTAAAGATGGAATACATAAGAGATTGAATAAATTTATTATGGGAGCTATGCAAGTAAATGAAGCTATGAAATATATTCAGCCAAGATCCTTACTTATTGTTGGTAATAGAGAAGACATTCAAAAACTTGCTTTAGAGCATGAATGTGCAGTTTTGATAACTGGTGGTTTAACATGTAGTGATACAATAAAAAAACTAGGTGATGAGAAATGTTTACCCATAATATCAACAACTTATGATAGTTTTACCGTTGCTAGTATGATAAATAAGGCAATATCTGAAAGTTTAATAAAAAAGGATATTATTCTTGTTGAAGATATTATGAAAACAAATCCAAAATACTTAAATGTTAATGATAGTGTAGAAAAGCTTAAAGAAGTAATTAAAAAAGTAAAGCATCAAAGATATCCTGTAGTAGATGATCAAATGAATGTAGTGGGGATTGTTACTATAAAAGATTTGCCTAATAGCGGAACAGGTGGAGATATGACAGTTGGTAAGTTAATGAGTAGAGAACCGATAACGGTTACAGCTAAAACAACTGTATCATATACAGCACATATCATGGGGTGGGAAGACATAGAACTTTCTCCTGTAGTTGATGGTAAGAAGTTAATAGGGGTTGTTGGACGGCAAGATGTTATAAAAGCACTTCAATATGCAGCTAGACAGCCTCAGGTAGGAGAAACTCTAGAAGACTTAATACTAAAGAATTTTAGATATGAAACAAAAGATAATCAGATGAATTTTTCAGGAAAAATAATTCCAGAAATGTTAGATCAACTAGGTACAGCATCATGGAGTTCATTAAATATGCTTTTGTCTACTATAGGTATTATGACACTAAGACATAAAAACAATATAAATATTACTGTAGATAGTATAATGACATATTTTATGAAACCTGTTCAAATGGATAGTGTTATAGATATATATGCTGAAATAATTGATATGGGAAGAAACTTCAGTAAGGTAGAAATCACTATGTATAAAAAGAAAGAATTAATTGCAAAAGCATTTTTATCAGCTAAAATGGTAAGATAAAAAACAAGTAAAATATAAAAGGGGATGAATGTTTATGTTTACTCACATTGTATTTTTTAAGTTAAAAGAACCTTCTACTGAAAATATGGAAAAAGCTAAAAATATTTTAGAAAGTATGAGGGGGAAAATACCACAATTAAAAGATTTAGAAATTGGAGTGGATGTAGTTAAATCAGAAAGGTCTTTTGATTTGGCTTTAGTTACTAGATTTGATTCACATGAAGCTATGGATGAATATCAAGTACATCCTTTTCATGTAAATGAAGTTTTAAAAAATCTAAAGCCTATGCTTGAAAAATCAGCAGCAGTAGACTATTAATAAAATAAGTAAACAATCAAAGCCTAAAGTTAGAATTTATCTACCTTTAGGTTTGTTTTTATTTAATTTTAGTTTTGCTTTAGTAAAACCTAGTATTTAAGAATAGAAATTTTAACAATATGAAATTTTTTTGGTATCTGAAAACAATCACATTGATAAAATGTTAATATAATCATTAAAAAATAAATGAATTAATAAATAAAAACAAATAATGTTGACAAATTACAAACAAACTTTTATAATACTTATTAAAGTGATAACAAATTAATCGGTAGGGCAATTAATTAATAATTAGGTTAATATATACGAGGGGGAATTTACATGGAAAAAATGTCAAGATTTGTAGTGCCTGAAGGGTATAGATCAAGTTTAGATTTAAAAAAGACAGAAATAGCTATAAAAAGTGTTAAGGATTTTTTTGAAAGAGAGCTTGCTAAGAAACTTAACTTAATAAGAGTATCAGCACCGCTTTTTGTAAATGCTAATTCAGGAATAAATGATAATTTAAATGGAGTAGAAAGACCAGTTGCTTTTGATGCTTTAGATATAAAAGGAGAAAATTTCCAAATAGTACATTCTCTTGCAAAATGGAAGCGTATGGCTCTTTATAGATATGAATTTGAAGCAGGAGAAGGTCTATATACAGATATGAATGCAATTCGTCGTGATGAAGAGTTAGATAATATTCATTCAATGTATGTTGACCAATGGGATTGGGAAAAAGTAATAACTAAAGAAGATAGAACAATAGAAAAATTAAAATCAACTGTGGAAGGTATATATGAAGTTTTTAAAAGTACTGAAGCTTTCATAAATGATGCATATCCACATATAAAAAAGATATTACCAGAGAAAATAAGTTTTGTTACTTCTCAAGAATTAGAGGATATGTATCCTGATTTAACTTCAAAGGAAAGAGAAGACAAAATAGCTAAAGAAAAAGGTGCAGTGTTTATTATGCAAATAGGTGATAAGCTGGCATCAGGAGAAAAACATGATGGAAGAGCACCGGATTATGATGATTGGAAACTTAATGGAGATATCATATTCTGGAATCCAATTTTAAACAGTGCTTTCGAATTATCATCTATGGGAATTAGAGTAGATAAAGAAGCATTATTATATCAACTTGAAGCAGAAGATGAAATGGATAGAAAAGAGTTGAAATTCCACAAAATGCTTTTAGAAGATAAATTACCTTTAACTATGGGTGGAGGAATAGGTCAATCAAGAATATGTATGTTCTTCTTAAGAAAAGCTCACATTGGAGAGGTTCAAGCATCTATATGGTCAGAACAGGTTATAGAAGAGTGTAGAGAATTAGGTATTAGATTACTTTAAAAGAAAAGGAATTGAAGTTGGTTATGAACCTTCTCCAATTCCTTTTTAATTTTATTTATTTTTTAGTGAAGTTCTTTTGTATATTTCTATACATATAGCTGTAATAGTAAAGATAATCACGTATATAATATTGTTAAACAAATTTATAGTATATAAAGAAATATTTGTTCCAAATATATTTGATATAATATTCATTATTATCTCGTAGCCAATCATTATAAAGATTACTATAAATATATTCCAAGCGTTATTAGGCATAGAGAATTTGAAAGGAAAAGGAATGAAAGCTTTTTCCTGTTGATTTTTTTTAGATAAAGGTATTATAAAGAGAGAAATAATACTTGCTAAGAAAAAATTACTTACAGTAATATTAAGAGTAAAGTTAAAATTATTCAAAAGTCCTTTAGTTAATAATATCACTAATACTAGAGAAAATGTACAAAGAATATATTGCTGAAAATAATTTAAAATTTTATAAATAGGAGTCTTTCCAGTGTTATATTCTTTAATTATTGAATCGCAGAATTTTTTATAGTCATTTCCAATAAATAAATGCATATTCTTATCTTCTGCTTGAGTTTGCAGCATTATATCCATTATCTGCTGAAGTATTTCTTCTTTTTCGTATCCTCTTAAATTGCTATTTTGAATGTATGTACACATACTTTTAAATATCATTAGATTTTTGCTATTTAATTTTTTTTGTTCTTGTAATCTTATTTTTTTTAATTTTAATTCTAATAACATATTTATTCCTCCAAAACATTATCAATATTTTTTTTGATTTTGTTCCAAGAAGTTATAAACTCCTCTAATTCTTTAGTTCCCTCATCTGTAATATAATAGTATTTTCGCATAGGTCCTAAAGGTGATTTTTTCATAATAGAGTATAATAATTTTTTCTTTTCTAATCTTATAAGTATAGGATAAACACTACCTTCTGTAATTTCTTCAAATCCATAATTTAATAGCTTTTCGCATATCTCATACCCGTAAGTTTCATGTTTGTTAACTACATTTAAAATGCATCCTTCCAATAAACCTTTTAGTATCTGTGTTGTCTTAGCCATATATTCACCTACTTTGTATTACATAATAGTCTGTATGTAAATATTATCCTAACTACTTTGTAATGTCAAGTAGTTAGGGTAATTTTTAAAATTATTTAGTTCTTATGTTTAGAGAATTAAAGATAAGATATAATTTAAGGTAATACACAAATTTCTAATTTATTTTTATCTTTATTATGATATTATTAAGGTAATCCTTATTAAAGGTATAGAGTAAGAACGGTAATGTGATTAGAGAAGTAAGGAGAAAGGAGGAAAAGATTCTTTGGAAGAAAATATCCACATTAGAAATACAAAAGAATTTTGTCATCTTCATGTTCATACAGAATATAGTCTTTTAGATGGTTCTGGTAAGATAAGCAAGCTGATTGCAAGAGCAAAAGAATTAGGAATGAAAAGTCTTGCTATAACAGATCACGGATCTATGTATGGATGTGTAGAATTTTATAAACAGGCAAAAGCACAAGGAATAAAGCCTATTATTGGATGTGAGGTATATGTAGCAGCTAAGTCTATGTATATTAAACAAACTGATAGAGAAAATAGAACTCATCATTTAGTTCTTTTGGTAAAAAATGAAGAAGGTTACAAAAACCTTATGAAAATAGTATCCAAAGCTTCTATAGATGGATTTTATTATAAACCTCGAGTTGATCATGAATATTTAAAAAAACACAGTAATGGATTAATAGCCTTAAGTGCTTGTTTAGCAGGCGAGGTTCAGGCAAACTTACTGGATAATAATATAGAAAAAGCGAAAGAAAAAGCACTTTTTTATAAAGAAACTTTTAAGGATGGTTTTTATTTAGAATTACAGTATCATGGTATGGAAGAACAGCTTAAAGTTAATGAGATGCTTGTGGATTTATCAAAGGAGCTAGATATTCCTCTTGTTGCCACAAATGATGTTCATTATATTAAAAAAGAAGATACAAAATCTCATGATGTACTACTTTGTATTCAAACAGGAAAAAATTTAGATGATGAAAATAGAATGCATTATGAGCCAGAACAATTTTATTTAAGAACACCAGAAGAGATGTATGAGAGATTTGCGTATGCACCTGAAGCTTTAGGGAATACAGCAAAAATTGCTGAGGAATGTAATTTTGACTATAAATTTCATGAGTCTAAACTTCCCAATTTTCCTCTACCAAAAGGAACTGATCATTATGAGTATATGAGAGATTTATGCTATAAGGGATTAAAGGAAAGGTATGCACATATAGATCAACAATTGAAAGAAAGGCTTGAATATGAACTTGGAGTAATCAAGCAAATGGGATATGTAGATTATTTCTTGATTGTTTGGGACTTTTTTAGATTTTCAAACGAAAAAGGAATAATTACAGGGCCGGGACGTGGTAGTGCTGCAGGATCCTTAGTAGCTTATACTTTAGGAATAACTAAAATAGATCCTATAAAATATAGTCTTATATTTGAGCGTTTTTTAAATCCTGATCGTGTATCCATGCCAGATATAGATAGTGACTTTTGCTATGAGAGACGTGGTGAAGTTATAGATTATGTTGTTGAAAAATATGGAAAAGACAATGTGTCACAGATAGTTACTTTTGGAACTATGGCACCAAGAGCCTGTATAAGAGATGTTGGAAGAGCTATGAATTATTCTTATGCTGAGGTAGATAGAATAGCTAAAATGATTCCAACAGTTCTAGGAATAACTATAGATAAAGCTTTGGAAATGAATCCAGAATTTAAGCTTGAATATGATAGTGATGATAGAGTTAAAGAATTAATTGATGTTGCAAAAGCATTAGAGGGGCTTCCAAGACATACGTCAACTCATGCAGCGGGAGTTGTAATTGCATCACAACCTCTAGTAAACTATGTTCCTCTTTTAAAAAATGAAGAGTCAATAGTAGCTCAATTTACTATGACTACTTTAGAAGAATTGGGACTTTTAAAAATGGATTTCTTGGGACTTAGAACTCTTACAGTTATGAGAGATGCAGTAGAACTTATAAAAGAAAATACTGGTGTAGAAATAGACATAGATAAAATAAATTTTGAAGATCAAAATGTATATAAGATGATTGGAAGAGGAAAAACAGTTGGTATATTTCAACTTGAGTCTCCGGGAATGACGAGTTTCATGAAAGAATTAAAGCCTGAAAGCTTAGAAGATATTATAGCTGGAATAAGTTTGTATAGACCAGGTCCTATGGCAGAAATACCAACATATATTAGAAATAAAAATAATCCAGATAAGGTAGAATATGAGACTCCACAGCTTCAGCCAATTCTTGGAGTTACTTATGGATGTATGGTATATCAGGAACAGGTTATGCAGATAGTTAGAGATTTAGCAGGATATTCTATGGGTCGAAGTGACCTTGTTCGTCGTGCTATGTCTAAGAAGAAGCATAAAGTTATGGAAGAGGAAAGAAAGAATTTTATATATGGAATTGTAGATGAAAATGGTAATGTAGAGGTTCCTGGTTGTGTTAGAAATGGAATCAGCGAAGAAGCTGCAAATAAAATCTATGATTCTATGATGGATTTTGCTTCTTATGCTTTTAATAAATCTCATGCTGCTGCTTATGCAGTTGTAGCTTATGGCACTGCATATTTAGTTCATTACTATCCTACTGAGTTTATGGCAGCAATGCTTAATAGTGTAAGAGGAAATAGTGATAAGGTAGCTCTTTATACTAGAGCTGCACAAGAAATGAATATAGAGACTTTATCACCAGATATAAACGAGAGCTTTGGTAAATTTACAGTTCAAAATAATAAAATTCGATTTGGTCTTGCGGCTATTAAAAATGTTGGTGATAATATTATAGAAAATATAGTTAAGACTAGAAATGCAAAAGGTAAATTTACAAACTTTATTGATTTTTGTAATAAGGTAGATTCTAGGTGTATAAATAAAAGAATGATAGAAAGTTTAATAAAAGCTGGAGCTTTTGATTGTTTTTGTATTTATCGTTCACAACTTTTAGCTGTTTACGAGAGGATAATAGATTCTATAGTTAGTCAGAGGAAAAAAAATATTGAGGGTCAAATGAGCTTATTCTCTGGATTTAAAGATGAGTTTAAAGAAATAGAAATAAAATATCCTAATATTAAAGAATTTGATAAAAAATATCTTTTAGCTATGGAAAAAGAAATGACGGGACTTTATTTGTCCGGGCATCCATTAGAAGATTATGAAGGAACTCTTAAAAATGTTACTTCAGCTAGAAGCGTTGATATACTAGGAGATGAATCATTAGAAGAGGAATTACTGGATGAGGCTGCAAAACATGTAGAGGAACAAAATGCAAAAATAAAGGATGGACAGAGAGTTATTATTGGTGGGATTATAAGTGAGGTCAATAGAAAAATAACTAAAAATAATACTATGATGGCTTTTATTAAATTGGAAGATTTATATGGAGTATTAGAGGTTATAATTTTCCCAAAAGTTTTAGATAAGTTTAATGAATTAATAGTAGAAGATGAAATTGTTTTAATAAAAGGGAGAGTTACTAAGAGAGAAGATGAACAGCCTAAAATTTTATGTGATAATCTTCAAACGTTAGTAAGGACATCTAATAAAAAATTATATATTTTAGTTGAAGAAGATAAAGAAGTACTAAAAACTAAAAATTATTTAAAAGAGAAATTTCTGAAAAATAAGGGTAATGTACCAGTATTCATATGTACTAGAAAAGAAAGAAAAAAATATATGTTGAGTAGAGAATTTTGGATTCAAGAAGAAGAAGAATTACTAAACTACTTAATGGATAAATTTGGAAAAGACAATGTGAAAGTAATATAATCTAAAATTTATAGTATATTTACTTCTAAGGTTAAACAAAATATTATTAAGAAAATACAAAAATAATATTAGAGTTTATACAAAAAATAATATTATTTTTGTATTTCTGTAAGAAACTTCAATGAAAAAATAACAATATTTGTGGTATACTATCGGTAGTTAAAAATAGTATTAAAATAGTTAATTTATAGGTTTGACGGGATGAAAAAAGTCCCGGCAGTTTCAGGAGGGAGTAATTATGAGAACAATTGCTGTTTTAACAAGTGGTGGAGATGCACCAGGAATGAATGCTGCTATAAGGTCAGTAGTAAGAGTAGGATTGGCCAAAGGCCTTAAAGTAATGGGGATTCAAAGAGGATACAGTGGTTTAATTAATGGTGAAATTTTTGAAATGGGACGTCAAAGTGTAGCTGATATAATTCAAAGAGGTGGGACAATTCTTAGAACAGCTCGTTGTGAAGAATTTAGAACTGAAGAAGGTAGAAAAAAAGCAGTTAATATTCTAAAGGCATTTGGAATTGACGGTGTTGTAGTAATTGGAGGAGATGGTTCTTTCCAAGGAGCTAGATTACTATCAAAACTAGGAATATCTACAATAGGTTTACCAGGAACTATAGATAATGATTTAGCTTATACAGATTATACAATAGGGTTTGATACTGCATTAAATACAGTATTAGATGCAATAAACAAACTAAGAGACACATCATCTTCTCATGAAAGAGTTAGTATAATAGAAGTTATGGGAAGAAATTGTGGTGATTTAGCTCTTTATGCAGGAGTTGCAGGTGGAGCTGAAAGTATTATAGTTCCCGAAAAAGGTTTTAATGAAGATGAACTAAGTAGAAAAATTCTAGAAGGAAAGTTAAGAGGAAAGCTTCATAATTTGGTTATGTTAGCAGAAGGAGTAGGTGGAGCTGAAAACTTGGCTGAAAAAGTTCAAGAAGTAACAGGAATAGAAACAAGAGCAACAATACTTGGACATATCCAAAGAGGAGGAAGTCCATCAGCTTTTGATAGAGTTTTAGCATCAAGAATGGGAGCTAGAGCAGTTGAGTTATTGATAGAGGGAAAATCTTCAAGAGTAGTTGGAACAAGAGATGGAAAAATTGTTGATGACGATATAGAAGAAGCTCTAGCTGTAGAAAGAAAATTTGATGATGAGTTATATGATATAGCTAATATATTATCTTATTAAAAATTTTAACTAAAGGAGAGTAAACTATGCAAAAAACTAAAATGATTTTCACGATTGGACCAACAAGTGAAAGCAAAGAAGTATTAACAGAATTAATTAAAGCTGGAATGAATGCAGCTAGACTTAACTTTTCTCATGGTGATCATGAAGAACATGGGAACAGAATAAAACTAATAAAAGAATTAACAAAAGAATTAAATAAACCTATTGCAATAGTTTTAGACACAAAAGGACCTGAAATAAGAACTAAAGACTTTGCAGAAAAAGTTGAATTAAAAGAAGGAAGCAAATTCACAATTTATTGTGGAGAAGATGTACTTGGAGACGAAACAAAATGTTCTGTAACTTATGATAATTTATATCAAGATGTAAAACCAGGAAATACTATACTAATAGATGATGGTTTAGTTGGTCTTACAGTAGAACAAATTGAAGGAAATAAAGTACATTGCATAGTTGCAAATAATGGATTTGTATCTAGTAAAAAGGGAATAAATGTTCCAAATGTATCAATAAAATTACCAGCACTTACTGAAAAGGATAAATCAGATTTAATATTTGGTTGTGAACAAGAACTAGATATGGTAGCTGCTTCATTCATAAGAAAAGCAGCAGACGTTTTAGCAATAAGAAAAGTTTTAGAACAAAATGGTGGAAGTGATATTCAAATATTCTCAAAAATAGAAAACCAAGAGGGTGTTGATAATATAGATGAAATTATCAAATTCTCTGATGGTATAATGGTTGCAAGAGGAGATATGGGAGTTGAAATTCCTATAGAAAAAGTTCCTGTAGTTCAAAAAATGATTATTGAAAAATGTAATAAAGCAGGAAAACCAGTTATTACTGCAACTCAAATGTTAGATTCTATGATGAGAAATCCAAGACCTACAAGAGCAGAAGCTTCAGACGTTGCAAATGCAATTTTCGATGGTACAGATGCTGTAATGTTAAGTGGAGAATCTGCAAATGGTAAATATCCCGTTCAAGCAGCAAAAACTATGTCAAAAATAGCTACAGCTGCAGAAGCACAAATAGATTACGAAGCTGCTTTAAATAAGAGAAAAGAAAGTGTATTAGCTAATCCTGCAAATGCAATAAGTCTTGCTACTTGTACAACTGCAAGAGAATTAAATGTTTCAGCTATAATTACAGCTACTCAAACAGGAACTACTGCAAGAATGGTTTCTAAATATAGACCAGAATGTCCAATAATTGCAGTTACTCCTAATGAAAAAGTTGCAAGAAAATTAGCATTAACTTTTGGTGTATTTGCTATATGTGCTAGAAAGTTTGAATCAACTGATGAAATGATAAATGAATCTGTTAACAAGGCAAAAGAAGTTGGATATGTTGAAAATGGAGATTTAGTTGTAGTAGCAGCAGGAATACCTGTACACTACTCAGGAACTACAAATATGCTTAAAGTTCATATTGTTGGAGATGTTCTTGTACAAGGTAAAGGAGCAGGCTCTTTCCCAGGATATGGAACAGCTAAGGTTGTTAAAAATGCACAAGAAGCTGCTAAAAAGGTAGAAAATGATGACATTTTAGTAGTTAAAAACTTAGACAAGGATTATATGCATATTTTAGATAGAGTTGCTGGTGTTATATCAGAACAAGGAGGACTTACTTCACACATGGCTATTGAATGTTTATCAAGAGGAATACCTCTTATCTGCAATGCTGGTGGAGCTACAGAATCTATAAAATCAGGATCATTTATAACTCTAGATGTTGCTCGTGGAGTTGTTTATAGTGGAAGAGCAAATATAGAACAATAAGTGTTAGAAATTTAACATAATTTAGTAGTAAAAAAGGAATGTATTGGTTAAAAATATACATTCCTTTTTAAAATTTTAAAAAAATTATATATTTGGATAAAATTTATGTAAAAAATTTTGAAAAATATGTGGAATACCCAATGTATATGTGGTAAAATGTATAGATGAAATTTAAACTTACATAAGTATTTATTAAACACAATAGTGACATAATAAAAGTAAATAATCATAAATGTGATTATTTATTTTTGTTTAGTATAACTTGTATACAACTGGTTAAAATACTTAAATATACCATATTGACCAGGTAACTGATTCCATTCTTAGCATCCTTATAATAAGGGTGCACTTTTTTTATAAATTTTTAAAAAGATACTTACATTTACCATAAATAAGTTTATAATAACTTCATATATAATTGGAGGTGGGAACTTTGTTTGGGACTATAGTTAATTTTTTTGCCATCATTATAGGAAGTTTGATTGGAATGTTATTAAAAGGAGGAATAAATGAAAAGATAAGTAAAAGTATAATGAATGGATTAGCCTTATGTGTGCTATTTATTGGAATATTAAATATTATTGATGTACATAATAAACTAGGATCAAATAGTGTACTTGTAATTATAATTTCTATTGTTGTAGGAACAGCAATAGGAGAAATAATAGATATAGATGATAAAATTGAGCGTTTAGGAAAAAATATAGAATCAAAATTTAAAAGAAGTGGTGGAGGAATAGCAGAAGGATTTGTTACATGTAGTCTTTTATTTTGTGTAGGTGCTATGGCTATCATAGGTTCGCTTGAAAGTGGTCTTTCAGGTAGTTATAAAACTCTTTTTGCAAAATCAGTACTTGATGGAATTACATCCATTGTATTTGCTTCATCTTTAGGTATAGGAGTTATGATATCAGCTGTATCAGTATTTATATATCAAGGATTAATAACTATTGGAGCAAGTTTTTTAAAGGGAATATTAATTGGGGCAGTAATAAATAATATGACGGCTATAGGTGGTATTCTTATAATTGGACTAGCTTTTAACATGCTTGGGACTGCAAAGATAAAGGTAGCAAATTTACTTCCAGCTGTGTTTTTACCGATAATTTATCAAGTTGTTATGAATATAATATATTAGAATAAGAACGTATAAAAACTCCTAAAAATCGAAAAATATAATAAAAAGGTAAGGAGGAGTTTTTATGGATACAAAGTTAAGTTGCAGTGCTGGAAATTGTGTACATAATATAAATGGTTTATGTGCAGCAAGAGAGATACAAGTAACAGGTTTAACAGCTACAACAAGTAATGCAACTCAATGTAATACCTTTGCAGAAAGGAATTTTAAAAATGCTTTTACAAATTTAGCTAATATGAATGTAGTTGGAGAAGCAAAACAATTATTTGCTAGAAATTCTTCTGTTGAAATGAGTCCAAAGATTGCATGTGATGCACAAAATTGTCTTTATAATAAAAATAAAATTTGTAATGCTAGTAGTGTACAAATAAATGGATTACAAGCACAAACAAGTGAATTAACTCAGTGTGAGACTTTTAGGCAGAGTTAGGAGTTAAGCTTTTCTGTTTTGACAGAAAAGCTTTTAATTTTGGTTACTTTTTTGATAAAATGTAATACAGCAACAATAACAAGAATAGAATGGAGATAGAATAAATGAATAAAGGCATACCTATAGAAAAAAACCAAGAATATGTTGTAGAAATAACGGGATTAGGTTATGAGGGAGAAGGCGTAGCCAAAATAGATAATTATGCAATTTTTATTCATGGTGCCATGATCGGTGAAAAGGTTAGAGTTAAAATTGTTAAGGTTAAAAAGAATTTTGCTTTTGGTAAACTTTTAGAGGTATTAGAAGCTTCAACGGTTAGAACTGAACCTGTTTGTAGTATATATAAAAGATGTGGTGGCTGTAGTTTGCAGCATATGTCTTATGAAGCACAACTTGAATTTAAGAAAAATAGGGTTAGAGATGTTTTAGAGAGAATAGGAAAGCTTGAAGATTATGTTTTACACGATACTTTAGGAATGAAAGAACCTTATAGATACAGAAATAAGGTGCAGCTTCCTGTAGGAGAAGAGAATGGTGAAATAAAAATAGGGTTTTATGCACCTAGAAGTCATAATATCATAGATATGGATACTTGTTATATACAGGATGAGATTGCAGACAAGGTTGTGAAACTTACTAAGGAATGGATGAATAAATTTAATCTTAAGGCTTACAATGAAGAAGATAACAGTGGAATAGTAAGACATATAATGATAAGACGAGGGTTTAAAACTAAGGAAGTTATGGTGGTTATAGTTACTAGGCAAAATTCTTTTCCATACAAAGAAGAATTTGTGGAATTAATAAGAGAAAATATAAAAGAAGTAACTAGTATAGTTCAGAATATAAATCATAAAAAGACAAATGTTATTTTAGGAGAAAAATGTATAACATTATATGGTGAGGATTTTATAAGTGATTACATAGGAGAGTTTAAATTTAATATATCACCATTATCTTTCTTCCAGGTTAATCCTATTCAAACAGAAGTATTATATAATAAAGCTTTAGAATATGCTGATTTAAGCGGCAAGGAAGTGGTCTTTGATGCATACTGCGGTACAGGAACTATATCATTATTTTTGTCTAAAAAGGCTAATAAAGTATATGGAGTAGAGATAGTACAACAGGCTATAGAAAATGCAAAAATAAATGCAAAACAAAACAATATAAATAATGTTGAATTCCAAGTAGGAAAATCAGAAGAAGCTATTCCTGAATTGATTAAAAACGGTATAAAAGCGGATGTAGTAGTAGTAGATCCCCCAAGAAAAGGTTGTGACAAAGTTCTTTTAGAAGCTATTACAGAAATGAAACCTGAGAGAATAGTATATGTATCCTGTGATCCTTCAACACTTGCAAGAGACCTTGCTATTCTAAAAGAAGAAGGTTATAAAACTGTGGAAGTTCAGCCGGTAGATATGTTTCCACAAACCGGCCATGTGGAAACTGTGGTGAAAATATGCAAGCAAAATCAACATTTATAAAAAATTAAATAGGGCAATTTTACTCATTTGCCACCCGTTTGCCACCGCTTTTTTAATTGGGTGGCAAATTATTTTATTGTAGAGATAATAGACTCAAATTTATCAACACTATCTTGTTTTAATTTATCAGTAATATGAGAATATGTGTCCATAGTTGTTGATAGTTGACTATGACCTAGGCGATGCTGAATATCTTTTATATTTGCTCCAGATTCTAAGAGCATAGTTGCATGAGTATGACGCAAAGAGTGGAAATTGAAAGTTATTCCAAGCTCATAATTGACTACTCGGCTTAAATATTTTAAACTATCAGTAGATACTAATTGACCATTTTCTTTAGTACATACAAAATTACTATCAGTATAATATTTACCATACTGTAATTTATTTTTTATTTTATGTTTTTTATGGTGTTTTAAAATATTAACAAGTGTTTTACCAATTAGAATGGACCTATTGGAGCTTTTAGTTTTAGGAGTTCCAAATACCCATTCTCTTTCTTTTTTTATAATTATTTTTTCAACCTTAATGGTCTTTTTCTTAAAATCTATACAATCCCATGTAAGGCCGCAAACTTCTGATGCTCTCATTCCAGTATTAAATGCTATTTGAAGGGGAATATAAAAGCTGCTCCCTTGAGGAAATCTATTTATGATTTTATTAAACTGTTCTAAGGTAATTACTTTTAAATCATCTTTATCCTTTTTAATTTGATTATATTTAGGCATAGTTACATATTGCATTGGATTTTCTTTTATAAGCTTATAAGGATATACTGCCATTCTTAAAGCTCCTGAAAGAACACCATAAAAGCCAGATAAGGTATTCTTAGAAAAACCATTTATATATTTCTTGTTTAAAAATTCTTGCAGTGTAGCAGGAGTTAGTGATTTAAGTTTGTATATTCCTAAAATAGGTTTTATATGATTAGCTATTATCCGTTTATAGTTTAGTTGAGTATTATATTTACAATTTATTAATACATACTCTTTATACCAATAGTCTAAATAATCAGATGTACTAATACTACTTTCATTCACAATGGAACCACAATTCTCATATTCACGAAGAGCTTTTCTAAGTGCTGCCTCAGCTTCTTTTTTAGTATTGCCTCCTTTCCTTTCAATCTTTTTCCTTTTGCCATCAATTTTCCCAAGATCAAAGTAATAGTACCAGGTACTACCTCTTTTCCTTACTCCACCTTGCATGAAGCATCGCTCCTTTGTTTTTTATTATATAAACCAGTTAATATAAACAGTTATAAGTTTAAATAACTGGTTATATGCTTTAAAATAAAATCTAAAAAATATTATCTAGACTTTTGATGTAATAGATTATTTCTTGTATTTATAGCTAATAAGTTTAATTTGTCGTACTACTTCATTTGTAAAATCAGTTATTTCTTCAGTGCTCATCTTTTTTAGGTCAAATTCGCAGAACTCCCTTATTATTGGTTGTTTTAAGATATAGCTTATAGCTTCTTCAGGAGTTTTGAATGAATCATTTGGAGAGTTTTCATACAAAGTATCACTATTATCTTCATGTATAAGATTATATATGTACTCCATTTTTGTATCGGGGTCTTTTTTTATTGCTTCTCTTATCTTATGTACTTCTCCATCTTTTAAGTCAGTTAGCTGTAGTTTAACAAATTTATCTATATCCTTATTAATTTTTTGGTCGTCTTGAAAGTAGCTAATAGGAACATGACAAGCGTTAGCTATTCCATTTAAAACTACAAAACTGGGGTAAGTTCTTCCAGATTCAATATCTCCAATGTAACTTTGGGACTTACCTATATCATTGGCTAACATTTTTTGAGTATATTTTTTATCTATTCTATCAGAATGAATTTTTCGTGCTTGTTTTATTAACTTTCCTAATTCTTTTTTTTCTAATACCAAAGTGTTTAACTCCTTTCTATGAAGAATTATTTAAAAAATCATTACAATTATCATAACGTATGGAACGTTACTTTGTCAATTATGTGACGTAAATATGTAAAAAAAACAACGTAAATAGTGACGATATAAAGAAAATTGAAGTAAATGTGAAATAATTTCAAGAAAATACAAAATATAACTTAAAAGTAATTTGTCCACTATAATAAATAGTGGTATATTTATTAAACGTAAATAACGTTCAATAATTACGGAGGAGATTCAGTATGATTATTAAAAAATTAATTAACAACTTACCTTGGAATAAAAAGATTGAAATTTTAAGGGTAGCTAATAGCTGGACTCAAGAAGAAGCAGCAGAGAAATGTAATACAAATCAGAAGATGTACTGGAATTGGGAGAAAGGAAAAAACTATCCTAGAAAAAAGAGTCAGGCTTTAATAGCAAGAGCTTATAAAGTTAAAGTTGAAGATATATTTCCAGTTTAAAGTAAGCTGAAAATATGGGGGGAGAAATTATGGAGGAATATTTATATACTGTTGAAGAAGTAGCAGCAATTTTAAAAGTAAATAAAAATACTGTATATAACTTAATTCGAAATGGACTTCTAAGTGCTCTTAAATTAGGAAGGCTTAAGGTAACAAGAGCAACATTATTAAAGTTTTTAAAAGATTTTAATGGGAAGGATTTATCGGATTTAGATAATATAAAAGAATTAAATTTTTAAACATATGGGAGTGGGAGTTATGACAGATAAAGAGATTAATGAATTACCAGTATTGCTAACTGTACCGGAGATGGCAAAGGTTTTAAGAATAGGAAGAAATGCGGCTTATAAGCTAGTTTATCAAAAGAACTTTCCAATACTAAGATTAGGTCCTAAGAAAATAAGAATACCAAAAGATAAATTGATAGAGTGGGTTAAGAGTAACGCAAAAGAAGGTTGATAAAATTAATTTAAAGAGGTGATTAAAATTAACCATAACAGAGTATGGAGAAAAAAGACTAATTACATAATAGGAATGATATGCAAATCACTTAATGACTATAAAACTCCTAGACATGAAATATATAGGATAGTACAGGCAAGAGCTAATTGTAACCTTAGAGTAAAATTAAAAAAATTACAGGAGAAAGCTTTAAAAGAAGGAATGTCTTCTGGAAAGGCAAAGCAGCTCAATATTTTAGATTTAATTGCAAAGGATCCTGAGCTTAGAGAAATTTATATTGATGTAGTTAATGAAATGGCTATTAAATACGGGGTAAGTATTTAATAAAGATTAAATTTGAGGGGGTGTAATGGTGGCAAAGTACAGGCAACTTCATACTGATTTTTGGAATGATGGCTTTGTTTTAGATCTAACACCAGAGGAGAAATATTTTTATCTATATCTTATGACTAATCCCAATACTGCTCAATGTGGTATCTATGAGTTGCCTAAAAGAATAATGGAAACTCATACAGGTTATAATAGAGAAACAGTAGACAAGTTGTTGCAGAGATTTAAAGAATACGGAAAGATAGATTATTGTGATGAAACTAAAGAGATAATGATAATAAATTGGATTAAATATAATCAGCCTAACAATACTAATGCAGTTAAGTGTGTTAACAAAGAATTAAAAAACATAAAGAATATAAGGTTTATTTCAACATTTTATAAGCAATGTGTACATCAGCAATTAAATGTTGAGAATGTTTTTGAAGGGATTGAAGATATTTTGCAAGGAGCTTATGAGGGTATACCAAGCCCCTACCAAGGGGCTTATAAGGGGCTTGGTAGGGGATGTTTTGAGAAAGATGATGATAATATGTATGTGCGTAGTGAAAGTGAGGAAAGTCAAGGAGTTACGGGTTTTAATAAGCCCCTTATAAGGGGCTTGCAAGGGGCTTATAAGGGGCTAACAAGTAATAAAGTAATAAGTAATAAAGAAGTAGTAATAAATAATGAAGAAGAAGTAGTAAGTAATGAAGGAAAAGAAGGTGCAGCTGCTGAACATGATTTTAAACATGTAATAATTATATTTAAAAACAATATACATACGCCTACATCTATAGAATATGAAAAGCTGATAGAATGGAGCAGAGTTTTAAGTTGTGATGTGGTTGTTATGGCTATAGAAGAAGCTGTAAATTATAATGTGAGAAATATGAGTTATATAGAACGGATTTTATTTGCATGGCAGGCTAAAGGTATAAATACATTAGAAAAGGTAAGGAGTTACCAGAGGGAATGGGATAAGAAGAAAAAAGCAATACAAAATAAGGGCAGTGGTTTTGATTATATGAACCAGAGAGAGTATGATTATAAAGAACTGGAGATTAAGCTGTTGGGATGGGATAAAGAGATGGAGGATAAGAAAGGGTGAAGAGCTGTGTGGATTGGCTCTTCTTTTTTTATTACTGAATAGTTTGATATGTGTTATTATGGTATAATATGTATTAAAGTGTAGAAGTTTGAAAGTGATATTTTGAGGATGGGAATACACTAGATATTTAAAGTTTAAGAGTTATGGAAGTTTAGATTTATGTAGTTAGAAATATGGAAGAAGTAAAATAAGTCTAAATCATAGTGTAATTATGTCTATAATGGGAAGTTTATTGTATTTATATTTATAAAAATTATGTTATCAATATTGTGTATTTAAAAAAATAGATAATAATGTGAAATGTGTAACCAGAAGAGAAAGAGGGAAATTATTATGAATACTTTGGAATCAACAAAAGCTTTAGATAGAATATTTAGTGATTGCAATATAAGATTTAGTAATAAATCATGTGTACTTATTGATGGAACTTGGGGAATTGGTAAAACTAAATTTATAGAAAATTATTTTTCAGAAAATGAAAATGAATTTATTTATACATCAGTATTCGGTAAAAATTTTGTTAGAGATATAGAAAAATCTATTTTAATCCATTCATTACCAGGCCTAAAAAAATTTAATGAAGATAGTGGATTTGCTAAAGCTACACAGAAAATTTTAAATGATATAAGTGATAAGTTTTTAGGAGTAAGTATTGATAGTTACCTTAATTCATTTTCAATAGATGATATTAAGTTAGATATAATTAGCAATAAACGTAAAATTATTTGTTTTGATGATATTGAAAGGAAGTCAGATTCTATAGAAATGAAAAGCTTATTAGGTTTGATTGAACGAGCAAGAAAAAATTTTGATGTTCTCATAATTTGTAATACGCATGAGCTAGATGAAAAAAATAGTGAAATATTTAATAGGTATAAAGAGAAAGTTATAGATTATGTAATTAATATCGACATCACTCACAGAAATACATTAATTTCTATTTTGAAAGATATGAATGTAGGAAATAGAAACGAAATAATTGACGTTTATTTGAGTGGCAACGTATCTTGGGGAAAAGCGCCTGCTGGGAAAAAACTTTTTCTAAAGAATAAATTACATAATTTAAGAATTTTTATCAAATATGTAGAATTAATTATCAAATTAGAAAAATATTTAGAACCTTATAAAGCAGATGAACATATTTTAAAAATTTGTAAAGCTGTTATTTACGATTATTATTTTCCAAATAAAGATGGAAAGAAAAATTCTATGAATTTTGATAAATTTAATGTATATAAAACTATAAATAAAATTTTGTTAAATGAAGATATTAAAAAAGATGAATTTAAAGAATACTTTGTGGCTAATTCTGAAATAAGAAAAGATATTAATAATATATATAATGCATATAAACTTACGGAAAAAGAATTTCAGAATATGATACAAAGAATAAAGAGTAAAATAGAAGATGAAGATTTGCAATACTTTATAAAGCAAGAAAATGTTATTTCCTTAGTGAGTGCATTAAATGAATTTAAAATTATTGATAAGAATATGAGAAAAAAACTACTTAAAATTGCTATAGACTTGTACTCAACAGAAAAAAATATACCATATACAAAAATAGATTATTTAGAGTGGAATGATTTTGATTATTATGGAAATGAAATAGAATGTAATAAAAGTGTAAAATTATTTATTAAAGAAATAAATGAAAAGTGTACAGAAAAATTTCAAAACTTTATTGTTAATAAGTTAGAAGAATCAAAGAAGACTAAAGATTATGATGAAGTGCTAAAACTTTATAAATTTAATCAAATCGATAGAATTGAAGAATTTGAAGATATATTTGATCATTATTTTAATCAGTTAGTAGAAAATTACTCTGATGAAATATCCCAGAAAATAAATACTTTAATTACAGAAACAAATAGTGAGATTATTAGCAACTTCTTAACTAATCGAATTAAGAATGAAACTGAAGTTACAAAAATTAAAAAATATCAACAGTTTGATTTTGAACTGGAAAGAAAAATGCAATGGGAAGCGGAGGAAGAACATTATAGAAATAATCCCCCAGAAGAAATTGAATGATGTGGAACTATAGATTTTTATTTAAATTTGTAACTTCCCATTACCTATAAAATTGGACAGGTTATGTTTATAATGGGAAGTTAAAATGCAACGATTAAAGGATGTGGGATACAATGGATTATAATAAGAGTGATTTGAAAAATATAGCAAAATTACTCTCAGGTGCTGGAAATGTTATGTTGCCAGAGTTGATTGTAATTGATGAAACTGCATTATATGAATGTTGTTATGATATGCAGTTGGATACATCGATTTTGGATAATCATGAATACCAGTTAGATGTATTTCTTAAATTTTTAATACAACTAGCTATGGACGATAAATTGGTTTTATTTATAGACTTTTATTTTAATAAATATATGGAAAATCGAATACATGGTTTAACTGTAGATGGATATAATGTCTTTTTACTGAAGGATAAAATTCTTACAGCCTTAAATTCATTGTGGAGTATTAGAAGTCAAGAGTTTGGAATAGATAACAGTAAGATTTCTATGAAGAGTGTTGTTTTTAAACAATATGATAAAATGGGTGAAGGTGGCTTTTGTACAGTTTACAATTGCCCAGAGGATATGTTAGTGGTTTACAAAGTATTAAATACTGTTGAAAAAGCAGATGTAGGTTCAGTTCATAGATTTAAAAGAGAATTTGATATAATGGAAAAGGAGAATGATAGTGGTTATACGATTAAAGTGTTTGATTATGATTCAAAAGCTCTAGTTTACTCTATGGAAAAAGCGAGTATTTCATTGGAAGAGTATATAGAAACAAATGTTTTAAAGGACACTGAAAAAGATGAGATTATAATTAGATGTGCTGAATGTATGAAATATCTACATAGTAAAGGAGTTATACATAGAGATTTTCACCCAGGTAATATCTTAAGAAATTACTCTAAAGAATGGATGGTTACTGATTTTGGATTGGCAAAAGATATATCAAGTAGATATTCTCACCAAACAACTACAACTCATGCGGTTGGGCGGGCATGGTTCACAGATCCTTTACAGCTGTTTGCATTGAAAGATGGTAACTTTAGAACAGATATGTTTTCTTTAGCAAAAACAATCGATTATGTAGTGAATGCAAATATGTCAGGAACTCCCCATAAATACTCTTCAGTCGTATACAAAGCCACTGCATCAAACCCTGAAAATAGATATGAGAGTATTGAGCAAATGTATGAAGATTTAGTTAGTATATGTGGAAGATTAAAATATGAGTCGCCAGATGAAATAATTAAAACGCTATTAATTCAATATGATGAAACAAAAAAGTTTGATGTTGTTCAACTTGTTAGTCTTTTGAATAAGGATACTGAAGGAGTTCTGATGTGGAATTTAGTTGTAGAATTCGGACGGAGAATCTGTTCTCCCTTTGTTAGTATAATAAACATATCATTTGAAATTGCTTTAAGAGAGATACGAAATGTATCAAGTACAATGCAAGCAAGTTATCATAAGTGGGATGATTATGATGTTGTAGCATACTGGGCTATTGGACTAATTAATGAAAGAAAAAATGCGAATGATGAAATAAACATTGAGGCTGCTAAGATTATAGAATACGTGGCATCAAATGTTAGCAGATACGATATAAAATCAGCTTCTAATAGCTTAAAAAACAACTCATCAATTGATGGTCATATTCGTTCGGAATTATCGTATCACGAAGGTTATTAATGGAGATACTTTAGATAATAGAAGAAGTAATCATGAGTTAGTGAATATAGAAGTGTAGTAACTGTTGAGAAGTGGTGTGTGTATTTTAAAGGGCAAGTATCGCCTCCACCATGAAAACCACGAACCGCCGAGCAAGTTCGTCGGTAAACCTCCTCACTAAGGTGACAGGCACTTGTAAAAATATAGGAACATAAAAATTTTTAAGTAGTAAAAGAATTAGATAAATTAACTTCCCATAATCCATATAACTCCAATAAGAAAATCTTACAAATTTTCAATTCATGTTAAATATATAAATACCCCTGGAGGGCGGGTGGGTCGATTTCATTCAATTATAGACATGCCAAGGAAGGCTTGTTTATAATTTCCTATTTGAGGACCCTAGAGGAATACATACAAGGGGTGGAACTGCCTTGCTGCTCAGGAGTTATGGACATGTCTTTTTAATGCATGTTAATGAGGAGTGAAGCTGGAAGCAAGTCCACCCCTACGCACTCTGCCGGGTACCAAAATAAAGGATTAGCTAAAGTCGTGGAACTCTTAGAGCGTATAAGGCTCGGAATTAAGGGAGAGACTTTTACACTCTTAGAGATGCTAGACAGGAGCCTGTACTTTTTTGGGTGGCAGTTAAAGTGCCAGTAAGTGAAATAATAGGTATAGCAGCATTAACTATAAACTAAATAAAAAGATTTATAGTATTAGTTATATGATTATTGTTTATAGCTGATTATGTTTATGGAGGTGATGAGTTTGGTAATATTCGGTGAAAGGATAAGAAACGAAAGAACTAGGAAAAATATATCTCTAGACAAGCTAGCGAAAGAACTTAATACTACTAAGGCTACAGTAAGTAGATATGAAAACAACCTAAGGGAACCTAAAATTGAATTTATTAAACAAATTGCCGATTATTTTGATTGCTCCACTGATTACCTTCTTGGTAGGACAGATAATAGAGCAGGTATTGTTGTTAAAGATAAAGTAAATTCTGATAATGTACAAATACAAGTGGAGAAATATGTTTATCCAGATGGTCTAACTTATGAGCAAGTAATAGAAATATTAAATAATTTAAAAAAAGTAGGATTTCAGTGGAACAGCAAAATTTAATGCATGTTTATGTAGAGTTAGTTTAATTATGGTTAATATAAATAAATTAATTAGTAGTATGTAATGAGGTTGGACTAGCTTTTGTGACAATTTATTGTGACAGAAAAAGCTTGTCCAACCTATAATACCCTAAAGGAATACCTTAGCAAAGACCACAAAGAAATGCCTAGCTGATACAATTTTACCCTGGAGGTACGGAAGGTTAAAGTTGTATGAGCGGAGATAGGACCTGTGAGAAATGCTGGAGGGGATGTATGCGTGAAAAGTGGGAGCTTTTGACGCATATCTTTAAATAAAATTTTAATAATCGGGACAAGGCTATAAAAAACTTTAGATATTATAAAAACACAAAGATATACCTTTTGATTATTAACAAATACTTTTGTCAATAATTAAATGAGGTGATAATCATGATTCAATTTAAAATATTAGTAGGGTTTATAGGATTATGTAGTATATTAATAATATGGTTTATTACAGCAATATATTTAATTCATTATTTTAGCAACAAGGGCAGAAAGTTATAAAATAAAATAGTAAGTGTTTAATTTAATGCACTTACTGTTTCTTTTTAAAATCATAAAAAAATCTTATAGCAGCATCTACAATATCATTGTATTTTATGTATGGATCATCATATATGAAAACTTTAAGTTTCTGGAGCATTTTAACGGTGAAAGGTCTTAAGGTATAGCTTCTTTTTACTGAAAGGGCTTCTTCAACAGTTTCTTTTGAATTTATGTCTAATTTTTCTGCGTCTTCATCCTCTATATTTACATTTAACACAGGTGTATTATTGGAGTTGAAGTTAAACTGTTGCTCTACTTTAGCATTAGAAAGATCAATATTGCCGCCCAGTAGTATCTCAGTTCCGTTAGCATCAAAGGTAATATCATCTTTTACAATCTCTACTTTACTACTGGATAATTCTTCAACAGAATTTTTATTTTTAGATTTTTTACTTCTTAAATTTTTATTTTCCTTAGCCAACGATACCCCTCCCTCTATGTATTCTAAAAAATAAGCTGCAGAGCAGCTCATTTTTATATGTCTAATTCTTCATTTGTTGTTACTACAATATCAGCAGAGTCTTTAATCTTTAAGTCACCAGATGAGGATATGAAAATGTTTTTTTCAATTAATGCATATTATAGACTAGTCAGGGACGGCTTGTTGATAAAGTTCCTATTAAGAGAAATGCAGAAGAGTATCTTCCAAAGCTTATACCTTATGTTAAGAATCCTGTTTTAAAAAGAAGAGGAAGAAAAGTTAAGGGAGTTAAGATGTTCAATATATATTCTCTTCATTATGCTAGTTTTATACTTATAGATATGGTAAAGCTTCAGGAGCTATGGGAAGTTTTAATTAAAATTGGCCAAAGAGAAATGATGTGCTTTTTATATACATATTGGTGCTGCTGTTTTACAAATGATACAGATAAGGCATTATAGGATACTTTAGACTTTAATAGAGAATTTATACTATTGTTAGGTGAAAGTGCTGTAATAAGCCAAACTAGGCAGTCAGAAAAGGTATATGAAGAGTGGAAGTACAATGAATTTAATTTGAAGAAGAAAAAAGATGGTGAAATAGCTGAATAAGATAAGAAAAAAGCAGCAACTTTAAAAAAAAAGCTTTTAAGATTCTTGGATATGATTATAAGAATGAAATATTAATAGAGCTTTTATGTATTACAGAAGAGGAAATGAAAGAGCTTAAGACTATTATTAGTGATAAAGAAGTTAAAAGAAGAACCAATATAAGGACCAGTAACCATCATAAGAAAAAACGTAGAAATGAAAAGGGACTTACAAAGAGAGAGCAGGAAAAATTAGAAAAACTTAATATAGTTAAACAATTAAAAGATAAAGGATATAAGCAGAAGGAAATAGCAAAAGAAATAGGTGTAAGTATAAGAATGGTTAAAGTGTATTATAAAGAAGTTAAGAAACAAAATCTGCAATAAATGTAAAATATATAGGTAAAAATGAAACGTCACTATTAAATTATGGTGGCTTTAGCCCGTTTACTTTTTATTTATGTATTTTTAGGGTTTAGTTTAGGTTATAATGAATGATGTGGGAGAAACTACCCCCTGAACTTTTGGGGATTATTTTGAGATAATAAATAGTCAAATATATTAAATAATGTTTAAGGAAAGGAGACAAACAAAAGATGTTGGCCATAGATGTATTTTGTGGTGCTGGAGGAATGAGTGAAGGTATACTTCAAGCAGGATTTAACATAGTGTTTTCAAGTGATATAAGCAAAGATGCAGCATTAACGTATAAAAATAGGCATGAACAATTAGGGTTAATTCATGGATATAATACTCATTTTCAACTAGCGGATATTAGGAGCTTAACAGGTGAGTTTATTAAGGATAGTATTAAAAACCTAGAGATATTTATAGGTCGTGAAAACATAGATATAGATGCTATGTTTGGAGGGCCACCTTGCCAAGGGTTTAGCCGCTCAGGAAAACGAAAAAAAGATGATCCAAGAAATTTTTTGTTTCGAGAATATATTAGAGTTATTAGTGAAGTTAAACCTAAGTATGTAGTAATGGAAAACGTTGAAGGTATTATGGATATGACTTTAGTAGGATTTACAGGATTGGATGGAGCGGAGTATGCTGATACTATAACAGTTCCTGAAATTTTAATAAGTGAATTTAATAAAATAGGATATAATACATTAGAACCTAGACTTTTAGATGCTTCAGATTATGGAGTTCCTCAAAGAAGAAAAAGGGCTATTTTTATAGCTTATCGAGAAGGAGAAAAAGTTCCTTCATATCCCCAGCCTATATTTAATCAAGATAAAAAGGTAACAGTATTAGAAGCTATAGGAGATTTAATTTCTGATGTAGAAATAAGAAGAGAAATAAATCTCGAAAGAACTACATATCAATTAGAATCAAGTAATGGAAGAACTTTAAAGATAGATGGAACTCCTGTAGAACATAATGGAGATATATATAATTATGAGTTTTCAAATCACTCAGAATGTATAGTAGAAAGATTTTCAATTTATAATGAAGGAGAAGATACTCAAGCTCTTAGAAGAAGAATTAAAAAAGACGGTATAAATATTAAGAATAAACATTATTTATTAGATGAAGCTATAAATAATTTAAAAAAATCTGCTTTAAAAAAACTTAAAGATTTAAATAAAAAATATGATGCTTGTGAAGTTAAACAAGCTTTAATAAATAATAATGCTCCTGTAGAATTGATTAATATTTGTGTTAACCAAGATGAAGATAATGGTGATAATCTTGTTCAAGAAGCGTTAGAAGATTTACATAAAGATGAAATTAAATATATAATTGAGTTTTATAGTTATAGTAGAAGAAGATTAGTTAATGTTTTAAGAAGAGGAAATGCTCCAGATGAAATAATTAATTCTATTTTAACTAAGAAAAATAATAGAAAAAGAATTGGCAGAAATGAACAATCACCAACTATTGTTACATTACCTGATGACTATATCTCTCCTTTTGAAAACAGGATATTTTCTGTTAGAGAAATGGCAAGGCTTCAATCTTTTGATGATAGTTTTAAATTTCTAGGTAAAAGAACAACGGGAGGTTCTAGAAGAAAAATAGAGGTTCCACAATATACGCAGGTGGGAAATGCAGTTCCACCACTTTTAGCTAAGGCTATAGCTCTTGAAATAAAGAAAGTTTTGGAATAAATTTTTTAATATGAGAACTCAAGATTGACCTTGAGTTCTCATATTATTGGTTAAAGTTTTATTTCTTTAGTTTCTCCAAATAATAAATTTCTATATTTAGGTGATATTCTAAAACAGTGTCCTTTATCTTTATAGCCTGTACCATCTTCTCTTACTCTACCACGCCAGTCATAAGTAAGTATTCCTTGCTCTATAAGACTTAAAAATTGAGAAAATATAGGTCGTTGAGTAAGTGTAACTTTATTATACTTAAAATTTATTTTCTCATTTATTTTTTTATTTTCAGCTAATAGCCACATAGTTTTAGGATGTTTAGTATATAGTTTTTCTTTAACTTTTTCAAATTCCCAAACACATACATCTTTATTTATTTTTCCGTTAGAATATCTTTGAAAAATTACTTCATTTTCATAATCTATACCCATATATAATCCTTGTGGATTTGGGGTAGTAGATACAGTAACATAGAGGTCTTTATATCCTTTATATTTTTCTTTATTACTAGGATAACCATATGTGAGTATCATTTCATTAGAACCTTTTATTTCACTTATATCCCAATTAGGAATCATACTAAATAGAGTATCCTTTGTTTTAGAATCAGCTCTTTTAGCTTTTAACTCTATTTCACCTTTATAATCAGCAGAAATAAGTGTATTTGGTTTTATACCTAAAGCTGCCTCTAAGGTTTCACCTACATCTTTAGGATTTAATTTATTTGGTGAAACACTTTCTATCCATCCTCTATTTTTTATATCTTGTAGTTTATCACAAAGCTCTTTAATAATAGCTTTATCTTTATCTCTTTCACCAAAAATATTTACTAATAAGGTTTCTAGATTATCATTATCAATAAGTGGTATTGCAATAAGCTTGGACTCATGTGTGGTAAAGTAAATTAATGTATCTACAGATATATAATTCTTAAGAGCATATATCCAAAACCTAGGGTCTTTTCGAGTGTTTGCGGTATAAAAGCTAGTTTTTATTTCTTTAATTTTGTCCTTTAAAAATAGATATGTTTTGTCAAATACTTTATTTGTTAATGTATCATAATCTATTATACAGCTGTCTTTTAAAATAATTCTAAACATTTCAGAAGCATCTATTATACTTTTATTTAGCATTGTAGGAGTTATTCGTATAAGAGCAAAATCATTTCTACAATACTTTTGGATAAACTGCATAATTTGTTCTTCTTCATAATTTGGAAAAAATAGTGGATTCATAATGTATATCTCCTTTACTGTAAATTTAGTATTATATACTATAATTTACCACATCATATGTTGAAAAAGATACTAATATGAATTATTTTGAATGTAAATTGAATTTATTAATTTAAATCTTTTAGTATAGTTAATGATATAATCAAATACATACCCAGCTTGGAATTTAAAAATATTAAAGGTGATGTGAATAAATATGGAAGTTAATTACGGAGAAAAGAAGATAGAATTTCAAATTCAATATAAGAAAAGAAAGAGCATGAAAATTTCAGTTAAACCTACTTTAGAAGTTGAAGTTTCAGCTCCAGAAGGAATAGAAGATGAAAAAATTAAGGAGATTGTTTTAAAAAAGGCTGCTTGGATATTAGAACGCAGGGATTATTTTGAAAAACATTCACCTTCACTTACACATAAATATTATGTAAGTGGAGAAATTCATAGATATTTAGGAAATCAATATACTCTTAAAGTAATTGCAGATACTAAAAATGATGTAAAATTAAAAGATAGGTTTATCTATATTCATACTATACATAAGCATGATAGTGAATATAATAAAAATTTACTGTATAAATGGTATAGAGAAAATTCTAAAAAAAAGTTCAGCGAGCTGTTTGATGCTTGCTATGAAAATATTAAAAAATATGATGTAGAAAAACCGACCTGGTCTATACGAAAAATGAAAATAAGATGGGGCAGCTACCATCCTAAAAACAACCATATACTTTTAAATATAGAACTTGCTAAGGCACCTATTTATGAAATAGAGTATGTTATTATGCATGAATTATGTCATGTAAAGCATCCAAACCACAGTAAAAGGTTTTATAACTTTATGGACTTAGTAATGCCAGATTGGGAAGAAAGAAAGAAAAAATTAGAGGAAGTAAATTATATATAATTGTAATATAGAAAACAGTAAGTGGATTTATTAATTCACTTACTGTTTTTTTTAAAATCATAAAAAAACCTTACAGCTGCATCTACAATATCATTATATTTTATATATGGATCATCATATATGAAAACTTTCAGCTCCTGAAGCATTTTAACGGTAGAAGGTCTTAGGGTATAGCTTCTTTTTACTGAAAGGGCTTCTTCAACAGTTTCCTTTGAATTTATGTCTAATTTTTCTGCATCTTCATCCTCTATATTTACATTTAACACAGGTGTATTATTGGAGTTGAAGTTAAATTGCTGTTCTATCTTAGCATTAGAAAGATCAATATCGCCACCCATTAGTATCTCAGTTCCGTTAGCATCAAACTCAATGTCGTCTTTCACAATTTCTACTTCATTACTGGATAGATCTTCAACAGAATCTTTGTTTTTAGATTTTTTACTTCTTAAATTCTTAGATTCTTTAATTCCAAAATTCTTAAATTCTTTACTTTTTAAATTTTTATTTTCCTTAGCCAAGGATACCCCTCCTTATATGTACTCTTAAAAAAATAAGCTGCAGAGCAGCTCATTTTTATATGTCTAGTTCTTGATTTGTTGTTACTACAATATCCGCAGAGTCTTTAAGCTTTAAATCACCAGATGCTGATATGAAAATGTTTTTTGCAATTATAGTATCCATGATATTGGATACCTCAGTAGCATCTAAACCTTCTTTAACGTCTTTAATTCTTATTGTAGTTTTTTTCCCACCAGAAGTTAAGAAATTCATTACTAATGTTCTCATTTACTACACCTCCTACATCTCAGTTAAAAGATTTTCATTTTCTTTGTAAATTTCAGTAATAGGATCTTCTAAGAATTTTGATACAGCTGTTGCTACTGCGAAAACCTCATCATCAGTAGCAGTAGGTTTTAATTTAGTAAGTCTTTGTTTCTTGTAGAGCTCCTTACCTTTGTCGTCTTGTCCAAAGTGGTATTTGATTGCTACATCACTTTTTATAAGTGCTGATTTAGCCATAATAACAGCCCCTTTCTTTTTAATTTCAAACTTATATATGCTTTTATAAGAAAAAGTGCTAAAAAAATAACTGCAAGCTACAGTTATTTTAGTTTTAACATTTGATTTGGATATATAATTTCTGATGATAAATTATTTAGTGCTTTTAATTGGGAAACACTTAAATTATATTTTCTAGATATAGCCCACAAGGTATCACCTTTTTTTACAGTATAGGTTAAAGAGCGAGAACTTAAAATATTATTCTTTATTTCAGATAATGGATAGTTAGTTCCAGGGCAATCTGTTGAGCTGAGTTCTTTATGACCTTTAATTATTTTTATATTGTATTTGCTGCATAAGTACTTGCAGAGTTTTATTACAGATTGTTTTTGTGCAGCTGGCATACATTCCTGCATATAATCTCCTTGAACACAGATTCCTAGAGTATAATGGTTATGGTGAAGGCAGTGAGCTCCCATTACGTTTTCAGGTCTACCTCGGAATATATGACCATTCTTATCTATGAAGAAGTGATATCCAATACCGCTCCAGTGTCTTCCATTTTTATGGAAGGCATGTACATCATATACATTCCAAGTTTTATGTTGAGCATGGTGGAGAACTAATGCTTTTGTTGAGGACCTATGACTTAGTGGTCCAAAATTCAAATTGGTTTCAATAATTTTCATAATTTCACCTTCTCTACTTTAGATTTTTACATGAAACCATTGTTTTTATTTCTTCTACATCTTTTTTTACATCTTCAACTATGTTAAATTTTTCTGTGAGCTTTTGGATTATAGCTTGATAATTCTTCTCTCTTTCTTCTTGCTTTAAGTCTCTTTTTTCCTGAGCTTTTAATATATAAAAAATAAGTGCAACTGATAGAGCTGCCCATATTCCTTGTGATGAAGCCAGTTTTAAAAGTTCATTTTCCACAAGAACACCTCCTCGAATTTAAGAATTTTTATTTTAAACTTATATATGAAATTTGGACAGAGAGTGCTAAGTAATAATAAAAGTTTTGGGTGATATTTATAAATTTGGGTTGAAGGTGAGATTTGAAATTCAATCTAAGATTTTAAAAATATACTTGCTGCTGTAACTTGCTAATTACTTTTGGATAATATAATAAAAATTGTTAATAAATATGAAATATTAAATAATAAATTACATTAAATAGTATATAATATAATTAAAGGAAATATATAAAGGTGGTGTTTCTTTGGAAGATATAATTCGAAAAGCTAAACTTGGAGATGAAGAGGCTGTTGCTTGCATAATAAACAAGTATAAAAATTATATATTAAAAAAAGCTTGGCAGCTTAAAATACCAGGATATGATTTTGAAGATTTAGTTCAGCATGGGTATCTTTCAATCATAAAAGCAGTACATATGTACAAGCTTGGTAGCAGGTCCTACAATGGCTATTTTATAAATTCAATTGATAAAAACTTTTATGCTCTTTTAAAGGGAAAGATAAAGCATTACAGAGAAGTGGCTGATGAAAACATATTGAATAAAGATGAGCAGTATGATTTTACACTGGAAGATGAGGTTATAGCTTATGAGGAAATACTAAAACTTAGATCAGCAGTAGAAAAGTTAGTTCCAGAAGAAAGAGAAGTTATTGAGAAACACTACCTAATGGAGAAAAGCTATAGGGAAATAGCAGTAGATATTAATAAGACTGTTTCACAGGTGAGGTATTTGAGGAAGAAAGGGATTGACAAGTTGAAGGAAGAGTATAAATGTGATACGGAGAAGTGAAGTTATTTATACTAAAAATTAAAGAAATAGGATGAAAAATAACTCTAGGTATTAGGTGCTTAGGGTTATTTTTAATTGGTCAATATGTAATATTTTATCATAATAGGATTTAATATGATATGGTTTGATATTGAGTGATGCTACAACATATAAAGAAAGTGTGTCATAAGAAGATATAATGTTTTAAGACCAAATTGTTTGATATTGCCTTTGGAGTTATATATTTAGGATTATTAGACAGTGTATTTATTGATTATACGTGAATTACCGATTGAACTGTTTTTTTATAAAAGATGAAGGGAAACAAGTTAATTTATAGTATTCTTTTAAGAATAAGGATTAATAAATATGTTAAAAATAATATGTTTAAATATAAGTTTAAATTTATGTTAAAAATAATAAGACAAGGAAATAAAGCTGGCTAATGTTAATTATATTTGATGTAGGTAAATTTGTGTAAAAATAAATTTACCTACATACATTTTTATTTTTACATTATCTTAGCTATTATCAATCAATTCACTTAGTAATAATCCTACATTGGTTCCTAATTTATCTTTAAGATAATGTATATCCTCACAGAAGCTTTTTTCTTGTTGTATGGCTAGAGTTATATATGGAAAGAATCTTTCAAACTTAATATTGTGTTTCTTATAGCCATTAAATTTATTAGTTAGTTCTTTCTCAAGATATCTCTTTTTTCCTGATTTGTTATTTTTCAATAATTTACATTTATCCAATTCAGGCAACTCAGATGAATGTAATAATAACCAAAACTCAAAAGTTGGATTGCTTACATACAATTTTATACCTTTATCATTACACTTTTGTATTATTTCGTCATATTGAGATGATTTAACATTTCCTTTATCTCTATCTATTACAAGACATAGCTTGTCTATATCTTTATTATATATAATTTCCTGTTCATCTATATATTTTTGTATATTTTCGATTTGCTCTAATATATTGATTTTATCTTTCAAATAATTAGATAAATCTTCTAGGATATCATTAGTTAATACAAATTCGCTGTTTTTTTCTAAGTTATACTTATTACATAAATATGTAAATATATCATCATATAGTGTTTTCACATTATATATATTATTTTCTTTTATTCCTAAATTCTCAAAACAATAGTCTACTATCTTATTAACTATAATATCAACTGTATGGTAATGATCTATGTGCTCATCTATATACTTTAAAATTTGAAGTGGGTGACTATGAGAAAGTTGTAATGTTCCTCTTAATATTGGTAATAAATCAATAAGAGGATTTATATTTAAATCCTCTCTTCTATCTATTACTCCTTGAAAATACTGAACTTCTGTTTCTTGGCCTTCATAAACAAATATATATTTTGCTCTAGCTTCTTGAACTTTATCAAAATATAAGGTTCTTTTACCATATTGCTTGGGTACTCTCATAAAATTAATCCTCCTTCTTTATAGGGAAGATTGAACTAAATATAGGAACTCCACCATATCTACCTTCTAAGTATGCTTTTTCTATTTTTTGGTCAAATCTCACATTATATTCATCTAATGAATATAATTCTGTTTCTCCTTTTATATTCTTGTTTGATAACCAAATTTCATCTTGTCTTACTAAACCAAAATCTAATAACCTCGCTTCATGTGTTGTTATTATTAATTGAATATTTTTCTTATTAGCTTGCTTTAAAAATTCCTCTACAAATTTGTAGGTTAACTGAGGATGTAAGCTTCGATCTAATTCATCAATAACATATATTTTTTCATCAGATGCAAACAATATTTCAATTAAATCTAGTATTCTTCTAGTTCCATCAGATTCCTCATTAAAATCAAATTCAACATTATTACCATGATTAAATACAATAGTGGTTACATCTATCTGATTTGTTTCATCTAGTGTTATCATAAAATACATTTCATTAGCTCTTATTGTAATAGTTGATAAATGTTTATTTTTATCTCTTATATCTCTTATATCTCTTAAATGTTTTAATTCTTCTAAATCATTTTGTAGCTGTGATAACAGTTTTTTAGGTAATTTATCGCTAACCTGTTCCAACGAAGAGTGCTTTATTTGAAAATTGCTTATTCCTGTTCCGAATCCTTTTATCACTCTGCATATATCTTCTTTATTATTACTATCTCTAAAATAAGAATAATCAGAAATAGGTCTATCTGGATAATTTACATCTAGTTTTTCTGCAAACCAATTGTAGACATCTTTAAAAATTGATAATTCATTCTTAGATTTATATAACTCAGATTTAGCTCTATTATTCATTTCATTTATAAATAATATATCCTTATTATTTTTTAAATCATCAGAATATACATCAAATTTAGTTTTTAACCCTGCAGTTTTGATTAATAAATCACTTTTAAATTGACCATTAAGGATATCTCTAGTAAAAATATTCTTTTCACTATTATTAGAATAAAGTTCAATTAACCATTCTGATACAAATTGTTTTTTATGAATATTCATTTCAAATCCATAACTATAGTTTTTATTATTTATCACTATCTCAAACTCGAAATATGAATTTTTATTTTTATAACTTTGATCTAACTTAAATGACGATATATGTCTATTATTTATTTTTCCTTTTAAAATAGTTGCTTGTGCATATTTTATAGCTTTAACTAAATTAGATTTTCCAGAAGCATTAGCTCCGAAAATAGAAGAAAATTTCAACAATTTTATTTTCCCATTATCATAAAGTCTATCTGATTTATTTTTTACTTTTCCCTTTATTAATGAAAATTCTTGAATTTCTTTAAATGATAAGAAATTTCCCACATTGAATCTAACTAACATTTTACCATCTCCTCTCAATACATTATATGTGAAAAAATCACCTTTGTTAATATATTTATCATAATTTTATCATTTTATTCATGTTACAAGTGAAAAACAAGTTATAATACATCGTTTTTATAAATGCTTGTTACTACATATTAATTTATTAAGTATTTCTATAATTAAGGTTATTAACAAAAATTGTATTATACAAGGTATTATCTCTAAGGAATGCAGTTCAAAAGAGGAATGAAGTGTAAAAAATAGGATTTTTAACAATACTCATTTCTATAATCCCTATAATGTTATTAGAAAGTTTAATAAAATATATATTACCAATAATTATATTGGTTATAGGAGTATATTTTGAAAGTCAATATAAGTATCCACAAGATGGATATGTATTTGACCCAAGATTAAAGTCTATTGAGTTAATCTATTGCCTCAAATGTGGCGAAAAACTCCAATAGTAAGACATAATATTTTAAAATTATAGGGTGAAAGGTTAATAATTAAGGAAACATTTAAGTCGTATTAACAAAATATTTTGCAACAAATGAATGTAAACTTTTGAATGAAATATTACATTTGCTTAAATGGGTAAAAGTATTGATATTAAAGAGCTAGTACTAAGTGGGTGTTAATCTCTTTTTTAGTACTGTTTTTAAATGTATAGTTTTATATGAAAACGGAGCAGACGTGTCCCTACCTCTGCTCCTTAAAGCTCCAATCGGAAATTAAAAAACACTCACCATGCAAAAACCTCATCGTGAGCCTTTTTTAATTTGTAATCGGCTATGCCAAACGTGAAGTCGGAAGCAAGTTTATTTTTTACGAAAAACCCTTCAAAAATAAACTAGCTTTCCACTTTCACTTAAAAGAAAAAATCGGATAGAAAATGGACATGCTTCACGTCTGTTTTTAGGATGTAACAGTTTTTAAGATTATACTATGGCAGATATAAAGAATGTCCATTTTCAATTAATCCGCCCATGGGCGAAAGTAGAACTAAGAACTGGCAAGCCAGCTCTTAGTTTTTAGTTAGCAGCTATAGCTTACAATAATAATTTTACAGTAATTAAAAAAGACATATAAATAAATTATATCAGGAGTTTATTTTTAGCTGCTATATATAATAATAAATTAATTCATAATTTTAAATTTAATTAATAAGAAGTACAGTGTATTTATGTTATATACAGTATTACTAGTAGTATATATAGTAAGTCTTTGGGCGCTAAACCCTGTCACCCAACAAACTTCATGTTTTGCTAAGTAGTACTAGAACTCTATAAGTCTTTCATAACTTCCAGACTTCTACAGCTCAAGTACTTCTACAGCCCTCCAAATTGTTCTTATGGGTACCCGACAGAGCGCAAGGGCGAGGGTTGACATGCTTCCAGCTCTAAATAGCACGTACAAGCATTAAAAAGTCATGTCCGTACCTTTGGGCAGCAAGGCAAGTCCACCCTTTTTTAGTATTCCTTTGGGGTCCTTATCTAGGGTATTCCTCTAGGTGCTGCCCAACTTCGCCAAATAACCCGCTCGTTTTGCGAAATATACAAGCCTTAAAAGGACATGCATAATTCGCAAAACTGTTATTTAACTAAATTGGGCTGGAATAATTGAAAATGGGGCACAGCCCCAAACCCCAGCAGCAGTTTTCTATGGTCTATCAAATAGGAAATTATAGTTCTGTATTCCTGGGACAAACCATAACAAGCTCCAGCAAGTAGAGGGCATGCAAGTTTTGTCCCAGGAGAACTATAATAATTAAATTCATATCCCACCCACCAGCCCTTCTTAACTTTATATGGTATAATATGTTTGTATTTGGTTTATTTAGTATATATTTATGCTGATTTATAGCTGATTTTATAATAGAAGAATATATTTTTTAGAAATTTATGAAATGCTTTTGAGTTAAGATGAGGTGAACTATATTATAAATAGATAAGGTTTTCTTTAAAATCTAGTTGAAAAATATTATATAAGATTAATTTAGGAGGAGATTATGTCTGGAGAAATAAAAAATGAAATTCAGCTTATACCTAAAATTCCAGAACGAATTATACAAGCTATAAATGATAATAAATTAGCTGTTTTTATAGGTGCTGGTGTATCTAGATTAATAGGATGCTTAGGATGGGATCAGTTAGCAAGAAAATTAATAGATATATGTTTTTATAAGAAATGTATTAATTTTAAAGAAAAAGAAACTTTAAGTTATATGAATGACCAAAAAAAAGTTATAACCATGTGTTATGGTATATTACAATCAAATAAATTAGAAGAACTATTTTATGAAGAAATGAATAAAGCTTTAAAAGAAGATGAAGAAAAATTAAAAAATAGAAATATATATAATGAAATCTTAAAATTAAGAGGAATATTTATAACAACAAATGCAGATGAACATTTTGATAAAAAATTTGAACCAATTAATATTAAATATAGAATAGAAGATTTTCATCCTGAAAAATTAAACAGAAATACTTTGTATCATATACATGGGAGTATAAAGGATAGGCAATCTTTAGTTTTTACAGTACATGAGTATATCGAAAGATATAATAAGAGTATTTTTACAGAATTTTTAAGTAAAATTTTTAATGAATATACGGTTCTTTTTATAGGGTATGGTTTAGCAGAATTTGAAGTGTTAGATTTTGTTATAACTAAATTTTTTGAGAATGGATTAAAAAAACCTAAACATTATGCATTAATGCCTTATTTTAAAGGAGAAGAAAATATTTTTGAATATGAGCAATATTATTATAAACATTTAGGAATTAATTTAGTACCATATGCGAAAGATGAGTTAGGTTATGACCAATTATATGAAGTAATACATCAATGGAATATAGAAATAAATAGTTTAAGTACTTATTTACCCAAATCATTTGAGTATATAAAACAAGCAGTAGAAAATTTTGATGTTAATAAAGTAGAGGATATATTTCAGCTTATTAAAGAAGACAAGCCTCAAGAAAATGAATTTTTTGAAAATTTGGCAACTTCAAATAATCCTTTCCCATGGTTTGAGTATTTATACAGAAAAGGATATTTTTTACCAAATAAAAATCCACAACCTTTAGAAGATAGAAATCAAAAAGGTTATTATAGTATACCAAAGTGGAATGTATTAGATTTTTTATTGAATATCTCAAGTAAAAACAAGAAAAAAAGTGATTGTAATATAACTGATTTACTGATAAACATAGTTGATTCAATAATTGATTTTAAAGATTGTAAAGAAAATAGAATAGAAAATTTTAGAACTGATAATACAATTATTGAGATTATTATGAATTTACCATGTGAAAGAATAATGAAAAAACACATTGATTTTATAATTACAGCACTTAAATCAAAATGGAATGATGGATTTTTAGAAGGTACACTATCAAAATATGATTTACCTAAAATATTGAATAAAGAATTAATGATACTTTTATTAAATGGTTTATTAGATCCTAATTTAAAAATTCAATCTTATTGGTTTGGAAAAATACTAGAAAGAAACAAGAAGATAATTGGAAATCTGTATCCCATTGATGCAATAAATGTAATTTTAAACAAAATAGAGAATATTATAAGTGAAGATAAATATGCTTTCCCTATTTATAAATTTGCTGCAATTGAAAATGTTGAAAATAATTCTTATAAAAGTCAATTAATTAGTTTTTTAAGAGAAGTACTTCAATATTCAGAACCTAAAGAGATTAAAGAAAAAATAAAAGAAATGATTATTAGTAGTAACTTAATATATAGGAACTTAGCTATACATATTATTAATTATCACTATGATGAATTAAAAAATATTTTTTGGAATCTGAATCAAAATCCTTTAGAAGATAGGTATGTTAAATATGAGGTTTACAAATTATTTAAAGAAAGATCTAAAGTATTTAATAAAGAAGAAATAAATAAAGCAATAAATTGGATAGAAAATAAAAATTATTATATTTCTGATGAATACAAAGATAAAGAGAATGTTAAGAGAGAAATTATAGCATATAGAAAAAAAGAATTTTTAAGTCCTTTATTAAATTCTAAAAATAAAAAAGTAATAAATTTATATGATAAATATAATAAGATAGATTCAACTGAAATAGAAGATCCAATAGAAGGAAATTATCGTACACATGGTTTTAAAGCAGTTGAGTACATAAGTCCTTTAGAGATAGAGGAGTTTGAAAAAATGTCAAGTAAAGAAATATCTGATTATTTAAGTGATTTTAAAGAAACTTCAACTTGGAAAGGACCAAGTGTAGAAGGGTTAGCATCTAATTTTGAGAAATATATAATTAATAATTTTTCAAGTTTTATTATTGATTTAGATGAATATTTAAGTATACCTACTAGATATCAATATACAGTTATAAATGCATTTAAAAATATAGCTATACCAAATAAAAGTTCATATTTAAAAAAAATACTAGAGTTTTTGGACAAGTTATCAACAAATTTATGTGAAAATATAGACAATAAAGATGAATATATAAAATACACATTAGTTTCATTAATAGGATTCATAAATGACAATTTGTTAAAAACAGAGAATTTTAATAATGATAAGCTTTTGAAAAAAACTGAGTATATATTAATTCAAATACTTAATAATGTAAAAAAAGAGGAAAATGAATCTGATGATTGTGTTGAAAATGCAATTAATTCAATTAAAGGAAATATTTATATTTCTCTGATTACTTATTCTCTTAAAATAGCAAAACTGAAAAATGTAAAGGAAAAAAGCAAATGGGAAAGTAATATAAAAGAATTATTTACATTAAAGCTAAATAAACAAGAAGAGCCTTCTTTAAATTTTTCAACTATATTAGGGATGTATTTACCACAGTTAATGTATTTAGATAAGGATTGGGTAACTAAGTATTTTGATAAAATTTTTGATAAAACATTAGAAGAGTATTGGAATGCTGCAATGATAGGATATATAGGATATACTAGATTATATTTAGATATATATAAACTTATGAAAAGTAATGGTAATTATGATAGAGCATTAAACATTAATTTTGATGAAGAATCTATAAACAGAGGATTAGTACAGCAAATATGTATTGCATATTTGAATGGAGAAGAATCTATAGAGGATAATTCAAGTTTAATTACTAAACTAATAAATAATGAAAATATAAAACAATTAGAAGAAATAATATTTTTTGTTTCTGGAGAAAAATATGAAGATATAAAATATGAAATGAAGTTAAAAATAAAAGATCTATGGGGTAAACTTATATATATTTTAGAAAATAATTCAGAAAAAGAAGAAGTTAGGAAATTATCATATAAGTTATGTAATTGGGTTAATTTAGTAGATAGTTTAGATGATAATGTATATGAATGGTTATTAATATCTATTAAATATTATAGATATGCTCATGAAACATATAGATTTATAAAGGGATTATTAAGACACGTAGAAAAAGAATCAGCTAAAGTCGCTTTAATTTATTTAAATATGATTAAGAACGAAATATATCCTACAAACAAAGAAGAGGTAAGAAATATAGTGAGAATATTATACACGAGAGGAAATAAAAAGGAAGCAAATCAAATATGTAATTTATATTTGTCTAGAGGAATTAAATTTTTACAGGATATATACGATGAATTTAATTAATAAAATATATTATTAGATATTATGATAAAATCTAGGGAGAAGATGGAGCAATGGGAATAAAATGTATTATGTATATGAAAACTGGACAGCAGACAAGAAAGCTGTAATTCATAGAGGAGAATGTAGATTTTGCAATAATGGTAAAGGAACGGGAAAAGGTACCCTTGGAGAAAGCAATGGTAAATGGCATGGAGGATATTTAAAATATCAAGATGCAAAAAAAAAAGCAGAGTCGTTAGAAAATAGAGAAGTTAGAGAGTGCAAATTCTGTATAAAATAATTTGAGAGAAACTTCATTAAAAAATAGATAAGGATAATTGTATCACAAACAAAAATTTAAGATTATTTATAAAAAATATTAGTTGTAATTAAAAATTCATACTTTAATAAAAATGAAGTAGCTTTATTCATATATTTGTAAACAACAGCTTTAATAAAAAGGGTGGCAAAATTCAATTTTGCCACCCTTTTGCCACCCACAAGGAAGTTATGATTAAATATCTTAAAATATGATAAAATACAATTAGATAAATAGTTTCTTTTAAGCCTTGATATTTCAAGTGATTATAAGATACTATAAAATACAGTAAAATATAATAAGATATTTAGGTGAAATAAACCGGACACATTGAGTGCGTAGTAAAGATTAAAAGGAAACACAGCTAGAAGACTAGGTTTTGAGATTTTTTAAATATGACTACGCATACGAAAAATGCTTTACCGTTGAGAATAGGAATATAAAAAATAAATTTTAAAAGTATATTTTTATTAACCTGAATAGGTATGTTGAGTGTGTATATTTATTGTAGAAAAAATAGTTTAAAGCTAAATAGGTAGATTATAATAATCACAGTATGTTATGATTTGAAAATGAGTTTGGGCAAAAAACGGACGAAAAGAGCTGTTTTTTGCCCTTTTAAAATTATCAATCAAAACGCTTATATATTATAAACATGTAATACACCTTGATGGAATGAGCAGGGACATAAGAAAGCAATAGTATAACAATTAAGTAAGGTACATAGATAACAGATAAATAATATATATTTGTTCCTTCTGAAATTAATGGCTTAGAAGAAGGCAAGAATCATCAAAAGTTAAATCTGAACAAGTGCTATAATAATTGCAAGGCGGTGATATTAGTGACGCATATTCAAGAAATTCAGGCAGCATTAGATTATATTGAAATGAATTTACATGAAGAACTGACTTTAGATGAAATTTCTAAAGTTGTAGGATTTTCAAAATTCTATTTCCATAGGATTTTTAAAAAAGAAGTAGGGATTTCGTTATATGATTATGTCAGAAAGCGAAGACTTACTAAGGCAGCATCAGTTTTGCTAAATACAAATACATCTATACTCGATATTGCACTAACCTACCGCTTTGAATCTCAAGAATCATTCACGAGAGCTTTTAAAAGTGTTTATCAATTACCCCCGGGGAGATACAGAACAGCCATTAAGGATTTAATTATAGGAGGAATAAATATGAATAAGCAAAATAAAATAAAAGGTTGGATTATAACAGGAACAGCCCCTGAAAAATACCAGATCAGTATTGACAATAAAATATATCACATGGGTTCAAAGGCAGCTACAATTTGCTCTGTTGCAGATGAATTTTCAACTGAAGAATACGGCACTATAATGCAACAAATTAGTGCTAAAAATTTTGTTGGAAAACGAATGCGCTTTTCAGGCTTTGTAAAAACCCAAGAAGTGGAGGGGTGGTGCGGATTATGGATGAGAATAGACAACGCTTTGAGTGTTACATTGAAACTTGATAATATGCAGAGCAGGGCAATTACCGGAACAACTGAATGGAATTATTATTCTTGTGTACTGGATATCCCAGAGAACGGAGCCATTATCAATATTGGCGTATTGCTAACCGGTAAAGGGCAGATTTGGTTTGATAATGCTGATTTTCAGGAAGTAGACCATAATACACCAACAACTGAATTTGTTTCTGAAGAAGTATTCCCTGACCATCTTTTGAATTCATCGTTTGAGGAAGTTTGATTAATGACATTATGTAATAAGACTAATCATATGTTTTTAAATAAAAAAATCAAAGAAAAAATGGTTTAGCGTTGAGAATGGAACATAAAAAATCAATTTAAAAATATGTTCCTATTGCCCTGAATAATGCATGTGGAAACTGTAGTGAAGATAGATAGAAAATAGATTGAAATAGAGTATGCTTAGTGTTGGTAGCACTAAGCATTTCTTATTTATATTATATCAAAATTTTTAAAGAAATAAACCTTTTGATATTAGTAACCGTAGTTTTCTTCAGCAGCTTCTGCATCTGCTTTAGTTTCATGAACCGTACCACGTGGATGTTCAGGTGGCCCATAGATAGCGTACAATTTAAGTGGTTTATCACCCGTATTGATTACATTGTGCCATTTACCAGCAGGTATCATGATTGCATAATCATCATAGACTTTTCTTTGATAATCCAACTTATCTTTACTATCCCCCATTTTAACAAGTCCTTGACCTTCTTCAATACGTATGAATTGATCACCTTTGGGATGAACCTCTAAACCTATGTCCTCACCAGGCTTGATGCTCATCAAGGTAACTTGCAAATCGTCTCCTGTCCATAAAGCGGTACGATAAGTATTATTTCGCTTAGTAGCCTTCTCAATATTAACTACAAATGGTTCTGGTCCATAATCCTTCAATTTAGTAAACTGTTTCGAACAGTCTGAGTTATATATTGGTGGGTCAATGCAGTAAGGACATGGATACATTCCATAAACATAATACATATTGTATGGGTTATACATTGGGGTGTTAACGTAGTAAGGACATGGATACATTTCGTAAAAATTACACATATTACTCATTCCTTTCATAGGCTTTAATATATATAATATGTTCTATGTTTAGATAAGGTGTTTTATAATATCTAACTAACACATAACAATAATTTGGTATGGTATGGTTTGGGCTGGGATACTCTTTGTGGTAGCACCATATACAACAGTTAGATATCGGTTTGAAGGATTTTGAGTAAAGGCTTGGTCGTTTTCAAGTATTATCTCAGTAGATGGTGCAATATTTAATTTCAGTGTATTATCGCTACTCACTAATTCATTATTAAAATAGTCTACTTTCACATTTTGATATGGTGTATCTTCTGCCATTACAATGGCATTATATTGTGGTGGGAAAATGAGAGGAACAGGTGCATTTGCATCATAGAATGAAGTTACCCTATCACCTGGTACCACTGTTACATGGTCTACAAAGTAAGTAGCTGGTGCCACAACAAAATTTACTAAAGTCCCATCTTCATTTTCCACAGACATTAATTTATAACATCCTATTTTTGCAACATTTCCTCCTGTATAAAGATCGGTAATCATGGTAACAACACCATTGAAATATAGAAATTTTTTCATTTTTTCGCCGTCCCTATTAAAATTTATATCCTATATAGATTATGAATTGTTAATACTTTATGTTACATCAACTAATGAAATTACCAAGTACTAAAAATTTTTTTATAAAAAATATAAAAAAGGCTGTTGACAAAATATATTTATCAACAGCTTTACTTAATATTTAAATTTTTATTTTGGTTGTTTTTGTTGATTTTGAGCCTTATCTTGTGGTTGAGCTTGAGGTTGATTTTGTTGTTGATTTTGAGCCATATTTTGTGGTTGAGCGCCTTGTTTAAAATTATTTATCATTTCGGGGATTTTATCCACTAAGGTACTCATTGTATTATTATCATTTGGTAAATTATTAACGTTACCTTTTTCATTTACTGGAAGCATAGAAACAGAATCTTTATTTATAACTACAACGGCATTGGTTGCTATTCTAGCTCCTAAACCAACTCCAGGTCCTCCATTTGCAGGGACAGGAGCTTTGTTATTTGATCCACTTCCATAACCTATTGTAACTGAGACAACAGGAACTAAAGTTTTATCAGCTACATTAACAGGAGTACCCATAACAGACTCTGTTTTTACGAAGTTTTGCAAACCTGTAAATAAGGCATCAACATTTTGAATATCTTGCATAGTTATTCCTCCTTAGTTTTTTTATATATTAATTAATTTATTGTATTAATAAATTAATATAAGCATTTTTATTTTTGGTAAATAACTTTATGTGATTTTATATATGATGACAATAATTTTATAATTGTTGAAACAATGTGCAATTTTACAATTCCATTAACATTAAAATAATTATTTTCTGTAACAAAATTTGGATTATTGCGTATATTTCTCAAATCTATTAATTCTGCAAATGAATTTATTATTCCGCATATTATTCCTGTTATTGAGGGATCTTTAAACCCATAAGAAGTATCAATATTAAAATAATATGGTTTAACTTGTTGTAAATAATATAATTTATTTTTATTATTTAGTTTTTTTGTCTTTTTGTTTTTTGCTTTTACAGGTTTTGATAATATTTTTTTATTAAATAAATATACTGATAGAAAAATAATAGTGTCTTTATTTTGTACACTTGCTTTAAATAAGGGATTTAACCAAGTGACTAAAATATGAAAGTCGAGATTTTCATCTGAATTAAATATAATTTTAAGTGGAACTATAGTTATTAAAATTAATATTGTTAGAAAAATAGATATTAAGATCCAAATTAATACCATATTAAACATCTCCGTTTTATATTTTCATATTAATAGTATTGGGTATTATTAATTTAAATATTTTATAAAACTAATGGTAAAAAGTTTTATAATTTTTATAATAGTAAATATATGGAGTATGGTATGATATTTAATTTTGAATATGCCACAGAAAAAAATTATTATTATGGAAGAAGTCTTCCTGGTATGTGTAAATTATTTAATGAGAAAGGGATTATAAGAAAAGAATAAATTTATGATATAATGAAGCATAGTTAAACCCTTGATTTTTCAAGGGACTTTCTTTATGGAAAAGTTTATTGGAGGAGATCAAATGGAAATAAAAAAAGTTAGTGGAAATACATTTTGTATTGATACTGGAATGACATATATACCTTTTTATAAAATTAATGATAAAGAAATTATTATGTTAGATTCGGGATGGGCAGAAGGAGAGAGAGAAGGAATAGACGAGTTACTGGAAAAAAACAATTTTAAGGTAGTTGGTATAGTATGCAGTCATGCTCATATAGATCATATAGGAAATAATGCATATTTTAAGAAAAAATATAATTGCATTATTGCTATGTCAGCCTATGAGGCTCTTGCTTGTAGTTCCACGGTCAATCTTAAGGTTTGTTACAGCAGCCAGACATTATCTGATGTAACAAAGCATTTTGGACATATGGTTTGTGAAACAGATATTATGATTTTGGATAACCAAGATAGCATATATGTCTGTGGTATTAAATTTAAAGTTCTTCATACACCAGGACATAGTCCGGGACATATATGCATTATTACTCCTGATGATGTTGCTTATATAGGAGATGCTCTTATAAGTTATGAAGTTATAAAAGGGGCAAAAATGCCTTATGCTTTTATACTCAAAGAGGATTTGAAAAGTAAAAAAAAGCTTTATGATTTAAAATGCAGCAAATATGTAGTGGCACATAAAGGAATGTATGATGACATTACAAACCTTATAACTGATAATATAGATTTCTATAAGAATAGAGCTGCAGCAATATATGACCTCATAGATGGTGCTATGACAATGGAAGATATCATGAAGGTTGTTATTAAAAATTGGAATATTAATGTGAAAAGCATATATAAATATGCCATAATAGAAAAAATGTTAAGGTCATATGTTGAATATTTGAATGAAACAGGAATGGTTGAGTTAATTATGGAGGATGGATTTCTTAAATATACAAAGGAATGTCTCAAACTTAGCAAGTCAATGAATAGATACAATTTTGAGGAGTAAGTATGGATACAATCAAGAGAATTAAATTTCAAAAAACTAAAGATAAGCATTTTGATTTTGAGATTATTAAATTAAAAGATTTTTTTGCAACTAAAAATTTACAATACCTTATGCGTAATTATAGAGTGAATTTCTATATGATATTGTGTATCACATCAGGGAATGGTCAACATGAAATTGACTTTAAATTATATCCTTATCAGGAAGGTGATATTCTGATGATAGCTAAAAATCAGGTACACCGATTTTATCCTAAAGAAAATGTTGATGGATATTTAATCTTATTTACGGATAATTTTCTATGTGGTTATATAGGTTCAAGTATTTCTGAGTTTTTGGAGCCTTTTCAATCCACTTATTTTTATCCCATAGTAAAATTTAATAATAGTGATAATGGTATAGAGCGAATTCAATTGGAGCTATTATATAGATGTTATATTGATAAAAAAAATGTTTTAAAGCCTGAAATTTTGAAATCTCAGTTAAGAACATTAATGTTGTTGATTAAGAGAGATAGTCAAGAAAATGAAAATAATATGGATACTCACAATTACGAAAAATTTATTACATTTATGAATTTAGTCGAAGCTAATTTTAAAGAGAAAAAGACAGTTCAAGAATATGCAGATCTTATGTATGTTTCAAAGAAAACAGTTAACTTAATCACTCGAAAGGCAGTTGATTTGTCTGCAAAACAGTTTATCATTAATCGTATTATTTTAGAAATTAAAAGGTACCTTTCTCAGGGGGATTTGACAGTTAATGAAATCTCGGAAATGATGGGATTTGATGAACCTGCAAACTTAACAAAATTTTTCAAACGTTATGAAGGATTAACTCCATCTGAGTTTAGGAAAAAACAGCAAATACATACTGAACATTAAATGGCACTCTAAGAGGTGTCATTTTTACAGTTTTTGAAACCAAATTTACCTGTTGAATCACCAAAAATAATAATAGAATTAATTATAAACTATGAATTATTAAGAGGTGAGATTATGGAAATTGGTTGGATATCATTGGCTCCAGTAGTCTTGGCTATTGTTTTAGCATTTATTACTAAAAACGTTTTTGTTGCATTATTATCTGGTATCATTTCAGCAGGTATTATTATTGATGTTCAATCTAGTCAATTATTTTCAGGATTAAACAGCATCTATCAGGTATTTCAAGATGCGTGGGCAGCAAAATCCATATTATTTTGTTTAATGATTGGTGCATTTGTTTATGTCATTGAGGCATCAGGTGGTGTTCATGGCATGGTGATTTTACTAACAGAGCATAAGAAAATGATTAAGTCTAAATTGGGGGCGCAGTTAGTGGCTTATCTGATTGGGTTATTGATGTTTATTGATGCAACAAGTTCAATTGTAATCTCAGGAGTTGCTGCACGTCCTTTATTTGATAGATTCAATGTTTCAAGGGCAAAACTTGCTTATATTACAGATTCAACATCATCACCAGTAGCGTGGTTCGTACCATTTAATGCTGCTGGGGCATTTTTAATGGCTATGATTGGTGGACAAATTGCCCAAGGATTTATTAAAGGAGATCCAATGACTTTAATAATAGCAGCGATGCCGTATCAACTTTATGGAATTGTATCCATACTGATTGTTGGAATAACAATTTTTTCTAAGAAAGATTTTGGTGTTATGGAAGTAGAAAAGTCAGCAGAAACAACTAAAATTCAATCTAATGATTTTGATGGGGTCTATGACAGTGAGAATATTAACCCCAATCCTAGGAACATGCTTATACCATTGATTGTATTCGTTGGAAGCATATTTGCCATAATGATGATTACAGGTAATGGGAACTTACTAAAAGGGGATGGGTCTACAAGCATATACATTGGAGTATTTATTACATTAGTTGTAACTGGAATTTATTATTTAATAAAGGGTGTCACATCTTTTGATAACTATATTAAATGGGTAATGAAGGGTATGTCTAGTTATCTTGAAATAACGGTGATTCTAACATTAGCATTTGCTTTAAGCAGCTTGGTTGGTCAATTAGGCACTGGGGCATATATAGCAGGTATGTGTGGTAGTGTTAGTAAAGCTTTGATTCCATTCATTATATTTGTTTTAGGAATGCTTATGTCATTTGCAACAGGGACAAGCAGTGGAACTGTATCGGTATTAATTCCTATTGCAGTGCCATTAGCTTCAGCACTTGGAGTAAATATGCCATTGCTACTAGGTGCTATTATTTCTGGAGCGGTATTTGGAGATCATTGTTCTCCAATATCTGATTCAACAATCTTAGCATCAATGATTGCTGAAATAGATGTGATGGCTCATGTAAAAACGCAAATGCCATATGCGATGACATCTGGTGTTATAGCGGGTATTGGATTTTTAGCAATTGGAATCAGCGGGTAATGAATGATTATATAAAATAAGAATATATAAAGAGATTAGAGGGAGGATTTAATAATGAATATTAAAGAAATATACGAATATATTGATAAAATAGGATGCGTTTCTTTTTCTACAATTGATGATGGATATGTGCAATCTCGGATTGCCCACTTTTTTGCATTTGATGATGAGGGGCTATACTTTAGAACAATGACTGTTAAACCCTTTTATCACCAACTGAAGAAAACCGGAAATGTAACTGTTTGTGGTATGTACCCATCAACACAGCTACTAGGACATAATGATGAAGGTTCGCCAAATTTTACAGCCGGTTATACTTTAAGGATTACCGGAGATATTAAAGAATTAACCACAGAGGAAGTAACATTAAAAGGCAAAACTAATCCGGATTTTAAAACTGCAATATATGATATAAATAAATATCCTGCGACACGATGCTTTTGTATTTACAAAGCAAAGGGAGAAATCTTTGACTATGACTTTGAGCTAGAGAAACGTGATCACAAGCTATTGAGAACAAGATTTTCTTTTGGTGGAATGACATATAACAATGCAGGATGCACTATTACCGATAAGTGTATAGGGTGTGGAAAATGCTATAAAGTCTGTACATTTAAAGCGGTAGAAAAGGGAGTACCATATAAAATCAATGGAGAGCGCTGTGATGAATGTGGTTCATGTTATTTAGCATGTCCAGTGGGAGCTATTGAAAAACCGTTAACTTTGTAACTTAGTTATCACAAGGTAATTACCAATACAAAAGCATAAAATGTAGAAATATGATAAAAAAGATGCCGATAAAATAAATTGGTATCTTTTTTTATTTATGATAAAATATTTAATAAGCATACATAAAAGGGAGAGGTAGACTATGGAATCTAAAAAAATTTTAAAAGAGTGGATAATGCCTATAGGTATAGCAGTTTTACTTGCGTTTTTAATAAATCAATTTTTATTTTTTCAGGTATCAGTACCTACAAAATCAATGTATCCTACAATTAAACCAGGGGATAGAATTATTGTAACTAGAGTTTATAATAAAAAATCTTTAAAAAGAGGAGATATTGTAGTTTTTTACTCAGATGAATTACAAGAAACCTTAATAAAAAGACTTATAGGATTGCCAGGAGATGAAGTTAAAATAGATAACAGTAGGCAATTATATGTAAACGGGGAAAAAATAGAGCAACCTTACGTAGTTTATAATGGTGGTGTAGGTGGCACCTTTAAAGTACCAGAAGGAAAATACTTCTTCATGGGTGATAATAGAGCTAATTCATGGGATAGCAGATATTGGAATCAACATTACATATCAGAAAGTAAGATAAAAGGTAAAGCACGTTTTATAATTTTCCCATTTAATAGGTTTGGAAAATTTGTATATGGAGAATCAGCAGAAGTAGAATAATATAAGAATACTGCGAAGTAATATTCAGTAGCCAGAAAGAAAAATGAAAAGAAAATTAAAGAAATCCAATTAAGTAAAAATAAACATAAAAAAAGAGCAAGAATATAGATAATATCTATGTTCTTGTTCTTTCTTTTATTTAAGTTTAGGTTTTGCTTTAGCAAAACTTCCTTCACTAGTTATTGGCATATGGCAACTGGTTACTAGAATAATGTTGTTAGTAATATAAAGAACAATAATTATGGTAAAAAATAATGTAGAAAATATTATTATTTTTTATAGTTATTAAATACCATATTAAAAGGTTTATAGAATATTTAAAAATAGTTTTAAATAAATTTAAAATATTCTAAAAATTTTAACAAAAACTACTTGCAGAATTTTCGAAAATGTTGTAATATTTAATTAAGATAAATGAATAAATTAAGGCAGAGATGAGAGAGCCGTTTTTAATACGAGTGAAGTATTATTAAAAATTAATTTTTAATATACTTTCAGTCCTATTAAGATGGGTCTATTTTTTTTATGGAATAGTAAAACGTTTACAACTCTTACCTTAATTAGTTTATTTAAAATATTATACAAAATAGTAAGGAGGAATTATAATGTCAAATTTTATGGCTGAGTTTCTAGGAACACTTATCTTAGTTTGGCTTGGAGATGGTGTAGTTGCCAGTGTCGCACTAAACAAAAGTAAAGGTAAAGATGGTGGTTGGATAGTTGTAACACTTGCTTGGGGTCTTGCAGTTGCCATTCCAGTTTATATTTTTGGAGCAATAAGTGGTGCCCACTTAAATCCTGCAGTTACAATAGGTAATGCAGCTGCTGGAAATTTTGCATGGAATGAAGTGCCTACCTATTTAGGAGGACAAATGTTAGGAGCTATAGCAGGAGCTACATTAGTATGGTTAACTTACTTACCACATTGGAAAGAAACAGAAGATAAGGCTACAAAATTAGGAGTTTTCTGTACAGCACCAGCAATAAGAGATACTAAGGCGAATTTCTTAACTGAATTCTTAGCAACTGGATTATTAGTTTTTGGTTTGATAGGTTTAGGACAAGCTGAAATGGTAGCAGGTATTAGTGCATTAGCAGTTGGTTTATTAATCGTAGTTATAGGGCTTTCTCTTGGAGGACCTACAGGATATGCAATTAATCCAGCTAGAGATTTAGGACCACGTATAGCACATGCTATATTACCTATAGCAGGTAAAGGAGATTCAGACTGGGGATATGCATGGATACCAGTAGTTGCACCTATTCTTGGTGGAATAGTAGGAGCATTACTTGGTACATCATTATTCTAGAAAACGTTTAAAATTACAAAATAATTACTCTTAAGAATTAATATTATTTTTAACTATTACTATTTTTAACTATTACTATTTTAATTTAAACATTAATATTGTTAGCAATTGTAAAAAAAATAAATTGGGTAGGGGGATTTGTATTATGGAAAAAAAATATATAATGGCATTAGACCAAGGTACTACAAGTTCAAGATGTATAATATTTAATAAAAAAGGTGAGATTGTAAGCGTAGCTCAAAAAGAATTTAAACAAATATATCCTAAAGCAGGATGGGTAGAACATGATCCATTAGAAATATGGGGAAAACAAGCGGGGGTTGCTGGAGAAGCTCTTATGACATCTAGAATCTCTGCAGAACAAATTGCAGCAATTGGTATTACAAACCAAAGAGAAACAACAGTAGTTTGGAATAAGAGAACAGGACTTCCAGTATACAATGCTATAGTATGGCAGTGTAGAAGAACAGCATCAATGTGTGATGAATTAAGAGAAAAAGGATTAGATAAAAAAATAAGAGAAAAAACAGGTTTAGTTTTAGATGCATATTTTTCAGCTACAAAAGTAAAATGGATACTAGACAATGTTGAAGGTGCTAGAGAACAAGCTGAAAGAGGAGATTTATTATTTGGAAATATAGATACATGGTTAATGTGGAACTTAACAAAAGGAAAGATACATGTAACTGATTATACTAATGCATCAAGAACAATGCTATATAATATACATGAACTTAAATGGGATGAAGAACTTTTAGAAATATTTAATATACCAAAATCAATGCTTCCAGAAGTAAAACCTTCTAGTTGTGTTTATGGAGAAACAGATGAAATTTTATTCGGAGCACCTATTCCAATAGCTGGAGATGCAGGGGATCAACAAGCTGCATTATTTGGACAAACTTGTTTTAAACCGGGTATGGCTAAAAACACATATGGTACAGGATGTTTCTTATTAATGAATACAGGAGAAAAGGCAGTTGATTCAAAGAACGGATTACTTACTACAATAGCAGTAGGAATTGATGGTAAGGTTGAATATGCACTTGAAGGAAGTGTATTTATTGGAGGAGCAGTTATTCAATGGCTAAGAGATGAACTTAGAATGATAAAGAGTGCTGCAGAATCAGAAAAATATGCTACAGCAGTAGAAGATTCAAATGGAGTATATTTAGTACCTGCATTTGTTGGTATAGGAGCACCATATTGGGATCAATATGCAAGAGGAACAATAGTTGGTCTTACAAGAGGTGCTAAGAAAGAACATATCATAAGAGCTGCTGTTGAATCAATGGCATATCAAACACATGATCTTTTAAAAGCTATGCAAGAAGATTCAGAAATAGAACTTAAATCTTTAAAAGTAGACGGTGGAGCATGTGCAAATAACTTCTTAATGCAATTTCAATCTGATATCTTAGGAGTAAATGTAGATAGACCAGAAGTAATTGAAACTACAGCTCTTGGAGCAGCGTACTTAGCTGGACTTGCTGTAGGATATTGGAAGGATAGAGAAGAAGTAGCTCAAAACTGGGCGATATCAAAGACATTTGAGGCTTCAATGGAAGCAGATAAGAGCGAAAAATTAGTTACAGGATGGCATAAAGCAGTAAATAGATCATTAGAATGGGAAGAAAAATAATATAAATCAAAAAAATATTGAAAAATAATAAAAAATGTGCTACAATGCAAGCATAAAATAAAAAATGATTGGCTGAGAGATAGAGAGCCTTAATTTAAAGGGTAGCACATATACCCTTTGAATTGAGTGCTCTTTTTTTATTAATATGGAGGAGGAATAATATGTTTGATATTACAATTATAGGTGCAGGCGTTACAGGATGTGCAATTGCAAGAGAATTATCTAAGTATAAACTGAAAACGTGTGTATTAGAAAAAGAAATAGATGTTGCATCAGGAACAAGTAAAGCTAATAGTGGAATCGTTCACGCAGGGGAAGACCCAGTTCCAGGAACTCTTAAAGCTAAGATGAACGTTAGAGGAAATGAAATGTTTGATAAACTTCAAGAAGAATTAGATTTTCCTTTTAAAAGAAATGGTTCTTTAGTATTATGCTTTGATGAAAAGGATATCGATAAATTAGAAGAAATGAGACAACATGGTCTTGTAAACGGTGTACCAGATACGATGGAAATATTAAACAGAGAAGATGCTTTGAAGTTAGAGCCAAATTTATCAGATAAAGTTGCAGCTGTATTAACACTTCCTACCGGAGGAATTGTTTGTCCATATGAACTTACAATTGCTCTTGCAGAAAATGCTAATACTAATGGAGTAGAATTCAAGTTTGAAACAGAAGTACAAGAGATAGATAAAAAAGAAGGAAGCTATGTATTAAAAACTAACAAAGGTAATATAGAAACTAAATTAGTTATAAATGCAGCTGGCCTTTATGCGGACAAGTTAAATAACATGGTAAGTGAAAAGAAGTACAACATTACTGGAAGAAAAGGAGAATACCTACTATTTGATAAAGCAGTAGGAGATATGGCTTCAAGAACTTTATTCCAATTACCAACTAAAATGGGTAAAGGAGTTTTAGTTACTCCAACAGTTGATGGAAACTTACTTATGGGACCAACATCAGAAGATATTGATGATAAAACAAATGTAGATACTA
>NZ_JAPQES010000030.1 GCF_026735165.1 Clostridium ganghwense | reverse complement strand
AGCCCGTGAGGTAACCTTTTGGAGCCAGCGGTCGAAGGTGGGATTGATGATTGGGGTGAAGTCGTAACAAGGTAGCCGTAGGAGAACCTGCGGCTGGATCACCTCCTTTCTAGGGAGAAACGGAAGCAAAGCTTCCATTTGACGACTCTGTTACTTATTCTGTTTAATTTTGAGAGACTAATAAAAAAAATATTGAAGGTTTGATGTTTTTAAAATAGTTTCTTATAATAAGATGTGGGTCTATAGCTCAGCTGGTTAGAGCGCACGCCTGATAAGCGTGAGGTCGATGGTTCGAGTCCATTTAGACCCACCAATTTTGTTCTTTGAAAATTGCACAGTGAATATAGAAATAACCTAGAAATAAAACATCTAAATATAATTTAGATGTGCTGATTAAAAGATCAAGCTACAAAGGGCGCACGGTGAATGCCCTGGCACTAGGAGCCGATGAAGGACGTGACAAGCTGCGATAAGCTTCGCGTAGGCGCACATAGCCTGTGATG
>NZ_JAPQES010000003.1 GCF_026735165.1 Clostridium ganghwense | reverse complement strand
GAGGACAACTTACTGTTGTTCCTGTAAAAACAGAAGGCGATATACCAAAAGATAAGATTTTTGAATGTGTAAAAGCATTAAAAGGACTAAGTGTTAAAGCACCTGTAAATATTGGAGATGTTATTGTCGAAAATTTTGCAGGTACTGGTGTAAATGTAATCGCTACAAAAAAAATTATGCCCATATAAATTTTACCATATATTTTTCATTTAATAAAAGGTGGTATTTTACCGCCTAAGGCTGTTGACTCTTTGATGTCAACAGCATATTGTTCTCATAATAAAAAGGCGATTTTATCGCCTTTTTTACATGTAAAAAAATTATAAAAATGTTGAAAATTACATAAAAATATGTTAATATTAGGCTATAAATTGAAAAATATACTAAGGCAAGAGAATAATGAGAGCCACTATTAAACAAAGGTTTAAAAATACCTTTAAATAGCGAGCTCTTTTTGTTTTATAAAAAATATTTACAAATAAGCAGTACTTTATAAAGTGCTGTGGATTAATATTTTGAATGTAAACGATTAAGGGGGAGTAAAGAATGAAAAAAACACGTAAATTGGTAGCTTTAGCCATCACATTAGCATTAGGTTTTGGCCTTATAGGTTGTGGACAAAGAAATGCTAAAAAAACATCAGCAGCAACAGAATCTAAACAGGTTGCTAGTACAAAATCTGACAAAACAATAATTGCTCATAGAGGAGCTTCAGGATATTTACCTGAACATACTTTAGAAGCATATTCTATGGCTTATGCAATGGGAGTTGATTACATAGAAGCTGATGTTAACATCACTAAAGATGGTGTTCCAGTAGTAATGCACGATACGCATATTGATACTACAACAAATGTAGCTGAGCTTTATCCAAATAGAAAACGTGCAGATGGAAGATATTATATAGTTGACTTTACTTTAGATGAAATTAAAAAGCTTAGTGTACATGAACGTATAGATCTTAAAACAGGAAAAGCTGTTTTTGAAGGAAGATTTCCTCTAGGAAATGCTCATTTTGAAGTTCCAACTTTAGAGGAAGAAATTCAATTAATACAAGGACTTAACAAAAGTACAGGACGTAATGTAGGAATATACCCAGAATTAAAAATACCTAAATTCTATACTGGAAATGGAAAAGATATAGGAGCTATAACTTTAAAGGTTCTTGAAAAATATGGATATAATAAAGAAGATGCAAAATGTTATATTCAATGCTTTGATCCAACTTATTTGAAAAACTTTAAAGAAAAATTACAACCAAAATGTAAATTAGTTCAATTAATAGGTGATGCATCATGGGAAGACAATAAAGGTGATGATGTTGCACACATGCTTTCTGCTGAAGGATTAAAAGAAATAGCACAATATGCTGACGGAGTAGGTCCATGGATAAATCAAATCTTAGATGAAAATGGAGAACAAAAGGAGAGCAAATTAGTTTCTAATCCGAACTTTGTAAAAGATGCACATGCTAATAAACTTGCAATACATCCATATACAGTACGTAAAGATTCTTTACCAAAGTATGCTAAAAATGCAGATGAATTTATAAGAAAATTATTATTTGAAGTTGATGTAGATGGATTATTTACAGATTTCGCAGATTTAGGAGTAAAAGCAAAAAATGAAGGGCCATTAAAAAAATAGATTAAAAAATAGAGTTAATTAAAAGAAGCACAACATATTTAAAATAAATTTGTTGTGCTTCTTTTGTAATAAAAAAGCGGTATAATCCGCCTTTTTACATTTCCCAAATTTTTTCATCAGTAGTAGAAATACCAATAGCTCCGGATTTAATACTTTCAATTACATCTTCTTTATCTTTTATTAATCCTCCAGCTATGATAGGTTTTTTTGTTTGTTTATGCAAAGTATTTATTACTTTTCCCATAATTCCAGGTAAAATTTCTACTGCATCAGGATGAATAGTTTTCATAGCATGTATAGCATTATTTAAAGATAGAGAATCTAATAAGAAAAATCTTTGGATAGCAAACATGTCCATGTCTTTAGCAGCTTTAATTAAAGTAGCTTTAGTTGAAATTATTCCATCAGGTTGTATATTTTCTTTTATATATTTTAAAGCTGTTACATTTTTAGAAAATCCGTCTATTAAATCTACATGTATATATATGCTTTTTCCATTAGCTTTTACTTTGTTAACGATTTCTTTTAAGTTAAATATATCTCCAGTAAGAAGAAAAAGAATTTCGCAAGGAGATTCGATTGCGCTATCAAGTTTATTAAGATCTTTAACAGCAGCAATTATAGGGCTTATCTGCATTTTATCAAAAAATTCACTTTTCAATTGATTCACTCCCATTTTTATAAGATATTCATTATATTTATGATATTATATTTAGGTTATATATGCAATGATAATAAGTAAGAAATGTACTTAAAGTTTAAATTTTTCTAAGGAAATAATTGCCGCACCAAGAGCACCTACAATCTCTGGTTCTTCTGGTATATATATCTTCTCTTTAAGCTTTTTCTCTAATGCTTTTACAACACCTATATTTTTAGCAACTCCACCAGTTATCATAAAAGCACCTTCTCTTTTTATTCTGTCTATTAAAGAAATTGTTCTACTTGAGATAGAATTACAAAGTCCATGTATTATGTCGCTTTTTTCTTTGTTTTGGGCAATTAGAGAAATTACTTCTGATTCTGCAAAAACACTGCACATACTGGTTATATTTATGTTTTCTTTCCATTTTAAAGAGAGAGGTCCTAGTTCATCAATAGATATTTCAAGAGTTCTAGCCATCATTTCTAAAAATCTGCCTGTACCAGCAGCACATTTATCATTCATAGCAAAGTCAATAACATTACCATTTGCATCAAGTCGTATAGTTTTACTATCTTGTCCACCTATATCTATTATGGTTCTAACTCTTTCATTCAAGAAATGTACTCCTTTAGCATGACAGGTTATTTCAGTTACATTTTCATTTGCAAAAGGAATACTTACTCTTCCATAGCCTGTAGATATTATATAAGATATATCTTTCTTAGTTATATTTGCTTTTCTAAGAGCTTCCTTAAAAGCATTTTCAGCGCCTATAGAGCTTTTAGCACTTGTCCGTACTATAGAATAAGAAATTATTTTTTTATTTTCATCCATAATTACAGCATTTGTAGAAGTTGAACCACTATCTATACCCATAACAAGTTTTTTATCTAGATATTTATCTACAATTATATTAATATCTCTTTTATATTTTGTGGATAAGTTATTATTTGTATATTGTTTTACTTTTAAAGATTCTATAAAAGCTTCTATTCTAGTTTGTAGTTGACCTTCACTTTGTTCTGTGTAGTCGGTTTCTATTTTTAACATTGGAAGATGTATTTTGTTTTTTAACCGTGTATATTCATAAGAATAAAAATCACAGAATTTCACTGTATGATATATAATACCAGTAATATTTTTTTTATTTTCATTAATTACTTCATAACGTTTATTTAAGGCAGCCATTCTAAGGCAAGGAAAAGATTTAAGGAGATTTTGTGAGTAGTAGGTAAGCAAATCTTCATTTTCACCAAAATTACTATAGGTTATATTATTTCCTGTACAAGTAAAATTATATGCAACTTTAACATTACAATTTTCTATAATGTGTATTAAAGAATTTTTACATCTAGCTCCTAAAACTGCTATATTTAATGAAGTGGTATTTGCAGGTTTATTATTACCATTAGAAATTTTATTCAATAGTATATTTTTAAAGTCATTAACATTAAAAATTTTGCCGCTATAATGTTCATAGTGTTTAATAAAACGTAAAAGTTCTTTTTTAAATAGTTCTACAGAGCAGCAGGAGCTTTTGTGAGGAACATCTATTAGGTGTATAAAGTTGAACTCCTTTTTAGTTTTTAGAACGTCATATAGCCTTCTTATACTATCACAGCAATTTACGAGGACTATTTCGTTTAGTTCATTATTTAAGCAGTATTCTAAAACTGATTTTGAATAAAAGCACATATTGGGATGCATCAATGCATCAGAATTATCAAAGTTGGAGATAGATGGATCTATCTTTATAACCTTTTCTCCAAAGCTTTCTAAAATATCTATAGGAGTATATTTACATACATAGCCTATCATTATACAACCTTCCTTCTATTATTTGTATTTATCATTTCTAAAAAGGCTTCAATACGAGTTTGAATTTGACCATCTTGAGTATTTCGTCTATCTATGCAATCTCCATCAATAGATAAGAAAGGAAGGTTATTTTTTTTAAACAGTTCTTTTAAAATCATGGTTCCACCAGTAGATTGTTTACATCCCCAATGACAAAAATTTATTACACCATCAGCATTTAAAGTTTTAGCAGCTTTTAATATGTTTTGAGCTTTTGTTTCAAAGCTTCCATTGTATTGATTTAAAATCATTTTTTTTGCTAGAGCATCGTAGGGATGATTATAGTCTAATTCATCCATATAATCAAAATTGAAGTCACAGGTAAGAAGTTGATAATCTTCACTTAAATTAAAATAATTCTTTAGGAGTTTATGATAAAAAGGAAGTAAATGAACCCAGAGAATTTTTTTGCTTTTGCTTTCTTTAAAAGTTTTTATATCTTTTGCTTGCATCTTGTAGAAAGTGTAGGTTTCTTCTCTTCCTATAGCAACATGAGATGCAAAAAGCTTGTACATCTCCAGGGTAAGAGTATTTGGAAAGTATTTTGTTTGTAGGCTTGTATAAAAATTTTTCCTATATATTAATGAAGCATTTTCACGCATTATAACTTCTTTTAGCTTATTTTCATCTAAAGATTTTTTCATTACATCTTCCATCATATTTACCATTTCTTTTATTTGAACACTAACATATTTTTCAGCATCTTTACTATATTCATAAGGAATATCTATAACATATAAGGGAATGTCATATTGTTTAGAAGTATGTTTAAAAGTACTAATATTTGCATCACATATCATAGAGGAAGTAATTGCAAAACGTGGTTTAGGGAGTAATCCAGAATTTATAGCTCCTAAAAAAGCTTTATGATAAGAACATAAGGTTTCTGAAAAGCCGCAGTTTGTTGCATAGTCTATAAAGTAGTCTTCACAGGTAAATCCAGATAGAAAAGATGAAAAGGCTTCTATAAATAGAGGATATATATTCATAGCATGTAATAGTTCAGCTGGTGCAAAAAGATTTACTAAAGCAGAGGAATGAGAATTTTGTAAAGGTTCTAGTATGTATTGAACACATATTTTATTTAAATATTGAAGAGATGGTGGTAGAGTTTTGTTTCTAAATTTAGAAAGTCTAAATTTTTCAAAGAATAAGCCTGTCTTAATGAGGTTTAAAGAAGTTTCAGGATTGGCCATGGAATTTTTAATTGCATAACCATATTTTTTAATTATATCCATTTATATACACTTCCTTCTAAAAAAAATATGTACTATTTAAAATAGAAAAATTTTATAAAATGTTAAAAAAATAGGATTAAATAAAAAACGCCATACATGGATGTGGGAGGGAAATACGAGATTTCAAATTCCATGTATGACTTATGGGTTTTATTTATTAATAATTATAAAATTACCATTTTATTAATAAATATTTTTATCAATTCAAAATAATTGTAAAAGTTACAGTCATTTTAAACTTAGAAAGTAAAAAAATATTTACTCCTACTTTATATTGTATTATTAGTTTATTTCAATGTCAATAAAAGTATTAGTATTATTTAATTTATTATGATTTTTTTCAGACAATAGCTATATGCTCTATAGGATGTTAAAATTTTCATAGCACTCTTTAATACTTGTAGGTAGAGATTATTAAAGGTATAATAACTATTAAAGGTTATTTTGAAGATTAATAAAGAATTTTGGTAGGTGTTATCTATGAGAATAAAAGATATTAAGGTTGGCAGAATTACTATTCCACTTAGACAACCTTTTAAAACAGCTACAACTACAATAAATGAAGTAAATGAAGTAGTAGTAAAAATTATTGCAGATAGTGGAGAAGTTGGAATAGGATCAGCAGTACCAAGTGCACAAATAACTGGAGATAGCCAAAAATCTATAATTGATGCTGTAAATTTAATAAAGCTTAAACTATATGGAATGGATATTGATAATTTAGAAGAAATTATGTCAATAATAGATAATACCATAAGTGGAAACACAAGTGCTAAGGCAGCTTTAGATATGGCAGTTTATGATTTGTTTGGGAAAAAGTATAATATACCTTTATATAAGTTATTTGGAGGAAGTAAAGGACAAATTATTACTGATATAACCATCAATATTGGAACACCAGAAGAGATGGTAAAAGAATCTCTTCAAGCTATAAATAACGGATTTAAGCACCTAAAGATTAAGGTTGGGACTGATCCTATATTAGATTTTAAGAGAGTTAAAACCATAAGGCAAGCAGTAAGAAAAGACATAAAAATAAGGGTTGATGCGGATCAAGGGTGGACACCTAAATCTGCAGTTAAAATAATAACTAAATTCGAAGATGCAGGACTTGATATTGAACTCATAGAACAGCCTGTAAAAGCATGGGATTTAGAAGGATTAAAGTTTGTAACAGATAATGTTATGACTGATATTTTAGCTGATGAATCTGTACACTCTAGTAGAGATGCACTAAAGATTATGCAGATGAGAGCAGCAGATTTAATCAATATAAAGTTAATGAAATGTGGAGGATTTCATAATGCACTAAAAATTTGCAGTATAGCTGAAACTATGGGAATTGAATGTATGATGGGCTGTATGGTTGAAAGTAAAATAGGAATAACTGCTGCAGCTAATTTTGCTATGGGTAAAAAAAATATAGTTAAAACAGATTTAGATATGGTACTGTCCTTTGAAAATGATCCCGTAATTGGGGGAGCAAAATTTGAAGAAAATATGATTATTGCAAATGAAGGAGCAGGACTTGGAATTAAAGATGTAATTGGGTTAGAAGAAATTATTTAAACTTAAATTACTTCAAATTAATTTTTATAGGAGGACAGAAAATGTTTAGTGGCAAGAAATTAAAATACTTGATGTATTATGTTACGGGTGTTTTAATATTACTGATTGCATTGAATTCAGTGATGAAGAGCTTTGGAACAAAACATATTAAGTATAGTACTTTTGAAAAAATGCTTTCAGAGAAAAAAATAGAAGAGGTACAAATAAGAGATAATGAATTAGTTATAGTTCCAAAATCAGAAAAAGATGTAGAGAAAAAAATACTTTATACTGCTAATATCGAGAAGCAGAATATTTCAACTTTATTAGATAGACTAAAAGCAGCAGGAGTTAATTATGATGGCCCTGTAAAAAATAATAATCCTTTCATGAACTTTTTCTTGGAATGGATATTACCACTATTAGTGTTTATGATAATAGGTAGAATAATATTTGGAAGTATGGAAAAGAAAATGGGCAGTGGGGTCATGTCCTTTGGCAAAAATAATGCTAAAATTTATGCTGAAAATGAAACCGGAAAGACATTTGCAGATGTAGCAGGACAAGATGAGGCAAAAGAATCTTTAGTTGAAATTGTAGATTTTCTACATAATTCAGAGAAGTATATTAAAATAGGAGCTAAACTTCCTAAAGGGGCTCTTTTGGTTGGACCTCCTGGAACAGGAAAAACTCTTCTTGCAAAGGCTGTAGCAGGTGAGGCAAAGGTTCCATTTTTCTCTTTATCAGGTTCCAGTTTTGTTGAGATGTTTGTAGGTATGGGAGCAGCTAGAGTTAGAGATTTATTTAAGCAGGCAGAAGAAAAGGCTCCATGCATAGTATTTATAGATGAAATTGATGCTATTGGTAAAAGCAGAGATAGTGGAATGGGTGGAGGAAATGATGAAAGAGAACAAACCCTGAATCAGTTGCTTGCACAAATGGATGGTTTTGATGCATCTAAGGGAGTTGTAATACTAGCTGCTACAAATAGACCAGAAGTTTTGGATAAAGCCTTATTAAGACCTGGTAGATTTGATAGAAGAGTTATTGTGGATACTCCAGATTTAAAAGGAAGAGAAGCTATATTAAAGGTTCATTCAAAAGAAGTAAAGATGTCGGATGATGTTAATCTTGAATCAGTTGCAAAAGCAACTCCAGGAGCAGTAGGAGCTGATCTTGCTAATATGGTAAATGAAGCTGCACTTCTTGCAGTTAAAAAAGGAAGAAAGGCAGTTATACAAGAAGATTTAGAAGAATCTATTGAAATAATTATTGCTGGTAAAGAGAAAAAGGACAGAATAATGTCTGATAGAGAAAAAAGAACTGTTGCTTTCCATGAAGTTGGTCATGCATTAGTTGCAGCTCTATTAAAACATACAGATCCTGTTCATAAGATTACAATAATTCCTAGAACAATGGGTGCTCTTGGATATACAATGCAGCTTCCAGAAGAGGAAAAATATTTAGTAAGTAAAGAAGAAATGACGGATAAAATAACTGTAATGCTTGGAGGAAGAGCTGCTGAAGAGGTAGAATTTAATGCAATATCTACAGGGGCTTCAAATGATATTGAAAAAGCAACACAAACTGCAAGAAATATGGTTACTATATATGGTATGACAGAAAGATTTGATATGATGGCTCTAGAGTCTGTTTCTAATAGATATCTTGATGGTAGACCTGTTAGAAATTGTAGTGCTCAAACAGAAGCTATTATTGATGAAGAAACTTTAAAAATAATAAAAGAATCTCATGGAAAAGCAATTAAGATTTTAGAAGATAATAGAGAGCTGCTTACAGCTATTTCAGAAAGACTTATTGAAAAAGAAACTCTAATGGGTGATGAATTTATGGAAATGGTTAACGGGGTATTTCCAGAAGAAAGTTCAAAAAATGAAAATTCAGAAATATCATTAGATAAAGAAGAACAAATCGAAGATACTAAAGATACTAAAGAAGAACAACAAAATTAATTTAGCTAGGATAATAGTACAATGTAAATTTACATTGTACTATTAAGCGTTATATGATTTAATAATAAAATAAGTTTATCTAGAAAAGAGTTGATGTTAGTGAAAAATAATGAATTAGAAAAAGAAATACAAAGGGAAATACAATTAGAAGCTGAAAAGCAAAAATTAGAAGAAACTGTTGAGATAATAAAAACAGAAATCATAAATTATGTTCAAAAAAGAAAAGATATTACTCAATATTTAGTTGATGCAAGAAAGAAAGCAGTAGAAGAATACAGAGATGATGAAGATAAGCTAATAGAATATTTTGATCATGAGAGATTTATAAGAGAAGAAAGTTTTAAAACAATTGATAGAAAGCTTAGAGAACTGACAATTCTTCAAACCGCACCTTATTTTGGTAAAGTTACTTTTGAAGAAACGGAGATTGAAGAAGATGATTCTATATATATAGGTAGATTTGGAGTAACTCCTCAGGAAGCTTATGAGCCTGTGGTTGTGGATTGGAGAGCGCCAATAGCATCATTATTTTATGCAGGTAAGCTTGGTGAGGCTGAATATGATGCACCTATGGGAAAAATACAGGTAGATATAAAAGGAAAAAGACAATTTATTATAAAAAAAGAAAATCTTATAGGGATGTTTGACTCTGAAATAGATGTAAAAGATGATATACTTCAAATGGTTCTAAGTAAAAGTGCTGGTGAAAAACTAAAAGACATAATTATGACAATTCAACAAGAACAGGATAAGCTTATAAGACAACCTAGAGAGAAAACAATAGTTGTAGATGGTGTAGCTGGTAGTGGAAAGACTACAATAGCACTTCATAGAGTAGCATATTTACTTTATAACTATAGAAAAATTCTTCAAGATAAGGTACTTATTTTAGGACCTAATAATATATTTATGGAATACATATCAACTGTTCTTCCTAGTTTAGGAGAAATCGGAGTAAGACAACAAACTTTTACTGAATTTGCTCTTGATATTTTAGAACTAAATAATATTATGGATTTTAGAGAGTATATGGAGAAAATAATAAATAAAGATGAAGAATTTGTTAAAGAAATACTATTTAAAATTTCAGAAGGATTTATTAAAGAATTAGATAAATTTATAGAAGTGTTAAATGAAAAGTATTTTAAACTTACAGATCTTATTTTTGATAATAAGGTATTAGTTCCTAATGAAGCTATTAAAGAATTGTTTGAATACTATAAATACATGCCTCTATTTAGAAGAAGTAAGAAAATAAAGAGAATACTTTATTCAAAAATAAGAGATGAAAGAGACGAGAAAGTAAGACAAATAGAAAAATCGTATAAAGAGTCTATAGCTAAATTAAGCGAAGATGAAAGAATTTTAGAAGAAACGGGATTAATGTTTCAAAGAAAACTAAAAATTAGAGAAGTTATAAAAAAAGTTATGATTTCAAAAAAATCATTAGAGTGGCTAGATAACGAAGAAGTTATAGATTTATATAATAACTTAAATGGAAATAAGCAGCTAACAGTAGATGATTTAGCACCTATTTTATATTTAAAAGTTAAACTAGAAGGATTAAAGCTAGAGGAAGAGATAAAGCATCTAGTTATAGATGAAGCTCAAGATTACAGCTTACTTCAGTTTATAGTAATTAAGGAATTAACTAAATGTAATGCCTTTACTATTGTAGGGGATAAAAATCAGAGAATACTTCCACTTAGAGGAGAATCACCTATGTTGAAGCTTCAGGAAGTAATGGATAATGTAGAATACTTTAACTTAAATAAGAGCTACAGATCAACTAAAGAGATTATGGAGTATGCAAATAATTATCTACAAGATGAAAAGATAGTTCCTTTAGTTAGAAGTGGTGAGAAAGTTATAGAAAAGGACTTTAAATCAAAAGAAGAATTTGTAGAAGAAGTTCATGAGACTATTTACAAATTAAGAAATGAAGGACTTGAAAGTATTGCAGTAATATGCAAGAATTTAGAAGAAACTATAAAAATAGCTTCTTTAATTAAAGAAAATACTGGAATAAAAGTTTTAGATAGAGAAGATATAATTTACAATAAAGGAGAAATAGTTATTCCTGCATACTTTGCAAAAGGCTTAGAGTTTGATGCAGCTATTATTGTAAATTGTGAAAATGAAAAAGAATTAAAAGAAGATAAGCTAATGTATGTTATGGCAACAAGAGCATTACATCAGCTGTATGTTTATAATATACAATAAAATAAAAAAAATTTAAAGTAAATAAAAGCTATGCTCAAAAGGGCATAGCTTTATATCTATTTATTTCTATATTCTTTTTCATATTTTAAAATTTTAGTAATAACATCATTTATAGTTTTTTCAACTTATCAAAATCCATATTTGGAATATAATATTTTTCAAGTTCATCATGTAAAGCTTTGGCTTCGGATATGAGTTTCAATCCTTTACTTAAATGATTACTAGCATAAATAAATGGCTTTAAATATGTATATATGGAAAATATAATTTTCAATATATTAGGAGTAATAGTAGATGAAGAAGATATGCTATACTTATAAATGAAGAAATCCATTTAAAAGAAATGTTTGATGCTATTGAGTGTATTTCAAAAATTTGGGGTGGATATCAAACTTATATGAATATCTAAGTTCTTAATAGAAAAGGAAAATATTTTTAAATTAATAGAGCAAAGGTAGGGGATACAATGTTTAAAATATTAATTGTTGAAGATGATAACAAAATTAGAGAGGCATTAGATGAGCATCTTAATAAATGGGGGTATGATGTATTATGTGTAGAAGATGAAAAATTAGATGATATTTTAAATATATTTATAAGCTATCAGCCACATATTATACTTTTAGATATTAATTTAAATGCATTTGATGGATTTTATTGGTGTAGAAAAATACGTGAGATTTCAAAAGTACCAATTATTTTTATTTCATCAAGAAATACCAATATGGATATGATTATGGCTATGAATATGGGTGGAGATGATTTTGTACAAAAGCCTTTTTCTATAGATGTATTGGTTGCAAAAATACAAGCAATGATTCGTAGAACATATGATTATAAAAAAGATGATAGTACAATTATAGAGTATAAGGGGGTATTATTGGATTTAAATAATCATAGTGTACAATATAAAAATAAATCTGCCGAGCTTACTAAAAATGAATTGAGGATTTTACACACATTAATGAAACATCAAGGGAAAATTATCAGCCAACATTTTATGGTGAGGCAGTTATGGAAAGATGATGAATTTGTCAATAACAACGCAATCACTGTGAATATGAGTAGATTACGAAATAAACTAAAAGAAATTGGACTTAATGATTTTATTCAAACAAAAATAGGACAAGGATATGTGATTCTATGAAGATAAAAAATTTTTTATGGGATAAGATTTATTTTATTATTTTTTTGGTGATAACAATAGTGTTTACTTCAATGATTTTAGAAACTATGGATAAAGTAATGTATACTATTTTAGTAATGACTGTTTTTGCCATAATTTATTTAGGTGTTGAATATATGATAGAATATCAATTTTTGAAATCATTGACGGAAAAAATCAATCAAAAAAATATGGAAAACTTAAGATGTCTACATACAGAGGTACAGCCAAAAAAACAAGAACAAGCATTGTTTGTAGAAATTTTAGAAAAAATCAATGAAAGTTATCAGCAAGAGGTTGACAAATTTTATTGTAGACAAAAAGAATATGAAAAGTATATTGAAACATGGGTTCATGAAATAAAAACACCTATTGCAGCATCAAGACTTATTATAGAAAAAAATCCATTTGATGAAAATTTGATAAGTATAGAAGAAGAAGTGGATAAAATAGAAGATTTTGTTGATCAAGCTCTATATTATGCAAAAAAAGACAGTATTTCTAAGGACTATTTTATTGGAGAGATAGCATTAGAAAAAATTATTAAAAACGTATTGAAAAAAAATGCAAAACAAATTATTGAAAGAGATATCTCTATTATAAGAGAGGATTTAAACTATACTGTTATGACAGATGCTAAATGGACAGAATTTATGGTAAATCAAATCATGCAAAATGCTATAAAGTATACAAAAAAGAATAACGGAACTATTAAAATTTATGGGAAATATGAAAATAATGTGATTACTTTAAATATTGAAGATAATGGTGTGGGCATAAAAGAAGAAGATTTAGGAAGAGTTTTTGAAAAAGGATTTACAGGATATACGGGAAGAATATTCAAAAAATCAACAGGAATTGGATTGTATTTAGTAAAAGAGCTGAGTGAAAAATTAGGGCAAAAAGTAGTTATTGAATCGGAGTATGGAAAATATACAAAAGTAAAAATACATTTTTTAAAAAAGAGAGGCATTTATGATATTACAAAATTGTAATATGAAGCGTTAAATTGAAAGACGAATCGATGGAAGGAATAAATCATAAAGGGTAAAATGAAATTACTAAATACCTTTATGATTTTTTTTTATTGGAAGAGAGGAGTTTCAAGAGGAATGATGTACTTAATGTATCAAATGTAAAAAAAGTGTATGAATAAAGTACTCCCAAAATTAAAGAGAAATATACCTTTAAATATTAGTTTTAAAATTAATGATTACGATAAAGGAATCTATATACAAGGTGTTTAGATAAATTACAATAAGTAAAAGGTTGCGATTTTGATATGACACGAAAAAGATTAACACAAACATTCCCATTCTTACTTCCATTAAGACAAAAACAAAGAAAACTGTTCTTTTATATGAAAATGTACTTTGACAGCAACAAATACGCAAGAAAAATTGAAAATGAACTGTTACCGTATAAAATATTTGAAGCAGCTTCTTTAATGCTTAATAAAAACAGCGGGTTTAATATGAAGTATCAAATGAATAAAGTACACAACTTGAAACTTGCAGCTAAAACGCTGAATGGGCTTGTTATCAAACCAAATGAAACCTTTTCATTTTGTAAACTTGTACGATGCGCTGATCGTTATCAGTCGTTTAAAGATGGATTGACCTTATTGGACGGAAAGATTGTTGGCTCGTATGGCGGTGGTTTATGTCAGTTAAGCAATCTACTATTTTGGATGTTTCTTCATACCCCGTTGACTATTGTGGAAAGGCAGGGTCACGCCGTGGAATCCTTTCCGTCAACAACAATAGATTTACCATATGGCATAGATGCCACGATAAATGATGGTTGGTTAGATTTGAAGGTGAGGAATGATACGGATACTACCTTTCAAATTGCTGTTTCATTTGATGATGAATTTATGTATGGTAACATTTTATCAGATTGCGAACAAACCTATGAATATGAGATTTTCAATCAAAGCATTTCCTATTGCAAAATAGGCGGCAAAGTATTTCAAAAAGCTTCTGTTGACTGTAATAGGATTGATAAAACAACAAAACAAAAAGAACACATTTCATTATATAACAATATTTGTGAAATTGGATATATATTACCCGATGATATAGAATTTGTGGAAGAAGGAGATTAAGAAAATGAAAAAGAAAAAAATTGCAGTTGTGTTTGGAGGGTGCTCAACAGAATATGCAGTATCATTACAGTCGTCTTACGCTGCTCTCTCCAATTTAGATAAAGATAAATATGACATCATACCTATTGGCATTACAAAGCAGGGGGAGTGGTTTCGATATTACGGTGCTTACGAGAATATTTCTAATGATACTTGGTATGAAGATGTAACTAATCTTATTTCTGTTGCTGTTTTGCTTAATCGAAGCACAGGTGGAATAATTGAATTTACCCGAAATGGAAACAAGGTTACAAAGCTTGATGCAGCATTCCCCTTATTACACGGAAAAAATGGCGAAGACGGCACAGTACAAGGTTTGTTTGAATTAGCAGGAGTACCACTTGTAGGTTGCAATACTCTTTGTTCGGCACTTTGTATGGATAAGGATAAAGCTCATAATCTTGTTCATGTCGCAGGAGTTTCTGTGCCTCAAGCGGTGGTTGTAAAACAACCTGTAAATGATAAAGAACTTTTTACAATGACACACAAATTAGAATACCCATTGTTCGTAAAACCTGTTCGTGCAGGCTCATCCTTTGGTATTACAAAAATCTATAAACAAGAAGAATTACAGGAGGCTATGAAACTTGCGTTTGAACACGACAGCGAGGTCATTATTGAAGAAAATATTGACGGTTTTGAAGTTGGATGTGCCGTTTTAGGCAATGACAGCTTAACCGTAGGCAGAGTGGATGAAATAGAACTGACAGACGGCTTTTTTGATTATACAGAAAAATACACCTTGAAAAGCTCAAAAATTCATATGCCTGCAAGAATTGATGAGCATACTGAAAAAAAGATACAAGAAACCGCAAAGGTTATTTATAAAACACTTGGTTGCTCCGGTTTTGCAAGAGTGGATATGTTTTTAACTCCAAGCAATGAAATTGTATTTAATGAAGTAAATACTATCCCTGGCTTTACCTCTCATAGCCGTTATCCAAATATGATGAAAGGCATTGGTCTGTCTTTTGAAAAAATGTTAGATAAGCTAATCGAACTGGGTAAAGAATAATGAAAACTTTAACATTAACTAAAAACGATATTTATACAGGAAATTTAGTTCTTGTAAATGCTAAACTTCCGCTTGTATCTCATAGCAATAATGGCCTTATCTTTGCCGATGCAAAGCGCTCTGACATTCTTATGGAACGGGGTGCGGCAACAGCCCTCTCTCGTATTTTATGTGATATGAATTGCATAGAGGAAATTGTTCTTGTAAGCGGATACCGCTCTGAAGATGAACAAGAGCATATATATTCTTGTTCTATGAGAGATAACGGAAAAAGGTTTACTGAAAAATATGTGGCACTTCCAAACCACAGCGAACATCAAACAGGATTTGCCATTGATTTAGGACTGAAAAAAGATGACATTGACTTCATTCGTCCCGATTTTCCCTATGAGGGTATTTGTAATGAGTTTCGAAAAAAAGCACCAAAATACGGATTTATTGAACGATATCAATCCGGCAAAGAAGATGTAACGGGAATTGCTCACGAGCCGTGGCATTTCCGCTATGTCGGCTACCCCCATTCTGAAATTATGAGCAAGTATGATTTTTCACTTGAAGAATACATTGAATTTATTAAAAATTATACCTATGGTGAAGAACATTTGAAAATAACAAGAAACAAACAAGAAATAGAGATTTTTTATGTTCCATTTCTTTCTTCAGAGCAAATGACACTACATCTTCCCGAACATAGCTTTTATCAAGTTTCAGGCAACAATGAAGATGGTTTTATCATAACACAATGGAGGGAGCAATAATGAAGAAGCAAGAAACATATACAGGAATAGATTATTTTAGAATTATTGTTGCATTTTTAATAGTAGCAAATCACACATCCCCTTTGTCAACATACAGTGAAACTGCTGATTTTATTCTCACTCGTATCATTGCCCGCATTGCTGTTCCATTTTTCTTTATGACATCCGGATTTTTCTTGATTTCGAAATATAGTCATAACACCAATAAATTAAAAACCTTTATTAAAAGAACAACGCTTATATACTGTGTAGCAATCGCAATCTATATTCCACTTAACATTTACAACAAATATTTTACTATGGATAACCTGTTGCCCAATATCGTTAAAGATATTGTGTTCGATGGAACGCTATATCACTTGTGGTATCTTCCTGCTGCAATTATCGGTGCTGCTATTGCGTGGTTTTTTGTAAAAAAAATCGGGCTAAAATGGGCTTTGGGGATTACAGCTTTTTTGTATGTGGTAGGAATCTTTGGGGACAGTTATTATGGAGTTGCTGAGCAAATTCCAGTTTTGAAAAGTTTTTATGGCTATCTTTTTGAGCTTTTCGATTATACCCGTAATGGTATCTTCTTCGCACCCGTCTTTTTTGTGCTTGGAGGTATTATCTCAAACAAAACAATTCATACTTCACTCAAAAATAATTTTATAGGATTTGCAATCACCTTTTCGCTTATGATTGCAGAAGGAGTGTTTTTACACAATCTTGATTTACAACGCCACGACAGTATGTATATTATGCTTGTGCCGTGTATGTTCTTCTTGTTTTCCGTACTTACCTTTTGGAAAGGACATAGAGTTTCGACATTAAGAACATCGGCTATGATTATTTATATTATCCATCCGATGATGATTGTCGCTGTTCGTATGGTTGCAAAAATCTTGGGACTGCAAGCATTTTTGATAGATAACAGTCTAATTCACTTTATTGCAGTTAGCATAGTATCTGTTACAGTTTCAATACTCTTTTTAATACTGCAAAAACACATAAAAGTAAAACGCCGAACGACTTCCAAACTGGATCTAGACAGGTCTTGGATTGAGGTCGATTTAGATAATCTAAGACACAATGTAGATGTGCTGCAAAAAGCTATGCCTACCGATTGCGAACTGATGGCAGTTATAAAAGCCGAAGCATACGGTCACGGTTCTATCGCAGTGTCATCCTGCTTAAATCAAATAGGCATTAAGGCATTCGCCGTGGCAACTATTGATGAAGGAATTGAACTAAGAAAATATGGTATTCAAGGAATAATTTTAATTCTGGGTTATACAAGTCCGACACGGGCAAAAGAGCTTCATAAGTATGACCTTACACAAACCGTAATTGATTTTAATTACGCAGTTTCCTTGAATAAACAGGGGTATGATATCAAAGTGCATATTAAGATTGATACAGGAATGCACCGACTTGGTTTTAGTAAGAATGATGTGCTGAAAGTCGTTAGAATTTTCAAGGCGAAGCATCTAAATGTATGTGGCATTTATACGCATTTGTGTGTTGCTGATAGTCTTGATACGGAAGATGTTCATTTTACACATATTCAGATTAAAACTTTCTATGCATTGCTTGAAGAACTTTCTAAAAAAGATATAAAACTTCCTAAAATACATATTCAAAGCAGTTACGGACTTTTGAATTATCCGGAAATTGACTGTGATTATGCTAGGATAGGAATTGCATTATACGGTATATTAAGCTCTTACGGTGATGAAACAAAATTAAAGCTTGATTTACGTCCTGTTCTGTCACTAAAATCACAAGTTGTTCTAATCAGAGAAATAAACGAGGGAGAAAGTGTTGGCTATGCTAGGGCTTTTATTGCAAAGCGTGACAGCCGCATAGCTGTTTTGCCAATTGGTTACGCCGATGGCTTTCCGAGAAATTTATCTTGTGGTAACGGCAATGTACTTATACATGGTTATCGTGTGCCGATTATCGGGCGAATTTGTATGGATCAGCTTATCGTAGATATAACAGATGTGCCTAATGTAAATATTGGCGATACAGCAACCCTAATCGGGAAAGATGGACAAGCTGAAATATGTGTTACAGAAGTTGCAGAAAATGTGGACAGTATCACAAATGAGTTGTTAAGCAGAATGGGAAGTAGATTAAAGATAATTAATTTATAATTTTCACAATATATTTTACTAATCATATAATGCTACTTTATATATGAACAAGAAATGCGATTTTATTAGTTTTGTAAGTATACTCGAATATTCGAATATAAGAGGTTTTTATGATATTACAAAATTGTAATATGAAGCATTAAATTGAAAGATAAATAGATGGAAAGAATAAATCATAAAGTGTAAAATGAAGTTGTTAAATCCCTTTATGATTTATTTTTATGAAAAGGAGAGAGGTTTTAGGATGAATGATGTACTTAATGTATCGAATGTAAAAAAAATATATGGATCAAGTGGAAATATATGCAGAGCATTGAATGATGTTTCTTTTGTTATGAAAAAAGGTGAGTTCTTAGGAATTATGGGTCCTTCTGGAGCAGGAAAAACAACACTTTTAAATATTGTGTCAACAGTTGATAAAGCTACATCTGGATGTGTTAAGATTAATGGAGAAGATATTTTAAAAATAACTAAAGACAAAATATCTGATTTTAGAGGAAAAGAAATAGGGTTTATTTTTCAAGATTTTAATTTGTTAGATACCTTAACTATCAAGGAAAATATTGCATTACCTCTTACTATAACAAGGGTACCTGTAAAAGAAATTGAAAAACGAATTGAATATCTTTCAAAAAAATTAGGAATTTCTGAAATACTTAATAAATTTCCATATGAAGTATCAGGAGGACAAAAGCAAAGGAGTGCAGCAGTACGTGCCATGATTCATAATCCATCACTCATATTAGCTGATGAGCCAACGGGAGCATTAGATTCTAAATCAGCTGAAGACTTGTTAGAAACATTAAATGAATTAAATAGTACATATGAAGCTACTATTATGTTAGTAACACATGATCCTTTTGCAGCTAGTTATTGTAATCGAATATTGTTTTTAAAAGATGGGGAAATTTTCACAGAAATAAATAAGGGCGGAACCCGCAAAGATTTTTTAAAGAAAATTCTTGATGTATTAGCTGTTTTAGGTGGTGGTGGTAGTTATGATGTACTTTAATATAGCCTATAAAAATTTAACCAGAAGCGTTAATAATTATTTGACTTATTTTACATCTATCATATGTTCTATTGCTGCCTTTTATATCCTTCAATCTATAAGATTTAATAATCAAGTTATACAGCTTATAGAAATGAAGAAGGATATGGAGATAGGTTTTAAAGTAGCAGGATACATTATTATTGTTGTGGTTGCTGTATCTATGATATATGCAAATATGTTTTTTATAAGAAAACGAAAACGTGAAATAGGAATGTATGCTATGCTTGGCATGAAGGAAAGTAAGATTGGAATTATGCTATTTAGTGAAAGTATTATGCTAGGAGGAGTGGCACTTGTAGTGGGAATTGGTTTAGGGATACTACTTTCAAAAGGGTTCATAATATTCCTAATGAATTTAGCAGGAATTTATAAAGTGAACTTTGCTTTTAGTATTCCTAGTAAAGCACTGCTTGGAACAACCTTGTTTTGTATGAGCATTTTGATAGTTTCTTCAGTATATAACTATATGGTTGTTTATTGCTATAAATTGGTAGATTTGTTAAAAGGTGAAGCTATTCGTGAAAAAGATGTAAAAAATATGAAAGTCTTTCATAGTATTTTGGGCTTGATTTCAATGATTATTCTTTTATATGGATATTCTTTAGCTATAAAATTAGGAAATAATCCACAGAAGTATAGTGGAATAAAAGCAGAGATGATTGAAAAATCTTTTTTCAGCGTGGTAATTGCAACCTATGGACTATGGATTTCAGCAGCAGGTATGTTATTTAAATGGCTAGAAAGATGTAAGACATATTATTTTAAAGATTTAAATTTGTTTTTGAATAGGCAAATGACACATCGTATTCGTACAAATGCAAAAATGCTAGCTACTGTTACTATTTTAATAAGTATAACCACTGGAGCATTTGGTACTAGTTTTAGTTATTATTATAAAATAGGAAGTGAAGTGGATAAGAATTTACATTTTTCATATGAAGTTGACTTAAAAATGGATACTAATACTGATGGATTAAATAAGAAACAACAGATGGAAGTTAACGAAATATTTGAAAAATATAAAAATCAAAATCCAATTCAATACGATAATACAGTGTGTACGGCTACGATACCTGTGAAGATATTGGGGATTACAAATAAAAGAGGAAATTTTATTCGTATTATAGATGAAACCAGTTACAATAAAATGGTATTAAATAAAGAAAATGGATACGGTGAGTATCATAGGATGGCTAAACTAGAGAAATATACAGATGTTTTAGTTGTGGGTAGTAATTCTGAAGTATTTAAACAAGAATTCAAAATGAACAACAAAATATTTGATGATAAAACATTTAATGTGATAGAGTATGAACCATCATATCTAGATAATATTAAGTGGACGTGTTTGGTTTTTAAAGATGAGGTTTTTGAAAAATTAAAAAAATATGCAGAGCAGATTAGATATCATAGATATGTAATAGTGAAAAATGAAAAAGAGTCAAAAGCTTTGTCATATGAATTAAGTGATTATATGCCTAAGGGTTGTATGTATTATTTTGCTTATGCAGAAAGTATGAATGGAGGAGCTATATTTATATTCGTTGGATTATTTGTAGGTCTTGTATTTTTATTTGCATCTGGAAGTGTTTTGTCAATGAAGCAATTAACTGAGAGTGCCACAGATCGGATAAGATATAATATTTTAAGAAAAATTGGAGCAAGTGAAAAAAAAGTAAAGAGAGTGATAGGAAAACAAATAGGAATAATATTTTTTATGCCAGTTCTTTTGGCAGTAGTGCATAATTATTTTGCATTAAGGTTTGTAAAGGTTATGTTAAATACTGATATTACTATACCTATTATGATTACTAGTGGTGTAGCATTAACCATTTATATGTTTTATTATTTGATTACAGTAAAAACTTATTATCATTTAACAAAATAAAGGAGATGAAAAATATGAAAAAAATTATATCGTTATTTTTAATATTGGGTTTTGTATTGGTGAGTTCGTTATTTTTTATAGCATGTGGCAAAAATGTAAAAGGGGAAATAAAAGTAGAAGGGAATACAGAAAAATATATAAATAAAGCTTATGGATTTGAACTAAAAATAGATGATAAATGGGAAAATAAGTATAATTATATAGAGGCTGGTGGAAACGATGATGGAGAAGTATTAAAATTTCAGGTTGATTTTATGGATAAGGATAAGGAAGAAAAAATCAAGAAAAAAATCCCTTTAGATATTAGTTTTAGAATTTATGTTTACGATAAAGAAATGATAAAATCAAATGCAGAGAAAGTGAAGAAAGATGTAAAGAATTATATTAAAGAAGAATGTGAACAAACTTATTTAGGTGAAAATGATAAATGTTACTTTACTGTGCAGTATTACAATGATATGGAATCAATAGATAAGTTGTTTTCTGTAATATAAAAATAAAATAAGAAAATTTAAAGTAAATAAAAGCTATGCTCAAAAAGGCATAGCTTTTATATCTATTTATTTTTATATTCTTTTTCATATTTTAAAATTTTAGTAATAACATCATTTATAGTTTTTTCAACCTTATCAAAATCCATATTTGGAATATAATATTTTTCAAGTTCATCATGTAAAGCTTTGGCTTCGGATATGAGTTTCAATCCTTTATTTAGAAGTAAATTAAAGTTTTCTTTAGCCTTTTCTATTTCTGCTTTATTTCTATCAATGAGAATTTTATTTTGTAAATCTTCCATGTTAATCTGATTACCAGCAAAACTTCTTTCGTTTATTTCATTTGAGGTTAATATTGCAGTACTTAAATTTGGAATACATATATGCTCTATTCTTTCAGGAACTAATGGATCGTGGTAAACTTCAACGTATAGACCTCTTTTTAAAGCTTTCTTGTAAAGATATTGTAGTGTTGAGGTTTTACCTGTTCCAGGTCCCCCATTAAGAACATATACATGTTTATAATCTTTATATATTGAATCAATAAAAGTTACTATTCCATTTGGAGTAAAAGCTGTAGCAAATAGATGTCTACTATTAGCTGCGATTGATACATCTGTATTTTTAAATAAGTCATTCTTTAACCTTTCTTGGAGATTGTTTAATTTTGATGCATTTAGTGCTTCTGAATTATAGCTGCTCCAATCATCATGAATTAATCTAGAAGCTCCAATGTATCTATAAGCATGTTTGAATTTTTTACCTACCTGTTTATTCGTAGAAATTATTGAACTTCTATAATCTTTAAATCCGCTTTCAATCCAGCAATCTCCCATATTTAGTATTTCATCTACAGCACCAGGATTTATAGGATCAACTACATGTGGTGAGGTTCCATCAAGTAAAGCTACATTTAACTCTTTAATAACTACTCCATCTAAAGAAGTATTATCTGAAGAACAATGATGATATTCTATATCATAACCTTTTTCATTAAAGTATTGACCAACTCTTTTCATTAGAGAAGATTTTCCAGTTCCAGGACCCCCTTTAATGCAAATTATCCTTCTTGCAGTTTCTTGAGGTAGTATATACCTATAAAAAGAATAGAAACCTTTAGATGTATTTCCACCTGGGAAAAAATGTTTGAATTCACCTTTCATAAAATCACACTCCTATTTTCATATCTATATAATATATTAAAAAAATATGGAAAAGTTTACTGTTAATATCTAATATTTATATAAAAATGGGATTTTTATAGGGATGTTATTTTATCAAAATATGATAGCTTAGAAAAAAATTAAAATATCATATGAGGTATAAAGATAATAAAAAAAGAAATTTAGGATTAATGAAGGTGAAGCATATAATAAATATAGGAATTTATATAGTGGTAGGAACAGGAGTTAGATAAGGTTCGCTTCCACCAATAAAACCCATAAATACATATCAATTATATTAAAAAATTGTTGACAAAAAAAATGAAACAAGTTAAAATTTAATTATAATTAAACGGTTACAATTAAATAATGAGATCGTTACTGATTCGATCAGGCGAAACCTTAGTTAATCAAAAGTGATAAATTTTGTCTCATTTGATTAGTTAAGGTTTTTTTATTCTAAAAGGTAAATAAACTAATTGATATGGGGGTGATAGAGTTGATAATTAAAAAGGTTTTTAATAATAATGTAGTGTTAGCAAAGAATTCTTCTAAGCATGAGATTGTTGTTATGGGATGCGGAATTGCTTTTAAGAAAAAGGTAGGAGATGAAATAGATGAAAATCTCGTTCAAAAAACCTTTATTCTTAAACAAAAAGAGGCTTCAGAAAAATTTAAATTATTGCTAGAAGATGTTCCCGTAGAGCATGTGTCTCTATGCTACGATATTATTGAATATGCAAAAAATATTTTAAATGTAAAGTTAAATGACTATATATATGTTACCCTAACAGATCATATTAGTAATGCTCTTAAAGTTTTTGAAGAAGGACTTAATTGCCCTAATGTACTTATTTGGGAAATCAAAAAGTTTTACCCTAAGGAATTTGCTGTAGGATTAAAAGCACTAGATTTTATTGAAAGTGAAGTAGGTAAGAGATTACCTGAGAATGAAGCTGGAAATATAGCTCTTCATCTAATAAATGCACAGATAAACAGCTCCTATGATAATGTGGAGGATATGCTTAACATAACAGAAATGATAATGGATATTTTAAATATAGTTAAATATACATACAACATTGAATTAGATGATAAATCTCTAAGCTATGAAAGATTTATTACTCATTTAAGATTCTTCTTCAAAAGATTAAATAGAAAAGAAAAGATAGAATCAGAAGAAGATGATTTCTTATTAAAGCAGGTAAAAGTAAAATATAAAAAGGCATACAATTGTATGCTTAAAATAGAAAAATATCTAGAAAAAGAGCTAAATGATGAGGAAAAATTGTATTTGACTCTTCACATTCAAAGAATTACCCAAAGATAATAAAATATTTAGGATTGTTACTGGTAAAGCAGGCGAGACCGAAATTGATAGAATAAAGGATTATTCTATTTATTTGGTCTTGCCTTTTTTTATAAATAAATATGAAAAGAGGAGAGGCATTATGAAGTATGAACAATTGGCAAAAGACATTATAAAAAATGTTGGCGGAAAAGAAAATGTTAACAGCTTAACTCACTGTGTTACACGTCTTCGTTTTAAATTAAAGGATGAAAAGAAGGCAAATACAGAAGTATTAAAAAACATGGATGGTGTTGTGACAGTTATGCAAAGTGGTGGACAATACCAAGTAGTTATAGGTAATCATGTACCGGACGTTTATGAAGATGTGATGGTTATAGGGGGATTTAGTACAGCAACATCAGATGAAACAGAACAAAAAACAGGAGTATTAAATAGTTTAATAGATACAATTTCAGGAATATTTGCACCAGCTCTAGGAGTATTAGCAGCTACTGGTATGATTAAAGGTTTTAATTCTTTATTCTTAGCTTTAGGCTGGATTTTACCCAATTCAGGTACGTATCAGCTTTTAAATGCTATAGGAGATTGTTTTTTTTACTTTTTCCCAATATTCTTAGGATACACAGCTGCTAAGAAGTTTAAATTAAATCACTTTGTTGGGATGGCAATAGGTGCAGCACTTGTTTATCCAGCACTTTCTGGTTTAACTGCAGGTGAACCATTATATACTTTGTTTCAAGGTACAATAATAGAATCACCTGTATATATAACATTCTTAGGAATCCCAGTTATTTTAATGAATTATGGATCAAGTGTTATTCCAATTATCCTTGCTACTTATGTAGCATCAAAGGTTGAAAAGTTATTTAAGAAGATAATACCAGATGTTGTTAAAGCTTTCTTAGTTCCATTTTGTACATTACTAGTTGTTGGTCCTTTAACTTTTATAGTAGTTGGACCTGTAGCCACATGGGCGGGCCAGTTATTAGGTGCAGGTACAATTGCTCTTTATGAATTTAGTCCAATTATTACCGGTCTTGTTATTGGAGGTTTTTGGCAAGTGTTTGTTATATTTGGATTACACTGGGGATTAATACCTCTTGCAATCAACAATTTAGTTACTTTAGGATATGATCCAATTCTGGCTCTTACATTTGCTGCATCTTTTGCACAAACTGGGGTAGTACTAGCAATAATGCTTAAGACAAAGAATAAAAAGTTAAAATCTTTATCAGTACCAGCAGTTATTTCAGGTATATTTGGAGTTACTGAGCCTGCTATATATGGTATCACATTACCTCGTAAGAAACCATTTATACTAAGTTGTATTGTAGCTTCTATAGGTGGTGCTATCATAGGATGGGCAGGTTCAGTAATGTATATTATGGGGGGATTAGGTATCTTTGGTATACCAAGTTACGTTAATCCAAAATCAGGATTAGACAAAGGTTTCTATGCAGCCATTACATCTTTTATTATTGCTTTCATTCTAGGGTTTGTAGTAATGTATTTTAGCAAATTTGAAGATGACGAAGTTACTCCTGAAAATAAAGAAGAAAAGAAGGAAGAAACTTTAGTAAAGCAGGAAGTTATAGGTAGTCCACTAAAGGGAAAAGTTATAGCGTTATCAGAAGTTAAGGATGAAGCTTTTTCAAAGGGAGTATTAGGAAAAGGTATTGGTATAGAACCTTCAGAAGGTAAGGTTGTAGCTCCGGCAGATGGAGTATTAACAACTCTTTTCCCAACAGGGCATGCTATGGGAATCACTACAGATAATGGTGCTGAAATTTTAATTCATGTAGGTATGGACACTGTACAATTAGAAGGAAAGTACTTTACTCCAAAGTTTAAACAAGGAGATAGGGTGAAAATAGGTGATGTCATATTGGAATTTGACAAAAAGGCTATCGAAGAGGAAGGATACTCAGTTACAACACCTGTAGTTATAACAAATTCTGATAATTACTTAGATGTTATTGAAACTGATAAGGTAAATATAAACTATAAAGGTGAATTATTAACAGTAGTAATTTAATAAAGGAAAGGAAAGATGGTTATGTCAAATAAATTAGGATTTCCAGAAAGTTTTTTATGGGGAGGAGCTTTAGCAGCAAATCAATGTGAAGGGGCATATAGGGAAGGAGGCAAAGGTCTTACAAATATAGACCTTTGTCCAACTGGTAAAAATAGATTTAAAGTGATGCTAGGTAATATAGAAAGTTTTTCTCCAATGGAAGGAGAAATATATCCATCACATGAAGCTATAGACTTTTATCATAATTTTAGAGAAGATATAGCTTTATTTGGAGAAATGGGTTTTAAATGTTTAAGAGTATCAGTAGCTTGGGGAAGAATATTCCCTAATGGTGATGATGAAACTCCAAACGAAGAAGGTTTAAAATTCTATGATGAGTTATTTGATGAAATGTTAAAGCATGACATTCAACCAGTAGTTACTATTTGTCACTTTGATATACCAGTAGCATTAATAGAAAACTATGGGGGATGGAGAAGCAGAAAGCTTGTAGAATTCTATGAAAGATATACTAAAACAATATTTAATAGATATAAGGATAAAGTTAAGTATTGGATGACATTTAATGAAATTAATATGTTATTACACCTTCCTTTTGTAGGAGCAGGAATTGTATTTAAAGAAGGTGAAGATAAAAATAAAATTAAATATCAAGCAGCTCACCATCAATTAATGGCAAGTGCTTTAGCTACAAAGGCAGCACATGAAATAATCCCAGGGGTAATGGTTGGATGTATGTTAGCAGCTGGAGTTACTTATCCTTATACATGTAATCCAGATGATGTACAAAAAGCTATGGACAAGGATAGAGAAAACTATTTCTTTATAGATGTTCAATCAAGAGGAGAATATCCTGGATATGCTAAGCGATTCTTTAGAGAAAATGGTATAGAAATAGAAATGGAGCCAGGGGATGAGGAAATATTAAAAACTTATACAGTTGATTATATAGGATTTAGTTATTATGCAAGTAGATGTGCAAGTACAGATCCAGAAATTTTAAAGGGAATGACTAATGGAAATGTTTTTGAAACAATTAAGAATCCATATTTAAAAGCTTCAGAATGGGGATGGCAAATAGATCCTAAGGGTTTGAGAATTACATGTAATACACTATTTGACAGATATCAAAAACCATTATTTATAGTAGAAAATGGATTAGGTGCTGTAGATAAGATAGAGGAAGATGGCTCAATTATTGATGATTACAGAATTGAGTATTTAAGAGAGCATGTTAAGGAAATGAAGGAAGCTGTTTTAGATGGAGTTGAGCTTATAGGCTACACGTCTTGGGGATGTATAGATATAGTATCAGCATCTACGGGTGAAATGAAGAAACGTTATGGATTTATTTATGTTGATAAAGACAATGACGGAAATGGAACTTTAGAAAGATCTAGAAAGAAGAGCTTCTATTGGTACAAAAAAGTTATTGAATCAAATGGAGAAACATTAGAATAATCAGCTAAGGTAAAGTACTTTGAGGTAAAACGAGGAGGAAATAAACATGCAAAATAGAAACAATCAATTTCCAGAGGGTTTTTTATGGGGAGGAGCAGTTGCTGCTAACCAATGTGAGGGTGCGTGGAATGTAGGTGGAAAGGGTGTAAGTACAGCGGATGTGGCTACTGGAGGTGCTGTAGATAAGCAGCGTGAATATACAGATGGAATTATAGAAGGAAAATACTATCCATCACATGAAGCTATAGATTTCTACCATCACTATAAAGAAGATATTGCGTTATTGGCTGAAATGGGCTTTAGGTGTTTTCGTACGTCAATTAATTGGACAAGAATTTTCCCAAATGGTGATGAAACAGAACCAAATGAAGAAGGATTAAAATTTTATGATGACTTATTTGATGAATGCTTAAAATATGGAATTGAACCAGTTGTTACAATTTCTCATTATGAACTGCCTTATGAATTAATTGAGAAGTATGGTGCTTGGAGAAATCGTAAACTAGTAGATTTCTATGTGAACTACTGCAGGGCAATATTTACTCGTTATAAAGATAAGGTTAAGTATTGGATGACTTTCAATGAAATAAATGTAGTTGCACTACATCCTTTTATTCCAGCAGGAATTAAGTTAAAGGATGGAGAAAATAAGGAACAAGTTTGTTATCAAGCGGCTCATCATCAATTTATAGCAAGTGCAAAGGCTGTAAAGTTAGGACATGAAATTAATCCCGATTTTAAAATTGGATGTATGCTGCTTTATCCATTAGCTTATCCAGAAACTTGTAATCCAAAAGATGTGCAAGTTGTTAATGAGATGATGAATAAACATTATTTCTTTACTGATGTGCAGGTAAGAGGTTACTATCCAAATAATATGAAGCGTTATTTTGAGAGAAATAACATTAATATTGAGATGGAAGCTGGAGATGAGGAAATCTTAAGAAATGGTAAGGTAGATTACCTTGCATTTAGTTATTACATGACATTAGTAATTAGTTCAAAACCAACTAAGGATACTTCTACAGCAGGAAATATGTTAGGTGGAATCAAAAATCCTTATTTAGAAGCATCAGATTGGGGATGGCAAATTGATCCAGAAGGCTTTAGAATTGCATTGAACAATCTATATGACCGTTATCAAGTACCACTATTCTGTGTAGAAAATGGATTAGGAGCTGTTGATAAGGTTGAGGAAGACGGTTCTATTAATGATAATTATAGAATTGACTACCTAAGAAAACATATAGCTGAAATGAAGAAAGCAGTTACAATTGATGGCGTAGATCTTATGGGATACACACCTTGGGGATGCATCGACTTAATTAGTGCATCAACAGGTGAAATGAAGAAGCGTTATGGATTTATATATGTTGATAAAGACAATGACGGAAATGGAACTTTAGAAAGATCTAGAAAGAAGAGCTTCTATTGGTACAAGAATGTTATTGGGACAAATGGAGAAGAAGTATAGGCTTACTCAGGAGCTTTAAAAAATAGTTGAATTGCAAAAAATAAAAAGTAAGGAGAATTAAAATGAAAAAGAGATTACTTGCATTTTGTTTAATAGGAATGATGTCCTTAGTTGGAATTGGATGCGGACAACAGAAGAAAGAAGTTGCAAAAGAGAAGAAACCAGTAACTTTATATGTAACAAGACATGGAAAAACTATGCTTAACACATCAGATAGAGTTCAAGGATGGGCAGATGCACCACTTACAAAACCAGGAGTTGAAGTAGCTGAATTTTTAGGAAAAGGAATAACGGATGTTCCTTTTGCAGCGGCATATAGTAGTGATAGTGGACGTGCTATAGAAACTGCAAAAATTGTATTAGATAAAAGTAATCAAAAAAATATAAAATTAGCTCAAACTAAAAATATAAGAGAAGCTTGCTTTGGAAAATATGAAGGTGAATTAAATCATACTATGTGGGAAGAAGTTGCAAAAGCAAATAATATAACATTAGAACAATTTATGAAAAAGCTAGATTTTAAAATGTTTATTGATACTGTTGCAAAACTTGATGAAACAAAACAAGCAGAAACTTGGAAACAATTAACAAATAGAGTTAGAGGCGAAGTAGATAAAATAGCAGATGAAGCTTATAAAAATGGTGGCGGAAATGTCTTAGTTGTTTCACATGGAATAGCAATAAGTGCATTGGTAGAAAGTATTGCACCAGGTACAGTAAAAGGTCCTTTAGCAAATGCAAGTGTAACAAAGATTGTTTATGATAATGGAAAATATACAATTGAATCTGTTAATGACATGAGTTACGTGGAAAAGGGTAAATCAGTAAAATAAGTAGTAGAAGAAAGAATCATCAAAGGTTAAATACTCTAGAGTGTCCATAAAGTGGGCACTCTTTTATTTGTTCATCCAGTATGGTTTTAGTATAATCTAGGGAAATATATTTTATTTTGAAAATAATTTTTAGCAGCTTTGTAGCCTTGTTGATATAAAAAATTATATTTTTCATCATTTTGACTTATATCAAAGTCTATAAAAGATATATCTTTTGTATTTATTTCAATGGATCTTAATTTATCTATAGGGCTATTATTATATATATCCTGTTGAATTTTTACAAATGATTTAAGTAGATTTTCTATATATTCTATAAAATTATTTATTTCATTATATTTTATTTTACTTTTAAATCTTGCTCCTATTGTTTGAACATTTACACCATCAATAATTATATCCATGAAATAATTAGAATCAAATAAATTTATAGGATAGTTTCTCATAACTCCACCATCTGAAAATATATGAGTCATTGGTTTTTCGGAGGTTTTATCTTCATTAATCTTTATTGATTCAAAAAAAAGAGGTATAGACATGGAAATTCTTACGGCTTCAGCTACATCCATATGAGGAGTTGTTTCATAAGAAAATACTTTTGAAGAATCAGTAGATATATCTGTACCAATAATATATAAATCTAAAAAAGGTCTTTGTTTCTTATGAATATAGGGATTTCTAAAATCTTCAAAGGTATATGGAGGGAGTTTTTTAGAACTATCGAACTGAGAGGATATTTGTTCTTTTATCCATTCATAAAAATATTCACTAGAATACCAGCCGTAGTTTTTAATTAACCTGTAAATACAATCAATATCTTCAAATATTTCTTCCATTTCTTTTTTTAGAACAGTAGGAATTCTTTTTAAATCAGGTTGAGTACCTTTTTGTGGTATCTTTCTATAATCTATTGTATCAGCTAATTTTTTCATTTCGTCAAATGGTAAAGAAAAGCTAGTTAAGCATGCAGTTATTGCTCCAGCTGATGTTCCTGCTACTCTTTTTATATTTTGTAATATGTCATGATTATATAAAAAGTTTAATACTCCTAAATACGCTATTCCTAATACTCCTCCTCCTTCAAAAACTAAATTATTAATTTTATAATACATATCATTTCTATACATAAAGACCTCCACCATAGTTACTCATAATGTTAAGATATTCAATAATAATTTTACTGTGAATCTTTCCACTAAAAGTTTGATGTTTAAATATAAAGTTAAAATTGAATACATTATAATTAGGTATATAATTATTCCCCCTTAAAAATTAAGGTTATCTCCGTATTATAGTACGTGACAAAAGTTTTATACAAGAGGTGGAATATGCTTAATAGTGGATGTATACTAGATGGAAAATATGAAGTGATTAAAGTTTTAGGAAAAGGAGGTATGGGAACAGTTTATTTATGTAAGAATATAAGGCTTCAAAATCTTTGGGCTATAAAAGAAGTAAAAAAAGATTTTAAAAAGAATATAGAGATTTTATCAGAACCTAATATTTTAAGAAAACTAAGACATGCCAATATTCCAAGAATAGTTGATATATTTTACGAGAATAATAGTCTTTATATGGTTCAGGACTATATAGAGGGACAAACATTAAAGAAGTATGTAAAAGAAAAAGGTTTTATAAAAACAGGAAATATATGCAATATTATATTGGAGATATGTAACATTATATCCTATTTACATAGCTTAAATCCTCCGATTATATATAGAGATTTAAAGCCGTCTAATATAATGATAACTCCAAAGGAAGAAGTTTTTTTAATTGATTTTGGTATTTCAAAAATATACAAAGACTATGATACTAATGAAGATAGATATATGGGTACTAGTGGATTTGCTGCTCCAGAACAGTATAGTTTAGGACAATCTTGCAGACAAACGGATATATATGGTATTGGTATGGTTATGTACTTCATGGCTACGGGAAAGGTTTCATATACAGGCTTAGAACCCCTCATGGATGATAATTATGATAATAATGTAGATGGTAATTTGAAAAAAATAATACAAAAATGTGTTCAAATTGATATAGAGAATAGATATGTTTCAGTTGAAGAACTAAATAAAGAAATTATAATAAAAATGTTGAAGGTAAATATGGAACTCCAAAAGTTAAATAAATTTAAATTTAGAAAAACAATTATAATGATGGTATTATTTATAGCTATATTCTTAATAAGTATTTATGGTTTGGATAGAAATCAAATTATATCTTTACTTTTTTAGAAATTAGAGAATAACTATATGTAGTTTAAGCGTAATTACCTATGGTATAATTATAATAGTGTTATTGGTAAATAAAGTAATATTCATATATGAGGAGGGAATATTATGATTTTAGGAGCAATTGAAGCTGGTGGTACAAAATTTGTTTGTGCTGTAGGTAATGAAGATGGAGAAATATTAGAAAGAATTCAATTTCCAACAACTACACCAGAAGAAACTATAAAGAAGGTTGTAGATTTTTTTAAGGATAAAAATATAGAGGCGTTAGGTATAGGTTCTTTTGGTCCAGTGGATTTAAATGAGCAATCGTCTACATATGGATACATAACCTCTACTCCTAAAAAAGGTTGGACTAATTATAATATTTTAGGTGAACTAAAGAAGCATTTTAATATACCAATGAGATTTGATACTGATGTAAATGCAGCGGCTCTTGGAGAAGCTACATGGGGAGCTGCTAAAGGATTAAAAAGTTGTATTTATATGACTGTAGGAACAGGGATAGGAGCAGGGGCTTTGGTTGAAGGGGAACTGCTTCATGGACTTCTTCATCCAGAGATGGGGCATATAATGCTTAAAAGATATCCAGAAGATGATTTTGAAGGAGTTTGTCCATATCATAAAGATTGTTTTGAAGGAATGGCAAGTGGACCTGCAATAGAAAAAAGATGGGGAGTAAAAGGATCAGAGTTAACTTCAGACCATCAAGCTTGGGATATGGAAGCATATTATATAGCTCAAGCACTTGTTAATTTTGTTTTGATTCTTTCACCAGAAAAAATAATTATTGGTGGTGGAGTAATGAAACAAAAACAGCTTTTCCCACTCATTCATAAATACCTTAAGGAATTTTTAAATGGTTATGTAGTTCATAATAATTTAGATGAAAATATAGATGAATATGTAGTTTATCCTGCTTTAGGAGATAATGCTGGAATATGCGGTGCTCTTGCATTAGCGAGAACAGCTAAAAATATATAAAGAATATAGGTTTAATAAGGAACTTAAAGTTAGAGGGAAATAATAAAATGGTACCTATTGTATTTTTTAAAGGAATAGGTACCGTTAAGTGTTATAGAGATAACTATTTCCCAAGTTCATTTATTAGCTGTATAACTGCAGGGCCAAGTAAAACAATAAAAATACTTGGGAAAATGAATAATACAAGGGGAAACAATATTTTTATTGGTGCCTTCATGGCTTCCTCCTCAGCTATTTGTTTTCTTCTTTCTCTTTCTTCATGGGATTTTATTCTTAGAATTTGTACAATACTAATTCCAAGCTTTTCAGCCTGAAGTATATTGTTGATTAAAGATTTTATTTCATCAAAGTCAAGACGATTCTTTACTCCTGTTAGTGCTTCTTTTCTTGTTTTACCCAGGCGAATTTCTTCAATACAAATTTGAAATTCAGAGGATAGTACACCAGTTTTCTTTGATATGACTTTATTTAATGCACCGTCAAAACCAAGTCCTGCCTCAAGACAAACAGTTAAAAGGTCAAGAAAATCAGGAAGTTCTCTGAGGGCTTGTTTATATCTCTGTTTAATTTTTTGATTAATATAAAAATCAGGAATAAAAATAGACAGTATAAAACCAATTAAAAAGAGAATAAAGATACCAGTAAAACTTAAACCTAGTAATTTACCATAAATACCAAATAATGTAGATAAAAGTATATTTAAGGTGATTTTGAAAATATGAAAATCAATAGGTGTCATACCTAACGGCTTTCCACCTTGAAGCAGTTTTCTTTCTAAAAGTTGCTCCTTTTTAGAAGAAATTTTTTCACCAAAATAACTTTTAAGTTTATTTTTAACGTGAAGTATTATTTTCCGAGAAAGGGGGTCAGCTTCATTTTCTTCGATTTTACGTATAAGATTTTCTGTATTAACAAAAATCTCTATTCTTTTTTTTACTCTAAATTTAGGTTCGAAAATCTTTAAAACTATATACAATATGAAAAGATTTGTGGTTAATAGGAAAAAAATTACTAACATAGTTTACACCTCAACTTTAGTTAGCTTGTGAATTAAAATAAATCCGATTATTCCAGATATAATACCTGCTGAGAGTATAATGATTCCTAATGTATTGTTAAATAAAACTTTTATATATTCTGGATTCATGAAATAAATCATAAGACCAAGGGCAATAGGGAGTGCACCAATTATTCTACCAGAGAGTCTTCCTTGAGCTGTTAAGCTTTGGACTTGACGTTGAATTCTAGTTCTTTCTCTAATGGTTTTTACGATTATTTCAAGCACACCAGCTAAATTTCCACCAACCTGTCTTTGAATTAATATTGCTTGCAGCATAAGTTCAAGATCATCACTTGGCATTCTTTTACCTAAGTTATTTAAAGCTTCTTCCATAGTAATTCCGTAGTTCATTTCCTTTAGTAAAAGGGTAGCCTCTTCTTTGATTGGAGAATCACACTCTTCAGCAACTGTTTTTAAAGCCTGAGCAAAGCTGTAGCCAGATTTGAGAGAGCTTATTAAAGTGGCTATCATATCTGGTAAACCTTCGTTGAATTTTAGAATTCTTATTTTAATTTTTCTATTTATCCATATCTTGGGTAAGGTATATCCAATAATTGACCCTGGAATTAAAAGGTATACATTACTTGATAGAAAATATAAAATACCGCCTGTAATTGCAGATAAAAACCATTTAAGCATTACATATTCTTCAGGAGTTAAAAGTACTCCAGCACTTTTAAGCATTTGATCAATTTTATCTTGATCAATATTGGATAACTTTTTTCGTATTAACTCATTTAGTTTTTTTAAGCTGCTGATTCCTTCTTTAACTCCATCTCTATTTTTCTTAAAATTTGTATCAGTTTTATTTAGATAAAAGTAGTAGTTTATTCTTTTTTGAATTCTCCTATTAAATAAAAGGAAATAAGAAAATGTCCATACAATAAATAAAAAGCAAAATGTAAAGAAAAATAAGAGAACTACCTCTTTCATCACTACCACTCCTCTACTTTAAATACAGAATCAGGAATGTATATGCCTGAAGATTCAAGTCTATCATAAAATTTAGGACGTATTCCTGTTGCAACCATTTTACCTGATATTTTTCCTTTTTTATCTACTCCATGCTGTTCAAATGTAAAAATATCCTGAAGTACAACAACATCACCTTCAAGACCTTGTACTTCAGTAATATTGACAAGTTTTCTTGAACCATCATTAAGTCTTGCCTGTTGAACAATTAAATCAATTGCACCTGCAATTTGTTGACGAATTGCCTTTATTGGAAGTTCCATTCCTGCCATTAAAACCATGGTCTCAAGACGTGAAATCATGTCTCTTGGACTATTAGCATGTCCAGTTGCTAAGGAACCGTCATGTCCTGTATTCATAGCTTGAAGCATATCTAAAGCTTCTCCACCACGCACCTCACCAATTACAATTCTTTCAGGTCGCATTCTTAGTGAGTTTTTAACAAGATCTCTTATTGTTACTGCACCTTTTCCCTCAATATTGGGAGGTCTTGATTCTAATGAGATAACATGTTCCTGTGATAGTTGAAGTTCGGCTGCATCTTCAATTGTTATTATTCTTTCATCATTTGGAATGAAGGAGGATAACACGTTTAATGTTGTTGTTTTTCCAGAGCCTGTACCTCCACTTATAAAAATATTAAGTCTTGCCTTAACACATGCATCAATAAAAACAGCCATTTCTCTTGTTAATGTATCAAAGTTTATTAAATCTTCTATGGTTAATGGGGTACTTGAAAATTTTCTAATTGTGATTGTTGGACCGTTTAAAGCCAGTGGGGGAATTATAGCATTAACTCTTGAGCCGTCTGGAAGTCGTGCATCTACCATAGGACTACTTTCATCTATTCTTCTCCCAAGGGGTGACACAATTTTTTCAATTATATGCATAACATGTTCATTATCTCTAAACTGTACATCGGTTAACTGAATTTTACCTTTTTTCTCTACATATACACTATAAGGTCCATTTACCATAACTTCACTGATATCAGAGTCCAATAAAAGAGGATTTATTGGTCCATAGCCTGTTAAATCATTGATAAGTTCCTGCACAACTCTTTTTCTATCAATATCACCAAAATGTTCTACATTCTTTTTGATTATTTCAAGGGCCATTGAATCAAGATTAGAAACTAATTTGTCAACAGATTCATCTTTAAATTCTTCCATTATTTTTTTTTGAAGCTTATTTTTTAATTCTTGTTCTTCGCCTGATAGAGAATAAATTATTTTTTTATTAGAAGTGCTTGTGTTTTCAGGCTTAAAAAATGAAATTTCATTTTTTTCAATTTTTTGTTCAGTATTATTATCATTTTTCTTCATTGTATTAATTCTTTCAAGAAGTCCCATGATTTACCTCCGTTAATTTCTTTTCCTTTTGAAAAAGCCCATTAAACTCTGTTTTTTTCTTCTCCTATGTCTAGGAAAATATTTATTTCTATAAATTTCACTAGCTATATTGATAATTTCATTTGAAATCTTTTCTTTGGGTTTGTTTATTACAAAGGGAATACCAATATTAAAGGATTTTGACACAACCTTGAAATTATTTGGTATGAACAACAAATTATCCATACCAAGTATATCCTTAACATCTTTAAATTTAATTACACTTTCCATATCTCCTCTGTTTACAATGATTCTTATCTTTTCTGACAGGTTTAATGCATTTAGAGTTTTTAGCATTATTTTTGTGTTTTTTAAAGCTGCCATTTCAAGGTCTGTAACTAGAAAAATTTTATCTGCTAATTCTAAGAAGCTAATATTATTTTCAGAAAGTCCAGAGGATAAATCTACAATTAAATAGTCGTGTTGTTCTAAAAGTTTTTTGCAAATAACTTTAATTTCAGTGGATGTTATTAAATCTGCATATTCAGGTTTTAATGGAGCAGATAAAATTTTTACTCCACTATCATGATTTTGAAGATAATTTAATAGCATATTACTGTCTAATGAGTTTACATCATGAATGACATCACTAATTGTAAGTTTGGGTTCTATATTTAGGGCAAGGTTTACGTCGCCAAATTGAAAATTTCCATCTATAATACAAGTGGAAAAGCCCTTACTAGCAATTGCAACTGCCATGTTAACAGTAAGTACTGTTTTTCCAACTCCGCCCTTGGCACTTGCAAAAACAATAATTTCACTCTTTGTTTCTTCAGTTGTAATATATTCAAAATTATCTATGGTCATAGGCTTTGCCTCCTTGAACTGGGGTACTTATTCTTCGTAAATAAAAAGAATGTTATGGGAATATTTTGCTTCTAAGAATAAGTTTTATGTGGCCTTTTTCATCAGCATTTATAAGTTTAATTGCATCCGATGGTTTCAATTCTAATGTCACAGATACATATTCAATTTCGTTTTCCTTTTGATTTAAATCTTTTGAATCTTTAGTTTGAATTTTTTTATCACTGAGTCTTTTACCAACAGCTAAAACTCTTATATTTTCAAGTAATATTTGTGTATTTATAGTATTGGTTATTCCATCTTGTTTAATTTCTTCGCTGAAAACTACATCAACATATTCTTCAGGCTGTATTAAATTAGATACAGACTCTACAAGGTTAACCTCAATTGATACTGCTCTAAAACCATTTTGTATTTTTCTTGTTACCAATTTCTTTTCATCAAACTGATTTGTAAATCTGTTGGAGAATAAAAATTCTCCCTTTTTTATATCTGTTAAGGCATACTTTCCTTCAACTTCTTCAATTTTTTTTATTGCTTCAGGATGTACTGAATCTGCATCAAATTCTTTAATTTGAAGCAGTTCACGAGTAACTTTTTCATTTTTATTAATATATTTTTGGGGTACTACAACACTTATTTTGTTTTCATTTTTTTTATACTTTTTATCAAGATCCTTAAGATATTTATTGAAAAGAAAAGTAGTTATAAGTGCCATCATTAGAGCTAAGATTAAAATATTTCTTGACTTCATTTTTTCACCTACTCTATTAATCTAATTGTATATGCTCCATTATCTGCTATATTTTTATCTCCAAAGCCGCTGCCAGCTCTCCTTATAAAGTATCCAGTAATTGAAGAGTCATTGTGGTCCATTGGAGATTTGATATAAAAGTATGCAAAGCCCGTTATTTTTACTTCTTTTAACTGATTAGATTGAACCATGTATGGTTCATAAACTAAAATTAAAATAACTCTTGAGCAATCTCTATGGTTTATGTCATCAATGGGATGAGGACATGAGTTTATTCTAAAATTTACAGCATCACGGGTTTTTCCTGATATGTTTCCTGTTTGAGTGTTTATAATATCTCCAACTTCTATTTCACCTTCATACCCATAGGTTAAATCCTGTTCATAAAGATTTGCCCCAACACCTGAAAGGGCCAAAATACCAAAATTTCCGTATTCAGAATCTCCTGAATCAACTTTTAATTTGTATTCCTTTAGATACTCGAGGGGAATATTTTTATCTATTCCAAGGGGAACTGCTCCTTGGCCACGGCTCATGGGAACAAGTTCAGCAGAAGAGGATACTGTTATTGTCATACTGTTAATTTTAAAGAGTGTTAAAAATTTTAATGGTACCTCTTTTTCTAAAACAACTCTTACTTTATATTCATTATTTGTTTCGATATATATTTCCTTTAGGTTATTTTCTTCTTCGTGAGCTTTCAAAATTTCTAAGACAACTTCATTTACTGAATTATCACTATTTGTAAGCTCTTGTGCACCTGATAAAACTGCTGCATTTGCTGTTTTTTTTAAATGACTTTTGGTAGTGAATAAAAGGCCTCCATCAATTACAAGACCAGCTATTCCAATAATTATTACAAAGAATAGAGTAAATAACACCAATGCACTGCCATCTTCTTCTTTAAACAGATTTAATTTTTTTAATAACATAATCTCCCTCCTATTCAACTCTTATGGTTGATTGAGTATTTACCTCAAAGGGTGATGGAAGGAATGTGCTAATAATAGGAGTTATATAGTTAACTTTATATGTTATTTTTACTGTAACATAGTCACCAGATTTTCTTAGAAGGCTATTTGGAGTGATATCTATTTGAATAGTATCTTTATCTACTAAATAAACTTTGTCATTAACAAATTGAACTATTTCGCTATCATTTTCTCCTAAGCCTGCCAATCTTACTGCTTCTTGGGTTACCATGTTTAAATGGGTTGATGCATGAAAAATTCTTCCAAAATCAATAATTCCACAAAAGACAATTAAAATAATAGGAAGGACAAGAGCAGTTTCTAATATTGCCTGTCCTTTTTTCTTGATCATACAATCCAGGCCCCCTTAGAGATAAGGCAAATTACAGCACCACCTACTATTGCAAGTCCATATGGATATTTTTTTAAAAGCGGTGAGGTTGGCAGTTCAAGTTTGTATTTTATACCATGCAACAATGAGATTATCCATAAAAATAATTCTTTAAAAAACTTTAGAGAATCTTTATGATATAAAATAACAACAAGGGCCATAATCCCGCCTATTACTGCCATATATAGAGCAGTATTAAAGACAAAAGTACTTCCTTTTATAGCGCCTATAAGTGCTAGAAGCTTAACATCACCAGCTCCAATCCCACCTGAAAAATAGGGGATTAAAAGTATACCAAAACCTACTACAAAGCCTAGTAGTGAGGATTTTAAACCAATATAACCATAGAAAATAAAATGCAGTAGTAATGATACAATAAGCGATGGAAAAATAACTTTATTGTATATTTTTTGATACTTTAAATCCGTTATAAAACATGTAATTAGCACGAAAACTAGAATTAAATCAAATAACATTTTTCCACCTCCCGTTTAAAAAAGGCCCTGCTACTTGCTGCAGGACCCTTTGTATATATTAGCTTGCTGATGGTGTATTATTAAATATATTTGTTTTAACATTGTTAATCAATGTACTAATTTGGTCCCTTAAAGCTACTAAAGCTACTATTGCTCCGATTCCAATAACACCTAAAACCAATCCGTACTCAGTCATTCCTTGACCTCTTTCATCAACAACTAAATTCTTCATTTTATTTAACATAAAATTACCTCCCTTAAATAGTTTTTTATGAATTTACTAAATGTTTATTTTTCCCTCCTTTAACTATACAAATTCTACTACTTGTCCAACTTTAGTTTGAGTTTCTTTTACCTTGCCGCTTGTGAGTTCAACAACAGCCACGGAGCTTTTTCTGAATTTTCCGACTCTTCCAGGTGTCATGTTCTCATCAATAGCAAGTATTGTATTGTTAATATCGAGATATAAAACATCGATAGTATAATTCATAAAATAAGTGTGTATTCCACTACAGGGAGAAATATATAATCCTGATTGAGGTGAAAGCTCCTTTGTAAACATTAGCCCCCTAAGTCTTTTAAAAAAACTATTTGCAACAATTACATTTTGCACAATTATATTATTATTAGTCTTATTTTTAAGAAGCATGGGGAAGTTCACCTCCTGATAACAAAAAATACCCAACCTACGGGTGTGGGTATAATTCCAAACCTTTCGGCAACTGGCTGACATAGTGTAAAAACACCGTAGTCCCTATAGCTTTGCGTCATTAGCTTTCACTAATTTTGCCTTTATCGAGTTTTATATCTTATATTAATTTAATTATATATATATATAGGGAGGGGGTGCAAGTATCAATATATGGCAAAATATAAGAGCTAAAATACTAAATTTTAAAACTATTTGAAGTGGTGGTAAAATGAACTAAAAATCTTATTTGGATATTTGTTTGACTCAAGAATTAGCATTTTGATAAAATATAAGTAAAAAAACTTATGAAACAGGGGTAAATTATGGAGAGTATTACTTTTTATCTTATATTGTTATTTTTGTATGCAACTTTAGCTTTAATTTTTATTTCATTTAATATAGTTCATCCTAAAAAGTATATAAACTTTATGTCTATAAGTCATATTTTAGGTATAATCACAGTTGTATTTACATTATTTGGGGAAGTTAACAATAAGAATAACCTTATGACTAATATTGCTGTTTTCTTTTTTTTAAGCAGCAATTTTTTAGCTTATGCAACTATAGAAAGCTTTTTAAAAAGAAAGATTTCAAAATACCATTTATATGGAGCTATAAGTTTAGTTATTATAGATCTATTAGCATTAAATTTTATATGTCCTATTAGTGTATTTATTCATAAAATTTTCCTTATGTTTATTTATATTTATTTGGGAATGAATATATTAAAATGTAAAAATAAAACTTTTAGTATACATTTTTTAGCAATTACTACTATTATTTTCCCATTAGTTCAGATGGTATTTGGTTTTTCATGGTTATTTATTGCAAGAAAAGATTATTATATTGATATAGTAGCTTATATACTGCACACGGTAACACTCTCTTTTTCTATTATTTTGATTACTATAGAAGAAACACATAGAAAGTTTGATAGTCATGTAAATTTACTTCAAGAAGAAGTTAAAAGTAATCAAAAACTGCTTCAAGATGCATATGAGTTAGACAAACTAAAAACAGAATTTATTGCCAATATTTCTCATGAACTTAGAACTCCTATCAATATTATTTTTAGCAGTATTCAGATTTTTGAGATAAATCTTCCTGAAAAATGTGCAGAAAATCAAAAACTTAAAAATTATTTAAAAACTATGAGACAAAATTGTTATAGACTGATTAAATTAATTAATAACCTTATTGATATGAGTAAAATTGAGGCTGGTTTTATGCAATTAAACCTTTATAATTATGATATAGTTAAATTGATAGAGGACATAACATTATCAATAGTACCTTATGCAGAAGAAAAATGTATTCAGATTGAATTTGATACTGAGTTTGAGGAAAAGGTTATTGCATGTGATAGTGAAAAGATGGAAAGAATAATGCTAAATTTGTTATCAAATGCTGTTAAATTTACTAGAGAATCTGGTGAAATTAAAGTAAATATATGTGAAAAAGATGGACAAATTTTAATATCTATAAAGGATAATGGTATAGGAATTCCAGAGAATATGCAGAAGTCCATATATAATAGATTTACTCAGGTATCAGAGACTTTTGTGAGGGAAAATGAAGGAAGTGGTATAGGACTTTCATTGGTTAAATCTTTTGTTGAAATGCATGGAGGCAAAATAATGCTTGAAAGTGAAATTGATAAAGGTTGTAAATTTACAATAGTACTTCCTTTAAAGGTACTTGATGACCATACTAGAGATAATGTAAGTTTAAACGAAATAAATATGAAAAAAATAGAAATAGAATTTTCAGATGTTAATGTATAAGTTTGATAGTAAGTATGATTAAAAATACCGTATTGAGTTCAATACGGTATTTTTGCGTATATCTTAAGGTAATCTTAAGATTTTATTAAGTTGGGATAAATAAAACAGGAATACAATGTAAAAATAAGGAGGGATTACTTATGAATCATAAATTTTCTATTATATTAAATATAGTAGGTATAATGGTACTTACATGTTTTGTTATATTTATGAAAACTAATATATGGCATATGGTGTTACGTATATTATTAATAATAGCTTTGATTATTAGTTCGTATACACATTATAATAAAATTAAGAAAAATATTGATTAGTAACTAATTATTAACAAGTAAGTTATAGAATTAAATTAAGAAAAAGGAGCTGCAAATTGATGAAAAAAATATTAATTGCTGATGATGAGAAGGAATTAGTAGAACTTTTATCATTATATTTGGAAGAAGAATATGAAATATTTAGAGCTTACGATGGAATTATGGCACTTGATATTTTACAGGTAAATTCTATTGACATTGCTGTAATAGATATAATGATGCCTAATATGGATGGATATCATCTTATAAAGAAAATAAGAGAAAAATATAATATTCCTGTAATTATGCTTTCAGCTAAAAATGAATATAGTGATAGAATACTTGGACTTGAACTTGGAGCGGATGATTATGTTACCAAGCCTTTTAATCCTCTTGAAATTGCAGCAAGAGTAAAAGCGCAGCTTAGAAGATATTATAAATTCAATATAAATATAAATCATAGCAAAAGTAGACAAGCTGAACACATAGAATTTGGTGATTTGAAACTAGATACAATTACATGTACACTTTATAAAAATAATCAAGAAGTGTCTCTTACATCAACAGAATATAAAATTCTTTTTCTGTTAATGAATAGCTCAGGTAGAGTGTTTACTAAAAAACAAATTTTTGAACAAGTATGGGAAGAAACCTTTTATGGTGATGATAACGCTATAATGGTTCACATGAGTAACCTTCGAGATAAAATAGAGGATGACTCAAAAACACTTATGTATATTAAAACCATAAGAGGTCTTGGATATAAGTTTGAAAATAAAAAATTATAATTTAATTGATTATATGGAGAGTTTAAATAATGCTTAATACCAAAAAAAATGAAAAATATAAAAAAGTATATACCACCATGTTTCAACATTATGTTTTATTTGTATTTCTGATAATTATAGTATTTATATCTGGTATAACTTTTACAGCTGTAAGTATTGGGAAAATGTTATGTTCAAATGAATACATAGGTGAAATACAGCAGTTTTTTATGGCTTCAAAGATAGTAAAAAGTGATTATAAAAATATAGATGCTTCAAAAATTACGTCAGTAGGAGGCTGGGTTGAAATACTAGATTCAGATAGGAATGTGGTATATGTTATTGGAAAAAAGAAGGATGATAAAAAAGCTTATACTGAAGAAGAGATATATAAGTTAATAGATACAAATTTAGATGAAGAAAAAAATGATGATTCATATCTACATTCAATAACTCCATTTTATACAGATGGAAAGAAATATTATTGTATGGTTAAAATACCTCCAGGAGTTATAAAGATAGATGTAGATAAAAGATCATCTCCTGAAAAATATATAGCAAAAGCATCTGGTGAAATAATGAAAGGAATTTTGGGAATATTAATTTTTTTATTTATTGTAGTAAGATTTTATGCATTTTGGACATCAAGAAAAATAGTAGAGCCATTAAAAAAAATACTTGAAGGAATAGAAAAAATGACAGATGGTTATTATTACACAAGAATTAATTTTAAAAGTGCAAATGAATTTGCTCAGATAAGGGATGCTTTTAATTTCATGGCAGAAAAAATCCAATCAGGAGAGATAGAAAGACAAAAAAATGAAGCTTTAAAACAGCAGCTTTTTGTTGATCTTTCTCATGATTTAAAAACCCCCGTAGCATCCATACAGGGATATTCAAAAGCATTATATGATGAAGTTGTTAAAGATGAGGAAAGAAAAAGAATGTACCTTAAAACAATATATGAAAAATCTCAAAGAGTAACTACTCTTATTGAAAATATTCATGAGTTAGCCAAGCTTAATAATGATAAATATATTATGTATAAAGAAAAACTGGATATTTGTGAATTTATGAGAGAAATAGCTGTAGAGTTTTATCCTGAAATTGAAAACAAAAATTTTGATTTTATAATTGATATTCCAGAATACGAAATTATATATGAATTTGATAAAAATGAAATGGCAAGAGCTGTTTCAAATATTATTTCAAATGCTTTGAAATATAATCCAGACTATACAACATTAAAAATAGAATTAAAGAAAAAATTATATGGTATAGAAATTGTAATTGCAGATAACGGAAAGGGTATTGAGGATAGTTTGAAAGAACAAATATTTGAAGATTTTACAAGGGGCGATTTGTCTAGAAGAACAACAGGGGGAACAGGCCTGGGATTATCTATTGCACATAAGATTGTTGAGAAACATGGAGGTCAATTATATCTTGAATCCGAGGAAAATTTTAAGACTGCATTTAAAATATATTTATAACTGCTGAGATAGGAGATTAATGAGATAAGTAAGACAGTTGATGATTTTTGGCATATATATGAATGGGGGAAGAAAAATGAATGATTTTTTTCAAAGTATCAAAATAAGAAAAGCAGTGTTTGTATATTTATTAGTTACAATAAGTTTAATGATTATATCGGAACAACCTTATTTTAAGAAATTTGAGATGTTAGATTTTAATTTCTGGTTAATGATAAATAGGGTTATATTAATTTTATGGATTATATATATAACATTTAAAAATAACATAAGATTAAAACCTATTATAAAAGATTTTAAGGACAAAGTTAAATGGAGTAAGATAACAAAAATAATTTGTATGAATTTTGCTTTTAGTATTAGTTTTGTAGTATTAGTTGTTTCTTTAGCATATATGATAAGTCCAGAGTTTTTTAATAAATTATTAGCGGAAGTTAGTGAAGATAACAATACATTTAGTTCAGAAATTTTTACTTTTATTGCAGCTGTATTTTTAGCGCCTATTGTTGAGGAATTTATATTCAGAGGTATTATTTTGAATAGATTAAGAATGACACGTAGTACAGGTACTGCAATAATAATTTCTTCTATATTATTTGGATTAATGCATGGAGAACTTGCTTTTTTAGGTGCGTTTGTTTTTGGAATTATAATGTGTTTGGTATATATAAAAACAGAAAATTTAATGAATACTATAAGCATTCATTTTTTTAACAACCTTATAGCTGAGAGTAGTTCATTTTTCCCTTCTACGTCTTCTAATGTTGGCAGTATTAGTAAAAGTCAAATTACTATAGGAATTTCTGTAGGTTTAATTATATTTTTAATATCAGGTTTCTTTTGTTTAAGATATATAAAGGAAAATTGGCAAAAATAAATTACTTTATTATGAAATACAGAATGTAAGGACGGTATATGTTTATATAGATATGGTTAAGTATAGCGTATGTAATTTAACTCTATGTACTGTAAAAGAAGGATTTAATAAAAATATCTAGAATATAGGATTGGGAAAACATATAAATAAAAAATGTAAATAATACTATATTCAGGAGGAGTAAAGATGGGATTATTTGATGGATTGATGGGAAATGCTTCAGAAGTTAATATGGGAGATGTTCAAAAGGAATATGCACATATTCTAGCTTCAACTGAAAGAATAGAAAAAGCATATAAACTAATTCGTGATATGTTTATATTTACAAATAAAAGATTAATTTTAGTTGATAAGCAAGGTATGACAGGTAAAAAAATTGAATATCATTCAATTCCATATAAAACTATAACTCATTTCAGCATAGAAACAGCAGGGCATTTTGATTTAGATGCTGAATTGAAAATATGGATTTCAGGAAGCCAAATGCCAATTGAAAAGCAGTTTAATAAGAGCTTAAATATTTATGAGGTTCAAACTGTATTAGCTGAATATGTTTTAAAATAAAGTATTATACACAAAACCGTATTGGATTTATCCAATGCGGTTTTTTATTCTATAGGAAATTATAAAATTTTATAATTTCCAACCTTAAGTATCCTAAAAAAGTATATATTGCGTAAAAGGCATTTGAACAAACTTTAGAAAGTCTTATTTATTTTCGTGATATATGCGTAAAGAAAGACATATGTTTGAGCGATAGCGAGTTTATGTTTTTTAGCATATATCTAAGAAAATAAATTAGACTTTCTTAGTGAAGTGAAACGCTTTTATAGCAATATATACCTTTGTTTTTTTTATCAAAATAAGAATTATTTTGTAATTATGTGATAGAAATTAAAAACTTATTTCGTATAATGTATATAATAATTAAAAATTACTTAAGATGGATTAAAATGTATGAGGGGAGAAAATGTATGAATGACGAATTAATAGAGGGGCTGAAAAAGCAAGACATAAAATATCTAAATAAATTTATTAAGAAATATGGAAATCTTATTTATGGAGTGATAAATGGTATTTTAGATAAATCACATGAAAAAGAATTAATAGATGAGTGTTTTGATGATATACTCTTAAACATTTGGTATAACATAGATTGTTATGATTGTAAGAAGGCAAACTTTACAAGCTGGTTAATATCGGTATCTAAATTTAAAGCTATTGATTATAAAAGAAAAAGTAACAAAACTTATAATCTTTGTAATATAAGTGATTTGAATTTAGAAGATAAAAATAGAGTTGATGAAGAACTTAAGTTAGAAGAACAATCAAAAGAACTAATGGATTTAATAAGTGAATTGCATGAAAAAGATCGGGAGATTTTTATAAGAAAATATTTAAACGAAGAAAGTATAGAAAATATTTCAAAATCACTTAAAATACCAAAAGAAAATATATACAACAGACTTTCCAGAGGAAGAAAAAAATTAAAAAGTTTAATGGAGGGTAGAGCATATGAGAGATAGAGAATTTATAAAAAAATTAAAAGTTACAGAGGTTGATGAGGAAGAAATAAAAAAATATGAAGCTCAATCAACAATTGATTCTAATAAATTAATAGAAAGAAGACAATCTATTACTAATAAAATATCAATCGAAAATTTAAATAGATGCAATGAAATTGTACAAAAGAAATTAAAAGAAGGAGAACAAATTATATATAAATTTAAATCAACAGTAAGTGCATGGAAATATATGATGAAATACTTAACATTTAGATGGGTTAATGGTAAGTATGCAATTCCTCAATTAGGTACAAGCTATGTTATATATATTACCAATGAAAGGATTATATTTTTTGAGGTAGATGGCATATACCGCATAATGGAAACACGTATTGCTGATTTTAAAGATGTAATGAAATTTCAGCATAAATGTAAAAAAGATTTTATAGTTTTAGATTTTAAGTTAAAATCTATTAAGAAGGATGATGATGAACTCGTAGCAGGCTGGATTAATAATAGAATGATAATGTATGTAAAAGTAAGTAATATAGAAGAAATATGTAGGTATTTAGATAAAGTACTGAATAAAAATAATTAAAGTTATAATTTAAGAATAGCTTATTAAGTAAAATATGGAGGAGAACAGATATGGGGTATTTAGAGATACAGAGAAGTGAAAAATATTTTAAAAATGTAAATATTATAAGAGATAATGATAACAAAATAAAAATTAGTTGGAATTTAGAAGAAAATCTTGAAAAAGTTAATATATATTGGAGTAAAACACCTAATATAAATGCAGATGAAGAGTATATTACAAGTGTGGAAGGAAAAGCATCGGTTACTTTTGATGATCCAGATATTAAAAGAAGAAATTATTTTATTTTAAAAGCTAAAGGATATGTTCCAGAGGTAATTGCAGAAGTATTAATACCTTTTAAAGGTGTTAATAACTTTCGTGATTTAGGAGGATATAAAACAAAGTATGGTAGAAGAGTTAAATGGAATACTTTTTATCGTTCAGATCAATTAGCAGGTTTAACAAAAGAAGACATAGAGTATTTGAAAAATTTAGGTGTAAAAACAATTTTTGATTATCGTTCAAAGGCAGAAGTTGATCAAAAGCCAGATCCATTAATTGATGGTATTGAAAATATAAATATTTCTGCAATGCGTTCTTTAGATAATCAAGATAGAAATTTTGATATGATATCTATAATAAAGAAAACTAGAAGTTTAAAGTCATTAGGAAACCCATGTGAATTTCTTAAAAATGGTTATATAGAAATGGTATCTGACAATAAAGCTTTTAAAAAGCTTATGGAATATATTGAATATCCTGATAAAATGCCAATAATTCAGCATTGTACTGCCGGTAAAGATCGTACAGGAATTGGTTCAGCATTAATTTTACTAGCATTAGGGGTGTCAGAGGAAACTGTTATAGAAGATTATTTATTAACTAATATCTATCGTTCACATAAGAATGAGTCATTAATAAAATCAATTCAGCCTATATTAAAGGATGAAGAGAGTATAGAAATTTGTAAGGCACTTATGGAGGTAAGAAGAGAATATATTGAAAGTTCTTTAAATACTATAAAAGAAACATATGGTTCTATTGAAAAATATTTAGAGGAAGAATATGGTTTAAGTGAAGAAAAAAGAAATAAATTACAGCAATATTATTTAGAATAGAGATTATATAACAATGTTTAACTTTATTGAAACTTTTTTGTAACTCTTCTTTTATCACCATATTATACAATATATACGTATATAGATGAAACGATGACATAACTTATAAATTTAAGAGTAAGCTTGGAGTGAAGGAAGGGTATTAAATGACAAAAAGAAAATTATTAATTATAACAACTTTACTAATGTTTTCTAGTTTGACTTTCAGTGGATGTAAAAATGCTGTTGAAGAAAAGGCTGTTGCAGTTGAAAATAGCCGTAAAAAAATAGTTAACACTTATAGTAATAATAGTAATAAAAATGATGAAAAAAGTAATATAAACAAAAATAGTAAAGAAAATTCAAATGTTACTATAAAGGGAAATGAAAAAGGAAATACTGCTGGAAATTTAAATAATTTTGGATTTGCAGCTAAAAAAGGAGATTGGATTTATTATTTACATGAAGAGGACGGCAAAAGATATTTGTATAAAAAGAAAATAGATGGTTCTTCAAAGATAAAATTAACTGATGATACTCCTTTTTATATTAATGTAGTTGGAGATTATATTTATTATAACAATACTAGTGATAATAATAATATATATAGAATAAAAACAGATGGAACTGGGAGAGAAAAAATTAGTGAAGATGAGGTCCAAGAAATATATGTAGAAGGAAATAATATTTATTATATAAATTTAGAAGACTGGAAATTATATAGACTTAGTATAGATAAAAAAGAAAAAGTGAAATTAAGTGACGATACTATTGAAGTTGGCGGTATTGCTTCAGATGAAGAATGGATTTACTATACTAATAAAGGAATTCACAAAATAAAAAAAGATGGTTCAGATAAAACGGTTGTTGCAGAGGAAAATAGCGATTTTATAAGCTTAATAGGTATAGAAGGAGATTGGATATACTATTTGAATGAAAGTGGGATATTTAAAATAAAAAAAGACAAAAGTTCAAAAGAAAATATATTTAGTGGAATTGCAGCTTGGGGTAATTTAGATAAAGAGCATATATATTTTAGTGATATAAATAATGGTTGTATTTGTAAAATAGACAAGGATGGAAAAAATAAAGTGAAAGTAGTAGATGATTTTGCTTATAAAATTAATGTTGTAGGGGACTCAATATACTATGATTATTCTAATAGACCTATAAAATTAAAATGGGATAAGATTAATAAATAAAAAGAAAAGAGACAAGTATATTTATTGCAATACTTGTCTTTTTTCTTTTTATTTTAAGTATATTCTCTATCCACTGTTATAAGTGCATTATAATGAGGGTGGAGTTTTTTTATTTCTTTATCTATATTAGATATAAGTTTTCCCTCATCTTCGTGAGTAAAGTTAGAATTAAAATCAATTACAACATCAAAAAGTAAATTTTTATGGTCTCCTTCTCCTACAATTCTGAAATCATGAAAAGAGTTAATTTGAGAAAAGTTTTTTAGAACATTACTAACCTCTATTCGAGTATGATTTATTTCCTCATCATCAGTATTAACTGGATCCATATGTATTACTAAAAATATGTTATGATTTTTAGAAATTTCTTTTTCTGCTCTATCAATAATTTCGTGTATTTTAACTATGGACATATTATAAGGAACTTCTGCATGAAGAGAAGCCATTACTCTTCCAGGTCCATAGTTGTGAATAATTAAATCATGTACTCCAGTTATATAATCATATTTAAGTACTTCTTTTTTTAATTCCTCAACAAATTTAGGGTTTGGTGCTTCTCCTAATAGAGGATTAATAGTTTCTTTAACTAAGGAATAACCAGAATATAATATAAATAATGATACTGCTATACCCACATAACCATCTATAGGGAATGATATCCATTGAGATAAAAATAAGGACAAAGCTACAGTACTAGAAGAAATAACATCACTTAATGCGTCTAAAGAAGCGGCTTCAAGGGCAGAAGAATTTATTTTTTTTCCCACATATTTATTAAATTTACTTAACCATATTTTGACCGCTATTGAAAGTAGAATTAAAATAAATGGTATAAGCTTAAAATTTATTTTTGAAGGATTAATTATTCTGTCAAAAGAAGATTTAGTAAATTCAAATCCTACTAACATAACCATAAAAGCAACAATTAATCCAGATATGTATTCAATTCTTCCATGTCCAAAAGGATGTTCTGCATCTGCTGGTTTTGAAGCTAATTTAAACCCAGCAATAGTTATTACAGAAGATAAAACATCTGATAAATTGTTAAATGCATCTGCTGTTACTGCAATACTTTTGACCAATAAACCTACGGATAATTTGATTAAAAATAAAATAAAGTTAACAATTATGCCTACTATACCACCTAAATATCCATAAGATTCTCGTACTTTAGGGTCGGCTGTGTTTTCATGATTTTTTACAAATCTAGTTACTAGAAGTTTTGATAACATTTTGCTACCTCCATGCTAAAATTAAAAATGTTTAAAAGCTTTAAACAATAGATATTATATCATAATAATTAATTATGATTAAATTTGCTTTGAGTGATTGTAAAATCTAATTTATATACTATATTGATATATTCTGGGAAATGAAGTATTATATATATAATGTATTAAATTTTTTACAAAAAGGTAGGGGGAAAAAATGAAAAGTAAAAAGACACTATCTATGATATTATCAGCAGTTGTTTTAGCTGGAGGAATTGGACTAGCACCTGCTAAGGCTATGGCAGATACAAAAGATGGAGTAAAAGTTGCAAGCACAGTAAATACAAAAAATGTTGGAGAAGTTGTTTTTAAAGCAATAAACGATTTAAGTGAAAAAAATATTAAAGAAGCTAGACTAGCAATAGCTAACCTTCAAGATTCACATACTAAACATTTATATAACAAAACTTTAGATTATCATATTTATAGCAATATTGATAAAAAAGTTTCTCCAGTTGATGAATTAATGAATGCATATGATAAAACAGCTAAAATGCGTTCAGCTGAATCTAAGGTAAACTTTGACATAAAGTTAAATGGACAAAATTTATCAAAAGAAGAGCAACAGAGTTTAGCACCAGTAATGGCTATGATAAATAGCTTAAAAGTAAATGCAACATCAAAATATAAATCAAATGAAAAAAATACAAAAATATTTGCTAACAGTGATATAAATATCGATTTTATGCAACAGGTATTTAATCTTAAGGCATGGATGGACATCAATACAGAAGGTAAACAACCTAACATGAAATATATAGTTAGCATTCCAGAAGCTATGAAGAATTTAACACCAGAATTAAAAGGTAAAGACTATATTGTATATGATACATCAAAAATTTATGAAAAACTAAATGTTCCAAATATGGATTATGGAAAAATGATGGGTGTTTACGAAAAATACGGAAAGAGATTCCAAGAAGCTCTTCTAGACTTTATAAGAGTAGCTGATGCTAAATACAGCATCGTAACAAGAAAAGGACAAGGAACTATTTTAAATGGAAAAGAAAAAGTTAATCTTTATCAAATTAAATTAGATAATGATAAATTAGTTAAAGTAGTTAAGCTTGCTATGCAAGATGAAAATATGAAAAAGCTTATAAAAGACTATCTTAAAGATACAATAAATGTAGCAGCAGAAATGCAAGATAAAAAGATTAGCCAACAAGATTTAGAAAAAATACAACAAGAAATTGATAAACAATTAGAAATTGGAATGACTCAATTAGTAGCAGCTTTAGAAGAAATGAATAAATCAGTTAAATTTGAAATAGTATTAAACTGTGGAGTAAATAAAGATGGATATATCGCATCTGAAGCTGGAAGCTTTAAAGTTACTGTTGATTCAGCAAAACTTCAAGGAAAAAACAATGGTTCAAAATATACATGTACAATTAATTATAACAGCGAATTATATAATATAAATGGAGACGTTAAAGTTGAAGCTATGCCTAAAGTTAACGAAAAGAACTCTATTGATTATGTAGATATGTTAATGAACAATGTACCTTCTCAAAATAAAAAGGTGTCTGCTTAAATTTAAATATAATTATAACAAGTAAAAGTTTCGATAAGTTTTATCGAAACTTTTATTTTGTGATTTTATAGGAAGATAATTCTGTGAAAAAAATAGAGATTTTTGGTATACTAATTTATAGAGTTTAAAAACTTTATTATAAGTGGAGGTAGCAAAATGAGCAAAGAGATAAAATTTGCAGAGGAACTTATAGATTTTATATATGAAAGCCCAACAGCTTTTCATGCTGTAGAAAATGTAAAGAATGAATTGATGAAGAACAATTTTAAAGAATTAAAAGAAGAGGATAAATGGAACATAGAAAAGGAAGGTAAATATTTTGTAACTAAGAATGACTCAGCTATAGTTGCTTTTGTAGTTGGAAAAGATAAAGTTAATGAAAATGGGTTTAAGATAATAGGTGCACATACTGATTCACCGTGCTTTAGAATTAAACCAAATTGTGAAATGATATCAGAAGGAACATATTTTAAATTAAATACTGAGGTTTATGGAGGGCCAATACTTAACACTTGGCTTGATAGACCTTTATCTTTAGCAGGGAGAGTTACTTTAAAGGGTAAAAATATATTATTTCCAGAAACAAAGCTAGTTAATGTAAAGAAACCAATAATGATAATTCCAAACCTTGCAATTCATATGAATAGAGAAGTTAATAAAGGAATTGAGTTAAACAAACAAGAGGATACATTACCACTAGTATCTTTAGTAAACGAAAAATTTGAAAAGGATAACTATCTTTTAAAGGCTATTGCAAAAGAGTTAGATGTAAACCATGAAGACGTACTAGATTTTGATTTATTCCTTTATGAATATGAAAAAGGAAGTGTTATAGGATTAAATGATGAGTTTATATCTTGTGGAAGATTAGATGATTTAGAAGCAGTTCATGCAGGTCTTTCAGCTTTGATTAATGCACCAGTTTCAAAGGCCACAAATGTTTTAGTATGCTTTGATAATGAAGAAGTAGGAAGTTCAACTAAACAGGGAGCAGATTCAAATATGCTTGCTAACATCCTTGAAAGAATAGTTTTATCACTAGGTGGAGGTAGAGAAGATTTCTTTAGGTCACTTTCAAAATCATTTATTATTTCATCAGATTCAGCTCATGCTGTACATCCAAATAAGGGTGGAAAGTGTGACCCAACTAACAGACCTATGATAAATAAAGGACCTGCAATAAAAATAGCTGCAAGCCAAAGCTATACTTCAGATAGCAATTCTTCAGCTGTTTTTGAATCTATTTGTAGTAAAGCGGGAGTGCCTGTACAAAAATTTGTTAATCGTTCAGATGAGAGAGGTGGTTCAACAATAGGACCAATTTCTTCAACTCATTTAAATATTCGTTCTGTCGATATAGGAACTCCGCTGCTTGCAATGCACTCAATTAGAGAATTTTGTGGAGTAAAGGATCATTATTATTCTGCAAAATGTTTTGAAGAATTTTATAAACTATAATTAACTAGATAATTTTGATATTTAAGATAAGTTGTATTACTACGATACAACTTATTTTTTAATGTAAGTTCAAATTAGATAAAAAGATATAGTGAGAAAGGATTTAAATGATTAATTCAAATAATAAAAGAAATAGAGTAATTTATGGAATTCTAATTTTAGTAGTAATATTTTTAGGATTATCTTCAAGAAAATTTTATTCAATTATTCCTAAGTTTATAGGGGAATATGCAGGGGATACCCTATGGGGATTGATGATTTTTCTTATGATAGGATTTTGTTTTAGAACTTATTCTATTAGAAAAGTTGCTGTAATGGCTATTATATTTTCTTATAGTATAGAAATAAGTCAGCTATATCATGCACGTTGGATTGATAGTGTTAGACATACTACTATAGGAGGGCTTATATTAGGTTTTGGATTTCTATGGAGTGATTTATTGTGTTATACTGCTGGAATAGTTATTGGAACATGTATAGATAAGGTTATAAAAAATTGATTAAATAATTATTTATCTTATTAGGAAATGAGGGATATATCATATGAAAATAGATATAATTATTTCAAATGAGGATATAAAAGAAGAAAAGATTAAGGATAAGACTGTAGTGATAGTAGATATGCTAAGGGCTACATCTGTAATTGTAACAGCATTAAATAATGGCTGTAGAGAAGTTATTCCTGTGGTAGATATTGAAGAGGCTAAATCTATTGTAAAAGATAATAGAGAGAATTATGTTTTAGGTGGAGAAAGAAATGCTGTTAAAATAGAAGGTTTTGATTTCTCAAATTCTCCTCTAGAATATAAAGAAGATATTGCAAAAGATAAAGTTTTAGTCATGACTACTACAAATGGAACAAAGGCAATAAACAGAGCTGTATCGGCAAAAAATATGCTTATAGGAGCGCTGATAAATGCAAAGACAGTAGCTAAGAGAGCAGTAGAATTAAATAATGATGTAGTTATAATTAATGCAGGTACTTATGGAGAATTTTCTATAGATGATTTTATATGCAGTGGATATATTATTGATTGTATTTTAAAAGAAATAAAGGCTGAGTTAACTGATATCGCTGTAACTGCATATTATATATATGAGCAGAATGAAGATGTTTTAAGCTTTATAAAGAAAGCCAAGCACTATAATACTCTTATAAGTTTAGGGCTTGAAGGAGATTTGAAATATTGCTGTAGAAAAGATATTATAGACATGGCACCAGAATTTAAAGAAGGAAAAATTGTGAGTGAATAATATGATTAGAGATTGGGGGGAAGTTAGATGAAGATACTAAAGAAGAATTATAAGAAAGAAATTGTACTAGCTAATATCATGAGAATACTTTTAATATTATCTATGGTTATAAGTATAAAAACTCAAAGTTGGCTTAATCTTTTTATTGCAATAAGTACTTTTGTACTTACGTATTTACCTTATATAATTGCTAGAAAAAATGGTATAAAGCTTCCCGCAAGCTTTCAAATAGTAATTTTAAGCTTTATTTTTGCAGCTCAGATTTTGGGAGAGCTTGGGAACTATTACTATAAATTTTGGTGGTGGGATATAATGCTCCATACTTTTTCAGGAGTTATTCTTGGAATGGTTGGATTTTTGTTGATATATATTTTGAACAGAGAAGAAAAGATTGATCTTATTATGAGTCCATTTTTTGTTGCTTTATTTTCTTTCACATTTGCTTTGTGTATGGGAGCATTATGGGAGATATTTGAGTTTTCAATGGATTCTATATTTGGTTTGAATATGCAGAAATCTGGACTAGTTGATACTATGTGGGATTTAATTGTAGATTCTATAGGAGCTCTTATTACTTCAATTAACGGATATTTTTATCAGAAAAGACATCAGCAAGTTCCAGTTTTTAAGGAGTTTTTTGATGAAAACCCAAGGCTTCTACAAAAGAAAGAAGAGTATAATAATAATCAGAGTTGTTAGCATTAGCACATGAGAATTAGTTTTTCTCATGTGCTAATGCTTTATTATGAGGTTTTTTTAGAAATAGTAGTGCTGTAATTGATCCAACTAATGCATAAAGCATGTCCCATTGTGTATCCCAAACATCTCCTTGAGTACCTAGAAAGTTATCAGCAGCTGTACCTGTCAGTTTTGAAACTATAAACTCTAAAAGTTCATAAGAAGCACTTATTGCAAGACAAATGCTAACCACTATAAAAAATAACCATTTTCCATTCTTTACAACAGATTTTCTTAAAAATACTTCTCTTATTACTATAGCTGGAATAAAGCCTTGAGCAAAGTGTCCCAATCTATCATAATAATTACGACTTAAATCAAAGGTATCTCTTATCCAATTAAATAATGGCATTTCAGCGTAAGTATAGTGTCCTCCAATAATTAAAATAATTGCATGAATCCAAATTAGAAAATAAACAAGTTTTGTAAATTTAAAGTTAGGATAAATAAGTATAAGAATTGAAATACCTATTACAGCTGGTAATACTTCTAAAAACCATGTGAATAAATCATGAGGATTTATAAAAGACCAAATGAAAATTAAAGATAAAGTTGATAATAAAAATATATAAAAATGTTTATTTTTCATACTCTACTCCTTTTATAAAAATTAGTATATTTTATGATGAGAAAGCTTTATGAAATAATAGCATAAAATATATACCAATACAACTCAAAGTAGTATAAGTAAAATTAAAAGTTATTTAAAGAGCATGATAAAAGATAACTTCTAATATTAAATGTAACAATATGGTATAATGTAAATAATATTGAAATAAAGTGTGGTTTATGGAACTAAGGATAGCTTACTAAAAGTTACATATGGGAGATACCGTAGGGTACATAACCGATATTATATATTAAGTATAAAAGTATTTGTGTAATATTTTATTCATATTTTGATATTAAAGTATAGAGTGAAAAAGGGAGGGGTAATAGTTCTATTAGTTCCTAAAGTTTTTGATAGGAGGAAAAAAATGAAAAAAATTGATTATATTTATCCGGGGGTAGCTGTTATTATTTTAGATAATAATAATAAAGTATTATTGCAGAAACGTAGAGATGTAGGGTTGTGGGGAATACCTTCTGGACATGTAGAACCAGGAGAATCGGTTAAAGAAGCAGCTATTAGAGAAGTTAAAGAAGAAGCAAATTTGGACATAAGAATAAAGCATTTAATAGGAGTTTATTCAGATCCTGATTCTCAAGTTTTTTCATATCCTAATGGAGAAGTTGTTCATTTTATTACAACTTGTTTTTTGGCTGAAGTAATTGGTGGAGAATTAGAATGTGATCCAAAAGAATCATTAGAATTTAAGTATTTTGCATATGATAATTTACCTAAAAAGTTATTACCTATGCACCCTCGCTGGTTAGATGATGCCCTTGCATTTCAAGAGAGTGCATTTATTCGTTAAATAAAACTAAAATTTTTATGATAAAAAATATACAGAGTTTACAAAAGTGTGTTAAAGGGGGATTTATATATGCGGATATCTTTTTCACCACAGCCGCAGATAGGCTTGGTAAATTTAAGTTATGGTTCTAATAATAATTTGACTAAAAATACCGTTGATAACAATGGAAAGTCTCAAAGACGTAATATTGCGAATAAAAACAGCATGGGTAAATTTTTAGGAGGAAAATTAAAACGAAACAATATCTTGGAAAACCTAATGAAGCAGAAAGAAAATTTAATGGATAGTAAAAATACCATTATGGAGAGAGGTTTGAAAAACGGAGAGAATCCAAAGTCTATAGAAGAAAAGCTTGAAAGTATTGATAAGCAAATTGAAGAAATTGACAAGCAGGTAAATGAGCTTCAGCTGGAAGAACAACGCAAAGCAATTGGCACTGAAGATAAAAAGAAGAAAGGTAAAAGTTCAAAACAAAAAACAAATAAGGATTCTACTAACGATATACAAACAGACCGTTCTATGGATAATATTTTAAGTCTTTCCAGTAATCTATCACAAGCTAAAGCTTTGTCATCTCAAAAAAATATAATGTCAGGTGATGCAAAAGTTTTAGAGGGAGAAATAAAGATAGATAAGAGTAGAGGAATTAATCCTGTTAGAAAGAAAAAACGTCTTGCTGAAATGAAGGATAATATTGAAGAGATTACTGAAAAAATTGGTAAACATTTAAAGGATGTAACTACTAAAAGTGATAATAAAATACAAAACAACACTTCTAACAATATTGTTGATAAAAGTGAACAAAGTAAGAAGATTAACAGTAGTATAAATACAGAAAATGCAGAAAAATTACTGATAAAGCAACAACAAATTGCACAAAATATTAAGCAGTATATAGACAACAACAATGATAAAGTTGAGTATAGTGGTGAAAAAATTAATATTGTAGCTTAGAATTAAAATAATAGAATCACACGTGATTTTTAAAACGTGTGGTTCTATTATTTTTTTACGATTTTATTTATTATATATAATAGTATTTTATAGATAAGACACTACTTAGAAAACCTATGGTTTTAGTAATAATTGGGATATGTTATTTATGAAGAATTATGCGATAAAAAATGTTATAATTGTAGTTTGAATTATACAAAAGAAGGTGATTAAGATGAACGATAATAAATATTTGCCAATTACTAAACAAGACATGATAGATAGAGGTTGGGAGCAATTAGATTTTATTATAGTTACGGGAGATGCGTATGTAGATCATCATAGTTTTGGAACAGCTATCATCTCAAGAGTCCTAGAAAATGCAGGATATAAAGTAGGAATAATAGCTCAGCCTAATTGGAAGGATACAGAAGATTTTAAAAAACTAGGTGCACCTAGATTAGGATTTTTAGTAAATGGAGGTAATATGGACTCCATGGTTAACCATTATACGGTAAGTAAAAAATTAAGAGAAAAAGATTTTTATTCTCCAGGTGCAAAAATGGGATTAAGACCTGATAGAGCAACAATTGTTTATTGTAATAGGATAAGAGAAGCATACAAAAATATTCCTATTATGATTGGAGGAATTGAGGCAAGTTTAAGAAGATTTGCTCACTATGATTATTGGAGTGATAAAGTAAGAAAATCTATGTTAATTGACAGTGGAGCAGACTTATTAATATATGGAATGAGTGAAAAACAGGTTGTTGAAGTTGCAAATAACTTGAATGATGGATTAGATATACAATATATTAGACATATACCAGGGACATGCTATGTTGTAGATAATATAGAAGATGTGTATGACTATATTGAAATACCATCCTATAAAGAAGTGTGTAAAGATAAAAAGAAATATGCAGAGGCTTTCAAAATACAATATGAAGAACAAGATCCTATTAGAGGAAATACTATAGTACAAAAGCATACAAACAAGTATCTTGTACAAAACAAACCAGAAATGCCACTTACGAGAGAAGAATTAGATAAGGTTTATTCTTTACCTTATCAAAAAAATTACCATCCTATTTATGAAGAACTAGGTGGCATACCTGCTATACAAGAAGTTAAATTTAGTATAGTTAGTTCAAGAGGATGCTTTGGAAGCTGCTCTTTTTGTGCTATAACATTTCATCAAGGAAGAATTGTACAAAGTAGAAGTGAAGAGTCAATATTAGAAGAAGCAAAAGAAATTACAAGCTTTGAGGATTTTAAAGGATATATTCATGATGTTGGAGGACCTACTGCTAATTTTAGACACCCTGCATGTGAAAAACAACTTAAAGTGGGTGCTTGTAAAAGTAAGCAGTGTTTATACCCAAACCCGTGTAAAAACATGGATGTAAATCACATGGAATATTTAAATGTGCTAAAAAAGGTAAGGGATATTCCTAAGGTTAAAAAGGTTTTTGTGCGTTCAGGGTTAAGATATGATTATATTATGGCAGATAAAAATGATACATTTTTTAAAGAACTTATTAAGCATCATGTAAGTGGACAACTAAAAGTAGCACCAGAACATGTTTCACATAAGGTTTTAAAGTTTATGGGAAAACCAGCAGGAAAAACTTATGATAAGTTTAAAAATAAATTTTATAAAATAACTGAGAGAATAGGAAAAAAACAATATATTATACCTTATTTAATGTCCAGTCATCCAGGAAGTACATTAGAAACAGCAATAGAGTTAGCAGAATATCTAAGAGACATTAATTATCAACCAGAACAGGTTCAAGATTTTTATCCTACCCCTGGAACATTATCAACAACTATGTTTTATACTGGTTTAGATCCTATTACTATGAAAGAAGTATATATTCCTAAAACTAAAAGTGAAAAAGCTATGCAAAGAGCTTTACTCCAATATAGAGATCCTAAGAAATATAATTTGGTATACACAGCTTTAATGCAAGCAGATAGAGAAGATCTTATTGGTTTTGGGCCAAAATGTTTAATAAAACCAAAGATGAAAAAAAACAAGGTGGAATACAGCAATAGTAACAGAAAAGGGGAAAATTCAACTAAACAAAGAAATGGTAAGGATAAGTTTAAAAGTAAACAAAGGAATGGGAAGGATAGGTTTAAGAGTAAACAAAGTAACAAGAAGAATGGAAATAGAAAAAATAATAAAAATAAAGCAAAAAGAAAATAATTAACACATGATTTATAGAGTAGACCTTCGAAATGAAGGTCTACTATTTTTTACATGTATAATCTTTAAAAGATTACAATTACTTATTTGTGATATTATAGAATATATAGATTTTATTATACAATTAAGTATGTAACTTATTTATGTATGATGAAAAATAATTAGGAAATTGGAGGAAGATTATATGGAAAAACTCAATTTGCTTAATGATTATGAAATTAAACCTCTTACTATAGAAAAAATTAAAATTATTGAAGAGCTATGTGAAAAATGTTCAGATTATTATATATTACATGATGGAATAGTACCATCTAAAGAAGATACAAAAGAAATATTTGAGGCTATTCCACCAAATAAAAATTATAAAGATAAGTTTGTTTTAGGAATATTTAAAGATAATAAACAACTTGTAGGTATTATTGATATTGTTAAGGATTTCCCTGTTATTGGACAATGGATGCTTGGATTAATGCTTATTGACCCAAAAGAAAGAGGTAATGGGTTAGGAAAAATGGCACATGAAGCATTAATTCAATGGGCAACTAATTTAGGTGCAAAATCTTTCAGAATAGGCGTAATTGAAGATAATTATAAGGGAATTAAATTTTGGTCTGATTTAGGTTATAGAAAAATAAAAGAAGTTACTATGGAGTTTACAAAGAAAACAAATATAGTAAATGTTATGACTCTCGAATTTAAGAATTAAAAATTAAATATTTGGGTCTTACAGGTTATTATATTAAAGAAAAAAAGTGAGGTTTACCATGATAATTTGATTAATAGTATTATTTAATTCTTACAAAATTTATTATTTAAATATGAGGTGAAATTATGACTGAAAAAGAAAAGATGTTAGCAGGAGAATTTTATCAGGCTTTTGATAAAGAATTAGTTGAGGAGAGAAATTATGCTAAAAAACTTTGTCATAAATTTAATATGACAGATCCATCAGAGCAGGAGAAAAAAATAGAAATTTTAAAAAAGCTATTTAGAACAGATAAAAGTTGTTGGATAGAGCCGCCATTTTACTGTGATTATGGATACAATATAAAAATAGGCGAAAATTTTTATGCCAATCATGGTTGTATAATTTTAGATGTAAATGAAGTAAAGATAGGGAATAATGTACTTTTAGCTCCAGGTGTAAAAATATCTACAGCTACCCATCCAATTGACCCAGTAGAAAGAGCAAAAGGTAATGAATATGCTCTACCTATAGAAATAGGAGATAATGTTTGGATAGGAGCAGGAGCAATAATTGTACCAGGGGTAAAAATAGGAGCTAATACAGTAATAGGAGCAGGAAGTGTAGTAACTAAAGATATTCCAGAAAATGTTGTGGCTGTAGGAAATCCATGTAAAGTTATAAGAAAAATTTAAAGTAGTGTTTATAAAAGGTTTAAATAGAGAGAAGGTGTAGGAATATTGAAGATTACAAATCAGAAAGAGTTTTTCAATAAAAGCTATAAAAAATGGGCAGAAAACATACCAGAAGAAAGAATGAACATTGCAAAAAAGACAGTGAAATTATTAGGAATATCAAAAAATGATTCAGTGATTGATGTTGCAGCAGGAACGGGTATTCTGTATTCAATACTGCGAGGTAAGGAATTAAAAAACTATGTTGCAGTAGATATTTCAGAAAAAATGCTTGAAGAACTAAAAAAAATATTTCCAGAAGTACAAACAAGATGTTTAGATTTTGATAAAAAAGTAGAATTTGATGAAAAATTTGATTATGTAATTATATTTAACAGCATTCCACATTTTGAAAATATGGATGTAGTATTTAAAAATGCGAAAGAATTATTGAATGAGGGAGGATGTTTCTCAATTATCCATGCAAGGACAAGAGAAGGATTAAAAAAGCATCATAGAAAAATAGGATATAATCACGGAAGAGAGCCTATTCCAAGTAATACTAATCTGAATGAATTGAGTAGAAAATACAATTTTAAGTATGTAGTTATAAAAGATGAAGAGTTTTTTTATTTTAGCTGTGTGAAGAATAATGAATTATAATATTTAGTCTTTTCATAAAACTGTTGTTAGTAAAATTTATTGTATCTACACATACTAGCCATGTAGAGAGGTAATATTTCTAATAACATATCTGTTGAAGAATATTGTGAAATAGGTAAATTAACATTTTATGAAGGGAGGAAAGATATTATGAAGAAGATGGCTATTAGTGTAATTGTGCTGTGTATGTTGGTGTTTGGGGGAGTAGTGGAAAAAGGAGCGATGAAAAATATTGCTATTGCGGCTACGGAACCTGATGACATAGTTTATAATGTGACGATGAAGCAAGATCTTTTTTGTTTGATGATGGCTTATCCTGAGTATATTACCAATGTAGAACGGAAAACGGATGGTAGAGTATATATAGTAATGAAATCAGGAAAACGTATCCTTTATGATGATAAAAAAGTAAAGAATTTTCAAGAGAAGTTAAATAATGCAGATTTACAAGACATGATGGAACAGAGGTATCCTCTATCAGATATTACAAAATTGATGGATATAGATTTTAATCCAGGACGTATTAGAGTATATCCTTTACTTAAAGAGGTCTATGGTGGAGGTAAGGAACAAGTGCAGTCTAATCTTGTACCTGTAAAGCTTGGATATAAAACTTGTCTTTTTAATGGTAATAATAAAGCAGCTGATGCACTGCAGTCAGTTATGAAAGAGCTTACACCGTTATCACAAAAACGTCATGATATTTATTCTTGTGTATTTCCTACAAATGGTACTTTTAATTATAGATGTATTGCAGGTACTAATAGATTAAGTCCTCATTCTTTTGGAACTGCAATTGATCTTAAAAGTGATAAAAGAGATTATTGGAAGTGGACTTCACGAAAAGATGGGGAAAAGAGATTATCTATTTATCCAAGGGAAATTGTGCAGATTTTTGAGAAGAATAACTTTATTTGGGGAGGTAAATGGGGAAAATTTGATATTTTACATTTTGAATATAGACCAGAACTGATTTTAAAATCCCGATACTTTGCAGATAAACCTGCCTCTGATAAATCATGGTATGATGGAATATCATGTAAGGATGAAAGTGTGAAAAAGTGTATTGAGATAATAGACAAAGTATTAGAATAAAATAATTATAACATAATAATTTGTTTATATTTAGCCTTGGCTTGCCAAGGCTTTTTTGTCTATAGGAAATTGTGGAATTTTATAATTTCCAAGCTTTGTTTTCTATATTATAGAGTATAATACAATTAAAGGGATAAAAAATAAATTTATCGTTTGGGGAGGAGTAAAAATATGAGTAATATTAAATGTGTTCTATTTGATTGCATGGAAACATTAATTGATATAGTAGAAATACCAATATTGAGAGATTATGCGTTATGGGCATATGATGGATCAGGTGTTGAACACTATTGGAGAAATTTTGATGAATTCTTTCAAAATTATATTTGTGCTAAAGAGATAATTGATAAAAGACTTCCTGATAATAAAGAATATGATTTAATAGAAAGATTTGAACAAGTAGCATGTATAAAATTTAAAGATGATAAGGAAAAAATAACAGAAATTTCGAAAAAACTCTTAAAGAATTATTGGAAAACATATACACATAAGTGCTATATAAAGGAAGAAGTTGTAGAAGTATTATCTAATTTAGCTGATAAATATCAACTTGGAGTAGTATCAAATTTTAAGGTTAAGAATGGTGTTGAAGAATTATTAGCTAAAAATGGAATCATTGAGTATTTTAATTCTATCACTACATCAGTTAATGTAGGGTGGAGAAAACCGCATCCCAATATATATGACATAGCTATTGATAATTTGGGGATAGCCCCATGTGAAATTGTATTTGTTGGAGATGATTATATAAATGATTATGTACAACCTAAAAAATTAGGATTAAATACTATTTTTCTAGATAGGTACAATAAGTTTCAAGATGTACAGCAAAAGGTACCTAATTTTTATGAATTAATGAATAGTTTAAACAGATTGTAGGTTATTTAGTGTGAGATATCTTCCTTTTGAAGATGAATCAATAAGTTATATTTATTGTTATAACACCATTTTTCATATGAAAAAAATTGATATTTCTAAAGCTATTGATGAAATCAAGAGAGTATTAAAACCTGGCGGATTATGTTTTGTGAAATTTCTTTCTGTAAATGATTTTGGATATGGTTATGGTGAAAAATTAGGCAAGGGTATATAGATTATATAGTTCAGAAGAAAAAATAATATAGAGTATGTATATAATTGAAATAAATATAAACAAAGAATAATATATATATAATAAGGGGAAAATTTTATTTTCAAAAAGATACTAACTATTTGAGGGGGATAACTTATGAATTCTCAAATAATTGATTAGATAAGGAAATGGATTTAGAACATTAAAGTTATTTAGACATATATTGTTATAAAAGAATCACTTAAAGAAGGTGAGGAGATGAATTTACCGATAGATTGTAAGACATGGAATATTAATTTTAGCAATGGAAATAAACCGGAAAATACAAAACTATGGATTATGCATAAAAAACTTTTTTACGAAGATGAAGAGGATCTATGGGAGTTTTATGGAAGCATAAGGTTAGAACGTAATATTCCATATTCAATTTATGGAACTTATAGTGCATCTACGAGTGAAATGATTTTCACAGTTACAAATTATAATCCTTACAGATATATAGTTTTTAGAGGTTTTAAATTGACTTTTCCATCTAATAGGTATCCTCATTATATTTTATATGGAACCTATACTGATTATGCCATGATTCCTTGTGGAAATAATGCAAGAGTAAGGCCGTTTTGGGAAGAAGGTAAATGGGTTGCCTACTGTTTAGAAGATATGACAACTACAAGTAAAGAGGAATTAATACAAAAAGAAGATAATGAAGATGAAAATAAAGGTGTATCAACTGAAAAACAGGATAAGAAGGCTAAAAATGAAGATATGACAACTAAAAAGGAAGAGACATTGAATACTGTACAGAACATAAAAAAGTTACTAGAACAAAATGATTATAAAGTTTTAGAGAAAATATTATATTCACGAAAATAGCTATAACAATTGATAAAAAGGGTTTATAGTAAAGTTTTACTATAGATCTTTTTTTACTTTTGATTTTAAATGCTTATGAAAAAAATATGGTATTATTTTAATAATAAATTATAGATTAAGGAGAAATATAAATGAGTATGAAATCAAATGAAGAAATAATATTAAAAACCCAAGCTTATGTAAAAGAAAAACTAGAGGGGGAAGGGTCAGGACATGATTGGTGGCATGTATATAGAGTGTGGAAAAATGCTAAAAATATTGCTAAGTATGAAAAGGCAGATTTGTTTACAGTAGAATTAGCTGCTCTATTACATGATATTGCTGATTGGAAATTCTGTGATGGAGATGATTCGATAGGACCTAAAATTGCAAGTGAGTGGCTTAATAATCAGAATGTTGATAAAGAAACAATTAAGCATATAGTGGAGATAATAAAAGATGTATCTTTTAAAGGTGCGAGAGTTAAATCACAAATAAATACTATAGAGGGTATGATAGTGCAGGATGCAGATAGAATAGATGCTATTGGGGCGATTGGAATAGCAAGAACTTTTGCTTATGGAGGGTATAAAGGTAGAGAAATATATAATCCTAATATAGAACCACAAAATCATGAAACATTCGAACAGTATAAAAAAAGTGAAGGAACTACTATTAACCATTTTTACGAGAAGCTTCTTTTATTAAAAAATCTAATGAATACAGATACGGCTAAAAAAATTGCTGAGCAGAGACATAAATTTATGGAGGAATTTTTAGAAGTATTTTATACGGAATGGGATGGAGAGAATTTATGACTAATAAAATAATTTTATCTAAAAATCAAGTTTGTGATTTTAATATAATAACTTCTTTTTTAGCGTTAAGAGATATAGAAGAATTAAATCAGCAACAGTTAAATCATTGTTTTGGATTTAAACAAGCTGATTTATTAATTCTTTTAGGAAATAGTATGCCATATATAGCAGAGCAAGCTGCTAATGCATATAAAAATGGTATTGTAAAAGAATTAATGATTGTTGGGGGGAAGGGACATTCAACAAAATATTTAAGAGATAATATAAAGAAACATCATAAATATGGAGATATAGAAGTGAAAGATAGGGCGGAAGCTGATATTTTAAGAGAGATTGTAGTCGATTATTTAGGGGTTAATCAAGAACATGTCTTTATTGAAAATAAATCAACAAATTGTGGTTCTAATGCTCGTGAAGCTTTGAAAGTTATAAAAAATTATAAAAAAAGACCAAAATCTATTATATTAATGCAAGACCCTATCATGCAACTAAGGACTCATGCTTCTTTTCAGCATGAATGGAAGGAAGAGAACGGCATAATGTTTATAAATTATGCTACATTTATTCCACATATTAAAGTATTACATGAATCATTTTCTTTTGTGACAGATAAAATCTATGGACTATGGAGTACTGAAAGATTCTTATCTTTAGTTATGGGTGAAATCCCTAGATTATGTGATGATAAAAAAGGCTATGGACCTAATGGTAAATGTTTCATTGAACATGTAGATATTCCTCAAAAAGTAATGACTGCTTATGAAAAATTATTCCCACTTTACAATGAATTTTTAAAGATAAGGAACGAAGAATTATAGTAGCAAGGAGTGTAAAAAATCAAATGCATTCTTAATATTATCCCAAGAATTCAGGGGTGTTTTTATATTCAGAGCGAATGGCTTTCTGAGAAATAGTAAGGTCGATTTTGGGGTTATCTTTATCAAAAGAATAAGGAAATTTTGCACCACACTTCTCACATTCTAGGTATTCTTTCAAGTTAGTTTGCTGACGGTTATCAAATAAAAACGGAAGAGTTTCTGTTTCGTTGCTCCAAGTTCCAGTTTCAGGTGTATTAATTTTATATGTATATACGTATGTTGCTTCATGCTTTAATTTAAGATACTTACTATTACAATTCGGACAAACTAAAGATTCATTTATATTCAATTTATAACATCCTTTCTAAATATAAGTTACTGTTAGTATTTGTTTATTATAAATTTATATTCTTAAAAGATATTAAAAGGGGAATAGTTATTTTAAATTCTGAGGGGGATAAAGAATGATTAAATTAGATGCAATATTACAAAAAATTATTGAGAAATTCTCGCAATTGGAGGAAGTAGAAGGAATACTATTAGCAGGTTCTCATACTACAAATACTCAAGATGAAAATTCTGATTATGATATATACATATATTCAAACAGTGAGCTCCCTGTAGCTAAGAGAGTGAAAATTATAAAAGAATTTTGTGATTATATGGAGATTAATAATCAATTTTGGGAAACAGAAGATGATGGAATAATAACAAAAGAAAATATACCTATAGAAATCATATATAGAAATTTAAATTGGATAAATGAACAGCTTGAAAAAGTTCTAATTAAGTTTCAAGCTGATGTTGGATATACAACTTGTATTTGGAGTAATTTTATAACATCAGTTATCCTATATGATAAAAATGGGGAGCTTAAGAAACTTAAACAAAAATATAATTTACGGTATCCAGAAGAATTAAAATTAAATATAATAAGAAAAAATTATCCATTACTAAGAAAACAGATGCCAGCTTATTATTTTCAAATTGAAAAAGCAATAAAAAGAAATGATTATATAAGTGTTAATCATAGAATAACAGCTTTACTAGCAAGTTATTTTGATATTTTATTTGCTATAAACGAAATGCCACATCCTGGTGAAAAGAAATTAGTAAAAATATTAAAAAACAAATCTGAAAAATTACCTGTATATATGGAAGAAAATTTAAATAATTTAATGAAGAATATTTGCAACTATGATGAAAGTATTTTAATCGACATAAATAACTTAGTTGATAATTTAGATACTCTTTTAGAAAAAGAAAATATAAAATTTTAAAAACTAACTATCAAAATGTATGTTTTACATTTTGATAGTTAGTTTTTAAAATTTATTGATATCCAAAGATTACTTGAACCTTCGCTGTAATTTCTAGTTCTCTTGGTTGAATAGGTGTGGATTTTGTTGCTGCTACGCCATCAAAGGGTGTATATTCTAAATCTAATCTAGGGGCATAACTTTCTTCTGTAATCTTAATAGGTACTCTATTTACTCTTATTTTTAGTGTTTTTCCAATACTAAGTGATTTTTTCACAGCATTTTCAACAGCTAAATTTAATGCTTTTACATAATAAATTTCTGGATTTGAAATAGTAAAAACTATTTTTTCAACAATATTAGCGCCGCTTTCTACAGCTGTATCAATTACCTCTCCTACTATTTCTAAATTTGTTACAGTAATTTTTAAACTATTTTTCACCTCATACCCTCGAAAAGATTTTTTACCATCAATATAATCATAAGTTTTTTTTATATCATAGGATAGAGTTTCAATGCTATCCTCACTAATTCCTAAATCTTTCAATACATCAATAACTCTATTGGTTCTTATAGCATTTTCTTTTTGGGCTTTTTCCAAGTCTTTATTTTCTGTAAGTATTCCTAAATATATAACAGCTGTATCTGGTTTTAATGTTATCCTTCCTTTTCCTTGTACTTGCATAATATAGTTTTCTCTTTTTTTGTACAGGTTAATAGCATTAGTATAAGGTAAGTATGATGTGGAATTATCCCACATTTCTAGAGGCATCATCATAAAATAATCTCCTTAAATTATTTCTATATTCTATAAATATTAATTGAATAGGAGATTATTCTTATGTAAGTATGTAATCTTAATAAATATAAAAAAAGCCGAGAAAATGTATTCACGGCAGATAATAAGTTATTTTTTATTTGCAATTTCTCTCATACAGTAAACAAGTGAACCTTTTTCACGATGAAAATTAATACATTGACAGCATTTACCATGTCTTTCGCAGTTAGTATTAGTACAAGAACAATTTTTTTCATTACATTTTGTTGTCATAAAATAATCCTCCATCCCTAGTAACTTTTGTATAAAGATATTTTAACATATTTCTAAATATAAGTTTACTGATATTACTATTTACAATTTTGCTAATGGATATATTAAATCGTAATTTTTTAATAGTTAGAAATCAATAGGATAATTATATATAAACATAAAAACAATAAAAAATAAATAAATATAAAAAAAAATAATAAAAAATAACAAAATATCTTGACTACGAAGAATATATAAATTAATATATTTCATATAAGGTATTTTTTTACTTAATTTCTATTTTATTTACACAAAACAAATTTTATGAAAAATATTTGAAAAAGAAAATGGTTTTAAAAATACCGGAGATAACTGAAAAATATAGAAGGAGGATGGGATGGTATGAATTTTAAAATAGCAAGCGCACCTTGCTCTTGGGGAGTTGAAGACGCAAATAACCCAGACAACCCGCCTTGGCAGAAAGTTCTGGATGAAGCCTCTCAGGCAGGTTATAAAGGTCTGGAATTGGGACCTTTTGGATATTTACCTCAGGATGTTGGTATACTGCAGAATGCTCTGACAGAAAGGGAGCTGCAAATCGTTGCAGGAACTCTATATGATGATTTAGTTTCTCCAGAGAATTTTGAAAATCTGGTTTCAAAAACTCATATTACATGTAAGTTGATTTCTCAGCTTCCAAAAGCATCTCAGGTGGAAGGTCAGCATTATCCTACACCTTACCTTGTTGTGATTGATCAGGTGAATAAAGTGCGTAGTCCATTTGCAGGGCACCCTGATAAAGCTCCAAGATTATCTACTAATGAATGGAAGCAGATGATAAAAAATATTCGTGAAATTGCAAAAATCACGAGGGAAGAGTATGGCATTCGTTCTGTGGTTCATCCTCATGCTGGAGGATATATCGAATATGCAGATGAAACAATTCAGCTTCTAAACGATGTTCCTTCTGAAATAGCTGGACTTTGTCTTGATACAGGACATTTATATTATGATTGTATGAATCCAGTAGAATGGTTAAAAAAGTATGCAGAACGTTTGGATTATGTTCATTTTAAAGATATAAACCAGAAGATTTATGAAGATGTAATTAAACGTGAAATTGGCTTTTTTGAGGCTTGTAAGGAAAATGTAATGTGCCCTATTGGGCAGGGAATTATTGACTATGATGATATCAATAAAGCGCTTCTTGAAATCGATTATAAAGGTTGGATTACCATTGAACAGGAAAGAGATCCTAAAGATGCAGATGGTAGCTTTGCCGATGTGAGTCAAAGTTTGAGGTATCTGGCTAAAATGGGATATTAGTATCATTATAAAAATAAGCAGAGATAATCTGTTTAAAAATATAAAAAATTACAATTGACTAAAAATAATTTTTATAGGGGGTATACATTATGTTTAATGAAGAAAGAAGATTTGAAAAACCAATTAGATGGGGAATGGTTGGAGGTGGACGTGGTAGTCAAATTGGTTATATTCACCGTTCTGCTGCTGCACGCGACAATCTTTTTCAACTAGTTGCTGGTGCATTTGATATCAACCCAGAGCGTTGTGTTGATTTTGGTGAAAATATAGGGGTTAATCCAGAGCGTTGCTACTCAGATTACAAAGTAATGTTTGAAGAAGAAGCAAAACGTGAAGATGGTATTCAAGCAGTTTCAATTGCTACACCAAATAAATTTCACTATGAGATGTGTAAAGCTGCTTTGGAAGCTGGTTTACACGTAATTTGTGAAAAACCACTTTGTTTTACTGTTAAGGAAGCAGAAGAATTAAAAGCACTTGCTGAGAGTAAAAATAGAGTAATTGGTGTAACATACGGTTATACAGGTTATCAAATGGTGCATCAAGCCCGTAAGATGATTGAAAATGGAGATCTTGGTGAAATACGTATCATAAACATGCAGTTTGCTCACGGATGGCATTCAGAAGAAGTAGAAGCAAATGACCCTGGAACAAAATGGCGTGTAAGTCCTGAAGTATCAGGCCCAACTTATGTACTAGGGGATATTGGTACTCACGCATTCTATCTTGCAGAAGTTATGGTTCCTAATTTGAAGATTAAAGAATTAATGTGTACTCGTCAAAGCTTCATTAAGAGTCGTTCTCCTTTAGAAGACAATGCTTTTGTATTAATGAATTTTGAAGGGGGAGCTGTAGGGAATCTTTGGGCATCTGCAGTTAACGCTGGGGGAATACATGAACAAAAAATCCGTGTTGTTGGTTCTAAAGCGTCTATCGAATGGTGGGACGAGCATCCAAATCAACTAAAATATGAAGTTCAGGGTGAACCAAAGCGTATTTTAGATCGTGGACATGGCTACCTTTACAATGAAGATCCAGCAGTTAGCGCTGATCGTATTGGTTGTGGTCATGGTGAAGGTTTATTTGAGTCTTGGTCTAACCTTTATCACCGCTTTGCTCTAGCAATGGATGCTACAGATAGAGGAGATAAAGAAACTGTTGATAATCTATGGTTTCCTGGAGTTGATGCAGGTATCGAAGGTGTTAGATTACTAGAAAACTGTGTTGAATCAGCTGATAATGGCTGTAAGTGGGTTACTTATAAATAAACTACATTATAGTTAAAGATATGATAAACGCCTGTGTTGTTTTGGGACTCAGGCGTTTTTTTATTGCTATATAATGCTTATTGAGTTAAGCTATTATTCAATGCTGAAATGATGTGTTGTAGGAAATTTTTAAAATATAAAATTAAAAAAATACATAAGTAAAAAATAAAAAATAAACATAAATCAGTATAAAAAAAGGTTTTACAAAGAAAAAGTAGAATATAATTTTAGAAAGAAAAAGTAGAATATAAATTAAAGTAAAATTTTTTATATAAAAATTTATGCAGAAGATGGTTAGAATGAGAAGAAAATTATTAAATATTATAGTATATTTAATTGAGGCAATCATATTTTATACATATGGAAGGGGTTACATTTAATTATACTAAAATAACAAATTCAATAGATATATAGCAAATGAATTATTAGATTTGATAATTTGTTTTTTATTGATATTATAACCATTATCTAATAAGAAAGGGAGGAACATCGATGTTAGTTGTTGAGAGAATGGAAATGATTAAGCAAATTTTAAGAAATGATAAAAAAATAGATATTAATTCATTAACTTCAATGTTAGGAGTTAGTGATGTAACTGTAAGAAAAGATTTGGATAAATTACAAGAAGAGGGATTTTTAAAAAAAATACACGGTGGAGCAATTCTAGCTGAATCAAAAGATAACTTTGAAAATGAAAAAATAATTATTAGCAATTTGCAACAAAAAGAAAAAATTGCTGAAATGGCGTATAAAACAATACAAAAGGGAGAATCAATATTTATAGGTTCAGGAACTACTAGTTATTTATTAGCACAAAAAATAAGAAAAGAAGATAGAATTTCTGTAGTTACAAACAATGTAAGTGCATTAAATATTCTTCTTCCTAATTGTGTTAATGTTGTATTAATTGGAGGAGAAGTTATTTCTCAAAATGGAATAATGTTTACTTTAGGAGGGAAAAAAATTAGTAATTCACTTGAAGGCGTATATGTTAATAAGGCATTTACTAGTGTAACAGGTGTAGATTTAAATGCTGGACTAACAGTAACTAAAGAGTTCAGTGTATATATATATAAACATATATCAAAAATTACTAATAATTGGACGCTGATGATAGATGAATCTAAATATAATAGGATAGGTCTATTTTATGCTGCTTCTCTTGACTCACCAAATTGTATTATTACCAATAAAATGGATGATCAATATAAAAAAGAATTTGATGAAAAAGGAATTGATGTACTTATATGTGAATGATAACTTGAAATAGAAGCAGATTTATAAAGAGAGAATTTGAATAGGCAAAAATTCTAAGTGAAAACACAAGTTTTATTTTAATAATAAACTTGTGTTTTTTATTTTAAACAAATTCAATTTCCATATATGGAATAAAAATCAAAAAAATAAAAAAATAAAATATTTTGAAAAAGGTTTACAATTTAGAAAAAAATGTTTATAATAAAATAAACGAAATAAAAATAAGTAAAAAATAAAAAATAAAAACAAAAACAAAAACAAAAATAAAAACTAACAAACAAGCAAAAGTGATATTTATTTTTTTATTTGATTACTGTAAACGTTTTGTCAATTGCTCAATATTCAAAAAAATAATGTGAATTTAATTAAATAAGGGGGTATGCATCAATTTTGTAATTTAAAAGTGTAAATAAACCAAAGATGAATATAAGCTATAGGATTTTAAGGGGATAATGTACAAATTAAATCATATAATAGGGGGAGAACATATGAGTGCAGTAATAGTTCTATCATTTGTTGGTTTTACAGCATTAGTAGCAATATTATCATGGTATAAGACGCGTGATGATAAGGTAGATACACAAGATGGGTATTTTCTTGGAGGAAGAAGTTTGACAGGTGTTTTTATTGGTGGGTCTTTAATGTTGACTAACTTATCAACGGAACAAGTAGTTGGCTTAAATGGTCAAGCTTATAATAACACAATGGCTTTAATGGCATGGGAAATAACAGCTGCCTTTGCACTAGTATGTATGGCTTTAATATTTTTGCCTAGATACTTAAAAAGTGGAATAACAACAATACCAGATTTTTTAGAAGAACGTTACGATAAAAAAACAAGACAAATAATATCAGTTTTGTTTTTGATTGGATATGCTGCAACTTATCTACCAACGGTATTGTATTCAGGAGCGTTAGTTTTAGTTAAATTATTTAATATACCAGAAGTTTTTGGTATAGGAGAAATACCAGCTCTTTGGATAACTGTTTGGGCAATAGGAATAATTGGTTCTATTTATGCTATTTTTGGTGGACTTAAAGCGGTTGCTGTATCAGATACATTTAATGGTGTAGGTTTGATAATTGGGGGATTATTGATTCCTATACTTGGTTTAGTTAAGCTGGGGGGAGGTAGTTTTACAGCTGGAATTAATCAGTTGGTAACAGCACATCCAGAAAAATTAAATGCTATAGGTGGAGCAAATTCGCCTATGCCTTGGCCAGTTTTATTTACTGGGTTAACTTTTAACAACTTATTTTATTGGTGCACAAATCAATCTATTATTCAAAGAACCCTTGGAGCTAAAAATTTAAAAGAAGGACAAAAAGGAGTTCTTTTTGCAGGGTTTTTAAAGTTATGGGGACCTCTTTTCTTAGTATTACCAGGAATTATTGCTTTTAATTTATATGGAAATTCAATCTCAAATGCAGATATGGCATATCCTACTTTGGTACTTGATGTATTACCTAGACCGTTAGCGGGTTTCTTTGCAGCAGTATTGTTTGGGGCGATTTTAAGTTCGTTCAATAGTGCGCTAAATAGTTCAGTAACATTATTTACGCTAGATATTTATAAACCTACAATTAATCCAACTGCAACAGATGAAAGAGTGGTAAAAGTAGGTAAAAGATTTGGCATCTGTCTAGCTATTGCTTCAATGATAATAGCTCCATTTATTCTTTATGCTCCATCAGGATTATTTGTATATCTACAAGAATGTTTTGGTTTTTATAATATACCAATTTTAGCAGCGGTTATGGTTGGATTCTTTAGTAAAAAAGTTCCAGCTATTGCTCCAAAAATAGCACTTGTTGTTCATATTATTTTGTATGGTACTTCTAAATTTGTAGCAAGGGATATACATTTCTTACATGTACTCTTTGTATTATTTATAGTAAGTGTTTCTCTTATGATACTTATTGGAAAAATACGTCCAAGAGAAACAGATTATGTACAAAAATACACTAAGCAGGTAGATATAACTCCTTGGAATTATGCTAAACCTGTATCAGTTTTTATATGCATAATGATACTAGTAATATATGCATTCTTCTCAAATATAGGAATTGCTGCTTGAGCTAGTTGATTAGTTATACTTGTTGTATGATTTCGAATATTGGAATTATACAACAAGTGTGTTTTAAAAGCGTATATTTAAAATGTATTTATGTAATAAGAAAAGTTAAATGCAGGAAAATAAAAGGAAATACATAATGAAAACAAATAATAATAAAAAAAAATAAAAAAAAATAAAAAAAGATAAGAAAAAGTATTGAAAAATATACAAAAAAGTAATAGAATGAATTCAAAGATAAAGTAAATATTTTCAAATGTATTTTTATGTTTTATATTTTGAAAGGAGATTAAAATATGCTAAGCAACTTAAGGGAAACAATACAGCATGCTTCTAAAAATAATTGTATAGTTCCAGGATTTAATATATTTGGATATGAAGATGCTATTTCTGTAGTTAGGGCAGCTGAAGAGATGGATGCTCCAGTGCTATTAATGACGAATAAGTTTGCTATTAATTTTATGCCAGTTGAATATTGGGGTAAGATATTAGGTGAAATAGCTAAAGATGCTAGAGTTCCAGTATCTATTCATTTGGATCATGGTAAAGATTATGAAACAATAGCTAGAGCTATTAAAAGTGGATATTCTTCTGTTATGTATGATGGTTCTCAGTTACCTATTGAAGAGAATATCAAAAATACAAAAGAAATTGTTAAATTAGCTCATGCATTAGATGTATCTGTAGAAGCTGAAATTGGTTCTGTAGCATATAGTGATGTTTCACTAGAAGAGTACAAGCCGTCATTTACAAAACCGGAAGAAGCAGAAAAATTTTATAAAGAGACAGAGGTAGATTGGCTTGCTGTGGCAGTTGGTACTGTTCATAAAATGCAGATTCAAAATGCAGATATTAAATTTGACTTAATAGGAAAAATTAAGGACAAAGCTAATGTGCCGCTTGTTGTCCATGGTTCTACTGGTATATCAGATGAAGATCTTAAAAAGTTAAAAAATTGTGGTATTGGTAAAATAAATATAGGAACAGCTTTGAGAATGGAATTTGGTAATACTATAAGAAAAGAAATGGAAAAAAATCCACAAGAATTTGATAGAATGTATTTCACTGAAAAAGCAATGGTTAAAGTTAAAGAAAAAGCTAAAGAAAAGTTTAGATTACTAGGATTTTAGTATATAGTAAATTTTAAGTAAAATTACGTGCAATATAAGTGAATAATTACATGTAAAGAAGGTGATTTGAAAATTTGACTACAATAAAGGAAATTGCTGAAATTGCTGGAGTTAGTCACTCTACGGTATCACGTAGTTTAAATAATAGTTCGTTGATTTCTGAAAAAACGAAAATAAAGATAAAAAAAATAGCAACAGAGTTGAATTTTGAATTTAATTCCAGCGCACAATCTTTGAATACGAATAAAACTGGAACTATTGGTATTATTTATCCAGAACAAACAGCAGAGATTAGAATGAGTGTATATCTTACTTCTTTATTAAATGATATAAGAGGTATTTTAGAAAAAGAACTTATAGACAGTATTGTTAGTTTCCCTAAAAATAGGTTTACCATGAAAAGCAATATAAAAAGGTTAATTAGCAAAAAGAAAGTTGATGGATTAATGATTGTTCATTCTGATATAAATTCAGAAGATTGGGACTATATTAGGGAATCGAGAATACCGTGTATATTTTTACATTATATGCCTAAATTACACATGAAAGCAGAAGTGGATTTTGTAAGTACTGATCATTTTGTAGGAGGAATTTTAGCTACAAGTCATCTTATACAATTAGGGCATAAACGTATTATGTGTCTAACAGGTAATAAAACTGAAGAAGAAGTTAAGCAAAGAATAAGTGGTTACACATCAGTATTTAAACAAAACTGTTTACCAGTAGATACTAAATTGATATTTGAAGGGGATTTTTCATTTGAATCAGGCTACAATATTGTGAAGCAAAATATAGATATAGTTAAAACTGTAACTGCTATTTTTGCACAGTCAGATTTAATGGCTTTAGGCGCTATTAAGGCTCTAAGAGAAATAGGAGTAAAAATTCCTCAAGATATAGCTATTATAGGATATGATGATTTGGATATTGGTTCTTATTTTTTACCTTTACTTACAACTATTCGTCAACCTAGAGAACAAATTGCTAAAATCGGATGTGAAAGATTACTTCAACTGTTAAATGGTAAACAAATACATTCACATCAAAGTAAGTTTGTGCAGCCGAGATTAATTATAAGAGAAACTTGTTAAGAAAAGATATTATTTTTGCATTGCTATGCAACTGTGTGCATTGGTTTATTATAATTTGTGCATTAGATAATAAGTTATAACTTGTGCATTTATGTTGCGAAGAATTAACATTTAAAAAATAATATTTAATTTATATAATTTACTAATGTAAGTTGCAAATGTTTTAAATTTGAGGAGGTGCTTAAAATGAGCAACATACTAAATTTTGATAAAAACAAGCCAATGGATTTAATAGCTATAGGAAGGGCAGGTATAGATTTAAATCCAAATGAGATAAATAGACCATTAGAAGAATCAATGACTTTTACTAGACATGTAGGTGGCTCTCCAGCTAATATTGCAGTTGGTACAGCTAAACTAGGAATGAAAACTGGATTTATAGGAAGAGTATCAGATGATGGTCTTGGAAAATATGTTATAAATTATTTTAAAGAGAACAATATAGATACTTCTGGAATTGTAGTAGATAACACTGGAGCAGTTAATGGACTTGCTTTTACAGAAATTAAAAGCCCTACTGAGTGTAGTATAGTTATGTATAGAGATAACGCAGCAGATTTAAAAATAAACTTAAAAGATATAAATGAAGATTATCTTAAGAATTCAAAAGTATTTCTAATTTCAGGAACAGCTTTGGCAAAAAGTCCTTCTAGAGAGGCAGTATTTGTTGCATTAGAGTATGCTAGAAAAAATGGATGTATCGTAATATTTGAATTGGATTATAGACCATATTCATGGAAATCTAAGGAAGAAACAAGTATTTATTATAATTTAGCCGCTGAAAAGTGTGATGTTATTATTGGTACTAGAGACGAGTTTGATGTGATGGAGCATATAACTGATTCAGAAAATTCTGATGATTATAAGACAGCAAAAAGATGGTTTAAATATAATGGAAAGCTTGTAGTAATTAAACATGGTAAAGATGGATCAATAGCTTATACAAAGGATGGAGAAACTTATGAAGGCAGAATTTTCCCATCAAAAGTATTAAAAACTCAAGGTGCAGGCGATTCATATGCTTCAGCATTTATATATGGGTTAATGCAGGAGTGGTCTATTGATAAATGCTTAGAGTTTGGTGCTGCTTCCGCTTCAATTGTTATTTCGCAGAATAGTTGTTCTAGTGCAATGCCTTCAGTTGAGAAAATTCAGAACTATATTAAACAATTTAAATAAAAAATAAAACAATTTATAAATTTTAATGGGGAGGTATAAAAATGAAAACTGTAAGAATGACAATGGCTCAGGCACTTATTAAATTTTTAGATAATCAATATGTAGAATTCGATGGTAAAGAAGAAAAGTTTGTAAAAGGTGTAATGGGGATTTTTGGTCATGGTAATGTAGTAGGACTTGGTGAAGCATTAGCTACTTATGAAGGAGATTTCCCATATTATCAAGGAAAAAATGAACAAAGTATATCAGATGTGGCTATTGCATATGCAAAACAAAAAAATAGAAGACAAATATATGCATGTACTGCATCTATTGGACCTGGTTCGTTAAATATGGTTACAGCAGCAGGAACTGCAACTGTTAATAGAATACCAGCTTTATTCTTACCAGGAGATGCTTATGCAAATAGACAACCAGACCCTGTACTTCAACAAGTAGAAAATGGTACAGATTATAATATAACTGGCAATGATTCTTTTAAAGCTGTTAGTAAATATTGGGATAGAATAGCAAGACCAGAACAATTAATGACAGCTGCAATTAATGCTATGAGAGTTCTTACAGATCCAGCTGAAACTGGTGCAGTAACTTTGGCATTACCTCAAGATGTTCAAGGAGAAGCATATGATTATCCAGTAGAGTTCTTTGAAAAAAGAGTGCATAGAATAGAAAGACGTGCAATAAGCAAAAGAACTTTAGAAATGGCAGGACAAGCGTTACTTGCCAGTAAAAAACCTGTTGTTATATGTGGTGGTGGAGTAAGATATTCGGAAGCAGGAGAAGCTCTTAAGTCTTTTGCGACTAAATTCAATATACCTATTATGGAAACTCAAGCTGGAAAAGGAACTATTCCTTGGAGTTTTCCTTTAAACCTAGGTGGTTCTGGAGTTTGTGGAACAAAAGCATCTAATGTAATTGCAAAAGATGCAGATTTAGTGCTTGCTATTGGAACAAGATTAAATGATTTTGTTACGTCATCAAAATATGCATATCAAAATCCAAATGCCAAAATAGTAAATGTTAATATTAATGGTACTGACTCAGTTAAGATGAACGCTATTTCAGTAGTAGCTGATGCAAAAGATGCTTTAGAAAACTTAGAAAAATATCTTGAAGATAACAATTATAAGTCAGCTTATATAGAGGAGATAGAAAAAGCAAAACATGATTGGAAAGAAATTTTAAGAGAGATGGAAAAAATAGAACTTGAAGATGGATTATCTCAGACAAGAGTATTAAGAGAGTTAAATAAATTATTAGGTGAAGATGATATAATTGTTTCTGCATCTGGAAGTTTACCATCAGATTTAGAAAGAATATGGAATCCAGAAAAACCAAACACTTATCACTTAGAATATGGATTCTCATGTATGGGGTATGAAGTTCCAGCAACATTAGGAGTAAAAATGGCAGAAATGGATAAAGAAGTATATACTTTTGTTGGAGATGGTGGATACTTAATGGCTCATACTGAACTTTATACAAGTATTCAAGAAGGAATTAAAATAAATGTTCTTCTATTTGATAATTCAGGACATCAATGTATTCATAATCTTCAAAGAAACCAAGGAATAGGAAGTTTTGGAACTGAATTCCGTTATAGAGAAGATAATACCAATAAACTAACAGGTCAATATGCACCTATAGATTTTGCAGCAAATGCTAGAAGTTATGGAGCTAAAGGATATACTGTAACAAATCTTCAAGAATTAAAAGAAGCTATTGAACAATCTAAAAAAGATACTGTATCTACATTAATAGAAATTAAGGTTAAACCAGGAACAATGACAGATGGATATGAAAGTTTCTGGAGAGTTGGAACACCAGCTGTTTCTGAAAAGAAAGAAGTTAATGAAGCATATGAAACAATGAAAGACATGGTTTCAAAATGCAAACCATATTAATAGATAATTATTATTATAAAAAATAATATTATATAAAAATTATATAAAATTAAAAGATATAAGGGGGATATAAAATGTTAAACAAAGATAAAGTAAAATTAGGATGTGCACCAATAAACTGGACAAATGATGATTTACCAGAATTAGGAGGAGAGCTTACATATCAACAATGTTTAAGTGAAATGGCTCTTGCAGGATTTACAGGAAGTGAAATTGGTAATAAATATCCAAAAAATATTGATGAACTAAAAAAAGCTTTAGATTTGAGAAATATGTGCATTTGTAATGCTTGGTTTAGCTGCTTTTTTACAACTAAAGACGAACAAGAAACTATAGATGAGTTCATAAAACATAGAGATTTCCTTCATGATTTAGGTGCAAAAGTTATTGGACTTGCTGAATGCGGAAGAACTATTCATGGTGATGAAAAAATGCCAATATTGTCAAAAGCTCCAAAATTATCAGATGAGGAATTTAAAAAATTAGCTAAGGGATTAGAAAAATTAGGAAGATTAGCTAAAGAAAAAGGAATGGAAATAGCATATCACTATCATATGGGAACGGGAGTTCAATCATTAGAAGAACTTGATAAACTTATGGAAATGACTGATCCAGAATTAGTAGGAATAGTATTTGATACAGGACATGCTACATTTGCAGGAGAAAATGCAGTTGAAGTTTTAGGAAAATATGCTAATAGAGTTAAGCATGTTCACTTTAAAGATGTTAGAAGTAACATTTTAGAAAAAGTTAAAAAAGAAGATTTAAGCTTCTTACAAGCTGTTAAAGCTGGTATATTTACTGTTCCAGGAGATGGAGATATGGTTGCATGGGATGAAGTGTTTAAGATACTAGATGAAAGCAATTATGAAGGATGGTTAGTTATTGAAGCTGAACAAGACCCAGGAATTGCAGATCCATTAGAATATGCTCAAAAAGCAAGAACATTTATTAATGAAAAAACAGGACTATAATAGAGAGAAATTTATAATATGAAAATAGGAGATGTTATAGCTCATGAAGAAATTTGAACATAAAAATGGATTTGAAGTTGGTTATAATAGTGTTGTAGACATTGATGGAGAATATAGCAACTATTTAATGGATTTTGGAATATTAAGAATGTCTAAAGAACAACAAGAAGTAAATAAAGAAGAAAAAGAAAGAGCATTCTTATTAATTGAAGGTGAAGTTACTTTTGAATGGGAAGGCAATAAAGTAAATGCTAAAAGAGAATCATTTACTGATAATAATCCGTGGTGCCTGCATGTTCCTAAAGATGTGGAAGTTAAAATAACTGGAGTTTCAGAAAATACTGAAATAGCAGTTCATAAGACAAAAAATGATATTGTATTTGCATCAAAACTATATACAGAAAATGACTGTAGAATTGAAGTTAGAGGAAAAGGAACAATGAATGAAGTAGGTACTAGAATAGTAAGAACTATTTTAGATAAATCTATATCTCCAGATGCTAATTTAATGCTAGGAGAAGACGTTCACTATCCAGGAAAATGGTCAGGATTCCCTTCACATTATCATCCACAACCAGAAATTTACTATTATAAATTCAAACCAGAAAATGGATTTGGATTGTTAAAGCTTGGGGAAGAAGGGGTATTACTTAGACATGATGATACTGTTATGATAGAACCAAATTTAGTACATCCTCAAGTAGCAGCACCTGGATATGCAATGTATTATATATGGGTTATAAGACATTTAGATAATAATCCATATATTAAACCAATATTTACAGATGAGCATAAATGGTTAGATGATCCAGATGCCAAAATATGGCCAGAAAAATAATATTAGTAATAAAGTTTGAAGCAAGAATTAGTAATAATTCTTGCTTCAAAATCGTTAATGTAGAATTTATATATTAAAACTTGATATTAAAGATTAATAAAAATAGTTTGATAAATTGAAAGAATATGTTATAATTTTCTTAGTAAGTTAAAATTGAATAATTCTAGGGGAGCCTATAAATAGGCTGAGATAGAGATAATTAGCTCTGACCCTCATAACCTGATTTAGTTAATTCTAACGTAGGGAAGAACTTTATGTATATGAAAACACAATTTTTACGCTATATAAAGTTGTGTTTTTATTATGTAATTATACGATTACATAGTTTATATAAGTATTTATGAGGGAAGCAAATTTTGCTTCCCTTTTTTATTTAAATAATTGCTAAATAAAAATGAGGAGGAAATATAAAATGAACTATACAACACAAATGGATGCTGCAAGAAAAGGAATAGTAACAAAGGAAATGCAAATGGTAGCTGAAAAAGAAGGAATGAAAGTTGAAGACTTAATAAAATTAGTTGCAAGAGGGAAAGTTGCAATACCTGCAAATAAAAATCATAAAAATTTAGAGGCAGAAGGTGTAGGTAAAGGGCTTAGAACTAAAATAAATGTAAACCTTGGAATTTCTAAAGATTGTAATGATATAGAAAAAGAACTTGAAAAGGTTAACTTAGCTATTGATATGAAGGCTGAAGCCATAATGGATTTAAGTTGTTTCGGTAAAACTCAAGAATTCAGACAAAGATTAGTAGGCATGTACCCAGGTATGATTGGAACAGTACCTATGTATGATGCTGTTGGGTTCTATGATAAAGAGTTAAAAGATTTAACTGCTGAGGATTTGTTAAATGTTATAGAAACTCATGCAAAAGATGGAGTAGACTTTATGACTATCCATGCTGGTATAAATAGAGAAACAGCAGAAGTTTTCAAAAGAAATCCAAGACTTACTAACTTAGTTTCAAGAGGTGGAACTTTAATGTTTGCTTGGATGCAGTTAAATGGTAAAGAAAATCCATTCTATGAACATTTTGATAAAGTTTTAGATATATGTGAAAAATATGATGTAACTATAAGTTTAGGAGATGCTTGTCGTCCAGGTTCAATTGCAGATTCTACAGATCCAAGCCAAATTAAAGAACTAATGATTTTAGGAGAACTTACAAAGAGAGCTTGGGAAAGAAATGTACAAGTTATAATAGAAGGACCAGGACATATGGCTTTAAATGAAATAGAAGCAAATATGTTACTTGAAAAGAAACTTTGTTATGATGCACCTTTCTATGTATTAGGACCTATAGTTACTGATATAGCACCAGGATATGACCACATAACAAGTGCTATAGGAGGAGCTATTGCAGCATCAAATGGAGCAGACTTTTTATGTTATGTAACTCCAGCAGAACATTTAAGACTTCCTGATTTAGATGATGTAAAAGAAGGAATTATAGCAACTAAAATAGCTGCTCATGCTGCTGATATAGCAAAAGGAATTAAGGGAGCAAGAAAATGGGACAATGAGATGAGTGAAGCTAGAAGAAATCTTGATTGGAATAAAATGATTGAACTTGCTATAGATTCTGAAAAGGCAAAAAAATATAGAGAGAATTCTAGACCAGAAGATGAAAAAACATGTACTATGTGTGGAAAAATGTGTGCTGTTAGAAACATGAATAAAGTAATGAGTGGAAAGAATCTAAACGTTTTAAGAGATGATGACTAGATGTATAAAGAGAATGATAAATTCAAAGAGGAATGTGGAGTTTTTGGAATATTTTCTAGAGAAAAAATAGATGTTTCTCTTTTAACTTACTATGGCCTCTATGCTTTACAGCATAGGGGGCAAGAAAGTGCAGGTATAGTTGTTTCGGACAGAGAAAAATTAATTTCCTATAAAGGTATGGGACTAGTTTCTCATGTTTTTAACGAAAAGGTTTTAAATAAAATGAAAGGAATATCAGCTATTGGTCATGTAAGGTATTCTACTACAGGAGATAGTAGTATTATAAATGCTCAACCATTGCTAACTGAATTTAAATTAGGGCAAATTTCTATAGCACATAACGGAAATTTAATAAATGCTGATAAGTTAAAGAATAATTTAAAAAAAGAGGGAAGTAATTTTCAAACTACTACTGATTCAGAAGTAATATTAAATCTTATAGCTAGAGAAAAGAAAAAAAGTATTGAAGAAGCTATTTGTGAGGCAGCAAAGAATATTAAAGGTTCCTATGCTTTAGTTATATTAACTAAGGACAAGTTAATAGGAATTCGTGATCCAAAAGGCATAAGACCTCTTTGTCTAGGGAAAATAAACAATAATTACATTATTTGTTCAGAAAGCTGTGCTTTGAATGCTGTCGGAGGAGAATTTATAAGAGATATTGAACCCAGTGAAATGATAGTTATTGATAATAATGATATTAAATCAATTAAGTTTTCAAATGAAAGAAAATATGCTTCTTGTGCTTTTGAATACATATATTTTGCAAGAGAAGATAGTGTTATAGATGAAATAGAAGTTTATTCTTCAAGAGTTTTAGCTGGGAAAGAGCTATATGAAGAGCATCCTGTAAATGCTGACATAGTAATTGGAGTACCTGATTCAGGTATTCCAGCAGCTATGGGATATGCAGAAGCTTCTGGTATACCTTATGGAGTAGGATTTGTGAAAAATAAATATGTTGGACGAACATTTATAGCACCTTACCAAGAATTAAGAGAAAAGAATGTTTCAGTAAAGTTAACTCCTCTTAAATCTAACATTGAAAATAAACGAGTTATAGTAATAGATGATTCTATGGTAAGAGGAACTACTAGTAAAAGATTAGTAAATTCTCTAAAAAAGGCAGGTGCTAAGGAAGTACATTTTATTATTGCTTCTCCAATTGTAAGACATTGTTGCTATTTGGGAATAGATACCTTTCATAAAAAAGAAATAATAGGATCTTCTATGAATATAGAACAAATAAAAAATATTTTAGGAGCAGATAGTTTCTATTATTTAAGTTTAAAAGGTCTACATAAAGTACTTGGGGGAAATAAGAATTTTTGTTTTGGGTGTTTTAATGGAGAATATCCCTTTTAGTGATACAATTCATATTTAATATTATTTGAAAATATAATTTATATTGTAGCTAATATAAGGGGGAAGTGAATTAAATTAATGGAGTCATTACGTAAAAGAAAATACAAAGATGATCTACCCAAAAATACTATTAACAAAATTAGAAGTACACTTGGAAAATTAGGAATTTTAACAGTAGAAACAAATTGGAAGAATTCAGCTGATGGTTTTTATTCTGTAAGAGTATCAGTTGAAAATACTAATTTAGGTACTAATGGAAAGGGGACTACTCAGGAGTATGCTTTAGCTAGTGCTTATGGTGAGTTTATGGAAAGACTACAGAATGGAGCTTTTTTTAAACTATCTATGGATATGAGTCAAGAAGCACTAGAGTATAAAGGATTTTACTATGCTCCTGATGAAAAATATATAAGTATTGAAGAATTATTAAATAGTACAGAAGATTGGAGTAGAATACAATTAGGAAATTTAAGTTCAAGTATAGGTAAAAAAGAACTTTTGAAAAAATGGTTACCTGTTTCTTACGAGGATGTTCCTTCAGATTTTGTAACTTTGCCTTATGTAAATTTAAGAAATAATAAGTTGTCTTATATACCTATTAAGATGATTTCAAAGATGTATATGTCTAATGGAATGTGCGCTGGCAATAGTGTGGAAGAGGCACTAGTTCAAGGATTATCAGAAATTTTTGAAAGAGTTGTAAATAAGGCAATTGTAAAAGATAAAATTACTCCACCTACGATACCTACTAAATATATACAAAAATTTCCTGGAATATATGATATGATAAACAAAATAGAATCAAGTGGTAATTTTAAGGTTATAGTTAAAGATTGTTCTTTGGGAGAAGACTATCCAGTTATAGGAGTAATTTTCCTAAATAAAGATGATCAAACCTATTTTGTAAAATTTGGTTCTCATCCAATATTTGAAATTGCTATAGAAAGAACTTTAACTGAACTTCTTCAGGGTCAAGATATTAAAAATATGATGGGAGTAAAGGACTTTTCTTATAAAAAGAAAATTAAGGATGAAGAACAAAATTTGATAAGTATACTTGCAAATGGTTCAGGTTTTTATCCTAGTGAATTGTTTAGTGAGAATTTCAGCTATGAATTTAATGGATTTGCAAGGATTAAAGGACAGAGTAATAAAGAAATATTAGATTATTTAATTAAATTATTAGAAAAAAAAGGGTATGAAGTTTTGGTTAGAGATGTATCATATTTAGGCTTTTCTAGCTATCATGTAATTGTTCCAGGATTTAGTGAAATTGAAAAAATTGATGATGTAAAGCCTATTGATAAGTATTCTGAGTATAATAAGATGAAGAGATATATAAGAAATTTAGATAATGTGTCCAATAAAGAATTAGAGGAAATGATTAATTATTTTAGTAGTATAGATTATAATCATGAAGCTTCTATAGTAGGTTTATTAAGTCTTCCTGCAAAGAATGTATTTCCTTGGTACTATGTAAATATTGATTTGTTTATCACAGCTTTATATTATAAAATAGGTAAATTTGATAAGGCGTATAATCAATTTGATAGATATCTGAATTATGTTAAAATTAATTCTTATAATAAAGGAATAATGACTTATTATAAATGCGTTAGGGACTATATAGGAACTCGTATGGATAATTTAGATAAAATGGATACTATAACAGTTTTAAGTAAATTTTATCCTACAATTATGATTAAAGAAGTAATAAACCTGTTTGGAAATGAAAAAGAAATTTTTAGACGTTATGGACAATTAAAATGTTGGAATTGTAAAAAATGTGATGTTAAAGGATCATGTTCATATCATACCGTTGAAAAAGTATATAAGACTTTGAAGGATAGCTATGCTTTAAATAAAATAAATCAGCAAGATATAAAAAGACAATTAAATCTATAATAAAAAATGTGAGTCAAAAAGAATATTTTGACTCACATTTTTTATTATATTAATAATTTAATCCTCGTCTTCCTCTTCTTTCATATCCATAGGAGTCATGCATTGCATGCAAGACATAGAATCCATAGGTTTCATAGACTGCATTGATTGCATTGATTGCATTGATTGCATGCATTGCATAGACTGCATTGATTGCATTGACTGCATACATTGCATAGACTGCATAGGTTGCATAGGTTGCATAGAGCACATAGACTGCATAGGTTGCATAGGCTGCATAGATTTCATACAACTCATTGAATACATGCTAGTCATAGAATCCATTGATTTCATACAAGAATAAGTATGCATATAAATTTTACACCTCTACAAATTATTTTCACACAATAGTAGTATATGGAAAATACAAAATTTGGTTACTGATATTTTTTAGTATTTAAATTTGTAATTGTCTTGTAACAATTTAGTTATTTAGGCAATGTATACTGTATATTAGATTAAAGTATTATTGGGGGAGCACTATGAATAAGAAAATATTGATATTGCTTTTAATATTATCAGTTATATTAGGGGGCTGCTCAAGCTTATCTGATGAAAAAAGACATAATAAATTCAAAAAGCAAATGTTACAAGAAAATAGGTTGAACGATATAGATTTAGAAGAAATAAAAAATGGGTACACAAAATCATCTATTACCAACAATAAACAATGTAAATCTTTTAAGTTTAATCATAAAAATATAAAAAATTCATACAGAGGACGACAAAATATTTTTATTATATGGAGTATAGATTTTAAAAGAATAGTAAGAAGAATCATAAAAAAATACTTTTTAAAGAATACAGACAGAAAAAATTTTAGAGAGTTTTATTTTTAAAAGACATTTTTTTAAGTTGCCTTTTAGAAATTGGTATTGTAATAAGAATTGAAAGTAAATCAGCTATAGGAAAGGAAAACCAAATTCCTAAAACTCCAAGATTATGAATATTAGGCAAGAACAGAACAAATGGAATAAACAATATTACTTGTCTTAGTATTGAAAGAATAAAAGAAGTCAAAGCTTTACCTAAGGCTTGAGAAAGTCCTAAGCAAGTCATTTGAATTCCAATAACAGGAGTCATTACAATAACAATTCTTAAAGCAGATATTCCCTTTGATAATAAAGCTTTATCTCTATTAAATAAGCCTATAATTTGAGAAGGAAATAGTTCGCCAATAAGTACTCCTATGATAGTAATTAAAGTTGAAAAAATAATGGTAAGTTTTATTGCTTCTTTAACTCTAGACATATTATTGCAACCGTAATTATATCCAACTATAGGCTGCATACCTTGAATCATACCATTTAAAGGCATGAATAAAAATAGGGTTACTTTATGAATTATACCGTAAATTGCAATTGATAAATCACCACCATAATATGCTAGGGAATTATTTAATAGAATGGCAACAATACTTCCAGATATTTGAACTGCAAAAGCTGAAAAGCCTACAGAAAGAATTTCTTTTATAATATTTTTTTGAGGAATAAAATATTTAGTTTTTATTGTTATAGAGGTTTTATTGCTGTGTAAGTAGTTAATTATATATAGAAATGAACCTAGTTTTGAGAGAATAGTTGCTAGGGCAGCGCCTTTGATTCCCATATAAAATATAAAGATAAAAATATAATCTAGTATTATATTTAGTACAAAACCTATAATCATTGATATCATAGCATCTTTTGAATTTCCTTCCGCTCTAATTAAATTATTTGTAGAAACACAAAAGGGAAAATATAAGCTGCCTATAAATATTATCTTTGTATAATCTCTTGCATAAGGAAGTATATTTTCCGTAGCACCAAAGAGTTTTATTATAGGCGTAGTAAATATATATCCCAAAGTAGAAAAGATAATTCCAATGATTCCTATACATAGAAATGAGTTTCCTGCAATATAGTTTACTATTTCCATATCTTTTTTTCCAAGATTTCTAGATATCATAGAGCCAGCACCAACTCCAATAAGAAGGGAACAAGATAGGATTATCATTTGTATTGGAAGTTGTATTGCAACTCCGCCAATGCCAAGAGTTCCAATTCCTCTACCTATAAAAATGGTATCCACAATATTATATAATGCATTTACAAACATTGCTATTGTAGCGGGTAGAGCTAATTTAAAAAGAACACTGCTTACTTTAGCATTATTAAGCATTTCTTCTCTGTTATTCATTTAAACACTCCTATCTTTTTAAAAGTAGCTAGAAACCAGTTGAAAATTATCATAAAGTGTTAATTATATATTTATATATAATATAGTATATTGTTTATTGGTGTTAATCTTAACTATATTGTTATAAATATTTTTATTTATGCATCAACAATTGTATTAGGGATGAATAAAATATATAATATAACTCTAAATTATTTCAAATAAAGTGTTGCACTATTTAAAATCTTATGATAAACTAAGTACAATTTAATAAAAGAATTAGTTGCCTAGGGTAGAGGTGCTGTAATTAAGAGTATTTATTCGGAGCTGGCAAGCTTTGATGAGTGAAGAAAGGAATTACGGCCGAAGAAAATAAATTGGTAAATTTATTTTCTGGCTTTGCACAAAATATGTGCAGGGCTGTCACGTAAGCATTTACGTGAAGAGCTACAAGGTACACTGAGTTGCGGATATTATTTATAATTGCAGCGGGAGTGTTCCTTGCTGCAATTATTTTTTTTTATTATTTATACAAATATTTAAAAGGGGCTAATACTATTGACATTTGTCATATATCAACTATAAATCAGGGGGCTTAGTACATGAGTATTGTAGTACAAAAATACGGAGGAAGTTCTGTTTCTTCTACGGAAAAAATTAAGAATATTGCAAAAACTTTAATTAAAAGAAAAAAACAGGGGGATGATCTTGTAGTTGTAGTATCTGCGATGGGGGATACTACAGATGATTTAATTACCTTAGCTAAGGGGATTTCAAATAATCCAGATAAAAGAGAATTAGATGTTCTTTTGTCTACAGGAGAAATGATGTCATGTGCTCTATTATCTATGGCAATTAAGGAGTTAGGATATGATTCAGTAAGTTATACAGCTTATCAAGTAGGTATTAAAACAAAAGGACAATATGGAAAATGCTTAATAGATGATATAGATTCTACTAAAATTGTAGAGAGTATTAAAGAAGGAAAGGTTGTAATAGTAGCAGGTTTCCAAGGAATTAATGAAAAAGGGGATATTACAACTTTAGGAAGAGGTGGATCAGATACTTCAGCAGTTGCTCTTGCTGTTAAACTTAAAGGTATATGTGAGATATATACTGATGTAGATGGAATTTATAGTGTAGATCCTAGAAAATATAAAAATGCAAAAAAATTAGATTTTATTGATTATGAGGAGATGCTGGAATTATCAAGTTTAGGTGCGCAAGTTATGCATTCAAGATCAATTGAGCTTGCACAAAAATATGAAATACCAATATATGTGGGGTTAAGTAATAGTGATATTAAAGGAACAATTATCAAGGGGGTAAATAAGATGAATTTAGAGAGCAAACCGATAACTGGACTTGCAACAAGTGATGATGATATTGCTGTAACTTTAAGAGATATAGATGCAAATATAAATATACTTTCTAACTTATTTGAATCTGTAGGAAGTAAAAAAATAAATATAGATATGATAAGCCAAACAGCACCTATAAATGGTAAAGTGAATGTATCTTTTACTATTCCAAGAGATGAACAGAAAGAGTGTATGGAGATTATTAAGAATTTTTCCAAAATGCAAAATATATCAATTGATGATGATGTAACTAAATTTTCTGTAGTAGGAATAGGTATGAAAAATACATCAGGGGTGGCGGCTAAAATGTTTAGGGTATTTAGTGAAAATGATATAGAAGTAAAAATGATTACAACATCAGAAATCAGAATTACTTGTGCAATAAGTCAGCAGGATAAGACAAAGGCAATAGAAATTGCAGCAAAAGAATTTTATCTTTAAATATTTTTAAAATGGGGGCTATAAAATGAAATTATTTGGAAGTATGGAGACAAAAAATGATCAATTATATATAGGTGGAATGAGTACTATTAAGTTAGCAAAGGAATTTGGAACTCCTTTATATGTAATGGATGAAGAACTTATTCGTGAAAACTGTAGAAGGTATTACGAAAGTTTTAAGGCAAAAGCGGGAATTAATAGAGTAGCTTATGCTGGAAAGGCATTTTTAACTATAGCTATGTGTCAAATTATAGCTGAAGAAGGATTGTGCTTAGATGTAGTTTCAGGAGGAGAATTATATACAGCTCATAAAAGTAATTTTCCTATGGAAAAAATATATTTTCATGGAAACAATAAAACTCCTGCAGAAATAGAAATGGGTATTAAATTGGGAGTTGGAAGATTTGTTGCAGATAACTTTTATGAAATAGAAAAGATAGATGAGATAGCTAGAAAATATAATAAAACTCAAAAAATTCTTTTAAGAATAACACCAGGAATAGAGGCACACACTCATGAGTATATTAAAACTGGACAAATAGATTCTAAATTTGGTTTTACATTGTTGGAAAATGAGACAATGAGAGCAGTACAAAAAGCAAATTCGCTTTCGAATATTGAACTTATGGGATTTCATTGTCATATAGGTTCACAAATTTTTGATATTCAACCTTATCGTGATGAAGTGAATATAATGATGGCATTGATTAAAGATATTAAGGAAGAATTAGGTTATGAAATAAAGGAATTGGATTTAGGTGGGGGTTTTGGAATTTATTACGAAGAGGGGGATGACCCTTGTGAACCAGAAAACTTTTGTGAAGCTATACTTGAAGAAGCAAATAAAAAAGCAGAGGAATTTAATATAAAATTACCAATGCTTACAATAGAACCAGGAAGGTCTATTGTTGGTAATGCAGGAATAACTTTATATACTGTAGGGTCTATAAAAGAAATTCCAGAGGTTAGAAAATATGTAGCAGTAGATGGTGGAATGACTGATAATATTAGACCTGCATTGTATAATGCACAATATGAATGCGTAATAGCAAATAGAACGAGTACTTCTTGTAAGGAAAAAGTCACTGTATCAGGTAAATGTTGTGAATCAGGAGATATATTACTAAATAATGTAGAGATACCAAAGGCTAAAAGTGGAGATATTCTTGCTGTCTTAACTACTGGAGCTTATGGATATTCTATGGCTAGTAATTATAATAAGATACCAAGAGCAGCAGTAATTTTAGTTAAAAATGGAGAGGCTAAAGTTATTTGTAGACGCCAATCTTATGAAGACTTAATATTAAATGAAGTGCATCTTTAAAATTTAAATAAATTGACAGTCAAATTTAATAAAATATATATTTTAAATAAAGGATATATGCTGAAAGAGAACAGTATATGTCCTTTGTTTATTTTTTGTTTAAGATTATATATTTTTGGGAACAATAATCAAGCATAAATTTTTAATCAATAAATGAGATAAACATAATGAAGGGGTGGCTGAAATGAATTATATAGCTTATATAATAGGGCTTATACTTATAGTGGTAGCAGCAATTTACATAATTTTTAAAAGGGATAATGAAAGAGAAAAAAATATTTTAGAAGATATGCCTGTAATAGATGTGAATAGAGAAGATTTAGAAAAGCATGCTGTTGAAATAGCTAATCACTATTCAAGTACAAAAAACACTAATTCTAAAAGAAAACTCATAAGAAATTTGGATAAAAGCTACAATACAATAATAAATGGATATGAATATATTGACAAAGACGTAAGGGAGAAAAAGGAAGTTGTTCCAGCAGCAGAGTGGCTTTTGGATAATTTATATCTAATAGAAAAAGAATATAAACATATAAAGTATAGCATGCCAGAAAAATATTATAAAAATTTACCTATAATTGATAAAGGAATAATGATGGGATATCCGCGAATATACCATATTGCTGTTGAATTAGTATCTCATACTGATGGAAGAATAGATGAGGAGACTATAGAAAGATTTGTAAAATCATATCAGACGAATACTGTTCTTACAACTGGAGAAATTTGGGCTCTACCTATAATGCTTAGAATAGCTTTAATACAAAATATAAGTAAGATTACGGAAAATATAGTTTTTGCTCAAAAAGAAAAAAGAAGAGCTGATGTAATATCCGATAGATTAATTGATGCTTTAGCTGATAAAAGAATAGAAGAGGAATTAGAAAAGATAGCTAATGAAGATATAATGTTTACCTCTCATTTTACTGAAAGGCTTTTAAAGGTTCTAAGAGATAATGGAATTGATGTGGAAGCTGTATATAAATGGATAGATGAAAAGTTAGAAGTACAAGAGACTAATTCAGAAAAAGTAATAAGTTTGGAACATCATAAACAGGCTGATTACCAGTTTGCAATGGGAAATTCCATTAGTTCAATTAGAGCGGTAGAGGCGTTAAATTGGAGACAGAGTTTTGAGAGACTTAGTTTTGTAGAAAATATCTTAATAAAAGATCCAGCTCAAATTTATGAAAAGATGGATTTTGAATCTAGAGATTATTATAGGCATATGGTAGAAAAGCTTTCTAAAAGAACAAGAAAGCCAGAGTCCTTTATAGCCAAAAAAGCTATTGAATGTGCAGTTGATGCAGAGGAAATACAAGGAAAAGAATATGAAAAGCATGTAGGATATTATATTCTTGATAAAGGCTTAGAATGTTTAAAAACAAAAGCTGGATTTAAAAATAAGGGCATAAATAAAATTAGGAATAATATTAAAAAACATGCTGTTGGATATTATATTGGAACAATAATTTTATTTACAGCAATAACTATGGGGATATTTATATCACTAAGTTATATTAATGATTTTGAAAGAGTGCTATGGAAATATATTATAGCAGGTGTGGTTTTAGTAATTCCATGTAGTGAAATTGTAATATCTATATTAAATTGGAGTGTTAATCACTTAACTACTCCAAGATTTATTCCTAAGTTAGAGCTTAGAGAAGGAATGGGAGAACAAAATAAAACCATAGTTGTAATTCCTACTATTATAAATAATGTTAAAAAGGTACATGAATTAGTGAATAATATGGAAGTATATTTTTTAGCTAATTGCGATAGAAATTTATACTTTGCTCTCTTAAGTGATTTTAAGGATAGCAGCAAAAAAGAAGAAAAAGAAGATAAAGAAATAGTTGAAGTGGCTTTACAAGAGATAAAGAAGTTGAATGAAAAATATTCTAAAGGTAGAGAAGATATTTTTTATTTTTTAAGTAGATATAGGAAGTACAATGAAAAAGAGGGAAAATGGCTTGGATGGGAAAGAAAACGTGGAAAGCTTATGGAATTTAATGACCTAATCAGAGGAAGTAAAAAAACAAGTTATGATGTGATAAGTGGAAATATCAGTGAACTTAAAAAGGCAAAATATATTGTTACATTAGATAGTGATACACAACTTCCTAGAGATACAGCAAAGAAGTTAGTAGGAGCAATGGCACATATTTTGAATATACCTCATATTGAAAAAGATAGAAAACGTGTTTTTAGAGGATATGGAATAATGCAGCCAAGAGTAGGAGTAAGTACTATTAGTGCAAATAAAACATGGTTTTCAAGAATATTTTCCGGAGAAACAGGTATAGATACATATACTACTGCTGTATCAGATGTATATCAAGATTTGTTTGGAGAAGGTATTTTTACAGGAAAAGGAATATATGATATTGATACTTTTAATTATATGTTAAAGGGAGAAATTCCTGAAAACTCAATACTAAGTCATGATTTATTAGAAGGAGAATATTCTAGATGTGCTTTGATTACTGATTTAGAGTTAATAGATGGATATCCTGCTTACTACAATGCTAGTACTAAAAGGCTTCATAGATGGGTTAGAGGAGATTGGCAATTACTTCCTTGGTTTAAAAATAAAAAATCTTTAAGACCGTTGTCTAGGTTCAAAATGCTTGATAATTTAAGAAGAAGCTTACTTTCACCTTCAATCATGATTTTGTTTGCTTTGTCCTTTAACTTTTTACCAGATGGAACTGATAAATGGATAATTGCAGCAATTTTAGCTTTAATAAGTCCACTACTTTTTGATGTAAGTGAAACTGTTGTTTCACCAATTCGTGGAATTAGTTTATCAGGAAAAATTAACAGTGGAAAAACTGCTATTGAACAAGTATTTTTAATATTTTGTTTTTTACCTTATACAGCATACTTAATGGTAGATGCAATAGTTAGAACTCTCTATAGACTAGTCATAAGCAAAAAAAATCTTTTAGAATGGCAGACTGCTGCTGATGTGGAAGCAAAATCAGGAAAAAAATTAAAGGATTATATAGCATCTATGTGGACTGGAAGTTTAATTTCAGCAGGTATACTTACAATAGCATTTTTAAAATCTATAAGTTCTGGATTATTTATGATTCCATCTTGTACTTTATGGTTTATAAGTCCTTATATAGCTTATTATGTAAGTAAAGATATTAAGGATAAAGAAGTTCAATTAACAGACCGTCAAGAAAAAATACTAAGAAGAATAAGTAGAAAGACTTGGGCATATTTTGAGGATTTTGTTAATGAAAAGGATAATTGGTTAGCTCCAGATAACTATCAAGAGAATCCACCTAATGGTATTGCATCAAGAACATCTCCTACTAATATTGCTATGGGATTAACTTCTAATTTGGTAGCTTATGATTTAGGATATATAGGACTTGAAGAAAATTTAGAAAGAATAAGTAATATCATGGATAGTATGGAAAAACTAAAGAAATACAAAGGACATTTTTATAACTGGTATAATACTGAAACTATGAGTCCACTTAATCCTAAATATATTTCAACAGTTGATAGTGGGAATTTAGTTGGTTATTTATGGGTTATAGCAGAAAACTTAGAAGAATATAAAAGCAATTCATCTATAAATAGTAACATGATGAATGGTATATGTGATACTCTTTCTTTGGCTGATGAGGAATTAGAAAAAGAATTAGGGTTAAAAAATACCTATGCAGATATAATAAATAAAATTAAAAATAATAATTTAGATATAGTATCTTGGAAGAAAATACTTTCTGATATTTGGAGTAAAGCTATTGATATAGAAAAATCTAAAAATGATACAGAACTTTATTGGAATAACAAAGTAAAGAATACTGTAGCTAAAGCTTTGGGTGAGATGCAGAGAATTTTACCATGGATAGACTTGGTAAATGAAAAAAAAGAAGAAATAGGAGAAGTATATGATAAATTAAATACTTTAGCTTTAAAGAATCCATTAAATTGTTTTAATAAAGAATTAGATAATATAGCTAAAGAATGTAAGAAGTTTGATAAAGATTTGGGTCAATTATTAAAAAATAGTAAAGTAGAGATTGAAAAAGTATTGGTAAAAATAGATAAACTTAAAGATATGGTTAACCGTATTGCTAGAGATACAGACTTTACAATGCTTTATGATAAAAAGAGAGGCTTATTTGCTATTGGTTATGATATTGAGAAGGATAGCTTAGGAAAGAGTTACTATGATTTATTAGCTTCAGAAGCAAGGCAAGCAAGTTTTATGGCTATTGCAAAAGGAGATGTAGATCAAAAACATTGGTTTAAGCTTGGAAGAGCTATGACAATAATGGGAAAACGTAAAGGGTTAGTTTCATGGAGTGGAACTATGTTTGAATATTTAATGCCTCTATTAATTATGAAATCTTATCCAGATACACTTTTAAATGCCACTTATAAAGCTGTTGTAGAAGGACAAAAAGGATATTGTAGAGGAAAAAAAGCACCGTGGGGAATATCAGAATCAGCTTTTAGAAGCTTTGATGTAAGTAGGAACTATCAATATAAAGCTTTTGGCGTACCTGGTATAGGCTTAAAAAGAGGACTTAGCAATGAACTTGTTATTTCACCATATTCTACTGTTATGGCACTTCAAGTAGATACACCAGGTTCTATAAGAAATATGGAAAGACTTATAGCTGAAGGATTAGAGGGAAGATATGGTTTCTATGAAGCTGTAGATTATACAAAAGATAGAATACCAAAGGGGAATAAAAATTGTATAGTAAAATGTTTTATGGTTCATCATGAAGGAATGAGCTTAATGGCTTTAGATAATGTATTAAAAGATAATATCCTTCAAAGACGATTTCATAATATTCCAAAGGTAAAGGCAACAGAATTATTACTTCAAGAAAAAATTCCAAATAGGATTATTTATGAAAGAGAACAGAGATTTGAAGTTTCAGATGTAACTTATGATAGACAAAATGTAATAGCTAGAAAATACAATACAGCTATTACAGAAACTCCTCATACACAGTTATTATCTAATGGAAGTTATTCATTAATGATTTCTAATAGTGGAAGTGGATATGGTAAAAAAGATGATATGACAGTTTATAGATGGAAGGAAGATGTAACTTTAGACGCAAGTGGAATGTTCTTCTATATAAAGGATGTTAAGAGTAATAAATATTGGAGTGCAGCTTATGAACCTTGTAAAAATGAAGGTAATAAGTATGAGGTTATCTTTTCTTTAGATAAAGCTGAGTTCAAAAGAGAGGATAATGATATTGCGACCTATACTGAGATTGCAGTATCTAATGAAGATGATGCAGAAGTAAGGAGAATTTCTATTACTAATCATGGAAATGAAGCTAAAAATATAGAAATAACCAGTTATTGCGAAGTGACGTTAGCTCCTTTAAATTCAGATGTAGTACATCCTGCTTTTAGCAATCTTTTTATAAGAACAGAGTTTATTCAAAATCCTGAGTGTATTATTGCTAATAGAAGACCAAGAGCAAAAGGAAAGAAAAAACCTTTTGTTGTTCAAACTATTGCTTTAGATGGAAATTCTGTAGGAACTGTACAATATGAAACTAGTAGAGTTAACTTTATAGGGAGAGGAAAAAATTTAACATTTCCTAGTGCTATGGAAGGAGATACTCCTCTTCAAAATACTGTAGGAGCTGTACTGGATCCTATAATAAGTATAAGAAAGAGAGTAAGAATAGAACCAGGAGATACTTGTATACTTGCTTATACAACAGCAGTTGCTGATTCAAAAGAAAACGCTGTTGAGCTTGCTAAAAAGTACAGTGAGTTTAATAATATTAATAGAGTATTTGAACTTGCTTGGACACAAAATATAGTTGAAATGAAGTATTTAGGTATAAAAGCACCACAGGCTAATCTTTATCAATCGATGGCTTCTAAGATACTATATTTAAGTCCATTGTATGAGAAGCGTTCAGAATATATAAAAACTGTGGAAAAAAGTCAGCCATCTTTATGGAAATATGGTATATCAGGAGATACACCTATTGTTCTTGTAACTATAAAAGAAGAAAAACACAAAGATGTAGTAAGACAAATGCTGAATGCTCATGAATATTGGAGTACAAAAGGATTGAAGGTTGATCTTATAATATTAAATTTACAGGAAACAGCATATACACAGCCGCTTCAAGATTCTATTAGAGATTTAATTGCAACAAGTCATGCGAGAGACAAACAAAACAAGTCAGGAGGAGTATTTTTAAATAATAAGGCCACTATTGAAAAGGAAGATATTGATTTATTGATGGCTATTGCCAGAATAGTTATAGAAGGAGATAAAGGTCTTGTTGTAAGTCAGATTAAAACAGAGAAAAAACAGAAAAAAAATATGGAACTTCTGCCTGTTGTTAATAAGAAACACGTATACAAACCTTATAATTTTAATGTAAATAAACTTCATTATTTTAATAACATAGGAGGTTTTGATTTAGAAAATGATCAATATGTTATTCATTTAAAGGATGGAAGAAATACTCCTGCGCCATGGATAAATGTTATTGCAAATAGGAATTTTGGATTTCATGTTTCAGAAAGTGGATCAGCTTATACATGGTATAAGAATAGTAGAGAAAATAAGATAACAACTTGGTCAAATGATTGGGTAAGTGATACGCCTTCAGAAGTTGCTTATTTAAGAGATGAAGAAACTGGAGATGTATGGAGTATTACACCAAAACCTATTAGAGATAGTGGAGAGTATATTATAGAGCATGGTTTTGGATATTCCAATTTTAAGCATGAGGCATATGGAATAATTGGAGAAATGACAATGTTTGTACCTAAAGAAGACAATGTTAAATTGTGTAAAATTATTTTGAAAAATAATTCTAAAGAAGATAGAAAGATGTCTTTAACTTATTTTGCACAGACTGTTTTAGGGGTTGTACCACAACATACAGCTACTCATATAGCCACTTCTTTAAATAGTAAGAAAAAATATATTTCAGCTCAGAATCCATATAGTGAAAACTTTGGAAATCTACATGCTTATTTAAAGGTTGTAGGAGGAGAACAAGAAAGTTTTACTGGAAATAGAAAAGAATTTATAGGAAGAGGAAAAAGTATAGAGAAACCAGAAGCTTTAAAAAGAATTAGACTTTCTAACTCAGTAGGAGGAGGTTATGATCCTTGTCTTTGTGAAAATGTAAAATTTAGTATTAAAGCGGGAAAAGAAAAGTCTCTCTTAATTATGCTTGGAGAAGATGAGAGTATAGAAGCTGTAGAGAGAGTAATTAAAAAATATGAAAATAAAAAAAGGGCAGAAGAAGAATTAGATAATGTTAAAAATTATTGGAAACAATTACTTCATACAATTAAGGTAAAAACTCCTGATAAAACAATGGATATAATGTTAAATGGATGGTTATTATATCAAACTATAGTATGTAGAATTTGGGCTAGAAGTGCATTTTATCAATCAGGAGGAGCTTATGGATTTAGAGATCAGCTTCAAGATGTGATGGCTGCAGCATATGTTGATCCTAAGATGGCTAGAGATCATATAATTTATAGTGCTTCTAGACAATTCTTAGAAGGTGATGTACAGCATTGGTGGCATCCGGGAGTTGATAGTGGTATAAGAACTAGATTCTCTGATGATTTATTATGGCTTCCATATGTAACAGCAGATTATATAAATAGAACTGGAGACTATAGTGTACTTGATGAGGAAGCATATTATTTAGAAGATAGACCATTAGACGAGGGTGAGGACGAAAGATATACTATATCTAAACGCTCAGAACAAAAAGGATCTATTTATGAACACTGTATAAAAGCCATAGAAAGAGGTTTAAGATTTGGACCTCATAATATACCTCTTATGGGTTCAGGAGATTGGAACGATGGAATGAGCGAAGTGGGAAATAAAGGAAAAGGTGAAAGCGTATGGCTTGGATGGTTCCTATACAGTATACTAGATAATTTTAAAGAGATATGTAAAGTAAGAGGCGATGAATATAGAACACAAAGATATGATGAAATGAAAGATTTTATAAAGGAAAATTTAGAGAAAAATGCTTGGGATGGAAATTGGTACAGAAGAGCATATTTTGATGATGGAACTCCACTTGGTTCTATCGAAAATGATGAGTGTCAGATAGATTCCTTATCACAATCTTGGGCTGTGATTTCAAATGCAGGAGATAAGACTCGTATTAAAGAAGCTATGAATGCTTTAGAAAAGTATCTTATTAAAGAGGATATAGGAATGGTATTCCTACTTACACCTCCTTTTGAAAGTGGTAGAGAAGAACCAGGTTATATAAAAGGATATGTTCCTGGGGTACGTGAGAATGGAGGACAGTATACTCATGCAGCAACTTGGGTGGTTCTTGCAATGACAAGACTTGGTTATGGAGATAAAGCTTGGAAAATTTACAATATGCTAAATCCTATAAATCATACAAAATCTTATTATGAATGTGAAAGATTTAAAGCAGAACCTTATGTAATGACTGCGGATGTATATGGTAGAGAACCTCATATAGGAAGAGGAGGTTGGAGTTGGTATACAGGTACATCTGGATGGATGTATAGAGTAGCTATTGAAGGAATTCTTGGACTTAAATTCAGAGGAGAAAAAGGTTTTGTTGTAGAGCCTACTGTTCCAAAAGATTGGAGAGAATTTGAAATTGAGTATAATAGGGGAGAATGTAAGTATATTATAAAAGTTACTAAAGGTGAAAAAAATAAAGTAAAAATGGATGGCAAGGTATTAGAAGATAATATAATTCCATACATGGGATCAGGAGTTCACCACGTAGAAGTTCTTCTTCAACCTGAGATGGCACTTGTTGGTAAAGTATAGAATAGTGTTGTAAATAAATTAGCGGCATGAAAAGTTGATTAAAAAAAGCATATATTAAAATCAATCTTTCATGTCTGCTTAAATATTGTTACAAGAGTAATCATTTAAAACATATAAAATAAGAATATATTTAGCAAATTGAGAGGTGATTTTATGATACTAGATACACCTACAACTGAAATGATTTCACTTAATAGTGGTAATGCAAAAATAAAAGTTGATACTTTTAATAAAAGAATAAAAATTCTTCAATTGACTGGAGACTTAAAAGAATTGTTACAAAAGTTAAAGCCATTGATTGAGGAACATGAACTTGCTAAAATTTTTTATATTTCTCTTGAGGAAGATATAGAAAAGTTTAAAGAACAAGGTTTTATTATGGAAGCAAAAATTGATAATTTTTTAAATGGAAAATCTGGATATTTTCTTTCTAAGTTTTTAACAACTAAAAGAAAAATGAGTATTAGCATTCCAGAAGAGGAAGAAATATTAATCAAAGCAAGAGAATATATAGATGAAAAGTATTACTATCCTATGGATAAAAAATTTACTATAAAAACAGCTGAAGAAGATGATGTATTTAAAATGACACAATTATATAATGAAGTTTTTGAAACATATCCTACACCCCTACATGATGAGAAGTTTATTAAATCAGCAATTAATAATGATGTATTATTTAAACTAATACTTTGGGATGATAAAATTATTAGTTCTGCTTCTGCTGACATGGACTCAAGATATTTAAATGCAGAAATGACTGATTGTGCAACACTAAAGCAGTATAGAGGTGAGGGACTTATGGGAAGACTTATATACGAACTCGAGGAAGCGCTTAAAAAAACAAACTATAAGGTTTTATATAGTATGGCTAGAGCTATTTCTCCTGGTATGAATATTGTATTTTCAAAGCATGGATATGAGTATGGTGGACGTCTTATAAATCACTGTCATATATGTGGACAATTAGAAGATATGAATATATGGATAAAAAAATTATAACTTTAACAAAGGAACTCCATGGAATAATAGAGTTCCTTATTTAAATTTTTAAATATCGTCACCACCATTATAGGTATAGTCAAATTCAGCGTTTGATATGTCATTTGAGACTATAGGGTCTCGTACAGGGTCTGGAAGTTCTGTGTAATCAACTGCTGAATGAGCTTTTATAGTTTTAGGTTTTTCTTCAAAAAAGCCTCTTTCATGAGGACCATATGATGTATTATTTTGCATAGTTTCTTGTACATTTCTTTTTTTATTCTTAGGCATAATTATTAAACCCCTTTCTCAATTCATCTCTTCAAAAATTAGTATTCCACTAAAAAAGAAAATAATTAATGAAATAAATTTGAAAATTAGAGCAAAAATAAAAGTAATGAAGACTTGACAAAAACTTATAATAAGAATATCATATAAAAAAAGTAAGAATCAAAATCTATGAAGAGAAGTAAGTAAGCTTAAAAACAGATTTAAAGAGAGTTGTAGATGGTGAGATTGCAATAATTATGCTTAAGCTGAATGGGTCTTGGAGATTCAAAATGAAAATTAAGTAGTTTGAGACGTTAGCCTTACGTTATAAAGGCAGGATATCATAGTGTATCTGAAAGAAGGAAAAGTTTTAGCTTTTCGAAATTAGGTGGTACCGCGTGTATAATACGCCCTATATAACAAAAAATGTTGTGTAGGGCTTTTTATTTATTAAAAATTTTTATAATTATAAAATTTTACATATTATAAAATTAAACTGGAGGGATACCAAATGGAACAACAAGAAGCAAAAAAGGTCATTTTTAGTGGAATACAACCATCGGGAGAGCTTACTATAGGAAATTACTTAGGAGCTCTAAAAAATTGGGTTAAGCTTCAAGATGAATATGATTGTTATTTTTGTATAGTTGATTTACATGCAATAACGGTAAGACAAGTACCTAAAGATTTAAGAAGAAGAACTCTAGAAGTGCTATCAATATATATTGCGGCAGGAATTGATCCAGAAAAAAATACATTGTTCATACAATCCCATGTACCAGCACATAGTGAATTAGGATGGCTTTTAAATTGTAATACATATATGGGTGAATTAAGTAGGATGACTCAATATAAAGATAAGTCACAAAGATATGGCAATAATATTGCAGCAGGTCTTTTTAATTACCCAGTACTAATGGCTGCAGATATTTTATTATATCAAACTGATTTAGTACCAGTTGGAGTAGACCAAAAACAGCATCTAGAATTATCTCGTGATATAGCAGAAAGATTTAATAATGCATATAGTCCTACGTTTAAGATTCCAGATCCTTATATACCAAAAGCAGGAGCTAAGATTATGGATTTACAAGAGCCTACTAAAAAGATGTCTAAGTCATCTGACAATGCTAACTCTTATATTCTTATAATGGATCCACCAGAAGTTATTAGAAAAAAAATAAGCAGAGCTGTTACAGATAGTATTGGTGTTGTTAAATATTCAGATGAGCAACTAGGGGTTAAAAATTTAATTACTATTTTAAGTGTAATTACAGGAAAAACTCCAGAAGATATTGAAAAAGAATATGAAGGTCAAGGATATGCTCAATTTAAAAAAGATGTTGCTGAAGCTATAGTTTCAGAATTAGAACCAATTCAAAAGAAAGTTAAGGAATTACTTTCAGATAAAACTTACCTTGAAAGTATCTATAAAAATGGTACTGAAAAGGCAAATTATGTTGCTAATAAGACACTTAGAAAGGTACAAAAGAAAATGGGATTTATACCTAAAAAATAAATAATTAGTAATAAAATAAAAGTACAAAATAAGTTTTTATCAACTTATTTTGTACTTTTATTTTATGGAGTTATACAGTTTTTCTATTTTTTTAATATAAATTTATTTATAACATGTGCAACTCCATCTTCTTCATTAGTGAGAGTTATATAATTTGCTATTTCCTTTACTTCGGGAAAGGCATTTCCCATAGCAACTCCAAGACCAGCAAATTCTATCATATGAATATCGTTTCCAGAATCTCCTATGCAAATAATCTCTTTTCTTTTTATACCTAATTTTTTTGCAATAGTTGCAACTCCAGTACCTTTATTAACATCTTTTTTTAATATTTCTAAAGAGTTGTTAGAGGTTTTTAATAAAGTATATCTATTGCGTAATTCACTAGGTAGGTTATTTAAATCACTCAATAAATCATCATCTGTATTTAAAAATTCTAAATTTGAGTCGTTTATATCTATATTGTTATAAAAAGATTTTAATTTATTTATAAAATTATGAGTTTCATTAATATAAGCCATACTATTTATTATTAAATTTTCTTTTATGTTATTAAAATCTACAAGTTTTATAGGAAGGTTAACAAGGTGCGATTCAATTTTAGTTGTAAAATCTAATTTTGAAGTTAAAAGATAATTTGAGGTCATTCCATTTAAAGTTATATTTAAATCTTTAGATAAATCATATAAATATTTTATATCTTTTTTTAAAAATTTAGCTTGGAATAAAAACTTTTTAGTACCTACACATTGAACAACACTTCCACTGCAGGCAACAATATAATCATTATTACCTGTTAAAGTTAAATATTTTAAACTTTGCTCTATTCCTTGAATAGGTCGTCCTGTAGATAACACCACTTTAACTCCTTTGGATTTAGCACTTTGAATAGCATCGTAAGTTTTTTTTGAGATGGTTTTATTATCTTTTAATAATGTACCGTCCATATCAATTGCTATTAGTTTATACATATTGACCCTCCTATAATTACTTAGTAGTAATGAAACTAATTAAAATTATACAGCTTGGTCATTTTCTGATTCGTCATCTTCTATAAAGAAATTAGGGCTATCTAATATAAATTTATTTATAACATGAGCTACACCATCATCTTCATTAGTATAAGTAATGTAATCAGCAGCTTTTTTTACTTCTAAAAAAGCATTTCCCATAGCTACACCTAATCCTGCATATTTAATCATATGAAGGTCGTTGCCAGCATCTCCCATGCAAATGACTTCATTTTGGTTTATTCCTAGGCTTTCTGCAAGAGCTTTAACGCCAGCTCCCTTATTCACAGTTTTATCTAGAAACTCTAAGAAGAAAGGTGCACTTCTTACTACTGTATATTTTTCGTATACTTCTTCAGGAAGTTTTTCTATTGCTTCGGATAGTTTTTCAGGTTCGTCTATTAACATGATTTTTACAATAGGTGTAGAGTCTGTTAATGTAGCAAAATCTACTTCTTCAAAATTAATACCGTTCATAGTAACTTCGAGTTCAGTATACTTAGTTAATTTAGGAGCGATACATGAAGTTGTAGTTAAGGCATGAATGTTTATATCAAGTTTTTTACTTAAGTCATATAAGTAATGAGCATCTTCACAAGTTAATAATTTCTTATAAAGTATTTCATTAGTTCCTGTATTTTGAATTACAGAACCATTATATGTTACACAATAATCTTCATCAGAAAGAAGATTTAATTCTTTTAAATATTTTTCTATTCCTTTTTGAGGTCTTCCAGTTGATAAAACTACTTTAACCCCTTTTTCTTTAGCTTTTTTAATGGCTATGTAATTTTCCTCAGATATACTTTTATCTTCTTTTAATAATGTTCCATCCATATCTAATGCAATTAATTTGTACATATATATACCTCCGATTCTATTATTATGTATAGTTAGTAATTGTTTATAGAATTCTACATTAATCAATAAATTGTAACAATTTCTAATTTAAAATAGTTATCCAAATAATATGTGGGAACATGAGAGTCCCTAAAGAGTTTAGATAAGTATTTATACAAGTTTATATTTTAACACAAATAGTACAAAATTTTATTAAAAAATAAAGGAAATTGTTTAGTGTTAACATAATTTTAGTTTAAGTTGAAATATTATATTTAAATTGATATAATTTAGATTGTTATGAATTTATTTTGGAGGTTAGGATATGCCTATAAGAATAGCGATATTAGGTGGACCACGTTGTGGTAAAACTACACTTATACAGCAATTATATGTTGATATGAAAATAATGGGATTATCAGTAGGTGCTGAAGCAGAATATTCTACAGATTATCTTAGTGATAAGGGTATGATTGAATCAATTTCAGAACAATATGGCATATATTTAGGACAAATGATGAGAGAAGAAAAATTAAATGGCTTTGATTATGCTATAACAGATTATGCAACTTTTGTTCCTTATATATATGGTAGATTTATGCTTGGAGATAAGAAAAGAACTAAAAAAGAAATTGAAATATTAAAAGATTTATATTGTTTAGCGTTAAAAGATATTCCTAAATACGATCACATATTCTTTGTTCCAAGGGAATTTGGATATTTAAAAGATGGTGTGAGATGGCAGGATGAAGAAATAGCAAAAAAAGTTGATGAGGCAATAAAGCACTTTTTAATTGCAGAGAACATACCTTTTACTGTTATAGAAGGCTCAACAAGAGAAAGAGCTAGAAATATAATGGATATAATTGGCTTGAATCAAATTGAAAAAGAGGCGTAAGGTTTGCAGTTACAGCAAACCTTTTTTATGTTTGACAGTTATATATAATAAAGTTAAAATCATAATGGAAAGTAAAAAATATAGGAGAAAGAGGAGAAATAAGTGGCGAATTTTATAAACCAAATAGAGAAAAGAAGAACTTTTGCTATAATATCTCACCCAGATGCGGGTAAAACGACACTTACAGAAAAACTTTTGTTATATGGAGGAGCAATTCGTGAGGCGGGATCTGTTAAAGCTAGAAGAGCTTCAAAGCATGCTGTATCAGATTGGATGGAAATAGAAAAGCAGAGAGGAATTTCCGTTACATCTTCAGTTTTGCAATTTAATTATGAAAATCATTGTATAAATATATTAGATACTCCAGGACACCAAGATTTTAGTGAAGATACATATAGAACATTAATGGCTGCTGATAGTGCTGTTATGGTTCTTGATGGAGCCAAAGGGGTAGAAGCACAGACAAGGAAATTATTCCACGTATGTAGTTTAAGAGAAATACCTATTTTTACTTTTGTAAATAAGATGGATAGAGAAACTAAGGATGCATTTGATTTACTAGAAGAGTTAGAAACTGAACTTGGAATAAAATCATATCCTATGAACTGGCCTATAGGTTGTGGAGCTAATTTTAAAGGAGTATATGATAGAGCAAAAAAACATGTATTAGTTTTTGAAGGTGGAAACCATGGTCAAAGTGAAGTAAATATTTTAGAAGGTTCTTTAGAAGATGAAAAAATAAAAGAATTAATTGGCCAAGATTTACATGAAAAATTACTTGAAGAAATAGAGCTTTTAGATGAAGCTGGAGAAGAATTTGATTTAGAAAAAATTAAGTTTGGAGAACTTACACCAGTATTTTTTGGTAGTGCTTTAACTAACTTTGGTGTAGAGCCATTTCTAGAAGGATTTTTAAAACTTACTCCACCACCGTTACCAAGAAATTCTGATAAAGGTAAAGTAGATGTTTATGATGATAATTTTTCAGCATTTGTATTTAAGATTCAAGCAAATATGAATAAAGCTCATAGAGATAGAATTGCATTTATGAGAATCTGCTCTGGTAAATTTACTAAAGGTATGGATGTATATCATGTTCAACAAGGTAAAAAAATTAAATTAACTCAACCACAGCAATTCTTAGCAGAAGATAGAGAAATTGTTCAAGAAGCTTATGCAGGAGATATTATTGGTGTATTTGATCCAGGGATTTTTGGAATCGGTGATACATTATGTCCTGCTTCTAATAAATTTAAGTTTGAAGGAATACCAAGTTTTGCTCCAGAGCATTTTGCAAGAGTAAGGACAGTAGATACTATGAAGAGAAAGCAATTTATAAAGGGAATAACTCAAATTGCTCAAGAAGGTGCTATTCAGGTATTTAAAGAACTTCATATAGGAGTAGAAGAAATAATTGTAGGTGTTGTTGGTGTACTGCAATTTGAAGTTTTAGAATATAGATTGAAGAATGAATATAATGTTGATATAAAAATTGAAAGATTACCTTTTAGAAATATTAGATGGATTGAAAGTACAGAAATAAAACCAGAGAATTTAAGTGTAACAAGTGATACAAAGGTTGTAAAAGACTTAAAAGATAACGACTTATTATTATTCACAAATGACTGGGGAATAAGCTGGGCACTTGATCATAATAAAGGTCTTGTACTATCTGATATAGGTAAAAGTGGAGAATAGGAATGTTGTAATGCAGCCTCCATTTGACAGATGACAATGGATAATTAAAAACTAAATTAAAAAACATTAAAAAGAACCTATAAATAGATAAAATTCTATATTTAGGTTCTTTAAATTTTTGTTTTATTTTAAGCTTTTTCTGTCTAAGCTAAATATATTAGCATCCGGATTATTATTATATAAAATAAGGTCTTTTATAATCTGTGCTCCTATGACGCTGTAGCAAATTCCATTTTCATTAAAACCTAAATTGAAGTAACAATGAGGAAACTTAGGGTGTTTTCCAATGAAAGGAAGACTATCTTTAGTTTCTCCAAAGGTTCCACACCAACAATAATCTGGTTTAAGATTATCTATATAAGGAAATAAGTTTTTTAATTTTTCTAGTATATTAAAAGCTTTTCTTTCTATATTTATTGCACAGTAATTACTAGACTTAAAGTCATCAGCAAATCCACAAGCTAAAATTCTATTATCTCCAGTAGGTCTAATATAAAAATTAGGATCATAAGATTCACGAATTAAACATTTTTCATACCATCCATTATAAGTTGTTAAAGGTTCAGTAGCCATAGAATAGATAGTCTTTAATTTTACAACAGATGTATCTTTAAGGAGATTATGAGCTGTAAAATTATTAGCAAATACTATTTTTTTACAATAAATATGACAATCATTATTTGTATTAATCCTTATATTGTTTGAGTAGTAATCGAAATTTACAACAGAGGTATTTTCATATATTTTGGTATTTTTCTTAGATGAACCTTTTAAGAGAGCATGACAAAATTTAAAAGGATCAAGTATACCGCAATTTTTAGAGTATATACCACAAGGAAAAGAAAAAGAAAATTTATTTTCTATTTCTTTTTTGACCATATATTCTACATTAAAATTAAATTCTTTTCTAAGCTCAAATTCAGTTTTCATAATGTTTTCATTGTTAGAATCACTACATAAGTATATACTATCTTTTCTTTGAAAATCACAATGCAGCCTTATGTTATAAAGTATATTTTCAATATCATCAATAGACTTTTGACATAATTTATAAACTCTAATAGCTGTTTCTTTTCCTAAAAGATTTATAAGGTTATGCAATTCTGTATTTATTGCATATTCTAAAAGACAGGGGCTAGCTGCTGTGCTTCCGTTTGCTATTAAATTTTTTTCAAGTAAAATTGTATTTATATTATATTGAGAAAGATAATAGGCAGTTAAACAACCAGTTATACCTCCACCAATAACTACAACATCACATTCTTGATTACAATTTAATGTAGGATAGCGTTTATATCCTTTGCTTATAGAGTTCCAGTAAGTATTTCCCGAAGTTAATATCATCATATATGCTACACTAAGCAGCCTTCACTCCTCTCAAAATGTACTTAAACTCATGAAACTAAAGCAAGAGCTTCATGAGTTTAAAAATTACATTGATTTTCTTTTGCCAAATAAAGCATCTGAAACAAAAATTATAGCTGCAAAAATAAGTAAAATGTTTATTGCAGTTCCGCCAATTCTAAGTATTAAGCCAATTAGCCAGAATAAAAGGATAAATCCTCCTAACCACCTAAGAAAATTCATAATAAACCCTCCAAGAATTTTATATTACTTATTATTGACAAAGTTTAAGTTAATTATTAATTGTTTTATTGTATGGGTTGTATCGATACATTTGCAATAAGTTCATATTTACATATAATTAAAAAATGAAAGGAAAATTTGATGGGGGTGGTTATGTTGGAAAATAAACATAAGGATTTAAGAATTAGTTCAACAGGAGTAAATTATATTATACAAGTTGGTATGATGGCAGCTATAACATATGTAGCTACAGCTATGTTTCATATACCATCCTTTATGGGAGTAGTTCATTTAGGAGATAGTATGATATTTTTGGCAGCAATTTTATTAGGGAAAAAGAAAGGTGCTGTTTCATCAGCTATTGGAATGACTTTATTCGATATTTTAACTGGGTATGGACATTGGGCACCATTTACTTTTGTAATAAAGGGTGTAATGGGGTATATAGCAGGAAGCATTGCATACAGAAAAAATTATAAGGGAGAAAATCCATGGAATAATTTATTTGCGTTTTGTGTTGCAGGTATATTTATGATAGGAGCTTATTATTTAAGTGGAGTAGCTATGGCAAGATTCATTATGCTTAAAACAGCTACCTTAAATGAAGCGTTCATTATAGCTATAAAGGATATACCTGGTAATATATCACAAGTAGTTGCAGGAATAGTTATAGGATTACCTTTGAGTATAAGTTTAAAAAGAGCATTGAAAAAAGCTAATATTTCTTTATAATTTATAAAAACAGCATTATATTATAAAAATAAATCTATAACATATAAGCTTGCTAAACAATTCAGTAGTGAACTAAAGCTAGGATTGTTGTTAGCAAGCTTTATTTATAATTAAGCGATTGAGAGTATTATATATGTGCATATTATATAATTGTATTTTTATAAATATACAGTTGCTTATGTAGAAGGAATTTTATTTTTAGTGTAGAATGGTATTAGGTAATTAAAACTGATAATTTAAATTCTAAGGGAAAGTGAGACTTTATGAGTAAATATGATGCTGATTTTAATAGTCAATATTATGAAGAAAAGTATTTAAAATTACAAGATGAATTTGAAACATATCAAAATTTTGCAGAAAGTAATATTCAAATTATTAATGAGAGAAATGCAAAATTGGAAAAAAAATTAGATGCAATAACTAATATAGTAGAGATTACTAAGTATATAAATTCATACCTAAGTGATGAAAATTTGATTCCAATGATAAATGATATGATAATAGGAATATTAGGAGCTACTTATTCTTCTATCTACTTGATGGAAGATGATAAACTAGTTATAAAAGCGACTAATATTAATAATAAAGAAAAGAAATTTTATGATGGTGAAGAAGATTATAAAGAATTAATGAATGGTAATCCTTTTATTATGAATTCTAAAACTCCTTTGTTTTTTCATGATTCACAAAAAAGTGAAATTCATTCATTAATAGGCGTTTCTATAAATTTAAGAGAAAAATTTATTGGATATATCATAGTAGAACATGCTCTTTATAATTTTTTTGGACATGATCTCATAACATTTATTTCTACTATAGCAAATCAAATAGCTATTGCACTAGAAAATAATGCTTTATATAATCAGATAAGAGAAAATGCTATAAGGGATCCACTGCTTAGAATATATAATAGAAAATATTTTTTTGATTTATTGGAAAATAAAATAGAAAGAATTTCTGAGAGAACTTTTGCCATAGTTATGGTAGATTTAGATAATTTTAAAAAAGCTAATGACTTATATGGACATCAATTAGGGGACAAAGTTTTAAAGGAAACAACTAAAATTATACAGAATAATATAGATAAGAATGATATTGTATCAAGATATGGTGGAGAAGAAATAGTCATTTACATAAAATATTCAAAAGATATTGAAGAAGTATATAGAAAAATAGATAATATAAGATCAAAGATAAGTAAAAATATTATTATTTATGGTAATATGCAAATTTCAATTACAGCTAGTTTTGGTATAAGCTATTATCCTATAGATGGAGAAAATTTACAGGATGTTATAAGTGTAGCTGATGCAAGGCTGTATGTTGCCAAAAAAACAGGTAAAAATAAAGTTGTGAATAAATAAAGACGATGTGTAATTCATCGTCTTTTTTTGAATAATATATAATAAACAGGAAATTGAGGGTTGGGATATAATGAATAAAAAAAAATTAGGAAGTCTTCTTAAAAGGAATGAAGGTGTTAAATTAGATTTTAAACAGGAAATAGATTTAAGCATGGAAAGTGGAAGAAAAGAGTTTGCAAAAGATGTATGTGCAATAGCTAATTCCAAAGGGGGAAGAGGTTATCTTATTATTGGAATTGAAGATAAAACAAAAAGAGTTATAGGGATTGAAAAATTAAGTTTTACAGAAGAACAAGTTCAGCAGATTGTAAGTTCAAGATGTGAACCACCAATTCCTATATCTTTAGAAGTTATAAATTATCAAAATAAAGATGTAGCAGTAATTACAATTTTTCAAAGTAATCAGAAGCCATATCAATTTAGAGAAAACGGTGCTTTTTATATAAGACGTGGTTCAACAACAGATACAATGAGAAAACAAGAGTTAATTTCGGCTTTTGAAGAGAACATGAGTTTAAATATAGAATTTACTCCTATTGTAAGAAGTAGAATAGATAGTCTTGATGTGGGATTAATAGATAAATATTTTAAACTACACGGAATAGATATAAACGATGAAAATAGAATAGCTTTTATGGAACATACGAGAATAGTATTTTTAGAGGAAGAAGATAAAGAATATTATGTTACTTTAGGAGGACTATTAGTATTTTCAAAAATAAATTATTTATATACTCCTAATAATATGATTAGGATAGTAAATAAAGTAAATAAAGATTTAGATGAAATAATTATAATTCAAGGAGATTTGATCTCAATGCTTGATAAAAGTGAAGAGTGGCTTTTATCCATTCTTCCTAAAAGTTATCCATATGGAGCTGTTTATGAAGGAATAAAAAATGCAGTTTTGTATAGAGACTATACTATTATAAATAAAGAAATTGAAGTAGTTATAGATTATAACAGTGTTAGAGTAATAAGCCCTGGTATATTAATAAAGAATTCTAAGAATGGCTTTTCACACAACTATATAAAAAGGAATATGTGGATTTATGAAAAATTAATTACATTAGACCAGAAAAAAAGATTTATTCAATCTGGAAGAGGTTTTTCAAGAATGAAAAAAGCCTTTAAAAAATATGGAAGTGTAATGTTTATAAATTCTTTGAAGGAAAATAATTTTAAAGTTATTTATCCGGGAATAAATAACTTTAAATGAAATATTATACAAGAAGAATATTGAAAGAAAATTCGGAATATTATATAATTAAATAAAAGATATTTATTAGAATTTTTATAAAAATATTTTTAAAAGGAGTGGTTAACATGCTACATGTTTTTTGTGACAAGAAAGGTTCAGGTAAAACAAAAGCTTTAATCCAATCCGCAAATGAAAAAATTAATGTATCTAAGGGCAATATAGTTTATATTGATGATGATAATAGACATATATTGCAATTAGATAGAAGAATACGATTTATTTCGACAGATGAGTTTAATTTAAAAAATTATAATAGTTTTTATGGATTTTTGTGTGGCATTATTTCGGAAGATTATGATGTTGGGACCATATATATTGATGGTTTATTTAACATTGTAGGTGGAAATCTTCAAGATGCTGCACATTTATTTTATAATATAGAAAGATTGGCAAAGAAAAATAATGTTGATTTTTATCTAAATATCAGTATTGAAAAGGATACCATGCCTGATTTTATTAAAAAATATGTTGCATAGTTAATTAGTTGAAATATTGACTGCAGACAGCTTATATTAAGTTGTCTGCAGTTTTTATTTTAGTATGAGTTTACAGTTTTAGTATATGAATTTACGGTCAGCACATAGTACACCATATAAATCAATGTATATGCACCAACACTTATGCCTATAGGAATGGTTAGGTTTAACTTTAAAGCATCTCCTAAAATTGATACAGCTACAAGACTGTGAACAATTCCTACAATTAGTGGAAGGAGAAATACAAATAGAATTTGTTTAGCAATAGAAGCTCGTATTTCTTTTTTATTAACTCCAATTTTCTTAATAATTGTATATCTTTCCTTGTCATTGTTAGCCTCTGATAATTGTTTGAAAAATATTATACTTCCTGTAGCAACTAAAAACACTAATCCTAGAAAACCTGATGTAAATATAAGTAATCCAGACTGCATTAATCCACCTTTATAGCTTTCATAATATGAAGAGAATTGAAAAAATAAAGTTTTTTCTTTTGAATCTTTTTTATATTCAGATATAACTTTTTTTAATTCTTTTGTCAATTCGTCACTATCTTTTTTATTGTCATTCATATAAGCTTTTATTCTAAATATATTTTTATGATTATAATATTTACTGTATATTTCATCTTTAACTACTAGTGTTTCAGTTGCAATATATTCATTAACTAAAGAATATGATTTGAAATCTATAATTTTAAATTGTTTCTTCGCATCATTTAAGTTGATTTCCACATTTTTACCTGTATAGCTTTCCATGAATCTTTCTCTATAAAATTGATCAAATAATACTGTTTCATTTGAATTGGTAAGATTAATTTTTTCTGTAAGACCTCTAGCTTTAGCTATTTCGTTAAATTTGCTTTCAGAAATAATATAAATAGTATCAGGCTTAAATGATTTAGAGTTTTTTTCTTTAAATACAGATGGCAATTTACCTTCTAATTTAAGAAATTCAATATCAACAGAATCAAGTATTTTATTTTTAGGGTATTTGTTCATTATATCTTCTATCTTTTCATCTAAACTTCTATCATTGAGAGCATTTATATAGGTAAATGGATATCTAGCATCCAGCTTTGTTTGAAAATCATAATAAAAACTAGAAGTTACTCCCATAGCAGTTAATGTGGTAGCACTAAGTACAGCTATAGTGGCTAAGGTTCTTGCATTACCTTTTATTCTATATAAAAGATGGGAAATACCAATCATATTTATACCTTTATAGTATCTTCTTTTATTATTCTTTGAGAATTTAATAATAAATACTACGAAGGAAGAAAAGAATAAGTAAGTTCCAAGTACAACAACTATTAAAGTTATTAGTACATTTATATGGAAATTTTCACCCAAACCATTTAGATATAAGGTATAACCACCAACTATTAGAATAAGTGAAAGTATTGCAGTTATTATTGAGGTTTTGGGTTCTTTTTCACCTTTACTTTCAGCCTTAAAAAGATCAATAAGCTTAAATCTATAAATTATAGTATATCCATGAATTGATGTAATTGAGAACAATATAGCGAAAGTAATAAGGGTATTAACAATAGCTTCTGGAATTATAGTAAATTTTATATTTGCAGAAAATCCCATTAGAGTAACTAAGAGCATTACAAATACTTTCGATAGCAAACTTCCTAGAAAAATCCCAGCACCAAGTGCCAATATTCCCATAACTATATTTTCATAGAATAGCATTCTTCCTATCTGCTTTTTTCTAACTCCCATTAAAGAATAAAGACCTATTTCTTTTTTTCTTTTTCTCGTAAAAAAAGAATTTGAATACCATATAAATATAGCTGAAAATATAGCAATTACTATAGATGCTTCTTCAAGTCCACCGCCTATCTTTCTGCTAGTTGAAACTAGTTTTATAACTTGATCATTATATTGTATTGATGTAAAAGTGTAATAAATCATTATACTAAATACCATAGAAACAAAGTAGATAAAATAATTATAGAAATTTCTTTTTACATTTTTAATGGCTATATTAAATAAGGTCATTATTGTCACCTCCAAGGGCTTTTAAAATATCAAGTATCTTTTGGAAGAAATCTTTACGTGAGCCTCCTCTCACAAGTTCAGTGAATAATTTCCCATCTTTTATGAATAATATTCTCTTGCAGTAGCTTGCAGCAAAAGCATCGTGAGTAACCATCATTATTGTAGCTTTATTGTTTTCATTTAAATCACTTAAACACTGTAAAAGTTCTTGAGATGATTTAGAATCCAAAGCTCCTGTAGGTTCATCAGCTAATATTAATGTAGGTTTATTAATAATGGCTCTAGCTGCTGCTGTTCTCTGTTTTTGCCCCCCTGAAACCTCATATGGATATTTATTTAAAATTTCTTTTATTCCTAATGTGTCAGCTATATCACTTACTCTTGTTTCTATTTCTTTATGATTTACCTTTGAAAGAGCTAGTGGAAGTACTATATTTTCTTTAATAGTTAAAGTATCAAGCAAGTTAAAGGCTTGAAATATAAAGCCTAATTTATTTCTTCTAAATGAAGATAATTTATCTTCATTCATTTTTACTATATTGTCTCCATCTATAGTTATTGTTCCTGATGTGGGTTTATCTATAGTAGATATAATGTTTAAAAGGGTAGTTTTCCCTGCACCAGAAGGTCCCATTATACCTACGAATTCTCCTTCTTTTATTTCAAGATCTATATCATGAAGTGCTGTATACACATTTCCTCTTGAACCATATACTTTTTTTAGATTTTTTGCTATTAAAACATTCTCCATGTGTATCTCCTCCTATATTTTGCAATCGTCTATTAATTTTTAATATATCTTACAATAAAGAGTATAATCGATTTATAAATAATAAAAAATTGATTGAACTTACAATTTGAAGTTCTAAACTAACATTTTTGTAAGGTTTGAATTTAAAAACAAATAAAGGTAGAATATCTCTTCTACCTTTTTGTAACATTAAAGTAATCTATAAGTTTTGGAAAGTGAATTGTAACCTTTGTATATTCTCCATACACAGAATTAATGGTTATATCATGACCTAATTTTCTTGCAAGTTTTTTAGCCAAATATAAACCCATTCCTGTAGACTTGTAATCTTGTCTTCCAGTGTGACCAGTAAAACCTTTATCGAAAACTCTTCTTATATCCTCTGATTTTATCCCTATACCATTATCTTCTATAATAAGTTTTTTCTCTTTTTCATCTTTTTCAAAACAGATTTTTATTCGTCCACACTCACTAGTGTATTTTAGTGAATTAGATAAAATTTGATTAATAATAAATGTAAGCCATTTTTTATCAGTAGATACATTTAAGTTTGAGTCCTCTATTTCAATTCTTATTTTTTTATTTATAAATGTCTTAGCATGTTTTTTTACTATTTCTTTTACAACTTTCCCTAAATCTATTTCTGTTATAAAGTAATCTTTTGAAAAAGAATCTAATCTTGAATAATATAGTGATTGTTCAACATAATTATCTATTTTATCTAGTTCATCTTCTAAATTATCTAATACTTCATCTAAATTTTTTTCAAGACTATTTTCCATAATCAATCTACTAACGGCAATAGGTGTTTTAATCTCATGAACCCAAGTAGTAGTGAATTCGAGATTTTCTCTTTTTTCTTCGTGTAATTGTTGAATTTGGATATCCTTTTCATTAGATATCTCTCTAAGAAGCTGATTATATAAATTTTGTTCATAAGTTTTAGGTTCAGGTAAAGAATGAATTATACCTTCTTCTTGGTTGTTAATAATATCAGTAATAATGTTATAATATCTTTTTTGAAATAAATATATACCTGTTAGGTAAAGTAAAAAGAAAACTAAAGAAACAAAATTTATATATAGTATGTTATTTACATTAACTTTTACTGTTGGGTCTAAATATATTACTGCTGATATGAAACTCATTAAAATAATGTAAAATAAAACTAAATATCTTTTATCTATTAAATATTCTTTCATTTTCATAGAATTATATATCCTTGACCTTTTTTAGTTTGAATAAAATTATCTAGTCCAATATCAGCTAATTTTTTTCTAAGTCTATTAATATTTACTGTTAAAGTATTATCATCTACAAAGCTTTCATCTTCCCAAAGACTTCTCATTATTTTATCTCTACTCACTACACCGCCGTTGTTTTTCATAAGAAGATAAATAATTTTGAATTCATTTTTAGTAAGTTCTAATTTGTGTTCATTATAAATTATGGTGCTATCTTTTAGATTTAATGCAGCACCGTTATGTTCAATAATATTAGATTCAACACTGGTATAAGAATATGTTCTTCTTAAAATAGCATTCATTTTAGCCATTAATACTTCTAAAGAAAAAGGTTTTTGTATAAAATCATCTCCACCCATATTTACTGCCATAATAATGTCCATATTAGTATTTCTTGAAGAAACGAATATAATGGGAACTTTTGATACTTCTCTTATTTTATTACACCAATAGAAACCATCAAAAGAAGGCAGATTTATATCCATTAAAATTAGGTGGGGTTCATACTTTATGAAAGTATTAAATACTTCACTAAAATCTTCAACACCTAATCCATCAAATCCCCACTTTGTAATATTTTCTAGTACTATTTCTCTTATTTTAGGGTCATCTTCAACTATCATTATTTTAAACATTTGTTAATACCTCATTTCTCTAATTTTTTACACTGCATTCACTTAAATAATTAAAGAAAAAGTGAATAGATATTTAATAAGTACAAAATTATTTAAGTATATTATATAGTATTTTCAATATAAACATCTACTCTATATAGTTTTGGGAGTTTTTTAATTTTTTAATTAATAAACAAGAAAGACAAGTCAAAAAACACAAGTAATTTTGTTATTACATGTGTTTTTTCTATCTATATATTATATAATCTTGTACCATTTAAAGACTTTAAAAATAGTAGTACGCAGATTATAAAAATATTTATGCCTTAATATATTTTTATAATTATTACTTAAAGTATTATTAATATGGGTTTGTATTAAAACTATATTATTGTTATAGAATTTATCTAAATATGTATTATCTGATTGTATATTAATAGGAAGTTGACTTGATTTTTCAACAGTAAAAGATTTTATTGCTATCTTCTTAGGTGTATTTTTAAAAATGAGTAATCCACGTATTAAAGTAATTATTAATAAGATAGTAATTATTTTTTTCATGTTGACTTCCTCCCCATAATTTAGTGCAAGATTTAATTAACCTTACAATTAAATTATAGAATTTTCATTATTAGATAGCCATTGATTTATCTTACAATTTGAATTATAAGCTTACATTTTTGTAAGATTTAATAAATGTTATTACAATAAAGGCAATAATATAATAGAGTATGAATGTATTGTATATTATAATATTTATTACAATAAGATTTTTGTAAACTTAATTTAGAGTAGGTGATTATAATTAATAAAAGCAAGATTATAAACACAAGGTGTAAAAAGTGTAAGGGTAAGTACTGTGTGCAAGACATATCTTTGTTTTCAACATTACAAGAGGAAGAACTAAAAGAAATTTCTAATCTTATAGTAACAAGAGAGTATAAAAAAGGAGAAACTATTTTTTTTCAAGGAGATGTATCAGAGAAACTCTATATTGTTTCCAAAGGCAAAATAAAGATATTTAAGCATACAAAAGAAGGAAAAGAACAAATACTATATATACTTTCAAATGGAGGAGTTATTGGAGCTTTAAACTTACTCAAAAAGGACAAGTTTGATTTCAATGCAGAAGCTTTAGAGAATACTAGAGTTTGTACTTTAAATAAAGAGGATTTTGATAATGTAATCATTAAGAATCCTCAAATAACCTTAAAGATATTAGAAAAGGTTTATGATAGGGTAGTTAATGTGGAAAATTTGGTGCAGAGGTTAAGCACAAAGGATGTAGAGGCGAAGGTTGCAGGAGTATTACTTAGCCTTATAAAAGACTTTGGAGTAGAGACAGAAAAGGGAATAATACTGGATATGTCTTTAAATAGAGAAGAAATGGGCAGCTATGCAGGGATTACTAGAGAGACAATAAGTAGAAAATTAGCTGTTATGCAGGAGGAAGGAATAATAGAGCTTATTGGAAATAAGAAAATTCTTATAAAGGATATAGAAACGTTAAAAAATATTTTTTAAGTAAGCTTATTAATATTAAGAGGTTATCAGAACATTAGATAACCTCTTAATATTTTTTTATAATAAAATTTTATTGTTTTTCGATAAAAAAATATTGAATATCATTTCGATAAGTGATAATATTATACTGTAAAATTTAGTGAGGAGGTATGACAATGAAGTATTATGGAAATCATTCTTTGGCAGATTTTTTAAAGATAATGTTAGATATTTTACTTTTGATTGGAATAGGAATGTTTATATTTATATCTAAAAATGCATTATCTTCGGATGCTCTTCAAATAAGCACGTCTAGAAAGGTTTTTATTTGTTCTTTATTTTTGATAGGGAGTATATCTTTAATATTAATAGTTTACAATTTAAGAAAAATAGTTAAGTCATTAATAATTGTTAATCCATTTGTAAGAGAAAATGTACGGAGTTTAAGGAATATATCGATAGAATGTTTTACTGTTGCTACATGTTATTTATTAAACTTTTTTATGAATCCTAAATATGGAGAGTTTCATTTAATAGCAATAGATGCAAGAGGTGTTCATACTGATATGGAGTTCTTTATATTCTTTTTTGCTGGATGTTTTATTTTGATATTATCAAAAGTTTTTCAGCAGGCAGTTGAAACTAAAGAAGAAAATGATTTTACTATCTAAAGGAGTGAAGTTATGGCTATTATTGTTAACTTAGATGTTATGATGGCGAAGAGAAAGATTTCCTTATCGGTATTAGCAGAGAGAGTAGGAATTACAAATGCTAATTTATCAATATTAAAAAATAATAAGGCTAAGGCAATTAGATTCACTACTTTAGAAGCTATATGTAGAGAGCTAGATTGTCAACCAGGTGATATATTAGAATATGTACCTGATGAAGAATAGAAAATTAGTATTAGAGAGGTTTATATTATGGTAAATGAAAAAGATGAAAGAATATTAATGGATTCAAAAGAAGATATTAATGAAAAGTTGAAGGTTATGTTATTAGCTTTGGGAATAGGGATTTTATTTAATTATTTTTTTATTTGGGATTCTATAGGTATTTCAGGAGTGATTTTTAATGCTGTAGTAATTGGTGGTGCAATATGGACTATATATCCCAAAAGTAATATAAATAAAAAGTTAAGTTGGATATTTTTAATACCAATTGCTTTTTTATCTTTGACATACTGTATTTATAACAATGAGGTTTTGAGATATATAAATACAATATTAATACCATTATTGATTGTTAGTTATGTTATAGTTATCAGATATGAAAATATAAAAGATATAAATTTATATTTTTTAGAGATGATTTTTAGTAGAATATTTTATTTATCCTTTGCTCTTACACCTAAGTTTTTTGATGCTATAAAGGCAATGATAAATTCTAGAAAAAGCCCTAAGGAAAATTCAACAAAAAAGAACATACTTAAGGGATTACTTATTTCTGTACCGCTGTTATTTGTTATTGTAGGATTGCTTACATCTGCAGATATGATGTTTAAATATTATGTTGAAAATATAGGAAATATATTTTTAAATTTAAATATATGGAGTTTTATAGGGCATACAATTATAATAATGACTGTTACTTTATACATGTTTGGATTTTTGTGGAGCTTTAAATATGAGGAGAAAAAGTATAAACATATAGAGGAAAGCAAAGCTTCTGTTAATTGGGAGCCAGTGACAATAATAACAATACTTTTTGTTATATGTATAGTATATTTACTATTTTCAATAATACAATTTTCATATTTATATGGGGGAGGTACAAGTGCACTTCCAAAAGGATTTTCACACTCAGAGTATGCTAGAAAGGGATTTTTCGAGCTTATTTTAGTTACCTTAATAAATTTTACTATATTGTTATTAAGTATGAAACTTTGTAATAAGAGCAATGTAAAAATAAATAAGATAGCAAATATATCATACAGCTTATTAATAATATTTACATTTAATATGTTATTTTCAGCAAATTATAAGATGAACTTATATGAGAAAGCATTTGGCTATACACGCTTAAGAATATTTGTACATGTGTTTATGCTTTTGTTAGGTGTACTGCTTATAATAGTATTAATAGGTATATGGAATAAAAAAATTCATATATTAAAATGTGCTGTAATAGCATCGAGCATAATTTATATTGCATTAAATTTTATGAATGTAGATAAAATTATAGCTAGAAATAATATTGCAAGATATAACGAAACAAAAAAAATAGATATAGGCTACATCGAAACCTTATCATATGATGCAGCACCAGAGGTTATAAAGTTATTAGATGTAGATGATGTTAGAATTAGAAGTGAGATTGAAGAATATATAAAATATGAAAAGAGTTTAATAAAGAATTCTAATGACCATTGGTATGAATTTAATTATTATAAAAAGGACTTTTTAACTTTAAAAGTTTCTCACTAAGAAAATATAGTTTATTAAAAATATTGTCGAAAATTTTATGATGATATGTTATACTAACTTATATAACAGAACAAGACAGTTCGTAACCATCCTGTCTATAAACAAAACTAGGACTTAAGCTACCGTCTTAGGTAGTTTTTTGTTTATAGGGCAGTTATGCCCTTTTTTTGTGTCCTTTTTTACCAATATAAGGAGGAGTAGTAAAATGAAAAAAATAGGTTTAACTACTACAGTACCTGTAGAAGTTCTTTTAGCAGCGGGATATACTCCTGTAGATTTAAACAATCTTTTTATAATTTCTGAAGATTATTCAAGATATATAGATATAGCTGAAAGAGATGGATTTCCTAAAAGCTTATGCGCTTGGATAAAAGGGATATATGGAGCTTGTGTTGAGAATGACATAAAAGAAATAGTTGGAGTTATGGAAGGGGATTGTTCTAATACAAAAGTACTTATAGAGGTACTGGAATTAAGAGGAGTTAAGGTTTATCAATTCTCATTCCCACACAGCCATAAGAAGGAAGATGTGCACAAAGAAATAGATAAGTTTATGAGTATTTTTAATGTAAGCTTAGAAGAGGTTGAAAAGGTAAGAAATAGATTAAATAAAATTAGAGAACTAGCTAAGGAAATTGATGAGTTAACATATATAAGCAACAAAGCCAGCGGATTTGAAAATCACTTATATCAAGTAAGCCTAAGTGATTTAAATGGAAATATTGATACTTTTGAAGAAGAACTTACAAAGGTTATTTCAAAGATAAAAGAGAGAAAATCAAATAAGAAAAAGCTTAGATTAGGATACATAGGGGTGCCACCTATGACTGGAGATATATATGAATTTGTGGAAAATTTTAATGCACAATTTGTGTATAATGAAGTTCAAAGAGAGTTTGCTTTTCCAAGAGCAGACAAAGCTTTAAATATATACGAGCAGTACTATGATTATACTTATCCCTATGATACAAATTTTAGAATTAAAGAATTAAAGAAGCAAATTAATGAGAGAAAATTAGATGGTATTATTCACTATACTCAAGCATTTTGTTATAGAGCAGTTGAAGACATTGTTTTAAAGCAAAAGCTTGATATTCCAATTTTAAATATTGAAGGGGATAAGCTAAATACATTAGATGCAAGAACTAAGCTTAGGCTTGAGGCTTTCCTTGACATGTTATCAGATTTAAAGGAGGAGTTAAGATGAGAATACTAGGTATCGATCTTGGCAGTAGAGAAGTAAAGATTGCAGTAATGGAAGATAACAAGATAATAAAAAAACAAAAGGTAAGTACAATGTCCTTTTATAGAGATTACTGCAGTTATGATGGCAAGATTACCGTGGATTTGAAGAAACTTAATATAGATAATATTGATAGATTTGTATCTACAGGATACGGTAGAAATAATACTGATTTAAACAAGTTTACAGCTATAAATGAGATAAAAGCCCATGTTTACGGTGGATTTTATCAAACAGGATTAAAGGATTTTATATTGTTAGATGTAGGGGGACAAGACGTTAAGGTTGTTAAAATCGAAAAAGGACTTACTACAGATTTAGAACTTAATGAAAAATGTGCAGCTTCCTGTGGAAGATATTTAGAGAATATGGCAAGTGTTCTGGAAATACCTCTTGATGATATGAGTAAACATTATGAAAATCCTGTAGAGTTAAATTCAACTTGTGCTGTTTTTTCTGAATCAGAGTTAATTGGGAAAATAGCTGAGGGAATAACTATAGAAAGATTGTGTGCAGGTGTTAATTATTCCTTATATAAGAGACTAAATCCCCTTTTAACTAAATTTAGAGGGAGAAAATTAGTTTTAACGGGTGGAGTTGCAAATAATGCAGCAATAAAGGAATATCTTAAGAAGGATTACGATCAGATAGTTTCTATTGAAGATCCTCAGTTTAATGGATCAATAGGATGTTGTTATTACGGAAGCAAGTTTTTAAAGTAAATTTAGGAGGAATATAGATGTATATTTTAAAAGCAGAGCATAGCTTTGATAGTGCCCATTTTCTTGCTGGTTATGAAGGAAAATGCGGAAATATTCATGGACATAGATGGAAAGTAGAAATTGAAGTACAGTCAGAAGCATTAGTAGAAGGTGGTCAGCTTGATGGAATGGTAATAGACTTTGGTGATTTAAAAAAAGATGTTAGAGCTATAGTTGATTTTTATGACCACGCTTTAATAATACAACAAGGAACAATGAGAAAAGAAACATTGAATTGTCTATTAGGAGATGGATTCAGGATATTAGAGGTTGATTTTAGACCAACAGCAGAAAACTTTGCAGCATTTTTCTTTAATCATATGAAAGAAAAGGGATATAACGTAAAAAGAGCTACTGTGTATGAAACACCTACAAATAGTGCTGCATATGAAAAGAGTGAGGTGAAGTAGATGAAGTTTAAGGTAGTTGAAAAGTTTGTTAGTGTTAATGGAGAAGGGCGTTTATCTGGACAATTAGCTTTATTTATAAGATTTGCAGGCTGCAATTTAGACTGTAGTTACTGCGATACAAGATGGGCTAATGAAAAAGAAGTAGATTATACACTGATGACTAAAGAAGAAATATATAAACATATAAAATCTACAGAGGTTAAAAATGTAACTTTAACTGGAGGAGAGCCTTTGCTTCAAAATGGAGTTTTGGAATTATTAGAAATATTATCTAAAGATAAGGAATTTTCAATAGAGATAGAGACAAATGGAAGTGTTTCTTTAGAAAAGTTTTCTAAGATAGAAAATCCACCAAGCTTTACAATGGATTATAAGCTTCCTTCAAGTAATATGGAAGATAAGATGTTAACAGATAATTTTAAATATTTAACAAAGAAGGATACAGTTAAATTTGTATCAGGTAGTATTGAGGATTTGGAGAGAGCTAAATATATAATTGATAAATATAAACTTGTAAATATAACTAATGTATATATTAGTCCAGTATTTGGAAAAATCAATATGGACGACATCGTTGAATATATGAAAGATAATAAAATGAACGGAGTTACTCTGCAAATGCAGCTTCACAAAGTAATATGGGAACCTGAGAAAAGAGGTGTATAGGGAGTATGGCAATTAATACAAAAGAAATTGAAAAGCATATAAGAGGAATGTTAATAGCTTTAGGAGAAAATCCAGATAGAGAAGGACTTAAGGATACTCCTAAACGTGTGGCTAAAATGTATGAAGAGGTATTTCAAGGAATGTGCTATACAAATGATGAAATCGCTGAAATGTTTGAAAAGACTTTTGAAGATGATTTAAGTGTTGAAGACGGTAATAAAGATATAGTTCTTATGAAGGATATTGAAATCTTTAGTCATTGTGAACATCATTTAGCTCTAATGTACAATATGAAAGTAGCTGTAGCATATATACCTAAAAAGAAAGTTATTGGTTTAAGTAAAATTGCTAGAATAGCTGATATGGTGGGACGCAGATTACAGCTTCAAGAAAGAATAGGAACAGATATAGTAGAAATCATGCAGAAGATAACGGGTTCAGAAGATGTGGCAGTTATTATTGAAGGGGAACATGGATGCATGACTACTAGAGGAATAAAGAAAACAAATGCAAAAACAATAACTACTACATTAAGAGGAAGATTTAATACTGATCCAATTTTAAATAATAAATTGATGATGATGTACAAGTAAAAATACTAATGAAATGGATGGTGTTGTATTGTGAATAAAGAAAAAGCAATTGTTGTATTTAGTGGTGGACAAGATAGTACAACTTGTTTATTTTGGGCAAAGAAAAAATTTAAAGAGGTTATAGCAGTTTCTTTTGATTATAATCAAAAGCATAAATTAGAATTAGAATGTGCAAAGGATATTTGTAAAAAATATAATGTAGAACATCATATTTTAGATTTAGGTTTATTAAATCAATTAGCACCAAACTCATTAACTAGAACGGATATAGAAGTTGATAAGGAAGCACCAAGTGGAGAGGTGCCAAACTCTTTTGTTGATGGAAGAAATATGTTGTTTTTAACTTTTGTTGCAGTATTTGCAAAGCAAAGAGGAATAAATAACATTATAACTGGAGTATCACAAAGTGATTTTAGTGGTTACCCAGATTGTAGAGATGTATTTATAAGGTCTTTAAATGTTACATTAAACTTAGCTATGGATTATCAATTTGTAGTTCATACTCCGCTAATGTGGATTAACAAAGCAGAAACATGGAAAATGGCAGATGATTTAGGTGTACTTGATATAGTTAAAGAAGAAACTTTAACTTGCTATAACGGCATCAAAGGGAATGGATGCGGTGAATGTCCAGCTTGCCAATTAAGAAAGAATGGATATTTAGAGTTTAAAAAATTATATAAATAGTATATTAATCAAAAAGGGAGATACTTTTATCTTCCTTTAAATTTTTACCTTTTTATATTGGACAAAAATTCAAATGATGATATATTATATTTATGCAAATTTTAAAATGGATAGGTAGGGATTATATTGAAAAAAAATAATTGGAAAATGAAGTTGGTAATATTATTTATAGCATTATCCTGTACAGTTTATACTCTACATTATTTAATATTTAGAGATAATATGTACATATTTAAAACAGTTATTGTACAATTAGGTTTTTTACCCCTTTCAACTTTATTAGTTACTTTTGTACTTAATAAATTGATAAATCATAATAAAAAGCAGGAACTTATGGAAAAATTAAACATGGTAATAGGGTGCTTTTTTGCTGAAATGGGAGATGAATTGATTAAAATAATCATTGAAGAACAGCCTAATTTATATGAAAGAGCTGAGACGTTTAATTTTTCTGATGAGTGGACTAAAAAAGAATTTACAGAATTAAAAAATAAGGTTAAAAATGAAAATCTTGAGTTTTCACTAGGAATAGAAGGTATTAAAAGATTAAAAGAATTTTTAGTTGGCAGAAGAAAATTTATGCTTAATCTTTTACAAAACTCTAATTTATTAGAACATCAATCTTTTACAGATTTATTATGGTCAGTTTTTCATCTTACAGAAGAACTTTCTAATAGAAAAAATATAGATTATTCATCTGAAGAAGATTTAGAGCATATTTCTAATGATATATCTAGAGTATATGGTAATTTAATATTGGAGTGGGTAAATTACATAGAACATTTACAAAAAGAATATCCATACTTATTTTCACTAGCAGTTAGGACAAACCCCTTTAATAAAGAGGCGAAGGTAGAGATTGAGTGAAAATGCTAAAAATTATAGAAAATATATTTAAATAAGAAAATCCCCTTAATTTTTAGGGGGATTTTTTTACTTACTAGGAAATTATAAAATTTTAAACTTGTGGATAATTTTTAATGGCAGTATAAAATATTGCTTGTTTTAACAAAAATTAAAGAAGATTGAAAAAAATTCGAAAAAGCATATATAGTAAGGTATAAAGCAATTACATAGCTAAATTAAATATGATAAAATGATAGATATAATAAGAAGAAAATATAGATATATTGTATGAAAGCAAGGTGAGAAAAATAAGACGCAGCATAGTAAGATCTATTTTTGTACACATGATTACATTTGTGGTTATTACTGGATTGGTTTTGGGGTATATGTGGATAAATAGAGAATATTCACGATTCAATGATGAAGCTAAAATTTTAAGGAATGAATATATACAAAATCAGCAAATACTTTTAAAAAATGAAGTAAATAGAATTATTGAGTATATTGAATTTGAAAAAGCTCAAACAGAAGCAAAATTAAAAGAAGATATTGTTCAAAAACATCTGCAAGATAAAATCTGTAAAAGAATTTCACAAATTCGTTTTGGATATAACAATGATCAATATATATTTATTGTAAATTATAAAGGGATAGAGCTAGTTAATGGTATGTTTCCAAAAGTAGTTGGAAAAAATTTGTGGGATTTGAAAGATGACAATGGTATAAAATTTGTTCAAGAAGAAATAATGATTGCTAAACAAAATCCTGAAGGAGCTTTTACAAAACAGAATTGGTTTAAAAAAAATTCAGACAAGACTTCTGAAAAATTATATTTTGTTAAGGCGATTCCAGAATGGCAATGGGTTATTGGAACAGGAATTTATACTGATGAGATTGAAGCCGTTATTAATGCAAAGCGAATTGAAATGGAAAAAGAAGTGAAAACAAGGATAATTAAGATAAGTATTATTGTGCTTAGTCTCATTTTATTAGTGGGTATATTGGCAAAAATTATAAAGGATTTAATTGATAAAAGCTTTAAAGTTTTCTTTTCTTTTTTTGAGAAGGCTTCAAGTGAATATGTGGAGATTGATGTTGATAAAATTTATTACTCAGAATTAAAACAATTAGCTAATTCTGCTAATAATATGATTAAAGAGAGAAATGAAATAGAAAATAAAATTAAAGAGATGAATAATGAGTTGAAAAAAATTAGTATTACAGATGGACTTACTGGTTTGTATAATCATAAATATATGTACGAGAACTTGGAAAAAGAAATAAAAAGAGCAAATGAAGAACAAAAACCGCTTTCTATTATTATGTTAGATATAGACCATTTTAAAAAAGTAAATGATATTTATGGGCATCAATGTGGAGATAAGGTTTTAGAAACAGTTGCAAAATGTATTGAAACTCATGTTGGACAAGCAGGTATTGTTGGAAGGTATGGAGGAGAAGAATTCTTATCTATTCTGCCACAACAAAATTTAGAAAATACATACAAGATAGCAGAAAAAATTAGAAAAGAAATCAAAGAATTAATTTTTGATTATAAAGAATTAAGAATTACTATTAGTGGAGGAGTTGTACAATTAGATATAGAAACCCCAATAGAATTAGTTAAAAAGGCAGACGAGCTTTTGTATAGTGCAAAGGCAAATGGAAGAGACAGAATAGAGATATAACTTTACTAGATAAAAAAGAAATATGGTAGAAACCACTTTATTGATAGTCCCCTTTAGGGGATTTTTTTATACAAAAAAATAGTGATAATGGTATATGGAAAAAAAATTAACAATATTTTTTTTGAAAATACCTTTTAAAAAATCTATATTCAGTTTATAATAATAGTGGGACGTAAATTAAACAAGTGGGACATGAAACGACCAAAGAGGTGTTTTGTTTGCAATATAACCTAGAAATTCAGAAAAAGATAGTACCAGAATTATTGGAGTTATTAGATAAAAGATATAATATCCTTACAACAATATATTATAACCAACCAATAGGTAGAAGAATGCTTGCTAATTATTTGGGAATTGGTGAGAGAGTAGTAAGAAATGAGGTTAGTTTCTTCAAAAAACAAAATTTAATAGATATTAACAGTGATGGAATGACAGTGACTCCAGAAGGAAGAGAAATCTTAGAAAAATTAAAAGAGTTTGTTCATGAATTAAAAGGTTTAGCTGAGATGGAGGACTTTTTAAGAAAACATTTGGATTTAAAAGATGTTATGGTTGTTCCAGGTAATGTTGACGAAAATGAACTTGTTTTAGATGAAATGGGCAAAAGTGCCGCTAACTATATAAAAGATTTACTAGACGATAAAATGATAATAGCTTTAACTGGTGGTACAACTATAAAAAAAATGGTTGATAATATGCCTAAAACAAGTGACTATAGACATCTACTGGTTGTGCCTGCAAGAGGTGGGCTAGGAAGAAATGTTGAAATACAAGCAAATACTTTAGTTGCTAAGCTTGCAGAGAAGTTATCAGCTGATTATAAAATGCTTCAACTCTTGGAAAATGTTGACTATGCCGAAATATTTGCTATATTAAATGAGGAAAGTATAAAGGAAGTACAAGAAAGCATAGGTAAAGCTAATGTATTAGTTTATGGAATAGGTAAAGCTGATGAAATGGCAAGAAGAAGAGGAAGCAAAGAAGAAAAAATAAGCGAACTTAAAGAAGATGGAGCAGTTGGAGAAGCCTTTGGATGTTATTTTGACAGGAAAGGAAATATTGTTTTTTTAAGCCATACTGCTGGAATAAAAAGTGAAGATACTAAACGGATAGAATATCGCATTTCTATTGCTGGAGGTAAGAGTAAAGCAGAAGCAATTATTGGTGTTCAAAGATATAATGCAAAAAATATCTTAATAACAGACGAAGGTGCTGCGAAAGAGATTATAAACATTATAAAAAAGGAACAAGATAATAAATCCATTTAAATAAAACAGTTAAAATTATATTAAAAATATATTGATATAAAAATTTTAGGAGGTAATTTTAATGACAAAAGTAGCTATTAATGGTTTTGGAAGAATAGGAAGATTAGCATTAAGATTAATGATTGACAACCCAGAATTTGAAGTGGTTGCAATAAATGATTTAACAGATGCTAAAACTTTAGCTCACTTATTCAAATATGATTCAGCTCAAGGAAGATTCAATGGTGAAATCGAAGTTAAAGAAGGAGCTTTCATAGTTAACGGAAAAGAAATAAAAGTTACTGCAGAAGCTAACCCAGAAAACTTACCTTGGGGAGAATTAGGAGTAGACATAGTTTTAGAATGTACTGGTTTCTTTGCTTCAAAAGAAAAAGCTTCAGCTCATGTAAAAGCTGGTGCTAAGAAAGTTGTTATATCAGCTCCTGCTGGTAGCGACCTTCCAACTGTAGTTTTCAACGTAAACCATGATATATTAAAAGGAGATGAAACAGTTATATCAGGTGCTTCATGTACTACTAACTGCTTAGCTCCAATGGCTAAAGTTTTAAATGACAGCTTTGGATTAACTAAAGGATTCATGACTACAATCCACGCTTACACAAATGACCAAAATACTTTAGATGCTCCACACAAAAAAGGTGATTTAAGAAGAGCAAGAGCTGCAGCTGCAAGCATTATTCCAAACTCAACTGGAGCTGCTAAAGCTATCGCTTTAGTTATTCCAGAATTAGCTGGTAAGTTAGATGGAAACGCTCAAAGAGTTCCAGTTATAACTGGTTCATTAACTGAAGTAGTATGTACTTTAGATAAAAAGGTTACTGTTGAAGAAGTTAATGCTGCTATGGAAGCTGCTTCTAATGAATCATTCGGATATACTGAAGATCCAATTGTATCATCAGATATAGTAGGAATTAACTTTGGATCATTATTTGATGGAACTCAAACTAAGATTATGGAAGTTGATGGACAACAATTAGTTAAAGTTGCTTCTTGGTATGATAATGAAATGTCATATACTTCACAATTAATCAGAACTTTAAAATACTTTGCAAACCTTGCAAAATAATTTAAAATAGGACAAGTTTAATAAAAATTACTGTATATGTACTAAAATATAAAAACACATTTATCTTGTATAAATAACAAGATAGATGTGTTTTTTTACGTTATAGTAAATTATAAATTACATCTTTTAAAGCGATTATAAATATAACGAAAAATGAGAACACTAATATAGATAATTAAAATTAGATATATATATATAATATATAAATAAAATTATTAAAAGTATTGTAGGAGGTAATTTTAAATGAAAAAAGTTGCAATTAATGGATTTGGAAGAATAGGAAGAAATGTATTTAGATCGTTGTTGAAAAATTACAGTAATGATTTAGAAGTAGCACTAATCAATGATTTAACTGATCCAGCTACATTAGCTCACTTATTAAAATACGATTCACTTTATGGAAAGTTTGATGGAACTGTAGAAGCTAAAGAAGGAGCTATAGTAGTTAATGGAAAAGAAATAAAAATAACAGCTGAAAGAGATCCAAAGAATCTTCCATTGGCAGCAATGGGTATAGATATATCATTAGAATGTACAGGATTATTTAGAAACAGAGAAAAAGCTCAATTACACTTAGAAGCAGGTGCTAAAAAGGTTCTTATTTCAGCTCCAGCTAAAGATGAAGATGTAACAATCGTTATGGGTGTTAACGAAGAACAATATGATCCAGCAAATCACAATATAATATCAAATGCTTCATGTACAACAAATTGCTTGGCTCCATTTGCTAAAATACTTGACAGAGAATTTGGAATAGAAGCTGGATTAATGACTACTATTCATGCTTATACTAATGATCAAAAAATATTAGATGCTCCTCATAGCGACTTAAGAAGAGCAAGAGCTGCTGCAGAATCAATGATACCAACAACTACTGGTGCTGCAAAAGCGGTTGCATTAGTATTGCCTCAATTAAAAGGAAAATTAAACGGAATGGCTGTAAGAGTTCCAACTCCAACAGTTTCAATGGTTGACCTTGTATGTACATTAAATAAAGCTGCTTCAGTTGAAGAAATAAATTCTGCATTCAAGACTGCTGCTGAAGGAGAATTAAAAGGAATACTTGGATTTAGTGAAGAACCATTAGTATCAATGGATTATAGAGCAGATGAAAGATCATCAATAGTTGATGGATTGTCAACTATGAAAATGGGAGAAAAATTAGTAAAAGTGGTTTCTTGGTATGATAATGAAGCAGGATATTCTCATAGATTAGCAGATTTAACTAAATTTGTTGCTGATAGATTATAAAAAAATTTATATTTGATAAAAAAAGACTTTATTTTATGAAAAAATGAAGTCTTTTTTTATTATTTACTAATAATTTTTAATGATTTTAAACATACTAATTAATGAAGAGTATTAGAGAAGTAAATTAAAAGTTTTACTTGATTTTTACATATTAATATCGTATCATATAAGTAATGATTTTATAGAAAGTTTAAACAATATTTATTATTTTTTCTATAAAATTTAACCTTGAGCAACAAATAATTTTTTAGGTAAGCGGTTTCATATTGTAAACCTTTACTTAATCTAATTAAGTTAGTCTTAGGAGGGGTAGTAAATGAAAAAAAGAAGATTAGTTGCAATGCTAGCAACAGTTGCAGTGGTAGCGTCTTTATTTGCTGGCTGTGCTGGAAAAACTGAGAACACAGAAAAGAAACCAGGTCAAGAACAAAAGGCACAAAAATCAGACGTAAGAATAGGTCTTTCAACGGATGAAGGTGGATTAAATGATAAATCATTTAACCAAGCTGCTAATGAAGGTATCAAGAAAGCACAAGAAGAATTTGGTTTTCAGTATAAACCACTTGAATCAACTCAAAAGGAAAACTTTGTTCCACATCTTCAAACTTTAGCCTTAGATGCAAATTCAGATTTAACATTTGCTATTGGATATCAAATGGCGGAAGCTTTAAAAGAAGTAGCTACACAAGCAAAAGACAAAAACTTTGCAATAGTTGACTCTGTACCAAATGAGAAAAAAGATTATCTTGGAAATGTTCAATATTTAACATTTAAAGAAGAAGAAGGATCGTTTTTGGTAGGTGCAATAGCTGCAAAAACTACTAAAACTAACAAAATAGGATTCATAGGTGGAAAAGAAGGTCCATTAATAGGAAGATTTGAAGCAGGATACATAGCTGGAGCAAGAGCTGTAAATCCAGACATAAAGGTAGTTGTTAAATATGCTGATAGCTTTGGTGATGCAAATAAAGGTTATGAACTTGCAAAAGGATTATATGGTGAAGATTGTGATATAGTATTCCATGCAGCTGGTGGAGTAGGATTAGGATTATTTAAAGCAGCTAAAGAAATTAAAGATGGTGGAAAACAAGTTTGGTCAATAGGTGTTGACCAAGACCAAGTATTAACAATTACAGATGCTAATAAAAAACCTATGTATGCTGATGTAATACTTACAAGTATGATAAAAAGAGTTGATACTGCAACATATTTAGCTGCAAAAGAAGTAGTTGAAGGAAACTTTAAAGGCGGTATTAATAAAGTATTTGGACTTAAAGAAGATGGTGTTGGTATAGCTCCAACTTCAAGAGGTGAAATTCCAGATGATGTAAAAGATATAGTTAAACAAAATGTATCTAACGATGCTATACAATTAGTAGATAAATATGCGGCTGCTATTAAAGAAGGAAAAATAACAGTTCCACAAAAACCAGAAGAAGCTAAAACTTTTACAACTGATGCTATAAAATAGTTAAAAAGTAAAAGTTTTTATAAAAGAATATAGTGAAAATAGATTAAAAGCTAGGTGTAATAACAAAGGCTAGGTGTATTATACATCTAGCCTTTTCAAAAATCTTATATCATATATAGATTTTAATAATGAACATAATTGGACTTGAATATGTGAAAGGAGGACAATAATGGATAAAGTAATTGAAATGAAAGAGATTACTAAGGTTTTTCCAGGTACAACAGCTAATGATAATGTGGATTTTACATTGTTAAAAAGTGAAACACACGTTTTACTTGGAGAAAATGGTGCAGGAAAAACTACATTGATGAATGTTTTATATGGACTTTATCAACCAGAAAAGGGACAAATTTTTGTTAGAGGTAAAGAGGTTAAAATAACTAATCCAAATGATGCAATAAAATTAGGAATAGGAATGGTACACCAACATTTTATGCTTGTTCATAACTTTACTGTAGCAGAAAATATTGTATTGGGAATGGAACCTAAAAAAGGTGTTAAATTGGATATAAATAAAGCTATTAAGGATGTTGAAGAGTTAGCTAAAAAGTATGGCTTTAATATTGATCCAAATGCTGTTATAGAAGACATAGGTGTTGGACAACAGCAAAAGGTAGAAATCTTAAAGGCTTTATACAGAGGTGCAGAAATACTGATTCTAGACGAACCAACTGCAGTATTAACTCCACAAGAAATTGAAGAATTAGGAATTATAATAGAAAATTTAAAGGCTGAAGGAAAATCAGTAATTCTTATAACTCATAAGCTAAAAGAAGTTATGAGTATGAGTGATAGAGTTACAATTATAAGACGTGGAAAAGTGACGGGTATAGTTAATACAAAGGATACATCTATAGATGAGCTTGCTGAACTTATGGTAGGAAGAAAGGTTAATCTTATAGTTGAAAAAAAAGAAAGTAAATTAAGAGGAGAAGTATTAAAAATAGAAAATCTTCATGCAAATGATAATAGAGATTTACCAGCTATAAATGGAATAAATCTATCAATAAATGGGGGAGAAATTTTAGGAATTGCAGGAGTTGATGGAAATGGTCAAACTGAATTCTTAGAAGTTTTAACAGGTCTTAGAAAACCCCAAAATGGTAAAATATCTTTGAATGGTAAAGATATTTTTGGCAAAACACCTAGAGAAATTGTAGATAGTGGAGTAGGACATATTCCAGAAGATAGGCACAAAAGAGGACTTATACTTAAATATTCTTTATTTGAAAATTCAATTTTAGGAATGCAGCATAAAGCTCCTTTCAGTAAGAATACAGTTATAGATTATAAGAAAGTAAGAGAATTTGCACAGAAAATAATAAAAGAATTTGATGTAAGAACTCCTAATGATGAAGTTCATGCTTCTGCATTATCTGGTGGAAACCAGCAAAAACTAATTGTTGCTAGAGAAATATCTAAAAATCCTGATTTATTAATAGCGGCGCAACCTACAAGGGGAGTAGATGTTGGAGCTATCGAATTCATACATAAAAGACTTGTAGCAGAAAGAGATGCAGGAAAAGCTGTTCTTTTAGTATCTTTTGAGCTAGATGAAGTTTTAGCTTTATCAGATAGAATTGCAGTTATGTATGATGGAAAAATAGTAGGTATATTGGACAGAAAAGATGCAGACGAACAAAAGCTTGGTATACTTATGGCTGGAGGAAGCTTAGATGAAAAAGAGGTGAGCAAAGTTGAGTAAAGATAATAGTGTTTTAAACAATATTAAGGACGGAATAAAAAGCCTTATTTTCCCATTATTCGCAATAATTGTTTCTATATTTGTAGCAGTATTTTTTGTAATGTGGTCTAAAGGTTATCCTATAACACAATATTTTTCAGCTTTAAGTGATTTATTTAGTACAATTTGGCAGGGAAGCTTTGCTACTAAAAGAAATACACTTACAACTATAACTTATGTAACACCATTAATTTTTACAGGGATTGCTCATTCAATAGCATTTAGATGTGGTCTTTTTAATATAGGTGCTGAAGGACAATTTATAATGGGAATGATTGCTGGTGGAATAATTGGATTAATTCCTGGGCTAAATCCTGTAATACACGTAATACTTATTATACTTGGAGGTATTGTAATAGGAGCTATATGGGGTGGAATACCAGGAATTCTTAAAGCTAAATTTGGTACAAATGAAGTTATCAATACAATTATGATGAACTATATAGGTATGTTTTTTGCAAACTGGATAATAAAGAAATCTGTATTTGCTGTTCCAGGAAAATCATCTACTCCGTTAATTCAAGAAAGTGCTAGATTAATGCCTTTAAGTAATATAAGTAAGGGTAATATAAGTATTTTCATAGCAATAATCTTTGCAATATTTATTTACTGGTTATTATGGAAAACTACTATTGGTTATGAAATAAGAGGGGTAGGTATTAATCCTTCAGCTTCAGAATATGGTGGTATAAATGTAACTAAAAATATAGTTTTAGCAATGGTATTATCAGGAGCTCTTGCAGGTATAGGTGGTGCTACACATGTAGCTGGTATCACATATCAAGTTCAAGACTTTATGGCTTTTCCTAACTTTGGATTTGATGGTATAGCAGTTGCTCTTCTTGCAAAGTCTAATCCAATAGGCTGTATAGCTTCTGCAGTTTTATTTGGCGCTCTAAAGAGTAGTGCTACAATGCTTCAGTTTAATGATATTCCAAAGGAAATTGTATTTTTAATTCAATCAATTATAATAATCTTTGTTGCAACAGATTATATTGTTAAGTACTTTGCAGATAAGAAAAAGAAAGGAGAGGTAATAAATGGATAATGTTATAATACCATTAATAGCCTCCACATTAAGAATGGCAGCACCACTTATATTTGCAGGACTTGGAGGAGTTTTTTCAGAAAGATCAGGAGTAGTTAATATAGGGTTAGAAGGTATGATGATAATAGGAGCTTTCTTTGCAGTCTTAGGATCATATATTACAGGAAGCCCTATTATGGGAATTATATTTGCAATGATAGCTGGGGGAGCTATTGCAGCAGTGCATGCATTTTTAAGTATAAATTTAAGAGCGGATCAGGTTATATCAGGTACAGCTATAAATCTTTTTGCAACAGCTTTAGCTAGTTTCTTGATAGGACCAATATTTAAAACAGGTGGTCAAACTGATGTAGTTAAAGGGTTATCGTATAGTCTTCCAGGATTTTTAAAGAATGTTCCAGTGCTAAAGGACTTAAACTGGTTTGTTATATTAGCAATTGTATTAGTTTTAGTATCAAATTTTGTATTGTTTAAAACTCCGTTAGGACTTAGAATAAGAGCTGTTGGAGAACATCCAAGTGCAGCAGATACTCTTGGAATAAATGTTTATAAAATGAGATATTTATGTGTTATATTATCAGGAGTATTAGCAGGATTAGGGGGAGCGGCTTTATCTATAGGTATAACTCCTGTTTATAAAGAAGGTATGGTAGCAGGTCGTGGATTCATAGCTCTTGCTGCAATGATATTTGGTAACTGGAAACCAACTGGAACAATGTGGGCATGTATGCTTTTTGCTTTTGGTAGTGCTTTCCAAATGGCAGCTCAAAGTTTTACTGCTATACATTTACCAAATGAATTCTATGCAAGTATTCCATACATTTTAACAATGTTAGCTCTTGCTGGTTTTGTTGGAAAAACTACGCCGCCTAAAGCAGATGGTGAACCATATATTAAGGGAGAAAGATAGGATAAGAAAAGTTAAAAAAGAGAAATATAATCTAAAATAATATAAAATAAGTTTAACAAAAGAAGTTTAGGGATTAAGTATGAAATATATTTTCCTAAACTTCTTTTAAATTTTTTTACAAATACTATTTTAAAATTATCTACTTTACATTATAATGGAAGTGGGACATTAATGAATAAGGTGGGACATAAAAAGACCTAAATATTTAATATAAATAATAAATATTATAAAAAAAGTGTAGAATAATAATTATGAAGATTTAGTACATATGGTATGTTTTCATAACTAATTTTTAATAAGTAATTTGCAAATTTTATAAATTTAAATATTTTTCCAGAAAAATGAGAGGAGATATTATTATGAAATTGAACAAGAAAACTGTAGAGGATATCAATGTTAAAGGCAGAAAAGTACTAGTAAGATGCGACTTCAATGTTCCACTAAAAGACGGAGTAATTACTGATGAAAATAGATTAGTAGGAGCTATGCCAACTATTAAATATCTTATGGAAAATGGTGCAAAAGTAATACTTTGCTCACACCTTGGAAAACCAAAAGGAGAAGCAAAACCTGAATTATCACTTGCACCAGTTGCAAAAAGACTTTCAGAAATGTTAGAATGTGAAGTTGTATTTGCAGCTGACGATAATGTAGTTGGAGAAAATGCTAAAAATGCTGTAGCTAATATGAAAGATGGAGATGTTGTTTTACTTCAAAATACTAGATACAGAAAAGAAGAAACTAAAAATGAAGAAAATTTTTCAAAAGAATTAGCTTCACTTGCAGATATATTTGTAAATGATGCCTTTGGAACTGCTCACAGAGCTCATTGTTCAACTGTTGGAGTAACTGAGTTTGTTGAAGAAGCAGCATGTGGATATTTGATTCAAAAAGAATTACAATTCTTAGGAGATGCTGTTGAAACTCCAGTAAAACCATTTGTTGCAATTCTTGGAGGAGCTAAAGTTTCTGATAAAATTAATGTTATAAACAATTTACTTGAAAAAGTAGATACATTAATTATAGGTGGAGGAATGGCTTACACATTCTTAAAAGCTCAAGGATACACAATTGGAAAATCACTTGTAGAAGAAGATAGAGTTGAATATGCTAAAGAAATGATGGAAAAAGCTGAAGCTAAAGGAGTTAAGTTCTTACTTCCTGTAGATAATGTAGTTGGAGCTGAATTCTCAGCAGAAACTGAACCAGTTGTAACTGAAGATCAAAATATACCAGAAGGATATATGGGATTAGATATAGGACCTAAAACTTCAACACTTTATGCAGATGCTGTAAAAGGTGCAAAAACGGTTGTATGGAATGGACCAATGGGAGTATTTGAATTTGCAAACTTTGCAAAAGGAACTATAGCTGTTGCTGAAGCTATGGCTGAAGCTGATGCTACAACAATAATTGGTGGTGGAGATAGTGCTGCTGCTGTTAACCAATTAGGATTTGGAGATAAAATGACTCATATTTCAACAGGTGGAGGAGCTTCACTTGAATTCTTAGAAGGAAAAGAATTACCAGGAATAGTAGCATTAAGTGATAAATAATGTTAACAAACTGATGTTAACCATCAATAAATAATAATAATATATAAATGGAAAGTTGGATAAAGATAGTTGAGAGTAATGTAAAAATAGCTCTCCATTATCTACTTTCAACTTCCAACTAAAAAAGAGCGGGGTGTTTTAAATGAGAAAAGCAATTATAGCAGGAAACTGGAAAATGAACAATACTGTTTCACAAGCAGTAAAATTAGTTGAAGAATTAAAGCCATTAGTTAAGGATGCAAACTGTGATGTAGTAGTTTGTCCATCAACTATATGTCTAGATGCAGTAGTAAAAGCTACTGAAGGAACAAACATAAAGGTTGGAGCTCAAAACATGCACTTTGAAGAAAGCGGAGCGTTTACTGGAGAAACTGCACCAGCTATGCTTGAGGAAATGGGAGTACAATATGCTGTTTTAGGACACAGTGAAAGAAGAACATATTTTGCTGAAACTGATGAAGCATTAAATAAGAAAATGAAAAAAGCTTTCGAACATAATTTAATTCCAATACTTTGTATAGGAGAAACTCTTGAAGAAAGAGAAGGAAATATAACAGAAGAAGTATTAGGAAAACAAATTAAACTTGATTTAGCAGGATTAACTGCAGAACAAGTTGAAAAAACTGTTATAGCATATGAACCAATATGGGCTATAGGAACAGGTAAAACAGCTACTGCTGATCAAGCAAATGAAACAATAGCTTATGTAAGAAGCGTTGTTGCAGAAATGTTTGGAAAAGAAACAGCTGAAAAGATGAGAATACAATACGGTGGTTCAGTTAAACCAGCTACAATAAAAGAACAAATGGCAAAACCTGATATCGATGGAGGATTAATAGGTGGAGCTTCACTAAAAGCAGAAGATTTCGCTGCAATAGTAAATTACGATAAATAAACAAAAGAAAGTTTAAGGTTTAGTTTACAGTGAACAGTTAAGGAGATTTTGCTTAAGTAAAATATAATTAACTTTAAGCTGTAAATTCTAAACTGCAAACTGATTTTACTGGAGGTGAGAAGAATGGCTAAAAATCCTGTAATGCTTATGATTTTAGACGGATTTGGTATATCAAATTATGAAGATGGAAATGCTGTTAGAATAGCTAAACATCCTAACTTTAATAGCTTATGGAATAAGTATCCTCATACAGAAATAGGAGCTAGTGGTTTAGCAGTAGGACTTCCAGACGGTCAAATGGGTAATTCAGAGGTTGGACATTTGAATATAGGTGCAGGAAGAGTAGTGTACCAAGCACTTACAAGAATAACAAAATCTATTGAAGATAGAGATTTCTTTGAAAATGAAGCTTTAGTAAAAGCTGTAGATAATGCAATTAAGAATAATTCTTCTCTTCATTTATTAGGATTATTATCTGATGGAGGAGTACATTCTCATATTGACCATTTAAAAGGGTTATTACTGTTTGCTAAGGAAAAGGGATTAGAAAAAGTATATGTACATGCTTTCCTAGATGGTAGAGATACTCCACCTTCATCAGCAATAAAATATGTAGAAGAAATAGAAGATTACATGAGTGAAATAGGAGTAGGCGCTATAGCTACTGTTTCAGGAAGATATTATGCTATGGATAGAGATAATAGATGGGAAAGAGTAGAACTTGCATATAATGCTTTAGCTTTAGGTAAAGGCGAATACGCAAGTAGTGCAAAAGAAGCTATAGAACGCTCTTATCATGATAATAAAACAGATGAGTTTGTTCTTCCAACAGTTATAACTAAAGGTGATAAATCTATAGATATTATCAAAAATGGAGATTCAGTTATATTCTTTAACTTTAGGCCGGATAGAGCAAGAGAATTAACAAGATCATTAAATGATAAAGTATTTGATGGTTTCAAAAGAAACAATTTAGATTTAACTTTTGTTACTATGACTGAGTATGATAAGACTATTGAAAATGTAGAAGTTGCTTTCAAACCGGAAGCATATCTTAATACTTTAGGAGAATATATAAGTAAGTTAGGTAAAAAACAATTAAGAATTGCAGAAACAGAAAAATATGCTCACGTAACTTTCTTCTTTAATGGAGGAGTTGAAAAAGCTAATCCGGATGAAGACAGAGCATTAATACCTTCACCAAAGGTTGCAACTTATGATTTGAAACCTGAAATGAGTGCTTATGAAGTAACTGAAGAATTATTAAATAGATTAGATACTGATGAATATGATGTAATTATACTTAACTATGCAAACCCTGATATGGTAGGACATACAGGAGTTGTAGATGCAGCTGTTAAAGCAGTTGAAACAGTTGATGAATGTTTAGGCAAAGTTGTGGATAAAATACTAGAGAAAAACGGTACAGTATTTATTACAGCAGACCATGGTAACTGTGAGCAAATGATAGATTATTCTAATGGTAATCCTATGACAGCTCATACAACAAATCTTGTACCATTTGTTTATGTATCTAAAGAAGCAGAAGGTAAAGAATTAAGAAAAGGTGGAATCCTTGCAGATATAGCACCAACAATGCTTACTGCTATGGAAGAAGAAATACCATCAGAAATGACTGGTAAAAGTCTTATTTAATAAAAATGTAGGTAACAGTAGATAATAAAATTAAGTTTTAGTATTTGCTGTATACATAAATAAATTAATCTTTTATTTAATTTTAGGAGGAGATATTAATGAAACAATATGTAGAAATTATAGACGTTTATGCTAGACAAATTTTAGATTCAAGATCTAACCCAACTGTAGAAGTTGAAGTTGAATTAGAAGATGGTACAGTAGCAAGAGCAGCAGTTCCATCAGGAGCATCAACTGGTATTTTCGAAGCAGTAGAATTAAGAGATGGAGATAAAGAAGTATACAAAGGAAAAGGTGTTTTAAAAGCAGTTGAAAATGTAAACACAACTATTGCTGATGAATTAGTAGGAATGAACGTACTTGACCAAGTAGCTATAGATAAAGCTATGATAGCACTTGATGGTACTGAAAACAAAGGAAAATTAGGTGCAAATGCTATGCTAGGTGTTTCTCTTGCATGTGCACAAGCAGCTGCTAAATTCTTAGGAATGTCATTATATCAATATATAGGTGGAGTAAATGGAAAAGTTTTACCAGTACCTATGATGAACATATTAAATGGTGGATCACACGCTGATAACAACGTTGACCTTCAAGAATTCATGATAATGCCAGCAGGAGCAGAAACTTTCTCTCAAGCTTTAAGAATGTGTTCAGAAGTATTCCATACATTAAAAGGAATATTAAATAACAAAGGATTAGCTACTGGTGTAGGTGATGAAGGTGGATTCGCTCCAAACTTAAACAGCAACGAAGAAGCTATCCAAGTTATAATCGAAGCTATAAAAGCAGCTGGTTATGAACCAGGAAAAGACCTTTTCATAGCTTTAGACCCAGCTTCATCTGAATTCTTCAACACAGAAACTAACATGTACGAATTAACAGGAGAAGGTAAAACTTTAACTCCAGCAGAAATGGTTGATTTCTATGCTAGTTTAGTAGAAAAATACCCAATAATCTCAATCGAAGATGGTATGGCTGAAGAAGATTGGGATGGTTGGAAAATTATGACTGAAAAACTTGGTGGAAAAATCCAATTAGTAGGAGACGATTTATTCGTAACTAACACTAAGAGACTTGAAATGGGAATTGAAAGAAATACTGCAAACTCAATTCTTATAAAACTTAACCAAATCGGAACATTAACTGAAACATTAAATGCTATAGAAATGGCTGAAAGAGCTGGATACACTGCAGTTGTATCTCATAGATCAGGAGAAACTGAAGATACTACAATAGCTGACTTAGTTGTTGCTGTAAATGCAGGACAAATCAAGACTGGAGCTCCTTCAAGAAGTGAAAGAGTTGCTAAATACAACCAATTATTAAGAATTGAAGAAGAGCTAGGAGATATGGGAGAATATAGAGGACTTAACGCTTTCTATAACATAAAAAAATAATATAAATAGTAAATTTTGCCCATGTTAAAATTATAAATAAATTTAGATAGAGTCACAAACTTGGTGTTGTGACTCTATCTTTTAATATACTCAATTTTAAAGAGTATCTAACAAATTAAGCAATTTTATTTTATTGTTTTTTCTTTTTTAGTGTGATAAAATATTTAGTGATAATGTAAATTAAGCTATTTAATATAAATATGCTGAAGAAGTGGGAGGTGTATGTAATGCATACATTTTTAATAGCTGTACAGGTAATTGTTGCAATAGCATTAATTATTACTGTTTTAAAACAACCTGGTAAAACTGATGGATTTAATTTAGTATCTTCAGGAAATGAAACATTTTTTTCTAAAAATAAAACAAAAACATATGAAAGTGTTTTAGCTAAGTCAACTGTAATTTTATCTATAATATTTGCTGCAGTTACAATAGTTTTAAATTTATTAAAATAATGTAAAATATAACTTTATATAGCAGTATCAATTAAAAATAAAGCATATAAACCTAGTTGAGGTCTATATGTTTTATTTTTTTATTATGAAAAATATTAACTATAAAGAGTAAAATTATGTATAAAATTTACAAATAAGTATAAAATTATGGAAAATGTAAAATTAATGATGTATAATAAGTATAAAGTTAATCCAAATTAATATTTGTTACCAAAAATACCAAAGAATTTTAGCATCAAGGGAAGGCGAATATAAAGAAAAAAGGAGGAGAAGAAAGTGAATACATATTTGCCAATTATATGTGGAATTTTAGCTTTACTTTTTGCATTTGTTTTTAGTAATGAAATTACTAAAGAAAGTTCAGGAAACGATAGGATGAAAGAGATTGCAGGGTACATTCATGAAGGAGCTATGGCCTTTTTAATTACAGAATACAAATATTTAGCAATCTTTATAATTGTTGTAGCAATTGTAATAGTATTAGCAATAAGTTTTCAAACTGCAGTATGCTTTGTCTTTGGAGCAATATTTTCTATTTTTGCAGGATATTTTGGAATGAGAGTAGCTACAAAAGCTAATGTTAGAACTGCAGAAGCCGCAAGACATGGCCAGAGCAAAGCTCTAAAAATAGCTTTTTCAGGTGGAGCGGTAATGGGACTATCAGTAGTTGGGCTAGGAATTTTAGGACTTACTGTATTTTATTTAGCTTTTGGTAATGATGTTAATTTCATAACTGGATTTGGACTTGGAGCAAGTTCTATAGCATTGTTTGCTCGTGTAGGTGGAGGAATATATACTAAAGCCGCAGATGTAGGAGCAGACCTTGTTGGTAAAGTTGAAGCAGGAATACCAGAAGATGACCCAAGAAATCCAGCAGTTATAGCAGATAATGTTGGTGATAATGTTGGTGATGTTGCTGGTATGGGAGCAGATTTATTTGAATCATATGTAGGATCAATAATTTCAGCTTTAACTTTGGGATATTTTTTATTTACCAATGATCAAACCAAAATAATGTTTCCTTTAACGTTAGCTTCAATTGGTATAATAGCATCAATTATAGGAATTCTTTTTGCAAGAAAAAGCAAAGGAGAAAATCCTCAAAAAGCACTTAATACTGGAACATACATTGGAGGTATACTTGTTATAATAGGTGCATTTATACTTAGTAATAAAGTTTTTGGAGATTATAAGGCGTTTGGGGCAATACTTGCTGGATTAGTTGTTGGTACATTAATAGGTAAAGTTACAGAAATATATACTGCTGATGAATATAAGTATGTAAAAAAAATAGCTAAACAATCAGAAACAGGGCCAGCAACTACTATAATATCAGGGCTTGCTGTAGGAATGTATTCTACTATGATGCCTATAATATTTATAGCGGTTGGTGTGTTGTTTTCTTTCTATATTATGGGAGGAGCTAGTGATATTTCAATGGGCTTATATGGAATATCTCTTGCAGCTGTAGGAATGCTTTCTACTACTGGACTTACAGTTGCTGTTGATGCATATGGACCTATTGCTGATAACGCAGGAGGAATTGCTGAGATGTCAGAACTTCCTTCAAGCGTTAGAGATATTACTGATAAGCTTGATTCAGTAGGTAACACAACAGCGGCTATAGGAAAAGGATTTGCTATAGGTTCCGCAGCACTTACAGCTTTAGCTTTATTTGCTTCTTATGCACAAAAAACAGAATTAAGTGCTATTAACTTATTAACACCTGTTACTCTTGTAGGGTTATTATTAGGAGCTATGCTTCCATTCTTATTCGGTTCTTTAACTATGGAATCAGTTGGAAAAGCAGCTAATGAGATGATTGAAGAAGTTCGTCGTCAATTTAAAAATATTCCAGGAATAATGGAGGGGAAGGCTAAGCCGGATTATAAAAAATGTGTTGATATTTCAACAGCAGCAGCACTAAAAGAGATGGTTCTTCCAGGAATACTTGCAATAGTTGTACCTTTAGCAATAGGTATGCTTCTTGGAACAGAAGCACTTGGCGGATTGATTGCTGGTGCCGTTTCATCAGGAGTACTTATGGCAATATTAATGGCTAACGCAGGTGGAGCTTGGGATAATGCTAAGAAGTATATTGAAGGTGGAGTACATGGAGGAAAAGGTAGTGATGCTCATAAAGCAGCAGTTGTTGGTGACACAGTAGGAGATCCATTTAAAGATACTTCAGGACCTGCAATGAATATATTAATTAAGCTTATGACAATTGTATCTTTGGTATTTGCCGGAGTAATAGCAAGTCATGGAGGAATTTTATTAAATCTTTTTAAATAAAAACACTGTAAAATAAAATTGTTAAGTAATTTTATTTTAGTAATCAGTAGCGAGATGCCAGTAATTAGTAGTGAAGAAAGTTTTGCTAAGGTAAAACCTAAACTTAGATAAAAGAAAGAGTAAGAACATAGATATTCTCTATATTCTTGCTCTTTTTATTTTTCTTTCTGGCTATTTGTTACTGGTTACTGGTTATTGAATATTGCTTCTCAACATTCTTATATGTAGAAACGTTTGACTGGTATTCTCTTTTACTATACTATTGTAATATATATTATTGTTGCCTATAAAATAAATTTTTGAATATTATGCATCAAATTAGTAGAAAATAAATAAAGGAAGTTTGTTTTAGATAAAATAGGAAGATTGGAGGGAAATAAATGAATATAAGAGAAATTATTTTGAATTTTATGAGAGAACAGGCATATAAGCCTATGGACATACAAGAATTAGCTAGAGTATTTGGAATATCAAAGCGTGATATGAATGATTTTAAGGATTTATTTAACGATATGGAAAAGGATGGACAAATAATAAAGACTCGTACAAATCATTATGGAATACCAGAAAAAATGGGACTTATTACAGGAAAACTTCAAGGACATCAAAAAGGCTTTGGATTTGTTATACCTGATACTGATAGACCAGATATATTTATAACATCTTCATATATGAACGGTGCTATGAATGGCGATAGAGTAGTAGCTAGAGTTATTAAAGAAGATAAAAATGGTAAAAAATGTGAAGGAGAAATTATAAGAATTCTCGAAAGAGCCAATAAAACTATAATAGGTGTATATGAAAACAGTAAGAATTTTGGTTTCGTAATTGCTGAGGATAAAAGAATAAATCATGATATATTTATTCCAAAGGGTGATAAGAATGGTGCCAAAACTGGAGATATAGTTATAGTAGAGATAACTGAGTGGCCAGAAAAAAGAAGAAATCCAGAAGGTAGAGTTAAGCAAATATTAGGTCAAAAAGGTGAAAAAGGAATTGATATTTTAACTATAATTAAGAAGTTTAAGCTTCCAGAAGAGTTTCCACCAAAGGTGCAAAAATTTGCTGAAAAAATACCTAATGAAATTAGAGAAGAAGAGTATGCAAGAAGAGAAGATTTAAGAGATTTAAAGATGGTAACTATAGATGGAGCAGATGCTAAAGATTTAGATGATGCTGTATCTATACAAAAGCTTGAGAATGGAAATTATTATTTAGGAGTACACATTGCAGATGTATCTCACTATGTAAGAGAAAAAAATCCTCTTGATAGAGAAGCCTTAAAGAGAGCTACATCAGTTTATTTAATTGATAGAGTTATACCTATGCTTCCTAAGGAATTGTCTAATGGAATATGCAGCTTAAATCCTAGAGTAGATAGACTTGCAATGACTTGCTTCATGGAAATAAATAAAGAGGGAAAAGTTGTAGATTATAGAATAACAAAGAGTGTAATAAAAACTAATGAAAGAATGACATATACTGATGTTACAAAGATATTAAGAGATGGAGATTCAGAGCTTATAGAGAAATATAAGTATTTATATGAAGAATTTAAGTTTATGGAAGAATTATGTGGAATTCTATATAAGAAGAGATTGAACAGAGGAGCAATTGATTTTGATTTTGAAGAATGTAAGATAATTCTAGATTATAATGGAAAACCAATTGATATAAAACCATATGAGCGTGCTATTGCTAATAGAATTATTGAAGAATTTATGCTAGTTTGTAATGAGACAATAGCTGAACATATGTATTGGACTAAATTACCTTTTGTGTATAGAATTCATGAAGATCCAAATGAAGAAAAGCTTCAAAGATTTAGAGAGTTTGCATATAATTTAGGATACTTTGTAAAGATGGGTCAAGAGGTTCATCCAAAGGCTCTTCAAGATATCGTTGAAAAAGTTAGAGGAAAGAAAGAAGAAACTGTAGTAAATACATTACTTCTTAGATCGCTGCAACAAGCTAGATATGCACCACAATGTGTTGGGCATTTTGGTCTTGCAGCAAGATACTACTGTCATTTTACTTCACCAATAAGAAGATATCCAGATTTAATTATTCATAGAATAATTAAGCAATCTTTAGAGGGTACCATAGATGAACAAAGAATAAAGCAGCTTGATAAAGCTGTGGAATATGCTTCAGTTCAATCCTCTGATATGGAAAGACTTGCAGTAGAGGCTGAAAGAGAAGTTGATGATTTAAAGAAAGCTGAATACATGAGTGAAAGAATAGGTGAAGAGTATAGTGGAATAATTTCATCAGTTACCAACTTTGGAATGTTTGTTGAACTTCCAAATACAGTAGAAGGATTAGTTCATATGAGTACTTTGGCTGATGACTATTATGTATATGATGAACAGCATCTATGCTTAATAGGAGAGAAAACAAAGAATCAGTATAGATTAGGTGATGAAATTAAAATAAAGGTATCTAAAGTTGACATGGATGCACATGAGATTTATTTTGATGTTATAAAACAGAACATAGAAGAAGAAAATACTGACTATCCCAATTTGGAACTAGATGAGCTTGAAAAAGAGAAACAAGAGAATGAATTTGAAGAATTTCAATTACTGTAATGAATAACAAGTTGTTTTTATAAGCTTTACAAATATAGTATAATAAGTTATAATATACATGTAAAAGTTAATAAATAAAAGATGCTGGGAGTGCCAAATGGCTGAGATCGATTTATGTCGGAATCCTTTGAACCTGAAATAATTAGTATTATCGTAGGAAAAGCAAAGCAATACTTTAATTTTTATTAGAGTAGATTTTAGATGTTTATATAAAAAGCTTACCTTCGGGTAAGCTTTTGTTTTTGTAAAATATTTTAATAGAAATAAGGGAGAGAATGGTGATGATAAAAAGTGTTATATCTTATAACTAATAGAAATATTGTAAAATCTGGTGATTTATGTAGTGTTGTACAGAAAGCTGTTGATGGTGGCGTAGATACTATTATTCTTAGAGAAAAAGACTTGTCTTTTAAAGAATTGCTGCCAATTGCAAAGAAAATTAAAGAGATAACATCAGGTGAAAATGTAAAACTAATTGTTAATGGAAATATTGAGTTAGCAAGAAAAATAAAAGCTCAGGGATTTCATATAGGATTTGAAAAATTTATGGAACAAAAATATAAATTTGATGGTTTGTTAGGGGTATCAGTACATAGTTTAGAAGAAGCAGTATTAGCAGAAAAAAATGGAGCTGATTATATACTAACAGGGCACGTATATGAAACAAATTGTAAAAAAGGATTAAGACCAAGAGGAGTGGAGTTTATTAAATCTATCACATCAAATGTAAGTATACCCGTAATAGCTTTAGGTGGCATCAATGAAAAAAATGTATGGCAGGTTCTTTCAACTGGTGCTAGTGGAGTTGCAGTTATGTCTTATATTATGGCAGCTGAAGATCCATATATAGCTACAAAGTTATTGAAAAATAGGCTATGTTTTAAGAAATCAACAATTTAAAACAGAATTAAAAAATAAAATAAGCTTAGTTTTTGGGTAAAACAGCATCAAATATAATCAGAATATTTTGAATTATACAATAAATTCAAAGTATATAAATATATTTATACACATAAGAGGAGGGGTGAAAAGTATGGTAGTTAATGGTGAAGAGATGAATTTTGATGAAAGAGTAACTATAGAAGAACTTCTTAAAAAGCTTGATTTAAATTTGGACAAGGTGGTTGTAGAAACTAACTTAGAAATAGTTACAAAGGAAAAATATAATGAATTTGTACTTAATGAAGCAGATAAGGTTGAGATTATAAGCTTTGTAGGTGGGGGCTGATTGCATGAATATATTTGTAAATGAAAAACATTTAACCGTAGAAGATAATATTACTGCTTATGAAGTTAGAGATATTTTTAAGAAAGATGCAGATGTAGTAATTTTAAATGGATTTATTATAAAAGAAGATTTTATTCTAAAAGAAAAAGATAAAATAATTTTAATAGAAAAAGGTAAAACCCCAACTAAAGGAGAATTAGAGCATCTTTTAGTTTCACGTCATACTCCAAAGGTACATGAAAAAGTTAAAAAAGCTTGCGTAGGAATTGCAGGCTTAGGAGGACTTGGTTCAAATGCAGCAGTGTCTCTTGCAAGACTAGGAATAGGTAAACTTGTATTAGTAGATTTTGATATAGTTGAGCCTAGTAACTTAAATAGACAGCAATATTTAATAAAACATTTAGGTATGACGAAAGTAGAGGCAATGAAGGAACTTATTTTAGAGATTAATCCTTTTGTAGAAGTAGAAATTAAAAATGAATATATTACAGAAGAAAATGCATTAAGTGTTTTTAAAGAGGTTGATATTATAGTTGAAGCTTTTGATAATCCAGAGGCTAAAGCTGTATTAGTTAATACAATATTCAGTAAAAAAAGAAATAAAATTATAGTTGCTGCGTCAGGAATGGCTGGGTATTTTTCTAATAATACTATAAAAACTAAAAAAATCAATGATAACTTTTATTTAATTGGAGATGAAACTTATGAAGCTAAACCGGGATGTGGGTTGATGGCACCAAGAGTTGCTATTGCAGCAAATCATCAAGCTAACACTGTTTTAAGACTAATAATGGGTGAAAAAAATATATAGGAGTGTGGATTATGGACAACTTAAAAATTGGTGGAGTAGAATTTAAAAATAGATTGTTTACTGGAACGGGTAAGTTCCCAGATAAAAAAATGCTTACAGAGGTTATAGAAAAATCAGAATCACAAGTAATAACTATGGCGTTAAGAAGAGTGGATATAACTTCTAAAGAAGAAAATGTTTTAGATTATATACCTAAAGATAGAATCCTTCTTCCAAATACTTCTGGAGCTAGAAATGCTGAAGAAGCTGTTAGAATTGCAAGATTAGCTAAAGCAAGTGGTTGTGGAAACTGGATTAAAATTGAAGTTATATCAGATAATAAATATTTACTTCCAGATAATAAGGAAACAATTAAAGCAACAGAAATTTTAGCTAAAGAAGGATTTATTGTTTTACCGTATATGAACCCAGATTTAATGGATGCTAAAAGATTAGTAGAGGCTGGTGCAGCAGCAGTTATGCCTTTGGGAGCGCCTATTGGAACTAATAGAGGTATAAGAACTAAAGAAATGGTTCAAATTTTAATTGATGAGATAGAACTTCCTATAGTTGTAGATGCAGGTATAGGTAAACCATCCGAAGCTGCTGAGGCTATGGAAATGGGAGCATCAGCGGTTTTAGTAAATACAGCGATAGCTACGGCAGGAGATCCTATTAAAATGGCAGAAGCTTTTAATTTTGCAGTAAAAGCAGGAAGGATGGCTTATGTTGCAAAAACAGGAGATGTAAGAAAACATGCTAATGCATCTTCACCTTTAACAGGATTTTTAAATGAAGGAGAGGCATAAAAATGAGTTTTTACGATGAATATTTAAAATATAAAGAATTTGATTTTGAAAATTTTTGGGAAAATGTAACTGGAGAAGATGTTCTGAGAGTTATAAATAAGCATAAATTAGATGTGTATGATTTTTTAACGTTGTTGTCTCCTGCTGCAGAAAATTATTTTGAAGAAATAGCTGAAAAGGCTCATCAATTGACATTGAATAATTTTGGAAAAGCTGTATTGCTATTTACACCAATGTATTTAGCAAATTATTGTGTGAATAAATGTGCTTATTGTGGTTTTAATTATACGAATCATATAAAAAGAAAAAAACTTACAATGGAAGAAATAGAAGAAGAAGCTAAAAGAATTCATGACACAGGATTAAGACATATTCTTATTTTAACGGGATCATCAAGAAAAGAAACACCAGTTTCTTATATGATTGATGCAGTTAAAATATTAAAAAAATATTTTGATTCTATATCCATAGAGGTATATGCTCTTAAGCAAGAGGAATATAATCAACTTTCTGAAGCTGGAGTAGACGGTTTTGCTATGTTTCAAGAGACTTATAATGAAGAAATATATGATAAAGTACATATTGCAGGTCCTAAAAAGAATTATATGTTTAGATTAGATGCTCCGGAAAGAGTTTGTAAAGCTAAAATGAGAAGTGTATGTATAGGTGCTCTTTTAGGATTAGATGATTGGAGAAAAGAATTTTTCTATGTAGGACTTCATGCTAAATATCTTCAAGATAAATATTTTGATATTGATGTAGCAGTTGCACTTCCTAGAATAAGATCTCATGCAGGAAGTTTTACAGATATACATGATGTAAATGATAGAAATATAGTTCAAATGATATTGGCATGTAGAGTATTTTTACCTCGTTTAGGAATTACAATGACTACAAGAGAAAGTGCAGAATTCAAAAATAATTTAATACCATTAGGTGTTAATAAAATATCAGCAGGAGTATCTACAGAAGTAGGGGGACATACTTCAGAAGAAAATAATGATCCTCAATTTGATATAGTAGATGGTAGAAGTGTTGATGAGGTAAGAGAAGGATTGTTAGAAGTAGGATATCAACCTGTATTTAAAGATTGGATGAAAATTTAATATTATAAAGAGAGAAAAAGTTCTTTAACCTTATTATTTTAAGTTTAAAGAACTTTTGTTTTACAAAGGGTCTTTTAAAAAGAGGTATTTAATGCTGCTGGTTTAAAATATAGAAATATATTAGGAATAAGTGTATAATTATAAATAAGTACATAATAGAAAATATATTTTATGAATATTAATTATATTTAATAAAATTTAAGGTCCAACACATAACAAACGAGGAAAGGACAAACAACATATTATGAAAGAACAAAGTAATAATGTTAAGTATAATATTTGCAAAATAGAAGATGTTACTAAAAATAAATGGAATGAAGAACTATTTAAAATTGATGAAAAGAAATATAGCCTTATTGTAGAAAATCAAAGTAATTTAATCTGTAGGTTCTTACCTGATACCACACTAACTTTTGTTAATAAAGCTTATTGTGATTGTTTTAATTTAAAATATGATGAATTAATTGGAAGTAAATTTTTGAAATTAGTCCCAAAGAAAGATCATCAAAAGATTTTAGAAAAACTAGATTCTTTTAGTGTTGAAAATAATTCGATAACTTATGAATATAGAGTAATAGATTCAAATGGAGAAGAAAACTGGCAAAGATGGACAGATACTGCGTTTTTTGACCGTAATGATAAAGTTATAGAACTTCAATCTATAGGGACAGATATTAATAAATTGAAAAGAAGAGAAGAAAATTTACTAAATAATTATGATAAGATAGAAAAAGAAGTTAAAAAAAGAACTGAAGAACGAAAAATTATAGAAGAAAAACTTAATGAAAACATTGAACTTTTAAAGAAAAGTTTTAATAGTAGTATCAATGTTGTATTACAAATAATGAATATAAGAGATCCATATACTGTTAATCATCAACAACGGGTAGGATATCTTGCATACAATATAGCGAAGGAATTAGGACTTCCAAAAGAAAAATTGAATAGTATTTATATAGCAGGAATTCTTCATGATATTGGTAAAATATATGTTCCTTCTGAATTTCTTAGTAAGCCAGGTAAATTAAATGACGTAGAATTTAACATTATCAAGTCTCACCCACAAGTTGGTTATGATATACTAAATAAAATAAAATTCCCATGGCCAATTGATACTATAGTACTTCAACATCACGAAAGGATAAATGGAGCAGGATATCCTTATGGATTAATGGATAATGAAATTTTACTAGAAGCGAAAATTATAGCTGTAGCTGATGTAGTTGAAGCTATGTCTTCTCATAGACCATACAGACCAGCTTTGGATGGAAAGCTAGCATTAGAAGAAATAAGTAATAATAAAGGTATTTTTTATGATGTTGATGTTGTAGAGGCATGTTTAAGACTTTTTAATGAAAAACAATTTGATTTTGAAAAAGAGAAATTGGACTTAATGGATTTAATTGAATTAAAATAAACTTAAGTTATACTAAAGAGTTAGAGGTGTTAAACCTCTAATTTTCATATTATTGACTTAATTAGTTTTATAATGTATAATATAATACTACAATTGAGTACTATAAAGTAGGTGTTTATATGAGTAAAAATAAAAAAGGCGATAATACTCTTGCACAAAATAGAAAAGCTAGACATGATTATTTTATAGATGAAGTTTTTGAAGCAGGTATGGCACTTGTAGGTACAGAAGTTAAATCTATAAGAGCAGGAAAAGCCAATCTAAAAGATAGCTATGCCCAAGTTAAAAATGGAGAAGTATTTTTGTGCAACATGCATGTAAGTCCTTATGAACAAGGAAATATATTTAATAAAGATCCTTTAAGAGAGCGAAAATTACTCCTTCATAAAAAAGAAATAGATACTTTATTAGGATATACAGCTCAAAAAGGATATACTTTAGTTCCACTATCTCTATACTTAAAAAAAGGTAGAGTTAAGGTTGCTTTAGGAGTAGCAAGAGGTAAACATAATTACGATAAGAGACATTCCATAGCAGAAAAAGCTGCAAAAAGAGATATTGACAGACAGTTAAAAGAAAGAAGTAGATACTAAATATCCCACTTTACAAAAGAGAATATGTGTAGTAAAATTGATTATGCACTAAGGGAAAATAAATAGTAAGTAATAAAAATTAAATAGTGGAGAGCTTACGACATAATGTATCAATGTTGTTGCTAATACATTCCATGTAATTATTAACTATATACATGGGGGCGTATTTGGCTTTCGACGGGGGTATGTTGTGCTGCGGAAGCGAGCCGAGGGCTTCCTGGACCCGCGTTAAAAAACTGGGAACTAAATGTAAACGCAGAAGACAATTTTGCATTAGCAGCCTAATATAGCTGCTCGTTCTACCTGAGAGTCCCACGACTCGGGATAGGGCGCCAACTAGTGGGGAACCGAGCCATCCAAAGCTTTGAGGATGGAACGGAATTTATGAAGCTACTAAAATGAGAATCCTGTCAGTAGGAGTTTCATGGAGGGAATGTTAAATTACTGACTGCGCTCGGAGATGCCGTGGTGAGACTACTTTCGGACAGGGGTTCGACTCCCCTCGCCTCCACCATTAAAAAACCACGACATTAATGTCGTGGTTTTACCTTTTGCAATAAATAGTAGTATGAAAAGTTATATTATTTTAATTGGAGATACACATCTATATATTTTCTGTGCAATTTTCTTCTAGTTTGCTAGCAAGCTCTGAAGCTAATTTATATAAAGTAGCATTAGTTTTTAATCTGATAGCATATAGTGTTTCCAGTTGCTCCGCAATTTCATATAATCCTGGAACTACAAATCCGCTATCTGCACGTATACATCTTGTTACCCATGAATATTTTTTAAGTATCTTTTTAAAACGGATCCAATAAATATTACTACCTGTCTTGATATATAAACATTTCCTGAGCGTAGCTCCGCTTTTATTAAATCACCTGTTAATCCATCAAACATAAGTAGTGGATGATAACCTGTAGAGCTATAGTGATAATTAAATGAAGAACCATGTTGCTGTCCATATGTTTGTAAATTCGTAGAATGAAGATCAAATACAATATTTTCAATTGGTTCAATAAAATAAATTTTATCCATCAGTATTTCATTGATTTTTTGAAGTTGTTTCATTGTGTTTTTAGTTAATCTATTATCAAAATTAATTTTGATTTTTTTATTGAAATTTATAGATTTTTCACATAAATTATTCATAGAAAGAAGTCTCTCCTTTGTTTTTTGTTTTTTGGTTGCACATAAAACAATAACAAATTTGAGGCTTTTTTCATATACTTTTTTGCTCCACTTATTGGATGAAGTTATATATACCAGCCTACCGGCTAATTTTAAACAGCTATCAAACAGTTAATTTTTAGTTATGAATAATTGGGATTAAATATGTTTAGTCTTTAAAAGGTTAATTAAGTAGATAAATATAGACATAGCTTTAGAGTAGAAAGAAACAATGAGAATTAAAATACAATATATTTTAGTTAAAAGTTTATATTAATAGACTCAGATGATAAAAAGTTGTCACTATGAAAATGAAAAAAATTGTATAGAGGAAAATTATCTATAGTATTATAATTAAATTAAAGTATTAGGGGGAGTACTAATGATAGAAGAAAAGGTTTTGAAAATAATAAAATATTTATATACTCAACATGAGGAAGCTGTTAGCAGTAACCAAATAGCTAGTGTTGTTGGGGTAAGTAGTCGTACTATTAAAAGAGAGTTAAAAGCTTTGATATCAAATAATAAAGATAATTTTTTCGAAATCATAAGTTCAAACAAAGGATATAAGTTATTAGTAAAAGATTATGATAAGTTTAATAGGGATATAGAAGCTAATTGTAAAAATAACTTAAGTGAAATAAATACTTCAAATAAAACGAGAATAATCTTAATGGCAGTTATATTGGTAATTGAGGAACACACTACAACTGAAAAAATAGGAGATAAGCTTTTTTTAAGTAGGTCTACTGTTAGTAAGGATATTTGTGAAGTTAAGAAGTTATTGGAGATTTATCATTTAAAGCTTTCTAATAAACCATATTACGGGTATTACGTAGAAGGTCAAGAAACAAATAAGAGGAAATTTTTGGCAACATACTTAGAAGAGGTTATATTAAAAAATATAGATACATTAGAATTAGAGAATTTAATAAGCTTAGCAAGATATATGAAAATAAAGGATGAAATAATTAAGGTTATTATAAAGAATGGTATATGCAAGCATGATAATTATATCAATTTAATACAAAGATATACGGCAGTAATTGCAATGAGAGTAAATAATAGAAATATTATTAGTTTGGATGAAAAAGAAAAAATAACAGTAAATGTAAATACTATTAATTCAGCTAAGGAAATTGCAAAAATCATCGAGAAGACAATTAAGATTGAATTACCCATAGATGAAATTATCTATATTTCATTTATAATTGGTAATACATATGTAGATGATAGTCTTTCATTAGCAAGTAACAAATTAATTTTAAAAGATAAAAATTTATTAGAACTTGTAAACAAGTTTTTGGAAGAAGTATTTAATGTAATAAAATTAGATTTCAGAAATGATATTCAGTTGATTAATGGGTTAGCAGCTCATTTAAATTCGTCTTTGGGAAGATATTGTGTTGGTAGTAGTATCTATAATCCAATGATTGATTTAATAAAATCTAAATATATTGAATCTTATAATTGTGCATTGATATGTAATAAAATTCTAAAATATGAATACGATATCACTCTAAGTGAGGATGATATTGTATATATCGCGTTGCATTTTGCGGCTTCTATTGAAAGAAATAGAGGGCATATATCTAGGATATGTATTATATGTAAAAATGGAATTGGGTTTTCTCAACTGGTAAAGTCTAAGCTTGAAGAGAAAATAAGTAATATTAGTATAGTTGATACTATACCAACATATATGATAGATAATATTCAAAAGAATGAATACGATTTAATTATTTCTACTATTGATTTAAATAATAAAGATTTGGACATTCCTATTTTGAAAATTAATTATGACCTTGAGGAAAAGGATATATTAAATATTAAAAATTATATTGATAAATTTAGTGTTGCTAAGCACTTTTTTAGAAAAATACCTAATGAGTTATTATTTTTAAATAAAGAGTATGAATCAAAGAAAGAACTTTTTGACTCTGTTTTATCAGAAATGGTTAAAGGAGAATATATAACAGAAAATGAAGCTAATGATATTTTAAATAGGGAAGAATTATCCGAAACTATTATAAATGAAGTAGTAGCATTACCTCACTGTATTAAATCAGGGGAAAATATAGGCGCTATAGTTACACTAAAAAAGCCTTTAAGGTGGAAAACAAAGAAGGTTAAGTTGGTAATTTTATGTTGTATTAATCCAAAGTTAGAAATAGAAAAAAAGCTTTTTCCAATAATAAATAAAAAGACTAAAGATAAAGAAGTTTTAAATAAAATTTTAGAATCAAAAAATATAGAGGATATAATAAATGTTTTTACTAGTTAAAGAATTATAATTAAGGAGAAAATTAAAAATGAAGAGAACTTTAATAACATCCCATTCAGGATGCTTAAACACAAAGATGAATAGTATGGAGTATATAAAAAAAGCCATGCAAATGAATGTAGATATTATAGAAGTAGATATTAGATATACTGAAAATAATAAAGTTTTGTTGAACCATGATGAATTAGATAAGGAGAATTTAGATGGCTATTTAAGCTTAGAGTCTTTAATAGATGTTATTAAGCCTTATAAAAACATACAGTTGAATTTGGATATTAAGGAATTAGACAAATTTCAAGTATTAGAGAATTTAATAATTGAAAAAGATATGTTAGACAGAGCGTTTTTATCTGGTGTAAAGCCTGAGATGGTAAGAGAATTAAATAAAAAAGGTTACAAGTTACCTATGTTAGTTAATTATAGACTGGATGTAGAAAGAAATACAGAGATTGATTATTTAAAGGAACTTGTAGATGATATAAAAACCATGAACGTTAAAGGAGTAAATTTACATTATCCTAGAGCAAGTGAGGAATTAGTAAATATTTTTCATGAAGCAGGAATCTTTATATCAGTTTGGACAGTAGATGAAGAAGAGATTATGGATAAAATGATTGAGATAGGTGTAGATTCTATATCTACAGATAGAGTAGATTTATTAAATAGAAAATTACAAATAGAGAAATAGGTGGTGAGGGAAGTGAATATCCTTTTTCAGCAGGAAGGCAGAATAGGAAAAGAATATGATAGAAGGCATATAGTATACGAAGGAATATTTGAGGAAGATTACAAAGGGATAGAAATTAATTTTGAATACTCTCCTAAATTAGTTGAGAGTGATGAAAAAGCAGAAATAATAATAAAGGATCTTATTGATAAACAAATAATTGGAGAAGAAAAGGAAAAAGTGATTTGGGATAAATATAAGAATTTAAAAAATCTTGTAACAATTTCTTTTGATGATAAAAATGGTTTTAGAGGATGTGCTCATAGGCATGATAAAGAACAAAGTCATATAATATCACAAGAATATGCATCACCTGGTTTTATAAAAGGATTAGTACCTAAAGGAGCTTTTAAGGTAATACTAAGTGTACATGCTTTGGTAACTGATGAATGCTTTTATAAGGTGAAAATTATAAAGAGAGGTGAAGAATGTGATTAAATGGATACCATATGAACTACATAATCATACCAATCATAGTGATGGCAAGCATACTTTTGAAGAACTTTTAAAATCCGCAAGAGAAATAGGCTTAAAAGGAATAGCTATAACTGATCATAATACAATTTCAACTTTTGATAAAATAGAGAGTCTTTCAAAAGAATATGGAATTAATATTATAAAAGGTTTAGAGTGGACAACTTTTTGGGGACATATATTATTAGTTGGAATAAATGAGTATGTTGATTGGAGAGAGGTTACTTTAGAGAATTTTAATGGAAAGTTAAGAGAAGCTAAAAATAAAAGTAAGCTTATTGGAGTAGCACATCCATATAGGTTAGGTGGACCTATTGGAACTGGGTGTTTTTTTGAGTACAATATTGAAGAGTGGAAAGATATTGATTATATTGAAGTGTGGTCTGGCATGCTTCCAAGTGAAAAACAAATGAATAAGAGAGCTTATGAATTATGGACAAAGTTATTAAACTCTGGATTGGAGATTTCAGCGGTATCTGGTAGAGATTGGCATAAATCAAAACCAGATGATAAGTATATTTCATGCACTTACGTAGGGTTAGACGATCATAAAAGGCATAATAGTGAGAATGTAATAGAAGCTATTAAGTATGGTAGGTGTGTTGTCGGATTTGGATATAAGGTAACTTTCCAAATAAAAGAAAAGGATAAAGTATTTAATATAGGCGATAGAATTAGTACAAAAAATATAACTGACAGCCTTAAATTAGAAATTAAAGTTGTAAAGGGAGACACAGATTCTAAAAGTGAAATTGATGAAAAAAATTTAGTTGTTAAGGTGAAAAGCAATAGAGGAGAAGTGTTTGATTTACAAGTTAATAATAGAGAGAACATGACACTATCTTTATCATATAATGATGAAATAAATTGGATGATAGCTGAGTTATATGAAATAGTCGGAGATAAGGAACGAATGATTGCATTTACTAATCCTATATATTTTCACCAAAATTAAATAGGAAGGGATTGGGGATGTAAATGAAAGTAGAAGATATTATTATAAGATTAGTTTTAGCCGTATTAATTGGAGGCGCTATAGGATATGAAAGGGAATTTAAAAATAGACCAGCAGGTTTTCGAACTCATATTTTAGTTTGTGTAGGAGCTACAATTATTTCTTTAATTCAGGTATCTATGGCTGAAAATGCTATAGTATTGGTTACCAATAATCCAGATTTAGCACAGGTAATCAAAGTGGATTATGCTCGTTTAGGTGCACAAGTAATAACAGGTGTAGGTTTCTTAGGGGCTGGGACAATAATGCATACAAAAGGGTCTATAAGAGGATTAACCACTGCTGCATCTTTATGGGTAGTAGCTTGTATAGGCTTATCAGTTGGAATGGGATACTATTATATAAGTATTTTTGGCGTGGTATTTATAGCTATAGTACTTGGTGTTTTAAAGAAATTTCAAAATAGATTTATTACTCAAGCTGGATTATACAAAATTGAAATACAATATATTAATAAAGAAGAGTCTATATTTTTTTTAAAAACATTTTTTGAAAAAAAGAATATAACTATAAAGGAATTAAAATATATAGGGTGTGATGAGAGAGAATTCAATGATGAAGTTTTTGATCAATGGAGTGAAGCCTATACTATTAGTATTCCAAAGTATATAGATATGAATGAGTTAATATCTAAGATAAGTTTTAATAAAAATATTATGAAGGTAAAAAGTATAAGTAATTAAATTATAGTGCAAATTATTGTTATGCTTAGACTGTTTATTGCCCCCTTGTTAAAAAACAAGAGGGTTAATTTGTTTCAAAAAAAATTGTGAAATGGGCACAGTAATGTTACTTTATAACTCATATTTTACATAACTAATATTACCAATTAAACAATTGAAATTATATATATAAAATGCATAAATTTCTTTATTATAATTGTAAAATACTATTTAAAAAGAAGCGATTGATATTGAAAAGATAAATGATGATAGATTTGCTGAAATTCTTGATGAATTATATATGGTGGATCCTAGAAAATATTTTCTGAAATTAGTGTTTCTGCTTTTGTGGAGTACGACATCACTATAAATACTGTAAATTATGATACAACTTCTGTAGTATACCTAGTGTTATCAGTATGATATTCATAATTATAAATATCATATCACAACAATTTATTATATAACACTGGTAAATTTATTTTAGTGAAATATGAGTTATAATGGCACTGCTTTGGTGAAAAAATGCAAATTGATATACGTTTACATACAGTTTATTATATAAATATAGAAATTAAAAAAACTAAACAACAAATTAATGGAGGGATTAATTATGAAAAAAGTAGTAGGAATATGTGCATGTCCAACAGGAATAGCACATACATATATGGCAGCAGATGCAATTGAGGCAGCTGCAAAAAAACTAGGATGTAAGTGTAAAGTTGAAACTCAAGGCTCAATAGGAATTGAGGAAAAATTATCAGAGGAAGATATAAAAGAAGCAGATTTAATAATTGTTTCAGCAGCAGTTAAATTAAGAGAGTTTGAAAGATTTCAAGGATATGAAGATAAGATATTAGAAGTTCCACTTCAAACAGCTATCGCAAAAATGGATAAAATTTTAGCAGAAAAACTATAAGAATAGAATATTAAGTTATATTTATTAAGGAGAAATTTAAAGATTATAGAGGGAGGTAGATATAGTGAGTAAAAAAAATTTTAAAAATAACTTAAAAGAGACACAAAAGCATATGATGACTGGTATTTCTTATATGGTTCCAGTTATAGTAGCATCAGGTACTATTATGGGAATAGCAATACTTATTGGACAAGCTATGGGTTTTAATGCAGGAGCTAAGGAGTTATTAGATAGTAGCAATCATTTAATTAAATTATGTGCATTCATGAAACAAGTAGCGGGAAAACAATTAATGAATTTAATGTTCCCTGTATTTGCAGCATATCTATCATTTTCAATAGCAGATAGACCAGGATTAGGAGCAGGTTTCCTAGGTGGATTATTAGCTAATTACATGAAATCAGGTTTCTTAGGAGCATTATTAATAGGTATTTTAGCTGGATATGTAACTAAATTTATGATAGAAAATATTAAGGTTAAGAGAACATATATAGGTATTAAAACAATGTTTATTCTACCAGTTGGAAGTGCAATTGCAGTTGTTTTATTAAGTTTATACGTTGTTGGACCAATTGGTGTTGCATTTACAAATGGAGTAATAGCTTTAGTTAATGCTATTGGAAGTGCTGGAGGAGTAGTTATAGCATCTGTATTAGGTGGAGGAATGGCCTTTGACTTAGGAGGACCTGTTAATAAAACTATTAATACAGTATCAAAACAATTAACTATAGATGCAGGATTTTCACAAGTCCCAGTTATCTTAGGTGCAATTATTCCACCTATAGGATTAGGACTAGCTACTATAATAGATAAATATATTGTTGGTAAAAAGGTTTTTCCACCTGAATTAAGAGGAAGTGGAATCCCATGTTTCTTATTAGGATTTTTAGGAATATCTGAAGGCGCTATACCTTTTGCTTTATCAGATCCCCTAGGAACAATTGTTATAAATGTTATTGGTGGAGTGATTGGAGCATCAGTATCCTATAGATTTGGATGTATGGCATATGTAGGAGTACCATGGGGATTTTATGGATGGCCACTAATTGAAGGAATTGTAGGTTTCTTAATATCTTTAGCAACAGGGGTAGCTTTTGTAGCAGTTGCTTCAGTATTTAGAAGAAATCATTTATATAAAAAAGAACAAGCTAAGTTAGCGGTAGAACTAGAAAGTATATAGATTAAATTTATAAAGGAGTGTTGGCATAGTCAACACTCTTTTAAATGAAAAATAAATTACGTATATATATTGGCACTATGCTTATACAAATTATAGAATTGAATTTAATATATGGATAGAGATATAGTATAAAAAGAAGTTATGATTTTAGGAGGGATATAATGTTAAACTTAGAAGCTATAAAATTTGTAGAAGGAGCTAAAACCAAACAGGAGGCTTTGGTAATGTTTGCTAAAATGGCAAGTGAATTAGAGTACATAAATTCCAAAGAAGAATTTTTAAATGGATTGTTAGGGAGAGAAGAGGAATTCTCAACAGGTATTGGAGCAAATGTAGCAGTACCTCATTGCAAATCTAATACTGTAAAAAAAGCAACAGTTTTAGTACAAAAGTTTAGCAATGAAATTCATTGGGGAGCTTTGGATGGTGAACCTGTAAAACTTGCTATATGCTTAGCTATACCAGAAGAAGAAGCAGGAACAACTCATATTAAATTATTATCCAATATTGCAAGAAGCTTGATAAACAAGGAATTCGTACATGATTTATTAAATGCTAACAAGGAAGAAGAGCTACTAGAAAAGTTAATAAGTGTTATTAGTGAATAAGAATATATGATTATAACATAGGGAGGTTATGCCGTTAGAGCATAACCTTCTTGGATACGGAGGGAATTTAGTATGAACACACAGGGTAAAATTTCAATTATGCCACATACTCATTGGGATAGAGAATGGTATTTTACTTCAGCAAAATCATTAATGTTTTCACTTCATAATTTTAAAGAAGCAATGGATTACTTAAAAAAAAATGAGGAGTTTAAATATTTTTTATTAGATGGACAGGTATCTATTATTGATGATTATATAAAGTATTATCCAGAAGATGAGGAGTTAATTAAGGAACTTGTGTCTGCAAAAAGGTTAATTATAGGACCATGGTATACGCAAACGGATCTTCTAGTTATAGGTGGAGAATCAATAGTTAGAAATCTTTATTACGGTATGAGCAGAGCTAAAAAACTTGGAAATGCAATGATGGTAGGATATGTACCAGATTGTTTCGGTCAATCAGCTCAAATGCCACAAATATACAATGCTTTTAATATAAACAAGTGTGCTTTTAGAAGAGGTAAATCAGAGAAGCAAATTGATAAGTCAGAATTTTATTGGGAAGGAGTAGCAAATTCAAAAGTATTTACTCATAACATTATAGATTATGGTAATATGATTAATCCACCTATAAAACAAGAAGAAATAAAAGAGTATTTTAGTAAAAAGATAGAAGAACTAGCTCCTTTTTCAACAAGTAATCATATTTTACTTATGAATGGACAAGACCAAAGACCTATAAGAAAAGATTTATTGGAAATTATAGATAAAGCGAAAAAAGAAGGTATTAATATAGAAATTAACAATCTATATAATACTTTAGATGATTTAGAAGAAGAAGGAATTAAAAATGGTAATATTCCTACATATATAGGGGAATTTACTTTTGGAGAAAAAAGTAGGGTGCATAAATCAATTTTTTCTACAAGAGCTGATTTGAAAATATTAAATAATAAGACAGAAAATAAATTGGTAAATATTATAGAGCCAATGTGTACTATAGCTTATAGTTTAGGGGTTAGATATAATCATAAAGCTATGGAGAAAATGTGGAAATTAATGTTTGAAAATGCTGCACATGATAGTATAGGAATGTGCAACTCTGATACTGTAAATAAAGATATTGAAAGCAGATATAAGAGGGTAAATGACTTAGTAGATAATTTATTTGAAATAGTTGCAAGACTTATTGGACAAGGAATACCAGAAAAGGATATATTTCAGTTCCAAGTATATAACTATCTTCCATACAAGAGAAGTGAGGTTATAAAGGTAACATTGTTTACTCCAGGTATGAATTTTAAAGTAGTTGATTCTAAAGGAAAAGAACAAAAACATCATATTATAAATAGTAAGGATGTTACAGAAAAGATTAATAATGATTCCTTAAAAGAAATAGGAGTAAATGGAGAATATAATCCAAAGTGGGCAAAAGAAAAGATAAAAATATATGAGACTGAAATGTACATATATGTTAAAGATGTAGAATCAATGGGATATAAAACTTTATATTTTGAGAAGTTAAAAGAAATAGTAGAGGGTAATTCCCTTGAAAATGAAAGTTCTATAATAGAGAATGAGGTTATAAAGTTAAAAATATCAAAGGAAGATGGAATAGTTATAACTGATAAAGAAACAGGTAATGAATTTAAAGGCTTCTTTATGGTAGAGGATAGTGGTGATGATGGGGATACCTATGATTATTCACAACCAAGAAAAGATAGATACTACTATTCTAATCACCTAGATATAGTAGATTTGACTATAGAAAGAAATTCTTTAGTTCAGAAGGCTTTTTATGTTATGAAAATGAGAATACCTAAAGATCTTATTTCTAGAGAAAAAGATGTATTAGATAGTGAAATAGATGTAAAAGTTGAATTGACTATTAAAGCTGGAGATAAAAAAGTAGACTTTAATGTATCAATATATAATAAAGCTATTGAACACAGAATGAGAGTTTTATTTAAAACGGAAATAGAGTCTGAAGAATCAATTGCAGACCAACAATTTGGAAGTATTAAGAGACCAACTTATTTAAAAGAAATAGAGATTTGGGAGAAAGAAGGCTGGGTAGAAAAGCCTAGAACTATCGAACCAATGCAAAGCTTTGTAACCTTAAAAAATAAAGAATACGGAGTAGCTATACTTACTGATTGTGTTAGAGAATATCAAATAGTTGGTGAAAAATTAGATACAATAGCAGTTACATTGTTTAGGTCAGTTCCTTATATGGGTAAAGGAAATTTATTAGATAGACCAGGTAGAGCATCAGGTATGGAATGGGAAACTCCAGATGCAAAATTATTGAAAGAAATGAACTTTAATTTCTCAGTATTATTATATAAAGAAGATAAGGAAAATTACTTATCAAAACTTTCTAAGGAAAAATTTACTCCATTGCAAGTCTATCAAGCAGCAGAATTTAAGAATAATTTCCAATATTTTATTTTAAATAGAAGTGAAGATAGGGATAGAAAAGAAAATTATTCCTTATTAGAATTTACAAAAGAAAATTTAGTGCTGAGCGCATTTAAAAAAGTAGAAAATAAGGATGGATATATTCTAAGAGTTTTTAATGGAAATGTTAAAGAGAGTGAGAAGGATGAAATCAGATTAATAGATATTGGAAGTAAAGAGGTTTTTGAAGTATTGTTAGATGAAGTTACAATAAAGAAAAAATTAGAAAGTAAAGAAAATATCTCTATTGATATAGAGGGTAGCGAATTTAAAACATTATATTTTAATTAGAGTGGTGTGTTGTAGTGATGAATATGAGAAAAGTAGTAAAATTAATAGTATTTATATTTGGAATATGTATATTTACATTTGGAGTTAGTATTACATTAAAATCAGATATAGGATCTGGTTCATGGGATGGAATAAATTTTGGATTAAATAAAACTGTAGGAATGAGTGTAGGTTTTTGGATAAATGTTAACTCTTTTATAATATTGCTAATTACAGCTCTTATAAATAAAGAAATTCCTAAGTTTATAAGCTTTATTACAGCGTTTATAATAGGTTCTTTTATGGATTTTTGGCTTTATGTATTGGGGAGTTTTACAGTTAATGATATAGTTATTAGATATGGAGTATTTTTCTTGGGAGTTTTAATAACTTGCTTTGGAATTGGTATATATCTATTGCCTAAATTTCCACCAAATCCAATTGATTATTTAATGGTATCAATAAAGGAAAAGTACAATTTAAAAATAATTCAGGCAAAGATAGGAATAGATATTTTTTGTTTATTAGGAGCCTTTATAGTTGGAGGTCCTATAGGAGTGGGAACTATTTTAAGTACTTTATTAGTTGGGCCTGGTGTTAATCTATTTTATGATTTGTTTTCTGGAGTTTACAATAAACTTGCAATTAGAAAAATATAATCATTAAATGAATTTAAAACTTTTATGTAAAGGAGTTAAAATCATGTATCCAATAAAATTGGAAAACTTATATTATGAAAAAATATGGGGTGGAAGAGACTTAGAAAGTTTTAGAGATAATGTACCAGAAGGTAATATAGGTGAAAGTTGGGATTTAGCATGTCATCCTAATGGTATGAGTATAGTTAAAAATGGTGAATTTAAAGGAAAAAGATTTGATGAGCTTATAAAGCAGTATGGTAAAGATTTATTAGGAGAAGCTTTTATTAAAGAAGAGTTTCCTTTATTAGTAAAATTAATTAATTCAAAAGAAAAACTATCTGTACAAGTTCATCCAAATGATGATTATGCAAAAAGAGTAGAGAATTCTTTAGGTAAAACAGAAGCTTGGTATGTAGTGGATGCAAAACCGGGAGCATCTCTTATAGTTGGAACAAAGAATTGTGATAGAAGTATTTTTGAAAAAGCTATAAAGGAAGGAAAGACAGAAGAGTACCTTAATAAAATAGAGGTAAAAAAGGGTGATTGCTTCCTTATTAATAGTGGACTTGTACATGCTATTTGTGAAGGCGTTATAATTGCAGAAATACAACAAAATAGTGATATAACTTATAGAATATATGACTATGGAAGACCAAGAGAAATACACGTAGAAAAATCGTTAGATGTTATAGGCTTTAATTTAAAAGCTGTAAATGCAAGTGAAAAGAAACTAGAAGACTATAAAGGGTATAAGAAATGTACACTAATTCAAAGTGAATACTTTACTATAGAAAAGTATGTTATTGAAGAAGCGGTAAAAGAAGAAAGTGATAAAAATAGATTTTTTATATTTACTTGCGTAGAGGGAACTGGATTTATAAGAAGCGAAGATGGTAACAATACAGAAATATATAAAGGTGATAGTGTATTAATACCAGCTACTTTAGGTAGGTATTGTATAGAAGGAAAACTAACTTTATTAAAGAGCTATGTTTAGATTTATATAGCGATATAAATTGTATATTTGATACGGTACGGTTTACCTCCACCATTAAAATCCATGACCGCCTGTAGGTAGCTTTAATAGCTGTTTACAAGCGGTTGTGTTTTTGATTAATGTGGGTAGGTTCACCACAATTACTTACAGATTCTTTGATTGCTATAGGTTTTCTTGTATTTTAATTTAGTTGGAGTATAGTGATGAATAAATTTGCTAAATTGGTACAGTTATATGAAAGATAAGGAGTAGGTAGAATAAATTATATAGTAGTGGAAAAAATTTATATAATTATAAAAATATGTTTACGAAGGGGAGTTTTACATGAAAAATACTTATATAATTGGGGAAGTTAGTAGAATGTTAAATATTAGTAAAGATACTTTGAGATATTACGAGCAAGAGCGTTAGACTTTTTGATAAATGATATAACAAAATGGTTAAAGGATACTAATATAAGTAGGTACTATGAACTTTTAGAAAAAGAGGAAAGAGCCATAAACTCTAAAATAAATAGACTTAAAGAAATAAAGTCAAATATCCTTGAACAAAAAAATGGATTAAATGGCATAAAAGATTTTAAAAATAATTATAATACAGAGGAATTAATTATAAATGGTATAAAAAAAAATTCATAAAAATAAATCTAGCTGATATTCTAAAACAAGATAAATTTAAAAAGTTTTTAAGAACTTTAGAATATGGTTTTAAAAAGTAAGAATATTATAGGGTTTATAAAAAAGAAAAAAATAGTATCGATTTAGATGATGATTTTGATTATATTGAACAGTGTGAGAAGAATGAAGATTTCCTTAATTTACTGTATAGTAACGATAAAATAAGTTGTGAAAAGATACAGCTAGAGGGTAATTTTATTTTGGCAATATTCTTAGGAAATAAAGAAGAAATAATAAATTATATTGATATTATAACCAAGGATATAGTTAAAACTTGATATACTTATGAAAATTTTAAGCTATTTTCCCAAACAATACAAAGGAATATATTTTATTGAAATACTAATTAATATATATAATAATATTGACATTAGAGTTACTCCATACTTTATAATTTTTTATAAAATACACTTAATTGATTTTGGAGGAGAACTTTATGAGTAAGAAAAATGCATTTGTTTTTTTGTGTATAGTAATTATAGCATTACTAACATTTATTCCATTTGGAAGCTATGGAATAGGTTTAGGTATAACATCAATAATTTTAGCTTTTGCATTTATAGGAGAGAATTATACAGAAAATAAACTAAAAACAATATTTGGAAATATGGCGATAATACTTATTTTATCCATAATTGGGACATTAGTAGCTAATAATAATATATATATATGTACTCTAGTTACATGTATAGTGGGATTTTTCATATTTTATTTATTTTCATATGAAAACAGGATTTCAATCTCTTTGTTCTCTATGGGATATTATATGTTTATAATATGGAATCCAATACCTATTAGTCAGTTGCCAGTTAGACTATTAATAAATGCATATGGTGTATTCGTTACATTTGGGTTGTATTTTTTAGTATTTAAGGTTAAATGAAAGATAATAATCAATTATACTTAAAATCTAGTATTATATCTGTTTTAAAAGTTTTTAATAAAATATCAGAAGTAAATACTAATTCAGAAATAATAAAATTAAAGTTAGAATTTATGAGTATGTTAAAGAAATTTTATAATAAAGAAGAAGATGAAACTACATTTATTACTTATATTGATAATTTTATTATAGAGAACAAAAAAATCAAAAAAGCAACCATTTAACAATTAGTATAGCTTCAGTACTTAAAGATGGTTTAATAGAAGAAGATTTAAAAGATATACATAAAGAAAAACGAGAAAAAATAAATAAAATAGTTAAATAAAATAGTAGAAGATACAATTTAGGGTATGATTTTAAAATTAGTATGAATTCTTTAAGTTTTAATCTTGCAATTAAGGAAACAATATTACTTGCTATTGTATATTTTTTTATCAACTATTTTAAAATACCTAATGGAATGTGGTTATTAGGAACAATACTTGCAACTTATGCTCCTTTTTCTGAACATAGTATTGAAAAAACTAAAAGAAAAATTATAGGAACTATAGGTGGTTTTTTATTATCAAGTTTAGTATTTTTATGTGTAAATTCAAATATTGTCATAATAATACTTGTACTTATATCCTTATATTTTATAATTTATATTTCAGCTTACGATATAAGAGCAATATTTATAACATTTTCTGCAATTTCAGCTGCTGGAATTTCACAAATTGTTATAAATATATATGTATTAGGTTTTGATAGGGTAGGGTTTATTTTGATTAGCTCTATTTTAGTATATATTGCTATGAAGTGGATATATCCATTTTCATTTAAAAATGCTATTAAAGATTTAATTATTAATTATAAACTATTAAATAATGATATTCTTGATGCTTTAGATATAGAAAAAGGCATTGATTATGATGAAGTATTCAAATTAAATTTAATAAATAAATATCTTTGGAGAAAAGGTAATTACTTAGATAATTATTTACTTGCTTTCACTAAAAATAAACAAATCTCTAGTGATATTGAAGAAAAATTAATTAAAGAAATATTATATATAGAAGGCTCATTAATAGATGACTTAATACATTTTTATATTGGAGATAAAGAAATTCGAGAAAAAGTATTAAGTAATATAAATGAAAAAATAATCAGAATAGATAAATTAAGTTTAGAAATAATATAAAATAATATTACAAAACATCAAAAAATAGGGAAGATTTAACGAAGATTGCCGATCATTATAAATTTTCGTATGAGTATTAATTAAGATTATTAGAGATAGTTGAAATGTAAAATGATTGTCAATAGGTGAAATAATTGTATAATGGATTTCACCAACCATGCTTCGTCTCCACCATACATAGAAAAAATCTTTCTCTATTAACATTTCTACACAATACTTCCTTCACGGTCAATAATACCAGATAATAGATTTAATTTTGAGATATTCCCTTATAAGTTAAAGAAATATGTTTTATAGTAGTTCTAATATTTCTATTGTATATCTTTCTCCTGGAGCATTAACTTCAACTATGTCTCCAACTTTTTTCCCGAATAACGCTTTTCCTAAATCTGATTCTATACTTATACGCATATTTTTAGGGGATGAATCCATAGTAGTTACTAATGATACAATAGCTTCATCCTCATCCTCATCCTCTATAAATTTAATTCTAGCTTTACTATTAATTCCTAATATTGATTTATCAACATTTTTATCATCTATTACAGTTGCTGTTGAAATCATAGTTAATAAATATTGAATTCTATTATCATTTTCTCTATAGTTTCTACAAGCCTCTTTATATTCTGCATTTTCTGATCTATCGCCATGTGCAGCAGCCTCTAATTTTTCTTTTGCTATTTCCGCTCTTTTCACAGTCATTCTATAGTCTAATTCTTCTCTTAATTTTTTTATGTTTTCTTCTGTCAATGTATTATTCATAAAAAACCGAAGCCTCCCTTAAATATATTATGTTAATATTATATAATATCTAGAAAAAAATAAAAGATGCTTTACTCATATTAAGCTAAGCGATTTTTTTTATATTAATACATATGGTAAAAATTGTCACTATTAAAATGAAAAAAAATATATGGAAACGAATTATATATAGCTTTATAATTTAGCTTAAGACATTAGAGTAAGCTTTAATGATAGATCTGCGTAAATATTTAAGAAGGTAGATTCTAGAAAAAAGAATAATAATTTTAAAAGGGGGGCTTTTATGTTAAAAAAATTTTATTCTTTACTATTGTTAGGAGTTGTTATGAGTTTAGTATTATTTTCTCAAAAGGCTAGTGCTTACAATACTTCAGAGTGGATGAAATCCATAGATGATAATAAAAGGCTTTCTGAAATATCAATTCCAGGAAGTCATGATTCTGGTGCCAATCATGAACATGTTATAAATACAGCTAAATGTCAAGATCTAAAGATAGCAGAACAGTTAGAGAGTGGTGTACGTTATTTAGATATTAGGTGTCGTCATTTTTATGATACATTCGAAATACATCATGGAAGTATACATCAACATATTAACTTTGATGATGTCTTAAATGCATGCATACCTTTTTTAAATAATAACCCAAGTGAAACTATTATAATGTGTATAAAACCAGAGCATACATCAGTAGGAAATACACGTACATTTGAAGAAACATTTGATTATTATAGGGCTAAAAATCCAGATAAATGGCTTTTGACTGATACTATTCCTACTTTAGGTCAATCAAGAGGTAAAATAGTTCTTATGAGAAGATTTGATGCAGTAAATTTACCAAAAGGTATTGATCTAACAAAGTGGCAAGATAATACTACTTTTACCATAGAAAATAATGCAAAAATAAAAATTCAAGATCAATATAAAGTTCCTGATAATGATGAAAAATGGTCTAAAATTGAAGATATGTACAATGAAGCTAACCAAAACAGTGGAGATTGGTGGTATATTAATTACTGCAGTGGATATAGACCATTAGCGTTTGGTATACCAGATATATATGGTGTTGCAAAAGAGATAAATTCTAATATGGAAAAATTCTTTGCTACAAATACTTCTGGAAAATTTGGTATTACGGTTATGGATTTTGCTACTGAAAAAAGAGTTAAGCCAATTATCCAAACTAATGATTTAAAGTAGTATAATATGAGGTATATTAAAGAGTTAGTTAGAGTGGAAGAAAGTTACTTTGACTGACTTTTTTTATATAGAAATTTGATTTTATATGGAATATTGGTATAATTTTAATATACAAATTATTCTAGAGAAAAGAGGTGAATAGTTAGCAGGCAAAGTCTACTAACTATATATTATGTTAAAAGAATTGATAAAAAAAGATGAAATAGCAGCAATGAAAGCAAGAGATAAGGCTAAGGTAAGTGTTTTAAGATTAGTAAGTGCTGGTATTAAAGCATTCGAAGTTAATGAAAGAGAAACTATTTCTGATGAAGGTGTTATAAAAATAATAGAAAAGAATATAAAACAAACAAGAGAAGCTTTAGAATATGCTAAGCAGGCAAATAATGAAGAAAAAATAGCTGAAGGAAATTTTACTCTTGAAGTTTTAACTCCATACCTTCCAGAACAATTAAGTGAAGAAGAAGTAATGGGCATGTTAAAAGAAATTATAGCTAGTGGAAATTATACAGCATCAGATATGGGGAAAATAATGAAAGAAATTATGCCAAAAGTTAGTGGGAAATTTGATAGATCAAAAATTAATCCTATGGTAAAAAGTTTACTTGGCTAATATAAAGACCAGCAGAAATGCTGGTCTTATTTAATTTTCATAAAAATAAAATTATCATCAATTTTAGAAAAAAGTAACTGTATTCACACATATTTTAATAAAAATTGCAAATGCTTATAATAAGTAAGAATAATATGGAAAGACTTCATCAATATAATAGTATTAAATAATTCAGCTTATGTTAAAGGAAAGGTTGGTTAACGTATGGAAGAAAACTTTTCTAAAACTTTAATAGGGTATAATCCACAAGAAGTAAATCAAAAATTGAATCAAATAGAAAGAGAAATAAACGAAGTTTTACTAGAATACAAAAAAAGAGAAAAAAATTTAACTAAAGAAAACGTAAAGCTAAAAAAAGACATAAATGAAGTATATGAAAAAATGAAGAGTTATAAAGACTTACGTAAAGAATTAGAAAAGGTATTATATAATTTACATATTGAAGCTGTAACTGAAATATACAATTCAGAAATAGAATTAGAGAAGATGATTAAAGATAAGAATGAAATTATAAAAAAATTGGAAGACAAAAATGAACAAATAAATTTAGCTATAAATACTCTCATATTAAATATTAATAACATTATGGAAAATTAATATTTGGAGGTAAAGACTATGCCTGAAAATACAATGAATTTTCGAGTTAGTTTACTTGGTCTTAATAGAACGGAAGTTGAAGAGTATATAGAGGATATATATGATGAAAAAGAAGTAAAATTAAAGAATATCAAACACAAAATTAATGAGTTAGAGAGTGAAAATAAAACATTAGAAGAAGAATTACATGCATTAAATAAAGAAATGGAATTAGAAATGAAATCAGAAGAGTTTATGACTTATGCAATAAAAAAAGCTGATGAATGGACACAATTAATAAAGGCTATGGCTAAAGAAAAGGCAGTGCAAATGGAAATTTGTAGATCAAGTCAAGAAGAAATTATAAATAATAAAATTATAGAATGTGGTGAAATAATAAAAAACTCTAAAGAGAATCTAAACGAATTGTTGTCTAAAGAAATAAAGAAGAATACTGAATTAATACAAGATATAAGTAAATTTATAGATGAAAAAAATAAGTGTATTAATAACATAAAAGAGGAAAACAAGTGTAAGGCTATAAATCTTGAGAATATAAAAATTCAAGATGATGAAATCAGTAGAGGAAAAATAGAAATTAGTGAGGAAGAGTTAACTAAAAATAATATAAAAAAAAAAGAAGAACGAAAAAAAGACTTCATTAAAAACTTCATTAACGAAAAATTTGATGATAAGGATTTTGTGAAAGAAGAAGAGCTTAAAGAAGTTAGAAGGATTTTTTCTAATAAATAGGCTATGTTTTAAGAAATTATTGATTTCGTATAATATCGAAGACAATTCTAAATTTAGTATAACTAATGCAGCTAAAATTTCCTAACTCGCATAGCTCAAACAAGGAAATTTCTTAACGCTTCATGAGCTAAACTAAATAAGAATTGTAACTTCTCATTATAATGAACTCAACAATTTAAAACACAGCCTTAAGCTACTAATGGAAGTTTTAAAAGAATGTAAAAATCGACATTCTTTTAAAACAGAGCCAATAAATAAAAAGTATTGGAAGATGTATTAGATTATAAATTATCTCTATCATTGAAATCAAAATATCATATTAAGAAATATGCTTAATGTGGTATTTTGATTTTATTAATGCTAAAATAAGAAATAGATTCGACAAAATAGACTATTTATATAGTAATATACGAGGTTAAAAGATTATGGATAAGTTAAATTTTAAGTACTTGGGTTTAAGTGAAGAAATGTTGAAAGCACTAGAAAAATTAGGGTATGAAAGACCATCAGAGGTTCAACAGAGAGTTATTCCTTTTGTTCTTGAAGATAAAGACATCATAGTAAAATCACAAACAGGTAGTGGAAAAACTGCAGCGTTTGCCATTCCAATTTGTGAAAAAATAGAATTAGAGAAAAGAAAACCACAGGTATTAGTTCTTACTCCAACTAGAGAGTTAGCTGTACAGGTAAAAGAGGATATTTCTAATATAGGAAGATTTAAAAGAATAAGATGTGCTGCTATTTTTGGTAAACAACCTATGAAAGTTCAAATGGTGGAGTTAAAACAAAGAGTTCATGTTATTGTTGGTACACCAGGAAGAACATTAGATCATATTGAAAGAGGAAATATAGATTTAGAAGAGGTAAAATATCTAATTATAGATGAGGCTGACGAAATGCTGAATATGGGATTTATTGCTCAAGTTGAAGCGATTATAAACAAGTTACCTAATAACAGAGTAACTATGTTATTTTCAGCAACTATGGAAGATAAAATTCAAGCATTATGTGATAAACACATGATCAATCCTAAGAATATAGAAATTAACTCTAAAAGTGTTACTACAAATAAAATTGAACAATTCTATTATGAAATTGAAGAAAATAAAAAGTTTGATCTTATAAATAAAATAATCTATACTGAAAGACCAGATAGCTGTATTTTATTTTGCAATACAAAAGAGAAGGTTGGTAATTTAGTAGGAAAGATGAAGGATAAAGGATACTGCTGCAGCGGATTGCATGGAGGAATGGATCAAAAGGATCGATTAGATACAATGCAAAGATTTAAAAGAGGAGAATTTCCTTTTCTAATTGCTACAGATGTAGCAGCTAGAGGAATCCATATAGAAGATATAACACATGTTGTAAATTATGATATGCCTATGGAAAAAGACAGTTACGTTCATCGAATTGGAAGAACTGGTCGAGCTGGTAAGCAAGGTACTGCAATTACTTTTGTGTGTCCTTATCAAGTAAGATTTTTAACTGGTATTGAAGAATATGCAGGTTGTAATATATCAAAGAAGGAAATTCCATCACAAGAAGAAGTTGAACAGGGAAAGAAGATTTTTAAAAAGAAAATTAACCATAAACCCAAAAAAGACAAGAGTTCAGAACTGAATAAAGAAATTACAAAGATATATATTGGTGCAGGGAAAAAGAAAAAAATAAGAGCAGGAGATATTGTTGGAGCAATCAATAGTATTGAAGGGGTTAGTTCAGATGATATTGGCATTATAGACATACAAGATAATTTTTCCTATGTTGATGTACTTGGAAAAAAAGGAGAACTTGTACTAAAGGCATTTAAAGATAAAACTATAAAAGGAAAAAAAGTTAAAGTGCAAAAAGCAATGAAATAATAAGACAAATTGAATTTAGACCAGTAGAAATACTGGTCTAAGATGTTTGTACAAAAATAGGAGAAGATATTCCTTGTTTATCATTTGAATGTATTACTTTAACTACATACCAAGAAGAATCCTCAGTAATTGTGAATGACAAATCCCATTCTGCTGTATTAGTTTTTGAAAACATCTTTTCGTTAAGTATATTTCCTCCGTTTGATATAATCTGAATTTTTGTTATAGGATTTGATTTATCTTCTGCAGCGATTTGTAAATTCAGTTTATCCCCTTTATTTAAATCAAGTATACTTCCCATCCAATGATCATTGCCTTTTACAGTAAGTTTAAGAGTTCGTGTTTCTGTTGAATAAACTCTTCTTAATTTCATTGCATTTATAAATGAATCTATATCTAGTTTATCAGAAATAACAACTGTTAAATTATCAGCATCACCCCAAGTTTCGCTGTGATTATCCTGACCATTTATTGCACCAACATGCCATCCATTATCCAAAGCTTTGAAGTAGTATTCTTCAGAACGTCTATATTCACGTGGAGGTGAACCATTTCCTACTTCTATTAAGTTTATAAACTCATCAAATTCAATTAAATAAGGTAAGTTTTTACATGAACGACTTGGATGATTAATAGAAAGCACTATATTATCTTTATTGTGCAACCAGTCGTATAATTTTTCAGTTTTTTTACGAGTTTTTTTACCAATAACATCTTTTGCATTAATAACGTTGCAGTGATGCCAAAGTGCTGTTTTGGTTTCAAATCCTATTAATGCAAGAAAGTCATTATGTTTTTGGTTAATCACATCTGCTTCAATTTTTAGCATTTCATAATTAGGAACTTCTTTATTAAGTTTGGAACGGACTAAACTACCTGAATGATCGGTTATAATTAGGAAATCAAGATTATCATTTTTTGCATGCATATATGCTTCAGTAGGTGTTCCTTTACCATCAGAATAAGAAGTGTGGGCATGAGGTACTCCATAATAAAAATTATATTTAATATCTTTGTTTTCTATCAAGAAATACCATTCAAATTTATGAATATTATTATCTGCATCATAAATAGTCATTTTAATATAATGCTTACCATAAGATAAATTTTTGCTAGGAGTATAGTTTATAGTATTTTCATGAATTACTGGCACTACTTCTTTATCATCTACATATAACTTCGAGGTAGATAAATTTAAAAAACTTTTTCCTTGTTTTAAAAAAGCACATATTTTGGGAGTTCTATTAAATGTTGAAGACATATTTCCAGGTATAAACTTAAATGATATTGGAGAATGAATTTTAACTATATCTTCTGGACTTTTTATATATAGTTGATGGTTATCGTTTATATAAACAATAGCTGTAATATCAACCCAATCTCCATTAATGATATTAGGTAAATTTAAGTTATTGCATATATATAATTTATTTCCCTTATTATCTACTATCCTAAGAGGTATTGGCAAATTAAGATTTTCAATTTTAACATTTTTTATTTTTATAAGTTTAGATGCATAATTATTTTGTGTTTCATTAATAATATCTTGTATTGTTGTATTGAGAGGGGGTGGAAGAGCATTTCCTGATGATATTTTTTTAACTTTATATTTTTTTATTCTAACTAATCCTTTATATATTTTTATCTTACCTTTTACCTCTATCAAATCTCCTTCATCAAAAGTATCTCCATAAACTTTTTTATACAAATTGATTCCAGCTGTATTATCTTGTATGAATACTTCGTCTTTGTTACAAGTAACAATTCCTTGTACTTTAACCTTTGTGCGTTTGAGTTGATTTCTTGCTTCGGCTATAGTAATCACATTATTTGAATTATGTTTACTCACTTTATATCCCTTCTTGTTCAGAATTATAGATAAACCCATATTTAGGTTTGATTTATTAGTGGGCTTAGTACATAATATATTCGTGTTTACATGATGGTTACAATATGTTTATGTAAATTTATCCCCCATATGTATTAACATATGAGGGATATTGAAATAAGAAATTATTTAACTTTTATAGTTTTTGAAATTAAGTATTCCTCTAGCTATAGCTTGGGCACATTTCTCTTGAGCTTTATTAGTAATTAAAAATTTAGTATCTTTTGAGTTGCTTAAGAAACCTAGTTCAACTAATGCAGAAACTGCTTTAGTATGTCTTAAAACATATAATCCTCCATTTTTTTCATATTTCAATCCTCTATTATGTGAATATTTCAAGTTAACTAATTCATTTTGTATGTTTTTAGCTAGATTTTCTTCAGGGGTTTCAGAGAATCTACACCAGGTTTCTGGACCTCTTGTTATAGAAGAAAATTCATCATAATTACAATGTATAGATATAAATAAATCTGCTTTAGCTTTATTGGATATGTAACATCTCTCTTTAAGAGAAGATTTTTGATTAGAAGGCCATGGCACTTTATCATTAGTTCGAGTGTATACTACTTTAATATTGTTTTTTTCTAAAATCTTACCAAGTTTAAGTGCAACCTTTAAGTTAATATCTTTTTCTAAGATACTAGTAGGACTTTTAGTACCATTATCATATCCACCATGTCCAGCATCTATACAAACTGTAAATTGATCATTATGAGTACAATTTGTTAGCATAAATATAGCTGTAACTGATATTATTAAAGATAATATTAGTCCAGATAAATTTCTTTTCATTTTATGCACATCCTCAAAATTAATTTTTGTATTTAAAAGCATATCTACTTTGATATATCTTCATCTTTAAGTAAATACTTGGTGTTAAAATTATATTATTGGGTTGTTTCAAAATTGTTGTTTACTTGTATCTAAGTTGTAAATTTTAATATTTAAGAATTTCTTAAGAATTTAGAAGGGGTTTTGTTAAGATATTTTTGTTATAATATTACAATAAGAAGTAAAAATTATTGATTATTAATAAAAAATAAGGAGAGATTATAGATGCAAGCTATTTCTTTTTTAAAAAACTATATAAAATATCCTAAAATGATTGGAGCTGTTTGCCCAAGTTCAAAATATCTTGCTAAAAAAATGGTAGCAAATGTTGATTTTAAAAATGCAAAATGTATTGTGGAATATGGGCCAGGAACAGGAGTATTTACAAATGAGCTAATAAAGAGAAAGAAAGAAGATACTGTTTTATTAGTCTTAGAATTAAATGAGGAGTTATTTAATTCTTTACAAAAGAAATATGAAAAAACTAAAAATGTATACATTATCAATGATTCTGCAGAAAAGGTAGGGGAATATGTAGAACAACATGGATTTAAAAATGCAGATTACATAGTATCAGGATTACCTTTTGCAGCTTTCCCAGAGCAGTTAACAAAAAATATCTTAGATAATACTTTGAAAACTTTAAATAAAGATGGAAAGTTTATTACTTTTCAGTATACTTTGTTAAAGAGAAAGCTAATTAACCAATTTTTTAGTGATATTAAAATAACTTTTGAAATTAAAAATATTCCTCCAGCTTTTGTATTCTCGTGTGCTAAGAGTGAATTAGACCTTAAAAATTACAAAGAAGCAATTTAAGATTTTATATTTCCTATTATACAAAATAGCAAGTTGATGTTAGGAGAATGTGAAACTATATGGAAAAAGAGAGTATTCTTGTTGTTGACGATGAAAAAGAAATTAGAGAATTGATTAAGATATATTTGGAGAATGAAGGGTATAATGTTATCTTAGCTGAAGATGGAGAAGCAGCATTAGAGGTTCTTGAAAATGATGAAGTTCATCTGATTGTATTGGATATAATGATGCCCAAAATGGATGGAATAGAAGCTTGTCTAAAAATTAGAAAAAACAGAAATATGCCTATCATTATGCTTTCAGCTAAAAGTGAAGATATGGATAAGATTATGGGCCTTACAACAGGAGCAGATGATTATGTCACAAAGCCTTTTAACCCATTAGAGCTAGTTGCTAGAATAAAATCACAGCTTAGAAGATATTTTAAATTAAACACCTCAAAACCTGTCAATAATTCTATTATAGAAATAGATGATTTACTCATAAATGTTGATACCCATGAAGTTAAAGTAGAAGGAAAAAATATTAAACTTACACCTACGGAATTTGATATATTAAAACTTTTAGCAATAAATAAAGGTGTTGTATTTAGCATAGAGAAAATTTATGAGAAGGTATGGAAGGTAGATTTTTTTGATTCTGATAATACAGTTATGGTTCACATTAGAAAGATAAGAGAAAAGATAGAAAAGAATCCGAGAAAGCCAGAATATATTAAGACAGTATGGGGAGTGGGATATAAGGTTGACGGTTAAAGAAAAACTATTGAATTTTAAAAGAAAGATTTTAGAAATAAAATTTATTAAATGGAGTTGTGATTCAATCAATTTACTTATAGATAAGATGAAAAAAGATATTAGAATCGAGCTTATTTTAACCTGTACAATCTGTGCTTTGGCAGCATTTGGAGTTTATTCGGTTAGTGGCAGGTATATGGCGAGTAGAGAGATATCAATAGATTATAGCTACAGTATAAATATGATGTTACACAAAGCTGAAAATGCAGCGGCTGAAATTAATAAGAATCAGAACAAAATTAAAAATAATGAAAGCATAAAAGAGATATTGAAACAAAATGACATAGATGACAGATATAACTGTATGGTTGTAGATTTAGATGGAAAAGTTATATATAAGTCAGATAATGTGGATGAAGTTCAGATAGATATATACACTACAATGAAGAACATTATGGAATTAAAAAATAAAAGCTTTGAGAGGCATGGAGATTTTGATGAATTAGGCAATAAAGAATATGTATGTCTCTATCCAATAAAAGTTAATAATAATAAAGTTTATTTTATAGTAAAAGGTGTACCAGAAGGAGAAATAGAATATAATACTGTATTAAAAGATGAAGAGTTTGCAGCAGTAGTTATTTTAGGAGTTTTGATATTTATTTTATTGTTTTTGTTGATAACTAAAAGAAAAGTTAACTATATACAGCAGATTAATAATGGAGTTAAACAAATGTCAAATGGAAATTTACATTATACAATAGCTGAAAAGGGAAAAGATGAACTTTCACAGCTTGCGGTTAATATAAATTATATGGCAAAAGAATTAGAATATAGGCTAAAGAAAGAAAGAGAAATAGAAAAGGTTAAAAATGATCTCATTACTAATGTATCTCATGATTTAAGAACACCTTTAACTTCAATAATGGGATACTTAGGACTTATAAAAGAAAAGCGATATAATGATGAGAAACAGTTAAATGAATATACCAATATTGCATTCAACAAATCTGAAAAATTAAAAATATTAATAGATGATTTGTTTGAATATACTAAAGCAGCAAATAAAGGTATGAAATTAAATAAAAGAGAAATTATATTGAATGAACTTTTAGCTCAATTAGTAGAAGAATTTGTTCCTGTATTTGAAGAAAATGAGTTGGAAATAGAAAAAGAATTTTCAGAAGAAAAATTTAGTGTTCAATTAGATCCAGATAAAATAGTAAGAGTATTTGAAAATTTAATTATGAACGCTGTAAAGTATAGTTTTAAACCTGGAAAGGTTAAAATAAGTATTTATAAAAAAGAAGATAATATAATAGTAGGTATTAAAAATAAAAGTAAGAATATACCGAAAGAAGAACTTCAGTATTTATTTGAAAGATTTTATAAAGTGGATAAATCAAGGGCATCAGAAAGTGGTGGAAGTGGTCTTGGACTTGCTATTTCTAAGAGTATTGTTGAAATGCATGGAGGCAAGATTTGGACTCAGTGTGAAGGGGAGGACATTTGCTTTTTTGTAAGTTTTTCTGATAATGTATAAGAAAGTGGAGATTATTGACAAGACCCTATGTTTTTTAACATAGGGTCTTTGAAAATATAACAAAAAATGAATTCTTATTTATTAAATTTTGTTTTTATAGTTGTCCAATAGTCAGCATCCTCAATACCTAAACGCCATATTCCAATACCTTTTAAATCCATATTATTGACTACATCTAATTTATAAGAAAGGCTTGTACTATTTTCAAACCAAACAGTATGATAAATACCAGTACTGTCAGTATAGTTAAAGTAAGGACATTGTGAAGTAGAATCCCATTTTATTTCAGCGTTATATGAAGCGGCTAAATTATACATACCATTTATACTATATGCTTTTGTGCCATTTTGAGACCAATCATATCCATAAGCAGCAGTACCAAGTATAATTTTATCCTTAGGTATTACTGAAGCTGCATATTCTGCTACTTTTTGAAACCAATTAATAGAAGCTACAGGACCAGGAGAACCACCAGGATAATGCTCATCATAAGTCATTATGATTATTTGATCTGCAAAATTTGCAATTTGAGCATAGTCATAGGCTCCGCTCCAACTGTTTGTTGGGCTGTCACTAGTTTTTGCAGGTACACTTACTGATACAATATATCCTAGCGGATTTAAAGTGTTATACAGTTCACTTAAAAATGTAGTGTAAAAATTTCTATCATAGTAATAAACACCTTCAAAATCAATATTTACACCTTTAAAATTATATTTTTCTAGTTCTATAATAAGATTATTAATGAAATTTTTTCTGTTTTCAGCACTTTCAAGAAGTGTTTTTGCTATGCTACCATCAAAATTGTTTGCAACAAGAGCTAGTGAAGTAATTCCATTATCGTTTGAATAAGTAATTTGTTCAGTAGGAACAAGACCAGAAATATTACCTTGTCCATCTATGGAATATGCTGCTGCTGCCATCTCATCAATTAACTGAGAATTGTTTACTAATGAATTGTAAGATGATTTATCACCAGAATAATAGTAAGTTGTGAAGCCTAAAACTAATTTAGCAGACTCAGTATCTACAGGAGGTACAGGTTCTTCGGGAGGAAGAGCTGGTGCTAAAGTAGTTGCTTTTATATGCTTGGAATCAGCAGAATCACTAGAGGATTTATAAGACTTCACGAAAAACCAATAATCAGTATTGGGTTTAAGACCTGTAACTTTAAAAGATGTTGAAGTAGTAGTTGCAATTAAAGAATAGTTAGAATCAATATTTTCTGCTATATACAATTTATATCCAGAAACCTTTCTAACTCTTGACCAATTTAATGTAATTTCAGTTTCTGTTATTTGCGAAGCAGAAATTGAAGAGGGCGCTGCAGGTGCTGTTGATCTTTTGGATTTAGGTGCAGCAAGTGCTTGTAGAAATGATGAGAAAATTAAACTAAAAATCATTACTAGTGCTAAAATTTTACTTTTGTGTTTCATTTACATTCCTCCTTGGTTATTATCATATAATACAATTATCGAATGATTAAAGTTTTTGAATAGAATTAAATTGTGGAATGTATAGTAAAAAATGTTTTTGGAAAATAAATTAGGAGTGCTCATATAGCACTCCTAATTTATATTTAGATATTTATATTTTTACTGCATTAGGTTTTCTTTTTTCAAAGGTAAATACATATTTAAAATCACAGCTTTTAAGGATGTTTATTCCTAATTTAAAACCTTCTCCTATAAGTTCACTGGAGTGAGAATCAGAACCAATGGTAATAATTTCACCACCTAAGTTTTTATATAGCTTTAACACATGTACAGATGGAAAAATTTCTTTAACATCACTTCGAAGTCCAGAAGTATTAAGTTCAAGTCCTATATTTCTTTCGATAAGTTTTTTTAGTATTTTAGTTAGAATATCTTCAAACTTAGGAAATATGTAGTTACCTAAATCATTATAAGCATATCTTTTTAATAAATCTAGATGACCTAAAATATCCATATCACCTAAAGATACTGCATTATATACTTCTTTAAAATATCCCTTATATGCTTCAAAGTTATTTTTATTTTTAATATAATTTCTTAATTTTAACTTGTCTATATTGTGTACAGAGCCTATTATAAAATCTAAATCTTTATCCTTTAAAGTTTGTTGTAATTTTTTACTATTTAAATGTGGCTCACATATTTCTACACCTTTTCTGATTATTAAATTTTTAGAGTACTTATTTTTACATTCATCTATTTCAGAAAAGTATTTATGAAAATCTAAATATCCATAAGTAGGAACTTCAGGATCTACGGAAAAATGTTCTGTAAAGCAAACCTCTTTTATACCTTTATTTACAGCACTATTGCATATAGCACTCAATGTTGATTTTCCATCAAAAGAATGCTGCGAATGTAAATGATAATCCATATAGTACAAATTAATCACGTCCTTAGAATAGTATGGTTTTACGTTTCCATAGATATCTTAACATAAATTCTATTTTTATTAAATTCCAAACAATGGTGCTGCAAAATATGAAATGATTCCTAAAAATGCTACATACACTACACAAACTTTTAAAGTTGCATTTAATATTTTTCCTTCAGATCCCTGCATACCTATAGCAGCTGTAGCGACTGCTATACTTTGAGGAGATATCATTTTACCGGCTGTAGCACCACAACCATTTGCTGCTGCAAGCCAATAAGGATTCATTCCTAATGATTTAGCAACTTCAACTTGAAGCCCACCAAATAAAACATTTGAAGAAGTAACACTTCCTGTAACAAATGTTCCAAGAGACCCTATAATTGGTGCAAATATTGGATAAGCATCACCAGTTATTATTACAAGCACTTGAGCGATAGATTTTATCATTCCGCTGTATCCCATTACTTTTGCAATGGCTATAATAGATAAAATAGTCACTGCTGTTTTGGTCATTTGTTTACATGTTTGTACAAAAACTCCTGCAATTTCATTAAATTTTGCACCCTGAATAAGTCCTCCTAAAAATGTAGCAATTATAATTAACGAACCAGGAGTTGCTATCCATTTAAATACAAAAGGTTTTGCGTTAGGTCCTGTATATATAGGGATAGATGATTTAATTGATGAAAGTGAATTGTGTATAGCTGGGAACAATGGTGTTGTAAGTATAATAAATAAAAATACTAATATAAAAGGAAGCCAAGCCATAATACCTTTTTTCATAGAAACCTTCTCAATATCATTAGTAGAGGCATCTTTATAAAATAGTTTAGTTACCAAAATTGTAGTACCCATACATATTATACTTCCAAGGAGTGATGGTAGTTCAGCTCCCATATACTTTGCTGCTAAAAATGATGGAAGTGCAAATGATAAGCCTGAAATAAGGGTTACGCCTAATACTCCTTTAATAGCTTTGACACTTTTACCAGTTAGTATTACGAGTACTATAGGTATTATTAAACTTAATATTGAAATTTGAAGTATTATTGGATAGCTAAGAGCTGCAGCATCAAGGTTTGTAACCTTAGCTAATGTAACTGTAGGTATTCCAATACCTCCAAAAATAGTAGGCGTAGTATTAGCTATAAGACATATAATAGCAGCGAAAACTGGTTCAAATCCAAGAGCTACCATAATACTTGCTGGTATTGCAACTGCTGTACCAAAACCTGCAATAGCTTCTAAAAAACTTCCGAATCCCCATGCTAAAATAAGTACTAAAATTCTTTTATCTGTAGTAATACCTGTTAACATTTGTTTTATAACATCCATACTCTTTGTATGAATAGAAAGGTTGTAAGTAAAAACTGCGGCAACAATTACAAGCATTATAGGCCATAGCCCAAGGGTAATACCTTCAAGGGTTGCAGTCATAGCGTGTGGAATAGGCATTTTCCATACCGATACTGCTAATAAAATAGTTACAATTAATGTTATTGGACATGTTTTGTGTCCAGGCATTTTAAGTACACCTAAGGATAACATTAACCATACTATAGGCGCTAATGCTATAAAAAATAATAAATAAGTATTCATATAATTTCCTCCTTTGTTTATATATACCTGAATATAGTATAACACATATCTGGTGTAATAATAGATATTGTGTAACACAATGATGAAAATATAATAACATAATCTGAGATATTTGGCTATACTTTTATGGTGAGATTTATGAAATGTGTTGTTTTAAAGTGTTTTATAGAGTAATTTCTACTTTTTTAATGTTATTCATATATATCAGGGAAAAGTTTAGTTGAAAAAAAATTTACTGCAGATTATAATTTGTACTCATAACAACCTTTGTGACAGAGTGATTTTTATAAATTTTAATTTTTAGGGAGGATAACCTATGAAAAACTTTAAGATGAAGTATGGAAAAATAAAAATGAATGTACCTGTTAAAGAAGAAAATTTACTTAGAGAAATTGAAGGAAATCCATTTGAAGTTACAAAAACAGTAGATGAAATAATAACTGATGCTCTACATAATCCTATAGGAAGTTCGAGACTTAAAGATATTGTAAAGGAAGGAGAAACTGTATGTTTAGTAATTCCTGATATTACAAGAGGGTGGCAGCAAACACCTAAATTTCTTCCAGAAATCATTAGGGAATTAAATGAAGGTGGTATTAAAGATGAAGATATAGTAATTATAAGTGCAGCAGGTTCTCACAGAAAGCAAACAAAAGAAGAACATGAAATGCTTATAGGTAAAGAATTAATCGAAAGATTTGATGTTTTAGACCATGATTGTTTTGATAAAGATAATTTAGTTTTTGTTGGAGAAACATCTTTTGGAAATAAAATACATGTAAACAAAAAAGCTGTGGAATGCGATCATATAGTATTAGCAGGTGGAATTGTGTACCATTTTCTTGCTGGTTGGTCAGGGGGGAGAAAGAGTATTCTTCCAGGAATAGTATCTTATGATACTATAATGAAAAACCATGAACTTTCACTTAGTAAAACATTAGGAGAAGGAAAAAACAAAGAAGCAGGAGGCGGAAAATTAAAAGGCAATCCTGTACATGAAGATATGATGGAAGCTTCAGCATTTGTAAAACCTTCATTCATATTTAATGTAATTATGGAGCCGAATGGTAACATTGGAGCTGCTGTTGCTGGGGATTATATAAAAGCACATATTGAGGGATGTAAAATAGTTGAGAGTATAGATGGAGTATATATAGATCAAAAAGCTGACCTTGCTATTGCAACAGCTGGAGGATATCCTAAGGATATAAACCTTTATCAAGCAAGTAAAACTCTTATGAATGCAAGAGAAGCTGTAAAAGAAGGTGGAACAATAATAGTTTTAAGTCAATGTTCAGAAGGACTTGGTGGAAATGCTGATGTTCAACATATATTACTTAATTTTGATAATCTATTAGACAGAGAAAAAGATTTAAGAGAAAAATATAGTATTTCAAAAGACATAGCTTATATTATTTGTGATATAGCAGATAAGTTTGATGTGATTTTAGTATCTGATATAGATTCAAATCTTCTAAAGAAAGCTAACATAACTGCAGTTAAAACTATAGAAGAAGCATTAGAAATTACGTATAAACAAAAAGGTGAAAATTTAAAAACGTATGTTATGACTCATGGAGCAAATACTTTCCCAACTCTTAAATAAACGAAAATACAATAAAAACAATTCAATTTTTATATTGAATTGTTTTTATAATTTAATACATATCTTCAATTTTATTTATTATAATTTTATAAAGATTAAAATCAAATCTTTATAGGATTAAGATGCTTTTGGGTATTCTGCAGTTTCATTCATATAATCTTTAGTTTTTTTATCTTTTAACTGAATTAATACTACTGAAAATAATATTAATACCATTCCTATAACTTGAGGAATTTCTAGAACTTCTTTATAAATAACATAACCTAATATGGCTGCTATTATAGGTTCTATACTACATACTATACTTGCTTTACTAGATTCAACATGTTGTAATGCTTTTACAAATAATCCATTTGGTATAACTGTTGCTACAAAACCTATTGCAATAACATAAAAAAGTGCTGTTAAATTGTTAGTATGTTGTATCAATGATATTGGAGATCTAAAGAACCACAAAAATATAGTAGCAAATATAAAAGAATAAACCAAAAGAGTTTTTGGAGGATATTTTTTTCCACCAATCTTACCTAATACATTTTGCAATGCAACAGTAAAGCCAGATAATACTCCCATACCTATTCCAAATAAATTATCAATTTTAAATGCTTGACTATCATATCCTCTAGAAATTAAAAAACATCCTAAAATAGCTAATAACAATGAAAGAACTTTCTTTAGCGTAAATTTTTCTTTAAAAACAAAATATGACATAATCATTACAAATATTGGATTTGTAAACAATAGAACTGAAGCTGTTGCAATACTTGTATATTTAACTGCATAAGTAAAAGAAAGAAACATTCCATCTAAAGCAATTACACCATATACAATAAAAAATAAAATACCTTTCAAATCAGTCTTAAAACATTTAGGATTTTTGATTAAAGTAAATAACACGTAAAAAAGTACTGCGACAGTAGGCCTAAGTGCTGATATTGATATGGAATCAAAGCCTAATTCTTCTAACTTTCGTGTTAATATTGCCATCATACCCCAACAAGCTGCGGATATAGCAACTAACAAATAACTTTCTCTAATTTTGTTTGTATTATTCATTTCATTTTTCCTCCTAGTATATTATATTTTCTATAAATTAATTAGAAATGTAAAATCTTATAAAAAGATGCAACAAAAAAGAGTCCCTTAGATAAATTGTGTAATTTATCTAAGGGACGAAATAAAATTCGTGTTATCACCCTATGATATAGATTCAAAATCTATATCAACCATATAACGGTGGCATACCGGAAACTTTTACAAATTTCTTGAATTTTCATTTCAAAATATACAATTTTTTAGATTATTTGTCAAGTGAAATTTAAACTATAATTGAATTTTTAAATACTTAAATATCTAATAAAATAAAAAATAGTGAAACAAAATATTGAAAGAGATAAAAATATTGCTTGGTAATGATAAAGGGCATTATTTAATAGAAACCAATTTGGAATAATTGTAAATTTGATACTAAATTTAAATTTGATTAAAATAAATGAAAGAAATTACAAAGCTAACTTAGTGAAATCTTACTTTAAATTCCACTTGATAAACATAAAAAAATATATTATAGTATTTTGTGTCGAAAAAAGTTAATAAAACTAGAGATCTTTTAAGATTTATGGCTAACCACTGTTACATGGTGAATACGATTTTATAATCGTAGAACAGGGTGATAACACGAATATAATTCGTCCCTATATATATCTGTAAATTTATCAGAATATGTATAGGGACTATTTTTTTACATAAAATATTAATGAGGAGGTTTTTTATGAAAAAGGTAGTAGCTATAGGAATTAGTAGTGGTATCATTGCAGTATTGTGGACAATAGGTAGTTTTTCTTTGGGATTAAGTACTGTTGCAGGTTTTTTAGCTTGGTCTAGCTTTTTTGCAGCAGGAGGAGGCCAAAAAGGAGTAAAAAAAGCACTAATAGCTAATTTAAGTGGAATATGTTGGGGATTTTTAACTCTTCAACTATCTAATTTATTGTCACCACATTTAGGCGAAGTAACTGGAATAACTATAGGAAATGGACTAGGATCAGCAGGTATTTGCATACAGTCTAAATTACACTTAGTAGCATTTATTCCTGCATCTTTTATTGGATGGTCTGCATTTATTGCATCTGGAATGAACTTTAGTATAACGGTTATCTCTATGACTATAGGATCCTTATTAGGATACACTTCTGAAAAATTAACCAATATAATTCTGAATATTCTGACCCAAAATAACAATCTTGATAAAATTGAAATAGATGAAGTTGCATAAATTGAAATAGCTAAATGAATTGTTTGACAAATGTTTTTGTTAAATTTAAATCATAATAAAGAAATATTTATAAAAACGTATGGTAATATAAAGAAATACACTAAAATATATTGAAAAGTGTCGAAAATTAATGTATATTAAATATGAAACCGCTAACATATAGTTTCGGTTGAATTTTAAATAAGATAAAAACTTTATATATTCTTGATGATAGATTTATTGATAATTATTTTTAGATAATTTGCACAAAGTATATTTAAATTTTTACAATTATGTTTTATAATAATATTGTGAATGTACAAAAGATGTGTAAGCGATTTCCTAAAGATATGAGGAGGAACTAAAATGTCAGTTACAATAAGTGATATTGCTAAAACAGCAGGAGTATCCCCAGCAACAGTATCAAGAGTTTTAAATAATTCAGGATATGTAAAGCAAGAAACAAGAGAAAAGATTTTAAAAATAATAAAAGAACTAAACTATACTCCTAGTGCTATAGCAAGAAGTTTATCTACAAATAAAACGAATACTATAGGCGTTATAGTTCCAGACATAAATAACCCATTCTTTGGGGAAGTAATAAAAGGAATCAGTGAAATAGCTGATAAACATGATTTAAATATAATTCTTTGTGACACTGATGAAAGTATGCAAAAAGAATTAAAAGCTCTTAAGCTTCTAAAGGAGCAGAGAATTCAAGGAATAATAATAACTCCAACTTCCGTTGAAGATGATTTCAATAGTGAATATTTAAGTACACTTGAAAATTTAGGAATTCCAATTGTTTTAGTAGATGGACATGTAAAATATTCTACATTTAGTGGAGTTTTTGTTGACAATATAAAAGGGGCTTATGAAGGAACTGAAGCTTTAATAAAAGCGGGGCATAGAAAAGTAGCTATAATTACAGGACGTATGAATTCTAAACCTGCAAAGGATAGATTGATTGGATATAAAAAAGCTTTAGCGATGAATAATATACCTATAGATGAAAGATATATTTTTTATGGGGATTATAGACAAGAAAGTGGATATAAGTTTACAAAAGAAATGGTAATGATGGAAGATGGACCTACTGCTATTTTTGTATGCAGTAACTTGATGACTTTGGGATGTATCAAAGCACTTCATGAAGATGATTTGAAGATACCAGAGGATATGGCTATTATAGGTTTTGATAGGATAGAAATATTAACTATAGCTGGAATGAATATTAGCTTTATTAATGGACCTACTAGAGAAATGGGCAGTATTGGCATGAAGTTGCTTATTGATATTCTAAAGAACGAAGAAAAGAAGGAAATAAAAAGAATTACTCTTTTACCAGAACTTGTTTTAAATGGGTCAGAGAAGTATATAAAAAAATAAGATGTGGATTTATACTATTCACATTTTAAAATTTACTTTGTATGTAAGCGCTTTCACATCAAAAAAATTAAATGTACACAAGATTGATCAAAAGTTAAGAAAAGAAAGTTATAAAATAAAAAGTTGTTGAAATGACAATAATAAATTAAAAATAAAAGGAGAGGATAAAAATGAAGCTACATGGATACATAGACCATACATTATTAAAACCACAAGCAACAGAAGAACAAGTTATAAAAATTTGTGAAGAAGCTAAGAAATATGAATTTGCTTCAGTATGTGTAAATGCATACTATACTTCATTAGTAAGTAAAGAGTTACAAGGAACTAACGTAAAAACTTGTGTAGTTGTAGGTTTCCCGCTAGGTGCTACAACAAAAGAAGTGAAAGCGTTTGAAACAAAACAGGCTATCGAAAATGGTGCAAATGAAGTTGATATGGTAATAAACGTTGGTGCGTTAAAAGATAAAAAGTATGATGTAGTGAAGGAAGATATTAAAGCAGTAGTAGATGCAGCAAAGGAAAAAGCTTTAGTAAAAGTTATCCTTGAAAATTGTCTTTTAACAAAAGAGGAAATTGTTAAAGCATGTGAATTATCAAAAGAAGCTGGAGCTGATTTTGTAAAGACTTCAACTGGATTCTCTACAGGAGGAGCAACTGTTGAAGACTTAAAGCTAATGAGAGAAACTGTTGGACCTGAAATGGGAGTTAAAGCATCTGGTGGAGTAAGAACTAAAGAAGATGCTGAAGCTGTTATTGCAGCAGGTGCTAATAGAATAGGTGCTAGTGCTTCAATAGCAATTGTTGAAGGAACTAAGACTGAAAATGCTGGATACTAATTTAATTTAGAGTAGCATTTAGGAGGGGTTAAAGTGATAGATAGAGTTATATGGATTGTACTAGATAGTGTTGGAATGGGAGCATTACCTGATGCTGAAAAATATGGAGATGTAGGTAGCAATACAATTGGAAATATATCAAAAGCTTTAGGCGGATTAAAGCTTCCTAACATGGAAAAACTAGGACTTGGAAATATTGAAGGTATAAAAGGGCTTAACAAAGTAGAAAATCCAATAGGGTGTTATTCTCGCTTTGAAGAAATGTCAGATGGAAAAGATACAACTACAGGTCACTGGGAAATGGCAGGTATATATTCAGAAAATCCTTTCCCAACATATCCAAATGGATTCCCTAAAGAAGTTGTAGATGCATTTGAAAGTGCAATAGGGAGAAAAATGATAGCAAATAAGCCAGCTTCTGGTACTGCAATTATAGAAGAACTTGGAGAAGAACATGTGAAAACAGGAAATCCTATTGTATATACTTCTGCTGATAGCGTATTCCAAATTGCTGCACATGAAGAAGTTATTTCTGTTGAAGAATTATATAAAATGTGTGAAACAGCTCGTAATATTTTAACAGGAGATCATGCAGTTGCACGTGTAATTGCTAGACCTTTTGTTGGAGAACCAGGAAACTTTGTAAGAACTGCAAATAGAAGAGATTTTTCACTAACGCCACCACACGATACTGTATTAGATATTTTGAAAAAGAATAATTTAAATGTGATGGCAGTTGGAAAAATAGAAGATATCTTCTCAGGTCAAGGAGTTACAGAGGCTGTTCATACTAAAGATAATATGAATGGGGTAGATGAAACTTTAAACTACATCAAAGAAGATAAAAAAGGTCTTATTTTTACAAACCTTGTTGATTTTGATATGAAATGGGGACATCGTAATGATGTAGAGGCTTATGGAAAAGGCTTAGAAGCTTTTGACGCAAGACTTCCTGAAATATTAAAGGCAATGAAAGATACAGATATATTATTTATTACCGCTGATCATGGTTGTGATCCAACTATGCCTGGAACTGACCATTCAAGAGAATATGTTCCTTTCTTAGCATATGGTAAAGCATTAAAATCCAATGTTAATTTAGGAACTAGAACAACTTTTGCTGATATGGGTCAAACAGTTGCAGAAATATTTTCAGTAGAACCTATTAAAAATGGAGAAAGTTTCTTAGATAAAGTGAAACTTAATTAAGATGGAATTTTTACTCCATCTAAATTCTAGTTGAACCAATCCAGGAACTTTACAATTCTTAGCTCCCTCTTGTAGAGAAGGGAGTGTTAGAATTGTTAGTTATCGGATAAAATTATTAAATAGTATAAGGGGAGATAAGAGTATGGATTTACAAGTTAAAATAAATGAAGCAGCTAAGTATATTTTAGAAAAAACAAAGGTTAAACCTGAAATGGGACTTATATTAGGATCAGGACTTGGAGCTATTGCAGATCAAATAGAAGATGCAGAGTTTTATCCTTATAATGAAATTCCACATTTTCCAGTTTCAACTGTAGAAGGTCATGCAGGTCGTTTAGTTATAGGAACTTTAGAGGGAAAAAAAGTTGTAGCAATGCAAGGACGTTTTCATTACTATGAAGGATATCATATGCAAGAAGTTACTTTCCCAGTTCGTGTAATGAAGTTATTAGGAATTGAAACTTTAATAGTTACAAACGCTGCAGGAGCTGTAAACACAAGTTATAAACCAGGAGATTTAATGCTTATAAAAGATCACTTAAATTTATCAGGAAACAATCCATTAATAGGAAAGAACTTAGTAGAATTTGGAACTAGATTCCCAGATATGTCAGATCCATATAATAAAGAATTAAGAGAAAAAGTTAAGGGAATAGCAAAATCTTTAAATATAGAACTACAAGAAGGTGTTTATGCTTGCATGAGTGGCCCAACATATGAAACACCTGCTGAAATTAGAATGGTACGTACTTTAGGCGGAGATGCTGTAGGTATGTCTACAGCTCCAGAAGTAATAGTAGCTGTTCACAGTGGAGTTAAAGTAATTGGAGTTTCTTGCATGACCAATATGGCAGCTGGAATTTTAGATCAACCATTAGATCATAGTGAAGTAATGGAAACTTCAGCAATGGCTAGAGAAAAGTTCATTAAGCTGATGAGAAACATTATAAAAGAAGTTTAATAAAGTTTTAGAACTCATATTATTATAGTTACCAATAGCCAGTCACCAGTAAAGGAGATTTTTCACCTGGGGACTGGGTATTAGGTGACGGAATTCGATGTAATAATTATACTATTATGTAATAAAATGAAGATTAACGAAAGAATAAAATAATAAAAAACAAATGAAAAAATTAAATTTACAAAGGAGAAATTAAAAGTGGATAAATTAATAGGTATATTAGGTTTATTTGTTCTAGTTTTTATTGCTTATTTATTATCAGATAACAAGAAAAAAATTGATTGGAAATTAGTTATTACAGGAATTGTATTACAATTGGTATTTGCTCTTTTAATTCTTAAATTTCCACCAGGACAAAAAGCTTTTGCAGTTGCAAGTGATTGTATTACTAAATTATTGGATTTTACCAAGGAAGGAACTGCTTTTTTATTTGGTGATTTAATAAAAGTTGACAAATTTGGATTTTTATTTGCATTACAAATCTTACCTACAATAATATTCTTCTCAGCATTAATGAGCGTTTTATATCACGTGGGTGCTATGCAACCTATAATTAAAGGTCTTGCTAAAGTAATGGCTAAACTACTTGGAACAAGTGGTGCAGAAACTTTATCAGCAACAGCAAACATCTTTGTTGGACAAACTGAAGCACCTTTAGTTATCAAACCTTTCATAAAATCTATGACAAAATCAGAATTATTAACTGTAATGACAGGTGGTATGGCAACAGTTGCTGGAGGCGTTATGGCTGGATATGTTGCTATGGGAGTAAATGCAGGTCACTTAATGGCCGCTAGCATAATGTCAGCGCCAGCTAGTCTTATTATTGCAAAAATAATGGTTCCTGAAACTGAAACTCCAGTAACTAAAGGAAAAGTAGAAATGGAACTTGAATCAACAAGTGCAAATGTTATAGATGCTGCTGCTAACGGTGCTAGTGAAGGTCTTTCTCTTGCGTTAAATGTTGGAGCTATGTTACTTGCTTTTGTAGCTCTTGTTGCACTTGTAAATGCTTTAATTGGATGGATAGGTGGATTAGTAGGAATGGACTACTTAAGTCTAAACTGGATACTAGGAAGACTATTTGCACCTATAGCATATATAATGGGTGTACCTGCTAATGATATTATTGCAGCAGGAGATTTATTAGGACAAAAAATAGTTTTAAATGAATTTGTTGCTTATGCTAATTTAGCGCCACATATAGAAAATGCAACTTTAAGTCCTAAAACTGTAACTATATTAACATATGCTCTTTGTGGATTTGCTAACTTCAGTTCAATTGCAGTACAAATCGGGGGAATAGGTGGACTTGCTCCTGAAAGACGTTCTGAAATTGCTAAATTAGGAATGAAATCATTAATAGGTGGTTCATTAGCAGCCTTCATGACTGCAGTTTTAGCAGGAATATTAGTATAGTAACTATCATTTGATAAGTAACAGACCTAATTATAAAATTTAAATATATAATTACCTTTCACTTAAAATATATAAAAAATAAGACCTTCTCTAATAGGAGGTCTTATTTTTTTATTCTATAGAAAATTATAAAATTTTAAACTTGTGGATAATTTTTAAGGATTAGATAAAATATAAGGATATTTATTTATAGGTACATATGGCAAATTAACTGGAATAGGTGATTTTTTAAAACTTACTCTTAAAATAGGTATCAGATAGTTATCTTTACTTAAGGCTGAACCAAAGGAAGTTAATGATGAGTTAGAATTACTACTATACAAAAACAAACCTTTGTTTATAATGAGATTTTGTAACCAGCCGCGTACTATATTCGTGATATCAATTTCTACAGCTACACCACATGTAAATGGGTTAAAGATTTCTGAAAAATTTTTATATATTTTGGGACGAGTTTCATAAGAGGTAAAGCTACTAAAATAATCTGCAATAGGACAGATAGAAAAATTTTTATTATAATCATAAAAAAAATCTGTAACTTTAAACAGCACAATTTCAGATGAGTGTATTGAAATGTTATCAGGTATAGAGGAAGTATCGAAAAAAAGATAACTTCCGTAAAAATCGTTTCCATCATTACCAACTATTATTGTTTCTCCATTTATATTTTCTTGTGGAAATTTACTTGATATGGTTAAAGTTTTACAGGCGTGTATTATTAAATTACCTATATAACATCACCTCTTTTAAATAAGAATATGTATCCAATACAGTATATGTATTGGAAAAAGTATATGTGCAAATATATGACATTTAGAAAATATTAATGTTATAATATAAATGGAGTTAAAATGAAAAAAATAATAGTAAATGGTCAAATTATACAATATAATTTATAGAAAGATAAATAAAAAATATATATGTATATGAGGAGGAAATATGAAGAATAAAAAAATACTATCAGCTATTCTGGCGTTTTCAATAGCTTTAAGTCCTATTGTTGGATCAACGTCTTTAGCTAAAACAATAAATTCACCTAAAGGCATGGTTACAACGAGTACCAATTTAAATGTAAGAAAAGGTCCAAGTTTAGAATCACAGATTCTATTTAAATTAGAACCTAATAGTTCTGTAAAAATAGTAGATACTATTGGAGACTGGTATAAAATTAAACTAAACTCTTCTTATGGATATGTGTACAAGCAATATATAGAAATAGATAAAAGTTCTACACAAGAAAAAGAAGGTGAAGAAAGCAAACATCAATACGATAAGATAGTAGATACAGATAAGGTATGGAAGATTAATTTTAATAAAGAGATTGAAATTGATGCTTCTACTAAGAATGAAATTAAAGTTAAAGATAGTAAAGATAATCCTATTTCTGTAAATATAGAACTAGGCGATGATTCTAAAAGTATATTAGTCAGTTCACCAGTAGAAGGATACAAACTAGGAGAGGGATATACATTAACTGTTGGAACAAATATAAAAAGTGTTTCAGGTTCAAAATTAAAACAATCTAAAGAAGTTAGTTTTGGAGTTAGAAAACATTTAGAACAATCATTAGGACTTGGAAAATATGAAACAGAATACGTTCATAATGACAGAGAGTATGAATGGTATATAGATCAATTTAACACAGGAACTCATAACTATGAAAACTGTGGACCTTCAAGTGTTACTATGGCTATAAAGTGGGCCAACCCTTCTTTTGATAAAACAGCACAAGATGCTAGAAATACTTATAGAAGTGAAGGTGGATGGTGGTATACTTATGATATTACAAATTATTTAGATAAATATAAGATTGAGAATTATGTAGTAGAGGATATAACGGAAAATTCTGTGAAAAATCAATTAAAAGATGGGAATGTTTTAATACTTTGTATTGATAGTAATTATATAACTTATAATCCAAATAAAGAAGAACATGTGGGACGCCATTATGAATTCGGAGGAGGTCATTTTATAGTTATAAAAGGATATAAGGTGGTAGATGATAAAACTTACTTTGAAGTATATGATCCTAACAGCTGGGGCGAAGTTTATGAAAATGGTTCAAAAAAAGGAAAAGATAGATATTATTCTTCAGAAGATGTTAGAAGTTCAATGGATAATTGGTGGCCGTATATGATTGTAGTAAGCAGTAATAATAATGGAGGATACAGTAGAGAAAGAAGTATAGTAAATACTAAGGATATAAAACATATGCCAGGTAAATAATAGCAAGTTAAACTAGCCATATAGGCTAGTTTTTTTTATGTTCTTTTGCAGTATTTATAGCTATATTAAGGTGTAAAAACATCAGGATTAAAGGGTAATGATTTGGTAAAAATTGAGAATGTTTACATTTGTTTTTCTATTGAAAAAGGAATTTTAAGCTGTTATTATTAGAAATTGTTAATTAAATTTTATATACAATTTTACAAAGGAGGTATATATATATGGAGTCTACTGCAATTGTTGCAAGTGAAAAATTATTGGAATTATTAGTTTTAGTTTTATTATCAGGTGTTGTTTTTGCCAAGATAAGTGAGAAGGTCCATTTACCTGATGTAGTTTTATTTATATTTGCAGGTATACTTTTAGGGCCTCATGTTTTAAATTGGATTAATATAGATAAATATCCTATAGGAAATCAATTTATTTTAACTTTTGGTGCAGCTTATATTTTATATGATGGTGGTAGAGAAGTAGAATTGAAGATATTAAATAAAGTAAAGTATACAGTTATTTTGTTAGCTACTATGGGGGTCATTATTTCAACATTTATTACCGGATATTTTGCATATAAGATACTTCATATTGATTTTATGTGTGCACTTTTATTAGGAGTAATTATAGCTTCTACAGATCCTTCAGTATTGATACCCTTATTCAAGAATATGAATATAAGCAGTAAATTAAAACAAACAATAATATCAGAATCAGCTTTTAATGATGTAGCAGCAGCAATAATTACTTTTGCTATTTTAGGAATTATACAAGGAGGAACATTTTCACTAAAAGGTAGTCTTTTAAAATTAGCTTTAAGTGCTGGTGGAGGTATATTAGTTGGTGTTGTAGTTGGTGTTATAAATTCTATATTGATATCTGAAGATAAATACGGCATATTAAAAGAATATCCTTCACAACTGGCTATAGCTGGAGTAGGAGTTGCCTATCTTATTTCAGAAAAGCTTGGATTTAGTGGATACATGTCAACTTTCATTGTAGGTATGATATGTGGAAATAAAAAAATGGTAAATCTAAGACTTCCAGAAGAAAGCTACATAACACATCTTAGATTTAAAGAAGTTTTAACTGTAATTTTAAGAATGATGATTTTTATACTTCTAGGTACCCAAGTACAATTTGAAATTTTGGCTAAATACTGGAAAGCGTCTTTACTTATAGTTGCTGTACTTATCTTTGTTTCCAGACCAGTGTCAGCTTTTATATCTATTTCTCTTGATAGAAAAGCAAAATGGAATTTTAAAGAAATTGTATATATGATGTGGATTAGAGAAACTGGAGTAATACCAGCAGCATTAGCAGGAATGATGGTTACTATGAAAATTCCAAATGCTCAAATTATATCATCAGTAACTTTTATGGCCATAATAGTAACCCTTACTTTCCAAGCGAGTACTTCTAAATTATTAGCTAAGATATTAAAATTAGAAGAACATAGTAATGTAAGGAAACAAGTTGCTTAAATTTGTTCGAGTTAAGAAAGATTAGCTTAATTGCTAGTCTTTTTTATTTATATAAATTTATATATAATCATCATGAAATATGGTATAGAACTAAAAAATAAATAAATAATTTCCATAAATATCATGGAAAGATTTAAGGCGTAATTACGATAATATGATTACAAACAACAAAAGATGAGATAGGAGGAAGTAAAGTGTTTGAAAAATTCAAAAATTTTAAAATAATACATGGAATAATTTTGCTTTGGTGTTTATCTCTTATTAGTACAGTTGTAATAGGGGTAACAGGATTCATGAACATGAAGAATTTAAGCACAAATATTGAGAAAATTTACAATAAACACCTTTTAGAAATTGTAGTAATAGGGGAAGTTAATGGAGAAATGGGAGTTTTGAGGAATGCTTTTACAAAGGTAATAGAGAGAGAGTATAGTGAGGAATATACTAAAATTGTAGAAGAAAATGATAAATTAATTAGGGAAAAACTACAACAAGTTAAAGCGGTTAGCAAGGATGATAAAAAATTAGAAATAATCAATTCTTTGATGGAAAATTACGGAAGCTATATGAAGGGGTATAGTTCCATAAAAGGACAAAAATTACGTGGTGAAGCAATAGATATGAAACCAATACAGGGACTTGGTGATAAAATATCTGCTGAAATTGTAACTTTAGTAGAATATGAGAAACAAGCTGCAGAAGTTATTCACAAGGAATCTATTGACAAGTATAATAATAGCAAATCTACTTTTATAATAATATTAATTTTATTAATTACTTTTGTAACAGGATTATCACTTTTAATTCTTGTTTCAATAAGAACTTCTATAAAAGAATTCACAGGAATATTGAATATACTTTCTTCTGGAGATTTTACAGTAGAAATAGAAAAAGATAAAAAGAATGAATTTGGAGTTATGAAAAAAGAATTAGCTTTAACAATTTCTTCAATAGCTAATATATTAAAATCAGTTAAGGAAAATACAGATACAATAAATGAGCAATCTATGTCTTTATCAGCAGTTTCAGAAGAGATGACTTCATCCTCACAAGAAGTTGCTAATGCTGTACAGGGAGTAGCAGAAGGTTCAACATCACAAGCTAGCGAACTGGTAGAAATGGCGAATACTTTAAATACTTTTGGAAATGCTGTAGATAATATTGTTTTATCTGTAGAAGATGTTGATGCTAATGCTAAAAATATAGATAAAATGGCTAAAGGAAGTAACGATCAGTTAACGCAATTGGTTACATCTATTAATAATATAAATAAATCTTTTGAAGATGTAAGCACAAAAATATCTAACCTTGGAATGAGTGTTAATAAAATTAATGAAATTACAGCTCTTATAAATAACATAGCTGATCAAACAAATTTACTTGCATTAAATGCTGCTATTGAAGCAGCAAGAGCAGGGGAAGCTGGAAAAGGCTTTGCTGTTGTTGCAGATGAAATTAGAAAATTAGCTGAACAAAGTAAAAGTTCCTCAACAGAAATTGATAATGTATTAACTTTAATTACATCAGAAACTAATGGTGTTATTAATACAACAAATGAAGTAAATGGAGAACTTACAAATCAAGTTAGTATAATAGATAGTTCTATAGATTCTTTTAAAGAAATAATAGATGCTATAGAAAATATACTACCTCTAATAGAAAGTGTAAATTCTGAAATTAATAGAGTTAATAATGATAAAAATGAAATTATTAGTAAGGTAGAAACAGCTTCAGCAGTGGCAGAAGAAAACTCAGCTACTTCAGAGGAGATATCAGCTTCAGCGCAAGAAATGAATTCTTCATCAGAAGAGGTAGCAGGCAGTGCAGAAATGCTTTCTGTTATGGCTGGTAAAACAATGGAAGAGGTTAATAAATTTAAGCTATAAATAGCTTTTATAAGTTAAGTAGAATTAAACATTAGCATAATTGCTAATGTTTAATTTTTTGCCACTTATTGCAAAAGTATGTATAATGATGTACAGGTATATTATAGTTATAAGGAATAATTAAATAATTTAACCATCAGGAGGAGAGTATGATAAGAAAAACCTTAAAGTTTATTTTATGGATAATTGTAATTTTTGTAATAATTTTGGCATCTTATCTGATATTTATGACAGTAACTGATTATAAACCTAAGGATGTTATAAGTTTAAAGATTGAAAATAATAAGCAAGATGTAATAAAAAAGAATATTCCGTTAAGAATATTAACTTTTAATATTGGATTTTGTGGTTTAGATAAAGACCAGGATTTCTTTATGGATGGTGGTACAGGGTCACGTTCACAAAGCAAAGAAAAAACTTTAGAAAATCTTAATGAAATTACTGAGTTTTTAAAGAAAGAAAAGAGTTCTATTATATTTTTACAGGAGATAGATGTGAATTGTACACGAAGCTTCTACATTAATGAGTATAAGTATGTAAAAGATAATCTAAAAGATTACAGTTCAACCTTTGCATTAAATTATAAAGTACCGTGGGTTCCTGTACCTATTTTTAAGCCTCATGGAAAAGTTGAAGCTGGACTAGCAACATTTTCCCAGTATAATATAGAGAAATCTGATAGATATCAATATCCTGGAAATGAAAAATGGCCAAGACAGCTTGCTTTATTAGATAGATGTTTCATAGAAAGTAGATTAAAAGTTGAAGGTGGTAAAGAACTTATATTAATTAATTCACATCTTTCAGCTTATGACAAAGGTGGAACAATAAGAAAACAGCAGCTGCAATTTTTAAAAGATTACATAGAAAAAGAATATAAACAAGGAAACTATATAATAGTAGGAGGCGATTGGAATCATGTGATTCCGGGAACTGACCCCAATATTTTCAAATCTGAACAGGAGTGGCCTGAATGGCTTAAAAAAATTCCGAAGGATTTTGAATCAGAAGATTTTAAGTGGGCAGTAGATACGTTAGTGCCTAGTAATAGAAGCATAGATATACCTTATAAGAAAGGAATTAACTATTTATCAATAATAGATGGATTCTTGGTTTCATCCAATATTGAAATTAAAAATGTTAAAGGATATTCTTTAGAATTTAAAAATTCAGATCATAATCCAGTGGAAGTGGAATTTGAACTAAAGTAATTTTAGAAGAGACTAGCTAAATAGCTGGTCTTTTGTTTTTTTTGCATAATATGCAAAAAGCATACATATAAATTAAAATAAACTGATACAAACATAATTTAAAATTATATAAAGGTTTTTAAAAGGAGGGAGACTTAGTGGATTTTAAACAGATTATTAAAATGGATAGAGAAAATAAAAAGAAGAATAAGTTTAATGGAACATTATTAGAATATCTTGAATTTGTTAAGAAAAACCCAGATATAGTTAAGCTTTCCCATAAAAGAATGTATGACATTATTATGGCGCAAGGATTTGAAGTTTTAAAACCCGAGGAAAACAGAAGAATAAGAAAAATATATGGAAATGACGTTATAAAGAGCTATAACTTTTTTAAGAAGGATTTCTATGGTATTGATAAGGTATTAATGAAGTTAGTAAGTTATTTTTACTCAGCAGCTATGCAAGGAGAAGAAGCAAGGCAGGTATTGTATTTAGTAGGACCAGTTGGAGCAGGTAAATCTTCATTAGTAGAAGCTCTTAAAAAAGCAATAGAAAACTGTCCACCTGTATATGCATTAGAGGGATGTCCTATGAGAGAAGAGCCTCTACATTTAATTCCGAAGCATTTAAGAGGTGAGTTTGAAGATGAACTTGGAATAAAAGTAGAAGGCGATTTGTGTCCAGTATGTAGACATAGATTAAAAAATGAATTCCATGGAGAATATGAAAAATTCCCTGTTGTAAGTACAGATTTTTCAATAAGATCAAGAAAAGGAATAGGAGTTGTTCCACCTGTTGATCCTAACAACCAAGATACTTCCGTGCTTACAGGTTCTGTAGATATATCTAAGATGGATTTATATCCAGAGGATGATCCACGTATTCTTTCATTAAATGGTGCTTTCAATGTTGGTAATAGAGGAATGGTAGAATTTATAGAGGTATTTAAAAATGATGTAGAATATCTTCATACAATAATAACAGCGACACAAGAAAAGTCTATACCATCTCCAGGAAAAAATTCTATGATATATTTCGATGGAGTAATTGTGGCTCATTCTAATGAAGCTGAGTGGAATAAGTTTAAATCAGATCATACAAATGAAGCTATATTAGATAGAATAGTAAAAGTAGAGGTTCCTTATTGTCTTGAATTAAATGAAGAGATAAAAATATATGAGAAAATTTTGGGTAAGAGTAATTTTAAAGCTCATATTGCTCCACATACTATTGAGGTTGCAGCAATGTTTGCAGTACTTTCAAGAATGGCACCATCAACTAAGGTTGATCCTCTTACAAAGGTAAAAATATATAATGGAGAAGAAATAGTTGAAAAAGGAACTACTAAAAAGATAGATATTATAGAATTAAGAGAAGAAGCTGGACTTAGAGAAGGTATGGCAGGAATATCTACTAGATTTATAGTAAAAGCCATCGATAATGCTCTTTCAAATTCTGAATATGACTGTATCAATCCTTTAAGTGTAATGGAAAGTATAATAAAATCTATTAAAGATTTAGATACGAATGAAGAGGATAAGAAGAAGTATTTAGCTTTTGTTCAGGACACTATAAGAAAAGAATACAACAAAATTTTAGAAAAAGAAGTAACAAAAGCATTTATAAGCAGCTTTAAAGAGCAGGCAGAAAGTCTTTTCAATAATTATCTTGATAATGCAGAAGCTTATGTAAATAAAACAAAACTTAAGGATCAATATACAGGAGAAGAATTAGAACCAGATGAAACATTTATGCGTTCTATTGAAGGTCAAATAGGAGTAAGTGAAAGTTCTGCAAAAGGATTCAGATTGGATGTTACCTCTTATATGTTCTATCTAATCAGAAATGGTGGAAAAATAAATTATGATTCTTATGAGCCTTTAAAAGAAGCCATTGAAAAGAAATTAACTGCTTCTGTAAGAGATTTATCAAGAGTTATTACTCAATCAAAAGTTAGAGATAAGGATCAAGGTAAAAAATATAATTCTATGGTAGAGGAAATGAAGGCTAATGGATATTGCGATCACTGTTGTGATGTCATACTGAAATATGCCGCAAATAACCTTTGGAAGGATTGATAATATGGCAATATTTAGAGATTTCAATCCTATAGACCATGATAGAGCTGTAGAAGATAAGAGGAGACATAAAGAGCTTGTAGAAGATTCTATAAAGAAAAATTTAGTTGATATTTTATCAGAAGAAAGCATAATAGGTCAGAGTAAAGATAAAAAGATTAAAATTCCTATAAAGGGACTAAAGGAATTTCAATTTATATTTGGAGAAAATGCCTCTGGAGTAGGAAGTGGAACAGGAGAAGAAAAAAGAGGAGATAAAATAGGAACTGGTAAAAAACAGGGGCAAGGTAAAGGAAGTGGTGGAGCTGGTAACGCTGATGGAGATGATGTATATGAGGCAGAAGTATCCATTGAGGATGTAATAAACTATCTTTTTGAAGAATTAAAGCTTCCTAATCTTGATAAGAAAAAATCTGCTGAAATTATGTCTGAACATGCTAAAAAAAGAGCAGGATATCAAAAAAATGGTATAAGACCAAGGCTTGCTAAAAAGCGTACTGTAGTTGAAAAATTAAAGCGAAAGCAAGGATATAAAAGAGCTTTGCAAGAAACAAACAGAGATGAAGAGATAGAAAGATTTCCTTTTAAGGAAGATGACTTAAGATATCATAGAATTAAGCAAACCGTAAAAAGGGAATATAATGCAGTAGTTATGTGTATTATGGATACTTCATCATCTATGGATAGAACAAAGAAATATCTGGCAAGATCCTTTTTCTTCTTACTATATCAATTTGTAAAGATGAGATATCAAAAGGTAGAGGTAGTATTTGTAGCTCATTCTACTCGTGCTAAAGTTGTAAATGAAAATGATTTTTTCCATAAGATGGAGTCAGGCGGAACCTATATTTCTAGTGGATATAGTAAGGCTCTTGAAATTATAGATGATAAGTATAATCCAGAAGCTTGGAATATATATGCCTTTCATGTAAGTGATGGAGATAACTGGAGTGAGGATAATCAAAAAGCAGTGCAAAAAGCTAAAGAGCTTTGTGACGTATGTAATCTTTTTGGTTATGCAGAAGTTATGCCAGGAACAGTCTTAAGTACAATAAAGAAAAAATATACACAGGAAATACAACACAAAAATTTTGTTGTTACAACAATGAAAAATAAAGAAGAACTTTGGCCTTCATTAAGAGATATGCTAAAAGGCAATGAAAAAGAGGGGTGATATCTTGGAATATACGGTAAGAGATTTAGAAAAATGGAATGAAAGAATTGAGGCTATTGTTAAAAAGGTAGGACTTGATTATTATCCACAAGAGTTTGAAATGATAAGCTATAATGACATGCTTGCTTATGAAGTATATGTAGGAATGCCATCAAGATATCCTCACTGGAGCTTTGGAAAAGCTTATGAAAGGCTTAGAACTCTTTATAAATATAATTTAACAGGACTTCCTTATGAAATGGTTATTAATTCTGACCCCTGCATAGCTTATCTTATGAAGGACAATACATTACTTCTTCAGATATTGACTATTGCTCATGTTTATGGACATAATGATTTTTTTAAGAATAATAGATTGTTCAGAGAAGGAACTCATGCTAAGTACACTTTAGAAATGTTTAAAAACCACGGCAATAATATAAGAAGTTATATAAATGATCCTAGTATAGGATATGAAAATGTAGAAAAGCTTTTAAATGGAGCTCATGGTATTAAGCTTCAGACTTCAAGGGCTATTGGGGAAAAAAGAGTAACTGATGAAGAATTAAAGAAAAGAATAATTGATGACTATAAGAAAAAGAATTCAAATTATAGTATTATTGAGCCGTATGTAAAGGAAGAACCTCCAAATGTAGATAAGGTACCATTAAATCCAGAAGATGATTTACTTTATTTTATAAGTCATTACGGAGATTTAGCTGAGTGGGAAAAGAATATTTTAGAAATAGTTAGAAAAGAAACTAGATACTTTGTTCCTCAAATAGAAACTAAAATCATGAATGAGGGATGGGCTAGTTATTGGCACTATAATATTCTAAAAAAATTAGATTTAGAGCCTTCTCTTCATTTAGAATTTATTAAAAGACACAATGATGTAATAACTCCAATGATAGGACGTATAAATCCATATTTCTTAGGATTTAAGATATATGAGGACTTAGTAGAAAAACATGGAGTTGAAAAAATATTTGAGGTTAGATACCTTGAAAGAGACGAATCATTTATAAGAAGATATTTAACAAAAGAACTATGTGAAGAGGTAAATCTTTTTGAATATGCTAAAAAGAATATGAATTATGTAATTACAGAGGTATCGGATGAGGAAGGATGGAAAAAAATAAGGAATACTTTAAGTAGTTCCTGCGGAATGGGAATGATTCCACACATTAGAGTAGTAGATATGGCAAAGGGAGATAAAACGTTAACTTTAGAGCATGTTTATGATGGAAGAGACCTACAGCTTGATTATGCAAAAGAAACAGTAAAATATATCGTAGATTTGTGGAAGCATAGGGTTTGTCTTAAAACTGTTTTAAAAGGAAAAGAAGTAACTATAACGTGCAGTGAGAATAAAGTATTAACTTATGATTAGATAAAAAAGGACATATGGCATACATTTTGTGTGCTGTATGTCCTTCTTTATATTCAAATTTTTAACATTGTGTGGAATGTTTTCAAATAATATAGTATAATTTTAGGGAATATAAGGAGGTTATGTAATGTTAAGTCGAATATTGAAACACATTCCAGGATTTAGGACGGGAAAAAGGTGGAAAATGTTCATTGCAGTTATAGGGTATATTATAATGATCAGTGGAATTTTTACGCCAACAGGAGTAACTGTAGGAGACAGGATTTTAGGTATAATTGAATATTTAATACTTTTTATTATTCCATTTTTACTTATTACTAATGTAGCAAATATTAGGAACAAGCTACCATTGTTCAAAAAAAGAAAGGTTTTATATAATATTTTAGGGTATTGCGTTACTGTCATTCTATTAAGTAGTGCAATAGGAGGACTTTCAAAATTTGAATCACCTCAGTATAAAGAATTGCAGAAGCAGCAAGCAATGAAGGAAAAAGCCGTTAAGGAAGCTGAAAGAGAACGATTAAATAATATGAAAAGTCTGGATGAAGCCACAGTAAAAAAATTAATAAAGGATTATGAGAAGGCAAATGTTAAAGCTGTTAATGGTAAAGATTTTAAAAAGGTTGAAAAATACATATTAACTGAAAGTAATTTTTATAATAGTAAAAAAGAAAATATTGAGAAGAAATCTCAAAACATAAAGAAGATAAATCTATTAGGTTATGAGTTAGCAGAAATAAAGGAATTAAACAAAAATGAATATTCGGCTAAGGTTAATGAAAAGATAAATATATACTATACAGATGGGAAAGAAGAAACTAGAGAGTATAATAATATATATACTGTAAAGGGTATTAATGAAAAAGTAGGAATTAGTGATTTGAGTAAGTCTCAACTTGTAAAAAGTGAGATTAAAGTATCTAAATTTTCAGAAATGAAGGATGCTGTTAGCAAAGATATAGTACAGATAAAAGAAAAGGGCGAAGAAATGGCAGCAGCACAAATAGCCGCTTTAAACGAAAGAGATAAAAAAATTGAAGAAGGAAAAATAGAAGTTCCAACACAAAGTGAAGAAAATGCTAGTAATAATAAAGGAAGTATTTTATCAAAATTTACAAGTATTTTTAATAAGAAAAAAGATAAGCAGGAAAAAGATAAAGAAAGTAAAGTAATTTGGAACAAGTTGAGTGTAGATGCGGATGTAAATCTTAATACACCTATTGCAATAAGAAAATTACAAAAAATATCACCAGATTATATATTTGATCATAGTCAAAATATTATGGTAAAAGAAGTACATAAATCACCTACTAAATATATAGGTACAGATTTGAGAATAAGTGGTACTGTTATTAATATTGAAGAATTATCAGCGAGTAATCCTTATTCTATTCTTAATGGACAAAAAAATGTAGGTAGGATATATATACTTTCTGATGAAGGTTATTTAATAGATTTATTTATGACAGGAGATTTTACTCACATTAATAAAGATGATTATATTGAAGTATGTGGATACTTTACAGGTTATTCATCAGTAACTCAAATATTTTATGGTGAAAGAAGAGGTTTAACTGTTGTTGGAAATGTAGCATATTAATATTATATTTATTTGATATTGTAATTGAATATAGTAGATTTTAACAAAGACCAGCAAAATAGCTGGTCTTTTCTTATACCTAAATAAATATTCATAGTACAAAGAAGATATTGAAAAGGGGAGTTAAAATGGAATTTTTAAAAAGAACGCCTTTGTTTAATGCTTATCAAAAATATGGAGGAAAAATTATTAATTTTACTGGATGGGCGCTACCGGTTCAGTTTGAAGGTATTATAAAAGAACATGAGGCAGTAAGAAATGCAGCAGGCCTTTTTGATGTATCACATATGGGAGAGATAGAGATAAAAGGTGAAGATGCTTTTAGTTTTTTACAAAACTTAATTACTAATGATGTTTCTGTACTAAAAGATAATGAAATTTTATATACTTTAATGTGCTTTAATGACGGAGGAGTGGCAGATGACCTTTTGGTATATAAGTTTTCAGATAAACATTACCTTCTTGTGGTAAATGCAAGTAATGTGGACAAGGACTATTTATGGGTTTGCAGCAATAAAGATAATTTTAATGTGGAAATCAACAATATTTCTCATAAGATTGCACAGTTGGCACTACAGGGACCTACAAGTGAAAAAATTCTTCAAAAACTAACGCCTTTCAAGCTTTCAGATATAAAATTTTTTCGCTTCAACAAAAATGTAATGATAGATGGTGTTAAATGCTTAGTTTCAAGAACCGGGTATACAGGAGAGGATGGCTTTGAAATATATACTGGGACTGAAAATTCAGAAAGGCTGTGGAATAAAATATTAGAAACTGGAAAAGAAGATGGGATTAAACCAGCAGGTCTTGGATGTAGAGATACCCTGAGATTTGAAGCTGCTCTTCCGTTGTACGGGAATGAGCTTTCAGAGGATATTACTCCTTTAGAAGCAGGCTTGGGCTATTTTGTAAAGCTTAATAAAGCTAGTTTTATAGGAAAAAATGCTTTAGTTATGCAGAATAAAGATGGAGTAAAGAGAAGAATTGTAGGTTTTGAAATGATAGGAAGGGGAATTCCAAGACATGGTTATTCTATTATAAAGAATGATGAAGAAATAGGATTTGTAACTACAGGGTATTTTTCACCTACATTAAAGAAAAGCATTGGTCATGCTATTCTTGATACAAAATATACCAAACTTGGTACAGAAATTGAGGTAATCATAAGAAAGAAGCGAGTTAGAGCAAAGATAATAAAGAAAAAATTTTATAATAAAAATCATAAAAAATAGAGGGGGATAAACAATGAAAGTATTAAAAAATTTATATTACACAGAAGATCATGAATGGATAAAAGTTGATGGACATGAGGCTTATATTGGAATTACAGATTATGCACAGCAGGCTTTAGGAGATATAGTATATGTTGACCTTCCAGAAGAGGAGACAGAGTTTACAGCTGGTGATACTTTGGGTGTAGTTGAATCGGTAAAGGCTGCATCGGATATTTATATTCCTGTAGATGGTAAGGTTTTAGAAATAAATGAAGATATAGTAGATGAGCCTGAACTTGTAAATAATAATGCCTATAAAAATTGGATGGTAAAGGTAGAGTTATATGACGAGTCACAAATAGATGAGCTTATGAATGCTGAAGAGTATAAAGAATTTTCCAGCAGGGAGGAATGATAATGTTTCCCTATATACCAAATGTTTTAGAACAAGAAAAAATGCTTAAAAGTATTGGTGTAGATTCTATAGAAGATTTATTTACTGATATTCCACAGGATATTCGTTTAAAAGGAGAATTGAATATTGGAAATCCTATGTCAGAATTAGAACTTTCAAAATATATGAAAAAGCTTTCTAATAAAAATAAGAGTTTGGATGAATTAGTATGTTTTTTAGGGGCAGGAGCTTATGATCATTATATACCCTCAGTAATAAAGCATATAACTTCCAGGTCAGAATTTTATACAGCCTATACTCCCTATCAACCGGAAATAAGTCAGGGAACTCTTCAGTCAATATTTGAATACGAAACAATGATATGTAATCTTACAGGTATGGATGTATCTAACGCTTCTATATATGATGGAGGCACTGCAGCAGCTGAAGCAGCTATGCTGGCTGTTAGAGAGAAGAGAAATAGGGGTTCAATAGTTGTATCTAAAACTGTTCACCCAGAGACCAGAAAAATTATTAATACTTATATGAGATTTAAGGGGATAGAAGTAATAGAAATTGATTATTTAGATGGTGTTACAGATATAGAAAAATTAGAAAAGGCAGTAGATAAGAATACTGCTGGAGTAATTGTTCAAAATCCTAATTTCTTTGGAATAATTGAGGATTTTACAGAGATTGAAAAAATAACTCACAAAAATAATTCACTTTTAATTATGAGTGTAGATCCGATCTCTCTAGGTATATTAAAAACTCCAGGAGAAATTGGAGCTGATATTGCTGTAGGAGAAGGTCAGTCTTTAGGCAGTACTCTGAGTTTTGGAGGCCCATACATTGGATTTATGGCGGTAACTTCCAAGCTTATGCGCAAAATTCCAGGAAGAATTGTAGGACAGACAGAAGATATTGAAGGAAAAAGAGGTTTTGTGTTAACTTTGCAGACTAGAGAACAACACATCAGAAGAGAAAAAGCCACTTCAAATATATGCTCCAATGAAGCTTTAAATGCTCTAGCAGCAGCTGTATATTTTTCAACCATGGGTAAAGAAGGAATTAAAGAGGTTGCATTGCAGTGTACTCAAAAAGCTCACTATGCTTTTAAAGAGATTACTAAGAAAGGAAAATTTAAGCCCTTATTTGATAAACCTTTCTTCAAGGAATTTGCAGTAACAAGTGAGGTTGCTGCAGGAAGGATAAATAGGGAACTCTTAAATAAAGGAATTATTGGAGGTTATGACTTAAGAAGAGATTATTCTCTTAATAATTCCTTATTATTATGTGTAACAGAAAAAAGGACAAAAGAAGAAATAGATACTTTGGCTAGGATTTTCAAGGGGGTGCAGTAATGGAATATGATAAATTAATTTTTGAAATTTCAAAGAAAGGCAGAAAAGCTTATACATTACCTAAAAATGATGTGCCCCATACTGAACTTAAAGAAATTATAGGTGAAGAATTTTTACGTGAAACAGACTTACAGCTTCCAGAGGTTTGTGAAGTAGATGTAGTAAGACATTATACAGCTTTATCGAATAAAAATTATGGTGTGGATACAGGTTTTTATCCTCTTGGTTCCTGTACCATGAAATATAATCCTAAAATAAATGAAGATATGGCGGGTATTTCAAAATTTATAAATCTTCACCCTTATCAGAGAGAGGAGACTGTACAGGGAGCTTTAGAATTAATGTATGAGCTTAGTCATAAATTAGAAGAAATCACTGGAATGGATAAGGTAGTTCTACATCCTGCAGCTGGTGCGCATGGAGAACTGACAGGACTTATGCTTATAAAAGCTTATCATGAAAGTAAAGGAGATTATAAAAGAAAAAAGATAATTATTCCTGATGCTGCTCATGGAACTAATCCTGCCAGTGCCAAGCAGGCTGGATTTCAGGTTGTAGAGATAAAGTCAAATAGGGAAGGAAAAGTAGATTTAGAAAGTCTTAAAGCAGCTTTGGATGATGAAGTAGCAGGACTTATGCTGACTAATCCAAATACATTAGGATTATTTGAAAAAGATATAAAGGAAATTTCTAAACTTGTTCATGAAACAGGAGGATTACTTTATTATGATGGTGCAAATTTAAATGCCATTATGGGTATAGCAAGACCAGGAGATATGGGTTTTGATGTGGTTCATTTAAATATTCATAAGACCTTTTCAACGCCTCATGGAGGCGGCGGTCCTGGATGTGGGCCTGTAGGAGTAAAGAAAAAGTTAGAAGATTTTCTTCCGGTGCCTGTTGTGGATAAAAAAGAAGATAGGTATTTTTTTAATTATGATATACAAAAATCTATAGGTAAAGTTAAGAATTTTTATGGCAACTTTGGTGTTATGATAAAGGCTTATTCATATATTCTTACTATGGGAGCAGAAGGACTTAAAAAAGCTAGTGAAATTGCTGTACTTAATGCTAATTATCTAAAAAATAACTTGAAAAAATATTATAAACTTCCTATTGATGAAGTATGTAAACATGAATTTGTGTTGTCAGGATTGAAGACAAAAAACAGAGGAATATCTACTGTACATGTTGCAAAACGACTTCTTGACTATGGGTACCACCCACCAACAATATATTTTCCATTAATAATAGATAATGCAATTATGATAGAACCTACAGAAACAGAAAGCTTAGAAACCTTAGATAGATTTATTGAGGCTATGAAAGAAATAGCAAAAGAAGAAGAAAAGAGTCCTGAGCTTTTAATAGAGGCACCACATTCTACTCCTGTAAAAAGGCTTGATGAGGTTAAAGCTGCAAGAAAACCTATTTTGAAATGGAGTGAGAAAAATGGATAAGGATATTGTTGTAATTGGTGGAGGTCCAGGAGGATATACAGCAGCCATACGAGCAGCTCAATTGGGAGGAAGGGTATGTTTAATTGAAAAGGATAGATTAGGAGGTACTTGTTTAAATAGAGGGTGCATACCAACAAAGGCATTATACAGAAATGCAGAGATACTTAATACTTTAAAGAATACTGAAAAATTTGGAATAAATATTCACGAATATAAAATAAATGTAGATAAAATTATGAAAAGAAAGCAAGGTATTGTGGATAAATTGGTAAGTGGAGTGGAACTACTTTTAAAGAGAAATGGAGTAGAAGTGATAGAAGGAACAGCATCAATATTAGATAGAAATACTGTATTGGTAAAGAATAAAAAGGGAGAAGAAATAAAAATTTCTACTAAAAATATAATTATAGCTACAGGTTCTAAAGCTACATCATTACCTATAGAAGGAGCATATTTATCGGAAGTAATGAAAAGTGAAGAAATCTTAAACTTAACTAAAATACCAAAAGACTTAATTATAATTGGGGGTGGAGTTATTGGTATGGAGTTTGCAGCTATATTTAACTCTATGGGAGCAAAGGTTAGTGTAATAGAAGCTTTACCTAATATTTTATCTTCAGTTGATAGGGAAATAAGCAAAAGGTTTTCCATTTTAGCTAAAAAGAAAGGTATAAAAATTAATATTTCTACAAAGGTTTGCAAAATAGAAAAAAGTAATGAGGAACTTATAGTCTATGCTGAAGGGAAAAAGGGTAAACTTCAGTTTAAAGGAGATACAGTATTAATATCTGTAGGGCGCATTCCTCTAACTGAAGGTTTGAATTTAGAAAAGACAGAAGTAGAGTTTACAAGAGAAGGTATAAAAGTAGATTCTAATTTTGAAACCAATGTTAAAGGTATTTATGCTATAGGAGATGTAAATGGAAAATGCATGTTGGCTCATGCAGCGGCACATCAGGGAATAGCTGCTGTAGAAAACATAATGGGGGTAAGAAGCCAGAAAAAAAATAATTTGATACCAAGCTGCATTTTTGTCTTCCCTGAAATTGCTTCTATAGGTATTACTGAGGAGGAAGCAAAATTAAAGAAAATAGATTATAAGGTTAGCAAGTTTAGCTTTGGTGCAAATGGTAAAGCTCTTGCTCTTGGGGAAGAGGAGGGAATGGTAAAGGTTATAGGAAGAAAGGATGATAATAGGATTATAGGTGTTCATATTATGGGACCTCATGCCTCTGATCTCATTCATGAAGGAGCACTTGCTGTAAGTAAAAAGATGAAGGTAGAGGATATAAAAGAGGTAATTCATGCACATCCAACCTTATCAGAAGCTTTTTATGAAAGTGTTATGGGATTGCAAGGAGAAGCTATTCATATGCTAAATAAGACCAGCTAATTGGCTGGTCTTTAATAATCTCCTCTACCAAATCTATCTATTTTAGTTTTTACCTTAACTACTATATCAGCTTCGGACACTGCTTTATTCCAATCAGTACCCGTATGTCTTCCGTATTTTGCTGCTGCTACTCTTCCAAGACCAAGACAGTCAATTTTATATTCATTTTGCATTTTATCAATAAATTCATAGCACATTTGTTCTACTTTTTTATTCATATTGCCTTCAAATTTTTTTGCCATATCAGGATTATTAGCTATATCTTCATATAAATTATTATTTGTTATATCTCCTGTTAAAGATAAATCAATATAAAAGGTATATTTATCTTTAACTTTTTCACACTTAACTTTTTTCTTAGAAGTTGCATAATAATCTATATATTCTTTTGAATTATCACCCAATGAAAGTATCCCTTTAACATTATCTACTTTTAGAAGATTTAAGATTTTTGCTTCTTTCATACCTATTTTTTTTACCATTTTATCTTTGACAAAGAGAGCTATTCCAGTAATTGCAGGCTTTTTATCTTTTATTTCTATGTAAGGAAGAACTAAGGATCTTCCTTCTGCACCTATCCTTACATATATATCCATTAATTTATAGTTATCTGAAAAAAAATTAAATTCAGTAGCATGTTTTATTACATTTGATAGATAATCACCAGGATTAGGATATCCTTCAACATTAGACTTAAGTATATCCATAGCATCTCCTTTGCACACTGCATTAAGTCCTGTATCATTTACATTAGGATTGGCAAATAATATATCAATTTCAGGTTCTAATCCATATTGGGCTGCAGCTTCTCCCCAAATAATTATTTTTTCAAGACCTAATATAAATTTGAGATCAGCTTTTGCCTGACGGTCTTCCCTAGTGTCACCTATGGTTTTACCTACACCTGTTTGTATAAGCGTGGAAGGCGTTGCTTCACCAGTGAAATTATATACTGCAATAGGTATGCTGAACTTTATTTCTCCAGAATCTTCTTGAGTAATATCAAAGCCAATAGTAGATGGTATTGCAAGTTCCTCTGCAGGAACAAAATTTATACCACGAGTATAAAAAATATATATTCCTAGACAGAAAAATAAAATAACTAAAAATTTCTTGTAATTCATTTTTTCCTCCTGAATTTATTTTACAATAATTATCGGTGATTAATACTAGCTTTTGTAAAGTACAGTATTTTTGTTTTTAACCAATATGGATAAGGCTATAAAAGAGATATATATAATATTAAATAAAGTAAAGGCTGGAGAAATAACCTTTAATACCTTTTGGTACAATGCTGTATTTAAAAATTGTAAGGATAAAATTAATATTAATGGATATAGAAAAATTAGTATTTTTTTTATATCTATTTTTGTTATCATGTTTAGAAAAAAGTATGTAATAAAGCAAAAATTAGATGTTATTCTAAATACTATAAAACTCCAGACAAACATAAATACATATCTAAAATTATTGATTACGGGGATATTAATACTTTCAAAAACTAATATAAAAGACCAATGACTTTTGGGAATTATATCTATGCCTAGATAATAGATTGTTATAAAAGCAATCCATACCCATATTAATCCAGAAATAAATAAAGCTTGCATACTTGCTTTTTTTATTTCATTAGTGTTTTGGGCAAAGGGATGAATTAAAAGTAAACATTCAAAACCTGCATAATAATATACAGATAGTATACTCGCCCTTAGCATATCCTTTAAGCTGGTATTAAATATTGGTTGAACATTCAATATATTTCCGTATTTTAATGAAGCTATTGAAAAAAGCATTATAACTGTTAAGAGATACATACATACTTCATTTATTTTTCCTAAAGATTTTATTTGGGTATAAGCTGCACAAAAGGTTATAGTAACTATAGCAAGGGCAACTTTTAGGGGAGTTAAAAAACTTACAAAGTAAATTCTAGATATTTTAATTAAATCTGATGTTATAGTTGCAGCATAAAGAGTCCACTGACATATAAAGATAAAATTTAAGAGAGTACCTAATGTATTACCAAAACACCGCCTACTCAAACTTAAGATATTATCTTTAGGATATTTTTTTATAATATAATTACTTACAAGAAGAATATAAGCTGGATAAATTAGACCTATAATAGAAGAAATCCATGCATCTTGCTTAGCAATCTTTACAAGTACGTTAGGAGATCTCAATAATCCTGGACCAACAGTAAATCCTACCAATAAGGCAGTGATCTGATTAGTTGTTAAAAATTCAGTCTCTGATTTATTCATTCTTTTTTCTTTTCCTCCATAATTTTTTTCTAAAATCTGTTTGGCGAACAGGATTATTACTTGGTACTGCTTCAGGAGTTTTATTCATATACCATAAAGGTGCTCTTATAAATATATCTTTTAAATCGCTGCTTTTTATTGAAAAATAGGATATCCCAAAGCTTTTCATGTATGAAAGAAGAATTAATAAGAAGAACAAACCAGCTGCTAAGCCTAAAAATCCCATAGCATTGGCTAGAACAAGCATAGGAAATCTTAAAAATCTTATGCTTAAAGACATTTCATAATTAGGTATTAAAAAGGTAGAAACAACGGATATACCTACCACTAATAAGGTAGTAGGACTTACAACTTTAGAGTCAACTGCTGTATTTCCTATAATAATACCTCCAACTATACTTAAGGTCCCAGCTACTTTAGGTGGTAACCTAAGTCCACCTTCTCTTAAAAACTCTACTACTACCTCCATGGACAATATTTCAAGAAATGGAGGTAAAGCTATACCTTTTCTTGATTCAATAATAGGTGTTATAAACTTAATTGGTATTAGTTCTACATTGTAGTTTATCAGAGTTAAATATATAGGTGATAAGGTTATTATTATTAAAACTGATAGAAGTCTAAGAATTCTAGAAAAAGAAGACACTAAGGTTCTTTCATGATAATCCTCAACTCCTTGGAAAAATTCTACAAATGTAGCGGGAGCTGTAATGACATGAGGGGTCCCATTCAACAAAAAAGCTATTTTCCCTTCCATTAAGTTGGCTTTTACAATATCGGGTCTTTCTGTTCCATAAACTTGTGGAAAAGGAGAATAAGGGTGATCTTCTATGTATTGTCCAAGCATACCTGTATCATTAATTGAGTCAATATCAATAGCTTTAATTCTGCTGCGCACTTCTTCTAAAACATCCTTATCAACAATATCATCAATATACAGAAGAACTAAATCAGTTTGAGAACGTCTTCCTATCTTATAAGTTTCTTGAGATAAATTTTGGTCTTTTATTTTTCGCCTTAATATACTTATATTAGTTTTGACATTTTCAACAAAGCCTTCTCTAGAACCTCTTATGGCCGATTCATTCAATGGGTCGGATATACTTCGGTGTTCTCCACCTACAGTGTCTGTAATTATAAAATCTTCAAGTCCGTCTATTAAAATGACTGTTTTACCTATTTTTATAGAATCTACAGCCGTGTTAAGGTCAGTTTTAATAATAGTATTACTCATAGGAATGTATTTTCTACATATGTAATCTATAGTAGCTTTTTCTATAAGTAACTCTTCTTCTATTTTAAACATCAATGGAGTTAGAATATCTCTATTAATTATAGTTTTGTTAGTTAAGTCATCTATGTAGATAAGAGAAGCTAATAAAGGATTCTTTTTTCCAATAAAAAATTTTTTTACAACTAAAGGATTTTTGAGTCCCACTTCATTTAGAATAAAATTAATTTTTTCTTCAATGTTATTGTTAACCATCAACATCACCCTAGAATTAGTATTTACTTATCGTGAGTTTATATACAATCTATTAGTAATACTTTATTCATTAAAAGAAATGAAAATTTAACTATTACTTACTGGTTCCGGGCAAACTAGCAACCTAAAAAATAGGTGTGATATAATAATGTGAATAGAAATGAGTGGGAGTGAGGACATGAAAAATAGAATGACTAATGTTGAAAAACAAATTAAAATAAATCCAAATGATAAGTGTGTTTGTGGCAGTGGTTTAAAGTTTAAAAACTGCTGTAGAGATAAAAAACATGAATACAGAATTTTGGGGGAAAATTATGAAGATAGAGAAATAATATTTGACTATACTGAGAGCAGCAGAAAATATGATGAAATATCTCAACTTCTTCTTTCGCAAATTGCAGATGGTGGGATTAGTGTTACAAAGGGAAAAGAAATTTTAAAGAAACTATATAGTATGGAAGAAGAAGGAATGAAACAATTCACTAAGTATGCTCCTTGTAGCAAGGGATGTAGTCACTGCTGCCATATATACATGGACTGTACAGCAGTTGAAGCAGAACTTGTTCGAGAATACGTTGTGAAAAATTTTAGTGAAGAGAAGATTATGGAGCTTGAAAAGAAGATTGAAGCTACTATAAATGAAGTTCCTTCATATAAAGATGTATTAAATGAAGAAAATAAGGATAAGGTAATTGCAGATTACAGTAAGAAAAACATACCTTGTATTTTTCTAAAAGAGGATAATTCGTGTTCTATATATGAAGTAAGACCCTTTAATTGTAGAAAATTTTTTACCGTATCAGATTCAGCTAAGTGCAAAAAGGGGGAAGAGGTAATTAGACCTGCTGTTTCTATAAATAATATTACTCAATATGCTGTAAATTATCTATCAATGTCTATAAATAGATATAAAAGCTTAAAGACATATTCAAGAGAAGATGGAGAGGATAAAGCTATTTATAAATCATTGCAGTATTGGTTTAAAAATGGATTTAAAGAAATAGATAGAGATAGGAGTTTATAAATAATTAAGAGGTGTAAGCAACGAAATGAAGAATAAACTTTTTAATACAACAATAATTGTATTATCTACTGCAATACTTTTGGGATTTGTTATATTTTCAAAGGGACTTGAGCATTTAATTAGTCAATTAAAAAATTTAAATTATATGTGGATTTTACTAGCAGTTTTTTGTATGCTCATGTATTGGATAATTGAGAGTATTGTACTGAATATTTTTATACAATCACTAAATTTGAGGCAGAAACTTAGAGAGTCTTTAAAAATAACTATGGTAGGACAATTTTTTAATTCAGTTACTCCTTTTGCTTCTGGAGGACAACCAGCCCAATTATATTTTATGATGAAAAGAGGTATTAATGGAGGGTCTGCTAGTTCTATTTTGACTATGAAATTGATTGTATATCAAGGGGTATTAACTATATATTCTCTTATTGCAATTATTTTAAAATTTACTTTTTTTCAAGAAAATTTACCCAATTTTTTTTACATATCCATTATAGGGTTCATAATAAACACAGGAGTAATTTTATTTTTATTAATAGCTTCTGTTAACAAAAAAATGACAAAGTCTATTTTAAAAGGTATATTTACATTTTTAAATAAAATTCGTTTGGTTAAAGATGTGAAGGGAAATTTAATAAAGATAGAAGGCGAATTATCTAATTTTCATAAAAATGCAGTTGAAATGAGTAAGAATTTTGAAATCTTGGTTAAGTGCTCAGTTCTTACCTTTGTTCAATTAACATCATATTTTATTATCCCTTATTTTATTTATAGGGGTTTTAATATGAATTCAGCAAGTTTTTGGAACATGGTTGCTGCCGAAACATTTTTAAATATGATTGTAGCTGTTATACCTCTTCCTGGAGCATCAGGAGGTTCGGAAGGTGGATTTTATTTACTTTTTAGCTTATTTTTTAAGCAGAGTACCATAATGCCAGCCATACTTCTTTGGAGAATTATTACATTTTATTCTTGTATAGCAGTAGGAAGTGTATTTACTGTTTCAAAAGCTTAGGGATAAAAAAAATAGTTTGGTGAAAAATAATCATATATCTTGATATGAAATAGTGAGGCGATAACTATGAAAAATATGTTTACAGAAGATTTAAAGTCTATTGATTTAGAAGAAAACCAAACTATAGAAATAAGTTTTATGATAATGAAGATATTAGACAGAGAAGGGGAAAATATTATTGCCTATATTGGAGATAAGACAGGAGATATTAAAGCATCTATTAGGAATATTGAGGATACTTTAAAGGTTGGGGATGTAATTAATGCTAAGGTTCGTTTTGATAGCAGGCTATCAGTAATTGAGGAATTTACAAAGGAAGAAGAATATGAAATAGAAGATTTTCTTCCTACAGTTGATGCTGATATAAAAGATATTATGGAAGAAATTAAAAAAATATCAGATGAAGAATTTAAAAGTGAAGAAAGCAGAGCTTTAAATGAATATTTCTTCGGAAATAAAGAGTTTGTAGATAAGTTCAAAAAGGGTATTGGAGGACTTAGACAGCATCATAATTATATAGGTGGACTTGCGGAACATACTTTAAATGTAATGTATATAACAAAAACTCTTGCGTATAGGTATGATTGTAGAAATAAAGAAATTGCTATTCTTGCAGCAAAGCTTCATGATATTGGAAAAATAGAAGAATATTTTACAAATGGTCCTTTTGATGTAACATTAAGAGGAGATATGGAAGGACACATAGTTATAGGTATAACTATGTTAGAAGAAGCTTTTCAGGCTGGTGGAGATATATACAGCGAGGAGTTTAAAAGCAGAATGAAGGGATGTATTGTACAGCACCATGGTAAAGTAGAATTTGGTTCACCTAAAGCTGCTAGCTTAGAGGAGTCATTTATTCTTAACCTTGCAGATAGTGTAGATGCTGTTCTTAATAAGATATGGCAGGTTAAACAGATTACAGAACCTAATACGTGGTCACAATACGATAGAAGAATAGGAACTAGACTATACTTATAAGAATGTTGCGTCGCAACATTCTTTTATTTTGCTGTAGGAAATTATAAAATTTTAAACTTGTGGATAACTTTTAGTGGTAGTATAAAATATTGTTTGAAATTTTATAATTTCCAACCTTAAGTATCCTAAAAAAGTATATATTGTGTAAAAGGCATTTGAACAAACTTTAGAAAGTCTTATTTATTTTCGTGATATATGCGTAAAGAAAGACATATGTTTGAGCAATAGCGAGTTTATGTTTTTCAGCATATATCTAAGAAAATAAATTAGACTTTCTTAGTGAAGTGAAACGTCTTTATAGCAATATATACCTTTGTTCTTGAAACAGTTTAATCAATAAATTTAAAGTAAGTGTATTAATTGGGCAGTGCTGATAATAATATTATTATGAATGTAATTTGTTGGAGGTAAGAAAATGAATAAAACACTTAAAACAGTACTGATAGTTATTGCTGTGATATTGGTAATAACAGTACCTATAATAGGAAGCTACAATACAATGGTTAGCTTAGATCAAAAGGTTAAAAGAGCAGAATCTAATATAGACACTCAGTTACAAAGAAGAAGTGATTTGATTCCTAACCTTGTAAGTACCGTTAAAGGATATGCAGCACAAGAAAAAGAGATATTTACTGACATTGCAAATGCTAGAGCAAAGCTTGGTGGAGCTCAGACAGTTAGTGAAAAAGCTAATGCAGACAGTGAACTATCTTCAGCTTTATCTAGATTACTAGTAGTGGTAGAAAGATATCCAGATTTGAAATCTAGTGCAAATTTTAAAGATTTAACAGTGGCTCTGGAAGGAACTGAAAATAGAATTAATATATCAAGGCAGGATTATAACAAAATGGTTGATACTTACAATACTACAATCAGAAAGTTTCCTAATTCAATAATTGCAGGTATTTTTAGATTTGAATCTAAAGATTATTATAAAGCTGCAGAAGGAGCTAAAGATGTACCAAAAGTTGATTTTACTAAATAATTCATTTGGTACTCTGATAATCTGGCAACCTTAAAAAAGAAGGGGGCTAAAAAATGAAAAATTTAAAAGAGAAATTTAGTAACTTTTTAATTGCTATATTTGTACTACTTACATTATTAATTCCCTTTCAGAAAATAGAGGCTGAAACAGTATATCCAGCACCTACAAGTTTAAAGTATGTCAATGATTATGTTGGAATATTAGATAATGAAGCAAAAGAATATATAGTATCGGTGGGAAAAGAACTAGAAGATAAAACAGGCGCACAAGCTGTTATTGTTGTTGTAAATTCATTAGAAGGAAATGAAATTAGAGACTATGGAATTAAGCTTTTTAGAAAATGGGGAATAGGGCAAAAAGACAAAGATAATGGTTTGTTAATTTTGATGGCTATGGAGGAAAGATCATGGTCAGTAGAAGTAGGGAGAGGACTTGAAGGTGCGATACCCGATATTTTAACTAATAGAGTTATGCAGGATGTTGCTGTACCTGCATTTAAGAAAAATAACTTTGGAGTGGGACTAAAGAATGCCTATTCTGTTTTTGTAGATAATATAGCTAAGGAATATGGAGTAACATTAGAAAAAAATAACCAAATAGATTTAAATTATGGAAAAGCAAGAAATACACAAGGAAATTCTATTCCTATTTATATAATAATGGGATTGGTTTTCTTAGATGTAATATTTAATAGAGGAAGAATTATAAGATTTATTCTTGAAATGTTATTTTGGAATTCCTTCTTTGGTGGAGGACGCGGCGGCAGAGGCGGTGGTTCAGGAGGCGGCTTCGGTGGCTTCGGAGGAGGAGACAGCGGCGGCGGTGGTTCCTCTGGAGGATGGTGAATAAGAAAAGAGAATAAAAAGAAGCATAAAAAAGAGCAAGAATATAGAAAATCTCTATGTTCTTACTTTTTTTAGTTGAATTTAGGTTTTGTGTTAGTAAAACTTACTTTATTGGTTACTGGTATATGGGTACTGGTTACTAGAATAATATTGCTTTGCAACATTATTTAATAGTGTACATGAACTAACCAAAATTTAATTTTCCTATTACTCCAGCCAAGGTCCCAAGGAACTCTATATCTATCAGTGTTATGACAATTTACTAAAGAATATCCTTTTGAATCTGCTCCAGTTACCGTAGAGATATGAACAACCTTACCATTCTTTTCATAGGCAACAAAATCTCCCGGTTTAAGTTTATAAGCTGCTTTGTATACTTTCTCATAGGTGCCTCGAGCTATTAAAGAGGCTCTACCATTATTTATCATAAAATCTTTGAAGGCATTGGCATTTAACCAAGCTTTACTGCCACCTCCTCCATCAAAATTCCATGTAGAGGTTTTTTTGAATTTTCCGCCTTCAAATAATATTTGAGAAGCAAAATTAGCACAATCGCCACCAAGTGGATTATAGTCACCATATTTTTTATTATATTTAAAGCCGAATTCTTCATCGCTGGCTATACCACAGTATTTATCAGCATATGCCACAGCAGAACTTCTTCTTTTACTTAGATTTGAAAAATCTCTATAAGGTTGAGATAAAATATATTTTTTAATGCTATCAGCTTTTATATTTTCTAAATTTAGAGAGTCAGCAAAGGGATCTGTATACCATTCTTTGGTTATTTGCCAAATACCATCTTTATTAGCTAATTTTACAGAGTGAGCTGTACCTATTCTAAACATATTTACTTTATTTCCATCACCTAACTCTTCATTTTCATATACATACTTGTATTCTGTAGAGCAGATAAGATTTACAGAATAATAATTATTAGAGCCTTTAATACTTCTTATCACTACCATAGGAACGATATCTACAAATTTTACGCCTTGTTTTTCAGACCAATTAATCAAATACTTCATTTTTTTTATTTCATGATTATAGGCCCAAGTTCCATATTTAGTATTTTTGTCATATATGTAGTCTATTGCTTCTAAATCTTGCATAAGAATGGCTTTATTTCTAATTTGAAATAGTTCTGTTACCTCATTAGCTATTTTTTCTTTATCTGAAGCATCTACTAAAAATTTTGTATTTGTTGGATGAGAAAAGTAATATAAAAATATCATAGATATTATAGCTAGAATACTTAAAAATATTAAAATTAATTTAGATTTTTTTATTACAATAAATATAAATAACACCTCACATCTAACATTTGTATATAGGAAATATATGTACAAAGTTGTGGAGATATTAATATCTTTGAATAAATTTTATAAATAATTATACTTTTTAGCTTTCAACTGTTATAAGAGTGTCTTATTTATATTAATTTGCATATAGTAAATTAGTATAGATAAGAGGTGATATGTTTGATTATTCATGTAGTAAGGCCAGGAGAAAGTTTATATTCTATATCACGTATATATGGACTTTCACCTAATAAAATAGCAAAGGATAATGAATTAAAATATCCTCGTCATCTAGTAATAGGACAAAGTCTTGTAATAATAGAGGGAGAACGAAAGCATACTGCAGCTACTGGTGAATCAATTTACAAAATAGCTAGTAATTATGGTTTAAGTATAAGAGATATATTAGAAGCTAATCCTGAGATAACAAATCCTTCTGCAATTTCTGCAGGACAAATCATAATCATTCCAGAAAGAACAAAAAAATTTGGAACCATAGAAGTAAATGGATATTCATTTCCTGAAATTGATATGAAAACCCTCAGAAAAACTCTTCCTAATTTAACTTATCTAAGTATATTTAGTTATCAAGTAATGAAAGACGGAAATTTAAAGAGTATTGATGATATACCTTTAATAGAAGCTGCAAGAGAGTTTAATGTTGCACCGATTATGGTAATTACCAATATAGAAGAAGGAAAAGGCTTTAATAGTGACATAGCTAAAGCAATACTTACAAATGATACTGCACAAGAAAATTTATTGAATAATGTAATTCAAACTCTTAAGGCTAAAAATTATTTTGGACTGGATATAGATTTTGAGTATATATATCCTGAAAACAGAGAAGATTACAATAATTTTTTAAGAAAGACTGTGAAAAGACTTAATGACTTAGGATATTCAGTAACTACTGCTTTGGCACCTAAGACCTCACAAGATCAGAAAGGTATATTATATGAAGCTCATGATTATCCTGTTCATGGAGCTTTGGCAGAACATGTTATACTAATGACATATGAATGGGGATATACTTTTAGTCCACCAATGGCGGTTGCCCCATTAAATGAAGTTGTAAAAGTACTTAACTATGCTATAAGTGCTATACCTAGAGAAAAAATATTTATGGGTATACCTAATTATGGATATGATTGGTCATTACCTTATGTAAAGGGAACAATGGCAAGGACAGTATCAAATACTGAGGCTGTGGATTTGGCATTCAAAGAAGGTGCAATCATACAATATGACTGGAAAGCTCAAGCACCATTTTTTGAGTACTACGATATGAATGGAAAGCAGCATGAGGTATGGTTTGAAGATGCACGGAGCATAAAAGCTAAGCTGGAAACGGCTAACAAATATAAACTTGGAGGAATAAGTTATTGGACGATAACAAAATATTTCCCACAAAATTGGTTAATTTTGAACTCTTTGTATGATGTAAAAAAAATTATTTAATTATTAGTCACAAATACCCGGTCAAAATAGTTATTTTTTACGTATATATTAATAAGTTCAATAAAATAAGTTTTTAGCTACTAGTATAAATAGGATTCTATATAGTTGAAAATGAAGAATGAATAGCTGAGAGTAAAAGGTGCTTTGCTATTGCAAAGCTAAAATATATTAAATTTACTAAAGCAAAGTATCTTTTATTATCAATTGGTACTAGTAACTGAGTGTTGTCACTAGTAATTGGAGTGTATTACATAAAATTACAATGCAAAAACACTATACTTATGTGATTCATATACGATAATATAATTATATTAATTTAAATTTGAAATTATATATTATTTAAATTTTAATAAAAACAAGAAGTAGGTGTGCGTATGAGATATGTTCCAGCAAATTGTTTGCGTGAAGGAATGAAATTGGCAAGAAATGTATATTCTAAAAGTGGCATAGTTTTACTTGCTAAAGATGTTGTATTAACAAAAAAGTATATTGAGGATATACATAAGCTTGTAATCAATGGAGTATATATAGAGGATAGTTTATCTGAAAATATAAAAATTGAAAATGTAATATCAGAAGAACTTAGAGTTGGTGCAGTTAAAACCATAAAGGACATTTATAATAATCCAAGCAGTATAGTTAAGAGTTTAGATTTAGTAGAAATTATGGCTAAAAACATGATGGATCAAATATTAGCAAATAAAAGCATAATGATAAATATGATTGATATAAAGTCCTTTGATGACTTCTTATACAGCCATTCAGTTAATGTGGGAGTTTTATCTGCTGTAATAGGAATAGCATTAAATTTAGATGAGGTAAAGTTAGAAAAATTAATAACTTCAGCCATGCTACATGATATTGGAAAGGTATTTATACCTAGAGCAATTCTTAATAGACAAGAAAATTTAACAGATAAAGAAAAAGAAATCATGAACTCTCATGCAGAGAAAGGATATAGATATATAAAGAAGTATTACAATATTCCAGTAACATCTTATGTAGGAATATTACAGCATCATGAACGCTATGATGGAAAAGGATATCCAGATGGTAAAAAAGGTGAAAATATATCTCTTTTTGGAAGAATAATTTGTCTTTGTGATGCTTATGATAACTTGATTTCTGAGATGCCAAATAAAAAAGCATATCTTCCATCAGACGCTATTGAATATATTATGGCTTATAATGGAAGTATATTTGATCCTAAACTAGTTAAATTATTTTTAAGAAAAGTAGCTCCTTATCCTTTAGGAACAATAGTAAAGCTGAGTACCGGAAAAAAGGCGATTGTAATGGAAAATAATGAGGAATGCTCAACACGTCCAGTAGTAAAGATTTTAGAAAATGGTGAAGTATATGATCTGACAGGAGATTGGAATTTAAGAAATATTACTATTATAGGAGTAGAAAAAGACGAAGAAGTTTAGAAATTTATTTAATATAATTAGTAGTGAATGAGAATTTTCTTTAAGGAAAATTCTCATTTTTTTTATAAAAAATAGAAAAAATAATATAATTCGTCATAAATTAATATAAAGAGATAGATTTTTTTCAGAGTAATGGTTTATAATAGAGAAGAATGTAAATTAACGCTTTGAATTATTATGCATCTAGAGGGGGAAAAAATGATTAGAATAATATACAAAAAATTGGTTGGAATTTTAATGTTAAGTTTAATGTTAATAAGTTTTGGTGGACAAGCTGTTACTGCAAAGACTAATGATGTTAAAGTAGTAGATAAAAATAAAGTGTGGAGTATCAATTTTAGCAAAAAAGTAAAATTAGATGAGAATACAAGGAATCAAATTAGTGTAGTTGATAAAAATGGATATAAGGTTAATATTAGTTTACAACTTAGTAAGGATGGTAAAGCTATTTTGGTAAAGCCACCAATAAAACAATATACTGAGGGAGAAATTTATACATTAAAGATTGCAAAAGATATACAGTCTTCTAAAAATAATAAGATGAAAAAAAGTAAAGAAATAAAATTTGCTATAAAAAAAGTAGATAGATATGAAGATGCTGTAAAAATAAAAGAAGGAAGTAGTATAACTTCAGAAGAGGGAAAAGAATATTTTTATGATAAAGTAAACAAACTTACAGATGCAGATGGCAGGGAAGTAGTTTATACAAATTGGAAAGCGTCAGTATATACCTTAAATAAATTTAATTCTAATAAAATATATATAGAAAGTACTAAAAATGCAGAAGAATTACACCTTCAAACAAAGCTTAATGGCTGGTTTGGAGTATACATAGGTTATGTTACAGGTACAGAAGAGATTAAAGTAAAGGGTGCAGGTAAAGAAGAAAACATTAAGGTATTTGATGATAAAAATGGAATAGAATATGTCAAGGGCGTAGAGTATCTTAATGAAGCTTTTGCCTTTGCAGCAGATTTTAAGGATGAGACAATTTCTATTGAAGGTGTAGAAGGAAAAAAAGGGAGAATCGCATATATAAGATTAGTTGGATTAACAGATGACCAAATTAAATTATACAATAGCTATAATGAATATAGAAGATATAGTAGGGTAGTTTATGATAACGATGGATTTTCAGATTTCTTCTGGGGAAAGTGTCCAAGTGTTGATGAATTAAAAAATGTAGCTGTAGATTCTTTAAAGGGAGCAAGAACTGGTGAAGTTAATTATGAAATAGGAACTACAGGATTCCTTAATTATAATAGTGCTTATGCAGGAAAAGCTTTTGAAGGTTCTCATAAATATGATTCATATACCAGAGATGGAGATAAATTAGCAAGAAAACAAATTCTTAATATATTAGATACAGGAAAATCACCTCTAGAAATTGTTGCAGAGAGAGGAAAAGAAAAAGGAATAAGAGTAAGTGCTTCTATGCGTATGAATTCATTTTATAGTGATATCGCTACAAAATTTTTAAATGGGAAGATGTATGATCAATATAAGAATTGTACTCAGGAAGACAGTTATGTACTAAGCTATTTTTACCCAAGATATAGAAATTATATAATGAATGTACTTAAGGAAGTTTCAAGAGTTGATAATGTTGAAGCTATAACGCTTGATTTTTGTAGATATCCAACAGTTATGGGAAAAGAAGCTTCACAACAACAAAAGATTAGAATTATGAATGAGTTTTTAAGAAGAGTTAGAAAGGAAATTCCTAATAAAAAAATATCTGTAAGAGTACCTTGGCTTAATACTCTTTCATATGGTCTTGATGTGGAAACTTGGGCTAAAGAAGGGCTTATTGATAGATTAATTCCTTCATCTATAGGATACGAGGACTTTTATGATATAGATAAGTTTGCAGATATGGTAAAAGGAACAAAGGTTGAATTATATATTGGAGTTTCAGCTAATCTTAAAGGAAAAGATTTAACGCCAGAAACTGAAGAGTTAATTAAACAAGGAATTTACGTACCTAAAAATGAATATCTGACTGCAGAAGATTATCTGGCAAGAGCTTATGAGGCTTACGAAGCAGGAGCAGATGGAATTTTCTTATTTAATACTCTTACGGATATTGATTTTACAAAAGAGTATTCTCCAAAGTTTAAACTATTAGGGGACAAGGCTAAAGTAAAAAAATGGTATGAATTTGAATATCCTTCATACTTAATTCATGATAAAGTTAATATTATGAAGGCGTAAGGAAAGCTGTAGTTGAGAGTTTAGAGATAAAAGTGAAGATGTTTTTGTTGAGGCAAAATTATATTTAAGTTAAAAGAACGAGGTATAGTATAGAGAAAATCTATATTATACCTCGTTCTTTATTTATTTTCTTTAATAAGTCCTTTACGGTATGCTACAAGCAGCATTTCCAAATCTTTAATTTGTTTTTTTAGTTCTGCACCAATATCAGTATCTTCCACTCTTTTTCTAGCTACAACATGTTCTAATATGATTGTTGAGGATAAAATATCCTTTTCTTCTTCTATCGCCTTTCTAATAGATTCGAAAGGTTCATGAGATGTTAGAAGAAGACCATAAGAATTGTATATTAAAGTATATCCAGCTATTCCGGTCTGTGGTTGATAAGCTCGACAGAAACCTCCATCTATTACAAGAAGTCTACCGTTTGCTTTAATAGGACTTTCTCCTTCTTTAGTTTTGACAGGAATATGTCCATTTATTATATGAGAAGAAGTTGGATCCAAATTAAATTCTTTAAGTATGTTTTTACATAATACTTCGTCATCTCTATATTTATAGTAAGGATTTTTATTTTCTATGTGAGTTTGTTTATCATTTACAAAATATCTTTCAAAAGTTGTCATTCTGTTTTTACCGAATTCAGGAGAATCAGGTCCACACCATAAATACCACATCATATCCATAGCATAAATTTTCTTACTAGAATCATTTTTAAAGAAATAAGCTTCTCTTGCAAGGGTATCATACTTGTCTAGTAAAGATTTGCCTGTATATTTTTTATCACCAATTCTAGCTTCTTTAAAAGTACCATCTTCATTAAGTGGTATGCAGCTGTGATAAAGTAAGTTTGAGTTATATACTAAGTACATACTTCCTTTGCTATACATAAAACGAATATGTCTTTGAAGTTTTTCACTATGAACAAAGGAGCGTTTTAATTTAGCAATTAAACATTTCTCTTGAGGAGTAAGCTTATAAGGATCTTTAGGATCTATAGTAGAAAAATTTTTATCGTTTAATGTGTAAGTTTTCCCATAAATATCAATAGTACCTTTTTCGTAATTGATTTTTTCTAGTAAAAGTCTATCATCCATTGTAAATTCAGGACGTTTTTTTATAATTTGTCCTTCTAATTTAAATTGAATAATAGAGATAGCTTTATGCATTTTTGAAAGCAGTACAAGATCTTTTTTGCTTATCTGTTTATCTAAGGTTTTTGGAGTAAAGCTTTTACATGGATCATTTTCATAAGCTTCCATAGCGAAAGTAGCTAGAGGAAGTAAATTTATTCCGTATCCATCTTCAATAGTATTAAGGTTTGCATATCTTAGAGAAATTCTAAGTACATTGCATATACAAGCCTCAGAACCAGCAGCAGCACCCATCCATAAAATATCATGATTTCCCCATTGAATATCTACACAATGATGCTTCATCAATGCTTCCATTATTATTTCAGCTCCAGGACCTCTGTCATAAATATCACCTATAATGTGAAGTCTATCTACAATAAGTTTTTGAATAACTTTAGCGATAGCAATTATAAAATCTGGAGAACGGTCAAGGTCAATTATTGTGTTAATTATTCCATTGTAATATTCATGCTTGTTTATTTTTCCATCTTGCTCGTGGAGTAATTCTTCAATGATATAAGCAAAATCACTTGGAAGAGCTTTTCTAACTCTTGAACGGGTATATTTTGAAGAAACTACTCTGCACAATTCAATAAGTCTATATAGAGTTATTTTATACCAATCGTCTAAATTATCTTCTGTACGTTTTATTAAATCTAGCTTTTGTTCAGGGTAATAAACTAAAGTGGCTAGATTGGATTTTTCACTTTCTCTCAAGGAATTTCCAAATATGTCATCTATCTTTCGTTTTATAACACCTGAAGCATTTTTCAGCATATGAGTAAAGGATTCATATTCTCCATGAATGTCGCTTATAAAATGCTCAGTACTTTTCGGAAGATTTAAAATTGCTTGTAGGTTAATAATTTCTGTACTTGCACAAGAAACATCAGGATATTGCTTTGCAAGTAATTCTAAATAACGTAAATCATTTTTGATTAATTCTATATTGTTTTCATCACAGAAGGTCATGTGTTTTCCTCCTTTAATATTTATGAATAATGTCTAAGTTAAAATTAATAATAGTATTATATCATATAATAAATAGAAATAGTATATGATATATAGTTTTATGTGATTGTATAATTGCATGAACAGTATAGCTTATTTATCATGTAATATACATACATAATTATTGAAAAAGAGTTTTAAAAATAATGCGAACATATCTAATTTACCATAAATTGGTTATTGATGCAAGAAAAAAAGGGGTCAGGTCACAATTTTTAATTGTGACCTGACCCCTAAGTTACATAATATTTTGAATTGTAAGAGAATAATATGTTGACTGGTTAAATTTTAACAAATATAATAATTTTAACAAATTCAATAAAAACTTAAAGATAAGAAATAATAGTTATTAAATCTATAGGTACAAGTAAAAATATTATTTGATAATTTATTAATTCTGAATTATTTTATAGGGGGGCTAAAGATGAATTTTTCAAGAAAGATGGAGGGGCTAACATCAGCAATATTTTCACAGCTAAGAGATAAAAAAGAAGAATTATTAGCACAGGGGCAAGAGGTTATTGATTTTAGTATTGGTTCACCAGATATTTTACCTGCACCACATATTGTAAAGGCTATAGAAGAGGCAGTGGCTGATCCTTTGAACTATAGATATGCAGTAAATGATTTACCTGAACTAACGGAAATGGTTATAAAGTGGTATGACAGAAGGTATGGTGTAGAATTAAAAAAAGAAGAAATAGTATCTTTGCAAGGTTCTCAGGAGGGACTTGCTCATATTGCATTAACTCTAGTTAATGAAGGAGATACAGTATTAACTCCAGATCCTGGTTATCCAATATTTAATATTGGACCGTTCTTGTCAGGAGCAAAAGTTGAAAGAATACCACTTCTTAAAAAAAATAACTACATAATGGACTTAGATTCAATAAGTTCTGATATAGCTTATAAAACTAAAATGATGATAGTATCTTATCCTAACAACCCAACTACTGCAATTGCACCTATGGAATTTTATGAGAAATTAGTATGGTTTGCTAAAAAATATGATATAGCAGTTATTCATGATAATGCTTATAATGAGCTTGTATTCGATAATATAGAATCTAATAGTTTTTTGAGTATTAAAGGAGCAAAAGAGGTAGGAGTTGAATTTAATTCATTATCAAAAACTTATAGTATACCAGGCATGAGAATTGCTTTTGCCTTAGGAAATAAAAATATAATTCGTCAGCTTAGAAATTTAAAATCTAATATTGATTATGGTGTTTTTCTTCCAGTTCAAAGGGCAGCTATTGCAGCTTTAAGTGGACCTCAAGACTGTGTTGATAGGACTAGAGAAATTTATAAAAATAGAGGTGAGATACTTGTAGAAGGACTTAAAAAAATTGGGTGGGAGATTGATAAATCTAAAGGAACTATGTTTCTTTGGGCTCTTATACCTGATAAATATACTTCATCAATAGATTTTACCTTTGATTTATTAGAGAAAACTGGTGTTATAGTAGTTCCAGGAAGCAGCTTTGGAAATAGGGGAGAAGGATTTGTAAGGTTTGCTTTAGTGCAGTCTGAGGAAAGAATTTTAAAGGCTATAGAAAACATAGATAAAAGTGGCATATTAAAATAGTTTACTTTGAAATAGTGCATTTATTGTGCACTATTTTTTATATATTTATAGAAAGATAAAGATGATATATTTTTAGAATAGTAACAGAGTATTTTTAATAAAATTTATTAAACTTATAGTTTAAGGAGTGACGAAAGGAATGAAGTATATAGAAAATAATTTTTTAGACTCTCATTATAATTTGGCTTTAGAGGAATATGTATTTAAAAAGTTAAATTATGCGGATGAGTATGTAATTCTATGGAGAAATGAACCATCAATTATTGTTGGGAAAAATCAAAATACTATTGAAGAAATTAATTTTCAATATGTAAAAGAACGTAATATAAACGTAGTTAGACGAATAACAGGTGGAGGGGCAGTATATCACGATTTAGGAAATTTAAATTTTACCTTTATTACTAATGCACAAGATATTAGAGAAATAGATTTTAAAAAATATACTATTCCAGTTAGAAACGCTTTAAAAAGTATGGGAATAAATGCAGAACTAACAGGAAGAAATGATATAACCATTGATGGAAAAAAAATTTCAGGAATTTCACAAAGTATTTATAAAAAAAGAGTGCTTAATCATGGGACACTTCTATTTAATTCAGATCTTAATGCGCTTCAGAAAGCATTGAAGGTTAAAAAAGAAAAATTTCAATCAAAAGGTGTAAAATCCGTAAGAGGTAGAGTAACTAATATAAGTAAATATCTGAATAAAAACATAAATATTGAGGTGTTTAGGGAATTAATTTTAAAATATATATTTGAATTTGAAGGAAGTAAAATTGAGAGATGTACTTTTAATAAAGAACAGTTAGAAGCAATAGAGAAACTGGTTAAAGAAAAGTATTCTACGTGGCAGTGGAATTATGGAAAATCTCCTGCTTTTAACTATAAGAATTATAAGCGATTCTCAGGTGGAGGAATTGAAGTAGCTTTAGATATTAAGGATGGAATAATAAAACAGTGTAATATTCATGGAGATTTTTTGGGAACTAAGGATATTAAGAACTTAGAAAAAATGATAGAGGGAATAAGATATAAAAAGGAAGAGATTAAAACAATTTTGTATAAAGTTGATATAAATAGATATTTTGCAAATATATCAAGTGATGAGGTTTTAGCGTGCTTTTTTGATTAAAATAGGGGGTGAAAATTGGGGTCAGGTCACAAAAATTCCTTAGTAGTTACATAATAAAGTTGAAAGGGTGAGGTCACAAAAATTACTGTAAGTGTGCTAAAATAATTATATAGTAAATGGGGTCAGGTTACAATTTTGCAGGGCATAATTTTAGGTGATTTTAGGAGGTGGCATAATGGAACAAGTTATTTTGCTAGTTGAAGATGAACAAAGAATGAGAAAACTTTTAAAGGATTATTTTATTATTAGTGGATACAAAATATTTGAGGCTGAAAATGGTATAAAAGCTTTAGAGACATTTAAAAATAATAAAATAGATTTAGTAATTCTTGATATAATGATGCCTTATATGGATGGGTGGACAGTTTGTAAAAATATAAGAAAAAGTTCTGAGGTGCCAATAATTATTTTAACCGCTAAATCAGAAGAAGATGACAAGCTTTTGGGATATGAACTAGGAGCAGATGATTATGTGACAAAGCCTTTTAGTCCAAAGGTACTAGTGGCTAAGGGAAAAGCATTATTAAAAAGAGTTAATTCGGAAAATAGAACTGAAGATTCAACTATGAATTTTGAGGGATTAGAAATAAATGAATTATATCATGAAATAAAAATAGAGGGTGAGGATGTGATGCTTTCACCTAAGGAATATGACTTACTTTTGTTTTTTGCAAAAAATGAAAGTATAGCATTAAGTAGGGAAAAAATTTTAGATAAGGTATGGGGATATGATTATTATGGAGGTTTAAGAACTGTAGATACTCATGTTAAAAGACTTAGAGAAAAGTTAAAATCTAAGGCTGAACTTATTAAAACTGTCAGAGGAAGTGGGTACAAATTTGAGGTGAAAAAATGAAGAAAAATATTACTCTAAAATTATTTATAGTAACAGCGGTATTCTTTATATCTTTTATAAGTATACAGCTTCTTTTTCAATCTTTATTTTTTCAAAAATTTTATATAAGTAGAAAAACTAATAATCTTAAAACTCAGCTTGAGAAATTTGAAAAAGATTATATAAGGAATATTAGACGGGGAAAAGAAACATTAAGGATTATTCAGGATTTTGAAGAAACTAATAATGCAAAAATAGTTATTTTAGAAAGTAATGGATTGTTAAATTATATAACTGATTTTAAAAATGAGTTAAATGACTCTGCTAAAATTAATGTAATAAAGTCAATAATTAATCAGTGGACATCTAATCCTGATGCTTTTATTGAAATGCAAAAAAAAGATGAGACAATTACTTATAGATTTGATAGCAAGTTTTACAATATAAAAAATATTGTAAGCGTATGTCCAGTACTCGTTAATAATATTCCAGCTAAGGTTATATTTGCATTAACATCACTACAGCCAGTTGATGAAGCTGCCAACGTAATGAAGGAATTTTATATATACATATATATAGCTGCTGTTGGACTAATTTTGATTTTATCTTTTGTATATTCAGGGATGATATCAAAGCCTTTGGTAGATTTGAATAAAACTGCTTCGAAAATGGCTAGATTTGATTTTACAGAAAAATGTTATAGTGATAGAGAGGATGAAATAGGAAACCTTGCACGTACATTAAATTTTTTATCTGAAAATTTACATTCTGCCCTGACTTCACTTACAGCATCCAATAAAAAATTAAAGCAGGATATAGAAAAAGAAAAAGAACTTGAAAAGATGAGAAAGGAATTTGTAGCTTCTGTTTCACATGAGTTAAAAACTCCTATAAGTTTGATTGAGGGTTATGCAGAAGGAATAAAAGATGGAATTGTTCAAGGTGAAGATATGGAATATTATTTGGAGGTAATCATAGATGAGTCTCATAAAATGGGAAGGCTTGTATCAGATATGTTGGAGCTTTCGCGACTGGAATCAGGAAATTTTAAGATTAATATTAAGGAATTTGCTTTAGACAATACAATCTCAGAAATAATAAGAAGACTGAATGGGGTCAGGTCACAAAAAGACGAAGAAAAAGGTGTTAAGATAATAACTAACATTGAAAGTGATTTAGTAGTTTTAGGTGATGAGGTGAGAATTGAAGAGGTTATAACTAACTTTTTAACTAATGCACTTAGGCATACAAAGGATAATAGGAGAATTTTTGTTAGAACAATATTAAGAGAAGATAAGGTATTGATTGAAATAGAAAATGAAGGAAATCAAATACCAGAAGATGAAATTTCAAAGATATGGGATAGATTTTATAAGGTAGATAAATCAAGGAATAGAAGTCTTGGAGGAACTGGACTAGGACTTGCAATAGTTAAAAATATTTTACAACTTCATAAAAGTGAATATGGAGCTGAAAATACTGAGAATGGTGTTAAATTTTATTTTACTTTAGAATTAAGATAGAAGGGTCAGGTTACAAAATTTACATAAATAAATTTTGTAACCTGACCCCATGAATTTTATCTAATAAACAAAGAAAGAGTTAGTGCTTGTCCTTGTAGAAAAAGAAAATGCAATTCAAAATACAAAATTTTAAAAAAATTTGCTTAAGCAGTATAATGATCAGTAAAAGAGAAAGTTTTATAGTTATTCAACATATTTTGATTGCTTAATTACAGTGAATTTTATTATATTTTATAAAATCATCAATAATATTCTTGTATTCTTTATTTATAAGTGTAAGTCCATTTTCACATAGTTTCCATACATTAGATGAAGTTACATTACCTAATATTGAACTTATCTCCTTAAGTGTTAGCCCACATACAGATCTCATAAGGATTACGCACAAAGACTTCATTTTAAAATTTTTATGATTATATTTCATATGTACACAAAAATCTTCTCCAGTATATACGGATACAAAATCTATAATTTGTTTAGGAGTAAATTTATTCACTAAGAGTTTTTTATCTGAGTGATATTTCAAAGGTTCGCTCTGAAATTCTATGTTTTCTTTTATCTCAATATTATGAAATTGATAAACAAAATCTCTGTATTTTTTTCTAGCAATACCTTTATTTTTAGAATGAAAAAATGAAAGTATATAATCAGTATTTAAAATATTTAACTTATCTTTTTTTATTCCCATATATATGCCAAAGCTGCAATATGTATAGTTTTCCATGTTGCTGTTATACCCCTGAACATCTTTAGGGTTATTATGAATATAAGCTGAAATATTCAATTCTGCTAAAGAAATAGGTAAACGACAATCAGCCTTAGCTGGAACGCTTTTGAATCTATCAGCAAAAACATGGCCATGTCTACAATAAGTTTTATTATAATAGATAGCAAAACATTGCTGAATATATTTCATATAAGTACTTATATTTGCTCCGTTAGAATAAATCAATAAGTGAAAATGAGTATCCATTATGCAATAGGAATATAGAACAAAGTTATAAATTTTCTGAGCTTTTTTTACTATGTTTAAAAATACTTTTTTATCCTTGTCATTTTCAAATATAATCGTATCACTGCTGCCTCTATTCATTATATGATTTGTTCCATAAATGTCAGTGTTTCTTAATGATCTTGGCATATTACAAAAATCATCCTTTCTTTAATATTTTGTCATTAATAAATATTTGTTTTATAAAATAAAATTATATTTTGATTATTAACAGAAAAATAATAAATAAACCTAAGAAATAAGAAAAAGGGGGTCAGGTTATAAAGTTTCTAAACTTTATAACCTGACCCCCTTTTGCATAAGCTGCTATATTATAGGGGGAAATGCAGCAGCTTATTTTATATTTAACACAATTTTAGTGAATTTTGCTATTTGATTTATATCTTATTCAGCTAACTTTAAGCTTAAAGCCTTTTTCTTACCATCTCTAATAATTTCTATACTTACAGTATCATTAACATTGTGTTTTTGTTTTAATTCATTAAGTTCTTTTACAGTTTTAACTTTTTTACCATCAAATTTTGTAATTACATCTCCAGGCATTAATCCAGCTTTTTCAGCAGGGCTGAATTCCTCAACTTGTTGCACATAGATTCCCACAGGAATATCATATCGTTTAGAAATTTTTTCATCTATATCTCTTACACCAATACCAATTTTTAAGATAGGCTTTAAAAGACCTTCGATTTCAGGTTTAATCGCATTAATAGGGATAGCAAATCCAATACCTTCCACTTGACTTCCGCCAATTTTAGCACTATTAACTCCAATTACCTGTCCATATGCATTTACAAGAGCACCACCGCTGTTTCCAGGATTTATAGCTGCATCTGTTTGAATATATTTATGCTTTTGCCCATCAATAGCTATTTCTCTATTCACAGCACTTATAACTCCAGAGGTTACAGTACCCAAAAATTCTTTTCCAAGAGGGTTACCAATAGCTATTGCAGCATCACCAACTTGAAGACTATCTGAATCACCAAATTCAGCAACTGCAGGCACTTTTACTTTTTGTGTTAGTTTTATAACAGCTATATCCATTTCAGCGTTGTAGTTAACTAGTTTTGCTGGTATTTCTTTACCTGAATTACCATCATTGAAAATTACATTTATCTGTCTTGCACCAGCTACAACATGGTAGTTGGTAAGTATATATCCATCTTCGTTAAAGATTATTCCAGAACCCATTCCCTCTTGTTGCTCCGGAAAACCAAACCTATCAACTGATTTAATGCTTTTTGTAGAAACACCTACTACTGCTGGACCTACTTGCTTTGCTATATTAGCTACAGAAAGAGGTACTGTATTTGATGATGTTTTACTAATATTATTGTTAATATTATTTTCACTTTGACTAGTTTTTTCCTGTGAAGATGTTTTATTTAGATATTTTATAGTTGCTATTGTTGAAACAGTACCGCCCAGTGAAGCACAAAGTAATCCAACAAGGACATAGGACATAATTCTTTTGCCGAACCCTTTTCTTTTATTATTTTTAGATATTGTTGTAGAATCAGTTTTTATATATTCATTTTGTATTGAGTTAGTTTCAATAATTTCTCCCTCAATAAATTTTCTTTCCTTGTTAAAATCATCATTGTTGTTAAACATACTCATATAGATTACCTCCTAAAGTATTTATGAATTAGTAAATAATTGTTATAGAATAATGCAATCAGTAGCTTTTTAATAGTTTAGCCTACATGACTTATAATTATATAATCTTTTCAAGTTTGTGACATGATCCAACTATTTATTTTAATAGGTGTTGCGTTGCTATGAGTATATAGTAACTTTGTTTTGTTACAGTTTGATGACAGACTTATGAAGAATTTTTAAATATAGATAAAAATTGTGACCTGCCCCCATTACTTTATAATTATTAACAAATAATATATAATTAATTAAAGAAATAAAGACAAAATTAAAATGAAATTAGACAAAGGAAATAATGAAGATAAAAATCCAAGAAAAAACAAAGGATTAAGATTAAGAAGGAGTAAAAAATGAAGAAAAAAATTAATTTAAAACTTCAAACAAAAATAACTCTATTAAATGTATCTTTAATTTTTGTTTCTTTAGTAATTACAATGTTTTTCATTACTAGATCTAAAATTGCTAATATAAAAAAAGAAATTGAAATTAATATTATGAATGTTGCAGAAATTGTTGCGCAATCTCCTTTAGTGGTTGATTCATTAGAGAATCAAAGTCCAGGATATGAAGTTCAAAAATATGTTCAAGGAATATTAAACAGTACTAAAAAGATAGATATTATTACAGTTGCAGATATGAAGAGTATAAGATATGCTCATCCACATACGGAGAAAGTAGGACTAGAATTTGTTGGAGGAGATGAAAAAAAAGTAATAGACACAGGTGAACGATATGTATCAGTGGCTGTAGGAACAATTGGACAGCAAATGAGAGCATTTGTTCCTGTAATAGATAAGCAGGGGAAACAGGTTGGTTTTGTTATGGCAAGTACATTAACAGAAAGTATAGAAAAGGAAAAGTGGGATGCTACAGTAACATTACTTTTTCTATCTTTAATAGGGTTTGTAATAGGTACTATTGGTGCGGTAATATTGTCTGAAAATATAAAAGAGACTCTTTTAGGATATGAGCCAGAGCAGATAACAAAGCTTTATTTGCAAAAAGAAGAAGTATTAGATGCTATGGCTGAAGGAATAATTGCTATAGATGAAAATGGAAACGTTACTTTATTTAATAATGCAGCTATACAAATGCTTAATATAAAAAATAAACATATAATAGGAAGAAATATTTATAACATTGTGCCTAATTCCAGACTTCCTTTAATTATGAAAAGTGATAAATCTGAATACAACAAAGATATGATAATAAATGAAACATTAATATTAAGCAGTAGAATTCCAATTAAGCAAAATAATAAAATAATAGGTGCTGTTGCAATTTTTAGAGACAAAACAGAGGTTACAAGACTTGCAGAGGAGCTTACGGGGGTAAAACAAATAGTAGAAGCACTCAGGGCAAATACTCATGAATTTATGAATAAACTCCATGTAATTTTAGGATTAATCCAAATTGAAGAACCAGAGGAAGCAAAAAAATATATTTTAAATGTAACAGAGGAACAGCAGCAAAAGGCAAGCTTAATCATGAGAAAAATAGAAGAACCCACTATTGCGGCACTTATGCTTGGAAAAATAAGTAGAGCAAAAGAAGCAGGGATAAACTTATATTTAGATTCTAAAAGTTGTTTAAAAAAAATAAGTGGCAGAATAAATAGCAATGCATTAGTCACTATCCTAGGAAATCTAATAGAAAATTCTATAGAAGCAATAAATTTAACCGAAGAAGGAGAAAAGGTTATAAAAGTACTGATGTTTGAAACTGATGACACAATTACAATTAGAGTAGAGGATACAGGGGGTGGAATAAAAGAGAGTCAGTTATCTAAAATTTTCAATAAAGGCTTTTCTACTAAAGGAGAAAATAGGGGTACAGGGTTATTTTTAATAAAAAATATTATAGATAATTTAAATGGAAGAATAGACATTAGAACAGAAAGGGGAGAAGGAACAAAATTTATAATAACCATACCAAAGGAGGAAAAGAATGATTAAAGTACTAATAGTAGAAGATGATCCAATGGTAGCTCAAATTAACAAGTCATATACAGAAAGCATAAAAGGTTTAAGTGTAATTGGGGTGTGTAAGGATGGAAAAGAAGCTTTAGAAACTATAAAAAATACGGAAATAGATTTGATAATTCTAGATGTTTACATGCCCAAGATGGACGGAATAACCTTTTTAAAGGAAATGAGGAAGCACAATATAATGACAGACGTAATAATGGTTACGGCTGCTCATGAAGTAGATAAATTGGATGAGGTTTTAAAGCTGGGGGCAGTAGATTATCTCATAAAACCATTTGAATATGAGAGATTTAAAGAAGCTCTTAATAGATTCGTAATGAGATATAAATTTTTTAAAGAGCAAAAGGTTATAAAGCAAGAAGATATTGATAAAATTACCAGTAGAAATAAGGTGAATTTAAATACTGAACTGCAAAAAGGTCTTCATAAAAGAACTCTACAGAGGATTAGAGACTTCATGAAAGATCACAGTGATAGATATTTCACAAGCGAAGAGGTTGCAGAAGCAGTGGTTTTGTCTAGAGTTACTATAAGAAGATATATGAATTATATGGCTGAAGTAGGGGATATAAAAAGTGATATAGAATATGGAACTGTTGGAAGGCCAAGCACTAAGTATAAATGGAAAGACTAAAAGTTGGGGTCAGGTCACAATTTTTAGAAGAATGCAACACTTCATAATTTGTTAAGAAAACGTTAACAAAATAACAATATTTATTTTATTTACAAAACATTTAGATTAATTTCTAAATGTATTTTTTTTTGGAAGTTTAAATTAAAATATAAGTAAATCCCGAACTTGAAGAAAAATCAAGTCATACAAATTCACAAACCTTTTAAAAAAATACAAACCTATAAACTTGTAAAGAACTACAAAAGTTACAAACTTGTAAAAGGCTACAAAATTTAAAGGAGGAAGCAAGAATGAATTACAAAGAATTAAGTTTGAAAATGCATGAAGAAAATAAAGGAAAAGTAGGAGTAGTATCCAAAGTTTCTGTAAAGAATAGAGAGCAATTAAGCACTGCTTATACGCCAGGAGTTGCTGAGCCTTGTAGAAAAATTCATGAAAATGGTGAAAACGTATACAAATATACAGCTAAAGGAAATCTTGTAGCAGTAGTTTCAGATGGAACAGCAGTACTTGGTCTTGGAGATATAGGTCCAGAAGCTGCAATGCCAGTTATGGAGGGAAAAGCAATATTATTCAAAGAATTTGCAGATGTTGATGCTTTCCCAATATGTCTTGATACAAAAGATGTTGAGGAAATTATAAAAACAGTAAAATACCTGGCACCAACTTTTGGAGGTATAAATTTAGAGGATATTTCAGCACCAAGATGTTTTGAAATAGAAAGAAGATTAAAAGAAGAGTTAGATATTCCAGTATTTCATGATGACCAACATGGTACTGCAATAGTAGTTTTAGCAGGACTTATAAATGCAGTAAAACTAGTAGGAAAAACTTTTGAGGATGCAAGAATAGTTATAAATGGAGCAGGCTCAGCAGGAATTTCAATTTGTAAACTCTTACTTTCATACGGAGCTAAAAACATAACAATGTGTGATAGAAAAGGGGCACTAGTAGAAGGTGCAGAATGGATGAATCCAGCTCAAGCAGAAATAGCAAAGAGAACAAATAGAGATATGCAAGAGGGAACAATAGAAGAAATCATAAAAGAAAAAGATGTATTTATAGGAGTTTCAGGACCTAACGTGTTAAATGCAGATATGGTTAAAACTATGAACAAAGATGCAATTATATTTGCTATGGCAAATCCAGTACCAGAAATAATGCCAGATGAAGCTAAAGAAGGTGGAGCAAGAGTAATTGCAACAGGAAGATCAGATTTTCCAAACCAAATTAACAATGTTTTAGTATTCCCAGGAATCTTTAGAGGGGCTTTAGATGTTAGAGCAACTGATATTACTGAAGAAATGAAATTAGCAGCAGCAAAAGCAATAGCAAGTATAATTTCCGATGAAGAATTAAATGAAGAATATATTATTCCAGGAGCTTTTGATGAAAGAGTAGCACCAATTGTAGCTGAGGAAGTAGCTAGAATAGCAAGAGAAACAGGAATCGCTAAAATATAAAAGGTAATAATTAAAATAATATATAAAATAAAAACCAAAGGAGGAAAGGGTATGCAAAATGTTGCAAAAGTAAGTGAGAAACAAGGCTATAAAATATTAGGGCTTCCAGTAGCAGCCTTCGCAATCATAGCAGCAGTAATTTTTGCCGCAACTTCTATAGGAAAATTGCCAAAAGGAATGATAGGGGCACTAGCATTAATGATGGTATTAGGGGCAATATTAAATGAAATAGGAAACAAAACTCCTATAGTTAACAGCTTTTTAGGTGGAGGTCCAATAGTAATTATTTTCGGTTCAGCAGCACTTGTAACGTACAATATACTTCCAAAAGCAGCAGTAGATAATGTAACAACATTCATGAAAAGTGGCGGATTCTTAAACTTTTATATTGCAGCACTTATAACAGGTAGTATTCTTGGAATGAGCAGAAAATTATTAATGAAAGCATCAGTTAGATATTTACCAGCAATCATATGTGGAGTATTAGTATCAATGGGACTTGTAGGAGCAGTTGGAGCACTTATAGGTTATGGAGCGCAAAAGGCAATATTTTATATAGGCATCCCTATCATGGGAGGTGGTATGGGTGCAGGTGCTGTACCTCTTGCAAAAATATTTGGTGAAGCAATGTCAACAGACCCAGCACAAATGTTATCAGTTATGGTACCAGCAGTAGCTCTTGGAAATGCAATGGCAATAGTTATAGGTGGATTACTTGCTAGACTTGGAAAATTAAAACCTTCTCTAACAGGAAACGGAAAACTACTTGTAGAAGATTCAGGAAACGATGTAGTTGAAGAAGAAGAAGAAAACAAAATTGATTTAAAAATGATGGGAACAGGATTATTAATGGCAGTAACTTTCTATACTTTTGGAAGTATAGTAAATAAATTCTTACCAGTAATCCATACTTATGCATGGATGATAATTACAGTAGCAGCAGTAAAAATGCTTGGAATTATACCAAGAAAATATGAACTTGCAGCAAAACAGTGGTTCACATTTGTAATGACTAACCTAACTGGAGCACTTTTAGTAGGAATAGGAGTTGCATACACAAATCTTGGTCAAGTTGTAGCAGCATTTAACTGGCAATATATAGTTCTTGTAGCAGTTGTAATAATAGGTGCAGTAATAGGTGCAGGATTTGGAGGAAGATTAGTTGGGTTCTATCCAATAGAAGCGGCTATAACAGCAGGACTTTGTATGGCAAACATGGGTGGTACTGGAGACGTAGCAGTTCTTTCAGCATCAAAAAGAATGGAACTTATGCCTTTCGCACAAATATCATCCCGTATAGGTGGAGCGTTCATGTTAATTTTAGCAAGTACATTATTAAGACTTCTCCTTTAAAATTTAGTTTATCATATGTATCATAAAAAGATAGCATGAACTTAAATTCATGCTATCTTTTTAATTGTGACCTGACCCAAAAAGTTATGTTGCTTCTTAAAGCTGAAAGTTTGTGACCTGACCCCCATTTTTCCACATAAAAGTTGTGACCTGACCCCTTAATTTTAAATTTTAATTATACTCATAGTTTGGATTAGTTACCCTGTTTATAAAGGTATCCATATCAAAGAAACCACTAACATAAACTCTATCTAAAGTTAGAATTCCGTCAGATTTATCGGACCATTTTCCATCAGTAGTAAAGGCCATAACATATCCTGCTTCCTTGACAGCCTTTAGAGTATCTTTATTGTATTTTCCATAAGGATAGGCAATATATTTAACCTTTTTATTTAGAGTCTTTTCTAAAAACTCCTTTGAATTTTTTAGTGTTTTTAATTGTTTATCATAAGATAATTCTGACAAATTTTCATGGCAAGCAGTATGGCTTTCTATAGATAAATTATTATTTTCCAATTCTTTAAGCTGCTTAGAAGTTAAATAATCTTTTTCATTGTTAATAGCCTTTGTTATAACAAATATAGTTCCTTTAAATTCATATTTCTTCATCACTGCATACAATTTAGTGTAATTGTCTAAATAACCATCATCAAAGGTAAGTACTATAGACTTTTCAGGAATAGGTTTATTGTTTTGAAAATAATCATAAACCTCATCTAAAGATAAGGTAGTGTAGTTATTATCCTTTAGATATTTCATTTGTTTTTCAAGGTTTTTAACAGGAAGCCTAACAGGATTGTCTTTTTCAAAACCTATAGAATGATACATAAGTACAGGTATTCCCCCTTCTCTTTTAGTGAGAGGAGCTGTCTTAGCAGCATTTACTTCAGTTTTTTTATCTTCTTTTACTAATGCAGTTTTTGAGGGAATTGTAGATGATACAGGTAAAACTGTACTAGAGATTTTAGAAACTGTAGGCTTGTCATTAGAGCAACCTACACAAAAAAATAAAATGCTGAGAATTATATAATAAATACTAAATTTTCTTTTCATAAAAAGGCACATCCTTTCGTAAGATAAGACATATTTATTGTAGTTAAGGATACTTTGCTTTTAAAATTCTTAATAAAAATTAAGTTTTAACACTTTAAATGTTATAATATAAATATATCATGATTAACTGACAAAAAGTTAGTATTTATTACAAAATAAGAAAATTTTATTTACAAATTTTATATAAGGTAATAAAATTAAAAGTAATGTTAAAATAAAATTCATAAAATATTAATAGTACATTAACATAGATAACTAACTCTAAAAATTATAGTTCATTATAGTTGATAATCTATTGTTAAAATTAAAGATTAATAAATTCTTTTTAACACAAAATATACTTATAAAATTATATTTATAACAATATATTATTTTTCAAAAATGTTTAATAAGTATAATGTTCAATTTACACAGCTTAGACAATTAACTTTTAACAAGTTTAATATAGTTTTAGGCAACAAAAGAAGGAGGAATATGGGTGAGTAAGATAGCTTTAATAACTGATACTACAGCAGATTTAACGGAAGAAGTAATAAAGAAATATAATATAAAAGTATTACCTTTTAGAATTATTTATAAAGATAGAGAGTATAAAGATAAAATAGAAATTACACCAGAGCAGGTTTATGATGAACTTCCTAATGAAGTTCCAACTTCATCTCTTCCATCAATGAATGATATGGATGAGATATTCACCAAATTAAAAGAAGAAGGATATACTCATGCAGTTGCTATAACATTATCATCAGGCTTATCAGGAATTTCAAATGCAGTAAAACTAGTAAGTGAAAACCATGAAAATATAACTACTTATGTATGTGATTCTAAATCTATATCTTTAGGAGAAGGCATTCTTGTAGAAGAATGCGGCAAGATGATAGAAGCAGGGAAAAGTTTTGAAGAAATTGTTAACACTCTTCCTTCATTAGTAAAAAAATCACATGTATTTTTTGTAGTTAAGACTCTTGAGTATCTAAAAAAAGGTGGAAGAATAGGTAGGGTAGCAGGTACTATAGGACAACTTTTAAATATTAAGCCTATAATCAGTATTGGAGAAGACGGAAAATACTTTACCTATGATAAGGTTAGAGGAAGAAAGCAATCACTAAGCAAGCTTCTGAATATCTTTAAAGAAGTTACTCAGGGTAAAAAATGTGATGTATATGTAATGCACGGTAACGGTTACAAGGATGCGCAAGGCGTGTATGAAGAAATAAGTAAGTTAGATAGCGTCAAATCTATACAGTTTGGAGGACAGATAAGTCCAGTTTCAGGAATGCACAGCGGACCAGGACTTGTTGGATTGGCCTTTATTGAAAAAGAGTAAAAGGAGGGTTTTTGTGCCTAAAATTATAGAAGACATAGAAACAAAGATACTAAATGCAGCCTATGAACTTTTTAATGAAGGTGGATGGGAAAGTATAGATATGAGAAAAATTGCACAAAAGGCTGGTGTAGGTGTAGGGACTTTATACAATTATTATAAAAATAAAAACCAACTTTTTATAAGTGTGTTAAAGTTGAGCTGGCAGGATACAGTATGTAAATTAGAGAAAGCAATGAAAATACCAAATGAACCAGTGGAAAAGGTGAATTTATTTATTGAAATAGTACATCAGGATCTAAATATTAGAAAAGGCATTGATCGTCATTTAAGAAATACTACATCCCAAAGGGAATTTGAAATGATGATAGATATAAGAAAAGAGTTCTTTGGACGATTAACTGCAATGATGCAAGACATAATATCTAAAATCAAAGAAAAGCATGGGCTCAAGATTAGTGAGGACATGGAAGATAGATTTAGTGAAGCTTTTGTTATATTAACAGCAATAGAACATTTTAGATATCAAGATGAAAAAGAAAAAAATATTAAATTCTTGAACGAATTATTTAAAATTATATATATGTAGAAATTTTAATATGCCCCATAATTTTACTCAATGCTCAAATGTATTTACTTGACAAATTTACCTGAATGTAATACATTAAGAATAGTTGGGTCTAATTATGGGTATGTTTTTTTATGAACAAGATTCATAAAAACAAATAAATAAAATCATGTTACGGGGAGGAGCCAGAATGAAAAAAAGAGCACTATCAATAGGAATGGCATTGGTTTTGGGAATGGGTATTTTAACTGGATGCGGTAAAGGAACTAAAAATGCAGCTCAAGCTCAGGAGGAAAATTACACACCAGTTAAAGTTGAAAATATTAAAAGAGATCAATTATATAATTCTGTTGTTATAACAGGTAAAATTACCGCAGATAAGGACACAGTAATTTTACCTAAAATACCTGGAAAGGTAGAGAGTGTAGGGGTAAAAGTTGGAGATGCTGTAAATGTAGGCACAACGTTATTTACTCTAGATAAAACAGATGCACAAAATAAAGTTCAGCAAGCAAAAGCGGGTTTAGATTCAGCATCTGCTGCAGTTGAACAAGCACAAGTTGGTGTAACTTCTACAGATAAAGGTATAGAAACGGCAAAAGCAGGGCTTGAATCTGCAAAAGCTTCTTATGAAACTGCAAAAGCAAGTTATGAATTGAATAATGAAAAAATTCAAAATGCAAAGCTTAATTTAGAAAGAGTAAAAAGTCTTTATGAACAAGGAATAGTTTCAAAGGCTGAATATGAGCAGGCACAACTTGCAGCTTCTGATAATTCCATAGAAATATTTAAAGCACAGCTTAATCAAGCAGAAGCAGGATATAATCAAGCAAAAAAATCTTTTGAACAAACAATGGCATCATCTCAGAATTCAAATGTTGGTGTTAAACAAGCTCAAGCAGGATATAGTCAAGCTCAAGTTGGCTATAACCAAGCAGTACAGGCTTTAAATGATATGACAGTTACATCGCCTATTAGTGGGATGGTATCAAGTATAACCATTGAAAAAGGAGAAATGGCATCAAATGCACAGCCAGCTATGACTATTGTTAACATGGATAAGGTTTATGTTGAAGTTAGTGTAACAGAAAACTTAGTTAACAAATTAAAAAAAGGCAGTGAAGTTGATGTAGATATAGCATCTATAGGTGCAAAAGAAGTAAAAGGTAAAATATATACTATAAGTCCAGCAGCAGATTCAAGAACTAATTTGTATGCTGTAAAAATAGAAATGGACAACAAAGATCATAGAATTAAACCAGGAATGTTTGGTAAAGTTTACTTCAAGACAGACTTTATAAACAATGTAATAGTAGTTAAGAGTGAAGCCATACTTGTAGAAGAAGGAAAGACTATTATATATGTAGTGAAAGATGGAAAAGCTCATAAAAAAGAAGTTGAAGTAGGAATGGATAATGGAAAATATACAGAAATAAAAAGCGGAATACAAGAAGGAGAACAAATTATTGTAAAAGGACAACAATATGTACAAAACAGTTCTAATGTAAAAATTATCGATGATAAAACTCCTAAAGAAAATGGAGTGGGGGGTGAAAAATAGTGAATTTGCCTCAATTCTCTGTTAAAAGACCTGTAACAACAATAATGTGCATGCTTATTATCATACTTTTCGGTACAATATCTCTTTTGGGATTGTCTGTAGACATGTTCCCAAAGATAGAGTTGCCAATAGCTATTGTATCTACATCCTACCCAAATGTAGGACCTGAAGAAGTAGAGAAGCTTGTAACAAAACCTATAGAACAAGCGATAGCTACAGTACAAGGTATAGATAAGGTAAGCTCTAGAAATAGTGAAGGAAATTCTCTTATCATAGCAGAATTTAAAGATGGTACAGATATGGAGTTTGCAGCTCTTCATATGAGAGAAAAAGTAGACATGATTAAAGGGTATCTTCCAGATGGTGTTAAGAACCCTATGGTTATGAAAATAGACCCAAATGCTCAAGCGATTATGATTTTAGGCGTAACTGAAAAAAAAGCTAAGGACCTAGCTAAACTACAAAATATAGTAGAAGAAAATATTCAATCCAAGCTTGAAAGAGTAAAGGGTGTTGCCTCAGCTGATATATCTGGAGGAGTAGAAGAACAGATAGAGATAAGAGTAAATGAAGAAAGACTTCAGGGGTACGGCCTTAGTATAGATTATATTTCTAATATATTACGTGGAGAAAATTTAAATTTACCTTCTGGTCAAGTATATAAAGGTAATCAGGAACTGTTAGTAAGAACTATGGGGGAATTTAAATCTGTTGAAGAAGTAAAAGAAATTCCGATACCACTTCAAACTGGTGGAGTTATTACATTAAAAGACGTAGCAGAAGTAAACCGTAATAATAAGGAAGTAAGTCAAATATCCACAGCTAATAAAGAAACTTGTTTAAGTATAAGTATACAAAAACAATCCGATGCAAATACAGTTGAAGTAGCTGAGGGGGTAAAAAAAGAGGTAGAAAACCTTAAAAAAGCCTATCCAGATTTAGATATTAGAATTCTAATGGACATGGCAGAACCAATAAATAAATCCATAGATGGTGTTTCAGGTGTTGCAATCCAAGGTGGATTGTTAGCGATTTTAGTTCTATTAGTTTTCTTAAGAAATATAAGAAGTACATTAATAATAGGAACAGCTATACCAATTTCTATAATAGGTACATTTTGCTTATTATATCTTAATAATATAACACTTAACTTAATGACTCTTGGAGGGTTATCACTGGGAATAGGTATGCTGGTGGATAACGCCATAGTTGTACTTGAAAATATATATCGATTCATACAGGAAGGATATCCAGTAAAAGAAGCAGCAGTCAAGGGTGCATCGGAAGTAACAATGTCAGTTATAGCATCTACACTTACTACCATAGCAGTATTTTTCCCTATAATGTTTACTGCTGGTATAACTGGAATGATGTTTAAAGAATTATCTTTGACAGTTATATTCTCACTAGTTGCTTCATTAATAATAGCACTTACACTTATACCAATGCTTTCTTCTAAATTATTAAAAGAAGAAAAAATAATAGAAGGGGCAGATGTAGTAAGAAAAACAAATATATTCACAAAGATTGGAGATGCTTTTGAAAGAGGCTTTATCTCTGTAGAAACAAAATATAAAAAGATATTGAAATGGGCATTAAAACACAGAAAATCTACAGTATTTGCAGGTATAGCAATATTTATAGTAAGTATGCTGTCTTTAACTATGGTTGGAGCTGAATTTATGCCAGCATCAGATATGGGGCAGTTTACAATAAATGCAGAGCTTCCAATAGGAGCAAACCTTAATGATACGCAAGAAGTTACAAATCAAATAGAAGCTGTACTTGAAAAAGTAAAAGAGATAGATACAGTATATGTACAAATAGGTGGAGCTTCTATGTTTGGACAAAGTGGTAAAAATCAAGCTTCAATTTCAGTTAAATTAAAAGATCTTAAAGAAAGAAAAAGAAGCACAGATGAAATTGTAGACTGGGTAAGAAAAGAAACTAAAGATGTTCCAGGTGCTGAACTAAGCTTTAGCTCTCAGCAGGCTATGGGGGGAAGCTCATCTCCTGTATCCATAAAAATAGAAGGTGACAACTTAGATACTCTTCAAGAATTAGGAGATAAATTTGTAGGGGAGATTTCTAAAGTAAAAGGAACAAGAGAAGTAGAAACAAGTTTTGGAGAAGGAAAACCAGAAGTAAGAATAAAATTGAATAGAAAAAATGCATCTCAATATGGAATTACAGCAGGAACAGTTGCATCACAAGTAGATATGGTTATCTCAGGTAAAACAGCTACCACATACAAGCTTGCTGATGGTGATGAAATAGATGTAGTTGTAAAAGGGGATGAAATATACAGAGAAAGTATATCAAACCTTCAAAATATAAATATTAAAACTGCTAGTGGAATGAGTATACCATTAAACCTAGTAGCAGATGTAAAAATAGAAAAAGGGCCTGTACAGATACAAAGGGAAAATCAAACAAGAGTTCTAACTGTTTCAAGCCAAATATATGGTAGAGACTTAAGTAGTGTTATGAAAGATGTTAACCAGCGTATAAGTAAGATAGAGATGCCGCAGGGATACAGATATGAAATAGGTGGAGACAATAAAGAAATGATGGAAGCATTTATTAGCTTAGCTCAAGCGTTAATAGTTGCTGTGCTTCTTGTATATATGATACTAGCTTCACAATTTGAATCCTTATTAAATCCATTTATAATTATGTTCACAGTACCATTAGCTCTTGCAGGAGGAGCTTTAGGACTATTTGTAACAGGAAAAACTTTATCTGTTCCAGCTTTCTTAGGAGTTATAGTTCTTTCGGGTATAGTAGTTAATAATGCCATAGTTTTAATAGACTATATAAACATAAGGCGAAGCAGAGGAGAAGAAAGAGAAGAAGCTATTCTTACTGCAGGTCCAACAAGACTAAGACCTATTTTAATGACTGCCTTAACAACAATGTTAGGACTTTTACCTATGGCACTAGGTATTGCAGAAGGTTCAGAAATGCAAGCGCCAATGGCGGTAGTAGTTATTTCAGGACTATTATTCTCTACAGTATTAACTTTAGTATTTATACCTGTAGTGTATACTTTATTTGATGACCTTAGAACTAGAAGGTTTAGAAAGAAGAGAAGAAAAAAAGAATTAACAGTATAAAAACAAATTGACCAGTTGACAATTCTCAACTGGTCAATTTATTTTTTGTATCATTATATAGACTGTTAATCTCGCCTCCAATAAGAAGAATAACTGAACTTAAAAATAACCATATCATAAGAATAATAACAGCACCTATGCTTCCGTAGACTCGGGAATAGTTATTAAAATTATCCACGTAAAAAGCAAAACCTATAGAAACAAGAATCCAGCCTATAGTAGCAAAAACAGCTCCAGGCAGAACTTGCTTAAGAACTAAGTTCCTAGTAGGCGTAAGTATATAAATGATAGCAAAAGTAAACACCATAGATATAAGTGTAAGAATATATCTTAAAATTTGCCAAAACAGATTAAAGCTCGAAGACAGATTCAGCCACCTAGTTAAATAAATTCCGAGTAAATTTCCAAGCACTAAAAGAAGCAAAGAAAATATAATCATCAAAATAAGAACAAATGTACATAAAATTGATGTAATACGAAGCTTCCAAAAAGGACGCTCTTCATTATCAGCATAAGCTTTATTAAGTCCTTTTATAACAGCATAAAATCCATTAGAAGATACCCAAATAGTAATAAGTAAACTGAAGGACAGCAAATCACTATTTTGAGAATCAAAGATTTCTACTATAGTAGTAGAAATTAATTCATATGCAGGTCCAGGTAATATCTTTTCTAGGTTAAATAGAACATCGCTGCTTGTTACAGAACTAAAGCCAATAACAGTCATTAAAAAAATGAGAAAAGGAAAAAATGCTAAAAGCAAGCTGTAGGCAAGTTGGGAGCCTAAAGCAAAAATATCATCTTCTCTTAACTTGTTTAACAGCCTTAGAAAAACAGATTTGTTTAATTTACTTTTCAATTTCATAACCCCTCAATCACATTTATAATAATAAAGTATTTACCTAGAATATATTTTGTTAATTATAGTAGTAATATTCAACCTAAAGAAATTTTATAATAAATAATAAAAAAAATTAAAGTTTTTATGACTAATGAGTAACTTTTTATAAAATAAATACGTAATACTAAGTGAAAATGAACAAATACAGACATAAAGTCTACATCTTTTAGAAAACATTGCTAAGAAAAAAGGTATAAAGTAAGGGAACTTAATATCGAAAAATGATATAAGACAAAAGGAAATGAGATTAAACATCTGAAACCTTTGCATTATCAATGAAAATGAAGAAGATGGAAAAGGGCATAAAACCTTACATTCTTTAGAAAACATTACTAATAAAAAGGGTATAAAGTAAGGGACATTAAGAACGAAAAATAAATAGGACAGGGAGAGAAGAGATAAAAGCTCTAAAAACTCCTAAGAATATTTATGAAGATAAGAAAATAAGATATAAGGTAATACCCGTGAAATGTAAAAGAATCAATGAAAAGTATTGCATTTTATGCCAAGATAGTATAAAATCATAACGATAAGGTAAATTTTATGAAATGAATAAGAGAAAGTGGTAAAACAATCTATGTTATTAATTACCACGCATGAAATGTATAATTTATGTTGATATATAGGACAAAAACCTATATAATTATTAATGTGCTAAGTTGCCACACACGACAACAAGGCATGAATAGATACATTTCGCATTAAAAATCAAGATTTTACAGAGAAAAAGAAGGAAATTTTCTTTCATTGTAGAATATTGAAATAATGCACTAAAATTATTTTTGAGTTAAGATGATAATAAGGAAATATAATTTTATATGAGTTATGTTTCCCAATTTCATATAAATTATTCAATCAATTAGTTAATAATTTAAAAAATTATAAAACTTTTAATTTAATCAAAATGGGAGGGAATTAAAGTGGTTAAAAAGAAAATGAGCATGCTTTTAGCTGCAGTACTAGTAGCATCAGGAGTTGCAGTAGCTAGTCCAGCAACTAAAGCAGTAGCAGACACTAAAGTAGCAGTAACTTATGCAGCACCAGCAAGAACAATGATTGAAACTGATAACAAAATGGAATTTGCTCTTCAAGCAAGTACTAATGAAGCAGTTGAGTACAGAGTATGGGCTCAAAATGTTAAAACAGGTAAATGGATAGAACTTACTGATGGTTACCAATTATCAGAAGTAGGAACAAATCCTTTCGTACCAGCAACAATTGCTGACTTAGAAGCAGGATCATACAAAGCTTCTATCTGGGTAAGAAAAGCTGGTTCAGAAGCTAAATTTGACAGCTATGCTGTAAGAAACTTCAAAATCCAAAAAGATGGATATTTTGCTGAAAGAGCAAACATGGACGAACTAGGAATTAAAGACACTTACAAAGTAGGTGAAAGCGTAACTCTTCAAGGAGACGATCAATATAAATTACACATCTACGATCCATCAGTTCCAGTAAGAGCAGAAGGATGGATGATAGATGATTCATACGAAGGCGCTGAAGCTACTACTTACAAATTCGAAAAACCAGGTGTTTACCTTGTTGACGTTTGGGGTAAGAAAGCTGACAGCACAAACAAATATGACGGTTGGGTTCTTAAAGCTGTAACAGTAACAGAAGGACAATCAACTGAATTACCAACTGCAACAGTAACAGTTGGAGCAACAATGACTGGATTTGACAGATATGTTGAAGTTAAATTAGACACTGACAAACCAGAAGATTACAAAGTATCTGTTTTAGGAACAGAATTAGAATATGTTGCATCAAAAGGAATCTTCAACGGAGTAGTTAACTCAACTGATGAAGAAGCTATCAAAGCTGGAGCAGAAGTTAAATTAGTAGCAGCTCCAAAAGTAGATGTAGACGCAACAGTAACAGTTGGAGCAACAATGACTGGATTTGACAGATATGTTGAAGTTAAATTAGATACTGAAACTCCACAAGACTACAAAGTAACTGTTTTAGGAACAGAATTAGAATATGTTGAATCAAAAGGAATATTCAACGGAGTAGTTAACTCAACAGACGAAGAAGCTATTAAAGCTGGAGCGGTTGTTGAAGCAAAATAATCAAACTAACTAAATTAATTAATTATTAAATTTAAAAATATATTATTTTAAATATAATATCCAGGGAGGTAACTTAATTATGGCAAAACAAAGAAAAGCTGTTAAAGTTCTTTCAACAGCAGCATTAGCTGGATTAGTAGCATCAGCTGCTTTATCATCTCAAGCTTTTGCAAAAGTTGATTCTTATCAAGTTAAAGTAGGGGAAGATGTTTTCCAATATGACAGAGCTGATTTAACAAAATCATTCTTAGCTGCTCAAACTGAACAAGAAGGAGCAGAATTATACGAAGATTTCGCAGGAAAAATGAAAGAAAACGGATTACATTCATTCAACGATGATGTTAAAGGATATGTAAGCTATGAATCAGCAAAGCAAGCTTTCTTAGCTGCTCAAACTGATGACACTAAATCTTTCGCATTAGATACTTTCACTGAATCAGAAGAAGCTGAAGTTGTAGAAATTCCTACAGTTAAAAAAGCAACTCTTGTTGATGGTGAAGTTGTATATGATGGAGACGATTCTCAAACTGGTGACTTAAAAGTTACATCAGTAAGTGCTATTAATGCTGCACAAGTAAAAGTTACATTTAACAAAGTTCTAACTGAAGATGCTAAAGACGAAGCAACTGATGTAGAAAACTACAAATTAGAAAATCTTGAAGGTAATGAAATAGAAGATGTATTCAAAGCTGTTGACATGGAAGAAGGTTCAAAAGAAGCTATATTAACAGTAGACTACTCTAAACTTGGAGACGATGAAGAAGACAATTATCAAAACCAAACTAAATATACTTTAATTTTTGATGAAAACATTACAGGACAAGAAGTTAAAAAAGACTTCAAAGTTGAAGACTTTGAAACTCCTGAAGTTGAATCAGTTGAAGTTGCTGGTATCAGAACAATAAAAGTGAAATTATCTGAACCAGTAGTTGCTAAAAAGAGAGAAAGTAACGATTTTAAAGATTTATATACAGAATTAGATGAAGCTTTTGAAGTTAACGATGGTGATTATTCAATAGAAAAAGTTGATCCTATCGACAACGGTAAAGAATTAAACATCGTTCTTTACAGTGACTTAAAAGATGGAAAAGAATTAACAGTTAAAGTTAAATCAGAAGCTGTAGACTATGCTGGATATTCATTAAAGAAAGGCACATTTAAAACAACAGTAGATGTTAATAAAGAAGATTTAGCTATAGTTGGTTATGAAAAAGCTAAAGATAGCGAAATTACTTTAGTATTTAACAAAGATGTTAAATTCACAGATTTTGAAGATGATACTAAAATAGTTAAGAGCAATGTTGATTCTAAATATAATACTGATAAAGATAATAAAGAATTTAAAGAAGTAGGAAGCAGCAATGACATATTTGATTCTTTCTATCATTCTTCAGCTAAAAATGAAGCAGAAGCTATTGAAATAGATGGAAACAAAGTTACTTTACATTTCAATTCAGATGATTTATTACCTGAAACAGCATATGTATTCGTAGAAGCTGATGTATTACAAGATCTATGGGAAAAGAAAAACAATGATTTAAATGTAAAAGTTAAAGTAACTAAAGACATGACTAAACCAGAAATTAAAGAACTTGAACAAGATGAAGATTCAAATAGAAAAATAGTTATAACTTTCACAGAAGACATGGATAAAAAATCAGCTGAAAAATCATCAAACTATAGTGTTAAAGATAAAGACGATAAGACTGTAAGAGTAGCTAAAGCTGAATTAGATGGCGATGAAGTTACATTAACTCTAGGAAAAGACTTAGAAGATGGAGACAAATATAAAGTATCTATAGAAGATGTTGAAGATAAAGCTGAAAACAAAATTTCTGATGTAACTAAAGAATTTACAGCTAAAGATGCTGATGCAGTTTCAAAATCAGATATAAAAGTAAGATACTATGATGCTCATAAGAGCAGTCAAAAAATAGTTGTTGACTTTGACAAGAAAATGTTAGCTGATGGAAGCAGATATGCTATCAATAACCTTGAAAACTATGACTTAACAATAGTTAAAGGTGGAGAAACATATGAAATTGGCTTAGATGACTATGATGATGCTAGCATAAAAGCAGTAGAAGATGCTCATAAAGCTGAAATCAAACTTCCAGGAAATAATGAAGATTTAGATGACAGATTTAACTTTGAAAATGCAAAACTTACTTTAAAAGTAAATAAAGTAGAAGATGCTAATGAAAACAAGAGTACTGTATTCTCTGGTATTGATGTTAAATCAAAAGATACAAATATTGGATTAGACGAAGATGATGACAGACCAATAGCAGTAGATTCAGAAACTGTAAAAGTAATCTTTGCTGATGAATTAAAAATTGAAAAATCAGATATTAAACTTGGTTACTATAATGCAGATAACAAATTTGAAGAAGTAACACCATCTTCTACAGACATAAAGAAAGATAATGGTAAAACAATTGTAACTTATACATTAAAAGACGATGATGAATTACAATATGATGGAAAATATAAAGGCGGTTACGATTTCATAGTTAAAACTGTACCAACTCCTGAATCAGAAAATAACTATGGAGATACATTAATTGGAAGCAAAGAATGGACTCTTAAAGATGAAATTGCTCCTGCATTAGCTAAATTAAAACAAGATAGCGATGAAGAATCAACAACAGAAGTTAAATTTAATGTGCCATTAGATGATAGAGATGATTTTGATGATGCAGTAAAAATAGTTAGCTATGACAATGACACTCATAAAGCTGTTGTAAGATTAGAATTCCAAGAATCATTATCTTCAGCTAACATTAACGAACACACATTCAAAACTGATGATGATGATGTAGATGTAAAAGATGCTAAACTTGTAGATGGTGAATTTGGATCAAACAGTGCAATATTATTAACACTTGATTCAACTGATGCTGGCGATAACTATACTAAGATAGCTGACTTCAAAGAATTAGGAGTTACAACTGGTTCTAATGAATTATTTGATACAGCTTCAGATGTTAATAGAGCTAAAGTTGATGCTGCAGTAGAAATCGTAGATGAAGATGCTGCTACACCAGAAGAAACTGCAAAAGAAAAAGCAATTAAAGCAGCTAATGTAGCAATAGCAGCATTACCAGCAGTTGATACTATAACAGTTGATACAGCTGATGCAGCACAAGCTAAAGTAGATGCAGCTAAAGCTGAAGTTAAAAAAGCAACAGATTTAGGAGCTAAAACTTCTGAATTAACTAATTATGCTAACATTAAAGCTGTAGAAGATAAAATTGCTGAAGTTAAAGCAGCAGCTGGAGTATTTACTGCAGTTGGAAAAGACTTAGGCTATAACATAGCTATAGGTGGTAATGTAGTATCAGTTACTGTTTCAGATATGAGCAAAGTTACTGCAGTAAAAGTAGATGACACTGTTTTAACTGAAGATGATATGGTTAAAAAAGGAAATACAATCACTTTACAAGCTACATCAAAGAGTAATATCGTAATTACAGCAGACGAAAAAGATGTAACTGTAAAATTCTAATTATAGATAAGAACAATATTAAGATTTCTCTTGAAGCTATTCTAGTTTCAAGAGAAATCTAACATTGAAAATAAGAGGAGGAGTCAACGTTGAATAAGAATAAATATGTAGCAGTATTATCAACAGCTGCAATAGCAGGGATTATGACAATGGCTACTGTAGATACAGCATTTGCAGCAGATGGTGATTTTTATAAATTAGATACTAAAGAAATGGTATTAAGCCACAGCCAAAGTTTTAAAGAAAAAATGCATTTTGCATTCGATACTGCATTAACTGCAGATCAATATGGTTATGAACATAATGGAAAAGTATATAATTTTGCAGAAGTTAATACAAAAGTTGGAGCAATACCTGAAGGAGATAGAACTGCTGAAAACATATTTAAAGCTGTAGAAACAGTTAAAGAAGTAGGACCAGCAGATGATTTTAATCAAGGATTAGTGGTAAATTCAGTTAAAGCTATTACTGAGTCAATTGATGCTAAGGCAGGTCAACAATTAAAGTTTGCTATTAACGGTAAAACTGAAGCTGCTGATGTTGCAAAATTAACTGAAGCTGGTTATACTGTAAAGTTTAATTCAACTAGCGCAAAAGTTGCAGCAGATGGAAAAATTGCAGATGCTTTAGTAGCAGCAACAACTTTTGAATATGAAGTTGTGATTTCTAAAGACGGAAAAGAAGTTGCTAAATCTGATTTAGTAAAGGTTACAGTTGTTGATTATGCTACAACAGTAACAGAAATTACTTCATATACTTTAAAAACAAATAAAGCTGTGGAAATTAAGAGCGGAAAAATTGCTTTAGATGACGTAGTTACACTTGGAGATGTTAAAGGAACTTTATTAGCTGGAACAGAAGACTCAACAATTGCAGATGCAACTTTCAAATCATCTGACAATAAAGTAGTTCTTATTGATGCTAGTGGAAAGATAACTCCAGTATCACCAGGTTCAGTAGTACTTACAATTACTAAAGGTGATGTTTCTTTAGAAGTACCTGTAGTAATTGTTGCTGAAAGTAGAAAAGCTACTACTGTAACTGCAGATGCTACAAATGTTAAACTTGTAAATAGTGGTGAAAAAGTAGTAAATCTTGTTGTTAAAGACCAATATGATGATTTATTTGCAGGACTTGATTTAGATGCTATCAATGTTGTAAAAACAGGAACAGAAGATAAGATAGCAACTATAGCTAATCCAGATGCTTCCAATAAGGATGGAAAAGTTGAATTAACTGTAACAGCAGAGGCAGCTAAAGTCGGAACAGGTAACATTGAAATTAAATCAGATGACAAGACGTTATTAAGTATACCAGTTTCAGTTGAAGCTATTGGTGAAAATGTAACAAGAAAATTAGAAACTAGTGCTGAAGATAATGTTATAGATATATATAATGCCGAAGATAATAAAATTGTATTAAGCTATAATAAATATAATGAAAATGGATACTTAGTTGGAGCCGAAACTGATATAGCAGAAACAGGAAAAACTTATGCTGTAACTACTTCAGACAAGGATATAGCTACTGTAGCAGTTGATGCAAAGGGTGCTATATCAGTTGCAGCTGGTACTAAGACAGGTACAGCTACAATTAATATTTTAGAAGGAACAGTAGTTAGAGCTTCATATACAGTTAAAGTTGAAGATTCAACACCATCAATGACAGGAGTTACTTTTGGTTCAGACTTAACAATGGCTGGAGATGGAGAACTAGCTTTAAATAATATAGTTAAAGATGTAGCAATAACAGGTGATGACAAAGTTGAAATAAATGCAGATGGAACTATCTATATAGAAGTTGCTAATGACGGATATTCTGCAGATGATGATATTACATTAGGTATGATTAATGCAAAATCAGCTGTAACTAATAAAGTTGGCGATACTGCAAGAAAAGTTGCTATTGCTGATTCAAAACTAAAAGTTACTTCTGGTGCTGCTGATGATAAAGGAGAAATAGTAATTACTATAACAGCTGACGGAAAAACTGTTCCTGTAGATGTTACAACAATAACAGTAAAAGCTGCTGAATAGTTAGCAATCCTTCTCAAATTCAAATAAATGAACGGAAACTTTTCAAAAAAATCATATCTTAAATTCATAAACATACTGCACTCACATCTTGCAGTGAAAACTAAATAATCATATCGAAATAACATATCTAAAAGGCTGATGGGTATCTTTATATCCATCGGTCTTTTTATATTGTAAAGTTTTCTAATTATAACTCTATTTATTAAAAATAGTAAATATTATCTATAATATATTTTAATCTGTACCCTTTGATGATATACTATATTTATGAAAATTTTAGAGATATGGAGGTAATTATGAGTAGCAAAAATCAACTAAATAACGAAAAAAAAGATGTTCAATTAGAATTATCACTAGATCAAAAAGCTAGTGAAATAATGTCAAAACTGCAAAAAGAACTAATAAACGATGAGTTAGAAAAATTTCCAGATATAAAAGAGAATGATATAAATATTAGTACTTCTTATATTTTTGACTTAGGTGACAAATTAGAAGCAAGTATTTTTTTTAGAAATGGACTTAAGAAAAAAATTAATTTTGATAAAATTCCTATATCTATAATAGATAGTAATGAAAATGTACTAGCTAGTCAAATTTTTGATTTAAGAGAAATAGGAGATATCCCTCCTTTAAGTGCAAGACCTTGGAAGTTGCTTTTTGATAAAGAAAATGTATTTGCTGAGGAAGTATCAAAGGATAATTGTAAAATTGTTTTTGGAGGAAATATCCAAGCTTTAAAAACTGTTAAGGTAGCATATGAAAATGCTCCAGATAATCTAGCAGTATCACTAAAAAACAAACTTAATGAGTATTTAGAAAATCTTCCTTTATTAAAACGAGGAGATATAAGTTTAAATACATATGATATAAAAATAGAAGTTGACAACAAAATATATATTGCAATTGTAATACGTAATGGTCATAATAAAAAAATTAAAGTCGAAAAGCTTCCATTAACACTTTATGATGCTGATAATAAAATTATTTGGTCTGATATTTTAAATATTGAGTCACTAGAAGTAAGTTCACTAAAGGCTAAGATATTTAATATTGTTGTCAATACTGATAAATTAGATTTAAGTCAATATAATTTAGAAAAATTATCTGTTAAATTTGCAAATAATAAAATTAATTAACTTAATTATTTAATTGAGGTAATTATAATATGTTTGTATGGATAATTTAAGTAACATGGAGGAAAGTTTAAATGAATAAGAAATCGATAAAAAATATAGCAACAAGTTTAGTAATAGCGTCATTAATATCATTAGTTGGGTGTAGTTCAAAATCTAATAGTAGTGTTAAAGATAATGTTAAACCTGTAGAAAAAGTTGAAGCTGTTAATTCTGACAAATCAGCATCAGATAAAAAATCTTCTGATTCTAATAATACTTCTAATAAAAAACAGGATACTCAAAATAAAAATAATACAAGCTCTACTGTGAAAGAGTCAGGTGAAGACAAAGAAAATAAATCTTCAAAAACAGATATTACTGCTAAGGGCACAGTAAGTTATAACTTAATATTAGGTGATATAGTAACTATAACCCTTCCAAAGGGCATAGAAGTTTCAGGAGTTAATGTATCTGGAAATGACTTAAAACCAGATGATTATAATGTTACTGGTAATAAAGTAGTTGTACCTAGTAAAAAAGATACTCCTATAAAGATTAAAACTAATAAAGGCGATGTAATGGTTACTTATTAGCTAGAGACCTTTAAAATAGGTGTAATATTGTAATTCTAGGCATATCAACACTTTCAGCCTAAAATTTATCAATATTATACTTTTTTTATATAGGGGTTATTATTAATTCTTCAATTTATATTCAAAATATAATCTAAATCAATATTTATATTTTTTAATAAGTTTACATCAAGAACTGCACATCTAAAGGTTTTGTATTCATTAATATATCCTGAGAATGTTTTAAAGCTTAGCGGTTTGTTAAAACTCATACAGTATTCCATCTTGCTAAGCTGCTTTTTAAAGCTGCTTAGAGGGAGCACCTCATGCTCTATACAGTGTTCTCTGCAATATTTTAAGAATCTATCGTAGAAGGATATGTAATTTAGTTTTAAAATAGTATTTTTATTTTTATCCTTTACTACTGCATAATCATGTTCTTTATTTATTATTCCGTTTATAGCCATTCTATTTATGGTTTCAAGGGTATAATCTATAACACCCTTACTTCCACAGCTGTCATCTAACAAATCACTTCTAGCATTATCTATTATGGCGTTTTTTATTTCTTTTATGGTATGTCCTACAGATTTTTCAAAATCTAAATCTAGAGTTTTAAAAAGTGCTTTTATAAGTACAATACCTAAAAAAGCATTTACTACAGAGTTTTTAATTCTGCTATTTTTAATAACATCTGCACATATACTGTTTTCTATTTTATTGTAAACTTCCATAAGCTGCTGGCTGTCCATCTTCATTCCTAGGGACAAAAGACTTTTTCCAAGTTTATTTAAAAGAACTTTGTTTTTCTTTAGATGTTTAATATGCTTTTCTCTTTTTTCGCTGTGAAAAGAGGTTGAAAATATAACTCTAAGGCTTCTTTCAATATTGGCAGTTTCAGTAATTCCACCTTCACCAGATATGATTAAAGAGGCTTGTACCTTAAATTCCTTGTTCTTTTTTAGCGTAGATACTCCTTTTATGGTAGTATGCTTGTCGTAGGAGTTTCTCATTATGTTGGATATAGCTGAAAGCTTATTTGCTCCCATTTTACTTGGTTTGTATTCATCTAATATAAGCGGTACAAAATTTGAACTGCTGGCAGATCTATTTAATGCAAAGGGAGTACATTCGCTGGCATTCATAGGATTTTTGCTTATAGACAAAATGGGCATTATTATATTTTCAAGAGTTTCACTTTTGCCGCTGCCGCTCTGTCCTTCTATAATCAGATGGTTGTATTTTATATTGTTTCCACAAAACTTACCTTTTAAGAAAGTATTGCCTATGTAGCCCATTATAGTAGAAGTAATGTTTAGGGTATTAAAGTTGAATAGAGATTTTGCTATACTTTCTAGTTCATCTTTTGAGATTTCAGTGTATCTTAAAATATCTGTAGTAAGTTCTTCATAGCCTCTTATCATAGCTGCTTTTTCATAGAGATTCATATTTTTGTCTACCGTTGCATCTCCTGTTATAAATAATTCTACTCCATCTATTTTATGGAATCCAACAGCTTGTACTCCTTTGATATGTTTATAAGGTTTGCTAGATATTATAGATTTGATATATTGAAGTTGTTCTATATTTCCTGCAAAACAAAGCTTTAGATTATTTAGTGACTTTCTAAAGCTTGCAATATCTGAAAAGGTGTTTAGATTAAAGGTTCTTTCAAATACAGACCCATCCTTGCATATTATTTGTGAAGTAATTTCACTTTCATTTTCTCCTTCCACTACATATAGAGGATTAATTATAAAGTTGGATACTGGAACTATATTTTTCTTTACATATTTGCAGTATGTATTATTATTTTCAAATATATTGCCAAAAGAACTACTTGGCTTTTTTGTTTCATTATTATTCATGGTAAGGTTGTCTCCTTTCGTAAAAAATCTCTTTATTTTTTAAATATGCAGTAGGTTTAAAAAAGTGGACAACTTTTTTTAGTGGGGTATTTCTATAAAGTGTAATGTAGTGAGAAAATCTTTATTAGATGTTAGTTTAACAGGGATTACAATATTACAGTTAAGAAAAAAATAAAGACTAATAGGCATTATCTACCCATTAGTCTTTATCTTTAATCATTTTTAAGAAGCCATTTTCCCGCTTTGTTTTCAACTTTCCACTGCATAGATGATTCAGACTCATCTGTTTTATTTACGTCTTCTAAATAGTATACAGTGGCGAGATTATCATTTTCTGGAATAGCTTTTATATGGGACATAATTTCATCAGGTGAATCTGTCCCATATTTAAATTCATTTTTATCTGGATTTTTTCTAAAGTTATTAAATTCTTCTTCGGTTAAAGCAGTATCAGGGTTAGTGAATATAGCTTTATAATCTGAATATGTACCAGTATTGAAATACAGCACATTTACCAGCTTATCTATAGGCTCTAATACAGTTCCTTTATATTTAGATTTTGGTGCGCAGCCAAATAGGTTTAAAGCAAGTATTGATATAACTACAAATAATATGGATTTTCTTTTATTTTGCATAGTTTTACCTCCTCAAAATCATTGCATAAATTATTATGCTGCATTATTTTAAATAATATGTTAACATGTTTTTCTTAACTAGAATTATTTTTTTCACTATAGTATAATTAAATGCACAATTAAATAATAATGGAGGATATTGAAATGACAAAAAAATCATTAAGAAAAAAAATAACAGCCTTAGTTTCTATATTAGCCCTTTCAGCATCGCTTGCTGCTTGCGGTAAACCAAAGCCAGTTGCACCACCAAAAGATGAAAAGGCAAAGGTGGAAGATAAAGCAATGACTGAAAAGATAACAAAAGAAGATATTGTATCTGGTAGCAAGGTTTATATTAAAGGAAAGACAATAACAGCTACTATGATTATAAAAAAAGGAGTTAAGCAAGAGAATATTACTAAAATAGCTAATCAATATGCTCAGGAACTAAAGAAACAGTATAAGAATTTACAAGAAGAATATAAAGGTATGACTATCAATGTGCAGGCAGTACAAGGTGGTAAGAACGTAGCAAATATATTAATTGAGAAATAATAAAAGCCAGCAGAGCTTATTTTAAGCTTCTGCTGGCTTTAGTCCTGTCTTTAAAACCTCCATCAATTGTGCAAATATATTCTGTAGTTCAGTTTTAGAAGTAGTAACTTCACCTTCCATTATTTCAAGCAGCTCTTTATAGCTAAGTCCCAGTTTAACATTTATGTAGTTTAGCATAGCTTCTGATAAATTCATTATGCACAAAATCACAAAATCAATATCTAAAGATTGTTTTATCTGTCCTTCCCCCTGCCCTTTTGATACTAGATTTGTTATAAAGGTTTTTCCATGTAGAGAGTTTAGGACTTGTGTTTCCTCAATATATTTACTTTCAACAGCAGTTCTTAAAAACTTGCTTATGATTGGAAATGTTAAGTCAAATTTCATATAGTTAAATACGGTACTTTTATAGATTTCAAAAAAATCTCCTGTAGTAGTTGTATCTATATTCTTTTCTAAATAGTCTATTTTTTTATTTAATGCATGTTCAAGCAAAAATAAATATAAATCCTTTTTATTTTCAAAATATCTATAAAAGCTTCCTTTTGCCACACCAATTTCAGTAATTATTTTATTCATAGATGCTGTTTCAAAGTTGTGATCTGAAAATTCTTTTAAGGATATATCAATAATTTCTTTTTGTCTTTCTATAGGTAGATTTAAAAAAGTTTGTTTTGGCAAATAATCCCCTCCCAACAAGCGACCATCTAGTCACTTTAAAGTATAAAACCTTTAGAGAATATTGTCAATATTAACTTATTGTTAAAGTTAATATTATGCTAATTGACAGTATTTTCATGGTGTGATAATATTATTTTATATTGAGCGACAAGGTGGTCGCTACAACTAAATAATTCTTCTGGGGGGATTCTATGAAAAAATTAGTTTCATTTTTGCTTACAGGAGCTATGGTGTTTTCAATGGCTGGATGCAGTAAAAATGCTGAAGCTGGTGAACAAGAAAAAATAATACCTGTAAAGGTTATGGAAGCAAAAGAAGAAAATTACCCTATTTTATTAGAGTATTTAGGTAATACAAATTCAGAAGATATCATAAAATATAGTTTTAAAGTACCAGGAAAAATTGCACAAATATCTGTTAAAGAAGGGGAGTATGTTAAACAAGGACAAGTGATTGCCGTATTGGATAATCAAGATTACAATTTTGCAGTTGATGGAGCAAGAGGACAGATGGAAGCTGCAAAAGGAAAAGTATCTATGGCACAGGCTCAAGCAGATGCTGCAAAGGCACAGTATGATAAAGCTATGAATGGAGCTCAGAAGGAAGACATAAATAATGCTAGATTAGCTGTTAAAAATGCTGAGAACAACTACAATTATGCAAAAGAAAGCCATGGTAGAGCAGAAAAACTGTATAAGGAAGGAATTGTTTCAAAACAACAGCTTGATGACATAAAGATTAAGCTTGATGGTGCTAAGGTTGCTTTAGATAGTTCAAAGGAAGTACTGTCTAAGGCTGAAAATGGAGCTAGAGCTGAGGATAAGGAAAGTGCTCTTGCTGTGTATAATGGAGCAAAGGCTCAATACGAAGCAGCACAATCACAATATGAAGCAGCAACAACTCAATATGAAGCCAAGCAGAGCATGTTGAAGGATACAGTTCTTAAATCAGGAATATCGGGATATGTAGTGAAGGTACTAAATAAAGCTGGTGAAAATACAGCTGCTGGATATCCTGTTGTGGTAATTCGTACAGAAGAGCAGGTTATTGATATACAAATAGCTCAAAATGATATACAAAGAATAACTACAGGTACAAAGGCTAGCATAAAAATTAATGACATAGAAACGGAAGGTGTGGTTACCGAAATAGAGCAGACACCTGATGTTAAAAGCAGAACATATAAGGCAAAGATTAAGATGAATAAGAGAATTCCACAGGATAAATTTTATGTAGGCTCTGTATCAAAGGTTAATATTAAATTAGAAAATAAAAAAGGTATATGGCTGCCGATAACAACAATCTTAAATGATGGGGAAGATTATGTTTATGTAGTAGACAAAGATAGAATTTCAAGAAAGAATATAATCATTAAAAGTATATACGGAGATAAGGTTTTAATAGATGGAGTATCCCTAAGTGACAAGATTGTAACTGAAGGTTTGAAAAATATTAAACCAGGTTATAAAGTAAAAGTTGTTAAATAAGAGGGGATGGAGATATGTCAGGTTTAGTTAAAAGTGCAATTAAACAGCGAAAGATAACTATATTTTTGACTATATTGATATTAATATTTGGATTTAAGATTTATGGAATAATACCTAAGCAGGAAAATCCCGATGCTTCTGTTGGAATAGCAAGGGTGTTAACTATATACCCAGGAGGAACTCCAGATGATGTAAAGAATTTAGTTACTAAGAAGTTAGAAGATGCAGCTTCAGAAATAGATGGTTTTGACTATGTGGAATCTTATTCTAAAAATAGTGTTTCTGTTTTAATTGTGTATTTAAAAGATGATGCCGATCAGGATAAATCTTGGAGAGAATTAAGACAGAACGTAGAAGATAAAAAAGCAGAGATTCCAAAAGAGTGCTTTGCTAGTGAAATTAATACTGATTTAGTTTCAACAGCAGGAATGATAATAAGCTTGTCAGGAGATAATTATTCTTACGATCAGTTAGATTCCTATGCAGAAGAAATTAAAGGAAAACTAAGTAAAATAGATGGAGTTACGCGATTTGATGTAGATGGTAAGCTTAATAAGGAAGTTAAGATAGACATAGACATTGAAAGGTTAAATAACTACCCTATTTCTGTAGAAGATGTGACAAAGGCTCTTCAAGCTCAAAATATAAAAATACCACCAGGAGCTATAGAAAATGAAAGCTCAAAAATAGATGTAATTACAAGCAATGGTTTTGAATCTGTAAAGGATATTGAAAATGTAATTGTATATATTTCAGAGGATACAGGAGCTGTTGTAAGACTTAAGGATATTGCAAAGATTCATATGGCATATGAAGATGATGCTTCCAAATATAAGCAGGACGGTAAAAATGCTATTTTGCTTACAGGACATTTTGAAGAAAACAAAAACATTGTATTAATAGGTAAAGATGTTAGAATAGAATTAGATAAAATAAAAAAATCTTTACCAAGTGATTTGAATTTCTACGAGGTACTGTACCAGCCAACAGATGTAGATAACGCAGTTTCAGATTTTATGGCTAATTTGGTAGAAGGTATCATATTAGTTGTTGTTGTAATATTTGCAGGAGTTGGAATAAGAAATTCTATAGTTGTGTCCACTGCTCTTCCTATATCAATATTAATCAGTTTTGTTATCATGGAAGTTTTGGGGATAAAAATACACCAGATTTCAACTATGGCTCTTATTATTGCACTGGGTATTCTGGTGGATAATGCTATTGTAATAAGTGACGTAGTGCAGGTTAAGGTTGATGAAGGAATAGACAGCATGAAAGCTGCCTTTGATGGAGCAAAGGAATCAGCTGTACCTATATTTACATCTACATTGACAACTGTTGCTTCTTTCGCACCGCTACTTACAATACCAGGTATACCAGGAAAATATGTAGAATGTATTCCTAAAGTTGTTATTATTTCTTTAATTGCATCTTATATATGTGCTATGCTTATAACTCCACCTTTAGCTTCTTTATTCTTCAAGAAAACTAAAGATAAGAAAAAAGGTAGAGGTATAACAAAAGTTCGTAGTGTTTTTGAGAAGTTATTAGACTTTGGACTTAAAAGGAGAAGAACTACAATTGCAATTGCTGTTGTACTTTTAGGGTTAACAGCTTTATTAGCTACAACATTAGGACTTGAGTTTTTCCCTTATGCCAATAAGAACATGATGTATATAAACACAACTATAGAAAAGAAAGGTGATTTAAAAGCAACAGAAAAGGTTTCAGCAGATGTTGAGAAGGTTTTAAAAGCTCAACCTGAAATTAAAAACTACACCACAGGAATAGGAGATGGAGTACCTAAATTCTGGGTTGCTATGCCAACTGCAGTGCCTTCTAATGATTTTTCACAGACTAAAATTGATTTTGATTTGAAAAAAGGTGAAAGATTTGAAAGTAATGAGGAGTTTGCAAATTATCTTCAAGAACAGCTTGATACCAAGATTGTAGGTGCTAAGTCAACAGTTTATCCCCTTCAGTATGCAATGCCTAAGGAAGCTCCTATTGGAATGAGGGTTTTAGGCGAGGATATGGAGAAAATATATTCAGCATCTGAAAAACTTCAGGCAATGGCTAGAGAAATTGAAGGTACATGTAAGATTCGTGATGATGCAGCAGAGAGAACATATCAATACAAAGTGGATATAGACTCAGATTTGGCATCAGAGCTTGGAATTATGAAGTATGATATTGAAAGACAGATAAATATTGCTTTAAGAGGTACAGAAGCCTCTGTATACAGGAAGAATGGTAAAGAATTTAGTATTATTGTAAGCAGTAATATTGACACTAAAGAAAAGCTGGAGAACTTAGGAATAAAATCTACTCTTGCAGGTCATAAGGTTCTTTTAAAGGAAATTGCAGCAATTAAACTACGCCCTCAAATTGACACCATAAAAAGATACAATAAAGAAAACTGCGTTAATGTATATGTTGGTGTTAAACCAGGCGGCAATGCTGTAGATATTCAGAACATTATAGAAGAAAAATTAAAAACTATGGACTTACCTGGAATTAGAATAGAGTTCCATGGTGAAAAAGAAGATATAGTAAAATACTTCGGTAAATTAGGAGTGTCAGCAGGAGTTGCGATTTTCTTTATTTATATAATATTGCTTATACAATTTAATTCATTTATGCAACCATTTATTATTTTCTTAACAATACCATTGTCTTTTATAGGTGCAATTGTAGGATTATTTATATTTAAACAACCACTATCCCTAATGGCTCTTATGGGAATTGTAAGTTTGGTTGGAATAGTTGTAAAAAATGCTATATTGCTAATTGAATATATCAATAAGGCAAGAGATGAAGGTTTTTCACTGGAGGATGCTTGTAAAGATGCAATGAGTAAGAGATTTAGCCCTATTATATTAAGTGCTTTTACAACAGTTATGGGTCTTGCACCTATAGTGGCATCTAAGAATCCTATGTTTGTTCCTATGGCAGTTGCATTGATGTGTGGATTGATTGTATCTACATTGTTAACACTGGTTGTTATACCTGTCTTATATCATTTAATTGAAAGTCGTTCTGCGCAGTTAAAAAACAAAGTAAAGCAGGTTAAAATGAATAATGGAAATACTTTGAAGGGATGAGAAAAAGCTATGAAAAAAAAATCTATATTTAAGATGTTATCATTAGGCTTTGCATCCATCTTTGTAGGAGGTGCAGTGCTTTCAGTAAGTGCTGCACCTTCAAAGGGTGTGCTGAGTCTAACGAAGGAACAAGCTGTCCAGCTGTCAATAAAAAACAGTAATAATATGAAAAGGCTTGATACTGGAATGGATACGCTGGATAGAAAATTTAAAAAGTATAAGAAGTTAAGCCAAGAAGCTGAAGAAGCTATGGATGGATTTGAGGATTACAAAGATGCTTATAAAAAGATTAATAGTGATGAGTTTAAAGAACAAAGCAAGAAATTAGTAGATGCTGTTGAAGGTTACAACGAAGCTGAGAAAACACTTAAGGAATTACAAGAAAAATTAGCAAGCCTTCCTGAAGGTACACCAGAAGAGGTTATTGCACAAATAAAAGCAGGAATTGCTCAGGCACAGGGTGTTATGAAGTATATAGAGAATGAAATTAAACCAGCTACCATAGATGATATGAGAGAAAAATATGCTGAAATGGAAACTCAACTTGCAGAATTTAATGCTGCTAAAGCAAAACTTATTGCTACTGGTCTTGCTGATAAGGATACTGGAAAGCCAAAAAATTTAACAGCAAAAGAAGAATATAATTTCTTTATTATGCCTAAGGATATAGGTTGGTATACTGTTCAATGCATGATTGAAAAGACAGTTAAGAAGAAAGAAGTAGCTAATGTTATGGCTGATGTTATGATAAAAGAAGCTTATGATAATCTTCTTTATGCTCAGGAAGGTTATAAGCTAAAAAAACAATTATACGACAGAATGCTTAAAGGATATAATGATTTAGTTAAGACTTGTGAAGTTGGTCAAGCTTCTGAGCTTCAAAAGAATTTGACTAAAATTGAACTTGATAAAACAAAATTGGAGTTAGATAAGTTATCAAGAGATATAGAAAATGGTGAAATTCAATTTAAAAATGCTTTGGGTGTAAATTTATCACGTGAAATACAACTTATAGATACTTTAAATATGGACGTGAAAGCCCCTCTAAGCTACGAAAAATACTTAAGTAGTGCCTTGGGTACTAGAAGCGAAATATTTGACGCTGACGTGGATTTGAAAGAAAAGAAAAGAACTATGGATATTCTAAAAGATTATTTTGATGATGAAGACTATGAATATATGAATGCTCAAAAGGCATTGGATGAAGCACAGTTGGCACTAGATGAAGCTAAAAAGGATGTAGAAGAGAATATGCAAAATGCTTATTTGAACGTTATTCATAAAAAAGGACAAATAGATTTAGCTTCTAAAAACCTAGAGAAGGCAAAGCAGCAGCTTGATTCTGCTTTAAAAGCTTATAAGCTTGGAACCAAACCTGTATCATTAACTTGGGATGCAGAGCTTGGATTAAACAAAGCAAAAATGGATTACAACACTGCTGTAAGAAACTACAATATAGCATTATATAAACTTGAAAAAGCTAGTAAAATAGGACCAGCATATTAGAGGAAGGGAGTTATAAATTAAGATGAATAAGAAAATAAAAGTATTAACTGCAGCAATTGCTTTAGTTGGAATTTTAAGCGTGGGGGCTAAATCTGCATGGGGAGCCGCTGATAAAAATTCACAGATTGATATAAATGATATAATCAGACTTACTACATCTAATAATTCAGAGTTAAGTGTTTTTAAACAGAAAATAGAAGTAAGAGATAAATGGTATCATGATGCTTTGGAGGAAAAGAGCAAGGAATCAAATTATCAAAAGGATATGAGGAAATATATTAATCCTTTTAGAAGACAGGAAGAAATCAAAAATCTTGAGTGGCAGAAAGATCAGAAACAAGATGAAGTTGTACTGTCTACAACTAAAGCTTATTATGATATAATGCTTCAAAATCAGATGATAGAACTTCAAGAGAAAAAAATAGAAAGATTGAAAAAGCTTTTAGAATACAAGAAAGAAAAGATTAAGATTGGAACAGAGGCAGCTACTTCGTTGATTGATGATGAGACAAACTTGAAGGATGCGGAGATGAAACTACAGCAGCTTAAAAACTCTGAGGAAAGCCTTAGAATGGAGCTGAACATGAAAATAGGTAATCCTGTAGATAAAAAGCTTAATTTAAAGAAGGCAGAGATTCCTTATAAACCTTATGAGGTTAAAAATTTAGAAGCTGTTATTGAAAAGATGTTAACAAAATCTCACACTATAACTTCTATGATAGAAGAACAAAAGATAGATATTAAAGAAAAAGATATTTTAGAGGATTATGAGAATGCAACCAATGCTAGTGAATTAGAAAGAGCTGCAAATCCAAGTGGTGATTATAAGGCAAGAATAGAGGATTTAGAAGATCAATTAATAGAATTAAAATATAAAATGGATGATGAGAAGAAAAGCATAGAAGCAAAGATTAGAATGGATTACAACAGTATATTGAATGCAAAAGATGATGTTCAAGTTAAGAAGCTAGATTATGAAAAAGCACAAACTTTATTAAAGACTGAGAAAGCTAAATTTGATGCAGGCAGAAGTACAAAGATACAGTGTGATGCAGCAGAAGAAAGTGTTTTAATGGCTTCATGTGAATATAACAGAGCAAAGCTAAACTATTATGTAGCAGTAGAAAAATTCAAGAATTATAATAAAAGAGCTTTATAATAAAAAACCACCAGCTAAGCTGGTGGTTTTCTTTATATAAGTAAAAAGACTAACAGGCAAATGCCTGTTAGTCTTTTTTAGAATTGAAATTTATAAGAACTTTTTTGGGGGGACCTGCAGTATATAATGCAGTGTATTTATTATTTGTGTTTTTTAGATATGATTTATTTTGAATTGTTTCCGTTCTTTATAAATCTTTTATTTTAATCCGTTCTTTTGAAATTGAGAAGGATAGCTAAGCTATCCTTCTCAGAATGTTGCTTGTCTTTTTGTTTATACTACGATTGCTACTTATTAAGCACCAACAGTAACGTCAACAGTTCCTACTTTAATTACTTCTCCAGCTGTATTTAATACTTTAACTGTTACTGTAGCAGTACCTGCCGCTTTTCCAGTTACATCTAATCCAGTTGCAGCATTAATTGTTAATACATTTGTGTCACCACTTGTTACTTCTAATGTTTCACCAGCTCCAGCTGTTACGCCTGTGATAGCTCCAGCTGTTACAGCACCTGCTCCACCATTAGCAGCATCCATTTTAAGACCTGTTGGAGCTGTTAATCCTGTTAAAGCTACAACCTTAGAAGCTTCAAATGTAGTTACTGCAGTATTTAAGTCAGTTGTTGCTTGAGTAAGTTGTGCAGTTGTTGCTGCTGCGTTATTATATACAGCTTGTGCAGCAGTAATTGCAGTTTGTAATGTAGCTTTTGAACCTACTATAGTATTTCCAACTACAGCACCTTCTGTTGCAACGTCATGAGCTTGTTGTGCAGCTGTTATTTTAGCATTTAATGCTGTTTTAGCTGCTTCTTTAGCTGCTATAGCATCTATAGCATCTGTATCTACGATTTCTATTTCAGCATCAACTACAGCTTTGTTAGCTTCTGCAGCTGTATCAAATAATTCATTAGAACCTGTTGAAATTCCTAATCCAACAAAGTCTGCTGCTGCAGTGTATCCATCTCCACTTGCATCAAGTGTTAATACTACTGTCTTAGCATCTCCATCTTTAAGTGCAGCTGCTGTTACATCTACATCATCATCATCAGTTTTGAATACATATTTGTTGATGTTAGCATTAGTTAATTCTTCTTGGAATGTTAATTCTACAGAAGCTGTTTTATCAGCTGAATTGTAATTAACTACTTTTACTGCATCTTCATAATCATCTCTATCATCTAATGCTACGTCAAATTTAACTGTTGCTGTTGCATCTCCACCACTTGTTTCAGCTAATTTAGCTAAAACAGGAACTATTTCATCTTTAAGGTTCCATGTTTGGCTTGCAGCTAATGTATCTCCATAGCTATTTTCTGATTCAGGGCTTGCAATAGTTTTAACAACGAATTGCTTATCACCTGCGTAAGTTCCGTCATATTGTAATTGATCTGCTTCTTTTAAAGTATAAGTTACAGTTGTTTTACCGTTTTCTTTATCAACTCTTGTAGAAGATGGTGTTACTTGTGTAAATGTACCAGCGTCCATGTAACCAATTTGAACATCATCTTTTTCAAAGCTAAGTTCATCATCAAATATTACTTTTACAGTTTCTGTATCTACTGCTATTGGAGCATCATTATCTGAATCTAATCCAATATTTGTAGCTTTTGGATTAACTGTTACATTTGATATTATTTCACTTCTGTTTTCATTAATATCGTCTACTTTATTTATTGTTACAGTAACAGTTGCACCTGTGAAATCAAATCTATCATCTAAATCTTCATCATTTCCTGGAAGTTTAATTTCTGCTTTATGAGCATCTTCTACTGATTTTATGCTAGCATCATCATAATCAGCTAAGTTAAGTGTGTAAGTTTGTCCGCCTTTAACTACTTTTAAATCATAGTTATCAAGGTTGTTGATAGCATATCTGCTTCCATCAGCTAACATTTTTGTATCAAAGTCAATAACTACTTTTTGGCTGCTCTTACCTTGATCATAGTATCTTGCTGTTACACTTGTAACTGCTTCAGTTTCTTTAGCTGTAAATTCTTTAGTAACATCAGATATTTTGTTTCCAGCTTTATCTTCAACATCTTCAATAGCTACTTTATATTTTTCGCTATCGTCTAAATCTTTTGATAAAGTTAATGTAACTTCTTCTTCATCTGTTAATTTAGCATCAGATACTCTTACAGTTTTTCCATCTTTATCTGTAACAGTGTAATTTGATTCTTTTTCAGCTGATTCTTTATCTAATTCTTCTGTGAAAGTTATAACTACTTTTCTATTAGAATCATCATCTTGTTTAAGTTCTTTTATTTCTGGTTTAGTTGAGTCTTTAGTTATAGTAACTTTTTGATTTAAGTCATTGTTAGTTTTGTTCCATAGATCTTCTAATGCATCAGAATCTACGAATATATATGCTGTTTCTGGTAATAAGTCATCAGAAGCAAAGTGTAAAGTAACTTTATTTCCATCTATTTCAACAGCTTCTACTTCATTTTTGCTTGTAGTGTGGTAGAACTTACCAAATACATCATTATCGTCTGCTAAGTCTTTGTATCCAGCATATTGATCTTTAACTGAAGTTTTAACTAATTTAGTTTCATCTTCATAATCGTGGAATTTAACATCTTTGTTAAATACTAAAGTTATTTCACTGTCTTTAGCTTTTTCATAACCAACTACAGCTACGTCATCTTTATTGATATCTACAGTTACATCATGTGAACTCTTCTTTAATGAATATCCAGCATAGTCTTCTGCTTCTGATTTAACTTCAACTGTTAATTTTTCTCCATCTTTTAAGTCACTGTAAAGAACGATGTTTAATTCTTTACCATTGTTGATAGCTTCAACTTTTTCTATTGAATAGTCCCCATCATTAACTTCAAAAGCATTTTCTAAGTCTTTGTATAAATCCGCTCCTGCTCTTGCTTTAGAAACTACTGGTTCTGATAATTTTACTTTTATTGTTCTGATACCAGCAACTTCAGCTGATTCAACTTCTGGAATATCAAAGTCTGAAACTTTGAATTCTTTTTTAGTTTCTTCGCCTGTAATATCTTTGTTTAAAACTAATTCAAAATCAGCTTGGTTTTGGTAGTCGTCGTCTCCATCCCCGATTTTAGAGAAGTCAACTGTTAAGATAGCTTCTTTTGATCCTTCTTCTACATCAACAGCTTTAAATGCATCTTCTATTTCGTTACCTTTAGAGTTGTTTAAAGTATAGTTATCTAAATCTGTTGCTTCGTCTTTAGTATCTCCTGTTAATGTGTTACTGAATGTTACTTTAACTTGTGCGGCGTTAATAGCACTTATATTTCCAAAAAAAATTGAATTATTTTCCAAGGGGAGAATGGCTATATGGCTTGTCCACGGAGGTGTGGGAAAATTCTACAAGTGTAAAACATTTATTATAATAATAGTGCAATTTATAATATTAGTAAAAAAAACATTAATAATTTAATATTATAAAAATATTGTTTACAATAAATAATATTATAAAAATAAAGTAAACCCATAATAAGTAATAAATAAATAAAAATAGAATTTATAAATCAAATTCAGCTTTTCCTTTTATTATATTTCCTATATTGGTATAATATAAGTGTGAATTTTAGTAGTATATTTGGAATACATAACACTATAATATGGAGGAGGGCATTTTATGAAAGTTAAATGTGTAGATGATTATTTATGTTCAACAATTACTAAAGGAAGTGAGTATGTAGTAATTGAAGAGGGGGACAATTACTATGTTATTTTAGACAATAAACAACAAGAAGTTGTTACAAGAAAAGATAGATATACAGTAGTAGAAGATAATGACGTAGTAAAAAAAATAAAAGCAACTATCAATGAATTAAACCATCAATTAGAAAATGATTATGAAGATATAAAGAACTTTAATATTAGAAAGAATAGTAAGGGTGAAATTAAAGAAGTTATAATTAAATTCAAATATTAATTTTTATTTTGTATATTAAAAAGGTGGTTTTGCTTTTGCAAAAACCACCTTTTCATAATTAAAGTTAAGATGTAAACAATGCATTTACTTCAATTTCATAACCGTATTTTTTCAAAAATTCTATAACTGCTACTTCAAATATCTCTCTTTGGCTTATATTCTTTTCTTTGCTGAAGTCTTTTATAAGCTCTGCAAGATTATGGGACATACAAAGAGATTTTGTAATAGTTATTCCTCCAACTACATAACGGGGAATAGTTCCCCCAGTATTTATAGAGAGAAGTTCAGCAAGTTTATCTTTATTACGATCAATCATTTCCAGCATAGGAATTAGCTTTTGAAACCTATCCATTTGAGGAAGTTCTTCATTATTAAAATCATTTGAAAAATTATCGTAGTAAGAAGGAGAAAAATCATTAGAAGTAGAATTTACAGCAATTTCTTCTTCGTAACTATCATCAATAAAATCTACTTCAGGCTGCTCACCTTTTAAAAGAACATAATTTTGTTTTTCACTGGACCATATGTAGCCTTTATCTTTCATATACATAGCTATGGTTCGGTGATCCCTCATTCCTACTTTTTTTGCAATTTCTATTGGTTCAAGTCCAGCAGCAAACAAGGAAATTATTTTTTCAACCTTAAATGTACTAGGATTTATTTCAACTTTTGGAGTTTCTAATGGTTTTATTACATAATTTTGTTTAACAGAATTCCAAACATATCCACGTCTTCTCATGAACATATCTAAGGTTCTGTAGCTTTTATGATTAAATTCTTTTGCTAACTCATCACGGGTTTTTCCAGAGAATAAGCTTTTTACTATATAGTTTTCATCATATGTTGCTTTTATATTTGATGCAATTTCACTTCTGGTGATTTCTTCATACCGAGAAAAAGTATTATTGCTAGTTTGTATAGTCATAAAATTCACTTCTTTCTAGTAATTTGATGTTTTATAATACATTGACTGATTTATTTAATTCTTCTATATTTGCGTGAGTATATATGGAAGTTACTTTTAAATTTGAGTGACCTAATAATTTTTGTACATAAACTAGGTTTACACCATTCTTTATTAGATTAGATGCAAAGCTGTGACGTAGTATGTGAGCACTAACATGCTTTTTCCAGCCAAGCTTTCGAACTGTTTCTCTCAAAGATTGATTTACATAGTTAGCACTTAAACTGCCAGTTTTCTTTGTGGCAAAGAAATATTGGCTATTTACATGAGGTCTTTCATTGGCCAAGTAATTTTCAAATAGGGGAATAAGATTTTGGTTTATAGGAATATCCCTGTTTTTATTACCTTTCCCACCTATAACATGGATAATTTTGTTTTCAAGGTCAACATCATTTATATTGAGGTTAAGACATTCATTTATCCTAAGTCCAGTATAGTATAGTGTCTTTATAACTAACTTAATCAAAGGATGCTCAATTGCATCTATGAGCTGAAATGCCTCTTCTGTTGAAAGATATGTACGTTCTTTTTTTTGAATTTTAATTGGTTCAACAGTCATGGCAAGGTTAAAATTACACAATTTATTTTTACATGAATAATTCCAAAAAGAACGTAGAGTATGTAAATTTCTACTTCTGCTGGCTGTTTGTAAATTTTTCTTTTTTAGATAGTATAGGTAGTCTTCTATATCCGTTACTTGTATTTCATTTAGATATAGTGGACAGTTATATTTATGTTCAAGAAATTTTTCGAAGTTAGCAAGGTCTGTTGAATAAGAGCGAATTGTTTCGCTGCTTTTGTCTGTCATTACTAAATATTGTTTGAATCTTTTAATTGCATCTCTTAGTAACAAGTCTATAGCTCCTTCCATTTATAAGTATTTTCGATCCAATCTGCTGTAAAAGTATCTATAAACTGTGTGCAGTTTTTTTGTAGTTTATTATTATTATTATCAAATAAAGGATTTATATTTATTTTTAAGCTTGTTGCAAATTTTTTTATAGAAGCACATTCACATTCAATAATTTCTTTATATATTTCAATACCTAAAGCTCTTGTGAAATTTCTAGTTTTGTCAGGTAATTTTCTATATAATTCTATGCTATTAGAGTGCAGTGTTCTTATAGATTTAACAGAATTAATTACATCAGCTGCTATAGCATCTGATGTATCTTCATTTTCGTTACAAATTAAAGATATTATAGGTACGTTGAAGGCAGTTGAAATTTTTTCTAGTAAGCTAGTATCTATTGATGGTTTGCTTTCTAGACGAGAAACAGCTGAACGACTTATGCCTAAAGTATCTGCTAAATCTTGTTGTGTCATATTAGTCTTCTTTCTCAAGTTCTGAATATTTTTTCCGATGTCCATTTTTTTCATGTCCTTCCTAAATTAATACTATGTATAACTATATTACCATGGAATACCATGGATATTATGTGGTAATAGTAACATTAATGTTTAAAATTGTCAACACATTAATGTCCATAATTGACACATTATATAATAATAGAGATTAAATTCTATTTAAAATAGACAATATATCACACTAATAAAGAAGAGTGATGTAAATACTTTTTTCAAAAATATTTAAAATTATTCGCATAAATTGTAACTAGAGTAATAATTTTTTATGTTATAATGTATAGTGAAAAAATGGTACATACAGTGGGAGGAATTGTGAATGAACAATAGGAGAATTTTGAATTTTATTATGTTTTTAGCTCTGGTATTAGGTGTCTTTTCATTTAATTTAAAAGAAGCCTTTGCTGCAGCCGAAACACAAAATTGGAATACAGAAGTAAAAGAGGAATCTGTACTTCCGGATAAGGAGTGGAAAATTACTTTTACTACAGGGGTAGATGAAAGAACACTTACAGATAGCAACATATACATAGAAGATTCAAAGAAAAGAAAGTTTGAGGATATTAAAATAGAACCTGTAGAAAGTGATATAGAAGGTTCAACCGATGGATTGAAAGAGGTTAAGGAAGTTAAGATTATTCCAACAAAGGAATATACACAAAATGAAACTTACTCAATATGTGTAAGTAATGGAGTAAAATCTAAGGGAGGAAGAAAATTAGTAACTCCTTATAAGCTTCAATTCAAGGTAAAGAAAATAGATTCAGATTATTTTAAAATAAGAAATATAGAAGCTGTTAGTAAAAATGTTATTAATGTATATTTTACTCATCCAATAAATGAGGAAGCTCAGCAGTCGCTATATTATGAAATTCTTGAAGATGGATCAAGTTTTGTTAAGGGTGGATATAGAAGTATGGATGTACAAGCTCTTAAAGACTGTAACAATGGTGTTCAAATTTATTTAAAAGAAGAGAGTTTATCAGAAGATGAAAACTATACAATGAAAATCCTTGGAGATTTAACAAGTGGTTATGGTGTTAGACTTTTAGATGGGTTTGGAGATGAATTGGACTTCAAAGGTACTTCAGAGGAAAATGTAGAACTTTCTTTATTAGAAGCTGTAGTAAGAAACAGTAATCATCTTGAACTAAGCTTTAATAAGGCAGTTGACATTAAAACAGCTGAAAATATTGAGAATTATTCTGTAAGAGATACAGAAAAGAGCGAAACAAGAAAGGTAACTAAAGCTACAGTCAGTAAAGAAGGAGACAAGGTAGTTTTAGAAGTAGAAGGTACTCTTAAAAAGGATCACAAGTATAAAATAAATGTTAGAAATATTAAAGATAACATAAAAGAGAGCACTTTTAGTGAAACAGATTATTTAAGTGAAAAAATGAGTGCAAGTGATTACAATCTTTCTATTGTAAGTGCAGAAGCTCTATCAAATAGGGTTGTTGTTGTGAAATTTGATAGAAACTTAGATGAAAAAAAAGCTTTAGATAGATATAATTTTAAAGTTGAAGGAGTCACAGATAAATCTTACAGTAAGGAGACACCAGGAGATGTATTCTTTGATAAAGAAGAGGATGGTAAAACTGTAAAACTGTATTTAGGAAAATCACTAAGTTATAATAAGACCTACAGAGTAATTGCTTCAGATAACCTTAAAGATGAATATGGAGAGGAGTCTACAAAAGATATTAAGCATAATTTTGAAGGATTAGGCAGTTCAGATGAGCTTCCATATATTAAGAATGTTGTAACTGTAGGTAAAAATCATGTAAAAGTTGAATTTGGACAAGAAATGAAAAATGGAGATTCTAATATAGATCCGTTAAATTATTTATTGGAACGTACTGAAGGAGAAAATAAAAAAATAACTATAGGCTGTAGCGAAGTTAAATATGTAAATCCAACAACAATTATTTTAAAATTTGAAGATATGGACGATAATAAAGAATACATATTAAATATGAAATCTTTAGTTGATTACAATGACAGCAAAAATGATAACTATGCAAATGGTGTAGAAGTAAAAGCGGGAACATATTAGGAAAAAATAAATATTAAGTTTGAAAGTCCTATGTAAAAACATAGGACTTTTTTATGTTTTCTGTCTAGTGGAAATTGGAATAATTATCAAATATATCTTTATGCCGAACATAAGTTCTGATATAATTACATTATAAGGAAAAATAATGTTAATAAAATAGGAGGATATGTTATGAAAGGGGAAGTAGACCTAGATGAATTAGTTGAAAAAGCTAAATTAAATGATAAGGAGGCAGCAGAAGAAATAATAAATCGCTTTACTAAATATGTGGCAAAAACAGCAAGCGGTATATATATAAAGGGATATGAAATGGAGGATATAAAACAAATAGGATATCTATCTATAATGAAGGCTATTAAACTTTATGATAGCAGTAAGAACAAAAACTTTACAGCCTATCTTATAAAGACTATAAAAAATAACTACTATAATAATATAAGAAAAATGAGTAAAAGAAATTATGAAGCAAGTTTAGATAAAATTATAGAATGTGGAATGGAAAAAGAAGTATTTTATACCTCTTATAATATAGAGTATAATATAGAAGAAGAGTATATAAAGAAAGAAAAGCACTGGGAATTTGGTAACATGCTGGACAAGCTTCCGGCAAAGGATAGAGAATTAGTAGAATACATTTACAAAAATGAAAGAGGAGCTATGGTGAATTATGCAAAAATTAAAAATATGAAATATCAAGCCTGCTGCAAGAGAAAAAATAGAGTAATTAAGAAAATGGCAATTATGATTAAAGAAGAGAATAATAAAAATATATAGAACTTTTATAATTTTATTACGTATATACACATATAGAGGCAATGTTATTGTAATTACCTTAAATTACTGTATATTAATGGACATTCTAAATAATATAATTTATAATATTATTATAAATTATATTTAATTATATTTAATTATAAATTATATTTAATTAGAAAAATATCATTTATACTAATGATGACCAAAAAAGATGAATATTTTAAATTTATCTTTTAAATTTATTAAGGGGGGAGAACTTTGAGAAGAAATCAGTTTAATAGGGTAATATCTCTATTATTGCTTATAGTCTTTTTAGTTATGCCGGAAACAGCTTTGGCATATACAACTAAGGACAAAAAAGATAAAAAAATAGACTATAAGGTAACCTATAGAAATGAAGGAGTTCCAGTTGACAAGGAGTGGAAAATAAAATTTAACAGAGAATTAGATGAAAGTACTATACACTCTTCAAATGTATATGTGGAAGATTCTGAGGGAAGCAAATTTTACACGAATTTACATGTATCAGAAGATAAAAAAGAGATAACTATAAAACCAATATCTGATTACCTTCAGGGTAAGCAGTATTATATAATTTTAAAAGATATCAAGTCTAAACATGGTAAAAAATTAGTTAAGGCTAATAAAATTTCTTTTATAGTAAAAAATGTATATGCAGGACTTCCTTCCGAAGATGGATTGATTATTTTAAAGGATACAGCATATTCAATAGATTATCTTGCAAAAAATTCTAGACTAAAAAATGAACTTCTAAATGAGCATTATGATGTTTATTATGCTTATACACCTACTGCTAGAAAGATAAAAAATATCTTTGGGGATATAGATATTAGTGGTAAAAATAAGCCTAAACACTATGATAAAATGACTTATATTGGTCCAAATGGAGAAAAGCTAATATATGAATGGAATAAAAAAATATCAGAATATGAATTGGTTGAACCGGCTGTATATGCAGACGTAACAGTTAATTCGAGTGCTAAGGTTATAACGGTTACGGTAGATAGTGTACAAGGTATTGAAGGGGCTGAATATTTTAGAGTACAACACGGCAACAGTATGAAAAAAATAGGTGACCGTATTGTGTTTGCATCTTCAAGTTATGTAGAGAAAATTGAAATTTTATCTAGTAACAAAACTGTTTTAGCTACAGGAAATTTATATACTTTAAATTCTAATGATCGTAAAAACTCTCTTAGAATTGCAAATAGTGACCTTGACGGTAATACAGCTGGAAACATAAATAACAATGGATATGTAACAGAAGATGGAGATGGATATTTGTATTTCAATAATACAGGAGATAGTGGTAAACTGTACAAGCTAGATACAAATGGTGTATTTAATAATGCTATCTGTAATGATAAGGCTCAATACATAAATGTTTTTAATGACTGGGTATACTATAGTAACTATTCAGATGGCGGAAAACTATACAAAATAAGAAAAGATGGTACTGGAAGAAAAAAAATATCTGATGATATGGCTGCGTATGTTACTATATCAGGAGATTGGATTTATTACAGCAATCATTCAGATGGTGGAAGATTGTATAAAATAAGAACAAATGGTACTGAAAGAAAAGTAGTTAGCAGTATATTAAAGGATGAAGTAGCTTATATTAATGTATGTGGAGAATGGATATATTACACAAACATAAATGATAGACACAAACCTTATGTAATTAATAGGAGTGGAAACTATGTTTCTAAGTTAAGTGATGAATGGGCAAATTCAATACAAGTTAAGGGAGATTGGGTTTACTATACTTCTAGTACAGGAGTTTTAAGTAAAGTTAAAAAGGATGGTACTGGAAGCATTATTCCTATACAAGGACAAACTAGAGAGTTTGATAAGGGATTCCATTTAAATGTAGTTGGAAAATGGATTTATTATAGCAACCATCAGGACGGTGGAAAACTGTATAAGATTAGTACAGATGGAAGTGGTACTAAATATAAATTAACTAATGAGAAAGTTGATTACATTAGTATAGTAAATAATTTTATTTATTATACAAGTAAAGGAAAGCTTTATAAGCTTCCTAGTGATACAAATGGAAAAGAAAAGGCAGAAGCTATAGGAAAAAGTAAAACTGCAAGTAAAATAATAGAAATGGATGACATTAAGGTAACTGTTGATTATTCAGATGTCAATTTGGAAATTTCAGAGTTAGAAGATGAATATTTACCTGAGAAAGTTTCAGGAATTATGGATGATAATACAATGCATCAATTTTCTGTAATTTGGGATACTGAAAAAGCGACTATGAGAAATGGTGTGCGTACTTATAATGGAGAGATTGTTGGATTTAATAGAAAAATTAAGTTAGAGCTTTGGTTAGCTTCAGAAAAGCTTAATGAAACTAATACAATAAGAATTTACAACAATCCTGGCAGAAATACAGATATAATTGAGGTGGAAAATGTATTTGACAACAATCCATCAGCTAAGCCAAGAAAGCTTAATATTGGTGATGTAATAAATATTTATGATAGTGAAGATTGTGTGAAATCTCTAGGGAAGGCTACTGTAACTAGGATAGGAAAATATAATAGAGCAACAGTTCAAAGATTAGAATTAGATAAATATGGACAAAAGAGCATTTGGATTACAGTTATGAGAAAAGGAAAGGCAGAAAGTAAACCAACACAAGTTAAGCAGGCAGATATACCTTCTATACTTAGAGCGGAAGATGGAGACGATGAAGGTATAGGAGTAAGCGGAAAAGATTTTGAAATAGTGGAATGGGTACCTTCTCAAGTAAGATCTCCTGAGAAGTATCATGTATATATACTTTATGGTAGTACTAAACTTGATTTAAGTAAGAGTGACTTTGATAAAATAGATGAAATAGGTGTTAGAAATTCAACTACTGGAAGCACATGGCATGGAGATGAAAAATTAACAAAGGACAGTAAGAGAACTACATTTAGAAAAGGTAAATACAATATATATGTAGCAGGTAAGTTTGAGGGATGGGCTTCATCAGACGACAGAGGTAAGGATCCAGATGTAGAAGGATATGTATGTAGTGATGGTGTAACTATAGATGTGGACGATGAGATGCTTCCTAAAAAACCAAGTTTTTCTAAGCAAAAGGTTAAAAAATATGATGATGTTAAGTTAAATACAACACCAGCTAGAGGAGAAACAGCTTGGTTAATACCTGTTAGTAGAATAGGTGAAGTAGTAAATTGGACAACACTAAGTGGAAAACCATGGCCATTTACTAGTACTGATATTGCTAATAAGACAGTTACCCGTTTAGAAGGTGATGGTGCTACTAAAGTTATGAATGCACCAAAGGGAATGGAGCCAAATGATCCAAACTATAAAGATATAGAATACAAACTTGTAATTACTAATAATGTTGGAGCATCTCCAGTTTCAGATTATACAGTCATTGTAGATAACAAAAAACCTACAGTAACATTATGGGATAGAGTTGATGTAGGCGATGCAGCTAAGTTATATCTTGGAGAAGCTTTCAAAGCTACTAGTGATGAAAATAGTGATCTATATATTATAAGTAAAGATATTAGAAATATAGACAGCATAGATTTAATTAATGAAGCTGTTAAAGCTAAAATCGGTAAAGAATTTAGAAGTGCAAGAACTGGAATTCCTAAATATATGAGTACCGATAAGCTGGAAGCAGCTACTACAAATATAAATACAAATTATCAAATAGTAGCTGTTGATGAGGTAGGAAATATTTCAGAAGTAAAATATGTTACGGTATGGATACATTTAGATATTTTGAAGGGTTTAATTGATCAAGCTAATGGAGTGTTATTAACATTAGATGGTGACAGCAGAAGAAAATTAAATGATGCTGTTATTAAGGCTAAAGAAGTTCATATGAATGCAACAAACTTTAAAAATGTTTCTCAAAGAGATATAGATAATGCAGCAGATAGATTGAAGACAATTATGATTGACATTGGTGTGCCAGATGCAAATGCTACAGATCAGGAAATAGTTCTTGCTGAGAAGAATGGGCTTACAATAGAGAATATGAGTAATATAACAGAAGATATAGTTTTACCAACAAAAGGTAAATTCAGAAATGATGTTAATATTACATGGATTTCTGATAAAAATTCCATACTTTCTAGTGTAGGGTCTAATCTAGGAAAGGTAAACAGACCAGTAGGTAGAGATGAAAGAGTTACACTAACTGCTACTATAACTAAAGGGTCAGAAACAGCTATAAAGAAATTGTATGTTACAGTAAAACAGATAGAAGTTAATATGAATCCTGTGACTGTAAATAAAATAGATGATGTAACTAGTGAAATTACAGTAACTTGGGAAGCACCAGAGTCAAATAATATAGCACGTTATGAAGTAGTTGTAAAAGAAGGTAGTCAGCCTACATTATCAAATGCTGGTACAGTTTTTGCAGCTGATAAACGTACAGGTACAGTTCGTTTTACTAATAATGATGCTGCTGAAAAGAGCATATATATAGCAGTAATAGCAGTTGGCATAAATGGAAGTAAGACTATGTGTAAGAATATTCAAAGTGCAGTTATTGAGGCTAAAGAGGTAGTTAGTGTTGAAGCAAGTGTGCCAACAGCACAAGTATCAGCAGTAGAATTTACAGATGGAGATACAGGTGTGAATCAAATTGGTGGAAAGATTACATGGACAGCACCAGCAGATGTATCAAATGTAACGCATTATGTGATATATACATCAACAGATGGAAGTACAAAAGGAACAAAATTAGGAGAAGTAGCAGTAGGAACAAATGAGTATGATATTGTAGTAGGTACACCATCAGCAGGAGTAACTCATTTAGCAGTATATACAAAGAATACAGTTGGAGAATCTACAACAGGAGTATATAAAGCAATCACAGATGTTACTCCATAAATTTGAACTGACATAAATTTTAAACATATAGTATTAACTATAACTAGCCCAGGGAAGAAATATTCTTTCAGGGGCTTTTCCTTGTAAGTTTAAACATTATTTAAATATCATAGAAAGTTAACAATTTAGTTACTTAATATGAAAGAAAATATTATTCTATAAATTAGACAGATATGGTATACTTATAATGTTATAAATATGATAAAATTCATAAAAGTTGGAGGGAAACTATGACAATGAATTCAAATGATGAAAGAAAAGTGGTTGATACTAAGCTTTCCATTCATCCTGAGATAGAAGATAGACTTTCTGATTTCCAAAAAGAATGTTTGGAGGATGAAATTTCTGAATTGCCATCTATAAGAGAAGGAGAGGTTGATATAACTACAGATTTTATATTTGATATGGAAGACAACTATGAAACAAGTATTTTCATAAGAAATGGTCTTCAGCAGGATTTAATGCTTCAATATGTTCCTTTTATTATAGTAGATAGTGAAGAAAAGATTCTGGCAAGAAAGCTTTTTGATTTGAGAGAAGCGGGAAATATACCACCACATGGAGTAAGACCTTGGAAAATATATTTTTCTAAAGATGAGGTGGATTTGGAAGGACAGGATCTTACAAAGTTAAAGCTTGTTTTTGAAAAAAAATTAAAGGCTGAAACTATTGTTACGGTAGAGTATGAAAATCTTCCTAAGAAAATTTCTATGGAAAATAAAGAGAAATATACTAAGTTTTTAAAGAGTCTTCCTTTGCTTAAAAAAGGAAAATTTACTATGTCCACTTACGAAGTTGTAAAAACGGATGATGGTGGAATATCAGTAACTATAGTAATACGTAATGGATATGATAAGGGAATTAGAGTGAAAAAAGTTCCAATAACAATTTTAGATGCAACAGGAGAGATAGCTGCAGCTGGAATATTCTATTTAGATAATGTTATAATAAGTCCTTTAAAGGCTAGAATTTACAGCTTTACGTTTTCTAAAAATGAAATAAATAAAGCTAGGGCTAATTTAAGCAAATGGAAAGTTAATTTTACTATGACGAATACTATTTCCACAGGAGATGAGAAGAAAGATGAACAATAATAGCAGAAAAAAGACTCAAAGAATATTAGTTGCGTTACTTACATTAGCGCTTGTAGGCAGTACGTTTGCAACTATAGCTTCTTTAAGAGGCGGAAAAAGCAAGCAGAAGGAAAATGGTAAAGAAGTAACTCAACCAATTAATAAGGAAATAACTGAAGGTCTAAAAAAAGACATGCAAAATGCAAAGATTGAAGCTGGAGATAAAGTAGTAAAAGCTACAATTACTATTACTTCAGAAGCAAATAAAATTCAAGCGGACAAGGTTGCAGATCAACTTGCTAAAGAACTTAAAGAGAAGAATAAAGGAAAAGATGTAAGTGTTGATGTAGTATATGATGGTGAAAAAGTATCAGAATCTAATATATATGATACGCCTAAAGATGAGGCAAAAAAAGACGATAATATACCAGAGAAAACTATAACTATAAAAAGTGGTTTAACTGAAATGGATAGATATGTAGCTATAACGTTAAAAACTGACGATCCTACTAAATATTCCGTAGAAGTAATGGGACAAAAGCTTGAGTATGTTCCTTCTAAGAAGTTATTCCATGGAGTTATACAAACTACAGATGAAAATGCAATAAGAAGTAATGTAAAAGTTGCTTTAAAGAAATAGGAACCAATATCAAAGATCCTAGTTTGTGAGATTTCCTGCGAACTTTGATTAGGTTTGGGTTATTTATTAATAGATATTGAATATCTAATTTATGAAAAAATAAAAAGATACTTATGCTTAAAGTTATGGAGGGATGGTTTCATGAAAAAAAGAGTAAAGGTTTTAGCTACTTTGGCTATAGCTGGATGTGTTGCGTTAGGAATGGGTGCAAAGGCTAATGCCAAGACAGATGCGTACTTAATTAAAGATAAGAGTACAGGTACTGTATATGAATTTGATAGACAAGCCCTAGTAAAATCTTTTATGAACTATAATATTAATGGTTCTGATGCATTATACGATGATTACAAAAGATTATTCTCAAAGAATGGTCTATACGCTTTTCATGATGATACAAAAAAATATGTTGATTATGAAGAAGTAAAAAAAGCATTTATGGATGCAAATATCAATAATAAAGCATTCTCATTAGATGATTTTACTGAAAATAAAGGAGCAACTATGACTACTGTACCTAAGATTGTAAAGGATGTAACTGCAAGTAACGGTAAGATAACTTACTCTGATAAGGATACAGGAAGCCAAGGAGCAGAGGATGCTCTAGAAATAACTTCTATTGAATAGAACTTTGAAATTAATATATTTAAGGAACTGCCTTCAAAAAGAGGGCAGTTCTAATTTTATGAGAACAGTAGGTGAAAAACATGAATTTATTTAAAAGTAAAAAAATTAATAATAAGATGAACACGCTTTTCTTATTTTTAGTATCATTAATATATGCATTAAACTTTTCTTATGTAAATGTTTCTGCTGCAGATAAGATTGCAGAGCAGGGTCAGGTAGTAGAAGTTTCAACAGAGACAGAAGCTTTTACAACTTTAACACAAGCAAGAGCCTTAATAAATAACTACTATATAGAAGACGTAAGTGACAAAATTGAGGATTCAAAATCTGTTTCTGAAATGATTGAAGCTTTAGATGATCCTTACTCAAGCTATTTTACAAAAGAAGAATATGAGAGCTTTGTAAATATTATAGATAATAAGTTCTGCGGCATAGGTATTTATTTAGATATAGTGGATGAAGGGGTTAAGGTTTTATCTACTATTGGAAATTCACCAGCAGAAGAAGCGGGACTTCAATCTGGTGACATCATAATAAAGGTAGATGGAAATACTCTTCAAGGAAAATCTTCAGAAGAAGCCTCTAAATATTTAAGAGGGGAAGAAGGAACTAAGATTCAGCTTGTAGTAAAAAGAGAATCAAAACTTTTAAACTTTCAGGTTACAAGAGGAGTTATAACTAATCCAACAGTAATTAATGAAGTCTTAAAGAATGATATAGGATATATAAGAATTTCTTCTTTTGGAGAAAAAACAGGAGATGAATTTTTAAATAGTTTAAATAAACTAGAAGAGGAAAACGTAAAGAGTTATATAATAGATTTAAGATTTAATGGGGGAGGATATGTAACTCAAGCCCTTGATATTGGAGGACATTTTGTTGGGCACAAGCCTGTAGTTGTAATGAAGGATAATGCTGAAAGAACTTATACTTATTATGGGTATGATCATAATAAAATTGTAGAAAAGCCTATAATATTCCTTGTAAATGAATACAGTGCCAGTGCTTCTGAAATTTTATCAGCAGCAGTGAAGGATTATGGAAAAGCCTTTTTCATAGGTAAAACTACTTATGGAAAAGGGGTTGCTCAAAATATGTTTCCTTTGAGTGATGGAAGTTTTATTAAGATTACAACGTCTAAGTTTTTCTCTCCTAAGGGAAATGTAATTCAGCATAAAGGTATTACTCCAGATTTTGAGACGTCTACCAAGGATTCTTTTGAGACAGCAGCATTACTTCTATCTAATATAAATGAGGATGGAAAGTTATTTAAACTTAACAGCAAAGAATTAAAAGAGATTGTAAAAGATAAAAATGATAAAACTATATCTATAACATTTAATCAAGAGATAGATGCAAACACTGTAAATAATGAAAATATAGAATTAGTTGCAGAAGGTAGTATTGAAAAAGTTCCTGTGGAATTTACTTTAGATAAGGAAAATAAAGTAGTTGTAAATTTAAAAGAAGGTTTTAAAGAAAATCAGACATATTATTTCATTGTAAATGATAAGATAAAAAGTAAAGCTGGAAAATCTTTAACTGCAGGAGCAGTGATGAAGATAGTAGTTAAATAAGAGAAATTTGGGGTCAGGTCACAATTTTTATATAAAAATATAAAAATAAATCCAGTAGAACATTGAAGTTCTGCTGGATTATTTTTTATTCTAGTTCAGAGTAGAGTTTTTTAAATTGAGGATCATCGAGTAATTTCCCCAAATATTCTATAAAAGGCTTTTGCAGCTCTTCTTTTCTTAGGGCAAATTCTACAGTAGCCTGCAAAAACCCTAATTTATCTCCTACGTCATATCTTCTTCCTTCAAAAGTATAAGCATACATAGCTTCTTTTGAGATTAAGGTTCTAAGAGCATCGGTAAGTTGAATTTCTCCACCTTTTCCTGGCTTAGTGTGATCTAATATGTTAAATATTTCAGGTGTTATTATATATCTTCCTAGTATTGCTATATTTGATGGAGCCTCATCTATACTTGGCTTTTCTACAAGGTCTTTAACTTTATAAACTTTATCTTCTATATGCAGTCCATTTACTATTCCATATTTATATACATCTTTTTCATGAACAGGCTGTACTCCTATAATACTTGTTTTATATTCATTAAAGCAATCTATTAATTGTTTTAAGCAGGGAACTTCATTGTCAACTATATCATCTCCAAGCATAACAGCAAAAGGTTCGTTTCCTACAAAGGTTTTAGCACAGCTTATGGCATGGCCAAGTCCCCTTGGTTCTTTTTGTCTTATATAATGGATGTTTACTATATTGGATATGTTTTTTACCAACTCTAGTAATTCAGTTTTATTATTTTGGTGTAGCTGATATTCAAGTTCTATAGATTTATCAAAATGGTCTTCTATTGCTCTCTTATTTCTTCCAGTTATAATTAATATTTCTTCTATATCAGATGCTACAGCTTCTTCAATTATATATTGAATGGTAGGTTTATCAACTATAGGGAGCATTTCTTTAGGTTGCGCTTTGGTTGCAGGCAAGAATCTTGTACCTAATCCTGCTGCAGGTATTATTGCTTTCTTTACTCTCATTAATTATATCACCCCTATTGTGAAAAAAAATCTTTATTCTAATATATATTTTATAAAAGCAATATAGAACATCTAAAATTGGAAATAAAGATAATTATATGGTTTAAATTATAAAAAAAGGGATATGATGTAAAGTGAATGAGCTTTAAGAATGAGGTGTTAAGATGAAAAACACTAAAGTTATAGTAAGTTTTTTATGTCTTTTGTTAGTTGTATTCTTAAGTATTATAGTCTTTAACTATGATTTTGATAAAACCTTAAAGAATAAGGAAGCAGTAGATACATTTAAAAATAATGTAGATGAAGAATGTGATAGACCTATTATCCTTTCGTGGAATAATGTAAATTCAATAAATACTACAGGAGGAAAGATGAATATCACTATCTTTTCTAAATTGAAAAATAATACTGACGCTGTAGAAAATGTAGCTTATGTGATGGAGTGGAAAAAATCTGATAAGGATATATCAGAAAATGATATTACTTTAATTTATAAAGATAAAGAGCTTAAGGGTTATAAAGGCAAATATCAAATTATAAAGGAAAGTAAGGTGAAGAATGATAAAACTTATACTGTAAGTGTTATTTTCAAGAAAAAAGGTGCATACAATCTGAGAGTTTATGCTGAAAACTATAAAGAATAGTAGGAGGATAATAAGATGATAAGAAATAAAATTTTTAAGATTATAGTATTAATGGGTGCAGCACTGGCTGTACTAAATTGTTCAACAAAAGTATTTGCAAAACAGATATCAAATTCGTTAACTACAACAATTGTAGTGGAAAGAGAAGTTGACGTTGGAGATGGAGATAAATATACATATTCAGAGATAAATGAGGCAATAAAGGCTGCTGATGAGGGACAGGTAATTAAATTAAAAGGGGGAGAATATAATTTACCAAAGGGTATTGTAGATAAGAAAGTAACTTTAGATTCTGCTGACGGAGAATTTGTAGATATAGTTATTGATGGTGAACTTCCTGAACTTATAAAAGTAAAAGAGAAGGTTACTATAAATAAAAAAGGAGTAGATCCAATTAACTTAACTGGTGAAATAGTGGAAGGTAGTAATGATTCTAAAGATATGAAAGGAAAAATTACTTTAAATGTAAAGAGTGGAGAAACAGTATTTATTAATGTATCAGAAAAGGTGATTAACAAGTTAGGATTTCATAACGCACATCTAATGCTAAATTTAAATAATAATACTGGTGTAATAGTTTCAAAGAATAAAAATAAGCAAGACTATACTGAAATTCAAGCAAATAAAAATGAAGAATATGATTTAGGTGAAATTACAGAGAAGGTAACAGCTAAGATATATTTAACTTTTACAGAAGCAGGAACATATGAGGTGCAAATTTATGCTGATGACAATAGATAAAATTACTAGATATGAATAATCCAAAAGAATTTTTCATAATATATGTATATATTTTGTATATTACAAGGAGAAAGTTTTATGGATCTGTATTCACTGTTAATAATAGCTTTAGCCTTAGCATTAGATGCTTTTGGAGTAGCTTTAAGTATAGGCATAAATAAAGGAATAAAATTTAAAAATAAACTTTGGTTTTCTACATCTTTTGGATTTTTTCAATTTCTTTTTGCTTTTATAGGTGCTTATGCAGGATTTTTATTTACTACATATGTATTGGCTTTGCCAAAGGTTATAGGTGGAGTAATAATAGCTGTTGTAGGAGCACTTATGTTAAAAGAAGGCTTAGAAGAAAAGGATGAAAATATTCTTTTAGATAAAAAAATGTATTTTATTCTTGGTATTTCTGTAAGTATAGATGCAGCAGTTGTTGGGTTTACGGTTTTTAACAATATAGCTAACAAGTTGTTATTGCTTAAATATACTTTATTTATAGGTTTAGTTTCTCTTATTATGTCAGGTTTTGCTTTTGTTATTTCAAAATATTTGAGAAAAATTAAAGTTGTTGCAAAGTATGCGGATTATGTTGGAGGAATTATTTTGATTTTATTTGGGCTTAAGATGATATTTCTATAAATTTAAAATCCTGCTGATTAATAAAAATTTATATGGTTATAATTTAAAATAAAAATTACAGTTTATTGGAGGAATATATATGAATAAGGTTTTGTTTATAGGCAGGCTTACAAAAGATATAGAACTAAAACATATAAAGGAAAATGACAAAAATGTTACCAATTTTACTTTAGCAGTTGATAGACCATTTCTTAATGAAAAAGGTGAAAGGGTAACAGATTTTATTCCAGTAGTTGCGTGGGAAAGAAATGCTGAGAAGTTAGCTAAGCATACAAAGAAAGGAAATCTTATTAGTGTAATCGGAAGACTTCAGATGATTTCCTATGAAGGTAAAGATGGAGTGAAGAGATATATAAGTCAGGTTGTTGCCCAGGAAATACAATTTTTAGAGTGGAACAAAACTAAAGAAACAGCTATTTAATGTGATAACTACGGCCAGTGGAACGTGAAATCTAAATGTTCTATTGGCTTTTTTATGTTATAATTGTGGTAAAACTATTCTAAGGTGGTAATATGAATATAGAAATGATTTTAAAGGAAAATAATATAAGAAGTACTAAAAATAGAATAGCTATAATGAAAGTTTTAGAGGAAAGTGAAGCATCAGTTACTGCGGAATATATTTTTGAGAAATGTAAAGAGAAAGGACAAAAGGTGGATTTATCTACAGTTTATAGAACCTTTGATTTGCTGGAAGAAAAAGATATATTGAATAAGTTTGATGTAGGTGAAGGAAAATATAATTACATATTAAAAAACAAGTGCCACAAGCATACGATATTTTGCCATTTGTGTCATAAAGAAGTACAGATTGACTGTCCTATGATACAAGTTGAAGAAATAATAAAGAGTAAAACAGGATTCACCTTTATAGAAAAGGAGATTAAATTAAGGTGTATTTGTGAAGAATGTAGAATGAATCAACCTTTAAATGAAAGAAAAGAAATTGAAAAATGGAAAGTAAGTAAAAAATAATTTGAAAAGGTAGGGATAATAAAATGGAATTTTCATCATTAGTACTTATGGAAGTAGACAAGGATAATAAATTTGTAGGAGAACTTGGAAGCTATGATGTTTTAGAAGGAGCTGAATATGTAACTAAGTTTTTTTACAAAGAGGATAAAATAAATTTATATTTTGATACTAAAGAAGATGTTGAAGAGTGGCAGTATACTGCTATATATGATTTATTTAATTTAGAAGCCTTTGAAGAGAAGGGATATGGAATAGAAGAGAAGGATGATGAATATAATCCAACATGGATTGTTGAGTTTGACTATATTGAGGAGCATAGTGATATGAAAGAAAAGCTAACTGATGTTTGCGAGCTTATCAGCGTAGAAATAAAGAATGCTTTTGAAGAGGCAGAAAAGAAAAAAGAAGAATACCTTTAAAAGATTGGGGTGTGATATTGTGAGTGATGTAAGGATAGTTAAAAAGAGAGAAGAAATTTCAAATGAGTATAAGTGGGATATAGAAAAGGTTTATTCAGGTATTGAAGAGTGGGAAAAGGATTTTTTAAGACTTAAAGAAACTACTCCAAAGCTTAGAGCGTTTAAGGGAAAACTAAATGATGCTAAAGAGCTGCTTGCTTTTCTAAAGCTAGATGAAGAGATATCAAGACTTGCAGATAGACTAACTGTTTATGCTTTCTTAAGATCAGATGAGGATACTACCAATACAACCTTTCAAGCATTAAAGAGTAAGATTGAAACATATTTAGCTGAACTTATGGCTGCAGGATCATTTTTTGTTCCAGAAATATTATCTTATGAAGAAGGAACAATTGAAAAGGCAATTGAAGAGCTGCCTGAACTTAAAATGTATGAGTTTATGCTTAAAAAAATATTAAAGAGAAAACCTCATACATTAAGCGGCGAGATGGAAGAGCTTATGGCATCAGTATCTGATTGCTTAAATGCACCAAGTAATATTTTTAGTATGTTATCAAATGCAGATATGACTTTTCCTAATATTAAAGATGAAGAAGGAAATGAAGTAGAGTTAACAGAAGGAAACTATTCAAAGTATATAAAATCTAAAGATAGAAAGGTTAGAGAGGCTGCATTCAAAGCTTTATTTGGAACTTATGAAAAATATAAAAATACCTTAGCTTCATCGCTTACTTCATCTATAAAGAATTTTTCTTTTATGTCAAAAACTCGTAAATACAGAAATTCTATAGAAAGTTCTTTGGAGCCAAATGATATTCCAGTAAGGGTTTATGAAAATGCTATTGAGACTATAAATAAGAATATAGAAAGTCTTCATAGATATGTAAGAGTAAAGAAAAAATTATTGGGGTTAGACGAAATTCATATGTATGATTTGTATGTGCCTGTAATAGATACACCAAAGACTCATATTGAATTTGACGAAGGAGTTAAAACAGTAAAAGAAGCTATTAAGCCATTAGGAGAAGAGTATTTAAAGATATTTAATGAAGGAATAGAGAAAAAGTGGATAGATATATATGAAAACAAGGGTAAAAGAACAGGAGCTTATTCATGGGGATGCTATGATACAATGCCTTATGTACTTTTAAACTATAATTATGAATTAAATGATGTATCAACTCTTGCTCATGAAATGGGACACTCTATACACTCATATTATTCAAGAAAGGAACAGCCATATGTATATGCTGATTATACTTTATTCTGTGCAGAAGTGGCTTCTACAGTAAATGAGTGTTTACTTATAAATTATCTTATAGATAATGAGAAGGATGAAAAAAAGAGATTATATCTTATAAATACTCAACTTGAGCAAATTAGAACGACTGTGTTTAGACAGATAATGTTTGCTGAATTTGAGAAGATTACTCATGAGAAGATTGATAATGGTGAGCCTCTGACTTCTGAAGATTTATGCAGCATATATCACGATTTAAATGTTAAATATTTTGGAAAAGATATGATTATAGATAAAGAGATCGATATGGAATGGTCTAGAATTCCACATTTCTATAGAGATTTTTATGTATATCAATATGCGACAGGATATTCAGCAGCAAATTCTTTTGTTAAAAATATTGTACAGGAAGGCAAAAGTGCTGTAGAAAAATATAAAGGTTTCTTAAAGAGTGGAGGAGCAGATTATCCTATAAATATCCTTAAAAAAGCAGGAGTCGACATGACAACTTCAAAGCCAATAGAGGATACAATAAATAGATTTAATGAACTTTTAGATATGCTGGATAAATAAAAAACGAATTTAATATGAATTTAAGTTTAACCATATTTATACCAAAAAGTATTTCCAAATGTTAAAAAATATGCAGGAAATTAATGAAATGTTTAATAAATTGTAATATAATAGAAGTAATTGATGTATTAAAAACGGAAATACAGGGTTACTATGAGGTGTAATATGAGACTTGAATTTATAAATAGGGTTAAAGAGAAAGAGGTTTTAGGAAAGAGTATTCTTACCAATGATGGAGGGGTTCTTTTAAGAGCAGGAGTACAATTAAGTGAACAATATATATCAAAGCTTAAAACATTAGGTGTGTTATATGTTTATATAGAGGACGAAAGATTAGATGATGTTATGATGGAAGATGAACGTCTTGTTAAGTTAAAACAGGTTGCTATGAAGAATATGGCTAAAATAATTAAGAACATTCATGCGGCTAATAAGGCGGAAACTAGAGATTCCTTTAGAATTGTAGAAAATCTAATAGAATATATAATTGATGCAGGCGATGTAAATAAAAGCTTATATGATATACAGACATATGATAATTACACATATGTACACTGCTTAGATACAGGTATTATGTCCGCTTTTTTAGGGGTATCTATGAATTTTAGTGAGTGTGAATTAAAGGGATTAGGAATTAGCGCAATACTTCATGACATTGGTAAGACTAAAATATCTAGTAAGATTATTAATAAAAAAGGTTCTTTAACAGATAAAGAATTTTTAGAAATAAAGAAGCACCCTATATATGGTAGAAAAATATTAGAAAATAATATACAAATACCAACGGATATACTTAAGGCAGTAGAACAACATCATGAGAGAGTTGATGGTAGTGGATACCCATATGGTTTATCAGGAAATCAAATTTCAAAATATGGTAAAGTAGTTTCTATATGCGATGTTTATGATGCCATTAGTAATGATAGGAGCTATAGAAATAAATTCAGTCCCAATGAAGCATATGAGATGATTTTGGCGGGAAGCGGAAAAATGTTTGATGTAGATATGGTACAAAATTTTAAAGATACTTTTGCCATTTATCCCCTAGGTTGCTGTGTTAGACTTTCAAATAGTATAGAGGGATACGTAATAAAGCAAAATAAAGGATTTCCAGACAGACCTATTATAAGAGTTTTATATGAGATAGAAACGCGAAAAGGAATACCTTTTTATGAGATTGATTTGTTGAAGCATAGTGATGTTGTTATTGAATCTGTAGTGTGAAAATAACAATGACAGAAATTAAATTTACAGTTATAGATACTTATGGAAATAAAGTGTTTATAACTGTAATTTTTTCTTTACATATACCATAAGAATGTTGGAGGATAGAGTATGAAAAAAGAAGAGTTTAGTAAGTTTCTTATAGATATGATGTCTAGACATTATGAATATAATATTACAGAATTAAGTTCAAAAGATGGTAGGAATACTTTTTGGGGAATACAAAAAGAGAAAAATGGAATAAATCGATGTTTGGTTTTTTTGAATAAAGATAATATTAGTAATGTAGATACAAATGAGAGTCAACAAGAATTAATTAAAGTACTTGTGTTAAATAAAGAGAATGAAAAGGAAGAAATCAAAGTTCAAGATAAGGATATAAATAAAATTATAATAGTCGATGAAGAAAAAAATAAATTAGTGTATTGTCCGCAAGAATTAGAAGAATTTGGTGCTCAGATGTACAGTATACTACAGTATAATGAAAAGGTGGAAAGTGAAAAAAGAAAAGATAAGAAATCTATAATAACTATTTCTTTGATTAGTATTAATGTGCTTATGTACATAATAACAGCTATTTTTTCGCGTAATATATTAGATAGTGATATTAGAGTTTTGATATATTTTGGTGCTAAAGTTAATGAGCTTATAAGTAGAGGTGAATATTATAGACTTGTTACAGCTATGTTTTTACATGGTGGACTTGTGCATTTAGTATTAAATATGTATAGTTTATATGCTTTAGGACCTTTAGTAGAAAAGGTTTATGGAAAGATTAAATATATAATAATATATTTTGCAGCAGGGATTGTTTCTTCAATTTTTAGCTATTTATTTTCAGAAGGAGTTTCAATAGGAGCTTCAGGTGCTATATTTGGACTTCTTGGTGCAGCCTTAGTTTTTGCATTTAAAATGCGAGATAGAATTGGAAAAGGTATGGTTACAAATATACTTTCAGTTATAGGAATAAATATATTTATTGGACTTACTCTGCCTAATATTGATAATTTTGGACACTTAGGAGGAGTAATAGGTGGGATATTAGTATCTTTAATAGTAGAAAGTAAATTTATTAAGTGAATAATTGATAATGAATGAATTTTTTCTTACAGAAAAACTTAAATGAAAAAAGAACATAAAAAGACCCTAGATATAGAATTTATCTATATTTAGGGTCTTTTCTTTTATTATTTTAAATGTAGTATCAATTGTTAACTATTTCATCAATATCTGAACTGTATAAGGTTTCTTTTTCTATAAGTTGTTTTGACAACTCTTCTAAAATTTCTTTATTTTCACAAAGAAGATTTTTAACATCATCATATAAAGTATTAACAATATTTTTGCACTCTTTTACAATATCCTGTTTATTTGATGTGGATAGATCTCCTATTTCTGAAAGAGTTAATAAGCCTAAAGAGTCTCCCATTCCATAAGAGGTAACCATATTAGTAATTATATTTGTTGAGTGTTTTAAGTCGCTGTATGCACCAGTAGTTATTTTATCTTTTCCAAAAATGATTTCTTCGGCAGCTCTTCCGCCAAGAAGTACCATTATTCTTTTTTTCAAATAATCCTTATTTTGATACATTTGGTCTTGTGGGATACTTAAAGTATAACCACCAGCACCTTTTGTACTTGGAATAATAGTAACTTTGGAAACCTTCTCTTCTGGAAGGAACTTTGCAGATACTAAAGCATGTCCAGCTTCGTGATAAGCAGTGATTTTCTTATCTATATCTTTTATATGATCTCTGTTTAATTTTTCATATCCTGCTAAAACTATAGAAAAGGCTGTATCAAAGTGGTTATTTTCTATATGATCACTATTTTCTTTGCAGGCAAGAATTGCGGCTTCATTGACTAAGTGTTCAAGCTTTGCTCCTGAGAATAATGAGGTTTTTTGTGCCCATTCTTTTATATCAATATCTTTAGCAGGTTTATTTTTAAGATGTAGTGATAATATTTTTTCTCTTGCAGCTACGTCGGGAAGAGCAACTTCTATGTGTCTGTCAAATCTACCAGGTCTTAGTAATGCTGCATCAAGCATGTCTAATCTATTTGTAGCAGCCATTACAACAATACCATCTTTTTCATTAAAGCCTGACATTTCTGTAAGAAGAGCATTTAATGTTTGATCTCTTTCATCAGAACCACCGCTTCCAGCAGAACTGCTTCTCTTTTTTCCTATGGCATCAATTTCATCAATGAATATTACTGCTTTTCCGTGAGTTTTAGCTTTTTTAAATAATTGTCTTATTCTACTAGCACCAACCCCTACATACACTTGTATAAAATCTGAACCAGACATGGCATAAAAAGGAACTCCAGCTTCACCAGCAATAGATTTAGCCAGTAGGGTTTTACCAGTTCCAGGTTCACCGTGTAATATAATTCCTTTTGGCATACGTGCACCATAAGCATTATATTTTTCAGGATTTTTAAGAAAATCTACTATATCTTTAACGCTTTCTTTTGCTTCTTCATTTCCAGCAACATTTTCGAAAGTATAACCAATGTCTTCTACTGCACTTGTATCTAAAGAATCAACAGAACGAAGACCTTTTGAAGCTACCTTTGAATTTTTTAAAGCCATTACAAGAATAGCTATTACAGAAACACCCAAAAGAACAAAAGGTATAATCTCAATAGGAGAAACATAAGATTGTTCAGAAACCTTTACTCCATCACTTAGAAGAGTTTCTTTGAACTTATCACTTCTAGGATTATCAGTTTCATAAATGCTTCCATCATTAAGTTTAACCTTAAGATTTGGAGAATTTGTATAATATACTACTGAAATCTTATTGCTTTTCACATCATTCATAAATTCTGTATAAGATTTTGAACCTGAAGATTTATAGGTTATGGTAGTGATTATAATAAGTACAATAGATACTATAGCTGTAATTATTGGAATCAAGATATATTTGTTTTTTCTTTTATTCACCCAATCATCCTTCCTAATATAGTATAAGTTTCAATATATTTTAAATTTATTATGTCAACCTAGGTTTTCATTATAATAAATTTATAAATGGATGTCTAATAAAAATCATAAAATTTGCTAAAGTAATTTATGTAAAAAGGGTATAGGAAAAGATTTATTGTGTTAATTTAAATTATTGTGTATACTTTACTTGAATTGCTAAATTATTCTAAGTTGGGGGGGAGATGTTCTTAAGCGTTTAGAATAAACACTTTAGGAACAAAAGATATATGAATATTTCTGATATAAGGGTTAAATTGACGGAAAAAGACCTGCTGGGAATGATAGCGGAGAATGTGCAGGTTGATGGGTTAAAAATAGAAAAGATTGAAATAAATGAATTGTTAAAAGTAGAAGGTTATTATACTAAAGGATTAAGAATAGGTTTTTCTGCAGCTCTTGGTTTTGGAAGTGTAGAAAATAATATATTAAAGTTCAGGTTATTTAATCTTAAAGTGGCTAAAATACCTATATGGGTGAAAATCGTAAATTTTGCGCTTAAAAAGCTTCTGAAGAATTTTAAAAGTATGGGAATAAGTATAGAGAAGGATACAATATATTTAAATTTCACTTTATTATCAAAATACATACCAGCTGTAGAATTTACTATCAGAAGTATTACTGCATTAAAAGGTGAATTAGAGGTTGAAATTGAAAATCTAATTTATTCTGAAGCTAAAAAAGCTGTATCTTTAGACGAACTTAAAGATAAAATAAGTAAAAATGCAGAAGGCAGAGGACAGGAAAATAGTAATGATGAAAGTAAGAATTCTTGTGATAAAGAAGTGTCTGGTAAGAGTGAAATAATGATTGTAAATAAAACAGAGGACACTTACTCGAAGATAAGAGAAGAAGTAGAGGATAAGTTTCCAGAAGAATATAAGGATTTTGCAAAATATGCTATGCTTATCCCAGATATAATAGTTCTTTTATATAGACTTATGAAAGATAATAGAATTAAACCTAAAACAAAGGCTTTAATTGGTGCAGCAGTTGGTTATCTAGCGCTGCCTTTAGATATTTTACCAGATTCTATACCTATTATAGGGCAATTTGATGATGCTGGAATAGTCTTTTTTGTTTTGGATAAGATTATAGAGGATATACCAGAGTATATTATTTTAGAGCATTGGCAGGGCAAAGATGATATTATAACTAAGGCTAGGGAAATAAAAGAATTTTCTTATAGTGTGATAGGAAGGAAAAAAGCTATAAGTGTTTTAAGTGGAATATTTGTAGTCTCTAAAAAAGTGATACATAGAAAAAAGAAGAGAAAAAGAAAATAAGTTTAGAAAGTTTAGGAGAAGATGAACTATGGCAAAGAAGATATATGCTATTAAGGAAGGATTCGATTTTGAGAATAATACAAAGGTTGAAGATAAGATAGTTTATTCTTGGAACGAGTGTTTAAAATATGTTAAAGGTGTTAAGGGCGCTAAATACAAGAGTTTTACTTCTATGGAAGAAGCAGATGAATATTTAAATATGGGAAGTGGATTTCTTAAAAAAGGAGTAGATGAGTATCCTCTTGATAAAATACAGGCGTATATTGATGGTAGTTATAATATTGCTACAGAAAAATATTCTTATGGTTTAGTAGTTGTAAAGAATGATGTTATTCTTCACATTGAAAACGGTGCTTCAGAAGATAATGCAAGCAAGGCTATAAGACAGATAGCTGGTGAACTTAAAGGATCTATTAAGGCTTTAGAATATGCAAGAGACAATGGTATAAATGATTTAATTATAATTCATGATTATGTTGGAGTGTGTTACCATGCTACAGGTTTTTGGGAAAGAAAGGAAGAATCGTCGAAAAAATATTACGAGGATTTTAACTGTCTAACTAAGTCGAATGATGTAAATGTAACTTTTGTTAAAGTAGATAGCCATACTGGAGATTTATATAATGAAATTGTTGATGAATTTGCTAAAAAGGCAATAAATGTACCGCTTAAAGGGGAAACTAAAAAGTTATTAAAGAGTAAAGAATTAAAGGTTAAAAATGAAGCTTTAAAAGAAAAAATGATAGAAATAGTAGGACTTGAGACTGCATCAAATATAATTGTTGAGGAAGATGGATTAGAGGATACTGTTTTAAGAGAAGAAAGAAATACTATTAAAGAGGAAATTGAAAAATTGAAAAAGCTTACGAAGGAAGAGAATAGTTTTTTAATAGATTATATAAAGAAAATGGATGGTAAATTAAAAGATGAACTGATTTATTATCTTATAAATAATGTTTAATATTTTAAAATTTGCACAACATATAGGTAAAAGTAGTTAACAGAGGAGAGTTAATAATGCTATTAATACATAAACTTTTAATTAACTATGACCTACTAACTGTAAACTGCAAACTAAAATAAGGGGTGTGAATAAATGAAGGCAAAATTTATAAGAGGTATGACTACAGGTGCCATTATTGGAGTAACTGCGGGTATGTTATTGGTGCCACAAATGAATAGAAGCACAAGAAAGAGACTAAGAAGAGGCAGCAGAAACATGTTAAATACAGCAGAAGATGCATATGATACTTTTATGAATTGGATGAGATAGATATTAGATAAAAATGAGGGGAATTCAATATATTGTAAAATTTTGAATTCCTTTATTTTTTTTTAATTGTTTTCAAAATATACACTATTTTTTTTGCAGAATATAAATGAAATATGTTATAATGAACTTATTATTTACTGAATTATTAAATGTTATTAAATGTATTAATTATATTTTGGCAAAGGAAGAGGTATTTATGGAAATATTGTCTTTAGGAGAAAAAATTAAGAGAAGAAGAAAAGAATTAAATATGACATTGAAGGATTTAGCAGGGGATAGAATAACTCCGGGACAAATAAGCTTGGTTGAATCAGGTAAGTCGAATCCAAGTATGGATTTGTTAGAGTATTTAGCAAGTACACTTAACATTTCTGTAGAATATCTTATGGAATCGGAAGAGACTCAAGCTGAGAAGATATCTATTTATTTTCAAAATATTGCAGAATCACATATATTAAATTATGAATTAAGTTTAGGAGAACAGTATATAGATAATGCTCTGTATTATGCAGAAAAATTTAAATTAGAATACAGAAAAGCTAAAAACTTATTTTTAAGAGGAGAAATATATACATTAAAAGGAGAGTTAGGACTAGCTCAACAATATCTTTTATCTGCTAATGTAATATTTATAAAGGAAAATAGATTTGAGGATATTATAAATACGTTTTTAAAGCTTGGGACAATTACATTAGATATGCAGGCATATCATGCTGCATGTAGTTATTTTCAACAGGCAGAAAAGGTGTACAGTGATAATAATTTGGTCAATGATTTTTTAATCGGACAAATTTATTATTATATTGCTAACACATATTTTAAGTTAGAAGATATAGAAAAGGCTATAAATTATTCATATCTAGCTAATGCTAAATTAAAAAAAGTTGATAATAAACAAGAATATGCTAAATCTCTTTTATTATTATCAGAAGAATATAGTAAAAAAGGAGAGATGGATAAAGCAATAAAATATTCTAATGAAGCTTTAAAGCTGTTTAAAGAGATTGATGATTTGAAATATGTATCTCATATTGAGAATAACTTAGGAAAATTATTTTCTGAATTTGACAATTTAGAAGAATCCTTTGAACATTATCATAAGGCTAAAAAATTAAGAAAACAATATAGAGATTCAAAATATATAGAAACTCTTATTAATATATGCGAGAACTACATTAAATTAAAGGATCTTGATAGATCTAAAGAAATTTTGAAGGAAATATTGGACAACACTGAAAATGGAGGTAAGTTAGCTTTGCTTAACTATTATCTTCTAAAGTATAGAGTGGATATACTTGAAGAAGATTTAGCAGAAGCAGAAAATACCTTGATACTAGCATTAGAATATGCAAGAAATATGGAACTTACTGACGAGTATGCAGAGATTTCTATTTTAGTTGGTAAATTTTATGTGGATAATGGAAAAGATAAAGAAGCTGCTAAATATTTAAATGAAGGTGTTGAAGCATTTAAAAGATTAGGGGTTTTGAAATAGTGTAATATTGGATGGGTGATGCACATGGAAGTTTTATCTGTTGGAGAAAAGATAAAAAGAGCAAGAATTTATAAAGGATATACATTAAAAGATGTATGCGAAAATGAAATTTCTGTTTCAAAACTTAGTTGTATAGAAAATGGAAAAGTTAATCCTGAGGATTGGGTTTTAGAATTTATTTCACAAAAATTAGAGTTAGATATTACCTATTTAAAACAGGATGTAGAAGAACAAATTAATGTAAACATAATGAATTTATTGGACAACAATAAAAGCGAGGAATATCTAGTTGAACTGCAATATAATTTGGAATTAGCAGAGCGATATAGTTATTATAATCTTGCTTTACACATTATGCACTTAATATTTGAGTATATGTTAGAAAATAGTGAGATTAAAGATATACAAGAAAATATAGGAAGATATTATGACCTGAGTAATAATGCTACTGTTGAAAATAAAAAATCTATATATTATATGGATATTGCAAGATATTTTTATAAGAATAAAGAATACTATCAAGCTATTAATTACTTTAGGAATGTAAGAAGAAACTTAGTGGATGGTAAAGATAAAGATTTTAATATGCTTGCAGATATTATATATTATGAAGCATCAGCGTATAATACACTTCATGAGTATAATAGTGCTTATGAAGTTGCGAGAAAGCTAAATGATTTATTTGAATATGTAGAGGATGAACTTAAAAAGGCTAAAATGTATCATATGATGGCGATTCTTTCTCTAAAGTTGGATACAGGTAAGTTTGAAGAATATGAAGCTAAGGCTTATGACATGTATAAAGATAATAGTGAACATAAATCTACAGCTATATATAATTTTGCTTCTGCTATGTTCCAAACAGATGTAAAGGATAAGGCTGTGGAGTATGTTAAGAAAGCGGTTGAAATATATCCTAAGGATAATCAGGAGAAATTAGTTGAGTTTATGCTTACATGTACTTCTGAACTTGTAGATAATAAAGCTATAGAAGTAGCTCAAGAGTTAAGTGATGATGTGTTGAATCGTGCAATAAATTTAGATAATATTAGATTTATTGAAAAAGCATATTATTTAAAATCTAAGATTTTATTAGAACGAAATAATTTGATTTCGGCTGAAATGTATATGAATTTATCTCTTGATTCTCTTGCTAAATTTGGCAGTAAAAAAGAAGTTTATGATAGATATATGGAAATGGGTAAAATGTATCATGAGATGGATTCAGTAAAAGAATCAATAAAATATTTTTCTTTAGCTATGTCGCTTCAGAAAAAACTTTAAAAAGCCGTAAGGCTTTTTATTTTTTAGGGGACGGTTCTCAATTTTTTTCTTAGTAAAAATTGAGAACCGTCCCCTTATCTTGTTTAAATTCATTAAATTACATTGAGTTATTTTAAAAGAAAAAGTACATTATAGTTATGTAGGAATAAATAAAGAGGGTGCTATGTATGGCTAAATTTAGGGGAAAATCAATAATTCTGATACTTATTATAATTTTAAATATGTGTTTTAGTTATAATTTTGCTTCAGGATTACCTATATTTAGGAATAAAGATAAAGAAAATAAAATCAGATATAATGAGAAAGTATATCCTAAAGCTGTATATTTAACTTTTGATGATGGCCCTTCAATAAATAATACAAAAAAAATAGTTCAAATTTTGAAGGAAAATAATGTGAGAGGGACTTTCTTTATAATTGGAGCTTTAGCAGATGAAAATTCTGAAGTTTTTCAGGAATTATATAAAAATAATATGTGCATTGCTGTTCACACATATTCTCATGATTACAAGGAAATATATAAGAGTCCAGAAAGTTATATGGAAGATTTAAAAAAATGTAATGATGTGATTAGAAGATCTATAAAAAAAGAACCTGTTTCTTATATAAGAATTCCAGGAGGAGCATATAATAAAGTTTCAAATGGGAATACAATGAAGAAAATTAGGGAGATGTTAAAAGAAGAAAATATAAATTACGTTGGATGGAATATTTGCTCTAATGATGCTTTGGGTAAAAATGTACCAGCTTACAAAATTAAAAATAATGTTATAAAGCAAAGTAAGAAAATAAGTGAGAAGAGCAAAATATTAGTTGTACTTATGCATGATTCTTATTATAAAAAAACAACTGTAGAAGCGTTGCCAGACATTATAAAGTATTATAAAGATGAGGGATATGTATTTAAAACCTTTGATGAAATTATAGCTAGTGAATATGAGGAATTAGTAAAGAGTAAAATTGTAAATAAATGATAAGTTGAACCGCTAAATTTAGTTAATAAAAACTAATTCAGCGGTTACTTATTTAATATATAATTAATTTAACCTACTGTACCATTTCTCTTTTGATAATAAATTCTTTTGCTTTAAGTTCATAGGTATCATCTAAAGGAGGCAATATGAAGTTACCATATTTATTTTTTAGAGCAGTTAGCAGTAATCTATCTGCAAGTTCTGGATTTTTTGATAACAATGAACCATGAAAATAAGTACAGTAGGTATTTTTATATATGCAGCCTTCATATCCATCTTCGCCGTTATTTCCGTAGCCAGTCAAAACTTTTCCAAGGGGCTTTAAATTACCTATATAGGTTTTCCCTGAATGATTTTCAAAACCTACATAGGTTTCTTTAAAATCTTTATTATATATTACAGTATTACCAATAAATCTCTTATCACCTGATTTGGTATATATATCTAAAGCATTAAGTCCTTCGATTTCTTCACCAGAAGGAGTTACGTAATATTTTCCAAGAAGTTGATAACCACCACAGATTGATAAAAATACTTTGTTATTTTCAATGTATTGTTTTATCTGATTTTTTTTATTTTTCTTTAAATCTTTTGAAACAATTGATTGCTCATAATCTTGACCACCTCCGAAAAATACAATATCGTATTTTGAAGAATCAAAATCGTCATTTATAGAAATGTTAAATATATTTGTTTTAATTCCACGATTTTCAGCTCTATATTTCAGTATTAAAATATTACCTACATCTCCATAAACATTTAGTAAGTCGGGATACATGTGACAAATATTAAGTTCCAAAATATCACCTCCAGAGTATATGGATAACAATTACTCTATTTTATTAATAGTTACTTTTAATAGTAAGTTTTTATTATCACTTAGAAAGCTATTACCACAATTTTTTTATGTAGCCTTTATTATTTAAAAATTTTCTAAAGCTAGTCATAGCTGTATAAGTAGCTAACATATATATCATAGAACCATTACAGTTTTCGATATGATTTAAAAGACAGTCATAATTATCACAAACAGAAAAAATTTCTTTACTGAAGCCAGCAACTTTAAGTCTTACTCCCATGTCATATAAACGTATCCCTGACACCATTATATTGTCAATTTTTACAGAATTTAAATTTTCGAAATTTACATCCCAAATCCAAGAAACATCTTTTCCATCAGCTGAATTATCATTTAAAAGTAAGGCTAAACTTTTGTTTTTGTCATCTAAATTAATGGAATTTAAAGCTTCATCAAATCCAGCAGGATTTTTTACCAAGATTATTTTTATATCTTTGTTGTTTATCTTTACAACTTCCTGACGTCCAAAACTACAGTTAAGATTTCTAAGAGAATTGTAAATAACAGAATCAGAAATTTTTAAAGCTTTTGAAGTACTAAAGGAACATAAAGCATTATATATGTTATATGTACCAGATTGATTTATTAAATATTCCTTGTTATTGATTTTTACGATAGAGCCACCAGAGGTCAAAGAAATTATTTGATTAATAAAGAAATCTAATTCAGGACGTTTATATCCACAACTTTCACAATAGAAATCTCCTAAATGATTATAAGTTATGAAATTATAGTTGTAAGGATGTTTGCAGACTTTGCAAAATTTTGCATCGGCATTTAATGAAAGCTCATTTTTAGTGTCTATTGGAGTTTTAAAGCCATAATATAATATTTTATTTTCTAAATCTAATTTTCCTAAAAGTGATTCATCACCATTTAAAATCAAGGTAGAGTTGGGCGTTTTTTTTACTCCTTCTAGAATTTTTTCTAAAGTTGTATATACCTCACCATATCTATCTAATTGATCTCTAAAAAGATTTGTTATGGTAATAATTTTAGGTTTTATATATTCTGTTATGTATTTTACATTAGCTTCATCTACTTCAATCACAGCATATTTATTTTGGGTTTTGTCACCAAATTTGTAGTTTTTAATGAAACAGGATATTATTCCTGTATACATATTGGCACCAGTATGATTGGTTATTACATTCTCACCATTATTCTTTAGTATAGTATAAATCATATTAGTAGTTGTTGTTTTGCCATTTGTTCCAGTAATTAATATTACACTATAGTTTTTTGCGAGTTTACCTAAGATGTTTTTATCAAATTTTAGAGCGACTTTTCCTGGGAAATTTGTTCCGCCTTTATATAATATTTTAGATAAATACATAACAAATTTTGAAGAAATTATTGCTAAAATGGATTTAATATTAATAAATAAACACCTCCATCCTATTAAAGAATTATGTACTAAATTTATAAAATTTATACTAAGGGTATTAATAAGATTTTATCATGTATTCATCTAAATGGAAATATTTTACTGTTTGTCATTCTTATATATAATATTTTGTTTTTCTTCATTATTGAGTAGTAAAAAACAAAAAAGCCATAAACTCTTAAAGAAAAAAATAAGAATTTTGGCTTTTTTACTCTTGATATGACGTTAAGTTTTTTGAATAAAATTTATTAATTTAACATATGTTAGTAGTTATTTATTTTTTATGAAAAGTATAGATTAATTAGGGTGTTAATTTTCCACTTTTATATTATGGAATTCACCATCAATTTTAAAATCTAAATTAGAAGATATTTTATTGATTTTTGCAATAAGTGAAGCTTTTTTATCTCCCTTAAGAGGGGTTGGACAGTAATCGTTCATATAATTTACTGATGAAATACTACATGGTATTACTTTAAAATCATAAGAATTAAATTTATCATTAGTAAAATTAAATTTAACTTGTACAATCATTGTATCTTTATCACGAGGATTCTTGTTTCCTCCAAAACAGAAATTACCTAAGCTGTAGCATATAAGTCTACCTTTGTATTTTTCTATTCCTTCAATTACATGAGGATGATGTCCAATAATTAAATCAGCTCCATTATCAATTGCGTGATGGGCAATTGTTTTTTGTGATTCAATAGGGTAATAGCTGCCCTCTTTACCCCAATGTAAGTTTATTATTACAACATAATTTTCTGATTTTAAAGATTTTATATCATCTGCTAGTTTTTTTAGAAATTTATCGCTGCTGTAAAAACCTCTATATCCTAAAAATGCTAGTTTGATTCCTTTTACTTCTGTCTTCCAAATATTACCCTCGCCAAAGTATGGTACATTTACAGTCTCTAAAGCTTTTTTAGTGTCTTCAAAACCTTTATCTAGATAATCATATATATGGTTATTTGAAAGATTAACCCCTTCAATACTTCCATGAGTTAAGATTTTAGCGTAATTAGTAGGAGCTTTAAAGGTAAAACTCTTGCTTGCTTTTGCCTTAGAATCTGTAAAAGTTCCTTCTAAATTTGCTATAGTTATATCATCATTTTTAAATATTTCATATACATTTTTGAAGAAATAAGAATAATCATTATTATTCTTTTTAAATATGTATGGCAGTGAGTTTTCATAGGCATATTTATCATCACGTCCCAAAGTACAATCTCCAACAGAAGTTAATAAAATTTCAGAATGAGTTTCTTTTGGAGGTTCTTTTTTTACTTCCTCTTTTGGAGGAGTTTCCTTTGGTTTTTCAGCTTCTACAATTTTTTTATTAGAGGAATTATCAGTATTATTTTTAGCTTTTAAACTGCTGATCCAAAATCCTAGAGAGATTATTATAACTAAAGTAAGTGTAGAAATTAGGGTGAAACGCAGTCTGTTTTTTACTTTTACTCTTCTTTTATTTTTTCTTTTCAATTTTACGCCTCCTAATCATAACATTAATGAGAAATAGTTTTGATACTATTCAACTAGATTATAGTATAACTTAAATACAAAATGTTAACAATAAAATGAAATTTTTCTTTTAATTTGTTTAAAGAAAAGTAATTTTGTAGCTTTTTTTTTAGAAGTTTGTTAAAATAGAACATAAAGTGTTGATAAGAGGTGAATTGAATATGAAATTTGATATAAATTTTAATAAAGAAAATTTAAATAAAAAAACTATAGTAAGTGCGGTTGGAGCAGTTGTCTGTTTAGTAGTAATTATTGCACTTTTTGCAACACGAAAAGGTAATCTTGTTAAGAAAAATGTACAATTAGAAGCAAAGGGACAAGAATATTTTTATTCAGGAGAATATGATAAGGCTATAGAAGAATATAACAAGATAAAAACCGAGAACTTAGAAGATGAAGATAGAATATTAGCTTGGAAAAATATAAAAATAGCAGAAGCATACTCAGTAAAGGGAGATATTAAAAATTCACAAAAACACATAAAAATTGCAAAGGATTCTCAAAGTAAAGAAGATGAAATAATAAATAATATAGTTTTTACTGAATTCATGAATGGAAACGTAGAAGAGGCATTAAAATACGGTGAAGAAGCTTTAAAATCTAATTCTCAAAATAAAAAGTTAATAAAAACTATGATAGCGATTTACAGATCAAGTGGTAAAAATGAAGAAGCTGAAAAGTTAGTAAAATCATACGCTGTAGATAAAAACTCTGCATATGACATGGCAGAATATTCAAGATTGCTTATGTTAATAGATGATATGGATGGAGGATTTTCAGAGCTTAAGGAAGCCTGGAATGTAAATAAGGACCAATATAAAATTTACGATGTTTTAGCTCAAGTTTCCGTTTACAATAGAGATTTGATTATTAAGAGCATAAAAAAATTACAGGAAAACAATCCAGAAGATATAGCATATAAGATGTGGCTTGCAAAAGTATATTCTTTAAGTGCTGAAGATTCTAAACAAGCTGAAAAATTGATAAATGAACTTAAGAATAAGGAAGTTGGAAAAATAGAAATAAAGTTAATTGAGGCTTCGGTACTTCAGAATTTAAAGAAATATGATGAAGCTAATAAATTGATTGATGAAGTAATAAAAAATAACAAGGACGATTATAGAGTATTTCATACTGCTGGATGGTTTTATTTAAAGAAAAATGATTTAGACAAGGCAGCAGAATATTGTAAAAAATCTATTGAAAAGAATAAGAATTACCCAGATAACTATGCATTTCTTATGCCAGAAATTTTAAAGAAAAATGATAATAGCACAGCTTCAGCAGCATATTTTAGAACAGGAATGCTGAAGGAACCATATAATTATAATATTATAGGAAATGCAGCTAATTACTACTGGTATCAAGCACAAAATTCAGAAAAAGCTTTAGAATATTATAAATTGGCAAGTAACATTAAACCTTCTGAACCAGAAATAAAATATAATATTGCGTTGATTTATTTTAATGCTGAAAAGGATAAAGAAGCGGCTGAAGTTTTAGAAGAGTGTGTAAAATTAAAGGAAAATTCGATAAAATATCATAGAACCCTTGGTACTGTTTATCTTACTATGGGTAAATCAGATAAGGGTATAGAAGAAATAAGAAAAGCGTATAAACTTAATAAAAATGACATATTAACTTTAAATAATGCAGCATGCTATTATATTATGTATACAAATGATTTCAACAGAGGATACTATAATTTAAAGCAAGCAGTTGCAGGAATTGAAGAGGATATGGATGAATATACGAAAAAAGTAATCAAAGATAACTATGACAATGTTAAGTCAATTATTGATAAGATTGAAAAAGGAAAAGGCAATGAATCTATAAAAGTACCTGATTTCAGACTTTTATACTAGGGACGGTTCTCAAATTTTAGTTGGATTTTTTATAGAAAAAACACACTGTGAATTATATAAGACAGTGTGTTTTTTATTGTATATATACTTTTATATACTCATAGAAGATTGTCTATAATTGCCAAGTATATCGCTTACTGATGATACCGTTACAAAAGCATTCGGATCAGTATGTTTTACAATTTTTTTTAGTTTGCTTAGCTGATTATTTTGTATGACAACATAAATAATTTTTTTATTTCCATTAGAATAAGCACCTACAGCATCAATTATCGTAATTCCTCTTAATAACTTACTTTGAATTTCTGAAATTATTTCTTCAGGAGATTCACAAATTATCATACATTGTTTTGATGACGATATACCTTCTTGAAGAGTATCTATTGACTTGGTTCTTACAAAACTCATTATAAGAGCGTACATGACAGAGCGAGGACCTAAAACTATTGCTATGAATAAGTAAATTAATATATCTTGAATTAATAAGATATTGGATATAGATAATGATGGGAATTTATTATTAATTATTTTAGCTGATATATCAAATCCACCTGTAGAGCCACCAGCCATAAAGATTAAAGCTATACCAATTCCAATAGTAATACCGCAGAATATAGAAGATAACATAACATCTTGTGACATTATTGATTTTAAATTAAAAGGGATAAGAATCAAATTAAGATAATCTATAAATATCGAAGATAAAAAAACAATAAGTGCACTCTTAAAAGCGAAATTCTTACCTAGTAATTTATAACCAAATATAAATAGAGGTAGATTTACAAATATAATTGTTAATCCAACTGGAAATTTAAATAAGGAATTAAAACAAAGAGCAATACCTGTTGCCCCTCCAGAGCCTATATTTGCGGGTATTAAAAATATAGATGTACCTACGGAGTATAATAAACATCCCAGAAATAAAAGGCAGTATTCTTTTGTTGTTTGTTTCATATTTGAGTACCTCCTTAGTAGTGGGTTTGCAGGTTTAATTAAAGCGTATATACTATATCATAAAAGTGTATATACTTACAAGAAAAAATGGTGAGAATAGGGGACGGTTCTCAAATAATTCTATAAATAAAAATAAATCTTAGATAATGAAATTTTATATTACTAAAAGATTAAGCTGTTTTATACTTTAAAAAATTTATAATTATATCTTGATATGTGCAATCCTCATGAATTAATTTATAGCCTTTGTAACAAAGTTGAGATACAGTGGAGAGACTTATATTTCCTAAAATATTGGATATTTTAGAAAGTTTTAAATCACATAAATTATGCATTAGAAGTACGCATAATGCCCTATAAGTAGATGATTTGTGATTATATTTTAAGTGTATATCTGTTTCATTGAAATTATATGAATCTGCTACATATTTGATAATTTCTTTAGGAGTAAAAGTTCTTGTTATAGGCTTTACATAACTTTTATAATTTGTAGGTATATTTTTAAATTCTAATTCTTCAATTGATAGATTATCAATATTTTCATTGGTTCTGGATTTAACAAATTTAAAATAACGATTTGTAGCCAAAATTGGATCAGAATTAAAGTGATTTACTATAAACTGTGAATCTACTATATTAAGGATATTATTTTGTTTTCCTAAATATATTCCAAAGCTTGAATATTTATAGTTTTCAACACAATTTTTATATCCTTTTATATCTTTAGGGTTATTGTGTATATATGCAGACATACACATAATAGAAACATCATTGGTAGCTATTTTACTTTTAAATCTATCTCCAAATACATGGCCAGTTCTGTGATATTTTTTATTATAATATTGAGCATAACATTGATTAATATTATGCATGAAGCCACTTATATCAGCTCCATTAGAATCAATTAATAAATGTGCATGAGTATCCATAAGACAAAACGCATAAAGTTTGAACATATGGATTCCTTTATACTTTTTAAGTAACTTTAGATACTTATCTTTATCTTTATTATCTCTAAAAAGATTAAAATCACTTATGCTTCTCATCATAACATGATATATTGCTGTGGTAGATTTTAATCTAGCTGTTCTTGGCATAGTTATCACTCCTTAAATATAAATACATTTAATTATTGACCAATTAGTTAGTATTTAATCAACATTAAATTTGTTTTATAAAGACAATAAAAAGATAAGAACCGTCCCATAGTTTTTTATTGATAGTGCAGAGCGAAGAAGTCGCTTATAGCCTAAATTATATAAATATGAGTAAGTGATTGGAAATAGATAAGTGGGGAGTAGTAGCAAATGTTAAATAGCAAGAATTGTTTTTAGAAATAAAATAAAAAATATAAGGTAAAATATTTAATATTTGAAATGAGGTAGGTATATAATAATAGATTTACATTGTCATACTAAAAAATCGGATAATTATATGGAAATAAATGATATAATTATGTTTGCTAAGAAAAAAGGGATTACTCATTTGGCTATAACTGATCATGATACAACAGAGGGCATAGAAGAAGCTACTCAATTAGGAAAAAAGTTGGATATAGAAATAATACCTGGTATTGAGATTTCAGCCTATGATTATTATAAAGATAGAAAAGTTCATGTTTTAGGTTATTTTATTGATCCAAATAATGAAATGGTAAAAGCATTTTGCACACCAATAAATGTAAGACGAAATTAAGAATCAAAAGCAATAGTTGAACAAATAATAAAATGTGGATTTAATATTACTTGGAATGAAGTAAAAAAACTGTCTTTAGGTAGTATATGCGTAAATAAGAAGCATATAATGCATGCATTAATAGAAAAAGGATATTGCAATAATGTATATTGCGGTATTTATGAAAATATTGTACAACGTATTCAGAGTATATCTGTAAAGTATGTTGATGTGGAAGAAGCGATAAAGGTTATTAAAATAGCTGGAGGAGTACCAGTATTAGCTCATCCAGGAGTATTTGACAATTTTTCTGTGGTTCTGATTTTCATGGAGTCTACGGTTTTAGTGAATCAACAATAGGATGCAATGAAGTGAGCAGTAGAACTATAAATCAGATAAAAGAAAGAGTAGAAAAAATAAATTGTAAATTAAGAGCAGTTTAATACTATATTTTTATTAACTTATTTGCAGCTAGTAATAGCTGCTTTTATGTTTGAAAAGACTATATTAATAAGTATATGTACATGTTTAATAGATACTTATATAAATGAACTAGATACCAGGCTATTTGTTACTAATTTGATAACTTTTAGATAAAATAAAGTGTTAAGATAATTTGTAGTATAAGTAGTGATTAAATTTAAAAAGTTAAATTCAATAAATATTAGGAAAGGTGTAACATATGGAAAAAGTGAGAAATATAAGTATAACTATGTTGGGGGTAATATATGTTATATATTATTTTTTATTAGTTATATTTGGAGGAAAAATAAGTTTTTCAACATTTTGGTTAATGCTTGCAATTGTTATGTTTTTGATAGGTATGATTAAAAAATTAGAAAAAAATAAAAAAATCAAAGTTAATAAAAGTGTGAAAAAAATATTTACAATATTAGTTTCGCTTGGAGCAGTCTCTTTTATTATTATAGAAGGGTTTATTATTGCGTCAGGAAGCAATAATAAATTTAAGCAAAGTGATTATTTATTAATTTTAGGAGCGGGGTTAAGAGGAGAAAGAATGTCATTAGCTTTAAGCCAAAGAATGTATAAAAGCTTAGAATATATAGACAAGTATCCAGATGTTAAAATCATAGTTTCAGGTGGAAAAGGACCAAGAGAGTATATAACAGAAGCAGAAGCTATGAAAAGATTTTTAGTAAAGCATGGAGTTGATGAAAATAACATTGTGAAAGAGGAAAAATCAACTAGTACAGCTGAAAATATAGAATATACCAAAGAAAAGCTTAAACAAATTGATGGTAGAACAGATATAAAGATATCTATTGTTACAACTAATTTTCATATGTTTAGAGCACAATTTCTTGCTAAAAGAGTTGGATTTGATACATATGCAGTACCAGCAAAACTTCATTTTTTACTGATACCTAATTATTATGTACGTGAATATTTTGCTGTTATTAATTCTTATATTTTTGATAGAATAGGGGACGGTTCTCGAGTTTTGAATAAAACTTGAGAACCGTCCCCTATGTTTACATAGAAAGAGACTTTTGTTTAAAATTACCTTGAATATCATTTACTGATGATACTGCCACAAAAGCAGTAGGATCAATACGATTAACTATGCTTTTAAAGTTATTTAATTGAAATTTTTGAATAACGACATATACAAACTTTCTATCAGTATGAGAGTAGCAGCCTTCAGCATTAAGTAGAGTTACTCCTCTTCCAAGTTCATTTTTTATAGCTTCAATAATTAAATCAGGTTTTTTGCATATAATAATACATTGTCTTGAAGAAGCTATTCCTTCTTGAATAGTATCCATAGTTTTAGATCTAATGAAACTCATTATAATTGCATACATTACTGAGTGAGGACCTAATGTTAGGCCTATAAAAATATATATAACTATATCTTGGGCAAGTAAAATTTTAGGAAGCTGCAGGTTTGGGAATTTACTTCTGATAATTTTACCAGATATATCAAGACCACCAGTTGATGCTCCATTCATAAATAATATTGCCATTGCTATGCCTGAAATAACTCCACAAAATATTGTCGCTGTTAGCATATCACCAAGGGGTTTAAATGAGAAATGTGAGTTTAGAAAATCTATTAGTAAAGAAGAACTAACCACAATTATTCCACTTTTAATAGCAAACTTCTTACCTAAAAGACTATAACCGAAAATGAAAAGAGGAATGTTCATAATTAAAGTAGTAAAACCAATAGGAAATTTAAATAAAAGATTTAATCCTAAAGCGATTCCAGTCAAGCCTCCTGTACCAATTTTATTTGGTACTAAAAATACTGAAACATAAATTGAAAAAAGTACACAGCCAAGGAATAATAGTACTATTTCCTTAAATAAATTTTTCATAATATTTCTCCTCTTAAAATATATTATTTATAATTGCCTTAAATTCGGTTTAATAGTAGCATAAATTATATTATTACTCAAAGTGTATTTTCCTACATTTATAGAGGTTTTTAGGCTGGAGTAGTAAACTAATAGATTTACTATAGTTTTGGAACAGATTAATTAAAAATGCTCTTGAATTATGCATGGTTGAAAGTTATTGACGGAATTAATTCAAGATTACCAAAAGTAAACAATTTCAAGTAGGTAATATTCTTAAAATTAAGAAAAAATTATAGAATATTAAATTTAGTTATAGGTAAACTTTCATAAAAATTACAAAAATGAGGGGACGGTTCTCAACTTTTTTATGCTAAAAAGTTGAGAACCGTCCCCTTTTATATGTTATAATATTTGAGGAGTTTGACGGAAGATAAAAAAAGTTTAAATATGGAGGAAAAAGAATTATATGATAAGTACAAGCAGAGTGAGTTTAAGGTATGGTGACCGTAAGTTATTTGAGGATGTTAATATTAAATTTACTCCAGGAAATTGCTATGGGTTAATAGGAGCTAATGGTGCTGGTAAGTCTACTTTTTTAAAAATACTTTCAGGAGAAATTGAGCCTAATACTGGTGATGTAATACTTGGACCAGGAAAAAGAATGGCAGTCTTAAAACAAGATCATTTCCAATTTGATGAGTACAAAGTCTTGGATACGGTAATAATGGGACATGCTAGACTTTACGAAATTATGAAAGAAAAAGATGCTTTATATGCTAAGTCAGATTTTTCAGATGAAGATGGAATAAAGGCAGCTGAACTTGAAGGCGAATTTGCTGAACTTAATGGATGGGAAGCAGAATCAGAAGCAGCCACTTTATTAATGGGATTAGGTATAGGCGAAGAACTTCATGAAAAGCTAGTGAAGGATATAAGTGCTATGGAGAAGGTAAGAGTACTTCTTGCTCAAGCACTATTTGGACATCCAGATGTATTGCTATTAGATGAGCCTACTAACCATTTAGATTTAAAATCAATTAATTGGTTAGAAGACTTCCTTCTTGATTTTGAGGGGACAGTTGTAGTTATTTCCCACGATAGACATTTCTTAAATAAAGTATGTACACACATTGCAGATTTAGATTTTGGGAAAATACAATTATACGTTGGTAACTACGATTTTTGGTATGAATCTAGCCAATTAGCATTGGAAATGGCTAAAAATCAAAACAAGAAGAGAGAAGAGAAAATAAAAGAACTTCAGACATTTATTGCGAGATTTAGTTCAAATGCATCTAAAGCAAAACAAGCAACTTCTCGTAAAAAACTTCTTGATAAAATAACTTTAGATGATATAAAACCATCATCAAGAAGATATCCTTTTGTAGGATTTAGTCCGGATAGAGAAGCTGGTAAAGATTTATTAAGTGTTAAGGGATTAACTAAAACAATTGATGGAGAAACAGTTCTTAACAATATAGATTTCATTATAGACAAAGGTGATAAAATAGCTTTTGTAGGAGAAAATGAAATTGCTAAAACAACATTATTTAAAATTTTAATGGGTGAAATGGAGTCTGACAGTGGAGAATATAAATGGGGCGTTACTACATCACAATCATATTTTCCAAAGGATAACTCAGAATTTTTTAATAATGTAGATTTAAATTTAGTTGATTGGCTTCGTCAATTTTCTGAAGAAAAATCAGAAAGTTTCATTAGAGGTTTCCTTGGAAGAATGCTTTTCTCTGGAGAAGAAGCACTTAAAAAAGTTGACGTGCTTTCAGGAGGAGAAAGAGTTAGATGCATGCTGTCTAAGATGATGTTAAGTGGAGCAAATGTTTTAATTTTTGATGAACCTACTAACCACTTAGATTTAGAATCTATCACAGCTGTTAATAATGGAATTATAAAATTCCCAGGAACAATTTTATTTACTTCTCATGACCATCAATTTGTACAAACTGTTGCTAATAGAATTATTGAAATTACACCAGATGGAGTAATTGATAAGAGAGTTACCTATGATGAGTACTTGGAAATGAGAAAAAGCTTATAAAAATTATATAAACTAAGGAAGAAATGATTTTTAAATGTTGACTTTTGATTATATTTAGTGAATTACGCTGTCACAATTTAATATCATTTCTTTGCTTTTTGTAATAAATTAAGAAGGAATTATTGATAAAAATTTGCATAATAAGATAGTTATAAATACGCTATGAAAATGTCAGACTAATTTTAATATTGTGCAAATTTACAAATGTATTATATAATGTGGTATTATATAGTAGGTTAAGTGGTTAATGAAAGATGCTTTAGAATGGAATTAAAATTACATAGTAGTTTAATGAAAATTATTTTTGATGAATTTGGAGAATATGGTAAATGAAATTAAAAAAGATTTAATAAAATTATGAATCTTTTTTGACAAGAAATAACAATTTGTGCATAATAATAAATTTTAACAAAAAAGGTTAAAAAAAATTGACATAATTAGTGATTGATCACACACAAATGTAATTTATTGTGATATTATATATATGGATTGTAACTAAATTGTGCTATATTCAACAATGTAATTGTATACAATGAATATTAAAATATTTTAATATTTATTTCTATAGTAATAAATTTATAGTGAATACTAATTTCCTATAAATTGTATTTTTGTGCATGGTTATTTATTGAGTATGCATATTTAACATTAAAGATAGGAGGATTTATATGGAATTATTAACTTTTAAAAGAGGCGTTCATCCACCACACGGCAAACGTTTCACAGAAAACAAGCCGATTGAAGATTTACAGCCTAAAGATCTTTTAGTATTTCCTATGTCCCAACATATAGGAGCACCTGCTGAGTGCCTAGTTAAAAAAGGTGACAGAGTGTTAGTTGGGCAAAAAATAGGTCAAGCTAGTGGATTTATTTCTGCAAACATTCACAGTAGTGTTTCTGGTACTGTAAAGGATGTAAAACCAGTTTTAACTGCTAGTGGAACAAAATCACTTGCAGTAATAGTTGAAAATGATGGGCAATATGAAGAAGTAGAATTCGCTAAGCCAAAAGACTACAAGGGAATGGCAAAAGAAGAAATTGCAGAACTTGTTAAAGAGGCTGGAGTAGTTGGTATGGGAGGAGCTTGTTTCCCAACTAACGTAAAACTTATTCCACCACCAGACAAAAATATTGACTCAATAGTAGTTAATGCTGCTGAGTGTGAACCTTATTTAACATGTGACCACAGATTAATGTTAGAAGAAACTGAAAAGATCGTTGAAGGTCTTAAAATAATTCTTCATATGTATCCAAATGCAAAAGGATATATTGGAATAGAAGATAACAAGAAAAATGCTATAGAAACAATGCAAAAAGCAGTTAAGGATATTTCTAATATAGAAGTTAAAGGTCTTAAAACTAAATATCCTCAAGGAGCTGAAAAACAATTAATTTATGCTATAACTAAGAGAGAAGTTCCATCAGGAAAGCTTCCAGCAGATGCAGGTTGTATAGTACAAAACGTTACAACACTTCATGAAATCTACCAAGCAGTAGTACTTGGAAGACCTTCAATTACAAGAGTTGTTACTGTAACTGGTGAAGCTGTTAAGGAACCAAAGAATGTAAGAGTAAGAAATGGTATGGCATTTAGAGAATTAGTTGATGCTTGTGGTGGATTTAAAGAAGATCCAATTAAAGTAATCTCAGGTGGTCCAATGATGGGTATGGCTATATCTACTTTAGATATACCAGTTGTTAAAGGAGCATCAGGAATTCTTTGTTTAACTGCAAAACAAGCAGTATTACCACAAGAATCAAGCTGTATTAGATGTGGAAAATGTGTTCAAGCATGCCCAATGTTCTTAATACCATCAGCTCTTGATTCATTAGGAAGAAGAAAAGATTTAGAAGGATTTGAAGAAGGTCATGGATTAGATTGTATCGAATGTGGATCTTGTACATTTGTATGTCCAGCTAAGCGTCACTTAATTCAATCAATTCGTACTTCAAAAAGAACCGTTTTAGCAAATAAGAGAAAAAAATAGGTAAGGAGTGAATTTAAATGGCTGAAATGTATACAGTGTCCTCATCTCCTCATATTCGTGACAATAGTTCAGTAAGAGGAATTATGAGAGATGTTATTATTGCATTACTTCCAGCTACACTAGTAGGAATATATTTCTTTAAATTACAAGCAGCATTAGTTATATTAACAGCAGTTATATCTTGTGTTGCTTCAGAGGTAGTGTGGTGTAAATTATCTAAAACACAAAACACAGCAAGTGATTTAAGTGCAGTTGTAACAGGACTTTTACTTGCATTCAACGTTCCACCATCTTTACCATTATGGATGGTTGTTATAGGATCAGTATTTACAGTTATAGTTGTTAAATGCTTATTTGGTGGAATTGGACAAAATATAGTTAACCCTGCACTTGCAGGAAGAGCATTTTTACTTGCTTCATATCCAGTTGCTATGACAACATGGACAAATCCTGTAGATGGAACAGCAGGAGCAACACCACTTGCAATATTAAAGGGTGTAGAAGCCGGTGGACAACAATTACCAAGCTTAACTCAAGCTTTTATAGGACAAGTAGGAGGATGTGTAGGAGAAACTTCTGCTATTGCATTACTTATAGGATTTGCTTATCTTTTATATAGAAGAGTTATAACTTGGCATATACCAGTATTTTATCTTGGAACTATAGCAGTACTTGGAACAATCTTCGGAAGAGGAGATTTAGGCGCTATGGCTGGTATATATGAAATAATGGTTGGTGGTGTAATGCTTGGTGGTATCTTTATGGCTACTGACTATACTACATCTCCAATGACTAAAAAAGGTCAAATTATATTTGCTGTTATAGCAGGTGCATTAGCTATGATTATTCGTAAATGGGGTGGATATCCAGAAGGATGTTCTTACTCAATTCTTATAATGAACTTATTCGTACCTTTAATAGACAAATATGTAAGACCAAGAGTGTTTGGAACTGGGGAGGTGAAGTAAGATGGATAAGAGCACAAAGGAGATAATAAGCCTAGGAATAACGCTATTAATCATCACAGCTATTGCCGGATTTATATTAGGGGGAGCACATAAGATAACTGCTGAACCTATTGCTATACAACAAAAGAAAGAAAATGATGCAGCTATGAAAGAAGTTTTACCAAAGGCTGAAAGCTTTGAAAAGCAAGATGTTAAGATAGAAGAAGGAAATCTTGTTCTTGAAGTTAATGCAGGAAAAACAGGAAGTGATGTAGCAGGATATGCTATAAAGGTTGCACCTAAAGGTTATGGTGGATTAATAGAAATGATGGTTGGTATTTCTAATGAAGGTAAAGTAGAAGGTATAAAAATACTAGCTCATACTGAAACACCAGGTCTTGGAGCTAAAGCACCAGAAGCAGAGTTTGCTGATCAATATAAACAAAAATCTATTGAAAAGAAACTTGTAGTAGTAAAAGCTGATCCAGCAAATGATAATGAAATAAAAGCAATAACAGGTGCTACTATTACATCAGCTGCTGTAACTACAGGCGTTAATGCAGCAGTAGACTTCTACAATGATGAATTGAAGGGAGGACAAAAATAATGAGCGTTGCTATAGAGAGATTGAAGAATGGTATCTTCAATGAAAATGTAACATTTGTACAAGTTTTAGCGATGTGTCCTACTTTGGCCGTAACTTCAAGTGCTGTGAATGGTCTTGGTATGGGACTTTCATCAACAGTAGTTCTTATAGGAGCTAACATTGTTGTATCTTTACTTAGAAAGGTTATACCAGATAAAATTCGTATACCAGCATTTATAGTTATCATTGCATCATTTGTTACTTTGCTTCAATTCTTATTAGCTGGTTTTGTACCAACATTAAATAAATCATTAGGTATCTTTATACCACTTATTGTTGTTAACTGTATGATACTTGGACGTGCAGAATCATATGCTTCTAAGAATGGACCAATAGCTTCTATGTTTGATGGTCTTGGACAAGGGTTAGGATTCACATTATCATTAACAGTTATAGGGTTAGTAAGAGAGTTTTTAGGAACAGGTCAAGTGTTTGGTACACAAATTATGTCTAAACAATTTCCAGCATTAATATTCGTACTTGCACCAGGAGCATTTATAACTCTTGGAATTATGATGGCGATTATTAATCAAAGAAAATTAAATAAAGCTAAAAAATAAAACTAACAATACCTAAAAGGAAGGTTGGGTGAATAATGAATATATTTGTTTTAGTTATTTCTGCGTTGTTAGTAAATAACATGGTACTAGCTAGATTCCTTGGTATTTGTCCTTTCTTTGGAGTTTCAAAGAAAATAGAGACTGCTAAAGGAATGGGTGCAGCAGTTACTTTCGTTATGGGACTAGCATCAGTTATATCATATTTTGTTTATAACTTTATACTTGTAAAGTTACACATAGAGTACATGTACACAATAGCGTTTATACTAGTTATTGCATCATTAGTTCAATTTGTTGAGATAGTTATGAAGAAGACTATGCCTGATCTTTATAAAGCATTAGGAGTATTCTTACCATTAATCACAACTAACTGTGCTATTCTTGGTGCGGTTATCATAAACGTAAATGAAAAATACAGTTTATTAAATTCATTAATATTCGGTGTTGCTTCAGGAATCGGATTTATGCTTGCAATAGTATTACTTGCAGGTTTAAGAGAAAGAATGGAAGCAAACGATAAAATGCCAGAAGCACTTAGAGGAGTACCAATTGCGTTAATCACAGCTGGATTAATGGCTATAGCATTCCTTGGCTTCTCTGGCTTAGTATAAGGAGGGGAAAAGTATGAATGATATATTATTTCCTATACTTGCCTTAGGTGGACTAGGATTATTATTCGGATTAATCTTAGGATATTCATCTAAGAAATTTGCAGTAGAGGTTGATCCAAAAATACCACTTGTTAGAGATGCTCTTCCAGGAGCAAACTGTGGTGGATGTGGATTTGCTGGATGTGATGCTTATGCAGAAGCAGTTGTAAATGGAGAAGCTGCACCAAACGCTTGTCCAATTGGTGGAGCTGCTGCAGCTGCAAAAATAGGTGAAGTAATGGGATTAGAAGTAGGAGCTTCTGAACCAAAAGTTGCTTATGTAAAATGTCAAGGTACTTGTGACAAAGCTAAAGATAAATATGAATACTATGGTTTAAAAGATTGTCAAGAAGCTATGAATGTTCCAGGAGCTGGATCTAAATCATGTGAATTTGGATGCTTAGGATTAGGAAGCTGTGTTAAAGCTTGTGGATTTAATGCTTTAACTATAGAAGATGGCATAGCTAAAGTAAATAAAGATAACTGTGTTGGATGTGGAGCTTGTGTTCAAGCATGTCCAAAGAGCATTATAGAACTTGTACCACAAAAACAACTAGTATTTGTATCATGTAACTCACACAATAGAGGACTAGATGTTAAAAATGCTTGTTCTGTAGGATGTATTGGATGTACTCTTTGTGTTAAAGCATGTCCAAAAGATGCTATTAAAATGGAAAATAACTTACCAGTTATTGATTACGATAATTGTGTAAACTGTGGACTTTGCGCTCAAAAATGTCCAGCAAATGCTATACTTAATTTCCGTAAAAAACCACAACCAAAGGTTACAAAAGAATAAAATAAGTTTAAAAAGTGTACACATTACGTGTACACTTTTCTTTTGTTTAAGGGACGGTTCTCGAATTTATGGGGGACAGTCCTTGATTTTTAATTACAATAAAACAAGGGGACAGTCCCTAAGTTTAATTGTAATTTGAGAACCGTCCCCTTATTTTATATAATTATGAATGAACATGGCAACTTTAAAATTTATTGAATCTTCAAAAACTCTTAAATCATATCCAGATATTTTTAGTATTTTATTTAATCTATATATTAATGTATTTCTATGGATAAATAATTGTTTTGCTGTTACACTAATATTTAAATTATTTTGAAAAAATTTTATAGCTGTAGTAACTAGTTCACTATCAGATAATATTTCATCTATATTATTATAATTCATATCTTTATATAATTCTTCTAGGGATTTAATATCCATATTATTGATTAAGGTTGGAAGTCCAAAATCTTTGCAGTAGTAAATATTTCTGTCTTGAAAAAATAATTTACCAAGTTTAATAGATTTTACAGCTTTTTTATAGGATGTTGACAAATCCTTTATATTATCAACAACTGTTCCTACGCCTATTTTAGGTTCATAAAATAATTCAGAATAAATAGCATCGTATATTTGAATAAAATATTGATCGTTATCTTTTGAGCACTTTTCAACAAAGCAAAAAAGGTTATTGCTTATTTTAGTATACAATTCATTAGGATAGATATGACAAATAAGATTTTCTAGCTCTTTCATTACATTCTCTTTTACTTCAATCACTAATGCCCTCATTGTAGTTTGAGGTTTTATGTAGAATTTTTTATTTAAATGTTCTAAATCACCATCTTCAATTCCATTTATTAATAAGTTTCTTAAAAGTTCACTTTGTGATACATCATTAAAATCCGCATTTAAAAAAATACCTATAATCTCAACAAGCTTCTTAGTTTCTTCACTTTTTCCTTTGATTGAAAATACATTTTTTTTACCATCTACGAAATTAAAAAAGTAATAAGTGTAATCACCAATTTGACAGAGGTTTTTTCTTAAATCAACATTTTTAAAATTGTTATCATAATTACCTATTTTTTCATTATCTGTACTTTCAATTATATAACCTGATTCATCCATTAGAGTTATTTCTGTATCTATTATAGTTTTAAGTTTATTAAATATACGTTTAATTTTATTACTATTCATTAGAGATAGTCCACCTACCATTATATATTAATATATATTAAAAATCAGAAAAGCTCTAATTAAGCTTTTCCGATTTAATTTGTTTTATACTAGAATACAGCTTTTTCTGTATCTTTATCAAATATGTGTATTTTAGTGATATCAAAGCCAATATTAATATTTTTTCCGATTTCTGCTTTAGTACTAGGATCAACTCTTGCAATAACGTTTTGGTTTTGCATATCTAAATGTAAATATGTTTCTGAACCAAGCATTTCCGTTACTTGTACATTTGTTTCAATTACATTATCTTTATTATCAGATACCTCAGAATGTACAAACATATTTTCAGGTCTTATACCAAGTACAACTTCTTTATTTACATAACCTAAATCTTTTAAAGTTTTTGAGTTTTCAGCTGAAAGTGTTACTTTATTTCCTTTAAATTCAGCATAGACATTATTGTTTTCTTCTTTTAAAGTACATTCAATAAAATTCATTTGAGGAGATCCTATAAATGATGCAACAAACATGTTTGAAGGATGTTTGTATATAGTTTGAGGATCTGCCACTTGTTGAACAAAACCATCTTTCATTACAACAATTCTTGTTCCCATAGTCATAGCTTCAGTTTGGTCATGAGTTACATAAATGAATGTAGTTTGAAGGCTTTGATGAAGTTTACTAATTTCAGCTCTCATTTGAACTCTTAATTTTGCATCTAAGTTTGAAAGAGGCTCATCCATAAGGAAAACTTTAGGATTTCTTACTATAGCACGTCCTAAGGCAACCCTTTGTCTTTGACCACCTGAAAGCTGTTTAGGTTTTCTTTTTAATAAATTTTCTATACCAAGTATTCTAGCAGCATCAGTAACCTTTTGGTTAATTTCATCTTTAGGCATCTTTCTAAGTTTTAATCCAAAAGCCATGTTATCAAAAACAGTCATGTGAGGGTATAAAGCATAGTTTTGGAATACCATAGCTATATCTCTATCTTTTGGAGCTACATCGTTTACAATATTCTCACCTATGTATAATTCTCCAGATGATATTTCTTCAAGTCCTGCTATCATTCTAAGAGTAGTTGATTTTCCGCATCCAGATGGTCCAACGAAAACTATAAATTCTTTATCTTCAATATCTAAATTAAAATCGTGAACTGCATGAAATCCATTTGGATATACTTTTTCTATATTTTTTAAATTTAATCCTGCCATTATAATCCTCTCCTTACGATTTAATTCTTTAATATTATTATACAGGACTAGTATACATATATATATTGACAAATTGTACAAAGATATAAGGGGTTATTTATACTAATTAAACAAAATACATTTGGTTTACAATAAAGTCAATATTTTAATTTATATCACACCATAGAAAAATAATGTTATAATTACTTAAGTAAAAGGAAAACGTTTTTATGAATTAGCTTTTATCACATAAAATTACGTTTAAAATCAACAAATACATATCATAGCAATAGTGAAAGTAATTATATAAGGGGCGAATAAATAATATGTTGTCAATTCTACACGTTGATTCTAATTTTTTTTATAAAGAAATTATAAAAGATTTTTCGAGAGAAAAAGGGGTTAAATATCTAACAGCTAATAATTCAAAAGAAGCATTTCAAGTATTAGCAAATAATAAAATAGACTTAATTGTAACGGCAGTAGAATTAAAAAATGAAAATGGAGAGCAATTTTTAAGGGCTTTAAATGAAAGTGAATATAAGGATATTCCCGTTATTGTGCTGTCAGCTAGGGATGATATAGAAACTAAAAATAAACTTTTTAGACTAGGTGCTATAGATTTTATATCTAAAAATATATTAATAGATAGAATAAAATATTATATAAATTTAGAAGATTTCAGAAACAAACAATTAAAGGACATTAGAATTGCAGTTTTAGATGATAATGAATTAGAGCTTATGATAATACGAAAAATATTTGAGATGAATAATATTACCAATGTTGATTATTATACTGAGCCAGAGGAACTTTTAAATAAGAAAGAAGAGTATTCTCTATACATAATAGATTTTATTTTGCCTACTATGTCTGGAAAACAAGTTATTTCAGAACTTCGTAAAAAATATAAATATGCCTTTATTATCTCAATTTCTGCTATGGATAATGAAAAAATTATTTCAAACATATTATCAGTTGGAGCAGATGATTATATTTTAAAACCCTTTAGTGAAAATATTTTTATGGCAAGATTAAAAGCCAATGTTAGAACATTTTTATTATTACAAGAATTAAAAGGAAAAAATTTACAATTAAAGACAATGGTTAATATAGATGGGTTAACAAGTTTATACAATCATAAATATATGTATGAAAGATTAGAAGAAGAAATAAAAAGTGCTAAAATATACAATAATAAGCTTTCATTAATTATGTTTGATATTGATAAGTTTAAATTGATTAATGATACTTATGGACATCAGACTGGAGATGAGGTTTTAATAAAAATAGGTAATGAATTAAAACAGCAATTGAGAAAATCCTATGTTATAGGAAGATATGGTGGAGAAGAATTTATATTAATACTACCAGAAACAGATTTAAAAGGTGCTGTAATTTTAGCTGAAAGATTAAGAAAAGGTATTTCAGAAATAAAATTTAAAGAAGAAAATATTACGGTAACTATAAGTGTAGGAGCTGCAGAACTAAAATCAGAAACTGCTATAGAATTAATAGGAAAATCGGACAAGCTTTTATATACAGCTAAAAGAAATGGAAGAGATAGAATAGAATATTAACAAACATATTTTGAGATAAATATTATGATAAGCAAAGTAAAAGACCTTAAAATTCTATTATTATTAAGGTCTTTTTATAAAATTAAATTTAATATATGAAGTAAGAATTCTTCATGATTGTGAAATATTATGATTTGGAAATTTTTTAGGTTTAACTTCGAAATACGTAATTAACATTGAAATTAATATTAATGCAGCGGAAAACTGAAAAGCAAATTTAATTGATGTATTTCCTAAAAAGCTTCCTATAAAACTAACTAATATTGGACATAAAAATTGACCCAAGTACATACTGCTGTTGACTAATGCCATTGCAAAAGTATTATCTTTAAGTGGTACACTTTTGCTTGTTTCAATAAATATTAATGGAAGAAGAATTCCTAAACCTAGACCAATTAAAATTAAAGCAATTTCTATTTGAACTAAAGATTTTGAAAAGATTAATATTATATATCCACAAAACATCATAAATAATGAATAAACAGGTGTATTTCTTTTAAATATGGTTGTGATTTTAGTTAAAAGTAACCCTGCAATAAAAGAAGTTAAGTTTAAAGAAGCTATTACAAATCCAGAGGTGTTAGGACTCCCAAGTTCTTCTACTTTAATAAATAATGATATATTGGTTGGAATTGAGTAAAATACAATATTAATCACAATCATTGATAACATCATTTTATATACTTTTTTATTTAAAGGTGAATGTAAATCTTGTACATGTGTAACTTCCTTAGGTTCAGGTAGTACAAATACAATAAAAATTAATGTTATAATTGCTATTGAGTAGACACTAAATGAAAGACGCCAATTAATCGATGCAAATATACCAGATAATATAATAGCTATTACTGCTCCTAGATTGTTGAGAGCTGTTGAATACCCCATCATTTTTTTTCTTTCCTCACCCTCAAAAAAGTCAACTATTAGCCCAGTGGAAAGCGGCAATATTAAACCAACTCCAATACCTAATAATGCTCTAAACATTAAAAGAATATATATATTTGTAGCGAAACCACCTCCAATACCTCCTATTAAGTATATAAATAATCCTGTAATTAGCAGTGAACGTTTTTTTATCTTCATTGACAATTTCCCAGATATAATGCTTGATGGCATTATTAAAATAGAAGGTAGAGTTAAAATCATTTTTATTAATAATATATTAACATTCTCAAAATTCTCACTAATACTTCCAAGAGCAGGCGATATGGCAGCTCCAGACATAATTAGCAAAAGAGAAATTGATAAAATTGCTGCTTTCTTTTTCATAAATTTATTCCTTCCTAAAAAAAATTATAAGTGTTAAAACTATAGATTATTCAAAAAGATCAAGCCAAATAGGAGATTTAAACACCCCTTCTTTTGCTTCCTCTTCAAGAGCAAGAAATAACTTCCATGGAACGGCATAAGTTAAAATATCGTCAGGTAAAATTCCTCTAACATGTTTTCTGGCTGCAAGATCAAGCATTCCTAAAACAGCTCTAGGATTACTAGATTCTGATTCATGGAAAACATATGCACCAATCATCTGACATGCAGCTCCTTGAGGCGTTATGGTATCATTGATTCCTTCTCTAATAGAACCTGCCAAAGTTATAAGAGCTGTTAGTTGAATAGGATTTACAGCAAATATGATGGAGTGAGGTGTTTCATCCGCTGTAACATCTTTTAATGGTTTTAGAATTACATATTTTTCAGTAAAGTTATACACAGGAAGGTCTTTTGTCATCCATTTGTATGCTTTTTCTCTTGAAGTTTGATATCTTTCACCTTTAAGAAGCTTTCTTCGAAGATGTGCATTAGTATTTTCAGCAATTTCTTTATATTTTTCTTTATCTTTTGCAGAGTCAAGACCTTTTGAGAAAAAGGCAGAAAAAGTATCGTATCCTCCCATTTCTTCACCATAAGCTGACCCAAATCCAAGACCTGCTTTAGCACCAGAACAACCATATGTTTCTCTATCAAATACTGCTGTTTTACCTTTTGCAGCTACCTGTGCGAAGAATGGCATTATACAAGTATATTTTCCAGGAAGAGGTTGTATAGCACCTTCTGGCTTTTCATTGCTTCGTAAAATTGCTACTGTCTCAAAATTTGGTTTTAAGGCTTCAACTATTATGCTTTTCATAAAAATCCCTCCATAAATAAGTTTCATTATGAAACTATTCTAATATAAATAGTTTGATTTTGCAACTAATTTTTTAATGTGTATGGGATTTTTATGAAAAATAATATATAATATAGAAAGTAATTATTTTAGAATATTGGAGGAATTAAATCTGATGGATATTAAATATATAACAAGAGAGGATTCAGTTGGAAAGTATATAGATATTATTTCAAGGTATTTATTTTATTATATTTATAAAGAAGTTGAACCATATGATTTACAGAAACATCAATATAAAGTTTTAGTAGAATTGTATCATTGTGAAGGAATATGCCAGGAAGACCTTGTAGATTCACTAAAACTTAGAAAAGCAGATGTTGCAAAAGCTATAAGAAAATTAATAGATTTGGGATATGTTTATAAAAAAAGAGATTCAATAGATAAGAGAATTCATCGACTTTATATTACAGAAAAAGGAAATGAAATAAAAGATAAAATAATATCAATACTAGAAAAAAGCAGTAAAGTATTAACTCAAAATATTTCAAAAGAGGAATTAGAAATTGTAAAAAAATCAATGAAACAAATGGCTGAAAACATACATACAGCCGCTAATAATTTAAAAGAGAATTAGAAACTATAAAGAGCAAATCTAATGTATTAAGCTAGATTTGCTCTTTATGTTTTAAAGTAAGAGAATCCTATTGATTTGTACTCATATTTTAATCAATGATTATCATAGGAATTATAGAGTGAAAAAGAGGACATAGACGATTGGCGTAGAAATAAAAGAAGAAGTAGTTTTGAATCATATATCATACAGAGTAGAAAAATTTCAGTAAGAATAGAGAAAGGAATTTGTATTATGAAATTATTAAGAAAGTATAATAATTTGATAATTATTACTGTTTTCATTGTAATACTTTATATGTCCTATAATAGTTACAAAAGAACAAAAGAGATAATTAAGTATAAATATGAAGCACAAAGTCATTTAGTAGAAAACAGTGTTATTAATGCTTTAGAGAATGCTAATGCGGCTTATAGTATATCTGAAAATATACTAAATGAAGAGATGGAAAACTATTCTAAGATATTGTTAGAGGAATATAAAAATAATCCTCAAATTGGAACTTGGAATTTAGATGAAATTAAAAATCAAATGGATGATTATGATATTTATATAATTGATAGTAATTTTAAAGTAATAAAGACTACTTTTGAGAAGGACTTGGATATGGATTTTTCAAAATATCCATCATTTTCAAAATTATTAAAAAGTCGTTTAGAGGATAATCATTTTACTGCTGATAAAATGGACATTTCAAGTAATACTGGCGAAATAAAAAAATATAGTTATATGCCTACACCTGATCATAAATACCTGATAGAATTAGGGATTGATATACTTGATAGATATTCTGTGCTAAAAGAACTAAATGTATTTTCATTAGCTAGAAATCTAGTAGATAAATATCAATATGTAGAAGATATTTGTTTTTACAGATTTAATGAACAAGCAAATAATGTTGGTATTATAAAAGATAAAAAGAATCCTATAGATATCAATATTCCGAAACACAATAAAACTCTAGTGAAAGAGGCAGTTTTATCTAATACCATTAAATCAAGAGTTGTTAAGAATTCAAAATTCACTACAACTACCAAATATATTCCAATTTTAACAGAAAAGAAAGATGGTAAAAATGATTGGTGGAATTCTTTTGTTATTGGAATTACTTATAGCAATAAAGAGATGCTGAGCGAAATAAATAAAGAGACTAGTTCATTTTTAATTAATATTTTTACTATTGCTACAGTTTTTATAATATTTATAGCTTCAATTATATATCTTTTGAAGAAAACAGAATATATGGCTTATCATGATCATTTGACAGGTTTAGCAAATCGTAAAGCTTTTGAAGAATATTTTAATGAAATTGTAAGTAGAAGAAAAAGTAAAAGTAAAATTGCAATATTATATCTAGATTTGGATAATTTTAAGTATATAAATGATAATTATGGACATGAAATGGGAGATAAGTTATTAATGGAAGTTGGAATAAGGCTGGAAAATATAGTGAGGAGTAACGATAAAGTATCACGAGTGGGTGGAGATGAATTCATGATTTTGCTAACTGATATCAAATCGGAAAATGATGTTTCGTCAGTTATAGAAAAGTTGGAAAATAGCATTAAAGAACCCATTGATTTAGATGGTAAAACTGTTACAATTAATTGCAGTATTGGTTTGAGTATTTCTTCTGAGAAAGGCTCCTCCCTTGAAGGACTTATAAATAAAGCAGATATTTCAATGTATCGTGTAAAGAACGAAAAGTGCTAACTTATTTATATATTATTATTGTAGATTTAATAGAGAGGGGTCAACTGCTTTGTTATTTGTATAAAAAAGAGCAAGTCCACAAGTCCAATTGAAATAGTGGATTTGCTCTTAAATACTTGATTTAATTAAAATTCAACTAATATTCTAGCAGGAAATGCGTCTAGTCCTTCTATTTTCATAGGTAAACAATATACTCTGAAATCTTTTTTAGGTATTTTATCAAGATTAGTTAAGTTTTCAATTGCATAGATACCACTTTTCCCAAGGAAAACATCTATAAGTCCATGATTTCTACTATAACCAAGGCCCAAAGTATCTATTCCAATCATATTAACATTCTTATCTACTAAATACTTTATAACCTCCATAGAAATTTCAGGATGTATATTATACTTTTCTTCATCATCTAAGTATTTATCCCAATTTGTTTGAAAAAATACAAAATGTCCTTCTTTAATATGTGAAACATCTAAATCATTCAGTTCAACTGGTCTATCAGTTATATGAGAAACATCAAATTTTATCCCTGGTGATATTAATCTTTCATTTTCCAATACTACATCTGAACTCATAACATCTATGTGAGTTCCCATATTATGAACGGCACAAGAAAACAAGGTTGTAGTATATTCCTTTTTAGTTCCTTCAAAACACTTTATTTTTTCTACTTTTAAAGGGGGTGAACCTGGTCTATAAACTCTATCTAATTTAGTAACTTGTGTAATATCAATTATCATCAAAACACCTCCAATTATATATGTTGTATTATACAAAAATCCACTTGTACAATCAACTAATTACATAATAAGAAAATAGCAAATTTAATGTTTAAATTTATCTTAATAATAATTGCCTTCTTCTAATCACTTGATGATTTGGTGTACATCTTTTTTATATATTATTGTAACTAAAGAAACTCAATCATAAGCTAAAACAAGTAAAAAAGTCAATTAAAAGTAAGTAAACCTAAGTATTTGTATGTTTTGAATGAAAGAAGAGAATTGTCATATATAATTACTCACACAGTCAATCTATTCTTTGTATAGAGATTGATAAATAAAAAAATAAAATTTATGGATTAACTGTTAATATTTATAAATATATTACGATAATAGAATTGGCATATTGTGTAAAAAAGGCATATTAATTCTGTGAATAGTCCAACTCTCACAGTGTTAAACTATTACAAAAACAATAAGAAGGAAGTTGATAGAATGTCTACAGTTATGGCTCAAAAAACTAATAGATTGATAAATGAAAAATCCCCTTATTTACTGCAGCATGCACACAATCCTGTTGATTGGTATCCTTGGTGTGAGGAAGCTTTTGAAAAGGCCAAGGAAGAAAATAAACCAATATTTTTAAGTATAGGATATTCAACATGTCATTGGTGCCATGTGATGGAAAAAGAATCCTTTGAAGATGAAGAAGTGGCTAAAATTCTTAATGAAAATTTTATTTCTATAAAAGTAGACAGAGAAGAGAGACCTGATGTTGATAGTGTTTATATGAATGCATGTCAAATAATGAATGGTACAGGAGGATGGCCTTTAACAATAATTATGACGCCAGATAAAAAGCCATTTTTTGCTGGAACTTATTATCCAAAGGAAAGTAGAAATGGTATGCATGGTATCACCGAAATATTAAATTATGTAATTAAAGTATGGAGAAATAACGAAGATGAAATTTTAAATAATAGTGAAGAAATATTCAAGTATATAAAGCAGATGAATACAAGCAGTCCAGAGCCAATAGAGAGTAAGAGTATTGAAAGAGCCTTTGAGGAACTAAGAAATAATTATGAAATTAATTATGGAGGCTTTAGCAGACGACCTAAATTCCCATCTCCTCAAAATTTGTATTTTTTATTGAGGTATTATAAACAAACAGGTTCTGAAAGAGCTTTAAACATGGTAACTAAGACTTTAGATTCAATGTATAAGGGTGGGATTTTTGATCATGTAGGTTATGGATTTTCAAGATATTCTACAGATGAAAAGTGGCTAGTACCCCATTTTGAAAAAATGTTATATGATAATGCACTTTTGGCCATTGCTTATACAGAAGCTTATGTAGTTACAGGTAAAAAATTATATAAAGAAGTTACAGAAAAGATATTCTCATATGTACTGAGGGATATGCAGGACGAATATGGGGCTTTTTATTGTGCTGAAGATGCTGATTCAGAAGGAGTAGAAGGCAAGTTCTATTTATGGACATATGATGAAATAAGAGAAGTTTTAGGAGACGATGATAGTGAATTATTCTGCAAATATTATGGAATAAGTAAAAAAGGAAATTTTGAAGGTAAGAACATACCTAATTTAATAGACTGCAACTTAGAAAAATTATATGAAGATAATAGAATAACGGATAGGTTGGAGGATATAACTAAAAAACTTTTTGAAGCAAGAGAAAGAAGAGAGCATCCTCACAAGGATGATAAAATATTAACCTCATGGAATGGTCTTATGATAGCGGCTCTTTCTTATTGCGGAAGAGTATTAGAAAATGATATGTATATAGAAAATGCTAAAAAGACAGTAAGCTTTATATACAAAAAATTAATTAATGATGAAGGAAGACTATTGGCTAGATATAGAAAAGGAGAAGCTATGTATCTTGGATATATAGATGATTATGCTTTCTTGCTTTGGGGACTAGTTGAGTTATATGAAGCTACATTTGAAGGCGATTATTTGAACAAAGCCATAGATTTAACTAAAGATATGGAGAAATATTTCTGGGATGATAAGAAGGGAGCTTTCTTCTTATATGGAAGTGATGCAGAAGAACTGATATGGAGACCTAAAGAGATTTATGACGGTGCAATTCCTTCTGGGAATTCAGTAGCAGCACTAAATATGCTTAGATTAGCTAGAATGACTAAAAATATGGATGTGGAAAAAATGGTAAGTAGAATGTTTACTTCACTTGGTGGAAAAGTTCAAAATATGCCAAGTGCTTATGCATATTTTATGATGGTTGTAATGTATGGCTGTGCTGGAGGAAAGGAAATTGTTATAGCTGGAGATATGAAAGATTCAGAAACTAAGAAAATAATAGGAGAACTAAATAAAGAATATCTTCCATTTTCTACAGTGCTTCTTAATAATAATCAAGAGAATTTAAAGGAAATTATGCCTAACTTAGAAAACAATAAGAAAGTAGATAATAAAACCACAGTATATATCTGTGAGAATTTTGTTTGTAGAGAACCTTTAACTGATATTGACAGAACTTTAGATATTATTAAAGGAAAAGAAATGTATATTCCTTCATATTACCCTGATTTAAGTTAATAAAACAAGAGTAAAACAAGAGTAAAACAAGAGTAAAACAAGAGGACTGTCCCTGACAATTTTAATAAATTTCAAGGACTGTCCCTGATTATTTATGTATGTAAATAAGTTTTTGGTAGAAAATAAAATTAAAGAATAAACCATGTTAAAGGAGAAAGTGAATATGGAGATATACTTTGATGAGATGAACCATAAAAGAAGAAAGCATAAGAGGAGAGAAATAAAGAAAATTTTACCTAAGAGCACAGAAAGAGTACAAAAACATACAAGTTCAAAAGTTAATAAACAAATTTATAAAGATACACTACTAAGCATAGGAAAACACTTAGACAAAAGCAATGAAGAACTTTCTGCTAGAATAGATGAATTGGAAAATGAATGGGATGTGGATCGAGTTTTAGAAACTAAGGCTTCAGGTTTAATACTTACAAGTCTGATTCTGGGAGCTACAGTAAATAAGAAATGGTATGTTTTATCTGGAATGTCAGCAGCATTTTTACTTCAACATGCTCTTCAAGGATGGTCTCCTTCACTTCCAATGATAAGAAGAATGGGTTTTAGAACTCCAGCAGAAATACATGAGGAGATGGCATCACTTAAATATCTAAGAGGAGATTTTAATCATCTTAAAAGAGACTAGAAAATAAATAATAAGGCAGTTCATAGTTTTTAGTAAGTATGGACTGTCTAAATTTATATAAAATTATAATATAAGTTGAGTGTTGACAAATATAAAACACTAATAATATAATAAGGAGTAAATAATCTATACATATTCAATGAAGAGGAGAGTATCCTTTTAAAAGCTTTAAGCGAGCAGGGAATGGTGGAAGCCTGTAAGAGTTTATTAGGAGAAGAGAACCTTAGAGAAGCTGCTAAAGTTATAAGTAATAAGAGCGTTATTATTTATAATTAGGTAAGCCGTTAACTGCGTTAAAGTTTTGAGAGGACTAAATTTTTAGTCAACAAGAGTGGTACCGCGGATATTTCCGTCTCTGTTTTTCAGAGACGGTTTTTTTATTTTGGAAAAATGAGGAGGAATTGTTACATGGATTATAAAAATAGTGTTGCAGCGAAAATTAAAGAGCATGTAGAGCTAGAATTAGAGGCTATAGAAAAACTTATCGAAATTCCACCTAAGCCTGAGATGGGGGATTATGCTTTCCCATGCTTCCAGTTTGCTAAGACTTTTAGAAAGGCACCAAATATGATTGCTGCTGAATTAGCAGAAAAAATCAATAAAGAAGGTTTTGAAAAAATCGAAGCATTAGGACCTTATGTAAACTTCTTTATGGATAAAGGAACTTTTGTAAAAGCAACAATAGATAAGGTTTTATCTGAAGGAGATAAGTATGGAGCATCAGAAATAGGAAAAGGCAAGAATGTTACTATTGATTATTCATCACCTAATATTGCTAAGCCTTTCCACGTAGGACACCTATTTAGTACTGCTATAGGTAATTCATTATACAAAATGTTAAGTTTTGAAGGATACAATTGTGTAGGTATAAACCATCTTGGAGATTGGGGAACGCAATTTGGTAAACTTATAGCGGCTTATAAAAGATGGGCAGATGAAGATGCACTTCAAAAAGAGCCTATAAAAGAGCTTTTAAGAATATATGTTAAATTTCATGATGAAGCGGAAAAAGATCCTGCTTTAGAAGATGAAGGAAGAATGTATTTTAAAAAGCTTGAAGATGGAAGTAAAGAAGAAGTAGAACTTTGGGAAAAATTCAAGAATTTAAGTTTAAAAGAATTTGATAAAGTTTATGAAACTCTTGGAGTTAAATTTGATTCTTATGCTGGAGAAAGCTTCTACAACGATAAAATGGATGCTGTAGTAAAAGATATAGAAGATAAAGGACTACTTGTAGAAAGTAATGGAGCTAAAGTTGTAATGATGGAAGAAGAAAATATGCCTCCATGCATAATTAAAAAAGCTGATGGAGCAACTATTTATGCAACTCGTGATTTAGCAGCAGCTTTCTATAGAAAAAATAATTATGATTTTTATAAGAGTATATATGTAGTTGGCTCTGATCAATCACTTCATTTTAAACAAGTATTTAAAGTAATAGAAAAAATGGGATATGATTGGGCTGAAAAGTGTAAACACGTTGGATTCGGTCTTATAAGATTTGCAGATAGAAAGCTTTCAACAAGAAGAGGTCAAGTAATTTTCCTTGAAGATTTATTAAATGAAGCTGTAGGAAAAACTCGTGAAGTAATAGAAGAAAAGAATCCAGAACTTGAAAATAAAGAAGATGTTGCAAAAAAAGTAGGTATAGGAGCTGTAATATTTACTTACTTAAAGAATAGAAGAGAAAAAGACATAGTATTTAAGTGGGATGAAATGTTAAACTTTGAGGGAGAAACAGGCCCATATGTTCAATATACTTACGCAAGAGGTAAGAGCATATTAAGACGTGCTGGAGAAGTTTCAGGAGAAGCTGATTTCAGCAAATTAACTTCTAAAGAAGAGTTTGAACTTGTAAAAGTTCTTGGCGGATTTAATGAAGAAATTTTAGATGCTATAGATAAACTAGAGCCTTCAATAGTTACAAGATATACTATTGAAGTTGCAAAAGCTTTCAATAAATTCTATAATGCTCACAATATAATGGCTACAGAAGAATTAGAAGTTAAAAATGCAAGACTTAAAATGGTAGAAGCAACTTGCCAAGTTATTAAGAATGCATTATCCCTACTAGGAATAGAAGTAGTAGAAAAAATGTAAACCAAAAACCAACTGCCCTCCGTAAAGGAGGGCGACTTACGTTCATGAAGTTTAAACTATCACTCGTTTAGCATAGGTAGGTATTTAAGGGTTAAGGGACGACGACTTACATTCATGAAGCTAAAATTACCACTCATTTAGCATAGGGGAATAGCGAAGCTACGGCACTCGCTATAAAAAAACACTTCAAAGATTTTTAAAATCTTTGAAGTGTTTTTTAGCTTTATACCATGTTTTCCATACCTTAGTTAGCATAGAATAAATAACAGATATAGGTAATAGAATCACATTGATTTCTTAGACGAAGGACATTATTATTATACTATTATCATTTGCAGTTGGTGGGGTTGCGTTAGCAGCAGGAAGTACAATACAAGCTAAGATAAAATCAATATTTGCATCTTACAGACAAAAAGTAAAGACGGATGTTAGAAATGAAGTTTTAAAAGAAGATCGAGGAAACAAGAGATGTAATCGAAAAAGAAAAAGCAGATCAAATAAAGAAAGCTAAAAATGACTTATCCAATATAGAAAAAGATAAGATTAAAGAAGTAACTAGTGAACTAAATACACAAAAATCAATTACTGTTGAAGAAATATCAGATACAGTGACTCAAGTCAAAAAAGAATATGAGAAAACTCTTGATAATCGTATTGAAGAATTAATGAAAGAAGAGTTTGAATCAAATTCAAAGAAAAATAATAAATAAGATAAATATAAAGAGTGCCAATTTTTGGCACTCTTTGCGTTTATTAAGTAAAATATATTTAAGAAATTGTTTGTAAATTTGTTATATAATAGGTTTTGTATTAAAATAATATTATATAGAGATAGCGTCATGAATATTTTATACTGGAGGAAAAAGATGTTTATAAAAGAACATATGGAAAAAGTAACAATTTCTAAAAAAATATTTAATCATTATGATATGAAAAAGATAATGTTCTTTGATATAGAAACAACTGGTTTTGATAAGGGAAAAAACAGTGTAATTCTAATATCAGCAGGATGGTTTGTAGACAAAAGTACTTTTTTTATAAGGCAATATTTTGCTGAAAGTTTAGAAGAAGAAAAAGATGTGTTAAATGTATTTAAAAAAGATATAACAGATTTTAATGTATGGTGTTCTTATAATGGAAAAGCTTTTGATGAACCTTTTATTAAAAGAAAAATGAAAGTTAATAATATAGAATTTATAGAGCCAAAGATGCATATAGATTTATATAGAATTATTAGACCTTATTATAAACAATTAGGCATAGAAAGATGCAATTTAAAAAGTGTAGAAAAATTTCTTGAAATAGAAAGAGAAGATAATATAGATGGAGGAATTTGTGTAGAACTTTATTTTCATTTCTTAGATAATAAAGATTTTGAACTTAGAGATATTATCATGCTTCATAATTTTGAAGATGTTTTAAACTTGCCTCCAATATTTCAAATTGTCTATGATATAGAATGTAACAGTAGTTTAAAAAGAGAAGATTGTATAACAAAAAAACAGCTGAAATATTTAAATTATCTTTTACGAAAAAATAAAATTACCATAGATGAGGATATAGAAAGAATATCTAGGAAAGCAGCTTCAAGAATTATAAGTTGCATACTTAAAGGGAAAATAGATGAATGTGAATTTAAAAAAATAATAAACAATAGCTACTAAAGAATATTTAACATTTATTTTGTTAATTATATAATTATGATTAGGAGGGGTAGAGTATGAAAGTTAAGGAAATAATGCACTCCCAAGTTATAACAATAGATATAGGCGACAATATAAAAAGAGCTCTTGATGTGATGAATAAAAATAATATAAATGGGGCACCAGTGGAAGATAAAGATGGAAATCTAGCAGGAGTTGTTGTAAAAGCAGACATTTATAGATTTTTAATTGAACAAGGACATTATGATACTTATCCTATAGAAAGTATTATGACAAAAGATGTTATAACTGCCAATAAAGATGACGACGTAATAGAAGTAGCAAATAAGCTTATAAATAATGATATAGCTTCAATACCAATTGTAGAAGGAAATAAGGTTGTTGGTATGGTTTCTATAGAGGCAGTAGTTGAATATTTTATAAAACTAAAGTAAGAAAGTTAAATGATGCTGGGAGGATAAGCTAAGGACGATTCATGGTATGAGGAAGGGAACAATATCAGTTGGTATTATAGGTATCATTATGGATAGAATTGCTTCGATATAATTTGGAAATTACTTTCTCATATTTTAATAAAACTAAGCCCCTTTAATATGTATATTAAAGGGGCTTGTAGATATTCCATATTTACTTTTTTTCATCATACATTGGACAATGTGATGAGCAACTTCCGCAATCACATCCGCCAGATATTTTTTTCTTAGCGCTTTTAACTAATATAAATATTGCAAGAGCAATAAGTAGAATAGTTATAAACATTTCCATTCAAATCACCTCATTGTGAGTAATAAAGGATTAATAATTATTAATTATTAACTTATGAAAAAATTAATGTTCCTATATTATAGGTCAAGAATGCCATTAACCATGCTAAAACTAATTGATAAAATACAGAAAATACTGCCATTTTAGTTCCATATTCTTTTTTCATTGCAGCAATTACTGATACACAAGGAGTGTAAAGTAAAACAAAAACTAAGAAGCTGCAAGCTGATATTGTTGTGAAATGAGAAGCTATAGCGCTAGATAAATCACCACTATAAACAACTCCTAGAGTTCCAACAACAACTTCTTTTGCCATAAGTCCAGTAATTAGAGCAACAGCATTTTGCCAAGAACCAAAGCCTAAAGGTTTAAAGATAGGACTAACAAGGTTTCCTATATTTGCAAGAAAACTGTTGTTTATATTCGTCATTCCAGACCAGTTGAAGTTTTGTAGTAACCAAATTATAACTGAAGCTGCAAATATAAGTGTACCGGCTTTCTTTAAGAACCCTTTTCCTTTTTCCCAAGTATGAAGTAGCAAGCTTTTAGCCTCAGGTAATTTATATTCAGGTAATTCTATAATAAAAGGTTCCTCATCTTTTTTGAATATAGTATTTTTAAATAATAGTCCTATTATGAAAGCCATCAATATCCCTAGTAAATAAAGTGAAAAAACTACTATATCTTGTTTACCTTTAAAGAAAGCAGCTGCGAAAAGTGCATATACAGGTATTCTGGCATTACAAGACATTAAAGGCACAAGTAAGGCAGTTAACTTTCTATCTTTTTCACTTTCTAAGGTTCTTGCTGACATTATTCCAGGAACAGAACAACCAAAACCAACTATTAATGGGATAAAAGCTTTACCTGATAACCCCATTTTTCTCATTATCTTGTCCATAATAAAAGCTCCACGAGCCATATATCCGCTATCTTCAAGGAAAGAAATTCCTAAGAATAATGCTAAAATAACTGGTAAAAATACAACAACAGATCCAACTCCGCCAACTATTCCGTCTATTATTAAAGATTTAAACCAAGGACTGCTGCTGGACAATACATTTTGTAATAGTGGAACTAAATTCTCATTTAAAGCTCCATCTAAAAGGTCTGCTAAAGGTTGTCCCACCCAATTAAATGTAAACTTGAATATTAAGAATAGAATAGCAAAGAAAATTGGATAAGCTGCAAACTTATTTAAAACTATTTTATCTATTTTTTCAGTAGCAGTTACTTTATTGTCAATAGAATAGGCAATACAGTCTTTTAGAATATTTTCAATGTAATTATAAGTTTCTTTTTCATTCAGTTCTTTATATTTATTAAGAAGTGAAAAGTTAAACTCTTTTTGGAATAGTTTTTGTTTTATAGTTTCAATTCCATTATTTTTAGAAGCTATTATAGGAACTACATTAACTCCTAATTTTTTAGAAAGAACATCAAAGTCTATTGACATTCCCTTAGCTTCTGCTACATCAATCATATTAAGTACAAGTATTATAGGTTTGTTAAATTGTTTCAGCTGAGTAGTTAAATATAGATTTCTATCTAAATTAGAAGCATCCACTATATTTACTATTACATCAACATCCTCTTGTAATAAAAATTGTTTTGCTACTTTTTCTTCATTTGAGTAGGTATCCATTGCATAGATTCCAGGAAGGTCAACTATCTTAATAGAATCTTTTATGTAACCCTCTTTTCTGTCAACTGTAACTCCGGCCCAGTTTCCTACACGTTGGTTAGAACCTGTTAAAGAGTTGAAAAGAGTGGTTTTACCTACATTAGGATTTCCAACTAATGCTGCGGTAATCATTTATATTAAGCCTCCTTATTATGCTGTTTTCATTTGTAAATTAGTTTTTATTTTAATATTTTGAGCATCTTTTTTTCTTATTGCTAAGTCAAATCCTCTTACTTTTATAATAATTGGATCACCAAAAGGAGCAGAAGTTTTTACGCTTACTTTAGTACCTTCTATACAACCCAAAGCTAATAATCTTTTTGAAAGTTTTTCATTCCCAATAATTCTATCTATAAATCCCTCTTCGCCAGGTCTTAAATCGCTAATGCTCATTTTATATCCCCCTCTATAATCATGAAAATCATTCTCAATTAAATATTATCATCATATACTCATTTTGTCAATATATAAATAAGTGTGTTACATTTGAAATTTTATGAGAATATAAGGTGGTTTTTGATGTTTTTTGAAGAATGTGAATATAGTTCGCAAAATTAGGAAAATATGAGACAATGAAAAAACAGAAATATATAATATTTTATGGTATAATTTATTTAGTTTAGACTAGAAAAGAGTGATAAGGTGATTATAAGAGAAAATAACATTAAAGTAGAAAATTTTTCCCAAGAGTTTATATTGGAAATTGATGGGAAGAAAGATTTATTTAAGGATGCAGTATTCTTTGATTTAGAACATTATCTTTATAAAAAACCAATATGCATAGGAGTTTTTGGATGTTGTTATTATGATAGTAATGATAATGAACTAAAAGTAACACAGTATATGATAGAAGGTAAAAAAGATGCACTTCCTATTTTAGACATGGCAAAGAATTATTTTAAGGAAATGTATGAAAAATACAATAAAAGATATATAGTAACTTTTTCAGGCAATAATGATTTTACAGTAATAGATTATTTGTTTGATAAAAATAAAGTTGATTATAATATAGATGATTATTATAAAAAAATTGATTTACAGAGGGAATATGAAAAGTTAATGGGAGCCAATATTGGACTGAAAAATCTGGAAAAGATATTTGATATAGAGAGAGAAGGGGAACTCATAAGCGGTTCTAATTTATCTAAGACATTTTGTAAGGTTATGAAAGATTTTGATTATATGAATAGAATGCCAGAAGAAAAGAAGCAGAGAATACTTTTATATAATGAACAGGATGTAGTTAGTCTTTTTCAAATATATATAGATTGGAAGAAGTTCTTAAAAAAAGAAGTGGAGTAAGATAATGCAAAAATACAAAACATATAATACTTTGACAAAAAAATTGACTATTACTAATATTATGTATTATAATGTATGAATAGGGTATAAAATGGGTAATTATTGAAAGAAATGGAATATATATATATCAAAAGTCAATACTATGGGAAACGAAGAACTATATACTGTATTTGGGCACTTGGTATATAGGGAGTTAGTAGTGCAACCGACTATTTCGTAAGAAGTGGTCGGTTTTTTTATATTTAATTTATTATCTATTTAAAAATATGATTTAATAACGATAGCAAAATATGCAAACTTAGTATTATATCAGATTAATGTGAGTTTGTAAAATTTTCATTGGAAAAAAGCAAAAAAATCTTATATAATTAAAGTATAAAGGATAGTATCATTATTTGTCGAATTATATCAACAGATAGTAGGTGAATGAGAAGATGAATGTTTTAAATAAAAAAAGACTTGGAGACTTATTGGTTCAAGCAGGTAAAATTACGAAGGAACAATTAAAAACTGTACTAGCAAAGCAGGGATCTTCAGGTGCTAAGTTAGGTGAACTTCTTATTCAGGACAAGATATTAAATGAAGAAGATATTATAGAAGTTCTTAAGCTGCAGTTGGGTATAGGTAGAGTTCATTTAGATATGATGAAGCTAGATAGAGATGCAGTTAGAGCAGTACCAGAAAATTTAGCAAAGAAATATGGATTAATTGCTTTTGCTTTTGAAAGAAACAATATAAAGGTAGCTATGACAGATCCGCTTAATTTGTATGCTATTGATGATGTTCAAATAGCTACAGGTAGACAAGTTATTACAGTAATAGACACTAAATTGAATATAGAAAAGGCTATAGATAAGTATTATTCAAGTGAATATGTAGAAAAGGCTGCAGAAGAACTGAGTAAATCACATGAAAAATTAGAAGTAAAACAAGATGTAGAAGAATTTGAAGATGTAAAAAATGCACCAGTAGTAAAGCTTATTGATTCAGTGATAAAAAATGCAGTTAAGGCTAACGCAAGTGATATACACATAGAGCCTTTTGAAAATTATATAAGAATAAGATACAGAGTTGATGGGGCACTTCAAGAGGTTTTAAGAACATCAAAAGATAATATGGGTTCACTAGTAACTAGAATTAAAATATTAGCAAGTCTTAATATAGCAGAAAAGAGAATTCCACAGGATGGTAGAATTATTACAAAAATTGATGAACAGCAGATTGATTTGAGAGTATCATCTCTTCCAACAGTTTTTGGTGAAAAGATAGTAATAAGGGTTCTGAAGAAAAATGAATCTTTAATAAATAAGGAAGACATGGGTATGACTTGTGAAGATATGGACAAGCTAGAAAGAATTATAAAAAGTCCTTATGGAATAATTTTAGCTACAGGTCCTACAGGAAGTGGAAAATCTACAACTTTATATACCTTACTTACTGAACTGAATAGTGGAGAGAGAAATATTGTTACAGTAGAAAATCCAGTTGAATACACTATAGATGGGGTAAATCAGGTAAATGTAAATACTAAAGCAGGAATGACATTTGCTTCGGGATTGAGAGCTATTTTGAGACAGGATCCAGATATAGTTATGATAGGAGAAATTAGAGATGCTGAAACAGCTCAAATATCAGTAAGAGCTGCTATAACAGGTCATTTAGTTTTAAGTACAATTCATACCAATGATACAGCTTCAACCATTGCTAGACTAATGGATATGGGGATAGAGTCTTATCTTCTTGCATCTTCAGTTTCAGGACTTATATCTCAAAGGCTTGTAAGAAAGATTTGCCCAAAATGCAAAGCAAAATATGAGGCAAGTTCCTATGAAAAGAAGATGCTGGGTATTGATAAAAACGAAGAACTTAAGTTGTATAAAGGTGAAGGGTGTACTTACTGTAACAACACTGGTTATTATGGTAGAAAAGGCATATATGAAATAATGGAAATAACAAGGGAACACAGAGATTTAATACAGGATGAGGAAAGTGTAGATAAAATCAGAGATTTAAATAGGTCAATGGGAATGAAAACTTTGAAAAAAGCTTGTAAAGAGTTGGTTTTAAAAGGTCAGACAACTATTGAGGAGCTGACAAAGGTTGCATTTTTGAAGGAGTAGTAAAAAATATGCATAACAAAAGAGGTGAATGTTATGCCCTTATTTAAATATAAGGCAATGGATAACAAAGGGAAAAGAATCCAAGGAGAGTTTAGTGCTAACAACAAAAACGAAGTCCTTGCAATGATAAGGGAAAATGACTATTACCCCTTATATGTTGAAGAAAAGATTCAAAGTAAAGAACTTGAGCTGGGAAGTGCCTTTTCAAAGATTAAGACAAAAGATTTAGCGGTTTTCTGCAGACAGTTTGCAACGCTTCATGAAGCTGGCTCAGATATACTGAATTCAGTTAATTTGCTTAGAAAACAATCTACAAATAAAAAAATGAGGGATAGTCTTGATGTAATATACGAGGATATTCAAAAAGGTTCTACTCTATCAAGTGCTATGAAAAAATATGAAGATGTTTATCCAAAGCTGCTTGTAAATATGATAGAGTCGGGAGAAGAAACTGGGAGTTTAGGCACGATTTTAGAAAGAATGGCAGAGCAGTATGAAAAGGATAATAAAATAAACGGTAAGATAAAAGGAGCACTTATTTATCCGATAATATTATTAATTGCAGCTATAGGAGTAGTAACTTTTTTATTAACCTTTGTAATGCCAACCTTCATGACTATGTTTGAAGGCAGTAATATGGAACTTCCAGGTCCTACAAAAGCAGTTATTGGGTTGAGTGCAGTACTAAAAAATTACTGGTATATGATTCTTATAGTTATTATGTTATTTATATTAGGAATAAGAATGTATGGCAAAACCACTTTAGGAGCTAGAAATTTAGATAAGTTAAAATTGAATTTCCCTTTAATTAGGGGTACAAATAGGAAAATAGTAACCTTAAGATTTGCAAGAGGATTATCAACAATTCTATATAGTGGAGTTACTATGGTAAATGCTCTTGAGATTGTATCAAAGGTTCTTGACAATAAAATGGTTGAAGATTTGCTTATGCAGGTTCGAGAAAAGGTAGTAAAGGGTATTCCATTAAATGAAGCTCTAGAACATATAGAGATTTTTCCACCTATGGTTATATCCATGATAAAAATAGGGGAAGAGTCAGGGTCTTTAGATGATATTTTAGAAAAAACAGCGAGGTTTTATGATCAAGAGGTTGAAGAAGCCTTATCAAAAATGACTGCCATGGTAGAACCTATACTTATTTTAGTAGTAGGACTATTGGTAGGATTTATAGTTATAGCTATGTTAATGCCTATGTTTGATATGTACAACGCAATATAAAGGCAGTTGAGAATTGACAGTGGACAGTTAATTCAAAAAGCTAACTATATTTATGATTATAATTAAACTTTAAATAAAACATTAAAAGGGGAGGGTATTTTTATGAATACTAATTTAAAGAAAAACTTAAAGAAGAAAAAAGGTTTTACACTTATTGAACTTATTGTTGTTATTGCTATTTTAGGAATATTGGCGGCTGTGGCAATACCTAGATTTACTAATACTCAAGAAAAAGCTAAAATAAGTGCAGATCAAGCTAATGGTAAGCTGATAGCAGATGCTGCTGCAATGGCAATTGCTAATGGAACCTTAACAACAGGTACAGATTATACTGCAGTAACAGCTGTAACAACTACAGCTGCTCCAAAAGTTACAGCTGAGCTTAGTACAGTTCCTAAACCTCAACAAACAGGAAGTGCAGCTTCATTTTATATAAAAATTTCGTCAGCTGGAGAAATAACTGTTTACAGAGATACTACTGGTACTAAACAAGTATATCCAAAATAATGAGTGTGTAAAGTATATAAAATTAATTTTAATTTATACATTATGGGTTATTACACCTATAATGTATAAATTGTTATTTAAGAGAAATAATTCAAAAAGTTATTTTATGAAAACTATATGAAACTGTACTACGTAAAAGGAGGTGCTCAGCTTGTTTCAAAGAAATGTATTATCACTGGAACTTGGAAGTGAAAATGCTAAGCTGGTGGAAGGAAGGATGCAGGGAAAGAAGGTAATAGTTCAAAAAGCCCTGAGTTTTGAAGTTCCTAAGAATTGTTTTAATGATGGAGAAATTACTAATTTAATTACAATGAAAGAAGAATTAGCAGAAGCTATAAAAAGAATGAATACTAAGACCAAGAAATTAATATGCGTATCTAAAAGCACCTCTATAATTACAAGGGAGATTTCTGTTCCTCTTGTAAAACCCAATGAAATGGATTCTTTAATAGAATACGAAATGAAGCAGTATCTTCCTATAAATTTTGATGAATATATAATTAAATATAAAAAGCTAAACGAGTATGAAGAAGAGAGTGTAAAGAAGGCGGCAATACGTGTAGGAATTTATCCTAAAATAATGGCAAAGATGTATTGGGATTTAGCAAAGGAGTTAAAGTTTACTCCAGTGGCTTTAGATTTAAGTTCAAACTGTATAGCTAAATTATTTGATATTGATGATATAGATATTAATTCTGAACAATACAGCTTAGAAAATACTGTGGTAGTTGTAGATATAGGCTATGAACAAATAGAGTTAAATATAATTTCAGAAGGAGTACTGCAGTTTACAAGAATTATTATGGGCGGAGGAAGTTATTTAGACGCTAATATAGCTAGTGAACTTGGTATAAGTGATAAAGAAGCTGAAAAGAAAAAGATGGCTTTATGTAATTTAAAAGAAGGTAAGATTTTAGAAAATGAAGAAGCTGAGATTATTACTGCTTCTGTAAAGAGAGTAGTGGATAGATGGGCTAGTGATATTCAAAGAATGATTGACTACTATATAAATAAAAATAGATTTAAAAAAATGAGCAAGATTTATATTCATGGTGGAGTAAGTGAACTTAAAGGGATTTGTGGATATATGGAATCATTACTTAATATACCTGTTGAAAAACTGGAGCAGATGAGCAATATTTCAGTAACTGGTGAAGCAGCTTGTAATATTAACTTAGAAAGATATCTAAATGCCATTGGCGGCATTATTAGACTTAGATAGGTGATGATATGAGAGATTATAATTTTTTTGAAGCCTTTTATGAAGAGAAGAAAAGTTCAAGCTTAAAATTTGTTTATGTTGGTATTATAGCAACTATGATAGTTGGTGCAATGGTGGTTGGGCATTTATATACTGTATTTAAAATAAATTCTCTAGAAAATGAAGTTGCTAGCAAAGAGAAAATCTTAAATTCAAAAGAACTTAAAACAGCAGCACAAAAAATGGATATTGCACAGAAAAAACTGAACTTATTAAACAATTATTATGATGCTGTGGAAGAAGTAAATAAAATAACTATGAAGAGTGACAGGATAAAAACAGCACTTATAAAAAAAGTATCTAATCAAGTTCCTAAGGAAGTATCTTTTCAGGTAATGAATATAAGTGATAATGTAACCATACAAGGAACGGCTGCAAATAGAACTTCTATTGCAGAGTTTGAGCATAATTTAAAAACTTGTGGAGTATTTGATGATGTTCATGTATCAAATATAACAAGTTCTGAGGAAGGAACACAATATTCATTCAACATTATATGTTCGTTTAAGGAGGAGAGTGTAAATGAAAGCAACTAAGCGTGAAAAAATCTTACTGATTATATTGTTAATTGTTGCACTCCTTGGGGCATATTATAAATTTATATTTAGTGTAAGAATGGATAAAGTTAAAGAGTTACAAGACAAAAGAGATAAATACAACGTAGAAATTCAGAAATTAAATAATAATGTAGTTCATGAGAAAAAGCTTAATAAAGAAATAAAAATTATTAATAGTAAAATATATGAGAATGTAATAGAATTATTCCCTTCAATTAAAGAAGAAAAGATAATAGTTATTTTAAATGATATGATAGAAAAATCTGGTGTGCAATGTGATTCTTTTAGCATATCAAAACCAGAAGTTCAGAAATTAAAAGAAGAGCAGAAAAAAGATAATACTCAATCATTCTTATTAGAAGGGATTGTTAAAGAATATAAAGCTTTAGACGAAGAAAAGTCTTCAAATAAAAATAAAAGTCAACAAAATAATAATAAAGAAAATAATGATAAAGAAAAAGATAATAAAAAGGTTGAGCCAGAAGCAGAAAAAATGACAATAGGTATTAATTTTAAAGGTTCATACGATAATGTAATGAAATTTATAGATGAAATTACAAATTTCAACAATAGAATAGTTATAAAAAATATAAGTTTGACTGCTGATGAAAGTAACCTTGCAGGGAATTTAACTCTTGAATTTTATGCAGTACCTAAACTTTCAATTGAGGAAGACAGTGAATACTTAAAGTGGGATTTTAAGAATGAATATGGTAAGATTAATCCATTTTTCGATAATACAATAGGAAAAGCAGAAGTAGTCACTGAAAGTAAAAGAAATTACGATTTTTCTATGAATGTTGTGCCTATAAGTTCAGATTTACCAACAGTTATACTTGGAAAAACAAAGGACAGTTCTAAAAAATCTTATGTTATATCAGATAATCCAGGTATTGAAAGTGTAGAACTTTATATTACTGAAGCAAATGGAAAATATTATTATAAATATAAAAATGGTAAAGAAGCTTATCCAGCAGATTTTAATGGCAATGGAACTGTATTTAATCCAATAGAAAACACCATCAATATTTCTATATTTTCAAGTTCAAGAAATTCTAGCGAAGATTTAGCAGGAGCTAGTGTGAAATTATATAATAATACTAACAAAGAAGTTATAGTCGATATAAAATATGATGATAAAAATAAGCCAAGAGTAAGTGTGATTAATAAAAGTGGAAAAATTACAGTGAATCGTAAGTAGTTGATTTGGAGGGGGAAAATGAGAAAGAGCAAAGGTTTTACTTTACTAGAACTTTTAATAACCATTGCTATACTTGGAATAATAATTACTCCTCTTTCCAGTATGGTTTTAACCTCAGTTAAGTTTACAAAAGTTTCAGAGGATAAGCAAAAAGCTACTAATTTGGCACAAAAGTATATGGAAAAAATCAAATCAGGAGTTAATTTGAACAGCTATAATTTAGATGAAGGTAATTTTCATGTGGATTGTTCTATAGAACCTGTTGAAGGCTATGAATTTAAACATAATTCAGTAAGTGGAGAAAATGGCAGTGACAGCATAGCTTCTGATTATAAGATTGTATTTCCAAAGCAAAGTGAAGTTATACAGTTTTATAATAATAATCAAATTTTATCAATACCACAACAAAATGTAGTCAAGCCTTATATAAAAATTCACAGTATGGACAATGATATAGTGTTTACATTAAGAGATGAAGAGAAAAAAACTGAAGATGAAAGAACAATTGGACACGAAAAAATAATTAGAAGCAGTGAAAAAGAAAAGGATAAAATAAAAATAAGAATTGATATTTTAAGAGATTTACCAAATGGACTTACAATTTCAGCAGATAATGAAAGCAGTGATATTTTAGAGTTATATTTTGTTAAAGCTGATAAGTTAAGTTCATCACCTGAAATTATTGTTGAAAAACACGGTGGTAAAATAAGACAGTATAATGACATTTTAAAAATAGAAGATAATTCATCTATTTCAAATGAAGCCAATAAAAGACTTTATAAGATTGTTGTAAAAGTGACGGATAAAAAAACAGGAGAAACTTTAAGTGTGAATAAAGGATATAAGACATTTCTAAAATAAGGAAGGATAATATGAAAAAGAGTTTTAGCGTTAAAAAAGGTTCTTCACTTGTAATGGTACTAGTAATGCTAAGTATACTTAGTGTTTTTGGAGCAGCTATACTCTCAGTTACACTTTCAAGCTATAAGGTTCGCAGGATGAATGAAGTTATGAAAACAAATTTTTATGCATCTGAAGCAGGACTTGATAAAGCTTATGCAATTATAGGAAAAATAGTTGATACTGCCATAGATAAAGGTAATACTGCGGTAAAAAATGAAGAGGTGAATTTAAGTAATATAATTCATGAGGAAAAATTAAAAGTACTTGCTGACAAAAATTATAGTAGTCCGTATTTAAATGAAGATGGTTCTGTAAATGAAGAAAAAATAAAAGAATTTCAAAATGAAAAATTTCAGATAGCTTTTAGAGATTATATAGAAAGTAACTTAGAAACTGAACTAATAAAAAGTGATAATTATGAATTTGATGAAAATGGTGTTGGAGAGAAGTTTAATAGTGATAGCTCAAAGCCAGAGATGAGCTTTTTACCAAATACTACTATTCCTTTGAAGTTTTCAGATGACAAAATGGAAATAGGATTAGTATCTACTTTTAATCATGAAAATTTAAGAAAACAAGTTGAAGCCGGATATGAAATAGTTGTTCCAGAGTACAAAGCTGTTTATTATATAGAGAACAGTATAATAAAAGTTCCAGAAAATCTTGCTTTCCAAAAAGGGATTGCTGTAGATGGTGATATGAAAGTTGAAGGAAGTAATGTAGATATTGAAGGAGATGTTTTTGTAAAAGGAACTAATGTGGGTGAAAATGGTGAAATTACTAATGAGAAAGAGGTTAAAAGTGGTATTATATTAGACAAGCATAATTCTAATTTAACTGTCAATGGTGAATTATCTTCCGCACAAAATATATTTTTGAAGGGTACAAACAGTAATCTTGTTGTAAATGGAGATGCTTATGTAAGAAATGCCATTATAGATACTAGTGCAGAAGGGTCTAACCTAAATATCAATAAAGATGATAATTTAAGCGGTAGTTTGTTTACAATGGACGATTTAGAATTGAATGCTAAAGCCTCTAAGATAAATATAGCTGGTGGTTTCTATGGTGTTAGTGATGGAAGTGCTTCAGATAAAAGTAATCATTCAAGTTCTATTATAGTTAATGCTGAGGATATAGGTAGTGGATCTTCTATAAATATTGAAACTAGTGGAGTTGATGACAAGGTTCTTATAGCAGGATCTTCTTATATACAGCTTTATAATAATGAGGAATATCAAACAGGGGAATCTGTATCTATTAAAGGAAACTATAAAGCATATACTATGCCGCTTACAAAGGGAGATCCAAAGAATGATAAAGAAAAAAGTTTGAAGGAAAATAATGTAACCTTTGAATATAAGGAGCCACTTATACTTGCATCAAAATTCTTGGATGGTATAGATTTAAATGTTTTTGATAAAAGTTATTATTTTAAGCATTATCATAATGAATATAAAAAAGATGATGACTATAAATTAAATTTAGGCGGTAAAAACGGCATTATAATAAAAGATAAAAATAAAATTCTTGCTAATACAGGAGCCATTATATGCAGTAATCACGATGAAATAATTGAGAGTAATTTTGGTAATTGGGATGAAGTAAGAGATAAGGTACATGAAATAAAAAGAAAGATATTCTACATGGGTGAGAACGTTACAGATGAAAAACATTTAGAAACAATAAACAATGTACAGCAAAAAGTAAAGGATAAAGTGAATTTCAGCAGGATTACAAACAAGTTTGTAGGTAAAAATACTGAGGGCAAAATAGATAATAGTAGTGATGTAATTCTATTAAATAATGACACTAATAAATCGTATGTCTTTGCTGCTGAAGGCGTAAATACTAGTTCAATTAGTGGGGAAAAAGTTACAGTAGAAAAACAAGGTAATACTGCAGAATTTAGAGGAATTATTATTACTGCTGGTGATGTTTATTTCTCTGGAAATATAAACTTTAAAGGAACTATAATTTGCGGAGGAAGTTTGATATTTAAGGATAGTAACCCTAAAGAGATAACATATGATGGAGAGTATGTAAAAAGACTTATTGGATATAACTATGAAGATTTTAAGAATGTATTTCAAAATAATTTGTCAGACAAATTTGAAGTTGAAGCAAAAACTTCTGTAGGTACAGATGATGACAGTGTAAAGAGTGACATTATTAGAGATAAACTAATTACAAGAACGAAATGGAAGATACTAAAATGATTGCAAGAGTAGGTGATCTAAATATAAAAGTGAAAAAGAAAGGATTTACATTAATAGAAGTTTTGATAGTGATATCCATATTAGGAATAGTAATGATTCCATTATCTAATTTCTTTTTTACCAATTACAAAGCACTTAATGAAGTAAGTAAGCAGGTAGATTTGCAATCAGAAGGTGAAAAAGCAATTAAGAAAATTGTAGATTTTGCGATAGGGTCTAAAGGTATATTGGAGGTAAAAAAAGGAGCGGAAGATTTATCACGTAAAACTAATGGAGGAAATATAGACAGAATAGTATTTAAAACAGTAGATGACAGTGGCAGTGATTTATATGAGATTTTTGAAGTTGCAGATAATAAACTTTGGCATGGAACTAGTGGTGACAGCAATAAAATTATAGACAAGGATGGAAGCTTATCTGCAAATGAGGTTAGTGGAATGGTAATAGCTGAAAATATACAAGTCGTAAATTTAGGTGCGAGCGAGTCTTTTATAAATGCTGACGGTGTTAAATTGATAATAGTATTAAGTAAGGACAAGGTAACAAGTAGTGTAGAAAGTGAGGTTTATTTTAGGAATAAGTAAAGGAGGGATATAAAATGAGAAAAAAGATATTTAATTTTATTCTAGTTTTTGTATTTATGCTGAATCAAATAAGTATTCTGCCAGCTTTTGCAGCAGAAACAAATTCAGAAGGAGATAAGGTTGTAATAAACAGAACAGTTAATGGTCGTAATCTTGAAGTAGGAGATACTTTTACTGTGGATTATACCATAACACCTAAAGAACTTACCATTAATCAGCAATCAAATAAGAACAAGGATATTGTTTTGGTGATTGATACTTCAGGGAGTATGGATTGGGGAGTAAATGGAGCTGAAAATGTAAGTTATAATAAGAAAAGATTAAGTATAATGAAAAATGTTGCTAAAGGATTTGTTGAGAAATTTAAGGGGAATGATAAAGTTAGAATTGGTTTAGTTAAATATGATAATTTGGCAGATGTTGTATTTGATTTAGATTATGTAAATGAAAATGATGATGAGAATTTAACAAATTCAAATATTAATAGAATTTGTAATGAACTAAATATTAATAAAAATAATGTATATTGTGACTCTTCTTATAGTAGATTTTATATTTATAAAAATGGCCAATTTGTTAGGGTTTACAAAAAGTCTGATTTGGAAAAGGAATTTAGGATTAATGTAGGAATTAAAACAAAGATTGATGAATTATCAGCACATGGAAGTACAAACATAGGTGATGGATTAAGAAGAGCATATTATCGCTTAAATAATAATGATGGACATGAAAAATTTATTATTATGATGACAGATGGTCAACCAGAAGCTTATAGCGTTGGTTATAAAATGGGGTATGGTAAAGCAAGTGGGTATTATCAAACAACGTGGAGAAATAATGGGACTATAATAAATGATTATAGAGAAGAAGCTTTAATTTATTCAAAAAAAATTGCAACAGAAAAAATAAAGGACTCAGATATAAAAACTTTTGTAGTTGGATTTGGTAATGGAACAGATGATTCTAAAAATTTGGAAATTGCTAATAGTGCTGGTGGAGTATATAAAAATGCACAAAGTGAGTCTGATATTCAGTCTGTATATGATGAAATTCAAAAAATTATTGAAACTAATGTAAGTGCATCTGCTCATTTTGAAGAAACCATTGATGAGTTACAAGTCATGAACTCAGAAGAGTTACCACAAGGATTAAGAGTGGAAGAAAATAAAATAGTTGGTGATATTAAAAATATTTATTATACAAAAAATAGTAATGGCAAATATGAAGCCAAGCCTATTGAATTTTCAGTAACATACAAAGCAAATAGAGTAGGAACTTATACTTTGGGTTTAAATGAAACTTCTTTTGTAAAATATAATGTTAATAATAGTTTAGAAACAGTACCATTATCTTCTGAAAGTATTAATGTATCAAATAAACAAATTATATCTGATGATTTAGTACAAATACAAAGAACAATAAATGATAATAGTTTATCTTTAGGAGAAACTTTTTTAGCTAATTATAGAATAATACCTCAATCTATTTCAGTTGATTATGATAATATATTTGGTGAATATAGAGGGAAACTTTATAAAAAGTTTAGAAAAAATAATGGAAAGATACAAATGAAACAATATTGGTTTGGTGATAAAAATAATTTTACTCCTATTGATGATAAACTTTATGAAATAGTGGCTCATGGCAATTATAAAAATTTGACTCAAGAAGAAAAAAAGGAACTACAAGAAGGTAAGATAATACAAGTAGGTAATCATTATTACAGAGAGATAACAGCATCTGTAAATGAGAAATTCAAGAATAGCCTTACTGCTGATGCTCATTTTGAAGAATCTTTTACACAAGGACTAGAGGTTGTGAATGCAGAAAATCTTCCACAAGGATTAAGAGTTGAAGGCAATAAAATAGTTGGAGATATTCCTGTATATTACAGTAAAGGTGGAGATAAGTTTAACGCAGATGAGATTTCATTTAATATAACTTACAAAACAAAGAAAAATAATTCTTATAAGTTAGGGGCTAATGATGAGTCTTTTGTAGAATATACTCTTGGTGAAGAGTATGATGGTCAAGAAAAAGAATATTTTAGTGAAGCACAAATTTCTTTGGAACAGTCTTCAAACAAGCCAAAGGTAACAATCAAGGTTTCTGATGCATTGGGAGTGAAAGATACTTTTAAAGTTGAATCACAAAATTCTGGAACAGAAAGAGAAGATAAATTTTTAGAAACAGATAACTTATTAAAAGGTCAAGGCTATGCTGAATTTCAAGCAGAAGATGTTAATTTAGATAGCTTTAAATATAAATTTGTCAAATCAAATGTACAACCTCAAAACTTACCAACACAAGGGTGGACAGATGTTAAAGTTAATAATGATGGAAATAGTAACACAGATATCATGAAGGATAAGTCGGGATATTTAAAGTGGAGAAGCTATGATGTAAGTCATATGCCTAATTTATCAGGAAGAGATAAGTGGTCTAATAGAAGTGAAACCTTTAAGAAACCGAGCAACATTATACAAATTCAGTCAACTGCAGTATCAGATGCTAATTCTTATATAGATCATATAAATGGAAAATGGCTAGCGAATACAGTATTTATGAGAAATTTCTTTGTAGACAATAATTATAAGGAATCATCAAAATTCTGGGGATATATAAAGCCAGATGAAGATGGGGATTACTATTTTGGTATAAACTCTGATGATGGAAGTTATGGATATATAATTGTTGATGGTGAACAAATAGATATTGTTAATAAAAATAGCTTTTTTGTTCCACAAGGTTCAAAGTTCGGAACATTGAATAATGTTATGAGATTAAAGAAAGATAAGTATTATCCAATTTATTTAGAGTATTTTAACTGGGGTGGTTCAGCACATTTTCAACTATGGTATAACAACGTAAATAAAATTACAAATAGAAATAAAAATAATGTTCCTTATAATTGGTTTTATCCAGCAAAAAATAATACTCCAGGCGAATATCCAGAAGCTACTTTTAAGGTGAATTATGGAGTACAATTCCCAGAACAACCGGGTAAATATTATATAGCCTATAAAGCTGAAAATTCTGATGGGGGTTATCGAGAAGGTTTTTATGGACCTTTTGTTGTAGGGGGAAAAGCGCCTATTACATTAAGTAGAAAAATAGTAGGAGATAGTGCTATTAGAGTTGCAGATGAATTTAATATAGAATATACTGTTAAACCAGAAGATATTAAAATTCAAGAAAAATATGGTGAAAGCATAATTAAAAACATTCAATATGAAGAAATTTTACCACAGGGTATTGAAATAGTTGAGAAAAATGGAGTTAATGGATTTGAAGTAGCAGGTCAAAATGTTAAAAAGAATTTAGGAAATATAACTTATAGGAGAAATGATGAAAAGGGTGTTTATGAAGCACAACCAATTACTTTTACAGTAAGATTTAAAGGAAATGAAGTCAAAGAATTTAATTTAGGGGTTAATGAAAAAGCGACAGTAAATTATGAAGACTTAGATGGTGCTAATAGACAGAAAGAATTTTCGAGGTTTACGATAGGAGTAACTAAAAAACTAACACCAGATGTAGTAGTAACAAGAAAAATTGCTAATGATAAAACTTCAGTAATGGAGAGTAGAAATTTTGAAATTGTATATACAATAACTCCTCAACCGATTACTTCACAAGAGATAAGTAAAGCTTTTGGTGATCAATCCGTTGAAGATAGGTTAGTTGTTACTAATGTCAAATTTACAGAAACTTTTCCAGATGTAAATAAATTTAATGTTTTAAAAGTTGAAGGATTGCAAAATGTAGATTTAACAAATTCAGGTGTGGTAGTTGGAAATGTATCTAATATTACTTATACAAAACAAAGTGATGGAAGTTATACAGCACAGCCTTTTGAGGTAAGAGTCAAGTTAAATGTAAGTGAAAAAGGTACTTACACATTAGGTTCAAACAAGGCATCTTACTTAGAATATACAGCTTTTGATGGTGATAAGATTAAAAATCCGTTTATTGATATGGAATTAGTGGTTAATCCATTTGAAGCACAATTACAATTAGCAAGAACTATATTAGCTGATGATGATAATTTTAAACGTGGAGAAACTTTTAAATCAAAATATACAATAACTCCATTAGAATTATCTCTTAGTGATTACTTTGATGATAATCAAATTGCGTTAATACAATCTCAAGGGGAGAATGCTATAGACAAAAATGGAAATAAGCTTTTTGATAATTTTGTTATTAACAATATTAAATTCCAAGAAAATGTATCAACTGGTTTGAGTGTAATTAGCAATAGTAAATTTACCTTTACTAATGGTACAGTAACAGGAAATATACCTAATATTACGTACAGATTAAATAAAAATAAAGATAAACTTGTAGCTGATCCTGTAAGTTTTGAAGTGCAATTTAGGTGTGTTAGTGCAGGAAGATATGTTTTAGGTGAACATGAAGGTTCATTCATAACTTATAATGATTATAATGGTGAACAAGGTAAAAAAATATTTAATATGACTTCTTTAGAATTTGAAGATATTAATGTTGAAGAAATATCTGGCTTATTAATTAGAACTAGCTTAGTATCAAATTCAAGTGATCACAATAAGTATGATTTAAATGTTGATGTCACAGAAGCTGTAGTTAATGGTGAAAAAATTTCTTTAAAGCAACTTAAAGTTAAGAACACTGCTGATGCTGAATATAATATTTATGATCCAAATGTAACTGCTGTAGATGGAATAAAAACTTTTATTAAGTCTGGATTAGATGAAAACTTTTTAACAGGTAAGTATATTACGATTGTTGGAACTGACGAAGCTAATAAGAGCGTAACAATTACAGTACCTATAATTAAATTAGTTACAAATGAGTTTGTTGAAGGAGAAAACAATATTGTAATAGAATCTCAACCAGATATTTGGGTAGATGAATTTGAAGCAAATGGAACTGAATATATAACAGAAACAACTCATCCAAAAACAAATTCTTCTTCAGGAGTATATAGACAAAATAATGTAAAACTGATTGCTGGATCAAGTATATTGGAAGTAGAAGTTAGAAATAGTGATGGTAATATATCACGAAGAATTTTTGATATAAGTACAGCAAAAACTAATGTTGTGAAACAAGGAATATTTGTGAAAGATGATAGAGCTAATAAGTATATTATTGGAGGAAATGAATCAGAAGAAAGTAATGTTAAAGTTAATAACATTAATATTATAAGAACGATGGTGCAGCATATTGGGGTTATGATTGAAGTTAATAATAATAAATCTAAGTTTGAAATTGATGTTGACGCTAGGTATAATACTAGAAATACTAAATTCAATATATATGAATTAAATAATGGAACGCTTAATAGAACTCCAGTATTTACTTCAATATGCAAGTTGAATGAAATTAGTAATGAGTTATTAAAATATCAATTTGAAAATGGGAAAACATATATTATTGAATATACATTTATAACTGATGCACCCCAAAATATTCAAATAGTTAATAAAGTAAAAATTGATAATGTTGAAGTAGCAAAGTTAAAAATACTAGTTGAGAAATTACCTAAATTAGATTAAACTAAAAAACGTATAGATAGCTAAAAAAGTTATCTATACGTTTTTTATTATTAGCATATTCAACAATTAAAGGAATTATAGCTATAATATAGAAATGAATGTATATAATTGTGAAAAGGTATAGGAAATCATGCACTAAAAAATGAGGTGATAAAAATGGATTACATATTTGTTTTAGTTTTAGGATTATTAATAGGCAGCTTTCTAAATGTATGTATATATAGAATACCAAGAGAAGAAAGTATAGCTTACCCACCATCACATTGTACAAATTGTAAAAATGGAATAAAACCTTATGATTTAATTCCTGTTATAAGTTATATATTTTTAAAGGGAAAATGTAGATATTGTGGACAAAAGATAAGTATAAGGTATCCACTTACAGAATTATTTACAGGAATTATTTTTGTAGGTATATATGGTCACTATGGATTATCTATTGAATTTTTAAAATTTGCAGTATTAGCTTGCTTTTTAATTGTAATAGGGATAATAGACTTAGACACTACGGATATATATTTCAAAACCACAATAAGTGGTGTTATAATAGGAGTAATTTTTTTGTTTATATATTACTTTAAAGGAGATAGTATAAGTACATATATCCTTGGAGCTTTAATAGGTGGGGGATTTATTTCTCTTATTATATTGCTTACTGGTGGTATGGGCTGGGGTGATGCTGAAATGTGCTTTCTAGCTGGTATGTACTTGGGATGGAAGCTAACAGCTTTAATGCTATTTTTATCAGTTATATTAGGTGCAGTAATTGGAGTTTTACTTATAATTACTAAAAAGAAGAGCCGTAAGGATTATATACCATTTGGTCCTTATATAGCTATGGGAGCAATGATAGCCGTATTTTGGGGAGAAGAAATTTTAAGGTGGTATCTACTATAAGAAAAGTGCGTTGCACTTTTCAGTAGCCAGTAACTAGTAGCTAGGAAGAAAGATGAAAAGAAAATTTTAAAAATTAAATTAAGTAAAAATAAACATAAATAAAGAGTAAGAATGTAGAGAATATCTATGTTCTTGCTCTTTGTTTTATTTAAGTTCAGGTTTTGTCTTAGCAAAACTTCCTTCACTGGTTACTGGATATTAAAATAAAAGATTATATTCTAATAAAAGGTATTTATAACTTGCTATGTTAAATTATTAACTAAAAATACCTTAATGTTACAGAAAAACTTAAAAATTAGAAGAAATTTTTTGACGATTCGCTCTAGTAAACGATTACATAAAGGGAGTTTTGCATATATACTTAATTTAATAAGGTTGTTAATAAAAAAACAATTGTAGAAATAGTCTTAAAATTATGATAACATGTACTCAACAAAAGGAAATGGTCGTACCACTAGACCATATTACCTGTTAGTTTATACCAGTACTCATAATTAAGGGGGAGGAAAGAAAATGAACATGTATGCACTATTCTTTATTGCACTTATTCCTATTGTGTGGCTGATAGTATCATTAGGAATTCTAAAAATGCCAGCACATAAGACTTGTTCAGCAACTTTGGTATTGACAGTAATATTAGCAATTCTAGTATGGAAAATGCCAGCACCTCAGGCAGTGACGGCAGCTTTAGAAGGAGTTGCACTGGCACTATGGCCAATAATGATTGTAATTATTGCAGCAGTATTTACGTACAACCTATCCTTACATACAAAGAGTATGGACATCATTAAGAAAATGCTATCAAGCATAACTACAGATAGAAGAATTTTGGTTCTAATAATAGCTTGGGGGTTTGGAGGATTCTTAGAAGCTGTTGCAGGATATGGCACAGCAGTGGCAATACCAGCAAGTATATTAGCAGCTATGGGATTCGAACCAATATTTGCAGCAATTATATGTTTGATTGCCAATACTGTTCCAACAGCTTTTGGAGCTATAGGTATTCCAGTTTCTACTATGGCAAAAATTGCTGGATTAGATGTAAACGTTTTGAGTTACTACGCAGGACTGCAATTATTCCCATTTATCATATTAATAACATTTGTACTTGTAATGTTAACAACTCGAAGCGTTAAAGGAATAAAAGGAGTATTTGGAATAACATTAGTATCAGGGCTTTCATTTGCAATTCCAGAGCTTTTAGCCGCAAAATATATGGGAGCAGAACTTCCATCCTTAATTGGTAGTGTATGCAGTATGGCTGCAACTGTATTAATGGCAAAAATGTTTTATAAAGATACTGCTGGAAAAACAGATGAAACAATTACTGGCAGTGTAGCATTAAAAGCATGGTTACCTTATATATTGATATTCTTCTTTATGATTTTCAGCAGTAAGTTATTCCCAAGCATATATCATGCACTTGCAAGTATTAAAACAAGTGTACACATATATACTGGAGAGGGAGCAAAACCTTATATATTTAAATGGATTGCAACTCCAGGTACTTTGATAATAATTGCAACTTTTATAGGGGGTATGATTCAAGGTGCTAAATTTGGTGAAATAGTAGGCATTTTAGGAAAAACAATGAAGCAAATGACTAAATCAGCAATAACAGTAGTTTCTATAGTTGCATTAGCTAAAGTTATGGGATATAGTGGAATGATAAATTCAATAGCAACAGTATTAGCTGAAGTTACAGGTTCTTTCTACCCATTCATAGCTCCAATAATAGGTGCACTTGGAACTTTCGTAACAGGTAGTGACACATCATCAAATGTATTGTTTGGTAAATTGCAAGTAGATGTTGCAAAATCAATAGGAGTAAATGCTACATGGCTTGCAGCAGGTAGTGCTACAGGTGCTACAGCTGGTAAGATGATATCGCCTCAAAGTATAGCAGTAGCAACTGCAGCTACAGGACTTGCAGGGGCTGAAGGTAAGATATTAAGTAAAACAATAAAATTCTGTATAGGTTACGTAGTTCTTTTAGGAATTGTAGTTTATATAGGTAGTAGTATAATTCCAATGTAATGTTTTACAAAAAATAATAAAATATAGTTGATTTAGTAACTATAGTTAAGTATAATGAAATTAAAAAAAAGAAGGACGCAAGTCCTTCTATATATAAAAAAATAACTGGTAAGACCATTATACCAATTTAATATTTAATTCAAGTAAAAATTATTAGGGGGTAAAAAACAATGGAAATGATAGTTTGTATTAAACAAGTTCCAGGAAGTTCAAATGTACAAGTTGATCCAGTTACAGGAGTATTAATAAGAGATGGTGTTGATTCAAAGATGAATCCATATGATTTATTTGCTCTTGAAACAGCACTAAGAATTAAAGAAGAAAAAGGCGGAACAGTAAAAGTAATAAGTATGGGACCACCTCAATCAATGGATGTTATAAAAGAAGCATATATGATGGGAGCAGATGAGGGTACATTACTTTCAGATAGAAAATTTGCAGGAGCAGACGTTTTAGCAACATCTTATACAATTTCACAGGGTGTAAGAAAATTAGGGAAATATGATCTTATAATTTGTGGAAAGCAAACAACAGATGGAGATACAGCACAGGTTGGACCAGAAATGGCTGAATATTTAGATATTCCTCATGTTGCTAATGTTTTAGAAATAGTTGAAATTAAAGAAGACTCAGTAGTTGTAAAAATGGATATGCCAAATACTATTGAAGTTGTAGACATTAAGTATCCTTGTTTAATAACAGTTGAAAAAGATATTATGGAACCAAGACTACCATCTTATAAAACAAAACTTGCAACTCAAGATAGGGAAATAAAAGTTATAAGTTTAAAAGATTTTCAAGACCAAGATGAAAACAAATATGGACTAAATGGTTCTCCAACTCAAGTTGAAAGAATATTCCCACCAACACATGATAAAGAACAAGAAACTTGGAATGGAAATGGTGAAGAATTAGTAGGTAAGATTGCAGGTAAGCTAAGAGAACTTAAATTTGTTTAAGATAAAATTAGAGATAGTAGATGATTAAGTAAAATAAGCTGTTTGAAATAGAAGAGGAGGATGCAAAATGGGAAAGTTAATAATCCATGAAGAAAAGTTAAATAAACAGGTAATAGACCAACTAATTGATATATGTCCTTTTAATGCTATGGAAGAAAAGGATGGAAAAATAGAAATTACTGCAGGCTGTAAAATGTGTAAGCTTTGTGTTAAAAAAGGACCAGAAGGTGTAGCGGAATTTGTTGAAGATGAAGCAAAACCTCAAGTGGATAAAAGTAAATGGAATGGTATAGCAGTTTATGTTGACCACGTAGATGGAGAGATTCATCCAGTAACTATGGAGCTTATCGGAAAAGGAAGAGAGCTTGCTGCTAAGATAAATCATCCAGTATATGCTGTATTTATAGGACACAATATTAAAGATAAAGCAGAAGAATTATTACATTATGGTGTTGATGAAGTTTTTGTTTACGACTATGAAGAATTAAAAGATTTCAGAATAGAACCATATACAGCGGCTTTTGAAGATTTTATTAATAAAATCAAGCCATCATCAATCTTAGTTGGAGCTACAACTGTAGGAAGATCGCTTGCTCCTAGAATAGCTGCAAGATTTAGAACAGGACTTACAGCTGACTGTACAATTCTTGATGTTAAACCAAATACAGATTTAGATCAAATCAGACCGGCGTTTGGTGGAAACATCATGGCTCATATTCATACTCCTAATAACAGACCACAATTAGCTACAGTTAGATATAAAATATTTGATATTCCAGAAAGAACTGCAGAAAAAGTAGGGAAAATCACTACCTGTGAAATGGATACAGCTAAATTTGCATCAAATATAACAGTTTTAGATGTAATTGAAAAAGAATTAGAAGAAAGTATTTCAGAAGCAGAAGTAATCGTAGCTGTAGGAAGAGGGCTAAAAGCAGAAAAGGACATGGCTATGGTTCAAGAGCTGGCTGACTTACTAGGAGCAAAAATTGCAGGAACAAGACCTCTTGTTGAAGCTGGCTGGATAGATGCTAAACAGCAAATAGGATTAAGTGGAAGAACAGTTAAACCAAAATTAATAATTACATTAGGTATTTCAGGTGCTATTCAATTTGTAGCAGGTATGAATAACTCAGATTGTATCTTTGCAATTAATAAAGATGAAAGTGCTTCAATACTTAAAGTTGCAAATTATGCAGTTATAGGAGATTTATATGAAATAGTTCCACAATTAATTGAAGACATAAATGGCGGAAATGGATTAGCAGAAGCAGCAGCAACTAAATAAGAGAAAGTTTAAACTACAAACTTACTTACAAACTGTTAATTATTAAAAGGGAGGTTCTAGCAATGGAATATAAAAAGATAGATGCTAAAGATATTGAATTTTTAAAATCAGTAGTTGGCCAGGATAATGTTTTTGTTGGAGAAGAAATAAGTGAAGATTACAGCCATGACGAATTAGGTGGAATAAGTAATTATCCAGATGCTTTGATTAAAGTACACTCTACTGAAGAAGTTTCAAATATAATGAAATATGCTTATAATCATAATATTCCTATTGTAGGAAGAGGTTCAGGTACTGGACTTGTTGGAGCTTCAGTTCCACTACATGGGGGAATAATGGTTGAATTGACTGAGATGAATAAAATTTTAGAATTAGATGAAGAAAACTTAACATTAACAGTAGAACCTGGTGTCCTATTAATGGAAATCGGAAAATATGTAGAAGAGCATGATTTATTCTACCCACCAGATCCAGGTGAAAAGAGTGCTACAATAGGAGGAAACATCAGTACAAATGCAGGTGGAATGAGAGCAGTTAAATATGGTGTTACAAGAGACTATGTAAGAGGTCTTGAAGTAGTGCTTCCAAATGGTGAAGTATTAGAATTAGGTGGGAAAGTAGTTAAAAACAGTTCAGGTTACAGTGTAAAAGACTTAATTGTAGGTTCAGAAGGTACTCTTGGAATAATTACTAAAGCAATACTTAAATTATTACCATTACCTAAGAAATCTGTAAGTTTATTAATTCCATTCCCAGATTTAGATAATGCTATAGAAATGGTACCAAAGATAATAAAATCAAAAGCAATACCAACTGCTATAGAATTCATGGAAAGAGAAGTTATATTAGCAGCAGAAGAATTCTTAGGAAAGAAATTCCCAGATAATTCATCAGATGCTTATCTTCTATTAACATTTGATGGAAACAGCACGGAACAAGTTGAAGCCGATTACTCAGTTGTTGCAGATCTTTGCTTAGCAGAAGGAGCATTAGATGCATTCATAGTTGATACTGATGAAAGAAAAGAATCAGTATGGTCAGCTAGAGGAGCATTCCTTGAAGCAGTTAACGCATCAACTCCAGAAATGGATGAATGTGATGTTGTTGTACCAAGAAATAAAGTTGCTGAATTTATAAAATATACTCACCAATTATCAAAAGAATTTAATGTCAGAATACCAAGCTTCGGCCATGCTGGAGATGGAAACTTACACGTTTACATCTGTAAGGATAATTTAAATAATGAAGAATGGGAAAAGAAATTAAACGAAGTATTTGACTGTATGTATAAAAAATCAGTTGAATTAAATGGACTAGTATCTGGTGAACATGGAATAGGATATGCTAAGAGACTATATATGTTTGATCAATATGGTGCTGAATACATGCAAATAATGAGAGGAATTAAAGCTGCATTCGATCCAAAAAATATTTTAAATCCAGGTAAAGTATGTCAATAATTTAGGTCCCTATACCCATAATATAATTGTTAAAGACAGGTCATAAAATTTAAGTTTTATGACCTGTCTTTAAATTATTTTTTGGCATATAAAATATTTATTTCTTATTTGTCTATAAATTGACTTGATTCTAAAAGGAAATTTTTTGAACTCGTTATTGACCAAAGATAATATGAAACTATATAATTAAAACAAGATTATATGTTATATAAAAGTATAATATATGTTATGTAAAATAATGTTATATGTTATGGGGCGTTAAGAGAGGAGACGAGTAAGTGTTTACAACTATAAAAACTACGAAAGTTTATGAACAGGTAATTAAACAGATAAAAGGTATGATTTGGGATGGAACTCTTAAAACAGGAGATAAGCTGCCATCCGAGAGAGATTTATCATCACAATTAGGGGTTAGTAGAGCGTCTATAAGGGAAGCTTTAAGAGCACTTGAAGTTGTAGGGCTTTTAGATTGCAGACAGGGAGAAGGAAATTTTATTAGAAAAAATTTTGAAAACAGTTTGTTTGAACCGCTTTCTATCATGTTTATACTTAATAAAAGTAAACCACAAGAAATATTTGAGTTAAGAAGAGTTATAGAAGTGGAAACAGCTGCTCTGGCAGCAAAAATGATAACAGAAGAGGAACTTAAAGAGCTAAGAGAATTAATAGAGAAGATTAGAGAATATGGAGATGAAGATATAAAAGCAAGACTTGATAAAGAATTTCATTTTAAGATAGCTAAAGCTTCAAGAAATTCTTTGATAGTGACTATATTAAATACTATTTCAACTTTGATTGATTCTTTAATAAAGGATGCCAGATTTCAAATATTAAAAAATGAAAGTAATAAAGATATTATTGATTATCATCATAACTGTATTTATAACGCTTTAGAAAGGCACGATTCTCAAGAAGCAGCTACTGTTATGAGAATGCATATGGAATTGATTAATGAAAATCTAATAAAATTAAGCTAGCATGCATAGAGTAGTTATATTTAAATACAAAAAATAGATAACGTTATAAGATTAACACATTGAAAAGGTGAAAAATAATAAATTATGGATTAAAAGTATTCAGTTTTGGCTAATTCCAAGTATAAAGTGGAGTTTATTAAAACAAGGATGCTTTTATTTTTTTTGCCTAAATTCATAAAGTTTGACATTTAACTAACTAATATAGAAAAAGTATCCAAAACAATAAAATTAGAAAAATTTTATAAAAAAGAAAGTATGCAATTTCGTAATCGATTACAGATTTGACGTTAAAAGGGATGAGTTAAAAAAATAACTATTATGGAAATGTTTAGAAATGTGTGATAGTATTTAAACAGATAATCTGATTGTCAGTCCAATGAATAGTAAAATAGAATAAAGAAAAGTAGCTACATTTTCAATTTATTAAAAAAATGGAATTAAGAAGAGGTGTAAAAATGGGATTAGCATTAATAGCTTTAATACCAATTCTAGTAGTAGGAATTTTAATGATAAGGTATAACTGGCCATCTACAAAAGCAATGCCAGTAGGTTTTTTTACTTCTTTGATATTAGCAGCCATCTTTTGGAAAATGCCTCTTAAATGGATTGGGGCAGCTACAATTACTGGAGCTATAAACACTATTGATATATTACTTATAGTTTATGGAGCACTACTTATTCTTCAGATAATGAGAAAAAGTGGTGGAGTTGAAGGAATTGCACAATCTATGGCAGCTGTATCAACTGACAGAAGAGTTCAAGTTATTGTAATAGGTTTCTTGATGGAGGCTTTCTTTGAAGGAGCAGCAGGATTTGGAACACCAGCAGCAGTAGCAGCACCACTACTTGTAGGATTAGGGTTTCCACCGTTAGTAGCAGCTATGGTTGCATTAATAGGAAATAGTGCACCAGTTACTTATGGTGCTGTAGGAACACCAATAATTGGTGGGTTTGCAAGTTTAAAATCTATGGTAGAAGCTGGAGGTTTTCAAGGGGATTTTGGAACTTTCTTGATCAATACAGGTGGTTTTGCAGGTATATTACATCTATTGGTAGGATCATTTATTCCACTTGCTATGGTCTGTACTATGACTTTAATTGTAGATAAGAGCATAAAAAAAGGTTTAGAGGTATGGCCTTTAGCTTTATTTGGAGGTTTAGTATTTACTATTCCAGAAGTACTAATATCAAATTTTGTTGGACCAGAAATTCCATCACTACTAGGAGCTTTAATTGGAATTCCTATATTTGTAATTGCTATTAGAAAAGGAGTATTCATTCCAAAAACTAAGTGGGATTTTAAACCTCATAATGAGTGGGAAGATGATTGGGAAGGTGAAGTTGCAGCATCAGTTGCTAATGTTGAAAATAAAAATGTGATGAGTGCAGGTAAAGCTTGGGCACCATATGTTTTGATAGGAATATTATTATTACTAGGGCGTTTAAAATGGATAGGACTTACTCCAATCCTTAAACAGTGGAATATAACTTGGCATAATATTTTAGGTACATCTTTATCAAGAGGAATAACCCCATTGTACAACCCAGGAGTTATACCATTTATGTTAGTTGCATTAATCATTCCATTCATGCATGGACTTGATAAAAAAGAAGCAGCTAAAGCTTGGAAGGATACTTTAAAACAGATAAAACCAGCTTCAATAGCATTATTCTTTGCTCTTGGTATGACATATATAATGATGAATTCAGGTGCAGCGGCTAATTCAGATTCAATGTTAATCGTAATGGCTAAAACTGCAGCAAATTTAGCAGGACGTGGGTGGTATATAGTAGCACCAATTGTTGGAATATTAGGAGCTTTTATATCGGGAAGTGCAACTGTATCAGATATTATGTTTGGTGCACTTCAGTTTAGTGCAGCAAATCAAGTAGGGATACCAGTAACTCCAATTCTTGCACTACAATCAGTAGGCGCTGCTGCGGGCAACATGATTTGTGTTCATAATGTAGTAGCAGTATTAACAACTGTTGGATTGGTTGGTAAGGAAGGGAAAATTATTAAAAATAATATTAAAATTTCCCTAGGCTATGGTATTTTAGCAGGTATATTTGCTTTGATTATTGTAAGTGTATTTATGAAAAACATATTTTAACTGATTTTTTATATTAAAAAGTAGAAATTATTCTACTTTTTAATATAAAAAATTGGTAGGATGACTATGCCGAAATAAATATAGAAAGTATTTACATGCAAGTTTTACATTTAACTAACTTTAATGTAAAAAGTATGCTGAACAAAATAATTGAAAAAAATTTTTTCAAAAAATATTCAACAGAAGGCTTATACAGCTACAACTGATTACATTTTAATGTAGATAAAGGATTGTTAATAAAATAACTATTATAGAAATATTTAACATATTATGCTAAAATTAAAACATACAAATTGGTAGGACCAATGAATAATACTTTTATAGAAATTAAATCAAAACAATAGTTATAAAATGGTATTTTATAAAAATTAAAATACACAATGGTTCTATCAAAAAACAGTTTAATAATGTAAATATATACAATAATAATACAAAAGTATAAAGGAGAGGGATAGTATGGAGATTCTTATATGTGTAAAACAGGTTCCAGATGATTCTATTGAAATCCATTTGGACAAGGAGAAGAAACAACCTAATTTAAACGGAGTCAGTTTGGTAGCAAATGCATTTGACACATATGCATTAGAGTTAGCAGTTCGTTTTATGGAAGCTAATGGAGGAAATGTTAGTGTATTAAATGTTGGAGCAGATGATTCTATAAACACATTAAAAAATTGTCTTGCTGTAGGAGCTAAAGAAGCATATTTTGTAAAAGATGATTTATATGCAGATTTAGACGCTATTGGAACAGCTGATGTTTTGGCAGATGCTATTCAAAAAATTGAAAAAGACAAAGATAAAAAATTTGATTTAATTCTTTGTGGAATGGAATCCACAGATGAAATTACTGCTCAAGTAGGAGCAATGCTTGCTGAAAAAATAGGGATAGGCTTTGTAAGTAGAGCGATTGAAGTGAATTTAAAAGATGATGTCATGGAAGTTCATCAAGAAACTGAAGAAGGATATAATATAGTTTCTTTAGAATCTCCAGCTGTAGCAACAGTAAGTAAACCAAATTATGATCCACGTTATCCTACTATTAAAACTAAGATGAAAAGCCGTAAGGCAGTCATTCCAACTTATTCAGCAGCAGAAATTGGAGAGGTAAAACAAGCAAAAGTACGTTGTATTGAATATGTTGAACCTCCTAAGAAAGAGGCTGGTATCAAAATTCAAGAGAAAGATATTACATTGGCAGTAAGTGCTGCTATGGAGCAAATGAAAAAAGATAAGGCAATCTAATTAAGGGGGAAAATGAGAGTATGAAAGCATTATTGTTTATTGAAACAGATGGAGAAAAAGCTTTAGGCGGAAGCCTTGAATTGATTAGTGCAGTAAAAGCATTAGACGCAGAAGGAACAGCTCTTGTAGCAGGTAACAGGGCTGCTGCAGATACAGTAGCTGCTTTAGGAATTCCAGTTATTTTTACAGATACTGCTACAGACTGTGATACTTTAACAGAAGTATTATCAGAAACTGTTAAGGAACAAAATCCAGATATTGTTCTATTAGCTAACACAGCATTGGTTAAAGATATTGCACCACGTATTGCAGGACGTATGTGTTTAGGATGTGTAAGTGACGTAATAGGAATGAGTAAAACTGATGGTAAAGTTATATATACTAGACCAGCTTATGGTGGTACAATTTTAGAACAAATTGAAGTAGAAGGCACGGCTGTAGTTACAGTTAGAAATGGAAGTTTTTCAAAGCCAGAGGCTGCTTCAAATGCAGGTGTTACAGAGAAAAAAGTAGAAATTCCAGCTGATGCTGTTAAGGCAAAAATTGTTGATACAGTAAAAGAAATTTCTGAATCTGTTAATTTAGAAGAAGCAGAAGTTATTGTTGCTGGTGGACGTGGAATGGGAAATGCAGAAAATTTCAAACTTGTTGAAGAATTAGCACGTGTACTTGGTGGTGTAGTAGGTGCAACAAGACCACCAATTGAAGAGGGATGGCTTTCTCGTGCACACCAAGTTGGACAATCAGGAAAGATTGTAGCACCAAAACTTTATATTGCATGTGGTGTTTCTGGAGCAACACAACATACATCTGGAATGTCAGGTTCTAATTATATTGTGGCAATTAATAAAGATGAAGAGGCTCCAATTTTTGAAATCGCCGATATAGCTATTGTTGGAAATGCAACTGAGATTCTTCCAGTTATGATTGAAGAAATGAAGAAAGCAAAAGCAGAGTAAAGGTTTTTCTGCTCCTTAGGTTAGAAATGAAAACAAAATTACGTATAATTTGATTTTTAGTACAGGTACAATGCAGTTCATAAAAAGTAGAAAGGAATGAGTATTATGGCTGAGTATAATAAATTAACAGAAGAATTAATTTCAAAATTACAGGAGGCAGCTCCAGGACATATTTTAACAGGTGATGATATCAATGAAGATTATTCTCATGATGAAATGCCTATTTATGGAAAATCGGCTCCGAAGGTTGTATTTATGGCACATTCCACAGAGGAAGTTGCTGCAGTAGTAAAAATATGTAATGAACATAAGATACCAGTAACTCCAAGAGGAGCAGGAACAGGACTTGTAGGTGGAGCAGTTCCACTTTTAGGTGGTGTTTTAATTGATATTACAAAGATGAATAAAATACTTTCTTATGATTTAGAAAATTTTGTTGTTCATGTTCAAGCTGGTGTTTTGTTAAATGATCTTGCAGAGGATTGTACAAAACAAGGGTTATTATACGCTCCAGATCCTGGTGAAAAGTTCGCTTGTTTAGGTGGAAATGTTTCGACAAATGCTGGCGGAATGAGAGCTGTTAAATATGGTGCAACACGTGATTATGTACGTGAAATGACAGTTGTTCTTCCAACAGGAGAAATTACTCACTTTGGAGCTACAGTATCAAAAACAAGTTCAGGTTATAGTTTGAAAGATTTAATAATAGGTTCCGAAGGTACACTTGGAATTATTACAGAACTTACTTTGAAAGTTATGCCAGCACCAAATGTAGTTGCTAGTTTGATTGTTCCTTTTGAAAATTTGAATGATTGTATATCTACTGTTCCTAAACTTAAAATGACAAACATAAATCCACAAGCATTGGAATTTATGGAGAGAGAAATTGTTCTTGCTAGTGAAAGATATCTTGGAAAAAGTGTATTTCCACAAGTAATTGATGGAACAACCGCAAATGCTTATTTGCTTGTTACTTTAGATGCAGGTAGTGAAGATGAGTTAGATACTCTTATTGAGCAAGCTAGTGAAATAGCATTAGAAGCAGGAGCAATTGATGTTCTTATAGCTGATACACCTGCAAAGATGAAAGATGCATGGGCAGCTCGTTCTAGCTTCTTAGAGGCAATTATGGCAGAAACAAAATTATTAGATGAATGTGATGTCGTAGTTCCTGTAAATAAGATTCCTTCTTATCTTGAATTTGTAAATAAAGCTGGTGAAGAATGTGGACTTGCTATTAAAAGCTTTGGACATGCAGGAGATGGAAATCTTCACATATACCAATGCAGTAATGATTTAGAAGAAGCAGAATTTAAAGCAAGAGTTGATAAATTTTTCGATCTTATTTACCCAGAAGCAACAAAATGTGGAGGTCTTGTTTCAGGCGAACATGGAATTGGTAGTGGAAAGATCAGCTATTTAGTAGATAGTGTTGGAGAAATAAATATAAACTTAATGAAAGGCATTAAACAAGTGTTTGATCCGAATGGTATTATGAATCCAGGTAAAGTATGTTGCCTATTAGATGGTAACAACTAATAAAACACAATTAAAATACAAATATAAAAAAAGAAGGGTAGGGAATTAATATGGATTTTAAACTAAGTGAAAATCATCAACAATTACAAGAAATGTATCGTGATTTTGCAGAAAATGAGGTAAAACCAATTGCAAAAGAAATTGATGAAAGTATGCGTTTTCCAGAAGAAAATGTAGCGAAAATGGCTGAAATGGGATTATTCGGAATTCCATTCCCAGAAGAATATGGTGGATCTGGAATGGATACATTAAGTTATATACAATGTGTAGAAGAATTATCTAAATGTTGTGCAACAACAGGTGTTATTGTTTCAGCACATACAAGTCTTTGTGCAACACCAATTTACACATATGGTACAGATGAACAAAAAGAGAAATATTTAAAACCACTTGCTTCAGGTGAAAAGTTAGGTGCCTTTGGATTAACAGAACCTGCTGCTGGAACTGATGCTTCTATGCAAAAGACAACAGCTGTATTAGAAGGAGACCATTATGTATTAAATGGCAGCAAGATATTTATTACTAATGCAGGATATGCAGACATATATATTATTTTGGCTATGACAGATAAGAGTAAGGGAACAAAGGGTATTTCAGCATTTATCGTTGAAAAAGATTTCCCTGGTTTTTCTGTTGGAAGTCATGAAATAAAGATGGGAATCCGTGCATCTTCTACATGTGAATTATTCTTTGATAATTGCATAGTTCCAAAGGAAAATCTTTTAGGAGAAGAAGGTAAAGGATTTAAGATTGCAATGGCAACTCTTGATGGAGGGCGTATTGGTGTTGCTGCACAAGCTCTTGGTATTGCAGAAGGTGCAATAGAAGAAACTGTAAAATATGTTAAGGAACGTGTTCAATTTGGACGTCCTATTTCAAAATTCCAAAATACACAATTTGAACTTGCTCAAGTGCGTGCAAATACAGAAGCTGCAAAACTTTTAGTATATCAAGCTGCATGTGCAAAGGATGATCATCAAAGATTTTCACATTTAGCTGCTATGGCAAAATTGGTTGCTTCTAGAAATGCCAGCGATGTAACAAGACGTTGTTTACAATTATTTGGTGGCTATGGATATTCAAGTGATTATCCAATTGAAAGAATGATGCGTGATGCAAAAATAACAGAAATTTATGAAGGAACATCAGAAGTTCAAATGATGGTAATTTCTGGATGGATGGATGTTAAATAATAGATAACTAAAATTAAATAAAAGACAGATGTTCAGGAAGATGGTTTCCTGAACATCTGTTTTTAACGGATTAGAATTAATAGTTTTTCTTAATCCCTTTGATTTTAATATGAAAAACAGCACCTATTTTACTAGATGCTGTTTTTCATATTTTTAAGTTTACTTTGAACTCTTAAATTATAACAATAAATGTAGTATAATAGAAAATATATATTTATTAGAATTGGGGGTATTATGATGAATAACAAGAAAATTATTAGCTCATTGCTAATATATTTTTTCATTGTTACCTTATTACCAGTAGGATTTTTAGTAGAAAGTGTACAAGCTGCTGAGGGATATGAGACATACAATGAAGAAAAAACAAGTATTCAAAATAAGTACGATATTGATGGTGAAATTCTACAGGTTAAGCAATATGATGACTACAGCTTAGCACTTACAGGAGATGCATTATATTTTATTGAGAATGGAAAAGCTAAAAAGTATGATTTAGGTAAAATGGATATATTTCCAAGTACTAAAATTAATAGAAATGGCAAGTACATATATTTGACTCCATATAGAAGAAATTCAGCGTATAAATTGTTAAGTATAGATACAGAAAAGTTTGAAGCAAAATCTAACTTGATTAATCAATATATAGATTTTGAACCTTATTCTTGTAGACTACAAGAAGTAGCTATTGATAGCAATAATAATAAATGGTTTTCTGTATATAGAAGAGACAAGCTTAAATATGAATTATTAAGAGTAGATAATACACAAAACAGTAGTGCAAATACTGTTGCAGAGTTTGATTGGGATAGAAAATTCCATTATGATGATGCTTTTACTAATCTTAAGGTAGATTCAAATAATAATGCTTGGTTTAAAATTACTCAGAATGATTACAAAGCTAAAAAATATATGTTAGGAAGAGTTTCACAAGGAGGAACAGTTCAAAAATTTAATTTTGAAGATTATATAAAGGGTTATGAAATAGCTAATGACGGAACATTATGGGCTGCTGCTGGAGATAAAGTAATACATTTTGATAAGAGCGGAAAAATTATAAAGGAATTTAAGGTTCCAAAAGTTAAAGATATTAGTATTGATAAAACAGGAAATGTATGGGCTTTAGATAATAATAGTGTTAAACAGCTGATTAATGACCAGTTTAAAGAGGAATACAAAGCATCAAAAAATAGTAAAGAAATAAATGTTGAAAGTAAAAGTAAAATCGCTATCAGAGATGTAAAAGGTTTAAAGTTAATCAATGGTAATAATGAAGAAGAGGTTATGGTTAGCAGTTATGTAAATAATTATGCTTTTGTTTTAAAGGATAAAAGTAATGATATCAGAATATTAAGTGATAATTACAAATATAGTGAAGAAGACAAGCTAAAGGATGATATATTAGTAGAGACAACATTAAAAAATGGTGAATTTAAGATAAACAATACCGTTGCAACAAATTATAGAACCTATGAGGGAGCTGTTTTATATAAAAATGAAGTGTATTTGCCTTCGTATAATTCGGTATATAAGATAACAAATAATTCATTAGAAGAATATATAAAACTTATCAAAGACAATAGTAGTGATACCTTTAAGGAGGTAAGAGCTATGGAATTTGATAATAATGAACTTTTATATGTTTTAGGTACAGATAAAATTTATATTGTAGATAAAAATAAAAATGTAGAAGAAATAAGCTTGTCTGAGATTAATGATGGCAAAAAGGCATATCGTTATAATTTATTAAAAGATAATCAAGGAAAAATATATCTAGTTACTAAAACGTTGGATAAGAAAGTATGTCTTTATGAATTAAAAGGAAAAGATTATAAGAAGATAAATTATAGATTAAGCTCTGGCAAAGAACCATCTGATATATTCCTTAGTGAAAATGATGAATTAGAGTTTGTATATAATGCTGCTGAAAATGGGTATATGGTATATAAGTTAGATGGAAATAATATGATGGCAAAGGATATGAGGTTTGCAAATCAAGGAGCTAGTCTCATGGAAACTTACAGTGAAATTAATGGACTAGAGAAAACAGGAGATGGCAAGTTAGTTTTGTGGGTAGATTCAAATATGATCTACACTAAAGATAAGGGTGCAGATAATTTTGTATGTAATTATGATATTAAAACTGATGATTATATAACAAGTATGGAAACTGGTAGTGATGGAAGAGTCTATATTGGTACTTATTGTGAAGGAATAATTTGCTATGGAAAAAGTAATAGCATCAGTGATTCAATTCCTTCAGAAGTAGTTCCTAAGGAACATGAAGAGAAAAACGCTGAAAATTCTGAAGATGTATCTACAAATAAAGAGTGGACAGTTAAATTTAATATGAAGTTAGATAAAGATAGTGTTAATGAAAGTAATATCTTGGTAGTTGATAAAGATGGAGCAAAGCAAAAGGTAAAAGTTTATTTAGGAAGTGATAATACTTCAATTAAGTTAGCTCCACAAGTTAATTATAAGGATGGGGAAGCTTATTATATAGTAATAAAAGAAACTGTTAAATCTTCATCAGGAAGTAATTTAAGTAAGCCTGTAATAGTAAAGTTTAATACTAAAAAAGCTGAAAAAGAAGAAACAGAAGAAACTGGAGATAACTTAGATGTTAAATTTGAGATCATAGAATCTAAGGATTTAGATACAAGAGAAAAAAGTTTTACTGATTATATAATAACTGTTTGGAAGGATTCTGTAGAAGATAATAACACTAAAGTTTCAAAGGCAGTAATAAAAAATGTAAGTCTTGGATCTTCGACAGCTTATGTATTATTTGATTCAGAAATTTTAACTAAAAAAGACAAAGAAACTGTTAAAGAAGTAAAGACAATAAAGCTAAATGTGAAGAAGCAAGATGGTGTTTGGAAAATAGTAGAATAAAAAGAAGCTTAGAGAGTTTAGAAAAGGCAATGATGGCTTGCTGTCATTAGCCTTTTTTATATAGATTTATTTACAGTAGAAGATAGAATTTATAAAGTGGTGAGAGTGAGATGAAAAAAAATAAAGTGCAAATATACATTTTAATAGCTCTGATAATACTTTTCCCTTACAATACTTTGGGAGAGGGATTTGGAAGTGTTATTTTAACCTTTGCTGCAGTGATTTTTTTACATATGTATAGAAAGGAAGAATTTAAATTAGATAAAAAGTATTTATATTTTCTTAGTGTGTTATGTGGTGTAGGTGTAGTTTCGCTAGGAATAACAAAGGACACAATAAGTTCCCTTACTGGACTTACAATATATATTAATGCAGTATTATTTTATATTATTTTCTCAAATTTAAGGAAGGTCAGGAAGCACATATTAGAAGTAGTAACTTATTTAATAAGTGCTTCGACTTTAGTATTTGTAATTTATCAAGGAATTATACTACATAAAAGAATAGATGGTAATTTAGGATATGCAAATACATATGCTTTAGTTTTAATAATAGGATTATATATAAATGAAATTTTGAGAGAAGAAAAATTATCTTTTTTATTTGAGATAATATTAATTGTTGGAATTTTTTATACAGGATCAAGAAATTCATTATTTTATTTGATAATCTTTTTAGGAGTTAGATTATTTTATAATTTTAAGAAAGAAAAATTTATAAGCTTATGGAGCTTATTTATAGCGCTCTTGATTTATATAGGGGTTGAGTACTTAGGAATAGGCATAATGTTTATTATACCTTTAGTTTTGTATTTACTACATTATATAGGTAAAAAAATGAGCTTAAAGTCTAAAAATTTCGCAGTAGTAATCGTGGGGATTTTAAGTATTACCTTTTCTATGTTCTTTAAAACTCAGTGGCTGCTTAGAATAAAAAATATTTCGTTTAAGACTCCAGTTTTGCAGGAAAGATTGGTGTATTATGACGATGTGCTAAAAAGTATAATAAAAAATCCAATGGGACATGGAATAAATGCTTTTGAATACAGACAATACTTAGAGCAGTCAGCTTTTTATGATGTTAGATATGTGCATAATTCTATACTTCAAAGAGGATATGATTTAGGAATTTTAGGTGTGTTAATCTTTGTTATTATAGGAGGTTATGGAATATATTTATTAGTTAAAAGTGATGATGAAAACAAAAAATATTATATACCACTAGTTTTAAGTATATATTGTCACAGTCTTTTAGATTTTGATTTTGCATATCCTCAAATTTTTATATTTGTTGTTATGATTGTAGCTTTTGGAGGAGCAGAGAAAAAGCTGCAGAATATAAAGAATAAAAAGATAGTAATGATTTTAGGCAAATTTGTTTTAATACTGTTCAGCGTCTATTTAATAATGATTAATTTTATGAGTTTTATTGGCAGCAATTATGAAAATAAAGGAAAATACGAAAAAGCTTTAGGTATTTATAATATAGAAAAAAATATTACGTTTAAAAATCCTAAAAATTATGCTGCAATAGCTCAGGTATATAACAAGAAATATTTAGAGACAGGAAATGAAGAAAACTTAAAAAGATGTATTGAGAATTTAGAAAAAGCTCATGAAATAAATGGGTATGATCCAAGAATAGTAGGCAATCTAGCTTTTAGCTACGATAAATTAAAAGATGATAATAAGGCAGTTAAATACTATGAAGAGTTTATAGAAAAAGAAAAATTTTATTATCCAATGTATAATGCTTATTACAATTTCTTAAATTCAAGATATGACAGTTCTAAAGACAGTTTTTATAGTGAGAAGATTAAGAGTGTGATAGAAATATATAGTCTCAATTATAAAAAATTAAATCCAAGGGCTAAATATATGAAGGAACAAATGGTGAAACCAGATATAAATAAAAATCTCAATATGAGAAAATAGAAAGTGATTTCTCATATTGAGACAAAATATTTCTCAATATGAGAAATTGACGTGTTCGAATTTGTAAAAAAAGCTGAAAATAAGTAATGAAAAAATTGGCATAATTATTGCTCCTTAAAATTAAAAATAAAAGAAGGGGGAATAATTATGCACATTCCAGATAATTATTTAAGTCCATCTACATGTGCTGCGCTGGGGGCAGTTATGCTTCCGATATGGAGAAGAGCAGCAGTAAAAGTTAAACAAGAGCTATCACGAAAAAAGATGCCTCTTCTTGGCATTTGTGCGGCTTTTTCATTTCTTATAATGATGTTTAATGTACCTCTTCCAGGTGGTACAACAGGTCATGCTGTAGGAGCTACTTTAGCAGCCATTCTTTTAGGTCCTTATGCAGCAGCTATTTCAGTTACTATTGCCCTTGTTATACAAGCGTTATTTTTTGGAGACGGTGGAATTTTAGCTATTGGAGCTAACTGTTTTAATATGGCATTTATTATGCCTTTTGTAGGATATTATATTTATAAATTTATAAGTAGTAGATTAAAAGGAGAAAAAGGTGAATATGTTGCCAGCTTTATTGGAGCATATATATCTTTAAATGTAGCAGCATTTTTTACAGCTTTAGAATTTGGAATTCAGCCGCTTTTATTTAAAGATGCAGTAGGTCTTCCACTCTATTGCCCATATGGGATTGAGGCTGCAATACCAGCTATGTTGATACCTCATTTATTAGTGGCAGGAGTAATTGAAGGAGTGGTTACTACAGCTGTATATGGTTATGTAAAGAAAACTTCACCTTCTGCAATATACGAAGACACTTCTGTAAAAATGAACCCTATTTATGGATTAATTACAGCTATGATTTTATTTGTACCTATAGGACTTTTGGCTACAGGAACAGCATGGGGAGAATGGGGTACAGATGAAATAAAAGATATGCTGGGATTTATACCTAAGGGTATGAAAGATGGATTTAATTTTGAAGCTATTATGCCTGATTATTCTATTTCAGGACTTCCAGAAATTGCAGGATATATTCTTTCAGCTGTAGCTGGAGTTGCATTAATATTGATTATTATTAAATTTGCAACAAAGAAAAAACATAAGAACCATGTAACTTATTAAATAAAGCAGGTGAAGGTATGTCAGCAGATTGGCTTTTTAAAAAAGAAGAATATATACCAGAGAAAGATCATCAGCAGTTTTTGGATAAAAGTATTATTTCTATCTTAAAGGTACTTTCAAAAATTAGAAGAAGAGGAGTATACAGTAATAAATTTATATACAGAGTAAATCCAACTTTAAAGGTGTTTTTTACACTTTTAAATATTATTTTAATCTCTATATCTAGAAGTTATATATATGTTTTATTAATAGATACATGTGTTTTGGGAACTGCATTAACTTTAGATAATGAAGAAAGACGAAATATTCTAACAATTAGTGTGGTAATTCCTTTATTTACACTTATAATGTTAATTCCTTCGTTAATGGGAGGGAATATAAAGAATAGCATACTCATTTTAATTAAGGTAATAGGAACTATAGTTTCTGTAAACCTTTTATCATATACAACTAAATGGGATCATGTAACTAAAGCATTAAAGCTCTTATTTATACCCGACTTATTTATATGGGTTATGGAAATAACCATTAAATATATTGTGCTTTTAGGAGAATACTCTGTTGAACTATTATATGCCCTAAAGCTCAGATCTGTAGGAAAAAATAATAAAAAATATAAGAGTATATCTAAAATTATGGGTAATTTATTTTTAAAGTCAAAGGAAATGGGAGAAGAGATGTTTTCTGCTATGGAATGCAGAGGGTTTACTGGTGAGTATACTGCTCCGCTTAACTCAAAGATAAGAAAAAATGATGTTCTGTACTTCATAATAAATTTAAGTTTTATAATAATTTTCATATTAACTACAATATAAACTTTAGGGGAAGGAGACAGTATGATTGAAGTAAAAAATGTAACCTATAGCTATAAAGATAGAATTGCACTTAAGGACATATGCGTTGAAATAAATGAAGGTGAAGCTATTGCACTAATTGGTCCTAACGGTAGTGGTAAGTCTACTTTTCTAAAGGTTTTAAATGGTATAGCTTTTCCACAAAAGGGAGAATACATTTTTGATGGTGAGAAAATTACAGAGAAAAAGCTGAATAACAATACTTTTTCAAAGCTTTTTCATAAAAAGATGGGATTTATATTTCAAAATTCTGATACTCAGCTTTTTTGCTCTACAGTATATGAAGAAATAGCTTTTGGACCTAGGCAGATGGGAATTGATGAGGAAGAAGTGAACAAAAGAGTATACGATTGTCTGGAACTTTTAAATATTGAAAAAATAAAGCACGAAGCTCCGTATAATTTAAGTGGAGGAGAAAAAAAGAGAGCAGCTATTGCATGTATACTTTCCATGAATCCAGAGGTTATAACTTTAGATGAACCCATGAATGGAATTGATCCTAAGGGGAAAAAATTTCTAAGAGAGCTTATGAAAAAGCTTAATGCTTCAGGAAAAACCCTTATCTGTTCTACACATGATTTTGAATATGTAGAGGGGATTTTTAAAAGAGCTATTGTATTTTCTGAAGATCATAGAATAATACGAGATGATGATTATAACAAGGTTATACAAGATGAAGAATTTTTAGTTAAAAATAACATAAAGTAAATGTAAAAAGGAGAGAGAAACCTATGAAAATACTTTATTATGATTGTTTTTCAGGAATAAGTGGAGATATGAATTTAGGTGCTATGGTTGATTTAGGAGTGGATAAGGATTATCTAATTAAAGAACTTTCAAAATTAAATCTAGATGATGAATATGAAATAAGAGTAGGAAGAGACAGCAGAAAAGGGATTGAAGGAACAAAAGTTGATGTGATTTTAAAGCATCATCACCATCATGATCATAACAATAATCATCATGCACATAGTCATGAGCATCATCATGTACATAGAAATCTAAAGGATATTGAAGAGATTATAAACTCTAGTAGTTTAAGTGATAATGTTAAAAAATTAAGTTTAGATATGTTTATGAAGGTAGCAGAAGCAGAAGCAAAGGTTCACGGAAAGCCTTTGTACGAAGTTCACTTTCATGAAGTAGGAGCTACAGATTCCATAGTAGATATTGTTGGAGCAGCTATATGTTTAGATTATTTAAAGGTTGATAAGGTAATGGCATCTTCCGTAGAGCTTGGTGGAGGATTTGTAAAATGTGCTCATGGACTAATTCCAGTTCCAGCACCAGCAACAGTAGAAATTTTGAAAGGAATTCCAGTAAAATCAGGGATTGTTCCCTTCGAAACAACTACACCAACAGGAGCTGCAATTTTGGCTTCTAATGTGGATGAATTTACTGATATAAAAGAGTTTAGTATAGAGAAAATTGGATATGGTGTAGGTGGAAGAGATACAGAAATACCTAATGTATTGAGAGTTTATTTAGCTAAAAAAAAAGTAAAAAATTAATAAATGAAGAAATAGAAGAGGATGAATGTCATATATTAGAGTGTAATATAGATGATATGAATCCAGAAGTGTATGGTTATATAATGGAGAAGCTTTTTAATAGTGGAGCCTTAGACGTATATAGAACACCAATTTTTATGAAAAAGAACAGGCTTGGAATAATACTGAGTGTTCTTTGTGGGGAAGAAAACAAGGATAATCTAAAAGAAATAATATTTATGGAAACTACAACACTGGGAATTAGAGAATACAAAGTTCATAGAAGTAAGCTTAAAAGAAATTTTTCTAATGTGAGTACAATCTATGGAGAAGTAAGGGTTAAAAATGGATATTATCAAGGTAAGAAAATTAAGTGGAAAGCAGAGTATGAGGACTGTAGAAAATTAGCAGAAAAAAATAATGTTCCAATTAAAAATGTATATGAGGAAGTTTTAAAAAATATAAAGGAGTAGAAAGCTAATGATGAATGATAAATATAACAAACTTCTAGAATATTTAAAAGAGTTGAAAAGTGCAGCTGTTGCTTTCTCAGGTGGGGTGGACAGTACCTTTTTACTAAAGGCGGCAAAAGAGGCTTTAGGTGATAAGGTTATAGCAGTAACTGTAGTATCGCCTTATATACCTAATTGGGAAATAGAAGAAGCTAAGGAATTGGTGGCTGAATTAGGTATAAAGCATGAGTTTGTAGAGGTTCCTGTGATAATGGATGAAATTAAATTTAATCCAGATAATAGATGTTACTTATGCAAAAAAGCTATTTTTACTAAAATAAAAGAATTTGCAAGTAAAAATGGATATAAATATGTCTTGGATGGTACTAATTTAGATGATACAAAGGATTATAGACCAGGACTTATTGCATTACGTGAACTTAAAATTAAAAGTCCCTTACTAGAAAACAATTTAACAAAAAATGACATAAGAGAATTATCTAAAGAATTAGGACTTAAAACGTGGAAAAAACCAGCTTATGCTTGCTTGCTTTCAAGAATTCCTTATGGCAATGAGATTAAAATAGAAGAACTACAAAGAGTTGAAAAAGCAGAAAGGTATCTAATGAGTATAGGCTTTGAAGCTGTTCGTGTTAGATGTCATAAAGATTTAGCAAGAGTAGAAGTACAGAGAGAAGATAGACACAAGTTATTTAATGAAGGACTTTTAGATAGTATTTCTACTAACCTTAAAGAGTTTGGATTTAAGTATGTATCTTTAGATATGGAAGGGTATAGAGTTGGAAGTTTAAATGAAACCTTAAAAGAGGTGAAGAAAATATGAATTCAGAGAATATAAAGAATTTACTGGAAGAAATAAAAAGTGGAAATGTATCAGTTGATGAAGGTGTAAATAAACTTAGTGATTTACCTTTTAAAGATTTAGGTTATGCAATGATTGATAATCACAGAGAAATTAGGGTAGGTTATCCAGAGGTTATTTATTGTGCAGGGAAAACAGTAGAGCAGGTAAAAGGCATCATAGAATTTATGAATACTAAGGAAAATAATATTTTAGGTACTAGAGCTACTAAAGAAATGTATGAGCAGGTTAGAGAAATATGTAAAGATGCTAAATATAATGAGTTGGCGAGAACTATTACTGTAAAGAAAAAAGAGATAGAGCTTACAGACACTTATATTGCTGTAGTTACTGCAGGGACATCAGATTTACCTGTAGCAGAGGAAGCAGCAGTAACAGCAGAGATTTTTGCAAATAGAGTAGAGAGAATTAGTGATGTTGGAGTAGCGGGAATACATAGATTGTTTAATAAATTAGATGTGATTAGAGGCGCAAAAGTTGTAATTGCAGTGGCTGGAATGGAAGGAGCACTTGCTAGTGTGGTAGGAGGACTTGTGGATAAACCAGTAATAGCTGTACCTACTAGTGTTGGATATGGAGCTAATTTTGGAGGACTTTCAGCTCTTTTATCCATGTTAAATAGCTGTTCAAGTGGTACTAGTGTAGTTAATATAGATAATGGCTTTGGAGCAGGATATTTGGCTAGTATGATAAATAAACTATAAAAAAGAGATGGAGTTACTTTCCATCTCTTTTTATATAGGAATTAGTTTTGTTCATTTTTTAGTTTTTCAATACCAGCTTTTATTCTTCTTAAAGATTCTTCTTTACCTAGAATTTCAGCTAATTCGAAAGCTCCACCTGGAGTAGATTTTTTACCTGAAAGAGCAGTTCTTATAGGCCATAAAACCACACCATTTTTAACTTCCATTTCTGATATTAGATTAAATATTGTATCATGTATTGAATCTAAAGACCAATCCTCTAAATTTTCAAGTGTTGGTAAAACTTTTTCTAAAGTAGGTAGTGAGTTTTCAGGATTAGTTTTCATTCTTTTATGAATGTATAGTGCTGAATCATATTCTGGTAAAGCATCAAAGAAATCAATTTTTTCTGGTATTTCATTTAAAAGTTCAACTCTTGTTTGAAGAAGTTCACTTATTTTCATTAAGTCAAGTTTTCCCATATTTTCCCTAGAGAATACTTCCTCATAATAAGGAAGAGCTTTATTGTGGAAATCTTCAAGTGGAAGTTTTTTAATGTATTCTCCATTCATCCATTTTAATTTTACATCATCAAAGATTGCAGGAGATTTATTTATATGTCTATAATCAAATTTTTCTACTAATTCTTCTAAAGAGAAGATTTCTTGATCTGTTCCAGGGCTCCATCCAAGTAATGCAATGAAGTTTACTACAGCTTCTTTTAAGTATCCTTTAGCTAGTAAATCTTCAAAAGAAGCATCTCCATTTCTCTTACTTAGCTTTTGGTGTGCATCCTTCATTATTGGAGGACAGTGTACATAAGTTGGTACAGGCCAACCAAAAGCATCATATAGACGGTTGTACTTTGGTGCTGAAGATAAATACTCATTACCACGAACTACATGAGTAATTCCCATTAAATGATCATCTACAACATTAGCAAAGTTATATGTTGGAAGTCCATCAGATTTTATTAAAATCATATCTTCTAATTCTGAATTTTCAACCTTAATTGCTCCATATATTTCATCTTCAAAAATAGTTTCACCTTCTGTAGGGTTCTTTTGTCTTATAACATAAGAAACTCCAGCAGCTAGTTTTTCTTCTATTTCTTCTTTAGTAATAGTATGGTATTCTGCATTATATTTATAAGGTTTTTGTTCTTTTTCACATATTTCAGCTACTACATCTTGTTTATCACTGAAAACATAATAAGCTTCACCTTTTTCTACTAATTGTTTAGCATAATCAAGGTAGAATCCTTTTCTTTCACTTTGTATGTAAGGACCTACAGGACCACCTATATCTGGACCTTCGTCGTGCTTTAATCCGGTCATTTCTAAAGTTTTGTAAATAACATCAACAGCGCCTTCTACATATCTTTGTTGGTCAGTATCTTCTATTCTTAGTATGAATTTTCCGCCTTCATGTTTAGCTATTAGATAAGTATAAAGGGCTGTTCTCAAGTTTCCAATATGCATGTAACCAGTTGGGCTAGGTGCAAATCTAGTTCTAACTTCTCTTCCTGCCATGTTTTTCACTCCTATGTAAATATTTTAAATGCCTCCCATCCTCATTCTGGGACGAAAGGCATATTTTAAACGATATTTTTATCATATACTAAAGGGTAGTATATGTCAATAATAAGAGAATTATTAAAATTCTTTATTGGAATAAATTTTTGTAGATATTTGTATAGAAATAAACATTATAATTAGAACTACTACAAAGAAACTCAAATGAAGAGTATTTATGTTATTTATTTTTGAAAGTAGATATAGAATATGTTGTCCATTTGTAGTCTTAATAAGTTTTACAACGTAACCTGGAGAGACTATTACAAGTATATATAAAATAAAACTAAATATTCTTAATTTGCTACCTTCAAATTTGTAGTAGAGTGGATAATATATTGAATAAAATATTCCTAAAATATTAAAGCTAACTATTAGATCCCATATAGTTGCAGCTCTACCAGAGGATTTAAATCCCAAACTATAAAGGATATTTGTAAGGAGTATTACAACCATTGAATAAAAAATAACATATACAACTAATGATAAATATTTAGATAATACAATATCTTTTTTGTTTATAGGAAGACTGTTTAAGGAAATATGAAATTTATATTTTTCATCATAACTATTTGCAGTAAGTATAGTTATATAGGCAATCATAAAGATTGACATAATATAAAGAAATCCAGAAGCTTCAGGCATTTTTAGTCCTATTACAGAAAGAATTACTGCATATACAACCAATATAATATTTGTTTTTTTAGTAACTGTTACATCTTTGAGTATCAAATTAAACATTAAAAAATCACTCTCCTAAAGGTCTTTATTTTCATAAATGTGAAGGGAAACTATAGCTGAAGTTATTAGTATACATATAGATATTAGTAAAACTATACTACCTACTAAGAGGAGATTATTCTGTTTAAATGCAATGATTTTTTGTAAGAAGTTTATATCTCCAATAGCAGATAAGAAATTTGCTATGGCGAAAAATGTGAAATAAATTATGATAGAAAATATCTTTCCTCTTCTGTAGCCATACTTGAAATATAAAGGAAAGTTTAAAGAACACATTAAAAAAGTAGTAACTAGTATCTTCTTTATAATGCTTAGATTTAAAAAACTTAAATTTCCAACAATACCTGTAGTAGCAAATATACCTCCTAAAATACCATTAAATAATATAGCAATTAAGATATAAAAAAATATTGATACATATTTTGATATAACTATATCTTTTCTATCTATAGGCAGAGAGTTAAGTATGTATTCTCCTTTTAATCTATCGTCATAGGTAAAGGATATAGTTGATAGGAAGTAAGCCATTGTAGTTATCATAATTAGATATACAGTATCTGATGGTATATAGTCTTGGGATGTAACCATTATTAGGAAATAAGCAATAAAAGCTAATATAGTCATTTTATGAAAACTAATGGTTAAATCTTTTTTTATTAGATTTATCATTATATTACCTCCTCACACTATAAACCATAATATCTTCAAGAGATGGTTTTTCAATCAAAACTTCATTTTTAAATAGTCTTTTTATTCTTTCAACATTATTAGTTAGTGCTTCAAAACCGAAGGAATTTTCTCTAATGCTTATAAATTCTTTCTTAGTGCTGCTGTTTAAAATATCAAGGCCTCCCTTTACAATTCCGTAACTTTCCATTATATCGTCCTTAGGTTCTGAAAAGATTATTTTACCTTTATTGATGAATGTTATATAATCAGCTATCTTTTCAAGATCAGTAGTAATATGTGTTGAGAAGAAAACACTTTTATTTTCATCTTGAATAAGTGAATAAAGTATATCTAAAATTTCACGTCTAAATACAGGATCAAGACCCGAAGTTGGTTCATCCATGATTATCAGTTCAGCATTATGAGATAAAGCAATGGCAAGAGAAAACTTCATTTTCATACCTTTTGAAAGTTCTTTTATTTTCTTTTTAGGGTTTAAGTCAAATTGTTTCATATATTTATTGAAGACTTTATCATCCCATTTAGTATAAAAAGGAGCTATGATTTTTTTCATTTTTTCCAGTGATAATTCTTCATAATAATAGTTTTCATCATAAACAAAGCCTATTCTATTCTTGATTTCTTTTTCATGTTCAATATTATCAAGGCCAAATACTTTAATTTCTCCATGATTTTTATGAATTAAATTCATTATTAGTTTAATGGTAGTACTTTTACCAGCACCATTGGGACCAATAAAGCCCATAATAAAGCCTTTTTCTAAACTAAAGCTTATGTTATTTAAAGTAAAATCATTGTATTCTTTTCTTAAATTTTTAACTTCTAAAATATTTTCCATATAAAACCCTTCCTTCTTAATTAACTTTCTTCAAAAAGAATTTTTAGCATTTCTACAAGATCATCGAAACTTAAATTTATTATTTTGCTTTCATCAACAACTTCAGTTAGTTTTTCTTCGATGAGTTTTAATTTCTGTTCACGAAGAAGCTCTTTATTTTGAGCTGCAACAAAGGAGCCTTTGCCAGCTACAGTTTCTATAAAGCCTTCTGATTCAAGTTCTGAATAAGCTCTTTTAGTGGTGATTACACTTATCTGAAGTTCTTTTGCTAGACTTCTTATAGAAGGAAGAGCATCTCCTTCTGCAAGTGTACCCTTTATGATTTGGGATTTAATACTATTTTTGATTTGTTCATAAATTGGTTCTCCAGAGGAGTTAGAAATTATAATTTTCATTTAACATTCTCCTTTTGTGCACAAACTGTATATACTGTATATATTGTTCATATACAGTATATACAGTTGAAACGTAATTTGTCAATACATTATTTGGTGATTTGTATAATTTTTTTAAAAACTTAGAGTATAATTAGATATGGGTGTGAAATTTTATAAATCAAAATTTTGCACAGTTGAAAATTGACAATTTATTTATTGTCAATTTTCAATTAATTTAAAGGAGATGGAATTATAAAGGATGAAGAGCAAAAATAAAGTGTGGATATTAATTTTTATACTTACTTTAACTATAGGAGTTTTTAGTTTTACAAAAGAAAAATCAGTTTTTGCAGGAGAAACAGGTAAATCAATTAGTAGAAAAGTACTTAATGAGAGTAAAATTAGTAATACTTTATATGATAAAAATGATGATAATCTAGGAGAAAGCTATTATAGAAGTGATAGAGTTGTTCAAGCAGCAAAGATAATAATGGGTTTTTTAGTACCAGTGGTTATATTATTTACAGGTTTCTCTGCTAAGCTGAGCAATTTTTCTAAGAGTATAGGAAAAAATTTGTTTTTGAGTATAGGTATTTATGGAATTGTATATAATTTGATAGACAGTTTGGCTAATTTACCTTTGACATATTATGCAGGATATATTCAGAGTCATGTTTTTGGATTTTCCCATCAATCTTTTAATACATGGATAAGGAATTATTCTATAAATTTATTATTAAACTTTGTGGGGATATTTTTATTTCTTTGGATACCGTATAAATTAATGAAAAAGTCTCCTAAGAAATGGTGGATTTATACTGGAATAGCTATTATACCTATAACACTTTTTATGTATTTAGCACAACCTGTGATTATTGATCCTTTATTCAATAAATTTAAACCTCTAGGAAATGAAACAATAGAAAGAAGTTTAGTGGAGTTAACGGAAAAAGCTAATATAAAAGACTGTACAATTCTTCAGATAGATAAGAGTAGAGATACATCTATGATTAATGCTTATATGACGGGGATAGGTAAGGCTAAAAGAATTGTTTTATGGGATACAGCTATAAATAAACTCAATTTAAGAGAATTAAGCTTTGTTATGGCTCATGAAATTGGACATTATGTTCTAGGACACATTAAAAAATTAATTTTTATACAGATAATAATTACATTTATTGTTTTATATATAATAAGCAAAGTTGCTCCGAGTATAATAAAAAGATATAGAGGAAAGTTTAAATTTAATAAAATTAGTAATGTGGCGTCATATCCTTTAGCTATAATAATAATTAATTTTTGTCTTCTATTCATAGTACCATCAGCTAATGCATATTCTTGTTATATGGAACGTCAAGCAGACACCTTTGCTATTGAAATAACTAGAGATAATGAGGCGGCAGTTTCAGCCTTTCATAAATTGTCTAAAGGTGGAGTTGTAGTTCCTAAGCCAGATATATTTTATAAGATGTGGAAGTATGATCATCCTCCAATAAAAGAGCGTATAGATTTTTTTAAGATTTACAAACCGTGGGAGGAAGGAAGAAGTTTAAAATATGATAAGTATATAATCAATCCCAAATAATATTGAGAAAATTCTATATTATTTGAAAAAATGTTTGAAATGTTGACATGAATTTGTTATAATACTAAAAATATTTAAAATTAAAACTATAGATCTTTATAATCTATAGTTTTAATTATTTTCATATAAGATAAGGGGCGATTAATTATATGAAAGGGGCAGAAGTAATAATAAAATGTTTGGAGAAAGAAAATGTAGACATAATTTTTGGCTATCCAGGAGGGGCAGTTTTATCCTTATACGAAGCAATTAGAAATTCTAATATTAAGCATGTTTTAGTTAGACATGAAAATGCAGCAGCACTTAGTGCTAGCGGCTATGCAAGAGCAAAGGATGCTGTAGGTGTGTGCATAGCTACCTCAGGACCAGGTGCAACAAATCTGATTACAGGAATAGCTACAGCATATATGGATTCAATTCCTTTAGTGGCTATTACTGGACAAGTGAGTACAACGGTAATTGGAAAAGATGTGTTTCAAGAAGTCGACATAACAGGAGCTACAGAACCTTTTACTAAGCACAATTACTTAGTAAAGGATGCAAAAGAACTTCCAAGAATAATTAAAGAAGCTTTTTATATTGCCAATACAGGAAGAAAAGGTCCAGTATTAATTGATGTTCCTGTTGATGTTCAAAATCAGATAATTAAATTTAGTTATCCCAGAGAGGTTAATATTCCAGGATATAAACCTGTAATAGAAGGGCATGCTGGACAGATAAAAAGAGCTTTAAGAGCACTGAAAAATAGCAAAAGACCATTAATTCTAGCTGGAGGGGGAGTAATATCATCAAAAGCTACTAAAGAATTAAAAGTTTTTGCAGAAAAGTTTAAAATACCTGTAGTACACACTTTAATGGGAGTTGGAGCTTTAACAGTAGATTCACCTTCTTATGTTGGTATGATAGGGTTTCACGGTAACAGTTATTCTAAGAAAATTATTAACGAAGCTGATTTATTAATAGTTATAGGGGCAAGAATAACAAATCGATCCAATGCTAATTATAATTTTAAAAATAAAAAAATTATACACATGGATATTGATCCAGCAGAGATAGGAAAAAATATTGAAACCACTATTCCCGTTGTTGGAGATGCTAAAACTATATTAAAGCAATTTATGGAAAATTCATTTCAGCTTAAAATAGATGAATGGATTAATGAAATTAATATTATTAAGAATTCTTGTAAAGAGACTCACTATGAGTATAAATATGTTAATCCTAAAAAAGTACTTCAAGTTATTTCAAAACTTGTAGAGGAAGATACTATACTAACAGCAGATGTAGGGCAGAATCAAATTTGGGCAGCTCATAATTTTGATATGAAAGGTAGAAGAAAGTATTTTACTTCAGGAGGACTTGGAACTATGGGGTATAGTGTTCCAGCTGGTATAGGTGCAAAATTAGCCGCACCAGAAAAGAGAGTTATTTCAGTAGTTGGAGATGGGGCTATACAAATGCACTTAGGGGAACTTGCTACCTTATCTGAAAATAATCTTAGTAATATTATTATACTGTTTAATAATTCTAGACTTGGTATGGTTAGAGAACTGCAAGATAACCACATTGGAAAAGGTAAATATTGTGGAATTGAATTTGGTATAAAGCCTGATTTTGTTAAGATAAGTGAAGCTTATGGTATGTGGAGCAAAAGAGTTGATTCTAATGAGGAATTTGAAGAAGTCTTTAAAGAAGCTATGGGTAGCAACAGGCCTTGTCTTATAGAGTGTATAGTGGATCCAAAATTCAGTACTTTATAGAGGGAGGGATTAACATTAAAAGTTATGTATTATCTGTATTAGTTGAAAATAATTCAGGTGTTCTTAGTAGAATTTCAGGACTATTTAGCCGCAGAGGCTATAATATAGATAGTTTGTCTGTTGGAGAAACTGAAAATCCTAAAATTTCTCGGATGACCATAAGGGTTACTGGTGACGAACACATATTAGAACAAATAAAAAAGCAATTGAATAAGCTTATTAATGTTATAAAGATAATAGAGTTAAAACCTGAAAAATCTGTTTATAGAGAATTAATATTAGTAAAAGTTAAAGCTAACGACAAAAATAGAGCAGCTGTTATTGAAATGGTAAATTTATTTAGAGCTAAAGTAATAGATGTAGCCCCTAAAAGTCTTACTATAGAACTAACAGGAAGTGAAGATAAAATTTCAGGTTTTATTGATAACGTGAAGGAGTATGGAATTCTAGAATTAGTTCGTACTGGATTTACAGGAATTGAAAGAGGAAATTCCCAATTAGTAGAGAAAATTTGATAGTAAAGTATAATTTCAACAGCCGATAGAGCTAAAAAGATAGTTCTATTGGCTTATTTTTTTAGTAATGGTAAAATTAATTAAATATATAATTCTTGATTATAAATACTGATTTTAAATTTGGTGGTGAACTGAATGAACAAGAGAAAAGCCCAAAATTGGATTAAAAGTAAAGGGACATGTATTTTAAATGGGTTTAAAGATAATATTGGTAAAGGCTGGATAGGAGGAAAACTTGCTTTAAAAGTATGTGTATTTATTTTATTTGCTATAGTAGGAGCATATATAAATACAGGACTTGGTGTAATTATAGATATTTTTATTTGTGGTTTAGTAGGTTTTCTAATAGTAAATATAAGTGGAGTTTTATTAAAAGTTCTTATAAAAATATTTAGATATATACCCGCAGAATTTATGGCGTTCTTTTTAATATTTGTAATAGTTATAACTATAGTTTTATATAATGTTTTTGGATTAGCCATTTATGCTGATTTATTAATTGCCTTTACTATTGCAGTAATTGAGTCATTTTTAGGAATTGGTATATGGTTACTATTAAAAAGAAAGAGTAAAAATTATTTAGGAATAAGTTTAGTGTTCTTTACTATAGCTATAAATTTAAGTGTAGTATTCTTGTTAAAAAATTCAGGAACAGATAATAAAGAATTAGAGAGGTATTTAGTTTTACATAAAGAATTTGTATCAAAGAGAGCTATAGATAGTCCTGCTTTAAAAGGAAAATACGAAGTTAAAAAACTGTACTACGGAAGTGGCAAGGATAAAAACAGAAAAGAATATGCTGAAAAGGTAAATATAAAAACTAAGGAAGTTTTTGCATATAATTTTCTTGAAAATTATAAAGGAATAAAAGGAAAACTGAGGAGTAAATATTGGGGCTTTGATGATAGAAAAATGCCTCTAAATGGCATTGTATGGTATCCAAAAGGAGAGGGTGTATTTCCTTTAGTTTTAATAGTTCATGGAAATCATACTATGGAAGAGTATTCAGAAGGTGGATATGAATATTTAGGGGAGATTTTAGCTAGTCAAGGTTTTATAACTGTTTCCATAGATGAAAACTTTTTAAATAGTTCTTGGTCAGGAAATTTAGGAAATGAAAATGATGCTAGAGCTTGGATTATACTTAAACATTTAGAACAGTGGAAAAAATTTAATTATGATAATAAAAATGCTTTTTATAACAAAGTTGACTTAGATAATATAGCACTAATTGGACATTCAAGAGGAGGAGAAGCTGTAGCTACAGCAGCGTTATTTAATAAGCTTAAATATTATCCACTTGATGCAGATACTACTTTTGATTTTAACTATAGTATAAAGTCCATAGTTGCCATTGCACCAACAGACGAACAGTATAAGCCGGGAGATAAACCTACACAATTAGAAAATATTGATTATCTACTTTTACAAGGAGCAAATGATGGTGATATATCAACTTTTATGGGAAGCAATCAATACAATAGAGTGAAATTTAATGATGAAAAATATCATTTTAAAAGTATGCTATATATTTTTGGAGCAAATCATGGGCAATTTAATACTGTTTGGGGAAGAGCAGATTTATCTAAGCCATTAAGTTTTCTTTTAAACACAAAACAAATATTAAAGGGAGAAGACCAGAGAAGGATTGCAAAGATTTATATATCAGCTTTTCTAAAAACTACTTTAATGAATGAAAAAAAATATATTTCTCTTTTTAGAGACTATAATACAGCAGAAAAAAATTTGCCACAAACTCTTTATATAAATAGATTTGAAGATTCTAATTTTAATCTTATAGGTAATTATGAAGAAGATGTAGATTTGAGAAGTACAACTATTTCTGGAGGTATTGCAGAAGGTGAAAGACTATGGGAGTGGAAAGAAGGAAGTTTAAAGTTAAGAGGTGACTTTGAAAGTAACAACAACGTAGTATATTTAAAATGGAGAAATAAAGGAGGAAGATATACTATAGATTTATCCCAAAATACAACTGATAAATTGAACATTCATTTAGATTCAAAGCTTATATTTTCAGCTTGTGATATAGATGAAACCAAAACTAAAAGTGATAAATTTGATTTAACAGATTTTACTGTAAAAGTAGTGGACAGTAAAGGGGAAGAAGCATCTCTACCTTTAAGTAGTTTTAATATTATGCCTCCTGCAATAGGCATTAAATTTGCTAAATGGAATTATTATAACAAAGTTCAGTATGGAGAGGAATTTGAACCTGTTCTTCAAACTTATCAGTTTAAAATGAGGGATTTTATAAATAGCAATAGTAGATTTAATCCTAAAGAATTAAAGAAAATAGAATTTATTTTTGATGAAAGTGAAAATGGACAGATTATTATTGATGACATAGGAATAGAAAGATAGTATACTATTAAAGGATTAAAATTAGCAAAGGAGAAGAATATGTTATATAGAAGTACATATAATGAGATTAAAAAAGAACGCAGCTATTATTTATATATGGTTGCAGTGTTAGCTATAATATGGACAGGATTTTTTATAATCAAGATGGGAGATAGTTTTCAACCTGCTGGAGGTAGTTTGGATAACCAGACTATAAATATGGTAAAAGGCATAAGAAGTGAGATGCTAAATAAGATATTTGTATTTATAACTGTAAGTGGAGATACGGTAGTAGTAATTATACTAGCTTTAATTGTAATTGGAACTTTATATTACAGAAATAAAGTGTTAGAAGCAGTAGTCTATGCTTTACATATGCTGATAACTGCAGGAATAAGTCAGGGATCAAAGTATATAGCTAGAAGACCAAGACCGCAAGGAGATTGGCTAGTGGATATTACAAAATATACTCATATTGGACAATATAGTTTTCCAAGTGGACATGCATTGATAGCTATGTCAGGAGCCCTTTTAGTTATTTATTTTATTTTATCTATGGTAAAGAATAAAATTTTATCTGTAATTAGTAGTATTTTTATTTTCGCATATGCAGTGTTGATTGGAATTAGTAGAATATATGTAGGAGTACATTATTTAAGTGATGTTATTGCTGCATGGGCTATATCTGCGGTATGGGTAGTTATAGTTTTAGTTGTATATAGAAGATATAGTGTTAAATTTTAAAAACTAAAATTTACTCGATTGAGGATTATCAAATTTATAATAGAGAGTTAAGAGGAGAGAATACAGAAATTATGTATTCTCTTTTTTTTAATAGTTATATATACAATGGGTTGATTAATATAAATACTATAGTGAAAATATTATAGAAAAACGTGAAAATTTAGAGGAAAATATTTACATGTACCGAATAAATATTATAGGGAAACAATGACATATTATAGATATTAAACGGTAATAGAAGTAAGGAGGGGAGTAACATAAAAACCTTAATAAAAAATGGGTTTATTGTAAATTTTGACGGAAAATTTCACGGTGACATATTAATAGAGGATGGAATAATTAAAAAAATAGGGAAGTTACTATACTGTGAATATGATCAGTTAATAGATGCAGAAGATAATTATGTATTTCCAGGATTTATAGATACTCATACTCACTTAGAACTTCCAAAAAGATTAGGATTTTCAAAGGATACAAATGATTTTGAAACCGAAACTATGGCAGCATTGGCTGGGGGAACAACTACTATATTTGATTTTGTATTACCAGAGAAAAATGAAAGCTTAATAGATGCTCTGAATAGAAAAGTTAAATACTATGAAGGGACTGCTAACTGTAAATACCAGTTTCATGTAGTATTAACTGAAGTAAAAGATAATTTATATGAGCAGCTTAAACAGTTGAAGAGAAAAGGAATAAAAGGAATAAAAATATATACAACTTATGATAAAAGACTTACTAATGAAGAAATAATAAAGGTTATGAATTATTGCTCTAAATTAGATTTGGTGGTGCTAGTTCACTGTGAAGATAATGCTATCATAGAATATTGTAAAAACAAACATAATTATAATTTTAAAAGACCTGCAAAGGCAGAAGAAAATGCTGTATATACAATTGCTAATTATGCATTAATAACAAAATGCATAACATATTTTTGCAATATAAGTTGCAGCAAAAGTGTTGAGATTATTAAAAGGATAAAACAAAAAGGTGGAAAAGTATATTTAGAAACATGTCCACACTATTTGATTTTAAATTCGTCTAAATATTTAAAATCTTCATTAAAAGAGGGGACAAAATTTTTAGTATCCCCTCCACTTAGAGAAGAAAAGGATAATAAAGCTTTAATAGAGGCTTGTCTTGATGGGACTGTAGATTTAATTTCTACAGATCACTGTGCTTATTTATTTGAAGAGCATAAGAAGAAATATTATTACGATATAAGTAAAGCTGCAGAAGGGATACCTGGAATTCAATTAAGACCTAGTCTTATATATACTATTCTTGTTAAAGAAAGAGGATTTTCAGTAGAGAACTTTGTAAAGCTTTTAAGTTATAATCCTTCAAGAATTTTTAGTGTTTATGATAGAGGATATATAAGAGAAGGCGCAACTGCAGATATAGTAATATGGGAAGATAAAAAATTTAAGGTGAATATTGAAGATTTACATGAGGGAACTGATTATTCTCCTTATGAGGGAATGGAGCTTGTAGGAAAAGCAAAATACGTTCTATAAGAAAGTGCGACATAAGTTGCTGATAACTTATGCCGCACTTTTCTTAAAACTCGATGTATGTGTTTCCATCAAGTGGTATAAGAACTTGAAGAGGAGGAGTTTCACCTAAAAGTCCTACTGCATAAACAGTATAGAATCTATCTTCTTTAAATCTTATATTAGGTATTGTTAATGCAACTTCAGAGGTTCCAGCAGGTCTAGCTTGAAGAGTATATACTCCAGGATCTACAGCAATATAGTTAGTTAAGTCTTCAAAGCCTACGTCTCCAAATAATATTTTACCATCTGGAAGAGTGATATCTACGTTAGGAGTATTAGGTGATAAATGACCAAATCTAACATAAGCTTTATTTTTTACTTTAGGTATGATTGGATCTACATATGGAATAAGTTTAAGATTAGCTAGTGTATCTGCAGCAGCTACTGTATAAATTGTTTCAGGGTCAAGAGTTACGTTAGTATCTATAACTGGATTTATAGTCTTACCAGTAGGAAATACTTTAATATTATAGTTTCCAGCAGGTACTTGTAAGTATTCTGTAAAATTCTTATAAGGTAAATTTCTAGCTATTAATTTACCATTTGCATAAACATCTACAGGTGGTGCATCAGGAGATGCGTGAAAAATTCTTATATAGGATTTCATTGCTGTTCTAAAGAGAGGATAAAAATACATAAACTAGTCACCTTTCAAAATTATTTCTACATATATAAGATATGATACTAATATTAATTTGTGAACAAATTAATATATTGCCATTAAAAACAACAAAAATACCATAAAAAAGAAATAATTTTAAATATTGTAATACATAAACTCAAGATGTAAAATTAGATTATACTAAAAAGAATAAATGATTAATTATAAATATTATTTATTATGTAGATGAATTTGTTTATTTTTATTAAATCTATTTATGATTTAGTAAATAGGGGGAGTGTACAGTGAAGAATATAGATAGAATAAGAGGAGGATTATTTGGTGCTGCCTGTGGAGATTCATTGACTAAATATTTAAAATATAATCCCAATAAGTATAGAAATAGATGTGAAGATGTTGAAAAATATTTTATTGAATATAATGATAGAGAAATAACGGATGATACTAAAATGATGATAGCAACTGCAAAGGGAATTATAGAAAAGCCTAAAGAACCTTTAGATGCTATAGGAAAACATTTTCTTAAAATATATCATGGTAATCTTGAAAATTTAGGATTAACTATTAGAATAGCTTTAGCAGAATATGAAAGATATAAGAATTGGAGAAAAGCTTCAGTAAAAGCACATTTGAAGTTAGGGGGAAGAAGTGCTGGAAATGGTTCACTTATGAGAACTATTCCAGTAGCACTATATTATAAGGAATTAGATCATATGATAAAAGTTACAAGACAACAGTCAAATTTAACACATTTCAGTAAAAGTGCGGCAGAAGTATGTATAATTTACAACATGCTTGTATATAGATATCTGAAAGGAGAAAATAAGAGGGACGCTGTAATCGAAGTTTTAAAAAAATTTACCGAATACAAAGATATATTAGATATTAATGAAAGTGAATTAAATAAAAGTGAATGTGCTGTAGACACCCTAAAGTGTTCTTTGTGGTGTTTTTTAAATACAGAATCTTATGATGAAGCTGTATTAAAATCTATAGAAATCTATGAGAATAGGGATACTATAGGAACAATTACAGGAGGAATTGCAGGAGTATATTATGGATATCATAACATAAGCGATAAATGGAAACAAAATTTATCAGTAAAAGAGGAACTTTTAATGATAAGTGAAGAAATAGCAAAAGTAGAGTAAAATAAAGATAGGATGTTTATGCCTATCTTTATTTATATAAAAGGAGCGAAAAAATGAAGAATACAATTAGGAATAAACTAAGATTTATTCATGCTGCAGATATTCATTTAGGAAGTATTTTACATATAAATTATGACGGCTTAAAAGAAATAAAAACATTGTTTAAAGAAGCAGTATACGAGGCTTTTAAAAGAATTTGTGACAGTGCTATTAAATATGAGGTGGATTTTATTCTTTTATCTGGAGATATTTATGATAGAGAGATTAGGACAGTAAAAGCAGGCGAATTTTTTCAACGTCAGTGCAAAATACTTAAACAACATGAGATTAATGTATACATCATAAGAGGTAATCATGATCCACTAGGAAAAGCTGAAGAATTATTTGATTTACCTACTAATGTTTATTTATTTAGCAGCGAAGAGGCAGAAACTTTTGAGGAATATAAAAGTGAAAGGTTAATTGCTAGAATTTTAGGACAATCATATAGAGGAAAATGGGAAGGAAGAAAAGTTTTTAATTCCTATGAACCTATAGACAATTCAGTTTATAATATTGGTTTATTACATACTCAATTGGAGCCTAAAAACAAGAATTATATTCCATGTAGTGTAGAAGAATTAAAAAGAAATGAAAATATAAATTATTGGGCTCTTGGGCATATTCATAAATGTAAATTAATTAATCCTATAAGTCCTATCATAGTATATCCTGGGATTCCTCAGGGAAGAGATATAGGAGAAGATGGCATAGGAGGATGCCTACTTGTAGAGGTTAATGAGGAGCTTTCTAGTAATATTAGTTATATTCCTACATCAACGGTTATTTGGAAAAAAATTATACTTAGAATAGATGAAGATAAAGAAAAAAAGCCTATTAATTTAAGTGAACTTGAAGATATGTTTATAGAAAAAGGACAAGTTATTTTAGAAAATATTCCAAAGATACCAGAAGGATTTCAGAGTACTTATCCTTTATCAAGCATTTTAAAAGGATATATCGTACAGTGGAGTATAGAAGGTAGAGGAGAAATTGATGAAATCTTAAGAGAAGATGAGGAAAATATAAGAGATTATTTAGTTCAAACTTTAAATAATCATTTTATGAATAATGATTTATTTTTATATACGGATTCTATAGAAATTAATACTAGAAAAGAAATTTTAGATATAGAAAGTTTAAAGCAAACTAATGCAGCATTTAAAGAAATAGATAAAATTGTGCAGGAGATTTTTTCATGTGACAATATAAACAAAGAAATTATAAGTACTTTTGGAAGTGTATTTCAAAAAAAGTATGATAAAGAAGATTTTAATGAGGAAAAGATTCAGCTAGATCAAAACATCATTGAAGAGATAATAAATCAAGCAGGAGAAATTATCATAGAGAAATTGTTAGAAAAAGGTGAAGGAAATTGAGAATAAAAAGAATATATATAAAGGATTTTGGCATATTTAGAGATGAAAAGCTGGATAATCTAAATGGAAACATAGTTGTAATAGGTGGACATAATAGGGCGGGTAAGTCATCTTTTATGGAACTTTTAAGACATTTAGGTTTTGGCTTTTTATCTAATAATAGGGAGTTACCTCCGCCAAATGTTGAATATGGGGTTAATTATGATGTTGAAACTGAAGAAGGAGAGATATTCAATATAGATATAAAAGGAAACAAGAACCCTGTGGTAAAGGGCTTAAATGTTAATAGACAAATTTCTATTCAGAATATATATAGTAATGTGGATTATTTTAAATATAAGCAGCTTTTTACCATAAGTTTAGATGAATTACAAAACACAGGATTAAAAAATTCAAAAGAAATAAATAATATGCAGACAATATTTTTAGGAGCAGGTTTCAAGGAAATTGCTCAAGTTCCTCAAATATTGAAAGAGATTCAAAAAGAAGCAATAAAAATAGGTGGAAAAAATGGGAATTCTTCAACAGCTCAATTTAAGGAATACAATAAATCTATAAAAAAAGGTATTGAACTTAGAGAAAAAGCTATAAGTGAGGTTGAAGAATATTATGATAAAAGTAAAGAGTTAGAAAAAGTCAATAAACAAATAAGTGAAGAAGAAGATATGATTCAAAACCTAGAAAAAAGAATTAATATTCTCCAAATAATTAAAAGTAATTTTAGTTCCTATGAAAAGCTTAAAGAAATTCAATTAAAACTGAATATTTTTGAGGAAGAAAACGATATAAAGGATTTTAAGTATCAAGCTATTGAAAGAGTTATAAGCTTAAAAGAAGAATATGAAGATGTTTTATATGAATACGAACAAAGTGATTTTAAATTTAAACAAAATACTGGAGGACATAAAAGTTTAAGAGAGAAGCTCATAAATTATAAAGACAAGATTAAATATTTCTATAATAATATTTCTGGAATGACTGAAAAGATAAAAAATTACAAGGAATTGAAGGAAAATTGCCTTCAGGAAAGAGAAGAAATTATAAAAGAAATTAGGAATATTAATGAGGAATGGAGCGATGACTTTAATAAAGTACTAAGTATTAAAACAGATATTATTAACATAGAAGATATAAATAATACTATAGATAAATATAATCAATTGATGTATGAAAAAAATATGATAGAAAATGAATTAAAATCGTTAAAAGTAAATAAAAAAGTAATAGAGAAAACAAATTCTAAAAATGTTTATTTTAATATAGATGAGTTTATAAAAAGATATTTTTATATCTCGTTAATGATTATAATTTTAGGTGTTGTGCTATCTTTTATAAATTACTATAAAGCTGGAATTATATTAGCTATGTCCGGAACGATTTTAGGAGGAATATACGGTGTAATAAAGTATATTTCATATACGGTTAGCGGTGATAGTAGTGATGATTTAAGAAATGGTATAGAAAACATCAAGGATGAATTAAATGAAAAGAATAAACTTTATGAAGAAGTATGCAAAAAAGCAGAAAATAACAATAAAAAAATCCAAGGCTATAGAAGTTTATTAAATCTTCAGGTAGAAGTTTCAGGTGATATGTTAAAAGAGTATTTTAGAAGAGTTAAGGAGCTTAAAAGTAGAATTATTAATCTTCAAGGAATGGTAAGTAAAGCTTCTAAAGCAGGAAACGTAGTTAATAATGAATTAAATTCTATGCTTAATATAGTGTGTCAATTTAGGAAAACTATTTATAAAGAAGAGATAGATGCTGTAGGAAAAAGTTTGATTAAAAATAGTGACAAGCTATTTAATATGATTGAAATTCTTAATGATTATGTGGATTTTTCAGAAGAACTTCAATTGGTGCAGTATAGAAAAGATTTATTGGAAAAAAAGATATATGAAACAATAGGTGAAGAATATAATAAAGAAGATATTTTAAGAGTTTTAGAAGAATATATAGAAATGAATAAGAGATACAAAGAAGTTTTAGAGTTAAAGTCAGAGCAAGAAATATTAGAGAAGACTTTAAAAAATTATTGTGAATATGATGGCAATTATAAAAATATATTTGAAAAGTATAAATTGTATTCAGAGGTTGATGAAGAATATGATACTGTAGAAAAAGAGTTCAAAAATATTAGAAAAGAATTGGAAAATCTAAAGGAAAAACGTCAAAGTTTAAAATATGAACTGGATATTTTGAAAACTACAGAAAATATTGAGAATGCAGAACAGTATATTGATAATGGAAGAAAAGGACTAAGGCCTCTTGCAAAAAAATATGCTTCTCTAAAAGCAGCAGAGTATATATTAAGAAAACTTCAAAACCATTTTATTGAAAACACTAAGGATTCTTTACTAAGAGGTGCTAGTGAATATTTATCACAGATTACAGAAGGTGAATATAAAAGCATACTTCCACCAGAAGACTTATCTAGTTTAGAGTTTAAAACTACTTTGGAAGATGGAAATATTCATCATAATCCAGAGGTTTTGAGTAGAGCTACAAAGGAACAGCTATTTTTGGCGGTGCGTTTAAGTAGAATAAAAGAAATTAATCCTCCATTACCTATAATATTGGATGATTCTTTTGTAAATTTTGATGAGAAGCATACTAAACAAGTTATGAAAATTTTATTAGAAATATCAAAAACTAACCAAATTTTTTTAACAACTTGTCATCCTCAGTTATTAGAATATATACACGAGGTATCAAAAGATGTTCAGTATTGGAATTTAGAAAAAGGGAGATTTACTTTATGTGACAAAGATAGTTTAATTAAATATTTAGTTTAAAGCTAAAACCACTAAAATTTGATGAAATTTTAGTGGTTTTAGTATATTTTATCGTTTACAGTAATTATATTGAAATGTTAGAATATTAAAGTATATGTAGTTTAGTGGAAATATGGTTAGGGTTAATGATGAAAGGGGGAGTATTTATGAATAAGAAATTTGCACATATGATGGCATGGATTGTAATGTTTCTTTGGGGGATGTCTTATTTAAGTATTAAAGTAGTTGTAAAAGAGATTGATCCAATATTATCAGCATTTTATAGATACTTGGTTGCAGCTATTATTTTATACATAAGTTTAAAAATTAAGTTTCCGGAGGAAAAAATATTAAAAAAAGATAGGGGCAAGATGGCTTTAGGTGGATTATTTGGAATATCATTATATTTTACATTTGAAAATTTAGCAGTTTCATATACTACAGCTTCAAATGTATCAGTACTTATTGCATCTATACCTATATTTACCATTGTATCACAAAGAATAGTATTTGGAGAAAAGTTTACATTAAGAAAAATATTAGGTACAACATTGAGCTTAATAGGAATAGTCATAATTGTATCTTCAAAAGGCAAAGTAAGCTTATTTTCAAAAGGAACTATTGGCGATTTGATGGCATTAGGCGCAGCTTTAAGTTGGGTTATGTATAATATTGTAAATAGTAAGGTCGAAGGTGAGTATAAAAGTATAACTGTGACAACATATCAGGCTATATGGGGGTGTATATTTTTAAGCCCTTCATTATTAGTTGCTAATTTACAAATGCCGTCAATGAAAGTAGCTTTAAATTTGTTATATCTAGCGATATTTTGTTCTTGTATAGGATTTGCTATATACATATATTGTTTAGAAAAATTAGGAGCTACAGTAATAACAACATATGTTAATTTACAGCCCATGATTACTTTAGTTACAGCTGCATTAATTTTGAAAGAAAGTATAACTATTTGGCAAGGTATGGGAAGCGTTATCATTCTTGCAGGAGTATTTTTAGTTAGTTTTAGTGGAAAGAAAAAAATAGTTGATAGACAACAAAGAAGAGCTGACTATAATATATAGATTAAAATACTAAATTTGTTAATAATCAGTTTTAAATAAAAAGGAGGAATTAAAATGTCAGATCCAAGATTAAATAAGCTTGCTAAACTTTTAGTTAATTATTCAGCAGAGGTTAAAAAAGGAGACTTTGTTTTAGTTCAGTGTGAGGATGTTGCAGAGCCTTGGATGGTTGAAGTTGTAAAAGAAACTATAAAAGCAGGTGCTCACGTTGAAACTGTTTTAACTTCACATGAAGTTAGCCAAGCAAAATTAAAATACAGTAGTGATGAACAATTACAAGAAGAGAATTTTATACAAAAAACTGCTTTAGAAAAGGCAGATGTATGGCTTACTGCTTGGGGAACAAAAAATACTAAGGCTAATTCAAATGTAGATTCTAAGAAGATACAATTAAGTACTAAGGGTGCAACAAGTTGGAGAAAGATATATTCAGAAAAAATGGGAGATGGCAGTCTAAGATGGTGTGGAACTCAGTTCCCAACATATGCAGATGCTCAAGAAGCAAATATGAGTCTTTCAGAATACGAAGACTTTGTTTATGGCGCAGGACTTTTAGATTCAGAAGATCCTGTGGCAGAGTGGAAGAAGATAAGTGCTTATCATGAGAGATGGATAAAATATTTAAATGATAAAAAAGAACTACATATAATATCAGAAGGTACAGATATAAAAGTTAATATGGCGGGTAGAAATTGGATAAATTGTGATGGAAAAGTTAATTTCCCTGATGGAGAAATCTTTACTTCACCAGTTGAAGATGGAATTAATGGACATATAACTTTCAGTTTCCCTGGAATATATGCAGGAAAAGAAATAGAAGGCATTAGTTTAGAAGTAAAAGAGGGTAAAGTTGTAAAAGCTACTGCTAAAAAAGGAGAAGAACTTTTAAAAACTTTATTAGAAACAGATGAAGGTGCTTCAAGATTTGGAGAAGTTGCAATAGGAACAAACTATGGAATTAAAAATTTCACTAGAAATATGTTATTTGATGAAAAAATAGGAGGCACTATTCATATGGCTATAGGAGACTCTATGCCTGAAGCTGGTGGAAAGAATAAATCTGTAATTCACTGGGATATGCTTTGTGATATGAGAGATGGTGGAAAGATTTATGCAGATGGAGAATTGTTTTATGAAAATGGTAAATTAATGGATGAAATACTTGAAAAATATAATTTATAAATTATAAATTATAAAAATAAGCAGAAAAAAACTCTATGTATTTTACATAGAGTTTTTATTGTTAAATATTTACAAAAAACATTAAATGGTGTATTATTAAGAAAGTGACTTGAAAAAAATGGAAATAAATTAAAGGAGATTTTATAATTTTGTTTAGAGGAGGAAACCAATGAAAAAATTTTTGTATTTGGTATTCTACATCTTAAAGTATCTTTTTATTTATATACTAGTACAGTCATTAGTTACTATAATCACTATTTTTATTATGGAGAAAGAAATTGGGTTAGAAGGAGTGGATGATTTAATAATTAAATATGGATTTAGCACACTTCCTATAGCCATAATAATTACTTTTATTGGTTATTATCTTTTATTTAAACTTGATAATGAAGATTTAATTAAGTATTGTGATTTTAACAAGTTTAAGAATCAATATATTTTACCAATAATTTTAATAAGTATTAGCTTTAGTTTAATGACTAGTTGTATAGCTAAAAGTGATGTAAACATATTACATATATATGGGGAAATATTAGGTTCATATTTTAATGGAGGTAATAGCATTAGTGAACTTATATGTTTATTAATTTTTGTTCCAATCTTTGAGGAAGTTTTATTTAGAGGAATAATATATAATAAATTAAGAGAAAATATTGATTTAGTTTCTGCAATTATAGTTCAAGCTTCAATTTTTGGGATATTTCATGGAAATGCATTTCAAACAGTTTATACAGGAATTTTAGGTATCATACTGGCAATTATCTATACATGGAGTGATTCGATATGGGCAGCCATATTAACTCATGGAGTTTTTAATATTTCTGGTTTAATTATAGTTCCTGGTATTATAAACATATCAAAGGGAGTAATACCTTGTTATATTCCAATGTATATCGTGATAGGACTTATAATTTTAATAATAAGTTTTAGATATTTTTATAGAATTACAAGACCTATAAAACCGTTTAATAGTTTTTTTATTGAGCTTTAATATATATAATTTGCAATCACTAATTCCCAGTGACCATAAAAAAAGCAGTAAAGGACTTGTAATTCCTTTACTGCTTTCTTTATGTGTTTTAAATAAATAGATTTATATTAGAGTCATCTGCTTCGCCAAGATAGTAGCCAACTCCACCAAATTTTACACCGTCTATTAATTCTTCTTCTTTTAGGCCTAAAAGTTCCATAGACATTTGGCAAGCAACTAATTCAACGCCGTTATTAATAGCTGACTGCATAAGTTCTTCAAGAGAATGTACATTGTGTTTTTCCATTATGCCTCTTATCATTTTTGGACCCATTCCGCCCATGTTCATATTTGATAGTTTTAATTTTTTACTTCCTCTTGGCATCATTTTACCAAACATTGTTTCAATGAAGTTTTTCTTAACTGATACTGGTTCATTTTTTCTTAGAATGTTTATTCCCCAGAATGTAAAGAATAAAGTAACCTTTTTACCCATAGCTGCAGCACCGTTTGCTATTATAAATGAGGCAATAGCTTTATCTAAGTCTCCGCTGAATACTACCATAGTTTGAGAATCCTTTACAGGGCTAGTAGTTGCTGCTTCATTTTTAGATAATGTATTTACTTCAGATTTTTTTCTTAAAGTTGCTTTAATTATACCTTTTTCTTTGTTTAGGTTAACTAATTCTGTATTTGTCTTTTTACACCATGCTTTAATATCTTCATAAAAACCAGGGTCTGATGCTGAAACATTTAAAGTATCTCCTGGATTTAATTCGTCTACTGCACCTTTAACTCTCATTAAAGGACCAGGGCAGCTAAGACCACATGCATCTAAGTTTTTAATAACGCCTGTATCTATTTTAGGATTTTCAACAGAAGTAACTAATTCTTCAGAATAATTTAATTTTTGTGGCTTAAATTTTTGAGACATATATGATTTAAATCCTCCTGTAATATTTTTAACTTTGAATCCATGTTGTTTTAATAATCTTTCTGCTAGATAACCTCTAAGGCCAATTTGGCAGTATGTCCAAATTTCTTTGGCTTTATCTAACTCATTTAATCTAGCTCTTAGTTGTTGTAATGGGATGTGAGTAGATCCTTCAATAGAACCAGTCTCTTGCTCTAAATCTGTTCTAACATCTAAAAGAATTATAGAATCTCTATCTCTTCCATCTATATCACGAGGAAGTACAGCTTCCGATTTACCAGTTATAATATTTTCAGCATAATATCCTGCTATATTTACAGGGTCTTTAGCAGAAGAATATGGTGGAGCGTAGGATAATTCAAGTTCTGTAAGATCAATTACAGTACCATTTAATCTTATAACTGTTGCAATATCATCAATTCTCTTATCAATACCATCGTAGCCAATTGCTTGAGCACCTAATATTTTACCTTCATTATTAAAGAGTAATTTTAAAGTTATTGGTGTTGCACCAGGATAGTATGAAGCATGACTTTGTGGATAAACATATATAATATTATAAGGTATATTGTTTCTTTGTAGAGTTCTTTCGTTATTACCTGTACTTGCACATGTTAAGTCACATACTTTAAGAATAGAAGTACCTTGTGTTCCTTTGTAAGTTGTATTTATTCCACAAATGTTATCAGCTGCAATTCTACCTTGTTTATTAGCAGGTCCTGCTAGAGGAATAGCACTTTTTTTGCCATTTACAAAGTCAACAATTTCTATAGCATCTCCAACAGCATAAATATCTTTAAGGTTAGTTTCTAGATGGTTATTAACTATAATATGTCCTTTTGGACCAAATTCTAATTTAGTATCTTTAAGGAATCCAACATCAGGGGTTACACCTATTGCAAGAATAACCATATCAGCAGTTAATTTTTCATCATTATTTAAAGTAATATCTAACTTATATCCATTTTGAGAAAAGGATTTTACACCATTATTTAAAATTAGATTTATATTATTATCTTGTAATTCTTTTTCAGCCATAGTTACCATGTCATCATCAAAAGGAGCAAGTATATGAGGTGCAGCTTCAACTAAAGTTACTTTTATATTTTGATCATTTAGATTTTCAGCCATTTCAACACCTATAAATCCACCACCGATAACTACTGCAGAATCAATTTTGTTATTAGTTATGAAATTCTTAATTTTATCTGTATCATCCATATTTCTTAGAGTGAATATTTTATCATTATCTATACCAGAAATAGGAGGTTTTATTGGTTTAGCACCAGGAGATAAAATTAAAGAATCATAAGTTTCTGTATAAGTTCCTTTTTCAGAGCTATTAACTGTAACTTCTTTTTTATCAGTATCTATTTTAACAACTTCACTTTTGATTCTTACATCAATATTGAATTTTTCGTCCATATCTTTTGGAGTAGATACTAAAAGATTCTCTCTTTCTTGAATTGTACCCCCGATGTAATATGGTAGACCACAATTAGCAAAGGAAATATGGTTTCCTCTTTCAAATAAAATAATTTCAGCATGCTCATCTAATCTTCTAAGTCTTGCAGCAGCAGAAGCACCACCAGCAACGCCGCCTATAATTAAGATTTTTTTATTCATTAAAAATCCCCCCATAAAGTTATTGGTCATTTTCTTCTTCAAATAATAAATCAATTAATTTGATTACTTTTTCATTACAGACTTTATAATTTATTTCAAGTCCATTTCTTTCACCTTTTATAATGTTGCAGTTTTTTAATTTTTGTAGATGTCTTGATACAGTAGGCTGAGGTATATCCAGGCAGTGTTGCATTGTGCTTACATTACATTTGCCTTTTTCTAATAAACCTCTAATTATGCATAAACGCACAGGATGTGCAATTACTTTTAATAGTTCAGCTAATTCATTATATTTTTGAAAATTATTATCCAAGTTTTTCACCCCACATACGAAATAATGTTTAATTAATATATTTATATATTACAATATATGAATATACTTGTCAAATGGTTAACAATATTTTTTTAATCTATAGGAAATTATAAAATTTTAGAATTTCTTAGTGAAGTGAAACGTCTTTATAACAATATATCCCTTTGTTTTTTTGCATCAATTAAATTATATTTGATATAATGAGAGTATTTAAAGAAAGAAAATAGGGGAGTTAATATTATGTTAAATAGAGAACTAATTGATTACGAATTTTCAAATATTAAGGATATTATATTTTTAAATATATCTTCCGTAGTAGTACCTCCTAAATGTGTTCAGGATGCATATTTTAATTTTATGAAACAATATGTAGAAACATATAGTAAAACTGCAGTTTCAGATGGATGGAAAATAGTTAATTCAGCAAGAAAAAATGTAGCTAAATTAATAAATGCAAAGCCATTAGAAATAGCTTTTGTTAAGAATACCTCGGAAGGAATGGGGATTATTGCTAATGGACTTGCTTTAAAACCAGGTGACAATATAATTGTCTTTGACCAAGAGTTTCCAGCAAACCTATATGCATGGATAAATCTTCAAAGCAAGGGTGTAGAACTTAGCGTAGTTAGAAGCAAAGAAGATAAAATAGTAATTGATGATATCGTAGATGTTATTGATAGAAACACTAAGGTAATTGCAATATCTGCAGTTCAGTTTACTACAGGGTTTTATATAGAATTAATGAAATTAGGTGAAATTTGCAAAGCCAATAATATTATATTTGTGGTAGATGGAATTCAAGCAGTAGGAAGACTTAATATAGATGTGAAAGAAATGAATATTAGTTATCTTGTTTGTGGAGGGTATAAAGGACTTTTATCTACATTTGGTGCAGGATTCGTTTTTTGTGATTCTGCTATTATCAATGATATTACTCCTTTATCAGCAAATCATCAAAGTGTTATAAACTGTGATAATACTTTTAAAATGCCAAAAGATTTCTCAAAAATTGAATGGCATGAAGACAGTAGGCGATTAGAAGCAGGTAACTTAGACTTTGCAGGTATAGCAGCTATTGATGCAGGAGTTAAGCTTATAAATGAATTAGGTATAAGAGAAATAGAGAAACATGTGCTTCAATTGCAGCAAGAATTAATTCAAAATATTAGTCATTTACCTATTAAATTTAAGACCCCACTAGAAAAAGAAAATTATTCAGGCATATTGAGTATATATTATCCGAGAATAATTGAAAAGGAAGTTAAAGAGATTATAGAAAAATATAAAATAGTTGCAACTGTTAAAGATAACTATATAAGAATAGGAGTAAATTTTTACAATACAAAAGAGCAGATGATAAAAGTAGCTGAAGCTTTTGATGAAGCAGCAAATATAATTTACAATAGATTTTTAAAGTGTTTTTACTAATTATGAGTAGACAAATCTTATAAAATATAAAAAACTATAGTATAGCTATCAACTATACTATAGTTTTTTATATTTTTGTTATAAACTCAATGAAATTAATATCTTCGTCTACGTCTTCTTCCACCTCTAGATATTAGTTTTATTAGAAGAAGAATTATTAAGATTGCTACTATAACACCTACACCTACTCCTACATATAGAAGGATATTTTGTTTCATAATGTCTTTTGAAGAAATTGTTGGGTACAATTCATAGGTTTTAACAGCATCTCTTTCTTTAACTACAAGAGTTCCTACACTTTTATCTTTACTTAAATCTCCAACGTTTATATCAGAAATTTTAAATTCAGTTTTTACTTCAGATTTATTAACTTCATTTTCATAATACATTGCATCTTTTTTTGATACTAAAGGTATAGTTACTTCTTTTTCAGGGCCTATAAACTTAAGTGGCTTATATTTTACAGTAATCTTTTTTAATTCTGTATTGGCTTTATATAAAGGAGTTCTTTTTGCAGCATAACTCCAATTTATTATTTTAGCCATATCATTAAACACATAAGAGTCTTTTGCATCATAAACTGATTTCATAACTACTCCAGCAAGAGTTCTTCCATCTTTATTAAAAATAGCAACAAGGCATCTTCCAGCTTTTGAAGTATATCCAGTTTTACCACCAACACAAACAGCGTCAGAAGCAGGCATTTGATTGAGATCAATACCTATTTTATCAGCATATGCTGTATCAATTTTGACATCTAATAATTTATTTCTATTGGTTACATAACCAATAGTACCATTAGAAATTTCGACTCTATCTTCTTTGGTATTCATAACTTTTTTTACCCATGGATTTTTGTATGCAGCTTTGGCTATTACACTTAAGTCATAAGCAGAAGTGTAATGGTCTTTTATACCAGAATCTAATCCATTTGGAGTTACAAAATGAGTATGTTTCAGACCTAATTCTTTTATTTTATTATTCATCATTTCTTCAAATTTTTCAGGACTTCCTGCAACATTATCAGCTATCATATATGCAGAATCGTTAGCTGAAAATAGAAGAAGAGCTTTCATTACATCATCAGCAGTCATAGTATCTTTAGTTGTGATTTTGCTTTTCCCTACAAGGTTGTACAATGAATATGCAGGCTGCTTTGCAGCATTCTGAGTATATTTAATTACATCTGTAGGCTGTTTGTTTTCTGCCAATAATAATGCAGTTAAAAGCTTTGTTGTACTGGCAGGATACATTGGAGATTCATCTATACCTTTTGTATATATAATTTCTCCAGTGTTAACATCAACTACAATAGCTGTTTTACCATATATTTTTGGTAAATCTGCATTATCTGCTAATGCTGTCATAGAAAACGATAGTAAGAAAATTATTGTTAGTAATAAAGTTGATAATTTACGTCTCAAGTTTCATCTCTCCTACTTTGAAATTTTAATGTAGATTTTAATTCAATTTTAGTATACCATTTTAGTATATATAGAACAACTAAAAAAAAGGTTACAAATTAAAGAAAAAAGAAGTTATATTGGGATATATTGTGTGTATTAAGGGAGGAAGATAAATGGAAAAAATTAAGAAAACTTTTATTGATAGAAAAGCAAAACCTATCGGAAAATATAGAAATAGTGCGGTAATGATTTTATTAATAGAAGAAGAAGGAGAAACTTATATATTATTTGAGAAAAGAGCATTAACTTTAAAAAGGCAGCCTGGCGATATATCACTACCAGGTGGATTGATAGAAGAAAATGAAACTCCAATGGAGGCTGCTATGCGAGAAACAGAGGAGGAGTTAAATGTTAAAGGAGTTAACATTGAGCTAATTGGTCCAATGGATTATTTTATAAGTCCTTATTATACAATAATGTATCCTTTTGTAGGTAAATTGCATACCAATCAAATAACCCCAAATAAAGATGAAGTAGATCATGTATTTAAAGTGCCTCTTAAGTATTTTTTAGAAAATGAACCTATGTGTTATAAGCTGGATATAGGACCAAAGTTAAAAGATGATTTTCCTTTTCATCTTATAGAAGGGGGAAGAAACTATAAATTTGGAACAGGAAAAATTAATGAGTATTTTTATTTATATGATGATTATGTAATATGGGGATTTACTGCACTTATAATTAAGAGATTTGTTGAAATCTTAAAAGAAGAAAATTACGACATAAGTTGCTAGAAACTTATGTCGTAATTTTTATTCTTTTGAAACTCTCATAAAAAAGTAAAATTTGGGTAAATTATTTTTGGAGAGAATAGTAAACGTAAGGAGAGTATTCAAATGAAGAAAAATTTTATGAATTTAATTGTAAAATCCTTATTAATATGTATGATTGCAGGAGTAGTAAATTTAGGAGAATTTAAAATTGAGGCTAAGGCTGCGGGGATACAGGAGCAAAAAGACAATTTAATTGAAGAAATTTTAAAAAAGAAACCAGAGGTTTTTGGAAAGATATTAAGAAATCCAGATAAATATCAAGTTCAAATTTTATATACACAAATAGATAGAGGTGAAAATAATGTACCCAGCTTTAGAACTTTCAAATATAGAGTTGATAAAGATAAGTATTTTTATCCAGCAAGTTCTGTGAAGCTTTCAGCATGTGTTTTAGCCTTAGAGAAGTTAAATAATTTAGGAATAGACAAAGATACTCCTTTAAAAATAGAGAAGGCACGTCCTTCTCAAAAATCAGTATATAAGGATTATAGTTCACAAAGTAAGATGCCAACTATAGGCAATTATATAAAGAAAGTTTTTGTGGTAAGTGATAATGATGGATTTGATAGATTATATGAATTTTTAGGGCAAGAATATTATAACGAAACTCTTTGGAAAAAAGGATACACAGATACCTTAATACTTCATAGACTTGGAAATCCAATGAATTATGAAGAAAATAGATATACAAATCCTTTTGAATTTTATAAAGGAGATAAAGTAATATATAGTCAACCAATGGCATATGGTCAAAAGGCTTATACAAATAAAATTAGGGATACGAAAAAAGGAAAGGGATATAAAAGTGGAGGAAGACATATAAATGGACCCAAAGACTTTTCAAAGTCCAATTACTTTTCAATAGAATGTCTTCAAGGAATATTAAAGGCAGTTATGTTTCCAGAAGCAGTACCAGAAAAAAGACGTTTTAATCTAAAAAAAGAGGATTATGAATTTTTAAGAAAATATATGTGTATGCTTCCAAAGGAATGTGATAATCCAAAATATAATTTTAAAGATAGTCATGTTAAATATTTTATGTTTGGAGATACTAGCAAATCTATTCCTAAAAATATGAAAATATATAATAAAATAGGATGTGCCTATGGATATCTTGTAGATAATGCATATATTGTTGATGAAAGTAAAGGAATTGAGTTTCTACTTACAAGTGTAATATATTCAAATGAAAATGATATTTTTAATGATGGAAAATACGAGTATTACAAAGTAGGTATGCCTTTCTTAGCCAATCTAGGAAGAGAGATTTATAAATATGAAGAGAATGGTCGTAAAATATAAAGAGACTATGCTTTATTAACATAGTCTTTATGATTTACTTTTGCTTTTTTTTCTAGCACCTAAAAATACTACTGAAAGTACTATTACTGCTATATATGCAAAAAAGTAAATTACATTAATTAATCCAGATTTATAGTAAAACTTAAAATAAATAAATAGTATAAGAGATAATACAGTCCAGAAAGCCGATATATATGACATCATATTATTTTTGGCTCTCCAAGAATCTGGATCTTTCATAGTTCCAACAATTTTTTCCCGTGACTTATTATTAGGTTCTGTTTTAACTATTAACGTTTTAAAATATAAAAAGAATACCAATGATATCAAACAAGCACCTAAAAAAAGATAGGATAAGGAAAAACTAGTTATATTCATAACACAACACCTCTTATTAATATTTTGCTATTAGTATACCCTAGTATATGAAAAAATAATAAGTATTCTTATTTAAGTGTATGTTGGCGTTATTTATATGTAATGGAAAAAATTTTCAAAAAAGATATGGTAATTTATGAAAAGGTATTCAAATTTTACATATTTTGGGTTATAATATACTTAGATGATTAGAAATTGGGGGGTATATTATAATGTCTAGATGTCCATTTTTATCAACCTTTGATAATAAAGTAAGTTGCTTTAAAGAATGTCCATTTCATGAATGTAAAGATAATGATGGATGTTGTCCTTTTAAAGCACTTTCAACAAATAAAATGTTGAAGAAAAATCATTTTTATAAATATAATGAATTACAAGATGACAATATTAGTGTATTAGACGATATATACCAACAAAATAATTATTTAAAGTTTTTTCAAATATAAGTTTGGGGAAGTTAATAATTTAAATATATAAAAGCAGAGTAAATAAAAATTACTCTGCTTTTATATATTATATTAAATAAGTTTTTAGTCGTATAAATCAGAAAATTTATTTAGTAAGCTATGTTTAAGATTCCAAAGCTTATTTGAAAGGTCAACATAATAAGTATGAGGATTTTCAAATCTTAAAACTTCCTCCCAAAGCTTTTCAGTTTCTTCTTTGGCAAATTTTTGAATTTCTTTTACCGGAGGATTTTTATAGCATGGGTTACCCTTATCAAATATTTTTACCATCAAATCTTTAGCATAATAGTTAGTTAGTTTTTTCTTTTTCCAAGTATGTACTGGATCAAATATTTCAAGTGGTTTAGTATCATCTATTTTTTCATCATGTAAACTTATTAAATCAGCAATAGCTTTATCTGTAGATTTATCAAATAATCTATAAATTTTCTTGAAACCTGGGTTTGTTATTTTTTCTTCATTTTCACTTATTTTGATTTTAGGAATTATTTCTCCATTTTCTTCTACAGCAACAAGCTTATAAACTCCACCAAAAACAGGTTCAGATCTTGCTGTTATTAATCTCTCACCAACTCCAAAGCTATCGATTTTAGCACCTTGACTAAGTACGTCTGTAATTATATGTTCATCTAGAGAATTAGATATAATAATTTTAACATCTTCATATCCAGCTTCATCTAAAATTTTTCTGCATTTTTTAGTTAAGTAGGTTATATCACCACTATCTATTCTTATTCCCTTAGGTCTATATCCCATAGGTTTTAATATTTCATCAAAAACTTTTATAGCATTAGGTAGACCTGATTTTAATACGTTGTATGTATCTACTAGAAGAATACAATTGTCAGGATAAGTTTTAGTCCATGCTTTAAATGCTTCATATTCTGTTGAGAAAAGTTGAATCCAACTATGAGCCATAGTTCCAGAAGCAGGAATTTTAAACATTTGTTCAGCTATTGTACATGCAGTTGCAGTACATCCCCCGATAATAGCTGAACGAGCTCCATAGATAGCACCGTCATATCCTTGTGCACGTCTTGAACCAAATTCCATTACAGGTCTTCCTTCAGCAGCCCTACAAATCCTATTAGATTTAGTTGCAATTAAAGTTTGATGATTAACTGTTAGAAGAATCATTGTTTCAACAAATTGAGCTTGAAGAATAGGTCCTCTAACAGTAACTAAAGGTTCACCAGGAAAAACAGGATTGCCTTCTGGAACAGCCCAAACATCGCATTCAAATTTGAAGTTTTTTAGATACTCTAAAAATCTTTCATCAAAACAATTTTTACTTCTTAAATAGTCTATATCTTCTTCTGTAAATTTTAAGTTTGATAAATATTCTGTTAACTGCTGAACACCAGCCATAATACAATAGCCACCGCCATCAGGAACTCTTCTAAAGAACATATCAAAGTATGCTATTTTATCTCCTACGTTATTATCTAAATAACCATTTCCCATTGTTAGTTCATAAAAATCAACTAACATTGTAAGATTTCTACCGTTTTTAATATTTAAAAAATTACTATTAGTCATTTTTTTCCCCTCTAACTTATAAAGTGTATATACATTTGATAAATCTATTTTAATACCTTATTTAGATTATTACAACAATTTTTATGAAAACAAGTTTAGATGAATTAAGGATTTACTTAGTGTATGAAATGATTTTAAAACAAATAATTAATTTTTATAGAAAATATTGGAAAGTACAAGGAAAATATTGTATAATACATTATAGAATAAAATGTCGTAGCAATTTTTTATACCATGATTATAATAATAAAAATAGTATATAATTTAAGATAGCAGATGTAGAGTATAAACATTATTAAGTAGGTGAACATATGATAAATAGGGATGTTGCAAATGAATTTTGTGCTATTAGAGACAAAATAATAGAGGAAAGATATAAAGATTTGAATGACAATCAGAGGAAAGCAGTTTTAAATAATGACAGGAATTTAGCTTTAATAGCATGTCCAGGAGCAGGCAAGACAAGTACACTTATTAGAAAAGTAGATTATTTAGTTACCTTTGGAAATGTATATAAGACAAACTTTATTCCAAAAGGGCTTACCTTAGAAGATGTAAAATTAATAAAAGGGTATTTTAATAATCAAGTTATTAATAATTTAAGGGTGAAATATCTTTTAGGTTATAAAGCTATAAGCCCTAATAATATAATTGTAATAACTTTTACAAGGGCAGCTGCATTAAATATGAAAGAAAAATATAAAAAAATGAGTAAATGTAAAGCTGTTCCTTTTTTTGGTACTTTTCATGGATTATTCTATAAGATTTTAAGTAGAATTTATGGAAATATAAACATAATACAAAGTAATAAAGCTTATAGACTAATTAAAGGTGTATTATCTGCTTATTTAGAACAAATTAGTGATGAAAAAGTAAAAGAAACTATAAATGCAATTTCTTTTTATAAAACTAATAATATAACTATGAAAGAATTTACTACTAATATAGATAAAGATATTTTTGTAGAATGCTATAGAACCTATGAAGATTATAAAAGTCAAAACAATCTTTTAGACTTTGATGATCTGCAGATTAGATGTAAGGAATTATTTTTAAAAGATGAGAGGTTTTTAAAGGGTTATAGAAATCTATTTAAGTATATGTTAGTAGATGAATTTCAAGATTGTGATGAAATAGAAATAGATATTCTAAAACTTTTAAATGAAGATAATTCAATTTTTGCAGTAGGAGATGAAGATCAATGCATTTATAGTTTTAGAGGAGCAAAACCTGAATGTATGGTTAATTTTCAGTATTACTTTAATGATGGTAAAAAACTTTTTCTAGGAAGAAATTATAGATGTCCTGATAGTGTAGTAGAAATATCAGATAATCTTATAAAAAACAATAAAATGAGAAATAATAAAATTATGTATGCACAAAAAGAATATAGACCTAAAATTAATGTTATGAATTATAAAAATGAAAATATGCAAGCAGAAGATATATCTTTGAATATAATAAAATTAAAAGGTCTAAATCAGTGTGAATATAATGAAAATGCTATATTATATAGAACTAATGTTGAAAGTAGAAGCATTATAGATTCATTTATAAGAAAAAAAATTCCTTTTAAATTATTAGATAAAGAGTATAATTTTTTTGAGCATTTCATATGTAAGGATGTCTTAGCATATCTTAAATTAAGTATAGACAGTAGTGATAAGGAAAGTTTTTTCAGAATAATAAACAAGCCGTTTAGATATATAAGCAAAATAAATATTGAGAAGGTAAGAAAAAGTACTAATAGAGGGGATTGTTTTGAAAATTTAAAAAGTATTGATAATTTACCTGTGTTTCAACTAAAGAGTATAGATGAATTAAAGAAAGATATTCAAAGACTAAATAAGATGTCTCTCAGCGGAGCAATAAGTTCTATTTTATCTAACTTAGGATATTATGATTATTTAAAAGAATATAGTTCTAAATTTAAGATAGATATATCTGAACTTGAAGAAATTTTAGAAGAATTCAAAGCTTCAGCAGAAGAGTATAAAACAATAATAACCTTTTTAGTTCATGTAGATGAAGTAGAAGAAGAGATAATTAAAAATAAAAGAAATGAGAATAAAGATAGCGTTATATTGAGTACAATACATGGAGTTAAAGGAATGGAATTTAAAAATGTATTTATTATTAATTGTAATGAAGAAAATATTCCTCATATAAATAGTATGGATGAAAACATAGAAGAAGAGAGAAGGCTTTTTTATGTAGGTATCACAAGAACTATAGAAAATTTGTCACTATGTATATCTAATGAGATAAGGGGAAAAAATAAAAAGGTATCTAGATTTATTAAGGAATGTAAATTGTATTCATTATTCCAAAACACCTACAAGATTGGTGAGAGAATAATACATAAAAGTTTTGGAGAGGGTGAGGTTAAATTTATTGATGATAAAAAAATTGAAATAGAGTTTAATAATAAAATTATTAGAACTTTTGATGTTTTAGTAATTTACAATAATGGATTAATTAAAAAATATTAGTAGCTAAAAACTTATAATGTAAAACATAAATAATGTATATGATATACTATTTATATATATGACAGTATATTACAGTATATTAATGTTGACATATTTCATATATATGTGTTAAATTATTATTGAGATGATGAGAAAAAAAGTTATTATATATAAAGCGTTATTATATATAAAGAGTTATTATATATGTAGTTAGTATTAGAAAATTTAAGATAAGGAGTGGATAATGTGGTTACGTTTAAAAAAATGTGGGAAGATGCAGTTGTGATGATTTCAAAAGATGAAGTTAAAGATATTGACATAATAGAAAAATATAAAACAGGATTCGTTATTAGAGAAGAAGGTACTACTAAATTTGTGACAAAAGAAGATTTTGTAGACTTTTGGTGCAGAATGCTTTGTTTTAATGAGTTTTCAAAAGAAGAAGCTAATAAGCAGGATGCACTTAAATATGTATACAAGGTAATTAAAAACTTACCTTATATAAGTGAAAGTGCTGATGTACTAAAACTAGTTGACTAAACGTAGAAGTTATCGTATAGTTTGTTGAATAATGTAAAACAATAGTATATAATTTTAATAGGCTCATATTCTAAGAATATGAGCCTATTATATTATGCGTTAAAGAGGGAGATAGAATATGAACTTATTAAATATTAACCCTAAAGATATAATTTTTGCATTAGATATAGGTACACGTTCTATTATTGGAACTGTTGGAATTATAAAGGAGAAAAAATTTCAAGTTATTAGTGAAAAATATCTTGAGCATGATGAAAGGGCCATGATAGATGGACAAATTCATGATATTAATTTAGTTGCCAATACAGTAAGCAAGGTAAAAAAAGATTTAGAACAAGAACTTAATTTAACTTTAGAGGAAGTAGCTATTGCAGCGGCTGGTAGATTCTTGAGAACAACAGAAGTAAAAGTAGAGATAGATATGGATGAAGATAAAGAAATTGATAAAGAAATTATCAGGAGCTTAGAACTTACTGCAGTAAAAAATGCTGAAGAAGAAGTCAATAAACAAACTAAAGGGAAATTATATTGTGTAGGGTATAGCGTGAAAAATTATTATTTAAATGGATATATTATATCTAATTTACTTTCTCAAAAAGGTGACAAAATTTCAGCGGATGTTATTGTAACTTTTCTTCCAAGAGCGGTAGTAGATAGTCTTTATTCTGTAATGAATAAGGTTAATTTAAATATAAATAGTTTAACTTTAGAGCCTATTGCAGCTATGGAAGCTGCTGTTCCTAAAAAATTAAGACTCCTTAATTTAGCTTTAGTGGATGTAGGTGCAGGTACTTCGGATATAGCTATAAGCAGCAATAATGCCATTAGTGCATATGGTATGGTGCCTATGGCAGGTGATGAGATTACCGAATGTATAGTACAGAATTATTTAGTGGATTTTAACACTGCGGAAGTAATAAAAAAACAATGTACAAAGCAAGAAAGTATAAAATACATAGATATTTTAGGAATTGAAAACGAAATTTCAGCAGAAGAGATTATTAAAACAATGAATCCTGTTACTCAAAAAATATGTGAAGAAATAGCTAATAGAATCATAGAATTAAATGGTGGTAAATCCCCTAATGCAGTATTTTTAGTTGGAGGAGGAGCGCATACACCTAATTTTAAAGAATATTTAGCTGAAAAATTAAACTTATCTCCTCAAAGGATAGGTATAAAAGATAGAGAATCTGTTATTGATTGTACAAGCCCTAACAATGATTTAGGAAGCATAGGCGTAACTGTTCTGGGTATTGCTCTTGTAAGAATAAAGCAGTCAGGAAATGATTTCATTGATGTTATTTTAAACAAAGAAGTAATTAGTCTTTTTAATTCTCATAACCATACAGTTATGGATGTTATGATACAAGCAGGAATTAATCATAAGGTTCTTATAGGAAAGAATGGTAAGAATATTAGATTTGAATTAAATGGTATAAAGAGAGTTGCTTTTGGTTCCCTTGGAAAAGGAGCAATTATAAAGGTTAATGATAAAGACGCAAGTATAGATACAGAAATAAAAGAAGGAGATAAGATTGAAGTAACTTTTGCAAAGGATGGTAGGGATGCATCTCCTAAATTAATCGAATATGTAAAAAAAATAAATTCTATAAGTTTTTATTTGGATGATATAATTGAAAATTTAGAACCGGTAGGATTTATAAATAATAAAAGTACAGATATGGAAGAACATATAAAAGAAGGAGATAAGGTTGAAATTATTTTTCCTTCTACATTAGGTGAATATATAAAATATTTCAATGAAGATAATAATGAATATAAATATTATTTAAAAGATAAAGAACTAACAAAGGATTATGCAATAAAAGAAGGAGATAGAATATATAAAGAAAAAGTTGAATATATAGATAAAGATGAGGAGAACATTATTAATAAGAATAATGATGAATTGAGTATAGATACTTTAAAGCAAGCGGAAAATAATACAAAAGATATTGAAGTCCAAGACAGAGAATTTGAGGAAATCAAAGTTATTGTGAATGATAAACCTGTAATTTTAACAGGGAAGAATAGTTATGTATTTGTAGATATATTTTCAAAAATCGAATTTGATTTATCAACTCCAAAGGGGAATTTGGTCCTTACATTAAATGATGAAAATGCAGGATATTATGACCAATTAAAAGAAGGAGATATTATAAAAATATTTTGGGAGAAAAAATAATATTAAAAATGGGGGCAAAATAAATGAATTTTTTTGAAATGGCTAAGGAAATACAAGATGAATTAATTTCAATAAGAAGAGATTTTCATATGTATCCAGAGTTGGATTTTGATTTAAAAAGAACAGTGGGGCAAATAAAAGAAGTTTTAGAAAAAGAAGGTATAGAATATATTGAAACTTCAAAGAATGGAATTTGTGGTATTATAAGAGGAACTGGAGAAAGAACAATAGCCATAAGAGCAGATATGGATGCTCTTCCTATGGATGAGAAAAGAAATTGTGAATATTCTTCTAAAATTGAAGGAAGAATGCATGCTTGTGGTCATGATGTACATACAACTGTGCTTTTAGGGGTAGCAAAAGTTTTAAATAAAATTAAGGATAAATTAAATGGAAATGTCAAATTACTTTTTGAACCTGCAGAAGAGACTACGGGTGGAGCGATACACATGATACAAGAAGAAGTACTAGAAAATCCTAAGGTAGATGCAGTAATAGGTCTGCATGTAGAACCTAATATACAGGTTGGTAAAATAGGAATAAAGAGAGATGTAGTTAATGCAGCTTCAAATCCATTTAACATTAAAATAATGGGAAAGGGAGGACATGGTGCGTATCCACATAGTACAATTGACCCTATTGCTATAAGTGCAAATGTTATTACTGCAATTCAATCTATAGTCAGCAGAGAAATTCAACCAACCAATCCAGCTGTGATAACTATTGGTTCAATACATGGAGGTACAACTCAAAATATAATACCAGATGAAGTGAAAATTTCAGGTATTATTAGAACTATGACATTGGAAGATAGAGAATATACGAAAAGAAGAATTGTTGAAGTTACCAAAGGAATAGTAGAATCTATGAGAGGAAGTTGTGAGATAGACATACAGGAGAGTTACCCTTGTTTGTATAATGATGATACTATGGTAGATATATTAAAGAATTCTGCACAAAATACTTTAGGAAGTGAAAATATAGTTATGCTTCAAAAACCAACTATGGGAGTTGAAAGCTTTGCATACTTTTCATTACAAATACCTTCTGTTTTTTATTATTTAGGTACAGGTAATAAAGAGAAAGATACAATGCATCCACTTCACAGCAGTTTTTTTGATGTAGATGAAGAGTGTATTCCTGTTGGAGTTGCTGTAAACTGTGAAACAGTAATAAATTTTTTAAATAATGTTAACAATGGTTAATTGTCCATTGTAAATTGTACTTTGTTAGTATATAATTTTTAATGTTGCGTCGAAAAATGTTGGTATTTTAAGTAGTATGATGCGATATTACGGAGGTAGAAAATGAGAATAGAAATAGGAACAAATGAAGCAGGACAAAGAATAGATAAATTTGCTAGAAAATGGTTAAATGATGTACCTTTAGGAGCAATATTTAAAGGACTCAGAAAGGGAGATTTAAGAGTTAATGGAAAAAAAGTAAAACAAAATTATTTTCTTGAAGAAGGAGATATTGTTGAAGCTAAATATATGACTTCTAATACAAAACCGAAAACAAAGGAAGAAAAGTTTCAAGATGTAGATTATAGTGGCATGAAGATTACATATGAAGATGAGAATATGGTTATTGTAGAGAAATGGCCAGGAGTTTTGGTGCATTCAGATAAAAAAAATGGAGAACCTACATTAACTGATTATGTACTTTCTTACTTACATGAAAAAGAAGAATATATACCTGAAAAAGAAGTTACTTTTACTCCAGCTCCATGTAACAGATTAGATAGAAATACTTCAGGTTTAGTTATATTTGGTAAAAATTATCAAAGCTTAAAGCTTTTGAACGAGATGATAAGAGAAAGAAAGATAAAGAAATATTACAATGCGTTGGTTAAAGGAAAGATTAAAGAAGGGCACTATGAAGCATATATTTCTAAAGATCAAGATAACAATTTGTCTAAAATTTTTGAGACTGAAAAATCTAATACAAAAAAAATTGCTATGGAAGTTAAGGTTTTAGATACTGTAGGAAGTTACTCTTTTTTAGAACTTGATTTAATAACAGGAAGAAGTCATCAATTAAGAGCACATTTAGCTTATTTAAAAAATCCTATTATTGGTGATGATAAGTACGGAAACAAGAAGTTAAATAGTTTCTTCAACAATAGATATGGATTATATTATCAATTCTTATATGCTTATAAATTAGTTTTTAAAGATTGTCCAAAGGAACTAGCTTATATGGAAAATAAGACTATTGTAGAAACGATGCCGCCAATCTTTAAGAGAGTAAAAAGAGACGTATTAAAATTTTAGTTAAAAGTTGAGAGTTTGAAAATGAAGAAAGTATGATATTAGTGAGTAACTATCCACTTTCAATTATCAACTCTCAACTGTTTTATAGGGGAGTTTTATCATTATGAAAAAACAGTCAACCACTAAGGGTTTTGCTATATTGTCAGCTGCAGGTATGATTGTAAAAGTATTATCTTTACTATACATACCTTTTTTGGCGAGGATTATAGGTGAAGAAGGATGGGGAATATATTCCTCTGCTTATAAAATTTATGCGTTTGTATATGTACTTACTAACTCAGGTATACCTATTGCTGTATCTAAATCAGTATCAGAATTTATGGCACTAAAGCGATATGAAGACGCAGTGAAAAGCTTTAAAATTGCTCGGATGTTGATGCTAATTATAGGTACACTTATGGCTGTATTAATGTTTGTACTTGCAAGACCACTTGCTGCAGCTACTAGTAGTACAAGTTCAACACTTTCAATTATGGCTTTAGCACCAACCATTTTTTTAACATCTATAGTATCTACATATAGAGGATATTTTCAAGGAAGAGGAAACATGACTCCTACTGCAGTATCACAGGTTATAGAGCAAATCTTAAATACAATTTTTACTTTGGTTTTTGCAGCAATGCTTTTGAAATACGGTGTAGAAGCAGCTTGTGCAGGTGGAACAATTGGTACGGCAATAGGATCTCTAGGAGCTGTTATTTACTTAATAATAGTTTATGAAAAAAAGAAGAAGATTATTGTACCCAAAGGATATAGGGAGATTGACCACAATAAACATACTAATAAACAAATACTTAAGAAAATAATTCACTATGGATTACCAATAGTAATTTGTGTAGGGCTTCAAAATGCAGGAGATCTTGTGGATTTGGCTATAGTTAAAAGTAGACTTATACATGCTGTAGGGTATAGTCAAAGCTTAACTGATACTAAGTTTGGAGTATTTACCAAATATAGAGCACTTTTAGGAGTACCTATAGCTTTAGTTTCAGCTCTATCAGCGTCAGTACTTCCTTCTTTAGCAGGAGCTTTTGCGTTAAAGGATAAAAAGAGCTTACAAAATAAGATAAATTATACTTTTAGATTATGCTTATTAGTAGCAGTACCATCTGCTGTAGGACTATCAGTATTAAGTCATCCTATTTTTAAAATGATTTTTCCAGCATTTGAAGAAGGATGGAAGCTTATGTTTTTAGGGTCAGTAGTGTTGGTGTTAACTGCTCTTGTTCAAATTCAAATGACAATACTTCAAAGTATAAATAAACTATATTTATCTACGTTTTTTATGATACTTGGTGTTATGGGAAAAATAGTAACTAATTATTTGTTAGTAGGTATACCACAACTTAATATTACAGGTGCTGTATTCGGAAATATGGTGTGCTTTGCAATTCCATTAGGACTTAACTATATTTTTATAAATAAGTCATTGAAAATCAAATTGAATATGTTTACTCATGGTTTAAAGCCATTAATGGCTTCTGTATTGATGGGAGTAATGGCATATGGTACATATTTAGGATTAACTACTGTACTTAATAAATTTGTTACTGGATATCTAAATAATGCTATTTCTTGCATTATATCAATTGGGATAGGTGTATTTACATATATGTATGGATTGGTTTTAACAGGTGGAATAACTGAACAGGACTTAGGAGTTTTGCCAGCTAGAATAAAAAGATTTTTACCTAAAATGATTATAAATAAAATAAGGAAATAGAGAAAGTGTAGGTTTATCCTAAACTTTCTCTTTTTATTTTCTTATTAATGAATGAGGAGCAATAAAAGAAGAATAAAAAACCAAAAAAGATGAGTGAAATTGTTTTAAATTTAAAATATGTGTTTGGAATTACAATATTAAAAATGTTTAATACAAAATAAACTAAAAGACTTATCATCATATCTAAAAAGAAATTTTCTAAAGAAAGATTTATATAGCATTTCTTTTTTATTTCATATAGATTCATAATTAAGCTAGTTAAAGAAGTTATAGTTAGGCTAAGACCATAGCCTAAAATATTTATACTAGGTATAGAGGTTAGTACAAATAATAGTATAACTTCTTCTACAGATACAATTATAGAATTTCTAAGGAGAATACCCTGTTTTCCAAGTCCATTTAATATACTGAAGGTTGTGGCTGATATATAGGAAAATGGAGCTGAAAGTGCAGCAAACTTTATATAAATTGTCAAATCATTTCTTGCAAAAAATAGTTTGCCAAGAGCATTTGGCATGCTAAAACAAATAATTAAAGTTGACATTCCAAGTAAAAAGGATATTCTTAAAACTTGATTTATTCTTTCTTCCAGATTAATAAAGTCCTTTTTTTCAATACTTTCTGCAATATCAGGAATTAATACTATAGACATAGACATAACGACGACAAGAGGAAAAAATATTATGCTTAAAGCCATTCCAGAAAACTTTCCTATCATTGCTAGTGCGGTACTATGTGTAAAACCTGCTAGTAAAAGTCGGCGAGGCAATATTAAGGTGGAAACAGTGGAGAGTGCTGTTGATAAAAAACCATTAACACATAAAGGTACTGCCATAATTAAAACATTGAATAGCAATTGAGCTGTGCCTTCTGAAGCAGAGCGAGTATTTGCCAAAGAAAAGTCTTTATGCTTATTCAATCTATAGAAAGTATATAAAAACATAAAACTTATAAATTCTCCGGCTGCTAGAGCACCATATACAACTGATACAGTATTTTCAATATTTTTAAAAGCAATAAGTTTTATTGCAAAAATAGTCACAACTATCCTTACAGCTTTTTCAACAATATCAATTATAGCTGGTATACTTACTTTAGATGTTCCATAAAAGTATCCTTTTATTATTGAGGATAAAGCCACACAAATTAAAGCTGGACATATAAAAATAAGGCTTTGCAAGCTTCTACTATCTTTTATAATGCTGATACTTATGTATTTAGAATTAATAAAAACAAATATTACAATAAGAAAAGACCAAATAAAGTCAAAGATTAATGTAACATGGATGGATTTATGTATGCTAGTATAATCTTTTTTGCTTTCATATGAAGAGGATTCTTTAGATAAAGCAGTCATCATACCTCCACATACAAGACAAGAAAATAAATCGTATATTGGCATAATTAAAGCATATAGCCCCATACCTTCAGCACCTAATTCTCTAGATAAAATTATAGAAAATACAAATTTTAATACACCAGTTGTTGAATTTGAAATTGTTAATAATATAGAGTTTCTCAGGAATTTATCTTTTTTCATAAATAGTAACCTCACAGAATTAATAACATTAATAATTATGTGAGGTTAAGATATTATATTCTATATTTTTAACTAATAGATTTTTTGAGGATGTAGATGTAGTTAATAATTAAGTATATAAATCTTGAGTAGGGTTATATTAAAATCCTATGTTGCAGATAATATATTAAAGAATTAGCTAAGAATTAATAAAAAGAAGGGATTATATATGAGAGTTAGACTTGGTTATGTTGCAATTGCATTAAAGCTTCCTAAAGTAACGTCTTCAAGTAATGTAACTTTTAAGACATATTCAAAACTAAATTCAAAAGAAGAGAAGCTGAATAAGTTAAAAAAGGTGACATTATCAAATTTAGATGATCTGTATAAAATATTACAATATAATATTGAAAATGATATACATTTTTATAGAGTAACGTCTGCATTAATTCCATTAGCTACACATCCAGAGGTTAATGATTGGCACTACAGAAATATATTCAAAAAAGATTTTGAAAGAATAGGAAATATAATTAAAGAACACAAAATGAGAATAGATACTCATCCTAATGAGTTCAATGTTATTAATAGCATGAAAGAAAATGTTGTGGAAAATACAAAGCGAAATTTATGGATTCACGTACATTTATTTGAAGACATGAATTATAAACTAGGTAAAATGATAATACATATAGGAAGTGGTCAGGGCGGAAAAGAGGAAGCTATTAATAGATTCATAAATAATTTTAATAACTATCCAAAAGAAATAACAGAAAAAATAATTCTAGAAAATGATGATAAAACTTTTACAGCAGAAGATGTATTAAGAATTTGCAAAGAAGTTAATATACCTATGGTTTTAGATGTCCATCACTATGTATGTAATAATGATGGTGAATCTCTACAATCTATATTGGGTGATATTTTTGATACATGGAATGAAGATATACTTCCACCTAAAGTTCATTTCTCAAGTCCTAAGGAGGGAGAAAAAGATAGAAAACATGCAGATTATATTAATGTGTATGATTTTATACAGTTTATTGAAAAGTGTAAGATATTTAATAAAGATTTAGATGTAATGATTGAAGCAAAGAAGAAAGATCTGGCTCTTTATAAATTAGTAAATGATATTAAAAATATTAGAGAAGATTGGAAATGGATAGATGAAACTACATTTGAAGTATAATAAAAAGAAAAGTGCAAAGCACTTTTCTTCTTCTATTGTCCATTTGCTTTTAGTACATTAGCTTGATGAGACGTATTTATTACAGGATTTGCATGGCCTTTACTGTTATAGAAATACATATCTAAATGTCCAGTTAAGCCATTATCGTAGATATCAGTAGTACCATGTGGCATTCCAGTTACACTTACAGCAAGTTGATGGTATTTACCACCTTGAGTAAAGCATAAAACCATTGGTTTTTTGTTATACCATGACCAAGTAGAAAATACTTTTTGTAGTTTAGCTGTATCATCTTTTGTAAGTGTAACTATATCTGCATGGTTGGAGCCGCCATAATATTTAACATTAAATGTTATCCCTGTTTGTAAATCTCTAAGAACAGCGGGTTGTCCAACTGTAAAGACTCTTCTTGCATTTTGCCAGTCATATAAGTCACCATAAGTATCAGTTGGTCTCTTTCTTATCATTGTAATACCTACAGGAGAAACTATTTCAGTGGAATTTACAGGTACAGTTAAAATTTGACCAGGCATTAACTTATTAGAGGCAAGCATATTGCTTTTTATTATGGCATCCATGGAAGTGTTATGTTTTTCAGCGATTGTCCATAAATTATCTCCTGACATTACAGTATAATTCACAGTTTTAACGGATGGTTGTGAAATTATATTATTATCAGAAGAAGTACCTGGAACAATCAGGATTTGTCCAATATAAAGAGCATCACTAGTTAAGTTGTTAAATTGTTTAATTTGATCAACAGTTGTTCCATATTTAGTTGCTAGCCCCCATAAAGTATCTCCAGAAACTACTGTATGTTCTGAATAATCAGTTTCAATTTTTAAAACTTGTCCAATATAAAGAGCATCACTAGTTAAGTTGTTGATTTGCTTAATTTTATCAACTGTTGTTTCATATTTAGTTCCTAGTCCCCATAGAGTATCACCAGAAACTACTGTATGCATTAAATAAGGAGTTTCTACTTTTAAAACTTGTCCAACATAAATATAGCTATTTTCGCTAAGAGTATTTAATGACATTATTTCAGAAGATGTAGTCTTGTATTCTTGAGCGATTTTCCATAAAGAATCTCCGCTTTTTACAGTGTGATCTACTGTAGCAGCTTTAGCAGTCGAAGCAGCTCCTAATAAAAATAATCCTGTAAGAATTGCTGCAAGTTTTCTTGATTTCATGAAATATTCCTCCTTTGTAAATTAAGCCTTAAGTACTTTATCGATGAAAATGAAGAGTTTCTAATTAGTGGATTGGAGGAGGAAAAACCAAAATGTAGTTAGTTTGCAGCAAATAATAGAGGAAGACATAAGTTACTGGTAACTTATGTCTTCCTCTATTATAGTGTTTAAGCATTTGCGCTATTTTCAATTTTTATATCATCTTTTTTCCTAATACCGTCTATTATAACTGCACAAGAGGCATCCCCTACTATATTTACAGAAGTTCTCATCATATCAAAAATTCTATCTACACCAAATAATATTGGTAATCCTTCAGTAGGTATACCAGCAGCAATTAGAACTGCAACAACTAATAATGAAGGTCCTGGTACACCAGCTTGACCTATAGAACCTATAGTAGCAGTGAATATAATTGCTATATATTGAGGCATACCTAAATCTATACCAAATAATTGAGCAAAGAAGCAAGTTGCTAATGCATAGTAAATAGCATTACCATCCATGTTGATAGTTGCACCTAATGGAAGTACAAAGGATGTAGTTTCGTTTGATACTCCAAGTTCTTCTTCACATATTTCTTTATTAAGTGGAAGAGTAGCCATTGAAGATGCTGTAGATAGTGCAAATAATTGAGCTTTGTATATTTTTTTAAAGAATTTTAATGGAGATACATTTGAGAATAATTTAACTGCTGTTCCATAAACTCCATAAGCATGAATAAGTAAAACTATAATATTTGCAACTAAAAGTTTACCAAGAAGCATTCCAATTATCTTCCATCCAAAGTTACCTGTAGCATCAGCCATCAATGCAAATACTCCTAGTGGAGCTACATACATAACCTTTGTTATTACAAATACAAGAGCATCAGTTACTCCATTGAAGAAACCAAGCACTATCTTTTTATTTTCACCTTTCAAGGATGAAACACCAAATCCGAAGAATAAACTAAAGAATAATATTGCAAGAATATTATTTCCATCAGCTAAGGTAGCAAATGGATTTACAGGAATAATTCCCTTTATAGTTTCCCAAAAACCAGGAATAGTACCCTTATCAGCATATTCAAGTGAAAACATTGATTGAACAGTTTCTTTAGGTATTCCAGCACCTGGTTTCACTAATTCACCAAAGATTAAACCTAAAGATACAGCTATTGCTGTAGTTGCTAAATAGTAAGCAAATGTTGATATTCCCATTTTACCTGCTGACTTAGAGTCTCCTATAGAAGCTGCTCCTGATACAATAGAAGCGGCAACTAATGGAATAACTACCATTTTAATAAGCTGCATAAAGATGTCTCCAAGTGGAGCAAACATAGCTGCTTCTTTTCCCATTTTAAGACCAACAATAATACCTAATATCATCGAAATAATAATCCAAAAACCTAAGTTTGATAAAAGTCCTTTTTCTTTTTTAGGCATCTAATATTTCCCTCCTAACAAAAATCAAATAATAAAATTTTAAAAAACTAATTATATTTTAATGTAAATTGTTAAGAAAATCAACAGAATAATAATAAAATAGATAATAAAAAGAGAAAATTAATAATAAATTATCAAAAATATATTTGGGAATAAATTATTTATCATTTAAAATAAGAATAAATGTATATAATATGAAGGGGTGAAAATATGAGTATGTTAAAGTGTGTGATTTGTGGAATGAATGTAAACGAAAAAAATTTTAATTTAAATAGCTATGCATTTATAGACGGAAATAAAAAAAGTTATATTAGATATTGTCCGTTTTGTGGGGTTAATGAAATTTATCTTCAAGAAGATGGAAAAGTATATAGTGTAGATGTAAATACATTAGATTCTAATACAATAAAAATATTAGATCATGCTATGAAGCTTGAAGTATTTAATGGAGATTTTTATGTTGAAGCTTCAAAGCTTGTGAAGAATGAAAATCTAAAAAAAGAGTTTTTAGATTTAAGTAGAATTGAATATATGCATGCAAATGTACACAAAAGACTAGGAGGGTTTAAAGAACTTTCAGAGCTTCACAAACCTGATTATACGAAGTATAAAAAGGATGAGGAGTTTTTAGAAATTGCAAAAAAACGAGAAGAGCATGCAGTGGCTTTTTATAATAAGTATTCCAAGGTAGTATACAGTGAAATTGTAAGAAAGACCTTAAATGCTTTGTCAGAAGTGGAGAAAGAACATATAATTTTAATTGAAACTAAATAACAAAAATATTTATACATATCCTCTTGTTTAAAAAAATATATTTTAGACAAGAGAAATTTTTTTGGAGGTAATATGAAAAAGTTTTTAAAGGCATTATTAATAATTGTTATTTTTAGTTTTGCAATAGTATTTCTAAAAAAACACTATTTAAAAGATTATAATATTGTTTTAAAAGATAATAATATGGAATGGAACTTAAAATATAAAGGATTAAAGGATGCTATTGACTTTACAATAGATAGTAAAGGGGATTATTATATATGTTATAAAACAAAAATACAATATATAGATAAGGATGGAAAAAGTTTCAATATATTTGCAGATAAAAATATGAATATAAGCAGTATAGAGTATTATAAAGAAAAGTTGTATTTTTCTAGCAATTGCTGTGTTTATTATTTTGATTTACATAGTAAAGAATGTAAAGAAATAATTAGTAATTTACCTAACTTTGGAGATTATAAAGACAGTATTCTAAAAGTGAATGGGGACTATCTATATATAACCATAGGAGCAGCTACAAATTCAGGAGTGGTTGGAGAAGATAATGAATGGTTAAAGAATAACCCATATAACCATGATGTTTCACCTCATAAGATTGTATTAAGAGGTATAAATTTTGCCAATGGAAAAAACGGGGCATTTGTGAATTATGGTACAAAAAATATTGAAGGTCAGATTATATCGGGACATTTTCCGGGAAATGCTTCTATAATGATGTATAATTTAGAAACTGGTGATTCAACTACTTATGCTTGGGGAATAAGGAATATAAAAGGTTTAGACTTTGACAGTAGAGAAAGGATGATAGCTTCTGTTGGGGGAATGGAAGATAGAGGACTTAGACCAGTTAAAGGAGATACAGATTATATTTATGTTATAAAACCTAAAAGTTGGTATGGATGGCCAGATTATAGTGGCGGAGATCCGATAAATTCACCTAAATTTAAAGGTGCTAATAATAAAACTGTTTCATTTATACTAGACAATCACACTACAACTAATCCAGCAGCACCACTATATGTGCATAATAGTTTGGCAACATTAAAGAGTATTGCTATAGATAAAGAAGGGGGCTTAGGGGAAGCTGATAGCATATATTTTTATGATGAAAAAGATAAAAAATTATGGTATCTTAATGAAAAAGGAGTAATGAATGAAAAGTTGAAATTTAATAATGAAAGTAAAATTTCTAGTATTAAATATATAAAAAATCAAATTATAATATTAGATTGTAATCAAGGTAATTTATATAGTTTAGGTTTAAAAGAAAAAAATGAAGTGTCTATAAATAAAAAACCAATTATCTACTTTTTATTGATATCTATTCTAATAGTAATAATTAGCATGTTAAAGATGTTAGTAGACAGCTGGCATAAAGGTGAAAATAACTAGAGTGAAATGGGGAAAAAAGCATGAAAAAAAAGATAGAAGCAACTTATGGGAAAGCACTAAAAAGTGTTCTGTTTGTTGTAAATCCTATAAAAAAACTTATTATAAATACTCATTGTATGGCTCATAAGTATATAACTAATAAAGCTATTGACATATTAAAAAATGAAGGGCATTTGCAGCAATATAATCATTATCAAAAATATATAAAAGAATTAAATGAGGGAGTTACTTGGGCAGATCAGGATTTTAAAAGTTCAGGGCATTTTTATCATTTTAGTAAGGAAAAAGGTTTATATGGATGTACTAATGCATTAGATGAATGTAAAAAATATTACAATAAAGCTAATACTTATCTTGAACTTGGAGATATAAAAAAATCAATGTTTTACTTGGGAGCAGCATGTCATTTAATACAAGATACAACTGTGCCTCAACATGTAAATAATAAACTTTTAAAGCATCACAGAAAATTTGAACTATGGATAATAAAAAAAATTGCAATGGGACATCATTTTGAGGTTAAAAATGGAATTAAAACTTGTGAAAGTGTCGATGAATATATAAAGAACAATGCTTTAACGGCTAATAATACCTATTTAAAATATATAAATACAAAAGATATAGACGAAAGGTATATGAAAATTGCTTCTAGCATTATACAGGAAGCTCAAATTACAACAGCAGGTTTTATGTTGGATTTTTATGAAACGTTAAAAGAAAAGACTGAATGTTAAATTTAATATAAGAAAATATATAAGTTTATGTAGGAAAAAAATATTTCTTCCATATAATGGAGGGAATATTTTTTTTATGTAGAAATTTATATAAAGTATTTTAAATATTATAGTTTAAGATCATTACGAAAAGGGGGGCAGAAATATGAGAGAAGAAATTCTAATTAATCTTCAAAATGAAAGATTTTCAGGCAATATACTAGATATAGGATTTTATAATCATGGTATAGTTTATAATATATATAAATTAAATAATAAAGATTTCAAGATAGAATATATAAATGGAAATGATAGCATCAGCAATGTTGAGGAAAGTTGTTATGATAGTTGCGTGATGTTTTTATCTTTTAGTAGTATAATGTTTAAAATAAGAAGGAAAGCTTTATTAGAAGAAATCAATAAATATTTAAAGGTAGATGGTTATATATATATTTGGGATATAGAGAAAAGCTATGGGAAAATCTTTGATAATAAAATAAAAGTTTTAATGCCTCATAGAAAAATTAAAGAGTTATATATAAAAGATTATAATATTTTTAAGGAGACATCGCAAAAAAGTACTTTAGAACTTTTTAGAATATATTTTGATATAATATATTCTAAAAGTTTAAATAATATATATTGCATAAAAGCACAGAAGAAAAGGAGAAGAGAAAATGAAAGTGACTTTGGTAGCAGTTAATTCAAAATTTATACATTCAAATTTAGCGGTAAGATATTTAAAAGCTTACACTGAAGATTTAGAGTATGAATGTAATATAAGAGAGTTTTCTATAAATGATAGAGTAGAAAGAATAGTTGAAGAAATTATAAAAGAAAATCCAGATATGATAGCTTTTTCATGTTACATATGGAATATTGAGTTTGTTAAAGCTTTAGCTAATCTTATAAAAATTATTAACAATGATATCGAAATAATTTATGGTGGGCCAGAAGTAAGTTTTAATGGAGAAGAATTTTTAGAAAATAATGTGGGAGAATATTTAATACAAGGAGAAGGAGAAAATACTTATAGAGAATTGATTTTATGGAAATCATATAAGCATAAACTTGAACAAGAAAGTAAAAACATAAAGGAAAATGAGAAAGTATTAGAGTTAGATCATATTAGAGGTTTGTATTACAAAATAGATGGAGAAGTTTATTATGGAGGAAATAGAAATAACATGTATATAGATGATGTTATTTTTCCATATACTGAAGAGGATGATTTAAGTAATAAAATAGTATATTACGAAGCATCAAGAGGATGCCCATTTGGATGTAAATATTGTCTTTCTTCTGTAGATAGAAAGGTTAGACTTAGAGATATTGAAAAAGTTAAGTCAGAATTGAAATTTTTAATAGATAAGAAAGTAAGGCTTGTTAAATTTGTAGATAGAACTTTTAATTGTAATGAAAATTTTGCTGTGAGTATTTGGAAATTTTTAATTGAACAAGACACAGAAACAAAATTTCACTTTGAAATTTCTGCTGATCTTTTAACAGAAAATGAATTGAAAGTTTTAAGTAAGGCGCCTAAAGGCAGAATTCAATTTGAGGTAGGTGTTCAAACTACAAATAATAATGTATTAAAAAACATAAATAGACATGTAAACTTTAAAAATATTAGAGAAAAGGTGGAAGAAGTAAAGAATTTAAAAAATATAAGTCAACATTTAGATCTTATAGCAGGATTGCCAGGAGAAGATTTTGAGTCTTTTAGAAGATCTTTTAATGATGTGTATCTTATGGAGCCAGAAGAGCTGCAATTAGGATTTTTAAAACTTTTAAAAGGTTCACCTATGAGGATAGAAGCGGATAAATGGGGTATGAAATATTCACCATATCCACCTTATGAGATACTTGAGACTAATCATATAAGTTATGATGAACTATTAAAATTAAAGAAAGTTGAAGCTGTAGTGGATAAATATTATAATTCACAAAAGTTCAATACAATTTTAAAATATTTTATGTTGAAATTTAGTAATCCTTTTGAGTTCTATTATAGTTTAGGACGTTTCTTTGAGGAAAAAGGATATTTCCAAAGAAATATATCAGCAGTAGATTATTACAAGGTATTTCTAGAGTTTAATTGTGAAAAGCTAAAGGAGAGTAATTTAATATTAAAAGAAATTGTTAAATATGATTATCTTATGTTTAATAAAAAAAGGGGAATACCAGAGTTTTTAAGAGGTGAAACTGATAAAAAAGAAAATAAAGAGATTAAGACCAAGGTGATGGATAGCCATTTTAACTTTGAAAAAAATAAGTTCCATGTTGAAAAGTTTAATATCAATGTGATACACTTTATAGAAACAAATGAAGTTTTGAAAAAAAATATATATTTGGCGTATGATGAAAAAGATTACAAGAATATACAGAATGTAACTGATATAATACACTAAAAATGATAATAAATTTTTCAAAAATTAAAAAATAGTAATAAAAGGTGTATTTGCTAGGAAAATGGTGATAATTATCGAAAAATTATTTAATTTTTTGAAATATAACAATTTTAAATATTGAAATTTGTTATATAACAGTATTATAATAAGTTATAGCTAAGGTGTTATAAATACTATATTAAGTATTAGTGATACTACATTAAGTGTTGCTAATACTATATTAAGTATTAGTTTTTATAATTTATCAAGTTAGTTTAAATTACAAACTATTTAAAAGGTGGTGATATCTTGGCCATAGAAGCAATTAAAGAAATTAAGTCTACAGAAGAAAAGGCATTTGAAATTGTTAAAAACGCTCAAAATGAAAGTAATAAGATTACTAAGGATGCAGAGATTAAAGCTTTAAATGAATATAAAAGAGTTTTATCTGAGGCTAAATTAGAATCAAAAAAAGTTATTGACACAGCTGTAGAAGACTCAAAAAAGAAAGCAACACCCATACTAGAAGAAGGCAAAAAAGAAACAGAAAGTATTAGGAACATTTCTAAGGAAAGACTTAATAAGGCAGTGAATTTAGTAATTGAGAGGATAGTGAATATAAATGGCAATAGTTAAAATGAATAAATTCACATTATTTGCCTTTGAAAATGAAAAGGAAGTCTTACTCGAGAATCTACAGAAATTTGAAGGAGTACAATTTGTTGACCTTCAACCTAGGCTGGAAAATGAAGAGCTAAGCTTTCTAAAAAGTGCTACAAGGGATAAGGAGATTCTGCAAAGTGAGAATGAATTGTCCAAAATAAAATTTTGTTTAGATTTTTTAAAACCTTATATGGAGAAAGAGAGTGGAATTGAAGCACTTAAAAAAGGCAAAAAAATTATTAGCTTTGATGAATTAGAGCAACAAGTTAAGAATATAAATTGGATATCAATTTATGAAGAGTTAAAAGAAAAAGAGGAAAAACAAAATTCTTTTAGCAATGAGAGAACAAAAATTGAAGCTGAAATAGAAACTTTATTACCTTGGAGTAATTTTGATTGTTCTCTTGATCAAGTAAAAAATCTAAAATATACTTCGTGTTTTCTAGGTACTATACCAACTAATTTAAAAGATTCTTTTACCGAAGAATTTGAAAAGGAATTAGATTATTCATATTTAGAATTTATAAATGAGGGTAAAGATGAAGTATATCTTTTAGCAATAGTAATTAAAAAATTACATGATAAGGGTATTGAAATACTTAAGAAATATGGATTCACTAAAGTAAGTTTTAATTATGATGAAAGTCCTGACAACATAATTAAAAGTTATAAAAATAGAATTAAACAGATAGAGAATGAAAAAGAGAAAATTGAAAAAAGTCTTAAGAATCTAAATGACTATCAAGAAAAACTCCAACTAGTTTATGAGTATTATTCTAATAAACTAGATAGAGCTAAGGCGAGTTCGAACTTTATAAGGACAAACAATATAATAGCAATTCAAGGATGGAATACTACATTATCAAATGAAGAATTTGAAGAAACTATTAAGGAAGTAGTTAAAGAAAATTACTATTTAGAATTTGAAGAAGCTAAAGAAGGGGATAAAGTACCAATATTATTAAAAAATAATGGATTTGTAGAGCCTTTTGAAAGCATAACAGAAATGTATTCTCTACCAAATTATAAAGAGGTAGATCCAACTCCTATAATGTCTGTATTCTATTTTATATTTTTCGGCATGATGTTATCCGATGCGGGATATGGAATAGTTATGGTAGTTGGAACAGCGTTAGCATTAAAGTTCTTTAAATTACAAAAGGGTACAAAAAACTTTATGAAGTTATTTTTATACCTAGGAATATCAACAACTGTTTGGGGTGCTATATACGGAGGATGGTTTGGGGATGCTCCAGAAAAATTTTTAGGAACACCTGCACCACGTCTATTGAATCCATCTAGTGACATAATGAAGATATTTAGTCTTGCTATAGTATTGGGTGTTATTCATATCTTAATAGGACTTGGAATGAAGGCTTATGTGTTGATAAGAGATAAGAAATATCTTGATGCAGTTTTTGATGTAGGACTTTGGTATGTGTCATTAGCAGGAATTTTTATGATTTATAAAGGACTACCAGCAGGTAAGATAGTAATGATAATTGGTTTTGTTGGATTGGTTTTAACACAGGGAAGAGATGCTGAAACAATTGGTGGTAAAATAGGCGGAGGAATTTATGGCTTATATGGGATTACTGGATATATAGGAGATATAGTATCTTATTCAAGACTTTTAGCGTTAGGACTTGCAACAGGATTTATAGCCAATGCATTTAACCTTATGATAAACTTAATACCGGCAGGAATTCCAAGAATTATAGCAGGAATAATTATATTCTTGGTTGGGCACTTATTTAACTTAGGAATTAATGCATTAGGTTCTTATGTGCATACAAGTAGATTACAGTACTTAGAGTTTTTTAATAAGTTCTATGAGGGCGGAGGAAAAAAATTTACTCCATTCAAGTCTACAAATAAATTTGTGAATATTACAAATAAAAAAGTAAATGTTAATTAATAATAAATAAAATATAATTTTTATAATTATAAAATACTACTTTAAATATTTTAAATATTTTTATACTTTCAATATTTAAAATATTTAAAATAATAACTAAATTATAGGAGGAATCGTAAATGAATACTGTTATGGATTTTATGGTACAAAATGGAGGATTATTATTTGCACTATTAGGTGCTGGACTTGCTACATTATTACCTGGAATAGGTTCAGCAAAAGGTATAGGTATAGTTGGTGAAGCGGCTACAGGAGTAGTTACAGAAGACCCAGATAAATTTGGTAAAGCACTTATCCTTGAATTATTACCAGGTACTCAAGGTTTATATGGATTCGTTACAGGAATACTTATTCTTACTAGAATAGGAATGATAGGTGGAACTACACCAGAACTTGGAAGTGGATTTTTCTACTTTTTAGCAGCACTTCCTATAGCATTTACAGGTTGGAAATCAGCAATATCACAAGCAAAAACTGCAGCAGCAGGTATGACTATTTTAGCTAAAAAACCAGATCACGTAATGAAAGGTGTATTATTCTCAGTAATGGTTGAAACATATGCATTATTAGGATTCGTTGCATCATTATTGATGATATTCAACATAAAATAAAAAGGTTAGGATGTGGATAGGCATGTCTAGTATCAATAATTTGACATCGAAAATAATAGAAGATGCAAATAATACTGCTAAGGGACTTATTGAAGAAGCTAAAAATACAGAAAAAAGTTTAATAAATAAAAAAATAGCAGAAGGTGAAGCAGAGAAAAAAATAATGGTTTCAAAAGCTGAATCTGAGGCGAAAACTAGAGCAGAAAGAATTATATCTAATGCTCATCTACAAGTTAGAAATATGAAATTAAGTGCAAAGGGAGAAGTTTTAGATAACACTTTTAATATAGCACTAGAAAAATTAAATAAAATTTCTAAGGAAAAGCTTTTGAAGTTTATGATGGAGAGTATTTTATCACTAGATATAGATGGCGATGAGAAAATAATAGTTGGAGAAAATAATAATGCAGTAACTCCTGAATTTATAAAAGAATTAAATAAGGCATTAATAGCTGAAGGTAAAAAAGGAGAATTAAAATTAAGTTCTGAAAAAAGAGATATAAAAGGTGGTTATATCTTAGCTAAGAATGGTATTGAAATAAATAATACTTTTGAAGCTTTGATTATGTCTTTAAGAGATGAGCTTGAGGCCGAAGTTATAAGTGCATTGTTTAACTAAAGGAGGATGGCTTAATGAGTAACATAAAGTATGTTCAGGCTGTACCAAGAATCAGAGCGTTAGAAAATAAGCTCCTTGACAAAGCCAAGATAGAAAGAATGATAGATGGGAATTCTGCAGAAGAAACCTTTAAAATACTTCAAGAAACTGAATATGGCACATTAATGACTAATGTGAAAAGACCAGAAGATTATGAAATAGTGTTAAGTGAAGAACTTAAAAGAGTATACTCATTTATGTATGAAGTATCTCCTGATGAAAATTTAATAGATACTATGAGTATAAGATATGATTATCATAATATCAAAGTACTTTTGAAGGGAAAGGCTTTAAATAAAGATTTAAGTTATCTTCTAATTCCAGTAGGAACAGTGGCTGTTGATGACATGAAAATGTATATTTCAATGGAGGATTATAGGGAGTTGACTCCTATAATGAAGGAAGCAATACAAAAATCAGAAACAAGTTTTGGGGAACATAAAGATCCTCAACAGATAGATATAATCTTAGATGAATATATGTATAAAGATATGCTTTTTAGAGCTGAAGTTTTAGGTGAGCCATACTTATTAGAATTTTTAAAAATGAATATTGATTTAATAAATCTAAAAACTTTACTTAGAGTAAAAAAACAAAAAAAATCTAGAAAGTTTTTAGACAGTGTCTTAATAGAAGGCGGTAAACTGGAAAGAGAAACTTTACTTGATATGTTAAATGGATCTAATGAAAATATTGTAAGCAGCTTACAGTATACTGATTATAATGAAATTATGAGATTAGGAATGGAGGAATACATACAAACAGGCAAATTTAATGTGCTAGAAAAACTTTCTGACAATTTCATAATGAATTTTATAAAAGATTCAAAATATATTAGTTTTGGAATAGAACCGTTACTTGCCTATATCTTCGCTAAAGAAAATGAAATAAAAATTGTTAGGATTATAATGGTTGGAAAGCTTAACAATATTGCTGGAGATGTTATAAGAGAAAGGCTGCGTGATATTTATGTATAAGATAGGTGTTGTTGGGGATAAAGATTCAATTCTTGCATTTAAAGCAATTGGCATTGATGTATATCCAGTTGTGGAAGCAGAAGAAGCCCAAAAAACTATTGATAGAATGGCTATGGATAAATATGCAGTTATATTTGTTACTGAGCAAGTTGCTAAAGATATTGAAGAAACAATTGAACGATATAATAGACAAACACTTCCAGCTGTTATATTGATTCCAAGTAATCAAGGTTCGCTTAATATTGGTATGCAGAGAATAAGAGACAATGTAGAAAAAGCTGTAGGAGTTAATATTTTATAAGGAAGGTAGGTAGGTAACTTGAAGAGCGGAAGAATTATCAAAGTATCAGGACCTTTGGTTATAGCTGAAGGCATGGATGAAGCTAATATCTATGACGTTGTTAAAGTTGGTAATAAGCGTCTTATAGGTGAAATAATTGAAATGAGAGGCGATAAAGCTTCTATTCAAGTATACGAAGAAACTTCAGGTCTTGGACCTGGTGACCCTGTTGTTACAACAGGAGAACCTTTAAGTGTAGAGCTTGGTCCTGGACTTATAGAATCAATGTTTGACGGAATTCAAAGACCACTAGATGCCATAATGGAAAAGGCAGGAAGTTTTTTAACAAAAGGTGTGGAAGTATTACCATTAAACAGAGAAAAAAAATGGCACTTTATACCTACAATTAATGTGGGAGATGAAGTGAAATCAGGATACATTATAGGAACCGTACAAGAAACTACTGTTGTAAACCATAAAATAATAGTACCTTATGGAGTAGAAGGAAAGATAAAATCAATTTCTGAAGGAGACTATACAGTAGAAGAAACTGTTGCAGAAGTAGAAACAGCAAATGGAATAAAAAAGCTTACTTTAATGCAAAAATGGCCTGTTAGACGTGGTAGACCATATGCTGAAAAATTAAATCCAGCTGCACCAATGGTTACAGGTCAAAGAATAGTAGATACATTTTTCCCAGTTGCAAAGGGTGGTGCCGCTTGCGTACCAGGACCTTTCGGAAGTGGTAAAACAGTAGTTCAGCATCAGCTTGCTAAATGGGGAGATGCAGAGATAGTTGTATATATAGGTTGTGGAGAACGTGGAAATGAGATGACTGACGTTCTTAATGAGTTCCCAGAACTTAAAGACCCTAAAACTGGTGAAACTCTAATGAAGAGAACAGTACTTATAGCCAATACTTCAAACATGCCAGTTGCAGCTCGTGAAGCCTCAATATATACTGGTATAACAATTGCAGAATATTTTAGAGACATGGGATATTCAGTAGCTCTTATGGCTGATTCAACATCACGTTGGGCAGAAGCACTTAGAGAAATGTCAGGAAGACTTGAAGAAATGCCTGGTGATGAAGGTTATCCAGCGTATTTGGGATCAAGACTTGCAGATTTCTATGAAAGAGCAGGTAAGGTTATATGTCTTGGAGAAGATGGAAGAGAAGGTGCACTTACAGCTATCGGTGCAGTATCACCTCCAGGAGGAGATTTGTCTGAACCAGTAACACAGGCAACTTTAAGAATAGTTAAGGTGTTCTGGGGACTTGATGCACAGCTTGCATATAGAAGACATTTCCCAGCAATTAACTGGTTAAATTCGTATTCTCTATATCTTGAAAAAATAGGTGCATGGATGAATGAAAATGTTTCAGAAGAATGGGTTGAGTTAAGAACAAGAGCTATGACTTTACTTCAAGAGGAAGCAAATCTTCAAGAAATAGTTAGACTTGTTGGTATCGACGCTCTTTCTGAGAAAGATAGATTAAAACTAGAAGTTGCAAAATCTATAAGAGAAGATTATTTAATGCAAAATGCTTTCCATGATGTTGATACTTATGCTTCATTAGATAAACAGTACAAAATGCTAAAGCTTGTTCTTGCCTTTGGAGATGAAGCAGAACGTGCATTAAAAGCAGGAGTTTATTTAAAGAAAATTATAGATATGGAAGAAATGAGAGATAAAATAGCAAGAGCAAAATATATTCAAGAAACTGAATTAGAAAAAATTGAACAAATAAGAGTAGAATTGAACAAGGCAATGGATAAGCTGATAGCGGAAGAAGGTGTTGCAAATGCTTAAAGAATATAAAACAGTTACAGAAGTTGTTGGACCTTTAATGGTAGTTGATGGGGTTAAAGGTGTAAATTACGGAGAACTTGTTGAAATTGAACTTCAAACTGGTGAAATAAGACATGGAAACGTACTTGAAATTAATCAAGATAAAGCTGTAGTTCAGTTATTTGAAGGGTCTTCTGGTATCAACTTAAAAGAAACAAAGGCTAGATTCCTTGGAAGACCTCTTGAAATAGGGGTTTCAGAGGATATGCTTGGAAGGGTCTTTGATGGACTTGGAAGACCAAAGGATGGGGGACCAAAAATACTTCCTGATAAAAAACTTGATATTAACGGTGAACCTTTAAATCCTTTTGCAAGAGACTATCCTTCAGAGTTTATTCAAACAGGTGTTTCTGCAATAGATGGACTTAATACTTTAGTTAGAGGACAAAAACTTCCAGTGTTCTCAGGATCAGGTCTTCCACATGCTGAACTTGCGGCACAAATAGCGAGACAGGCAAAAGTTTTAAAATCAGAATCTAAATTTGCCGTTGTTTTTGCAGCTGTTGGTATTACATTTGAAGAAGCTCAATTCTTCGTAGAAGACTTTACAAGAACTGGAGCGATCGATAGAACGGTTTTATTTATGAATCTTGCATCAGATCCAGCTGTTGAACGTATAGCAACTCCTAGAATGGCACTTACTACAGCTGAATACTTAGCTTATGAAAGAGGAATGCACGTACTTGTAATAATGACTGATATTACAAACTATTGTGAAGCTCTTCGTGAGGTTTCAGCAGCTAGAAAAGAAGTTCCAGGTAGACGTGGATATCCAGGATATCTATATACTGACCTTTCTACTTTATATGAAAGAGCAGGAAGAATAAAAGGAAAAGAAGGTTCAATAACACAAATACCAATCCTTACAATGCCTGAAGATGATAAAACTCACCCGATTCCTGACCTTACAGGATACATAACAGAGGGACAGATTATATTATCAAGAGAGCTTTATAAAAAAGGAATAATGCCTCCAATAGATGTATTACCATCACTTTCAAGACTTAAAGATAAGGGTATTGGTAAAGAAAAAACTAGAGAAGACCATGCAGATACAATGAACCAATTGTTCTCAGCTTATGCACAAGGTAAACAGGCAAAAGAGCTTGCAGTAATCCTTGGAGAATCTGCATTATCAGATACAGATAAAGCTTATGCAAAATTTGCTGATTCTTTTGAAAAAGAATATGTAGCACAAGGTTTTGAAACAAATAGAAGTATTGAAGAGACATTAAACTTGGGATGGAAACTACTTAAGATACTTCCAAGAACAGAGCTTAAGAGAATTAGAGATGAATACTTAGATAAATATTTAGATGAAAAAGAAGGTGAGTAACCATGGCTAGGCTTAATGTCAATCCTACAAGAATGGAGCTCACAAAACTAAAAAAGAGATTGGTTACTGCTACAAGGGGGCATAAGCTTTTAAAAGACAAGCAAGATGAGCTTATGAGAAGATTTATTGACCTTGTAAAATATAATAATCAGCTTAGAAAGAGTGTAGAAGAAGAGCTTGGAAGTTCCTTCAAGGATTTCGTTATGGCTAGAGCATTGATGTCTTCTGAATTATTAGAGGAAGCGATTGCTTATCCAAAGGAGCACATTACTGTTGATGTTTCAACTAAAAATATAATGAGTGTTAATGTTCCTAAAATGGAATTTAAAAGAGCACTTGGAGATGATGAAGGAAGTATTTATCCTTATGGTTTTGCAAATACTTCAGGAGAACTAGATGGAGCTATAGAAAAGCTTTATGGAATACTTCCAAAGCTTTTAGAACTGGCAGAAGTTGAAAAGTCTTGTCAGCTTATGGCTGATGAAATTGAAAAGACAAGAAGAAGAGTTAATGCACTTGAGTATATGACAATTCCTCAGCTTCAAGAAACAATAAGATATATTCAAATGAAGCTGGATGAAAATGAAAGAAGTGCCTTAACAAGACTTATGAAGGTTAAGAGTATGATGGAAGAAGCAGATGCAAAAGCAGCAGAAAATGCTTAAAATATCATGAAAAAGGGTGAAAAGCATATTGATTATACTTAGGTATAGTTAATATGCTTTTTTTATATTTTATTTTATTTGTTGTATGTAATAAAATATAAATAATGAGATAGTTATGATATAACGTGGGAGTGAATTTGATTTGAGAGATTCTGTAAAAGTTATAATAAAAAATGAAAAAGGGATTCATGCACGAGTTGCAGCTATAGTAGTACATAAGGTAGATGAATTAGAGAAAAAATATAATGTACAGTTTTTTATCTATAAAAATACAAAAAAAGTACCAGCTAAGAGCTTAATGCCATTAGTACTATTGAAAATTAAACAAAATGAAGAAATTTTACTTGAAGCTGTTGGAGATAGAGTAAAAGAGCCTTTAGGCGAGATGGGAGCATTTCTTCAAAGTGATTTCAATATTTCAGATGAGAGTACTATAAGCCAAGTAGATAATATTATTCATGATAATACCATAGCATGGGAGCAAATATTTGAAAGTTTGGCAAATGGACTTATAGTTTTAGATGAAAATGATATAATAACAGTTTTTAATCCAATGGCTGAAAAAATACTAAATGTAAAAGCTAATGAAGCTATAGGTAAAAATATATATGAGATTATTCCTAAAGAAGAAATGGGTATAATTTGCAACAATGGAAAATCAAAAATAGGTTTAAGAAAAGAGATTAATAATACTATTGTACTTTTAAATGAAACACCAATATTAATAGAAGGAAATAGAAAGGGATCTGTAATATCTTTTCAAGATATTTCAAATATAGAGAAATTAACAGGAGAGTTAAAGGAAGTTAAAGAACTAAAAGAAAGATTACAGCTTGTACTAGATTCAGTGCAAGATGGAATATGTGTTATAGATAAAGAGGGATATGTAACTTATGCAAATGAAGCTTATTACAAAATACTTAAAGAAGAACCTGAGAAAGTAATAGGTGTTAATATATCACATACTTCTCCAAATGGATTAAGACAGCAGGTGTTGTTATCAGGAAATAATAAAAGAGGCGTTATAGTAAAAAAGCCTAATGGTGTTGTAATGGCTGCAGATGTAAGTGCAATTAAGGTTTATGGAGAAATAAGAGGTGTTGTTTCAGTAGTAAAAGATCTTACACAGATAAGGAAATTATACAAAAATTTAAATGAAATAACCGCAAAGGCTGAGTATCTTGAAGAAGAACTTTTTAGGACTAAAAAACCTAATGAAGCTTTTAAAAAGTTTATAGGTAATAGCGGTAAGGTAAGAGATGCTTTGGCTATTGCAACAAAAGCTGCTAAAAGTTATTCTACTGTTTTGATAAGAGGAGAAAGTGGAACGGGAAAGGAACTTATTGCAGAGGGGATACATTTTGCCAGTAGTTGTGCTGATGGACCATTTATAAGGGTTAACTGTGCAGCAATTCCGTCTAATTTGCTTGAAAGTGAATTGTTTGGACATGAAAAAGGTTCCTTTACTGGAGCTATCAAAAGAAAGTTAGGAAAATTTGAATTAGCTAATAAAGGAACAATTTTTTTAGATGAAATAGGAGAAACTGATAAAAGTATGCAGGCAAAACTTTTGAGGGTACTTCAGGAAAGAGAATTTCAAAGAGTTGGTGGAGAAGAAACAATAAAAATAAATGTTAGAATAATTGCAGCTACTAATAGAAATCTTGAAGACATGGTTAAAAGAGGTGATTTTAGAGAAGATTTATATTATAGATTAAATGTAATTCCTATATTTTTACCACCTTTGAGAGAACGAAAACAAGATATACCTATTTTAGTGGAATATTTTATAGAAAAGATAAGTAGAGAAATGAAAAAAGATATTAATGGTATAAGTAATAAAGCTTTAGATACTTTCATAAAATATAAATGGCCTGGTAATGTTAGAGAACTTGAAAATTTAATAGAAAGAGTTGTTGCATTATCAGAAGATGAATATATAGAAAATGAAGATCTTCCTATATATATTAAACAGGATAATAGTGATGACAAACTTGAAAACTTAAATAATGTTAAGGAGAAGAAAAATAATATAAAGAGTGAAATTGAAAATAGTGAAGAAATATTAAAATTAAGTGATTATGAAAAAATTATTATTGAAAAAGCATTGAAGAAGTATGGAAGCTATAATGCAGCTGCAAAGGTTTTAGGTGTTACACATAAAACAGTAGCTGCTAAAGCAAGGAAGTATGGAATACAAAAAGTTATCAGTTGGGAAAAGTGAACATAGTGGGAAAAAGTATCAGAAGAAAAGTGTTAACTTGATACTTTTTCCCAATAAGTTTTAAATGAAAAGTAAAACGATTACAATGTGATGATTCCTCAATCTTAGGAAAATAGAAGGTTTGAAGAAATTATAGTGAAAATGTTTACATTTGGCACGGCACTTGCTAAATATATAAGTGAAAAAATTAAACAAAGGAGGAATCATCATGTCACATTTTTTAGCAGAACTTATAGGAACATTATTATTGATATTATTGGGAAATGGAGTAGTTGCTAATGTTGTTTTGAACAAAAGTAAGGGGCAAAATTCAGGATGGATTGTAATTGCAACAGGCTGGGCATTAGCTGTTATGATTCCAGCATTTATCTTTGGAAGTGTAAGTGGAGCTCATTTAAATCCAGCTGTAACATTAGGATTTGCAGCTATTGGAAAATTCTCTTGGAATGAGGTGCCAACTTATATAGCTGCTCAGTTTATTGGAGCATTTATAGGAGCAGTTTTAGTATGGTTAATGTATTTACCACATTGGGAAGAAACAGAAGATAAAGGAGCAGTTCTAGGTTCGTTCTCAACAGGACCAGCTATAAGAAATAATATTTCAAACTTTATATCAGAATTTATAGGAACAGCAGTTTTAACTTTCGGAATATTGGGAATAGTATCTCAACAAATGGCTGAAGGGCTTGGTGCATTAGTAGTTGGTGGATTAATTTGGTCAATAGGTATTTCATTAGGAGGACCTACAGGATATGCAATAAATCCAGCTAGAGATTTAGCTCCTCGTATAGCACATGCTATTCTACCTATTAAAGGTAAAGGAAGTTCTGACTGGGGATATGCATGGATTCCAGTGATTGCACCAATTGTTGGAGGAATTGCAGGAGCAGTATTATTTAAATGTGTATTTGGAGCTTAATAGCTTAATAATAAAAAAATAAATTTAAGATAATTAAGTTCAATAAAAATATATAAAACGGGAGGAATATAAAATGAAAAAAATAATAAACAATCCAAATGAAGTGTTAAACGATATGTTAAAAGGAATGTGTGCTGCACATCCTGAATATTTGAAAAAATTAGAAAATGCGAATGTTGTTGCACGTGTTAACACACCAGTTGAAGGAAAAGTAGCTTTAGTAAGTGGTGGTGGAAGTGGACATGAACCTGCACATGGTGGATATGTAGGATATGGAATGCTTGATGCTGCTGTTGCAGGAGAAGTTTTCACATCACCTACACCGGATCAAGTATATGAAGCAATAAAAGCTGTAGATTCAGGAAAAGGAACATTACTAGTAATAAAGAATTACAGCGGGGACGTTATGAATTTTGAAATGGCTAAAGATATGGCTGAAATGGAAGGGCTAAATGTAGAAGCTGTTATTGTAAATGACGATGTTGCTGTTGAAAATAGTACTTATACTACAGGAAGAAGAGGAATTGCAGGAACTGTATTTGTTCATAAAATAGCAGGTTCAAAAGCAGAAACAGGTGCTTCACTTGTAGAAGTAAAAGAAGTAGCAGAAAAAGTTATTGCGAATGTTAGAAGTATGGGAATGGCAATAAGTCCATGTACTGTACCAGCAGCAGGTAAACCTAATTTCACTTTAGGAGAAAAGGAAATGGAAATAGGTATGGGTATTCATGGAGAACCTGGAACTCATAGAGAAGAATTAAAAACTGCAGATGAAATAACTGATCACTTAGTTTCAAAAATATTAGAAGATATGCCCGTTAAACAGGGAGAAGAAGTAGCCGTTATGGTTAATGGATTAGCTTCTACACCTTATATGGAACTATACATTGCTAATAAAAAAGTTAGTGAAATTTTAGCAGAAAAAGGAATTAAAGTTCATAAAACTTTTGTTGGAGAATATATGACTTCACTTGAAATGGCAGGATTCTCAGTTTCAATATTAAAATTAGATAAAGAATTAAAAACATTATTAGATGCTAAGGCAGATACACCTGCATTTAAAGTATTTGGTTAATTAATATATAGAATTTAAGATTTGATAATAATTAGATAAAGAGTAAATAAGAAAGGGATGGTAAATATGGCAGTAAAGGCAGTAGACATAATGAAAATATTAAAAAATATAAGTACTGTAATGGATGAAAATAAGCTATTCTTAAGTGAATTAGATGGAGCAATCGGAGATGGCGATCACGGACTAAATATGAATAAAGGTTTTAATGCTGTAGTAGAAAAGCTTGAAGGCAGTGAAGAAAAAAATATAGGTAATTTATTAAAAACTGCTGGAATGGCATTGGTTTCAAATGTAGGTGGAGCTTCAGGACCATTATATGGAACAGCTTTTATGAAGGCGGGAATGAAAGTTAATGGAAAAGAAGAAGTAGATATAAATGATTTTGCAGCAATGGTGGAAGAAGCTTTAAATGGAATCAAAATGAGAGGTAAAAGTGACGTTGAAGAAAAAACAATGATTGATTCTATACAACCTGCATTAAATGCTTTGAAAGAATCAATAGATAAAGGATTAAGCAGCATAGAAGCTTTGGAAAATGCTGTTAAGGCAGCTGAAAGCGGTGTTGAACATACTAAAGAAATAGTAGCTACAAAGGGAAGAGCAAGTTATTTAGGAGAGAGAAGTATAGGACATCAAGATCCAGGTGCAACATCAAGCTATCTAATATTTAAAACTATTTATGAGAATATAAAATAATTAACTTAATGGAGGACAAAACATGGTAGGAATTGTAATAGTATCGCATAGTAATAAAGTGGCTGAAGGAATAAAGGAACTTGCTGGTCAAATGGCTGCAGATGTGCCAATGGTTGCTGCAGGCGGAACTTCAGATGGAAGACTTGGAACAGATGTTGAAAAAATAATGAATGCTATACAAGAAGTTTATTCAGAAGATGGAGTAGTAATACTATTTGATTTAGGAAGTGCATATATGAATTCTGAAATGGCAATAGAATGTCTACCTGAAGATATGCAAAAAAATATTGAAATAGTAGATACAGCTCTAGTTGAAGGAGCAGTTTCGGCAGCAGTTGAGAGCAGCATAAATGGAACTTTAGAATCAGTAAAACAATCAGTAGCAGCTATGAGTCTTGGTAAAATGCCATAATAGATGTAGCTAAAGAATAAAGGAAGGTATATAATAGTATTGGGTATTAACCCAATACTATTATTTTTTCATAGGAGGAAGCTTTACATGGCAGTTAGAGAAATAGTTAAGGTTGGAAATGATGTTCTAAGACGTAAAAGTAGAAGAATTACAGAGATTAATAATGAAACATTAGAAGCAATTCAAGATTTAAAAGATACATTATATGCAGGTGATGGAGTAGGACTTGCTGCTCCACAGATAGGTATATTAAAAAGAGCATTCATAATAGATTTGAGAGATGGAAGTGAACCTTTAATTCTGTTAAATCCTAAAATAATTAAAAAAATAGGTAAATATGAAGATGTAGAAGGATGCTTAAGTTACCCAGGACATGAGGGGATAGTGGTAAGACCTAGAAGAGTAATTGTAACTGGTATGAATGAAAAAGGAAGAATAGTTCAATATGAAGCAGAAGGACTTATGGCTAGAGCTATATGTCATGAAACAGATCATTTAGATGGAGTACTTTATATGGATGTAGCAAAAAAAGTATACAAAATAGAAGAGTAGACAAATAAAAAGAGAGAATAAAAGAAGTAAAGATATATTTAGATATATATATCTTTACTTCTTTTTATATATGAAAAAATATCATGAATTTTAACTTATTAATTTTTATATTTAATTATAAGGCTGTATATTTATGAAATAGATATGCCTTTGCTGCTAAAAACTGGTCCTATAACTGGAAACTTAAATTTTTGAAAGATATATACATTATTACTTAAGTTTAGTTTTTTACTGATGTATACATTTACACCTTCATATTCAAAAAGTGTGTAATGATTATTAATATCTACAAAATCATTAGAAAGCTCAATCCATAAGCTTTTTCTAATGCCGCCTCCACATCCGCAACCACTGGTTGTGACTCTAATGACGAAGGAAGCGTTCATATTTTTAGCTGTTTTTAATGCTGTATTATTAATTGTTATCATAGAAAATCACCTCCATACCATATATGGGTATATATTAATTGTAATTTGTAGAGTAAAAGCTTGTCAAATAGATAGTTTTTCCATACAAATGAATATAAAGTTAAAAAATATTATTTACAATACGAAATAGCTAGTGTATACTACTGTATATACAGTAGTATATGGAGGTGTAAAACATGAGAGAAAATGTAAGGAAATTAACATTTACGGCATTATTAACTGCTTTTGCAATTATAATACCACTTTATTTTGGTTTTTTAAGGGTGGTTATACCACCAGTATTTTCAGCAACTCTTGCATCACATGTACCAGTATTTTTAGCAATGTTTTTAGGTCCAGGAGCAGCTGTTGTAGTTGGAGTAGGATCTGCATTTGGATTTTTAATTGCTCTTGGACCATATATTGCAGCTAGAGCTTTTATGCATGTATTTGTAGGTATTATAGGAGCTTATCTGCTTAAAAAGGGAGTGGATTTTACAAAAATAGTAATTGTTACGGCACCAATACATGGAATATTAGAAGGATTATCAACTATACCATTTATGGGGGCTAAAGGGTTCAGTATTAATTATGTTATATTGACTATAGGAATAGGTACATTACTTCATCATTTAGTAGATGGTGTTATATCAGGAGTACTTGTACAAGCACTAAATAAAAGTGGGCAAGCTAACTTTATTAAAAAAGCAGCGGCCAAATAAAAGGTATCTACATAAAAGTTACCTACTTTGTAGGTGGCTTTTTATTTATATTTGCTACTACAGTTTTTGTTCTTTCTCTCCAATTTGGTAGTTTAATGTTAAAGCAATTTTTTAATAGAGTTGTTTCTATAGCAGAATAATGAGGTCTAGGAGCGCAATTAGGTATATAATTTTGAGGAATTTCAATGATTTCTTTTTTTATATTTGAACAATCTAATATATATTTTACCCATAAGGATTTATTAACTGGGTCAGGATTTGCACAATTATATATTCCATAATAATTTGTAGAAAGCAATATATCTACAGCAGTGCATACGTCTTCAATATAGGTTGGACTTCCTATTTCATTAGAACACATAAAAACAGGAACATCTCTATTATTAAGTATTTTTTGAATAAAGTTATTTTCTTCACCAAAGAGCCAGCCACATCGAATAATAAAAAATTTGTTATATAGAGTTTGGATTAATTTTTCACCAGCAAGTTTTGTTTTGCCATATACATTAATAGGAGTACAGTTATCAGTTTCATAATAAGGACTTTCTTTTTTACCATCATATACATAATTTGTTGAGAGATAAATAATTGGAATATCCAAAGAATAACAACTATAAGCTACATTTAAGCAGCCTATAGTGTTTACAGTATAAGCTAAGTTTTCGTTTTTTTCACATTTCTCTATATTATCTATTTCATCACAATGAATAACTATTTCAGGATTAATATTAGATATAGTTCTTAATGTTTCCACTCGGTTAGTTATATCTAAGGTATTTTCATTCATTAAAAATATTTTATGCTTATTTCCTAAGTGTTTTGCAAAAGCTTTTCCTAAAGGTTTATCTCCACCAGTTATTAATATATTCATATCTACCTCCTAAAAAAGTTTGTTATTAAATTTTATGATAACAAAGGTTAAAATGATGCATTTATATAAAGTTTTATTATATAAAAAGTTATGATATTAATGTTTTAACATTGACTATATCTGTTATAATTGTATTATAAGTAAAAAAATACAATTAATATAAAATTACAGAAAAAATTATAAATAATGTTATATAATAATAGGAGTGGGGTAAAATGGAAGATAATGAAATCTATATAGATAAGGAAGTAATAGAAAAGGTTATATTTGAATTAAAAGAGATAAATAATTGCTGTCCTGATTATGTGTTAAAGAAAAGGATAAGTGATGTAACAAATATGTTAATGAAAGCTTCTAATTATAATGAGGATAAACCATTACAGGAAATAATTCATGAGAAAATGAAAGAAGCAGCGCATAGAAATCCAGAATTACATTCAAAGTTATATATGCTTTATAGAAGTTTGTCAGAAGGAAAAACTTCAGAAGAGGATGCGAGACAATTATTTGAAGCTTATTTGCAAATATATCCCTATGATACATTAATATATTGATAAAAAGGTACCAAAAGGTATCTTTTTATTATACAATAATTTACGAAGAATATTGAAGAAAAAGGGGGCGAGTGTAACTTTATGACTTTAAAGAAAAATGATTTACAATTAGAAAAGGAAAATTTAAAAAATATAAAAATATGGATTAAAAAAGAAATTGAATCTATCGCTATAAATAAAGAAAAATTGAAAGAGAAAATAGCTCATCTTAAGAAAAAAACAAGAAGTTATAATGTTGAATTAGAAATAAACAATAAGTTATATAAAAATACAGCTAAAAACTATAAAAAATATAGTGAGGCTATGGAACAGCCTTATTTTGCTAGAATAGATTTTAAAGAAAATCTGAGAGAAGAAGAGAACTTTTATATTGGAAAATTTGGATTATATGATAGTAAAGATGAGGAAGAGATTGTAATAGATTGGAGATCACCTATTGCAGATTTGTATTACAGTGGTACTCAGGGAAAGGCAAGTTATGATGCACCAGTAGGAGAGATTTATGGAGAGCTTTTATTAAAGAGAAAATTTTTATTTAAGAATTCAAAAATAGTTGATATATTTGATGAAGGAATAAATGATATAATTCTTAAGACGGGTATGGGAGAAGAAGAAGGAAATTCACTTATAGATGAGTTTTTAAAAATAAACTTAGAAGAGAATGTAAGCAGTAAACTTAAAGATGTAGTTGCCACTATTCAGAAAGAGCAAAATGATATAATAAGAGCAGATATAAATAAACCTATAATTGTTCAAGGTTCTGCAGGTTCAGGAAAGACTACGGTAGCGCTGCATAGGTTAGCTTATTTACTTTATAGATATAAAAATAAAATTGAAGGAAAAGATATTTTGGTAATAGCACCTAATAAGTTATTTTTAGATTACATATCTGAAGTTCTACCAAGTTTAGGAGCGGATGATGTTACTCAAATAACTTTTGAGGAAATGGTATCTTCATATTTAGGAATACATAAAAAAATTTATAATAAAGATGAAAAATTAGGATACATATTAGAATGTAAAGATAATAATATAAAAAAATTAGCTCTGAATAGTAGCAAACTTAAGGGGAGTGCAATTTTTAAAATTTTAATAGATAGATATATAAGATATTTAGAAATAAGAGATACAGACATAGAATCTATAATGGTAGAAGAGTATGTGTTATTTGATAAAAACTCAATTAAAAGACTTTATGCGAAAGATTTAGTACATCTTCCATTAAATAAAAGAAAAGATGAAATGCAAAGATACATTAATGGTAGAGTCAATGAAAAAGTTAGGGGAATATGTGACGAAATAGAGTTAAAATATTCCGATGATATAAAAAATATTAAGAAAAGTATGAGTAATGGAGAAGAACAAAGAAAGAAAATAATAGAATTATATGATAGAAGAGATAAAGAAACGGAAGGCATCAAAGATAAGGCACTAAAATCGGTAAAAGAATATTTTAGAAATTGGAAGGATAAAGATATTTTAAAGTTATATAATCAATTTTTAACTAATGAAGAAATTTTTAATGAAGTTACAAAAGGTAAAATTCCTAAAAATTTATCAGAATATATGATGACTGAAATAAGAGAAAATTTAAATAAAGGTATTATAGATAGTGATGATTTAGCTGCACTTATGTACTTAAAATTTAAAATTGATGGAAATAATAATAAATATAAGCATATAGTTGTAGATGAAGCACAGGATTATAGTGTATTCCAGCTTGAAATTTTAAAGGAAATGTCAACTAATACTTCACTAACAATAGTTGGAGATGTGGGTCAAGGAATATATTACTATAAAGGAATTGAAGAATGGGAAAAAGTTATAGATGATACTTTTAAAAAAGAAGCAACTTATGTTCAAATGACTCAAAGCTATCGTTCAACAGTAGAAATTATAAATTTTGCAAATAAAGTATTAAGAAAACAAAAGAATAACTTAAAACCTGCACTGCCCGTATTAAGACATGGAAAAGAACCAGAAATTATAAAATTTGATAATGATGAAGAATTTGTACTAAAGCTTGATAAAATAGTAAAACAGGTTGAAGCTGTAGGAAAGAATAATATAGCAATAATAGGTAGGCACTTAGAAGAATGCTCAAAGATACATGAAATTGTGGAAAAGCACAGTGTGTATAAATGGAATTGTATTAAGGACAATGATACAGATTTGAACTTAGGAAAGATAATTTTACCATCATATATGACAAAAGGATTAGAGTTTGACTGTAGTGTAATTTACAATTGTAATGATGAGAATTATAAAAATATAGAATTAGATAAAAAATTATTATATGTGGTTTTGACAAGAGCATTACATTTAGAATATATATTCTATAATGGAAATAAATCTATTCTTATAGAGTAATAAGTTTGCTAAAAGGAAATAATAAATTTATAGATTAGAATTTTACAACAAATATTAAATAATAAAAATTATTATTTAATATTTGTTTGTTTTATGATAAAATATAACTATTAAAATAAGGTTAGGGGAAATAATTTAATTTGAGGAGGGAATTAAAATGAGTACAGTTGAATTAAAGAATAGCATTTATTGGGTAGGAGTTAAAGATCCTGGGCTTGAAGTTTTTGATATAATAATGAAGACAGAAAAAGGAACTACATATAACTCTTATATTATAGATGATGAGAAAGTTGCAGTTATAGATAGTGTAAAAGACGGATTTTTTGACCAATCTATAGAAAGTATAAAAGAAGTAATAGGAGATAGAAAGGTTGATTATATAATAGTTCAGCATACAGAGCTTGATCATAGTGGTTCTGTTAAAAAGATGTTGGAAGTTTATCCAGAAGCAGTAGTTGTTGCCTCACCTGCAGCTATAAATTATTTAGGTGATATTTTAAATAGAGAGTTCAAATCAGAAAATGCATCAAAGCTTGGAGAACTTAATTTAGGTAAACATACATTGAAATTTGTGTCTGCTCCAAACTTGCACTGGCCAGATACTATATTTACTTATGTTGAAGAAAAAAATATTTTATTTACTTGTGATGTAACTGGAGCTCATTATTGTCCACAAAATATAATAATGGAACATCATAATGAGGATTATTTAAAAGAGTTCACATATTATTTCAATGTAATAATGGGACCATTTAAGAAATTTGTTTTAGCAGGGTTAGATAAAATTAAAGGCTTAGATATAGATATGATAGCACCAAGTCATGGTCCAATTCATTCTGGTGAATCTGTAGAAAAATCTATTGAATTATACAAAGAAATGGCAACTGAAGAACCATTAGAGAAAAATGTTCAAATTTTATATATATCAGCTTATCACAATACAGAGGAAATGGCTAAATATCTAGCAGAGAAAATTAGTGAAAAGGGCATAAGAGCAGAAGCACATGAGATAACTTCTATGGATATAAATGAAGCTGTAGAGCTTGTAAATAAAGCAACTGGAATACTTGTAGGTTCTCCAACAATTAACCAAGATGCAGTTGAACCAGCTTGGAGATTACTAACTTCAATATGCGTGATACCAAATAGAGGAAAAGCAGCAGCAGCCTTTGGTTCTTATGGATGGAGTGGAGAAGGAGTTCCAATGATGAATGATAGATTAAAATCTATGAAGTTTAAAACTTTGGATGAAGGATTTAGATTTAAGCTTGTACCTTCAGAAAAAGATTATAAAATGGCAGATGAGTTTTTAGAAAGATTTATGGAAATATTATAATAATTTTACCGTATAAAAAGAAGTGGCAATCAAATTAAATAAAAAAGGAACATAAATGTAGACTAAGACTAGATTTATGTTCCTTTCATTTTATTTAAAAATCAATTTTTTATTAGAAAAAACATTGATATTATAATCTAATAAAGTTTTATATCTGAATATCAAATATTTTATCTAATCTAGTTAGTTTAAAAACTTTCATAACCTGTTGATTAAGTGAGTGAAGTTTCAAACTACCATTTAACTCCATACATTTTTTATAAATACCTACTAACACTCCAAGTCCTGTACTGTCAATAAATGTGCAATTACTAAAATTAAGCACAAAATGTTTTTCGCCGTTACTAATTAAAGTGTTAACTTTTTCTCTAAACTCAGTAACTTCATCTACTGAAAAATTCTCAGGGATTAACATATTTATATCATTCATTTATATTCACCTCAAACTATAAACTTTTCTACAAGATTATTTAAATTGCTTGCCATAGCACTAGTTTGTTCTGAACTAGCAGCTAGGTTTTCAACTATTGAAGATTGTTCCTCAGCAGCAGCAGCAACTTCTTGACTATGTGATGATGTAGTTTCAGTAATAGTTGCAACTGAGTCAATAAGTTTTACTATTTGATCAGAACTTGCAACTTCATCTTTTGTAACATCTACTATTTTTTCAATATCTTGTACTATTTGTACTACTGCATCTATAATTGCAACAAATGATTTATCAGTTTCATTTGCCACAAATACTCCATTTTTAACTACTTCCGTACTAGAATTCATAGATTTTACTGCTTTATCTATTTGAATTACCATTTCATTTACCAATGAAGAGATTTCACCTGCACCAATATTTGTTTGTTCTGAAAGCTTACGAACTTCATCTGCAACTACTGCAAAACCTTTTCCGTGTTCACCAGCTCTTGCAGCTTCAATAGCAGCATTTAATGCTAATAAATTAGTTTGGTCTGAAATATTGTTAATTGTGCTAATAATTCCGCTAACTTTTTTAGAAATTTCATCTAATACTTTTAATACATCTGATGTTTCAGTTGACATTGTATTTATATTTTCAATAGCTTCAACTGTTTCTTTAATTTTTATTCGCCCTTGTTGTGCAGCATTCATAGTATGTTCAGAGTTATTTTTAGTTGTAAGTGCTCTTTTTTGAGCTATTTGAACTAAACTAGAAAGTTGAACTAAAACTTCTGAGGTTTCAACTATTGAATTATTTTGATCATCTGCATTAGATGCCACTTCTTGTATACTAGCAGCAATTTGCTCAGTTGATGAACTTATTTCTTCGCTAGAAGCAGCTATTTCTTCGGAAGATGATGCTAATTCTTCTGATGCCTTTCTAGCATTACTTATTATATTTGCTTGTTGTTCAATCATTTCATTAAAGTATTCACCTAAAGTTTGTATCTCATCCTTTGTAGTTATTTTAGCTCTAACTGTTAAATCTCCATCACCTGCTTTAATCATTAAGTTTTCTAAAGCTTTAATTGGATTTATTATATTTCTTGTTGTTAGAAAATAAGCTAAAAGTATTGAAATGAGTAATGATAATATAGTTATTATTATTGTATCTTTTTTAATTTTTGTTGCTGCAGACATATATTCATTGTATTCAGCGGTTACTGCTACAACCCATTTATTGGCTGGAATAAATCTTACAAATTTACGAATTCCTTCATAGGTATAATAGCCTTCAGCACTTTCACCAGATTTTATTTTATCTACTAGAGATTTTAATTCCGCATTATTTATATCACCTACATTTTCTTTGAAAATTTTTTCACTTTTAGGATGATATACAATTAACCCATTCTTATCAATCATATAGGCATATCCATTCTTACCTATCTTTACTTCAGAAGCATGATTAGAAATTTTTTCGAATCTAATAGTTCCAGTTATTGTACCTACAACCTTACCGTCAAGCATTAGAGGATAGGTAATTGCGATTACAGGTTTATTTGTAACCTTAGATAATATAATTTGACTTTCAGTTGCAGAGCCTTTTAAAGCATCTTGTACATAGTCACAATCACTTAAATTAACATCATAATTTTCATTTTCACTACTAATAATACCTTTACCTAAAGTATCTGTAATAATTAACTTTTCTATATGATCATTATTCTCGTTTTGCAGTTTTGATAAATATTTAAAAACTTTGGAACTAAGTGTGCTATCTCCAGCTGAAAATCTAGCTAAATCTTCATTATGACTTAGAAGTTGAATATACTTATTTACTGAATCTACAGTTTCATTTATGGCATCTCCTGTTTCCATAGTAATTTCTCTTAGTTCTTCTTCGGTTATATGCTGTATTGAACGTGAAGACATATTATGAGAAACAACCCCTAAAGTAATAAGTGGAATTGATATAAATATAAAGAACATCGAGACTAATTTAGTTTTTAGACTTACTTTCATTTTTATCCTCCATTTTCAAGTTGAATTCTTCAGTTAAAGATTTTTCTATAATTAAAATATTGTCTTTTAAGTTAATTTTATCTGCAAAACACTTCATTAGAAATAATCCTCTCCCGTTCTCTTTTAATAAATCATCATCTGATAATTTATCTGGAATAGTTACATTTTTAAGTATATTTTCTGAGCTCTCTAGCTCAAACTTTACCTTTGTACCATTATAGATATATCTTAAGTAAATAGGTTTATCGATTCTATTCTTATTTCCATATTTAAAAACATTTGTTAAAGCTTCTGTAAGTATTAATCTAATATCAAAATAGTGGTTAAAAGCATTTAAATCAGTAACAATGTTATCAATAATCTCTTTATATTTTTCTAAACCCAATAAAATAAATTCATTTCTTTTTATCTCCAACTAATTATCACCTCACTTTATCTCTAATGCAAGCATTGTACAATCATCTTTTAGTCCTTCCATATCAGTATACATAGCATTTAAATCAATATTTAGATGATTTTTGAATTCAGTTATTGAATTTGTTTTAAGATAGTTTTCTTTTAGTTTATCATTATCAAATATAAATTCTAATCCATCGGTAAAGAAGTAAAATCTATCCCCTGATTTAAAATGAATTATTTGTTCGTCAAATATACTATTTTCAAACATACCAAGAAAAGGACCTTTAACAATTCTTTCTTCACATTTATGATTATTAGTTTGAAAGATAAACTGATTAATGCCGGCACCGACCACTTGCGTTTCGTTATTTTTAAAATTAAAACTAAAGCAGCAAGCTGCAATATATGTTTCTCCAAGAAAGTCGGATACTTTAATATTTAAATCATGAATTATGCCGGCAGGGGTTTGATTATCTAATACCGATTCATGGAATAAAACATTAAATGCATAAGTATAAAGTGCCGCTGTAACACCTTTACCACTTACATCCCATATTATTCCTATAACTAGATGATCATTTATCTTTTCTATATGGTAAAAGTCACCACCAACTGTTTTGGATGGAGTATAAATTACCTCCATATTAATTTTATTAGGAAGAGGAAATTCGTTTTGTAAGGACTGTCTTTGTAATTTTGCAGCCTTATCTACCCCTGTTTCTTTTAATATATTTTGCATATTCAACATTTCTTTTGCCATTATGCCTATTTCATCAGTATTTTGAGATAAAAGTTTCAAAGAGTTATTGTCAGTAAAATTAAATTTAGCTGTATTTTTAATCAAGTGTGTAATTTTCACAATAGGTTTTGCAATTGATTTTCCAATATGTAATGAAATTAGTGTGATAATACAAATTGATAAAAGTGTTGATATTATAATTAGAAAAAGTTGTTTTTCTAATGGTGAATAGACTTCATTTAAAGGTATTGTAAAACCTAAAATCCAACTATTGGATAAATGAGAATAACCTAATATTTTTTTCCCTTTAAATTCATATTCGATAATTCCTGAATTTTTTTTGCCTATTTCTTCTATCATAAATTTTAAATTACCATTTTCTATTGATTGTAAATTATCTTTAGTTTTAAAAGTAGGATGAATTAAAAATTCATATTGATTATTCATTAAAAAAGCATATCCAGTATCATATATTTTCATGTTTTTTATCGTATTTTTCATTGCATCTATATTAATGTCCATACCTACAATACCAACTAAAACATCATCTTTAAATACTGGTTCAGTATAAGAAATAATATCTATGTTTAAATCAACTTCTTCATAAGGAGCGCTCCATACACCTTTTTTTTCTTTTATAGGATCATAATACCAACGCATCTCATCGTTATTAGGATAAAAATCTTCTATATAAGGATCGGCAGGATCTGGATCAGGATTTAATTTTTTTAACGTTCCATTTTTTTCAGCATCAGCATACCAAATCTCATGTACATCTTCTGTCAACTCAGGATTAAAAGTAAAATATACTGCTTCTACTCCATTGGTTGTATGTATTCCTTGAGCTTTATTTGCATCTTTAGCAATTTTTTTAATTATGGAATCCATCATTTTTTCATATTGTTTAATATACTCATTAGGATTTTTGTTGAAGTTTTTCAAGTCGAATGTTGCAGCAGTATAATGTTGTAAAGTATTTACTGAACTTTCAATTCCTTTAAAATCAGAGTTAAAACTATTAGAATAATTCTGCGGAAGTAATGTCAATTTTCCAACGATTTCTCTCTTCAAAAAATTATAGTTTGTAAGTATGCCGATAATACTTATTAATAACGCCATAATAAGAGAACATAAAATCATTGCACCTGTTATCCTAACTCTAATTTTGTTAATAAATTTTATTTTCTTCATATAAAATCTCCCTAATTTACTTTTATTAAGCTGCAAAAAATTTTCTGATGTACCAATATAGAAGGGATTGAATTTAATTCATAAACATAAAAGGTATCTATAATTAATAGATACCTTTGCTTTAACATTTTTACAATAATAATTTGTATTTATATGTTTCGGCAAACTGGCAATCATAGTAATTTATTTACCTTAGACCCATGTTTTTGCGTCCTTATCTTTCGATAAGTTTGCTATTATCGTTATATATCTACCTTTATTTATATATTGAATTTTTAGTCTTACATCATATTCGATATTTTTTGTCAAAATCCTTTTTTATTCTATAAGTTTATCGATAAATTTTCAAGTTTTTTAAATAATTTAAGATTTATAACTATTAATCAATAAATTTACTCTTTGAGTGATAATTTTTAGCATTATTAAGAAGTAATAAGATATACTATCTTTAAGAATCTAAATAATATATATAGAATGGTATGTTAAAAGTAATCAGATACTATTTTTGAAAATTAATCATATTTTTTTATTATTATGATAATATAATAATGTAAAATTAATCTGTGTAGGGTGTACTGCACTAGATATAATGAGGAGTGATTAAAATGAATAAAAGAGAGATAAGAGAGTTTTTATCAGATAACGGGCTTAATGATGTGGAAGAAATAAATTATAAAGAAGAAATATTTATGTTAAGATTTTTTTATGACTTTGATAAAGCTGAGATATCAGCAGCTAAGAGTTATGCAACTGATGAAAGTGATGATGTAGAAAATGGTGAGGTATGGAAAGAACAATTTTTTATACCATATTTAAATGACTTAGCAGAAGACAATGTCGGGGAAATAATAGAAGAAGCTACTGAAGAATTTGATTTACTAGCACAATATATTTCTTATGATATAGACGAAGAAGAAGAACAGAATGAATTTATTGTAGCATTTTCTGAAGAGGAATTTGATATTGAAGATATTTTAGCAGAATTAAAATTATAATGTGGAGTGATATAGAGTTTGAAGAGTTTGATATTTATGGCGTCACCTAATAAAAATGGAAATACACAAGCTATGCTAGATACTTTTCTAAAAGGTTTAAAGGGAGAAGTTCACATAATTTATTCTTATGATGTAAATGTTAAACCTTGCATTGATTGTAAATTTTGTTACACTCATGAAGGAGAATGTTCATTAAAAGATGATATGACATCTATTTATAAAAGAATTAATGAATGTGATAACATAATTGTATTCTCTCCTATGTATTTTGCCTCTTATCCAGGAACATTTAAAAATATAATAGACAGAACTCAGGTTTATTGGAGTAAAACATACATATTAAAATATAAAGATTCTAATAAGAGTAAGAAAGGGATGTTGTTTTTAAATGCAGGGAGTGAATGGAAAGATATGTTTAAACCTATGGAAAACATATTTAAATACTTTATAAAAAGTATAAATGGAGACATAACAGAAAAATTATATGTATCTGATACTGATAACAATCCAGTGGAAAATAATCCTAGAATTTTTGAAAAAATATACAAAATTGCAAGTAATATATAAATAAGCACAAGCTATGTTTTATGGCTTGTGCTTATTTTTGCGTATCATAATATATTAAATATGAATAATTAATGGAAAAAATAAACATATTCATGAAAAATATAGCAAAAATAATACAAAAAACTTTAAAAGATATAACTTGTAAACATATACATTGAAATATTGTGTAATAATCTTGTATAAATCAAGAAATGTGATATAATATTTAACGGGATTAGATATATGTGATTATATATATATATGATTATAAGATATATTGACAGAATAAGATGATAAAAAGAAAAAATAATTATGAAAATGTTTATTTATAAAATTAGGATGTTAAAACGGAAAGGTGGAGGTTATTAATATGATTAATACAGATATAGCTATGGGATTAGTTAGAGTTACAGAGGCAGCTGCTCTTAGAGGATCAAAGTTTATGGGAAGAGGAGATAAAAATGCTGCTGACCAAGAAGCTGTTAATGGAATGGAAGATGCATTTAATATGATGCCGATTTGTGGAACAGTTGTAATTGGAGAAGGAGAACTTGATGAAGCTCCAATGCTGTATATTGGACAAAAAGTAGGTATAGGCGATGAAAATATGCCAGCGATGGATATTGCGGTAGATCCTATTGATGGGACAGTTCTTATTGCAAAAGGATTACCTAACTCTATAGCTGTTGTTGCAATGGGACCTAAAGGAAGTCTTTTGCATGCACCTGATATGTATATGAAAAAGATTGCTGTTGGAGAAGGAGCAAAGGGTGTTATAGATATTAATAAATCACCAAAAGAAAATATGTTAAATGTAGCAAAAGCTTTACATAAAGATATAACGGAATTAACTGTAATTGTTCAAGAAAGAGACAGACATAATTATATAGTAGAACAGGCAAGAGAAATTGGAGCTAGAGTAAAGATGTTTGGAGAAGGTGATGTTGCTGCTATTTTAGCATGTGGATTTGAAAACACTGGAATAGATATAATGATCGGAACAGGTGGAGCACCAGAAGGTGTTATAGCAGCTGCAGCAATTAAGTGTATGGGTGGAGAAATGCAAGCAATTCTTGAACCTCATACAGAAGAAGAAAGAGAAAGATGTATCGCTATGGGTATAGAAGATGTGAATAAGGTATTAACAATAGATGATTTAGTGAAATCTGATGACGTATATTTTGGAGCTACAGCTTTAACAGATTGTGATTTGTTAAAAGGAGTAGTGTATTCTAAAAATGATACAGCTACAACTCATTCAGTTGTTATGAGATCTAAAACTAGAACAATAAGATTTGTTGAAGCTATACATCATATAAATAGAACTTGTCTTTTATAAATAAAACAAAAAGAATTTTAACGACTACAAATACGATTTTACTTGTTTGTGGTCGTTTTTTTATTTTTAATATGAGTTTAAGAAAGATTTATGGTGCATATTAAGTATATAAGAAGTTATTTTATGTATAAAATTATGGATAAAAGTTTTATTATATTGTAAAATATATAAAAAACAATTATATAAAGCAGTATTAAAATTTAGATTAGAAAACTAGAAAAGAGAGGAAAAAGAATGGCGATAACAGTTGAAAAATTAGTTGAAGATTTAGATCTTGAAGTATTAGTAGAAGGTAAAGCAGGAGCAGAAATTAGAACTAGTGATATAAATAGACCAGGACTTCAATTTGCGGGATACTACAGCTATTTTGCTAATGAAAGAGTTCAAATAGTAGGGAAAGCTGAGTGGAGCTTTTTAGAAACGATGCAGATTGAAGTTATAAAAAAGAGAATGAGAAAGTTTTTTAAATTTGAAACACCATGCATTATTATAGCTAGAGGTTTAGAACCTCATGATGAGTTTATAGAACATGCTAAGCTTAATAATAGATGGGTACTTAGAAGTAAATTATTGACTACACAAGTGGTAACAAGACTTAAAAATTATCTTGATTCTGAACTTGCACCTGAAACTAGATTACATGGTGTTTTAGTGGATGTATATGGTATTGGTATATTGATAACTGGAGAAAGTGGTATAGGAAAAAGTGAGACTGCTCTTGAACTTATAAAAAGAGGTCATAGATTAGTTGCGGATGATGCAGTAGACATAAAAGAAATAGATGGCAATTTACATGGAACAGCACCATATATAACTTCAGGTATGATGGAAGTTAGAGGAATGGGAATAATTGATGTGCCAGCTCTTTATGGATTGAGTTCAGTATTGGAAGAAAAAACTATTGATTTTGTAATATACTTAGAACAATGGAAAGCTGAGCAAAATTATGATAGATTAGGCACTGATAAACAATATTTAGATATATTAGATATTCCAGTTAAAAAAATAACTGTACCTATAAGACCAGGTAGAAATATAGCAGTTATCATAGAAGCAGCTGCTGCAAATTATAGATATGGTTTAGTATCTAAGGTATCTCCAGTAGAAACGATTGATAAAAGAATGGAAGAAATGTTTGGTAATGGAAAGTAAAGAAGAGATAAGAGAGCATATAAAAAGAAAAAGAGCTTTAATGAGGAACGGCGAAAAAGAAATTTTAGATATTTCTATATTTAGTAAATTAATAAACAGTAAGGAATATAATGAGGCTAAATATATTTTTGTATATGTAAGTTTTTCTGGTGAAGTAGATACGCATAAAATTATAGATTATGCATTGAAAGATAATAAGTATATATGTGTTCCTAAGGTTATTTCAAAAGAAAAGGGTATGAAGGCAGTTCAAATAAAGAACTTAATGGAATTAAAAAAGGGAGCTTATGGAATTTTAGAACCTGAAAGCTTTAAACATGAAATAGATGAAAAAAATATAGATTTAGTATTAGTTCCAGGAGTAGCTTTCGATAATTTTGGAGGAAGGGTAGGCTATGGGGGAGGGTTTTACGATAGATTTTTAAAAAATCTTAATCAATATACAGTAAAGCTTGCCTTAGCTTATGATTTTCAAGTTATGGACAAAGTTCCTAAGGATGAACTTGATGTTTTGGTAGATAGAATAATTAATAACTAAAAAGTAAAAACTAAGCGTGCTAAATAAATTTGGTTGGTGATAATATACAAGTAAACTTTTTCATTTGAAAATTTATGGTATAATGGATAATGTGACTTAAATAGACTATATATTCTTATAATACAACTATATAGGAGGAAAGAAAATGGAAAAGAAAAAGAGTTTAGAAAAAAAATATGAATATGCTTGGGACAAATATTCTAAGGAAGATTTAGAAAAAGTATTTGAATTAAATGATAGATACATAAATTTTATGTCAAAATGTAAAACAGAAAGAGAATGCATAGACGAATTTATAGTACTTGCAGAAAAAGCAGGATATAAAAATATAGATGATTTAATAAAAGAAAATGGCAGTCTTAAGGCTGGAGACAAAGTATATGGAAATAACATGGGCAAAACTTTAGCTATGTTTACAATAGGAAGTGAAAGTTTTGAAAAAGGAATGAGAATACTTGGAGCTCATGTTGATTCTCCAAGACTAGATTTAAAACAAAATCCATTATATGAAGATACAGACTTAGCATTACTTGATACTCACTACTATGGTGGAATTAAAAAATATCAATGGGTAACATTACCTCTTGCTATTCACGGAGTTATGATTAAGAAGGATGGAACTGTTGTAAATGTTGTTATAGGAGAAGATGCTAATGATCCAGTGGTAGGTATTTCAGACCTATTGGTTCATTTATCAGCAGATCAACTTCAAAAGAAGTTAGCTAAAGGAATTGAAGGTGAAGATTTAAATATTTTAGTTGGAAGTATGCCAATTGAAGATAAAGAAGCTAAAAGCAGAGTGAAACAAAACATATTAAAGATATTAAACGAAAAATATGATATAGATGAAGAAGATTTTGTATCAGCAGAACTTGAAGTAGTTCCAGCTGGTGCTGCAAGACATTATGGACTTGATAAGAGTATGGTTATGGCTTATGGTCATGATGACAGAGTATGCTCATTTACATCTTTTGAAGCAATGCTTAAAATGCAAAATCCAACAAAAACTTGTGTAACTCTTTTAGTTGATAAAGAAGAGGTTGGAAGTATTGGTGCTACAGGAATGCACTCTAGATTCTTTGAAAATGTAGTAGCAGAAGTTATGAATCTTTGCGGAGATTACAATGAACTAAAGGTTAGACGTGCGCTTTCAAATTCTAAAATGTTATCATCAGATGTAAGTGCTGCTTATGATCCAAACTATCCATCAGTAATGGAAAAGAGAAATTGTGCTTACTTTGGAAAAGGTATAGTATTTAATAAGTACACAGGAGCAAGAGGAAAATCAGGCTGCAATGATGCGAATCCTGAGTATATAGCACAAATAAGAGCTATGATGGAAAAACATAATGTATCATGGCAAACATCTGAACTTGGAAAAGTAGACCAAGGCGGCGGTGGAACTATAGCGTATATACTTGCTGAATATGGTATGGAAGTTATAGATTGTGGTGTTGCAGTACAAAACATGCATGCTCCATGGGAAGTTGTAAGTAAAGCTGATGTATACGAAACAATGAGAGGATACCATGCATTTTTACAAGAAGCTTAATAAATAATTAAGTATTTCTGGAGAGATGGAAATGGATAAAATTCTTCAGTTTATAAACAATCCAGCCAATAAGAAAAAAGTATATATAGTGTTTGTATTGATAGGGCTGGGATTGATATTTAATACAATAAAAAGAGTAATAGATGAACTGAACAGAAAAAAATAGATTACAGGTATGTGGGAGTGTTTTTGATATAGTCCTGCATACCTAATTTTTATTAGAATTTTCATAGAAATATAATATAATTATTTGAAAATACAAAACAATGTTTGACTTATATGAAAATTTTTTGAAAATAAAAATTATGTTTTTCAGTATTGAAAAATTATAAATGACGTGCTATACTGTAAACGTAGACAGGTAATGTCATATGTAATTTTTATAAAATTTAATAATATTATGTATTTTGAATTGGACATTTGCGTGTTACTGATTCGATCAGGCAAGGCATGACCAATGGTAATAAATAAGATGAAGTTATATTTATTATTTGTATTATAATTATAAAGTTCCAAGAGGGGATTTTTATAATTGGATTTATGCAGTTAGTTATTTTTAACTGTATAAGTTTAAGGGTAATACAAATACTAAATATGAGTTTAATCTTTGTTACTATTGTTCATGCCTTTTATGTTTTGGTTAACACAATAAAATGACCAACAAAATAATGAGGAAGGAGAAAATCATATGTTTAAAAAATCATTTGGTGTTTTGCAACAAGTAGGTAAAGCATTAATGTTACCAGTTGCATTACTACCAGCAGCAGGTTTATTGCTTGCTTTTGGTAATATGTTCCAAAATCCACAATTTTTATCAGCTGTTCCAGCGTTAAATGTACATTGGTTTCAAGCATTTGCTAAAGTTATGGAACAATCAGGAGGAATTATTTTTGGTAATCTTTCATTATTATTCGCAGTAGGAGTTGCAGTAGGTTTAGCAGGAGGAGAAGGTGTTGCAGGACTTGCAGCAATAG
>NZ_JAPQES010000029.1 GCF_026735165.1 Clostridium ganghwense | reverse complement strand
TAGTGCCAGGGCATTCACCGTGCGCCCTTTGTAGCTTGATCTTTTAATCAGCACATCTAAATTATATTTAGATGTTTTATTTCTAGGTTATTTCTATATTCACTGTGCAATTTTCAAAGAACAAAATGGTGGGTCTAAATGGACTCGAACCATCGACCTCACGCTTATCAGGCGTGCGCTCTAACCAGCTGAGCTATAGACCCATATTTATTTCATGTGAGCAACTATCGCAAATCAAATGTTTAGATATTTGCTTATGGTGGAGATAAGGAGATTCGAACTCCTGACCCCCTGCGTGCAAGGCAGGTGCTCTCCCAGCTGAGCTATACCCCCATGTCATCTCACGAGAAACTATTTTAACAGAAAACCATTAAAATGTCAACAGTTTTTTATTAGTCTCTCAAAATTAAACAGAATTAAGTAACAGAGTCGTCAAATGGAAGCTTTGCTTCCGTTTCTCCCTAGAAAGGAGGTGATCCAGCCGCAGGTTCTCCTACGGCTACCTTGTTACGACTTCACCCCAATCA
>NZ_JAPQES010000028.1 GCF_026735165.1 Clostridium ganghwense | reverse complement strand
TGAAAAGGATATCGATAAATTAGAAGAAATGAGACAACATGGTCTTGTAAACGGTGTACCAGATACGATGGAAATATTAAACAGAGAAGATGCTTTGAAGTTAGAGCCAAATTTATCAGATAAAGTTATGGCTGTATTAACACTTCCTACAGGCGGAATTGTATGTCCATATGAGTTTACAATTGCCCTTGGAGAAAACGCTTACAGTAATGGAGTAGAATTCAAGTTTGAAACAGAAGTACAAGAGATAGATAAAAAAGAAGAAAGCTATGTATTAAAAACTAACAAAGGTTATATAGAAACTAAATTAGTTATAAATGCAGCTGGTCTTTATGCGGACAAGTTAAATAACATGGTAAGCGAAAAGAAATACAACATTACTGGCAGAAAAGGAGAATACCTACTATTTGATAAAGCAGTAGGAGATATGGCCTCAAGAACTTTATTCCAATTACCAACTAAAATGGGTAAAGGAGTTTTAGTTACTCCAACAGTTGATGGAAACTTACTTATGGGACCAACATCAGAAGATATTGATGATAAAACAAATGTAGATACTA
>NZ_JAPQES010000027.1 GCF_026735165.1 Clostridium ganghwense | reverse complement strand
CTTTTGGAGCCAGCGGTCGAAGGTGGGATTGATGATTGGGGTGAAGTCGTAACAAGGTAGCCGTAGGAGAACCTGCGGCTGGATCACCTCCTTTCTAGGGAGAAACGGAAGCAAAGCTTCCATTTGACGACTCTGTTACTTAATTCTGTTTAATTTTGAAAGACTAAGGTTTTTCAAAAGAAAGTTAGGCTTATGTATTATCAATAATTGGTTTTACAAGAGGTATTGTCGGTTGTTGATTTACAGTGGGGGTATAGCTCAGCTGGGAGAGCACCTGCCTTGCACGCAGGGGGTCAGGAGTTCGAATCTCCTTATCTCCACCACAAATTTAATATTTATATCACTTTAATAGAGTGAATATGGGTCTATAGCTCAGCTGGTTAGAGCGCACGCCTGATAAGCGTGAGGTCGATGGTTCGAGTCCATTTAGACCCACCATTTTTGTTCTTTGAAAATTGCACAGTGAATATAGAAATAACCTAGAAATAAAACATCTAAATGTAATTTAGATGTGCTGATTAAAAGATCAAGCTACAAAGGGCGCACGGTGAATGCCCTGGCACTAGGAGCCGATGAAGGACGTGACAAGCTGCGATAAGCTTCGCGTAGGCGCACATAGCCTGTGATG
>NZ_JAPQES010000026.1 GCF_026735165.1 Clostridium ganghwense | reverse complement strand
TTTCCTTACTTCTGTTTAATTTTCAAAGACCAAATTTTTTATCGCCGCCTTGCGACAGCTTATTCAGTATATCACCTGAACTTTTCTTTGTCAACAACTTTTTTGAATCTTTTGAATTTTCTTAAATTCCTTAAATTCATACTTTGTTGTTTCCTCATCGCCACTCTCGCGACGACAAGGAATATCTTATCATAAATATTCATTTCAAAACTCACTATATATCTCATTAAATTAAATTAACTCTATTATCCTCTATTTTATTGACTAAATATAGATCTTTCTCACATTGATACACAAGGATAAGTATACATACTATTTAAGCAAATTTAGCCGTTGTGCCTAAGTTTTAAAAGTAAATTTGAAGAATTAAATCTTTCATTTACTTTTAAATTTTTTTTAAAAAATAAAAAATCCAGCCTAATACTAGACCAGATTTAAATACTTCCTTTTTATATTAGTGTTCTTGAGATTCTGTAAAAAACTAAATTCATCATTTTAAAAATATCTTCTGCATAAACCTTTAAATATGATTGTATAAATACTTTAAGTGATACAAATCTCAACATAAAATCTATACTTTTCTACATAATAAAAAAGCACTAAGCCTTTGCTTAGTGCTTTAAACTTACCCGGCGGCGACCTACTCTTCCACACCGTCTCCAGTGCAGTACCATCGGCGCTTTGAAGCTTAACCTTCGTGTTCGGTATGGGAAC
>NZ_JAPQES010000025.1 GCF_026735165.1 Clostridium ganghwense | reverse complement strand
CAAGCATTTGCTAAAGTTATGGAACAATCAGGAGGAATTATTTTTGGTAATCTTTCATTATTATTCGCAGTAGGAGTTGCAGTAGGTTTAGCAGGAGGAGAAGGTGTTGCAGGACTTGCAGCAATAGTTGGTTTCTTAATAATGAATGTTACTATGGGACTACTTACAGGAGTTACTCCTGAAGTATTAGCTACAAAAGACCCTGCTTTTGCAAGTGTTTTAGGAATTCCTACATTGCAAACAGGTGTATTCGGTGGTATTATTATCGGTATTATAGCAGCGCAAGTATATAAAAAATATTATAACATTGAACTGCCACCATATTTAGGATTCTTTGCAGGAAAGAGATTTGTACCAATCGTTACAGCAGTAGTAGCAGTAGTAGTAGGTATTGCTATGACATTTGTATGGCCACCAATTCAACATGGCTTAAATGCATTCTCTCATAACATGATTGATGCAAACAAAACAGCAGCAGCATTTATATTTGGTGTAATAGAACGTGCGTTAATACCATTTGGATTACATCATATTTTCTATAACCCATTCTGGTTCCAATTTGGTGAATATACAAATCAAGCAGGACAGTTAGTAAATGGAGACCAAGCTATATTCTTTGCTCAATTAAAGGATGGAGTACCATTTACAGCAGGAACATTTATGACTGGTAAATTCCCATTCATGATGTTTGGACTTCCAGCAGCAGCATTAGCAATGTATCATGAAGCAAAACCTGAAAAGA
>NZ_JAPQES010000024.1 GCF_026735165.1 Clostridium ganghwense | reverse complement strand
ACCCCTGGAAGACTACCAGGTTGATAGGTTGGAGGTGTAAGTGCAGTAATGCATTCAGCTGACCAATACTAATAGGTCGAGGGCTTGATCAATAATTAAATTCACTGTGCAATTTTGAAAGAATAATAAATATTTTTTTCAAAAAAGTCTTGACAAATATATATCATGATGATATAATTTGTATCTGTAAGAAAGAAATAGTATAAATCTGGTGGTTATGGCTTGAAGGTAACACCCGTTCCCATACCGAACACGAAGGTTAAGCTTCAAAGCGCCGATGGTACTGCACTGGAGACGGTGTGGAAGAGTAGGTCGTCGCCAGGTAAAAATGGATCTTTAGCTCAGTTGGTTAGAGCAACCGGCTCATAACCGGTAGGCCCGGGGTTCGAGTCCCTGAAGGTCCACCATATGGGGGTATAGCTCAGTTGGGAGAGCACCTGCCTTGCACGCAGGGGGTCAAGAGTTCGAATCTCTTTATCTCCACCATTAAAAACAGTCTTATAAAAGGCTGTTTTTTTTATTTTAATTTTGAAATATTAAATTCTTTTTATTTATGATTTGTTTTTATGTATATATATGATGATTTTTTATTTCTATATTATCATTCTATTACTTTTCTGCTCAAATACATTAATGATAATGTTTAAGCAAGATAATTAATTTTTATTATTAGGTAAAAAATCTATCCTAATTGTTAGTTGTGATATCAATATTATTTATAAATGTATAAAGTAATAAATATTATATAACTAAAGTAGGGATTATTAAAAAATAAATATAAAATAGGATGTAAAATACCTAAAAGACATTAATAACAAACTATTTAAATAACGATAAAAGCTAGAAAAATCCATAGGTTTCATTGATAAAATTCTTTTAACAAATAAAATATCAGAAGAAAATAAAAAAAAGTTGTAAAAAAGTGTTGACAAATATATAAAAACAGTATAAAATAGTTTTTGTCGTCAAGAACGACACAAACTAAATTGGTCTTTGAAAATTAAACAGAAGTAAGGAAACACAGTCAGTCAATAAATTTGAGTAAAGATTAAACTTTTAAATTGAGAGTTTGATCCTGGCTCAGGACGAACGCTGGCGGCGTGCCTAACA
>NZ_JAPQES010000022.1 GCF_026735165.1 Clostridium ganghwense | reverse complement strand
TCAAGAACTTTATTCCAATTACCAACTAAAATGGGTAAAGGAGTTTTAGTTACTCCAACAGTTGATGGAAACTTACTTATGGGACCAACATCAGAAGATATTGATGATAAAACAAATGTAGATACTACAAGAGCAGGTTTGGAATCAGTTATAGAAAAAGCACCACTTACAATAAAAACAATACCACATAGACAAGTTATAACTTCTTTTGCTGGATTAAGAGCTCATGAAGATGGTAGTGATTTTATTATAGGAGAAGCCGAAGATGCTGAAAACTTCATCAATGCATTAGGCATAGAATCACCAGGACTTACTAGTGCTCCTGCAATAGCAGAAAAAATTGCTGGAATAGTTGTTGAAAAATTATCACCAGAGAAGAATGAAAACTTTAACCCAATAAGAAAGGGTATACCAAAGTTCAGAGAAATGAACAATGATGAAAGAAGAGAACTTGTAAAAGAAGATAAAACATACGGAAAAATAGTTTGTAGATGTGAAACAGTTACTGAAGGAGAAATAAGAAACGCAATAAGAAGACCTCTAGGAGCAAAAACTTTAGATGGAGTAAAGAGAAGAACAAGAGCTGGAATGGGAAGATGTCAATCTGGTTTCTGCTCAAATAGAATAGTAGAAATTTTATCTGAAGAATTAGATATCCCACGTACTGAAGTAACTAAGTTTGGTAAAGATTCTAAAGTTTTAGTAGGGGAAATTAAAGAAGATATTTAATAAAAAACATTGGAGGTTTTGATATGCAACAATATGATGTAGTTATACTTGGTGGAGGTCCAGCAGGACTTGCAGCTGCTATAAAAGCCAAAGAAGAAGGAATAGACAATATTTTAATATTAGAAAGAGATTCAAGCATGGGTGGAATACTTAACCAATGTATCCACAACGGTTTTGGACTTCACACTTTCAAAGAAGAACTTACAGGACCAGAATATGCTCAAAGATTTGTTGATAAAGTAGAAGAAATGAAAATACCATATAGACTAAATACTATGATAATAGATGTAAGTGAAGATAAGATTATAACAGCAATTAATGAGGAAGATGGAATTATAGAAATAAAAGCACAAGCTATAGTTCTAGCTATGGGATGTAGAGAAAGACCAAGAGGAGCTATAAATATACCAGGGGCAAGATGTTCAGGGATATATTCAGCAGGTACAGCACAAAAATTTGTAAATATAGAAGGAAAAATGCCAGGAAAAGAAGTTGTAATCCTAGGATCAGGAGATATCGGACTTATAATGGCAAGAAGAATGACTTTTGAAGGAGCAAAGGTAAAAGCAGTAGTTGAGCTTATGCCATACTCAGGAGGACTTAAGAGAAACATAGTTCAATGTTTAGATGACTATGGAATACCTCTAAAATTAGCTCACACAATAACAAATATAGAAGGTAAAGATAGAGTAACAGGAGTTACTATAGCTAAAGTTGATGAAAACTTAAAACCAATAAAGGAAACAGAAGAATATATCAAATGTGATACATTACTTTTATCAGTAGGGCTACTTCCTGAAAATGAACTTTCAAGAACAGCAGGAGTTAAATTAGGAGTAACAGGTGGACCAGAAGTAGATGAAAGAATGCAAACAAATGTAGAAGGAATATTTGCTTGTGGTAACGTGCTTCACGTTCATGATCTAGTTGATTTTGTTACAGAAGAAAGCTATAACGCTGGTAAAAATGCAGCTGATTATATAAAAGGAAAAAGAGTTGAAGGAAATAACACTATAGAATTAGTAGCTGAAAATGGAGTAGGTTATACAGTTCCTAAGACAATAAATGCAGGTAATGTTGATAACACTATAGATGTAAGATTCAGAGTAAGAAACGTATTTTCAGATAGCTATATTTCTGTATATTTCGATGGTGAAAGAGAAGTGCACAGAAAGAAAAAGGTTTTAGCACCTGGAGAAATGGAAACAGTAAAACTTAATAAAGCGATGTTTGAAAAATATCCTAACTGTAAAAAGATTACTGTTAAAGTGGAAGGAGAATAAAAATGGCTGTAAGAGAATTAATATGTATAGGTTGCCCAATGGGATGCAACCTAGAAGTTGAAATAGAAGGTAAAGCAGTAACAAAGGTTACAGGAAATATTTGTCCAAGAGGAAAGGCTTATGCTGAAAAAGAATGTACAAACCCTACTAGAATTGTAACTTCATCAGTTTTAGTTGAAGGAGGACAACTTACTGTTGTTCCTGTAAAAACAGAAGGCGATATACCAAAAGATAAGATTTTTGAATGTGTAAAAGCATTAAAAGGACTAAGTGTTAAAGCACCTGTAAATATTGGAGATGTTATTGT
>NZ_JAPQES010000021.1 GCF_026735165.1 Clostridium ganghwense | reverse complement strand
TCCACCATATGGGGGTATAGCTCAGCTGGGAGAGCACCTGCCTTGCACGCAGGGGGTCAGGAGTTCGAATCTCCTTATCTCCACCATTGAAAACAGTCTTGTATAAGACTGTTTTTTTATTTTTTTGTTAATTTCAAATGGTATATAAGGCATACTTACATACTATTAATTATGTAAGTAACATTTAAATATAAATCTAAATCTTCTATGAAATTTTTGATGAAATAATTAGTAGGGAATTGTAGTAAGGTATAATTTTTATTAGAATAGCTAATATAATTGAATTAAATTGGGGATTTTGCAATGCACAAGGAATAAAATTCCGTATAACATAATATTATATTGAATAAAATTTTTCAAAGTGTTATAATTAGGAAATATAAGATTAAAATTGAATTATTTTATTGTTAGGAGATTTATTGTGAAAAATGAAATGAATTGTACAGTTATAATAAAAAGTTTATATCCTGCCATGCATGAAGGTGAGAAGAGAATAGCAGATTTTATTTTAAAACAGTCAGAAAATATTATTAATATGACTGTAGCACAAATTTCAAGAGAAATAGGAGTTGCAGATTCTAGTATAGTTAGATTCTGTAAAAAACTAGGGTTTAATGGTTTTACTCAATTAAAAATAAACTTGGCAAAAAACATACAAAAATCAGAAGAGTCTATATTACAAGATATAAATAAAAAGGATAGTCCATATATAATAGCCTCAAAGGTTTTTGATTCTAGTATAAAAGCACTTAAAGATTCTAGTGACATGTTAGATGAAAGAGAATTAGATAAGGCAGTTAATGCTTTAATTAGTGCAAAAAGAATCGAATTTTATGGAGTGGGTACTTCAGCTACTATAGCGATGGATGCATACTATAGATTTATGAGAATTGGATTACCAGCATACGCAGCAATAGATTCTCATATTAGCAAAGTTTCAGCTAATATGCTTGATAAAGATTGTGTAGCAGTTGGAATTTCTCATACAGGTAGAACAAAGGAGACTATAAATACTCTTAAAATCGCAAAAGATAAAGGTGCTAAAGTAATTTGTTGTACTAGTTTTTTAGATTCTCCAATAACAGATATAGCTGATATAAAACTCATAACTTCTACAGTTGAAACTAAATTTATGAAGGAAGCAGTTGTTTCACGCATTGCTCAAATTGTACTTTTAGATAGTTTATATACTTGTATTGTAGCTAAAAAGTATAATATGGCTTCTAAGAATTTAGATAACATGGGAGAAATATTAAATAATATGAGATTATAGAAATTAGGAGGAATGAGTAATGAAAGAATTAAAATATTTAATAGATTTAGATGGTACTATTTATAGAGGAGCAGAACCTATAGAATATGCAAAAGAATTTATTAATTATCTTAAGAAAAACAATCGTAAGTTTTTAATTGTAACTAATTGTCCATTTAATGATCCAAAAGGAGTAGTTAATAAATTAGCAAATATGGATATAGAAGTTAGTGAAAAAAATGTTTTGACTTCAGGTCAAGCCACTGCAGCATACATGTATAAAAATAAAGTAGCTAAAACAGTTTTTGTAATAGGAAGCGAAGCTTTAAAAAATGAATTTGTAATTAGAGGATTTCAGCTTGTAGATGAAAATCCTGATGCGGTTGTAGTAGGTTATGATAAGTATTTTGATTATAAAAAAATGACAAAAGCAGTTCAAGCTATAATGAATGGTGCCAAGTTTATATGTACTAATGAAGATAATATAATACCAGACGGGGATAAAATAGTTCCTCATACTGGAGCAATAGCCAAAAGTATTGAATGTGCAACAAATAAAAAACCGCTTATGATAGGAAAACCTGAAAAATATATTGTAGATGAAGCATTAGATATATTAGGAAGTGATAAAAATGAATGCTGTATTATTGGAGATAGATTAGATACAGACATACTTACAGGAGTAAATCATGGACTTTACTGCTATCTTGTTTTAACAGGAGTTACTTGTAAAGAGCAGCTTTATTCATCAGAAATAAAACCTACAAGGGTATTTAAAAATCTAAGAGAAATTATGGTTTGCGATAAAGGAAAATAAGCTTATGGAAATAAAATAAATCACTGGTGCTAAATATTTATATACTATTCGAAAAAGTAGTAGTGGAGATACTATAGAACATTACGATAATGAGTGAGGAACTATTATCTTTGATTATACCTTTCCAAGTGTATCATTATAAGAATAGTATAGAAAAATGAAGATAAATATAGAAAATAAAATATAATTTAAATAGATAGAGTATATTTGATGAAATAAGTCTAAAATTTATGATAAAATACTCTTTGTCGTCGCAAAATGACGACAGGTTAACAACGAAGTATGAATTTAAACAAGTTAAAAAAAATGTTGACAAGTATGAATTGAGATGATATACTAAACAAGCTGTCACAAGGTGGCGAAAGAAATTGGTCTTTGAAAATTAAACAGAAGTAAGGAAACACAGTCAGTCAATAAATTTGAGTAAAGATTAAACTTTTAAATTGAGAGTTTGATCCTGGCTCAGGACGAACGCTGGCGGCGTGCC
>NZ_JAPQES010000020.1 GCF_026735165.1 Clostridium ganghwense | reverse complement strand
GTTCGATTCCCCTAGGAGTCACCATTTATAATTTTATATATGCAGGTGTGGCGGAATTGGCAGACGCACTAGACTTAGGATCTAGCGCCTTTGGCATGGGGGTTCGACTCCCTTCACCTGCACCATATATGGGGGTATAGCTCAGCTGGGAGAGCACCTGCCTTGCACGCAGGGGGTCAGGAGTTCGAATCTCCTTATCTCCACCATTAAACAGTCTTATAAAAGGCTGTTTTTTTATTTTAGAAATTTAAATATTATTGGTTTTATTTTTTCTTCTAGAGATAGTTCTTTTGTAGTTGGTCTTTCAGTGTTACATTTTCTTGTATCTTGCAGTGTCATATTTATATGCAGAACACTATCCTTTATCGGATGCACGTATTCTATTAATACCTAAAATTTCAATGTTTAAGCCACATTCTTCAAATATCTCTTTTGGAAATTTACCAGATTGATTTTTCTTTATAAAAATACGTTTGAACACATCGGTATAAGTAATTGCTTTTGCAGTAACTCTCTTTATATAGTTATTTTTAATAATAGTGCAATTTATTCTTTTGAAAACAATTTATTATTCATTTTATTAACTCCTAATTTAAATTTTTTCATTATAATTATACATAAAAATAGCCTATAGAATAGATTTTTTTAGTGTCTATTCTATAGGGTACATTTTAACATTGAAAAAAGATACGGTTTTTATTTTAACTTGTAACAACCCTTATTACTCAATAGCTAAATCAAGCCACCAACTCGATATATAAGAGATTTGAATTGGAAATGAAAAACGGTTTTCAATGAAAATCTTTAATATTATATTAATAACATTACTCGAGTTATTAGTAGTTAATATATAGTTTGGAGTCTCTTCTCCATAGCCATATTGTGATCTATATATATTAATTGCAGATGGAATTGAAGGATGTCCTTCTATTAGTAGTCTAACTGGCGTAGTATGAATTTCATGTAGTTTAAATCTAATTTGTTTAAGAATAAGCTTTTTATTTGGTGGTATATTCATGAAAATTTCCTGCCGATTAACTCTACTATGCCGTGGTATTGATATATTTGAAGTTCCGCCTACTCCACCGCTTAACTGAAATCTAGTTGAAGGATATGTTTCTGATACTGGTGGTCTTTGTTCTACAGGTGGACCTGGTGGACCTTGTAGGCCTTGGGGTCCCTGTGGACCAGGTGGTCCTGGTAGTCCCTGTTCCCCTCGTAAACCTTGTGGACCACGTAATCCTTCTTTCCCAGGTGGACCTTGTAGTCCCTGGGGGCCTTGTTCTCCAGGTGAACCAGGTGGACCTTGTTGTAATGGTATCCATTGTGTCCCAGTATCATGATAAAGAATGCCTTGGTCAGTGGCTAAGAAAAGTCTGCCCACAGTATTTGCAGGAGGTCTACTTTTAAGAGGTCCTGTTTTGATAGAAGGTGCACCTCCTGTATTAATCACAAATGGAGGGGATGGATGAGATCGAGAAAGTGTGGAGCTGCCATCTTTATCCTTATGATGTTTGTGCTTACCCATATTTTTAACCCCTTATTCAATTATTATAAATTACAATATAAGATATGCATTTATCAATCAAAAAGTACTTAATAGTAAGAGCAAGTTATTATTTAATATTAACATAATGTGGTGCATTTATATAATAGGTACAGCACCTGCCTTGCACGCAAGGGGCAGGAGTTAAAAACACCTTATCTGCACCATTGAAAACAGTTTGCATAAAACTGTTTTTATTTTTTACTAATTTTTAGATAGGTATGGTTATATTTGTTTCACAGAAATCCTAAAAGTAGCAATTATTTAAATCCTTGAGTTAAGACTTAGGGATTTTTTTATTTTTTTAGCATATAATTATTAAAAAGAAATTATGAAATAGGTAAATATTTTATAAGGAGGCATGTAATTATGAAAGAAATGAAATGTTCTAATTGTGGATATATAAAGAAGTTTAATAAGATTATAGGTAATAATATAAATTCAAAAGTTAATTGTATTTATGAGGTTAGTAAGCATTCTTTTTTTAGCGTTAATAATGTATTTAATATAACAAAGATTCAGTGCCCCAAATGCGGAGAAATAGGAAGATGGATTAGGAAAGAGTAAATTTATAAATATAATTTTATTAATAACTAAATTATTTGATAAGTAAAACATAAAGTTATATTAATTCTCAAATAATAAATACAAAGTTTATTGACACAATAAATAATAAGGAGTAATACTGTATGTCAAAGAAACAATATATTTTGTGCCTAATCCCTATTATACCATTAATATGTTTAGCAATATCAAAAACTACTAATACACAATTTGCTAATTTGTCTTTAATATGGTTAGTGGTTACAAGCATATTACTAGTAATATATTTACTAAAATTAGAATAGAAAAGGGGGAAAAGTAAGCAGTAAATAAAACAAATTAATATTTATATGGGTTAAAAGGTGGAACTAGGTGTAGAAAATGTACTTAGCTCATTATATACGTTATCTGGTGTATCATCATAAGAATAATAAAGAAAAATAAAGAAATGTATAGAAAAACGAATATAATTTAATAAAATACAATATAATCAATATAACTAATTAAAATTTTATGATAAGATATTCCTTGTCGTCGCGAAAGGGCGACAAGTTAACAGCTAAATATCAATTAAAGAAAATAAAAAAGTTGTTGACAAGGACAAGTTGAGATGATATACTGAATAAGCTGTCGCAAGGCGGCAATGAAAAATTTGGTCTTTGAAAATTAAACAGAAGTAAGGAAACACAGTCAGTCAATAAATTTGAGTAAAGATTAAACTTTTAAATTGAGAGTTTGATCCTGGCTCAGGACGAACGCTGGCGGCGTG